>JANOSH010000022.1:0-213216 GCA_031415695.1 Actinomycetes bacterium
CGCACATCTAGAAGCAGCCATCGAGTCGCTCAACGTACGGATAGACGAAGTGATGATCCCTTTTGCTGAAGCTCGTGACCACCTCGACACGATCACCGGGGTAGGTAAACGAGCAGCCGAATGCATCATTGCGGAAATCGGACTGACCCGTTGATTCCGGACGGTGCGGTTACGCCGGGGTGCCCCCGACAAATGAGTGAAGGCGAAACGCCGCATCTGGGTTCGCTTCCAGGCCCCAGAACCCGGCGGCCTCGCGGTATCCAAATGGTGAGGTGACGAGTTCTAGTTGGACCCGGCCGCGTAGGGGCGCGGCCCCGTCGATCAGCTTTCGCATCTGGCCGAGCGCGGACCCGCACATCACGATGCGCGCCGAGCCCTGGGCAGACTTGGCTGGGGTTAGCGCAGCCTGGAGGAGCGACGGTAGTTCGGGTACTGCGGCAATGAGGTAGCCGATCTCATCGATCACCGTGACCGTAGGCCCGTCAGCGCGATGTGATGCCAGCGCGTCGACGGCTTCGCGCCATCCGGCAAACTGCATGCCGACGGGAAGCCCCGCATGTGCTGCCCAGGCTTCGGAGAACGAATCCAAGTTCTGGCGACCGGACTGTTCGACCGCCTGCCAGTAGAAACCGCCGACCACTTCGCGCATTGCCTGCAGCAGGTGCGTCTTGCCTTGCCGTCTGCGCCCGTAGACCAGCCCGAGACGACTTGGCCCAGAGGAAACGACGAACTCGGTGAGTGCTTCCCACTCACGTTCGCGGCCGTAGAGCCAGGTTGGCTTCGCAAGCGATTCGATTACCACTCGGCCTATTATAGCTGGAGTAGTAATTGAATGGGCGCGGCCCCAGACCAAGCAGACCAGCGTTGACTGGTTGCTCACAGCTGCCGATCGCCTCAACGCTTCGCCGCTACCATCGTCCCTTGTGACACGAGCACGCATTGTTGTTATCGGCGGGGGCATCTTGGGATGCTCGATTGCCTACCACCTCACGCTGATGGGCGAGACCGATGTGATGCTCATCGAGCAGCACAAACTGACCGATGGGGCCACCTGGCATGCCGCCGGCTTGGTGGGTCAACTTCGGTCGAAACGAAACACCACTCGAATGCTCGAACACTCCGTCGAGCTGTATCGCCGGCTCGAATCCGAAACTGGCCAAGCGGTCGACTGGCACGAAGTTGGCAGCCTGCGCCTGGCGTGCTCGCCCGAACGGGTGCTTGAACTCAAGCGGCTAACCACCATGGCCAAAAGCTTCGGCCTGCCAATGGAGATCATCTCGCCGGCCAAGGCCCAAGCCATGTTCCCGCTCATGTCGACCACCGACGTGTTGGCCGCAGCATTTCTACCAACAGATGGCTACATCGACCCTGCCAGCGTCACCATGGCCATCGCCAAGGGTGCACGCAACCGCGGTACCCGTATCGTCGAAGACACCAAGGTCACCTCAATCACGGTCGACGGGCGTCGCATCACCAACGTGATCACACACAACGCCGAGCGGGGCGACGAAACAATCGAGTGCGACATTGTAGTCAACGCGGCAGGCATGTGGGGCTTGGAGATCGGTCGCATTGCCGGTGCCCGTGTGCCAGCGTTCGCGGTTGAACATCAGTACCTGCTGACCGGACCCATCACCGAATTCACGCCGATGGAGTTGGGCCAGATGCCCACAATGCGAGACCCTGATCACCTCGTGTATTACAAGCCCGACGGCCCCGGGTTGCTGGTCGGCGGGTACGAGCCCGACACACTGGCCTTCGCCGAGGACGGCATACCCCAGCCATTCCAACGCAAGCTGCTCGACCCCAACTTCGATCGCTTCGAACAGCTTGCAGCCTTGGCAGTGAAGCGTACGCCGGTGATCGAACACGCCGGCATCCGCAGCCTTATCAACGGCCCCATCCCGTATTCGGCCGACGCCGATTTCGTGATGGGTCGCACCCCGGAGATCGACAACTTCTTTGTTGCCACCGGATTTCTCTACGGCATCGCAGCAGGCGGTGGTGCGGGAAAGATGATGGCGGAATGGATCGTCGAGGGTCGCCCGTCGCTCGATCTGTGGTCGCTCGATGTGAGGCGGTTTGCGTTTCATCACACCACGAAACACTTCATGTATCCGCGAGCTGTCGAGTTGTACGGGCACCACTACAAGCTGGCAGCACCGGGCGCCGAACACAAGACGGGGCGCGGCATTCGTCGCAGCCCGCTACATGACGCACTCGCCGGTCGAAACGCTGTGTTCGGTTCACGAGGTGGTTGGGAACGCCCGAACTGGTTCGCTCCGACCGGTACTCCTGCGGTCGATGCACCGTCATTTGGCGAGCCGAACTGGTTCCATCAGGTCGGCCAGGAAGCTCACGCCATTCGTAACGGCGTGGCGTTGATCGATCAGACCTCGTTTGCGAAGTTCGAGATCTCTGGCCCCGGTGCACTCGCCGCAGTGCAGTGGCTGTCGGTTGCCGATATGGACAAGTCAGTGGGCACGGTCACCTACACACAATTGTGCAACGATCGCGGGGGAATCGAGTGCGACCTCACTATGACTCGCACCGCAGTCGACGCTTGGTATGTCGTCACCGGCGCCGCGTTCGGCGCCCACGACATGGGCTGGATCCGCTCGAACTCCCCCACCGACGGGGCGGTGGTCATTCGCGATCTCACCTCGGCACGAGCCGTCATCAACCTGTGCGGGCCGCGGTCGCGCCAAGTGCTGCAACGCGCCGCCGAGGACGACGTGTCGGCCGAAGCGTTCAAGTATGGCCGAGCGCGGGAACTCACCATTGGTGCGGCGCCGGTGCTGGCATTGCGTGTCGGTTACACCGGCGAAATGGGGTGGGAGCTACACATTCCAACCGAGTACGCCGCTCACGTGTACGCGGTGTTACGAGTCGCCGGTGAGCCGTTCGGCATTGTCGATGCCGGGTATCGGGCCGTCGATACGTTGCGGATGGAGAAGGGCTACCTGTACTGGTCCACCGACATCACACCCGACACCACACCGTGGGAAGCAGGGTTGACGTGGCGCGTGAATCTTGAAGCTGGCGACTTTTGCGGACGCTCTGCACTGGTTCAACAACAGGCCCGAGGGATCGAACGCCGGTTGGCAACCTTTACGCTCGAGTCGATGGCATACCCAGTCGGCGGCGAGGCAATCTTGCACGACGGCCACGTGGTGGGCTTTACCACCAGCGCAAACTTTGGCCATACGGTCGGCAAACCAATTGCGTATGGCTACATCCCTGCGGCGCTCGCCGACCAGCAGGGTTTCAGCATCGAGGTATATGGCGACGCACACACAGCAATTCGTCACGATGGAGCCCTATTCGATCGCTCCAACGAACGGCTGCGGTCATGAGCCACGAACCACGGATTTCCCGACTAAGTGGCCTCACTAACCTGAACTATCTCGTCGATGGCCGCTTCGTGTTACGGCTGCCGGGCGAGGGCACGAGCGAGTACATCGACCGCAAAGCCGAAGCCGTCGCCGCTCGAGTCGCTTCCGACGTCGGCGTCAACGCCGAGCTATGTTTCTTCGATGACGACACCGGCGTGATGCTCACCCGATTTGTCGAGGGCGGAGTCACCATGAACGCCGAGCGATTCGCCGACCTTGGCGCCGTAGCTCGAGCGGCTCTCGTTTTTCGACGTCTCCACACCAGCGGGCGGCTATTCGCAACTGACTTCACATTGTTCCCCCTGATCGATGAGTACAAGGCGCTACTGGCATCGAAGGGCGCCACGCTTCCCCCCGGATACAACGAGGTACAGGCTCAGGCCGAAGTTGCGCGCTCCGCTCTGGAGGCGCGGCCGGTTCCCCTGGTTGCGTGCCACTGTGATCCGTTGTGCGAGAACTTCCTCGACACCGGCGAGCGCATGTATCTCATCGACTACGAATACGCTGGCAACAACGACCCCATGTGGGACCTCGGCGATCTGTCGGTTGAAGGCGGCTTCAACAGCGATCAGGACACTGCCTTACTACGTGCCTATTTCGATGGCGACCCGCCCACCGACCAGGTGGGCCGCATGGTGGCCTACAAGGCACTGTGTGATCTGTTGTGGACCCTGTGGGGTGTGATTCAGCACGTCAACAACAACCCGGCAGACGACTTCTGGGCGTATGCCGTCGGCAGGTTCGAACGGTGCCGCAGCCTGATGGCCTCGCCCGAATTCGCTCGGCAGGTCTCGGCAATCGGCATGTGACGAACGACCCCGACGAGTTTGCCCACTGTTCACATGGACGCCCGCTGTGCGTCGTTCTCAGTCCGTACCCTTGAGTCATGCTCACTGCACTACATCACCGGCTTGTCGTTCTCGAAGGAGCATCAAACTTCCGCGATCTCGGTGGTTACCGCACCGACGACGGACGCATCGTTCGATCGGGCCACTTGTATCGCGCCGATGGTCTCGACACATTGACGTCAGAGGACCTCGCCGTCCTACGAACGAAGGGCTTGCGAACAGTCATCGATCTGCGATCCAGTCATGAAATCGATGAACGCGGGCGCTTCCCGCACGAACGACACCCGGTGGCATGGCATCACCTCTCGGTCCTCGATAAGACCTGGGACCGCAATGGTGCCTTGAAACGCAAGCAACCCGCTTCGGAGTTTCTCGTCGAGGCATACAGCGACATGCTGGTGGAAGGTGCACCCCGTTTCGCCGCGGCATTCGGCCTGCTTGCTCGAGACCAGGCTCTGCCGGCAGTTTTCCACTGCGCTGCAGGCAAGGACCGAACCGGCCTCCTCGCTGCCCTTCTGCTCGGTGCTCTCGGCGTCCCGAACGAAGCAATCGTGCACGACTACGCGCTCACAGAATTGGCCATGCCCGCATTCCTCGAAAGGATGGCCAATCGCTACCCCGATCGTCAGGAAGAAATGGCCGCTATTCCGCCCGGCTTCTTCTCGGCCACGCCTCAAGCCATGGCTGATACTCTCACTCACCTTGAAGCGGACTACGGCAGCATCGAGGCCTACCTACTCAACGCCGGTGTCTCGCCAGGAACGTTGAAAACGTTGAACAATCGGCTTACCGAACCGTCGTAGTGTTCCCCTGTGAACTCATCACGAAGGTACGTTGCCGCTGTCTGTACTGGGCTGCTTCTGGCCGCTGCTTGTGGAGGCGGGGGGTCAAGCTCTTCGAAGCCCAGCGGATCAGATGACGCATACGGCGCCGACGACAAGACCATCTCGACACTGATAGAAGCTGCCAGCGGAGCGCGGGGCAAGAAGGAAGACGCGCCTGGGAAAGTGCGGTTCGGAAACTTCCTAACGCCCGGTCGCGCCGCTATCAGTGTCGATGTCTGGTGGGGCCAGCCCGACGAAGGCGACAAGGTCACTACCCTGAAGCCTGGCGAGGTGTCGGCCTACGTCACGCCAAGGCGACCCAAGGGTTTCGACAGCGCGGTCTACTCCGTGACACCAGCTGGATCGAAGGAGGTGCTGTGGACGTGGGATCGTTTCTCGCCCGAGAAAGGATCGCAGCGAACTGTGCTGTGGTACACCGACGAGGAGAAGTTTTTCGAGACCGATCACGATGAGTCACTGACGAAACTCGACTCGCTCACCAACAAGCCGCAATTCCCCGAGCCCGACGCCGGCAAGGTCCGTTTGCGCTGGTTCGTCCTCAACTCTGCGGCTATCGAAAACGGTGATGGGCTGCTCGTGGTCGCCTCGGCCGGAAAGTGCCTCACCAACGGCTCGGGCATCGCCGACGACACCGGCGCCCAGGTTTTCGATGAATCGACGCTACAGGTGGCGCCTGGCAGCTCGCTTTCCCTTGCTACGGCCTGCAGCGGCGCGCCGGTTGGCGACGCTGTGATCGCTCCGGCAGGTGGTCGCGGCCTGCTTTTCGCGTTCATCGACGGGGCAGGTAAGCCCAACCTACGGCTAGTTCCGGTCGCCGCCACGCCGTAAGGCGGCCACTCGTGGCGTTCCGCAACGCGGAACGTCGGTCTGTACGCCGACGCTCGGAACACGACAAGATGTTGGTATGGCTATCTTCCGTCTGGGGCATGTCGAGATACGCACGCCCGATCTAGAACTGTGTGCCGCCTACTACACCGAGGTGCTCGGCCTGCGGGAAGTGGCACGCGAGGACAACAGGGTCTACCTGAAGGCTTGGGATGAGCAGGATCATCACTCGGTGATCCTGACCGAGTCCAACCGCTATGGCATCGAACACCTGGCCTTCAAGACCGAGGACCTTAACGACCTTGAAGAGTACGAGACTCGCCTGGAGCGATATGGCTGTACGGTCGAGCGCATTCCGGCGGGCACCCGCTTGGCGATGGGTGACGCCATACGATTCGACAGCCCCACAGGCCACATCATCGAGATCTATGCCAAGAAAGAAAAAGTTGGCAACGGTCTTCCGTTCCTCAACCCCGGCATGATGCCGATGGACCTCGTCGGGATTGCGCCCCCTCGGCTCGACCATTGTCTGCTCACCACCGAGAACGTGCCCGACGCGTCACATTTCATGAGCGAGGCGCTCGGGTTCCGCCTCACGGAGCAACTAGTCAACAACGAGGGCCATCAACTCGTCGTCTTCTTCGAACGGTCACGTCAGCCCCACGACATCGCTTTCACACGGGGTGCTAACGGTGGCCTGCACCACTTTGCGTTCTGGCTCGACAGCTGGAGCGATGTTGGCCGCGCCGCCGACACCTTGCGGATGAACGGCGTCGACATCGACATCGGCCCAACGCGTCACGGCATCACCCGCGGCCACACCATCTACTTCTTCGACCCTGCAGGCAACCGCAACGAAGTGTTCACGGGCGGCTACAAAACCGACACCGACTGGACACCCATCACCTGGACCGAAGATCAGTTCGGCAAGGCCCTGTTCTACTACGAAAATCGGGTCATCGACTCGTTCGTTTCCATCTACACATGAGCACCGGCACAACCCGCGACAACGCGCCTGCCTACCTTGCGAAATACGAGCAGCGACGCGCAGAAACGGCCGTCAGCAAAGCCGCGCCAGATGTCGCGTCCAGCGAGCCGCCGTTCATGGAGCGAGCCCGTCAACGAGCTACGCGACGTGCGTTGGCCGAGATGCACACCGACGCCGGGCCGCCGGGGCGAACGATCGCGTTCGCTAACGAAACCGTTGCGCCGCGTGAACTGCAGATGCCCGATTCGCTAAGACAGCGAACGCTCACGTCGGTCGACATTCGCCTCATTCGCCATGGCCAAACCCAGGGCTACATCTCCGATGGTGCGCTGACTCCGCTCGGCCGGTGGCAAGCACACCGCAAGGGCGCCGACCTGGCCAAGGGCATCAAGGAAGGCATGACCGTAAAGTTCCCCCATGCCCCAACAGCGCGGGCCAAGGAAACGGCCGAGGGTGTACGCGGTGGCGTGCTGTCGTCGCTGAGCCGATACGGCATTGGCGATGTTGTCGTGGAGGACCCCGAACCGAACAAATCGTTCGACAATTTCCAGGTGTACTGCGACGGCAAGGAAATGGACGTGACCGCTGCGTTCATCGAATTCGTCAATATCCGTGAGGGCTATAACCGATTTGGGGCTGGCGATCGTCCCGGCTGGATGGTCGAGATGGATCGGTTCTTCCGCATCCAGCAAGCGGGCGGCGATCCCATCACTCATTGGCTCAACCTTCCAATGCAGTACTTCGAACCGGCTGCACTCGTGGTGCGCCGTCATTGGAAAGGCATCATCGACATGGTCAAGTCGAGCAATGCCGACACCAAAGTGTATGTGTGCGGGCACTCGGGTCCTATCCGTGCGGTCGCTACGAGCGCTGTTGGGCACGACCCTGGTGAGCCACATAACACCGAAGACGTGCGTATCCGCGTGTTTGACGACCTCGAACATGCGTCGCTTAACTATCGCGGTCGCGGTCTCGAAATAGAGATCCCAACCGTCATCACTCCGAGCTGGTACGCCTAGCAGCGTTCCGCATATTGGAACGAGGACATTGGCCGCCAACGTGCCGCATGGCACAGTTGAGACCATGGTGAGTCAGCCGTTCGCGGTCTTCTTCGACAGCTACGAACATCATCACCAGCCGATTGTCGGCGGCAAATGCGCAAGTCTCGGAGCGATGACGCAAGCTGGCCTTCCCGTTCCCGGAGGGTTCGCAGTTACCACCCACGCCTTCTGGGATTCGATGCGTCGTGACGGTGTCGCCCCCATCGTCGACGAACTCCTCGCACATCTCGATGTCACCGACATCAAACGACTCGTCGGCGTGGCTGCTCGATGCCGACAGACCGTGCTCGATGCTGGCCCGTCGGCCCGAGCCGAGCAGTCCATCCGCGAGAACTACCGGGCACTGGTCGAACAAACCGGCACGGCCGATCTACCCGTTGCGGTACGTTCGAGCGCCACCGCCGAGGATCAACCCGATGCGTCATTCGCGGGCCAACAGGACACCTACCTGTGGATCCGAGGCGAAGACGAAGTGGTCAACCACGTAGTTCGGTGCTGGGCCAGCATGTATACCGACCGGGCCATCTCGTACCGGGTCGAGAACGGGTATCCGCACCACGACGTGGCCATGAGCGTCGCAGTCCAGACGATGGTGTTACCCAAAGCCGCTGGCGTCGCCTTCACGCTCAACCCAATCAACGGCGACCGATCGACCATCGTCATCGACTCCGCGTTCGGGTTAGGCGAATCAGTCGTGTCAGGCACCGTTACACCCGATAACTACATGGTCGACAAAGTGATCTTCGAAATCACAAAACGAACGGTGTCGGCCAAGGAAGAAGAGTGCTGTGTCGAAGGCGACACGGTCGTTCATCGACCCCTCGATGCCGACCGATCCACGGTGCCAAGCGTTACCGACGACGAGATCAAGGCCATTGCCCGCCTGGCCCGGCAGGCCGAAAAACACTTCGGGCGCCCGCAAGATATCGAGTGGGCTGTCACGATCGGGGCCGACGGAACGAGCACGATTCACCTGTTGCAAAGCCGCCCTGAAACCGTGTGGAGCAACAAGCCACGACAGATCTCAACGGGGGTCATGTCGGCCGTTGACGGTGTTGTCAGCAACCTGCTGCGCCCGACAAAAATCTAAGCATCAGCACATCAACAGACCCTTGGGGGACACCATGGCCAAAGACCGCTTCGACAGCCCATTTTCGATAGAGACACCCCCCGGTGCACAGGGCTGGGAAGACTTGTATTCGTACCACCTGTTGTTCAGCGAGGAACGCAAAGCGTACGACGATTCCACGTTCTGGATTCGCGACTCGATCCACTTGCCGACGGTGCTACCGCCGTTCGACATGAGCCTGGTCGAGTACGCGTTCGCGTCGCTCGGGTCATACAACAGCCGGCATTACATCATCCCGCCAGCGATGGGTATCGATATGCGGGTGCTGAACGGCTACTTCTACCTGTCCCCTGTTGGTGTCGACCCCGAGTTGATCGGGCCCCGCGTCGAACACTTCATGCAACGCGCCGGACACTATTTTGGCAATTGGGACGCCATCGAGGCCGAGTGGATCGACAAGGCCAAGGTTGTCATCGGCAAGCTCGAAGCACTTGAATTCCATCCGCTGCCCGACATGGTCGATATCGAGGTCGTTACCAGTCACGCCGGCAGGTCAAATGTGTACGACCTTCAGCACACCTACCACGAACTCATCGACCTCACGCTCGAGTTGTGGCAGTACCACTTCGAGATGCTCAACCTCGGGTATGCCGCCTACCTCGATTACTTCGGGTTTTGCAAGCAGGTCTTCCCATCTATTCCCGACCTCGCCATCGCCAAAATGGTGGCTGGCATCGAAGTCGATCTGTTCCGTCCCGACGAAGAACTACGCCGGCTAGCACGCCTAGCTGTTGAGCTTGGCCTGGGTGGCACCCTGTGCACCGGTACCTACGATCAGGCTTTGGCCGCTGTGGATGTTGCCCCTGGGGGCGATGTGTGGCTGGCCGAATACGCGAAGGCGCAGTATCCGTGGTTCAACTACTCGGCCGGTACCGGGTTTTACCATTCCGACGCCGTTTGGGCTGAGCGTCTCGACATCCCGTTCTCGTTCATGCGTAGCTACATCGAAAAGCTGCAAGCAGGCGAGGAAATCGACACCCCCACCGAGCACATCATTGCCGAACGAGACCGCATCGCCGCCGAGTACATCGACCTGCTCGACGGGGACGACAAAGCCAACTTCGAAGGCAAACTCGGCCTCAGCCGTACCGTGTTCCACTACGTCGAGAATCACAACTTCTACGTCGAGCATTGGGGCATCAGCGTCATGTGGCGCAAGATGCGCGAGCTGTCCAGCGTGCTCATGAAAGAAGGTTTCTGGCACAATGTCGACGACATCTTCATGCTCAAGCGCGACGAAATCCCCGTTGCACTCAGCGATATGACATTCGCATGGTCAGCAGGTGTTGCCCCTCGCGGTCCGTCTCATTGGCCAGCCATTATTGAAAAGCGCCGAGGAATCATGGCGGCGTGCCAAGCGTGGGATGCGCCACCGGCACTTGGCCCGCCGCCTGAGGTTGTGACCGAACCATTCACCATCATGTTGTGGGGCGTTACCAGCGACTCGATCCAAAAGTGGTTGGGTGGCATGAGCGCCGACGGTGGCCTCAGCGGGTTCGCAGCCTCGCCCGGTGTAGCCGAGGGTATTGCCCGGGTGCTTACCAACGCCGACCAGTTGGCCGAGCTACAAGACGGCGAAATTCTTGTCGCACCGGTCACGGCACCGTCGTGGGCGCCGGTGTTCCGCAAGATTGCCGGAACGGTGACTGACTCTGGTGGAATGATGAGCCATGCCGCCATCGTCTGTCGCGAGTACGGGCTTCCGGCTGTCACAGGCACAGCGTTTGCCACCAAGGCCATCAAGACCGGTATGCGTGTTCGTGTCGATGGCGACAACGGTACGTGCACCATCCTCGACTGATCAACGTGCGTTGGTGACGTTGGAGCCTGTGGGCAGCTGCTTATGACTGATCAGCTGTCCACGGTCGCCAAGACGCTCCGGGTGCTGGAAGCATTCAGCTACGCCCAACCGGTGTTGGGCGTATCGGAATTGGCACGAAAACTCGGCATGGGAAAAAGCAGTGTGCATCGGGCACTGAGCACCCTGCACGAGCATGGGTATGTCATCAAGACTCCAGACGATCGCTACCGATTGGGCCTCAAGCTCCACGAGATGGGCCAGTTAGTGGTGTCCGGGCTACGCCTGCATGAGGTGGCGCACGACCCGCTCGACCGGTTGCGCCGCGACACCAACGAATCGGTTCATCTCGCTGTACTCGACGGCGTCGATGTCGTATACATCGACCGTCTGGAAACAGCGGCACAGATGCGCATGTTTTCCAGGGTGGGACGCCGCATGCCCGCCCACGTCACGTCGTCGGGCAAGTGTTTGCTGGCCTTTGGTTCAGCCGAGTCCGTCGAGGCGGTGGTTGCTCACGGGCTGGCTCGAATGGCACCGCGATCCATCACGACACCAGCCATGTTCCGAGACGTACTCACACAGGTTCGCGCCGATGGGTACGCCGTCAGCGTCGAGGAGAGTGAAAAGGGGGTCGCCAGTGTCGGTGCTCCGGTTTTCGGGCGTGACGGCAGCTGTATCGCTGCGGTGTCACTCGTCGGCCCGGTCTTGACGCTTGGCGATGATCAGCTGCGTAGGTATGTGCGCATGGTGCGGCGCTGTTCCATCGAGATCAGCGAGGCAATGGGTTTCGTCGACCGAGACCGGCGGTGAGCTGGCTCAGTCTGATCATCCGGCCACAGAAATCAAGCCCCTAGGACACCCGGCACCTTCGGACCAACGATGCACCTTGATGCATCGGCTAGTCGTTTTGCGATGCAGTGGAATGCATCGTTGGTCCGAAGACCCGCGGGTGCCAGGGCGCGCCCGATCCAAACGCGTTGTGAATCGCCGCGTCCACCGACCAGCCATTCTCGGGGGCAAGTAGTTAGTGGTCTTGTGCGTAGTGGGCAGCGAGCGCATCGCTGCCAAAGTCATCGAGCGGGTCGCGCAATACGGCATGTACGTGGTTCACGTCGTTCTGGGTGTTGTCGTACTCCATGAGCACCCGTGTGCCCTGCACCCGGTAGTAGTGCGGCTCACCAGGCTCGGCCCCACCAGCCCAGGCGAAACTCAGTTCGGTCGAATCGAGCTGCGGTAGTCGCGCCGACCATGCGTTGGCGAGTTCGTCGGGTAGCCGGCCGACGTACTGGGTCATGACCTCGGCGAGCAGTTCGCGTTGCTCGCTCGTCATGGCGGCAGCGCTGAGCCCCTTGGGAGCAACCGCGAGGGAGACGTCGGACCGAGTCTGTTCCGTCGTGCCGAGAGTCTCGTTGAGCGCCTCGTCGGCTCGTTTCATCTGCTCGATAATCTCGGGTGAAAATGAATCACGAAAAATGGCCCACAGGGCTGGAGCGTTCAAACCAGCGCGTACGACCGGTTCGATTCCGCTGACCACGTCGGACGGAGCTGACCCCGAGATCACAGCACGTTGTCGTTGATCGTGGTTGAGCGACCGCAACAAGACCCGAGCGGTATCCTCGACCGAGGCAAGCGGGCGGTGCAAGTAGCCACCCATCATTGGCGACACCGCGGGTGAGGCCCCGAAGAACAGCGGCGTGGAATACACCTGATCGTCGACAATCGTCACGTTGACCGACACATGGTGTCCACCGACCCGCCAACCCCACGCACGGTCGCCCGGTGTCCCGAATATGGAGACGTAATAGCGCATGGGGTCGCGACCGCGGCCCTGCAGTTGGTTGCGGAAGTTCTCCCGATAATCCAGCACGTTTTCGAGCCCCATGATGGCGGCAACGGTGTTGTAACCGGGTTCACTCAAGCCGGTTGCAAGCAACCGCAAACCCTGGCGTTGCTGCAACGGATCGAGCACGCTCAACGGGATACCACCGTGGTCGGTCGGCGTGTAGAAGAACCTGCGCCGTTCCTCGTCGGTGAAAGGGTACGCCAGCCGCTCACGATCGACCGGTGCGAGCATGGCCAGAAACGCTTCGGCTTCACGAACCATGCGAGCGATCATTCACGACACGTTAGGCGAGCCGTTCCCGGGACGCGAGCGCTCAGTAGCTCACAGCGCTACCGAGCGCGCAAGAAGGCCATTGAATCCGGTTCGGCAGGCGTCGATTCATCTGCTCCAAAATCTGTCAAGGAAACCCGTCACGAACCGCGGCCGACAGGGGCGGAACGTACAAACTAACCATTCAGGGTTTGAACGGTTCTGCGAAGCTCGGCCAGCGTTGTGGGGGCTCCTCTTTCAGGCTTATCGCCCGAGGGTTTCAATACATCGCCCTCGAGGACAAAGATCGACGCTGTGCGGTCAGCAATCGTCAGGATCGGCATCGGCCGGCCTCGTCCCTTCCAATCAAAGTACTCAGGGTTGATAGTCGAGACCCCGACCACCACGGTCTGGCCCGGCTTGATTGCGCGAATACCTGTGTCGAGCGCGACAGAAAGGCGGACGCTCGTTGCATTGATTACGCGTGCCGACTCATCGGGCTTGTCGGAAAAGAGAAACATTCGGTCAGCTATCGACCGAGACAGCTCTAGCTCGATTTTGCCTCCAGCGACGAGTAGCCGCACCTTGTCGCCGCTGCGTAAGGGTTTCGTGAGCCGAGACTGTGGCCGTTCGGCAATGACTTCGTCGATCACCAAGTCGACCGGCGTGAACGGAACGAACCCGATCGGCTCGCTAGCAACGACAAATTCACCGGAATCGGTGTTTAGTAGGGCCTCGCCAATCGCGGCAACAGTGGCGACGACGAACGCATCTGCGGACTCGGTAGCCCTTCCAAAATCAGGCGGCGGGGCGTCGAACATCAACGTGGACGTCCCTGCGTAGAACTCCCCCGACGTTCGTCCAATAACGCTGCCAGCGTCGACTGGCGAGGACGAGGTCGGGGTTGCGGATGGTGCCTGGGACCGTGTGCAACCAATCAACCACAAAATACTGGCGAACGAGACGGCGAGAGCTTTGGCGCGCATGTCAGGTACACCCGCTGTATTGACTATGGGAGTGTCCGTAGACTTGGCACACACCTTGCCGATCGCCGGTGCCTAACCCAACGCCACCGCTGCCGCCCATCACATTTCCACTTGGCACCACTGAGTGACCGAGGCCAGCAACGTGTCCGAGTTCGTGCGACGCAACTGGACCTACCGATGCGTTCACATGAATCTGCAGCAGTGTCACAAAGATGTGGCCTGAGCTGTTGTAGGAGGAAGTACATCCAATTGCCGCGGCGGTGCCACAGATGGTGAAATTCACACGATTGACGGCGAACCCACCCGACTCGACCATGTAGTACTCGTGTCCGTAAGGGCGGTTCCAGTTATTTGCGGCGTTCCGGAATGCGGTGATCCCAGGGTTCGACCACCCTGTCCCAAAATGCCAAGATGCATAGCTTCCCGACTAATGGATGTAACAGTTCCCGGAAACTCCAGAGTTCCCTTCCCCGCCGTTACAAGTCCAGCTGTAGCCATTGTCCCCCGGTACGTGAGCAGCGGCAGACGCGGGCAAAAGTGCGAGCCCAATCGCGCCTGCAACGGCAACGCTGAGAACCTGTAAGGCAATCCGGTTCAACATCAAGCCCCTCGACTAACGCACTGCGACTGAACACAGTTCTTGAAACGAACCCCTTTACTCTGACTCTCTCTCTGCCTTGTCAAGAGATTTGACCTAGGCAGACACGGTCCATGAAACCCAAGCGAACAGCGAGGGCGGTAGTCGGTTACCGTCGTCGGCACTCAGCGTTAAGCGGGCTGTCGGAGTCGGAGCATCTACTACTTGGAAAGGTGAGTTGTCGCGGCCATTGTCACGTGCCACCAGCCGACCGGTCACTCCTTACAGCCAGGACGGCAGGCGCTCTTCGAAGATGGCGCGGATGCCTTCTTGGGCGTCGGGGGTGGCGAACCAGCCGGCTGAGACTTCTCCGGCCAATGAAAACGCCGCAGTCAGGGGTAGCGCAGGCATCTCGTTGAACAGCCGCTTGGTGCGGCGCAGGGCAGCTGGGTGCGCCCGTTTGAGACCGGCGAGGATGGGAGCAAGAGCTTCATCCAACGTGTCGGCTACAGCGGTGAGTAGCCCAATGCGAACGGCCTCGTCACCCGCAAACTGTTCGCCGCTCATGGCGTACCGCATGAGGCCTCGTCGGTCGACCACCCGTGACAGCGGGATCGAGATGAGTGCTGGGGTGACGCCGATATGCACCTCGGGGAGCGCAAACGTTGCCGACCGGGGACCAACGGCAATGTCGCACGACGCCACGATGCCGGTACCTCCGGCTCGCACGCTGCCGTTGAGAGCAGCGACGAAGGGCAGGTCGCTTTCCATGATGAGCTGCATGATGTCGGGCAGCCCACCCTTGAACGCGGCGGCTGTTGTAGCGGCACCGTCGTCGGCGCGTTCTTTCAGGTCGGCACCCGAGCAAAATACCGTGCCTGTGGCGGTGATGACTGCCACTTTGACCGACGCCGTTGCGATCGCCTGTTGAACGCACGTTCCAAGCTCCGCCACGAGCTGACGTGACAGCGCGTTTCTGTTGTGCGGCGAATCGAGGGTAATAGTGGCAACGCCGCTGTCGACCGCGTAGTGAACGAGCTCAGCCATGCGCTGTAGCTCCTCCTTCGATCAACGTTGCGGGAACATCAACAATGCGGGCCCGGAAATACTCGCCGAGGCCTTTGGCTTGCCCGTCGTCTCGGGTGGACGATGCGACGCCCTCTTCAAGCAGCCCATGAATCACGAAGTTGATCGCGAGGATGTTTGGCAAATCGTACCGTTCGACCCGGTGCGCCCTGGCTTCGGGGAAAAACGATTTGAGTCGCTCGACCGTCAGGAAATTCTCGAGCCAGACATAGGCCTCAGGGGTTCGGGCCCAAAATCCAGCGTTGGCATTACCCCCCTTATCGCCTGACCGAGCACCCACAACCCGTCCGAGCGGAGCCTTCACCGTCGGGCCGAACGGTGCTTCGGGGAGCACCCTGGCCGATGGGTGTATTCGCTCGCCGGCCAACCCACCAGGGGTGTTATCGACCACCGTACGGTCACCGCCTAGAACCACCTCGTGATGGCACAGATCCGATGGAATGAGTGTTGGCCAGTACACGCCGTACGGTCTTGCCTCGGCTGGGCCCCCACGCCCGAACATGCCCGGATACGACGCCAAGGCCATCTCGGTGGCCATCTTCGAGAACGACTTGCCAACCTTGCGTGCGTCGGCGTCTTTCACCGAGAACGTCAGTGTCGCCACGCCCTCCTCGTTTGTCGCCGGGTCGGTGTGATCACTGCGCACCAGCTTGGTGACAGCGCGGTCGAACGTAGCGGGCCCATCGGGAAAACTGCCCCAGAAGGTGCGCTCCACGAGCGCGGCCTTATCCTCTATATCGAGGCCGGTGAGGCAGAATGTCATCGAGTTGCGAAAGCCACCGTCGAAGTTGACGCACACCTTCAACGTTGGAGGCGCCGGTTCGCCTTTTGTGCCCGAAATCTTGACGCTATCCGGCCCAAGTTGTTCCACCTCGATGGTGTCGAACCGGCACACAACATCGGGGTTCGCATACCGTTCGCTACCAATCTCGTACAGCAACTGCGCAGTCACCGTTCCCACGCTCACCATGCCTCCGGTACCGGCGTGTTTGGTGATGATCGACGATCCGTCGGCGTGCAGTTCGGCCAGCGGGAATCCGGGCCGCTCCAGCCCGGGCACTTCCTGGAAGAACGAGTAGTTGCCGCCTGTTGCCTGCGTGCCGCACTCGATGACATGACCGGCAACGCATGCGCCGGCAAGCGCGTCCCAGTCGTTTCGTTCCCAGCCGAAATGCCACGCGGCCGGCGCCATCACGACGGCAGCGTCGGTAGTACGGCCAGTGATCACAATGTCGGCGCCGCGCTCCAACGCCTCGACCGCACCCCAGCAACCAAGGTACGCGTTGGCGGTCATCGCCGATCGATCGCCGAACAATTCTCCCGTGTCGAAGTTCGCGAGATCAACTCCAGCCGCTTGGAACTCGCCGAGACGATCAAGCACATCGTCACCCGCCACGTACGCAATGCGCGTCGGGATACCGAGCCGGTCGGCCACCTGTTGCACGGCATCGGCGCACCCGGCCGGGTTCAGGCCGCCGGCGTTGGTGACCACCTTGATGCCCTTGTCGAGGCACAAGCCCATGACTTGTTCCATCTGTGTGACGAACGTGGTGGCGTACCCACCAGTCGGGTTCTTCGCTCGACCCTTCGCCAAGATGAGCATGGTGAGTTCGGCCAGCCAGTCACCGGTAAGAAAATCGATGTCTCCCCCGGTCACCATCTCGAGCGCCGCCGACACCCGATCGCCGTAAAACCCGCTGCAGTTCGCGATACGAATAGGCCGGTCCACGTTGCGAAGCGTCATGGTCGCATTGTGCCACGCACGCCTCGCGCCGGGTGCTACGGGGCGGTATTCAGGCCGTTCTGGCGGCCGTGCTTGTGCGCTGGCGGGCGACATCGGCCAGGGCCGTCACTCTGCAGCACGGCACGTCGTTGTCGCACACAGGGACTGGAAACAACAGTGACCGTCGGCGGTTCCGCTCATCGCAGACGCACCTTGGCGGCTTACCCGAGGAGGGGGTAGTGGTGTCCTGGTGGGTGGCTGACGAGGGTGTTGTTGGTGGGGGTGGTGACGGTGAGCACGCCGTCGGAGGTCATCGTCGCGTCCCAGCCTTTCTTGTGCAGCAGGTGATGGTGCCGGCTACAAAAAAGGGCGAGGTTGGTGATGTCGGTTGGTCCGCCGTTGGCTCGGTGTTTGAGGTGGTGGACTTCTGACCAGATACCGGGCCGGTCGCAGCCCCGGAATCGGCAATGCCGGTCGCGTACAAGTATCCGTTTGTAGAGGCCGGGCGGGATGAAATCTTTCCCGCTGCCGTAATGCAATGGTTCGTTGCGATGCCCAAGAAGAATCGGAGCGATGTTGGCGTCACACATCATGGTTTGAATCGTTGCCTGATCAAACACGGTCCCTGACGGGGTTTGACCCACATTGTGGTTGAGGTCGTTCAACGTCATAACAACGACCATTTCAGCCGAACGTCGCCCTGACGTTTTGAACCCTTGAATGATCATCCGAGCCATTTCAACGAGCGCGTCAGCCATTTTTTGGCTGTGCACCCGTACCGGTTCACCCGGCAGATTCGGGTCAGCATTCGCGGCTGCAACCGCAGCCGCGTGAGCCCTGGCAGCCCATGCACGCATCGCTGTCGTCAACTCCGCAATCGACAACGGTGCCAACAACGGCACCAACTCGGTTTCAGCATCAACAAACGCACCAACGTTACGGTCGCTGACGTTGGCGACGATGACCTGAACTTGAGCGTGAGTAAGCACCCCGGTTCGTAACGCTTCGAACGTGACCGGCAACTCACGTAACCGCCGCAATGTACGCGTCAAAACGAACGCTTCAGGACGAGACCTGCCGGCATGAGTGACAAACCAAGCTGGTAACGACACAGCACCGTCGATATCCCACAACCCGCCCGAATCAAACGCATCCAACACCGTGAACGCCTGGGCTAACAGTTGGTCGGCAACCGCGAACAGACGCGCAATCTCACCACCATCGACCGACAGTTCAAGATCACCCACAACCTGTTCCAGGAGCGCTAACGACATAGGTAAAGCGTACACCTGTACCCACATATATACAATAAATAAAACACTTTGTTTTGGCGCTCAATTACTGAAATACATTCAATACACTGTCCGTGTCGGTCGTCTCTTCACAGCTGCAGCGACGCAGCGGGCAGATGCTAGGGAGCGGTATTGATGACTTGGATTTTGGCCACAGCGATATCCAGAACCGTGGTCGTGGTGATCCCATCAATCACACCAGCCGTACCGTCAGACCCTGTCCATGTCATCGACCAATCAACCGTGACCGGCACCCGATACTTGTTGTCAGGCTGACCGAAACTCGACTTCGTAAACCGGAACTCACACACCAACGGCGACTTCTCAAACGGATCTAACGGCGGATGATCATCCAAAAACTGCTGCGACGGACCATTCACCATCGCGCCACACACCGTTGGCTCATGATCCGGCGGCGCAAACGTAATCTTGCGCGCCGAGACCGTCGCCGACACCGACAACTGCGGCGTAGCCGCGGTCAACACCACCGAGCGACGCATCACCGAATCCAACCAGATGTACGTCGGCCACCGAACAAACGCATACTCCGACAACACCGTCACCGGATAAAACATCGGAGCCGGACGCGGCACCTCACGCACCGCCCGAGCCCGTACCTCAGCAACCAACTGCGACCGAGTCTGCATCCGCTGCCAATAGAACACATTGCTACCCGGACAACGAGCGACGTAAAAGACACTCAGCATGCCATCGACCACCATGCTCGGCTCAACCGGCTGCGTAGGAAACCCATCAACAAACGCCGGCTCGTACACACACCCATCCCCAGCACTTCGCCTCTCCCACAACCCCTCACCCGACACCCCTACCACCGCTGTAGCCGACCCATTCGAACCCTGCTCGACCGTCCCGCCAGCGGCGTCTCCGCCTGTCGCAGCGCCAGCGACCCCTGTCGTGAAGATGCAAAACCCAAGTGCGAGTGCCAGGATCCTAAGGAGGCGACTCATGACGTCCTCGCTGGGCACATGTTAAGAACGAGGGGATCGAATCTGTCAAAGAGAACGGCAGTAAAGATTTTCCAGACCCCGTCGATCTTCTTGAAGCCCAGACGCCGACTGTATCCCAATACTTGGTCATCGACCACGACTTCGGTTTGCCCGGGAACCTTCGAGACGGTGTATTGAACTCCGCCGTTTACATGGCACGTCGTGACTTCCGCGGCATCAAGGCTGGCCGCCACCACTACCCCCTCGATGACTACGTAACTAAGGTTCGGATCGGCATTCGGCCGGCTAAGCACGCCGTTACGAACTGCCTCATCCAGTCTGGCCAGTTCCTTGGCGGCCAGGTCAGGCGAGAACCGGCGGGTGAACGCAGCACGGTCGCAGTTCATCGGGTTTGCGAAACACACATCATTACTGTCCTTAGAAGCAATCGATGCGGCGCGGACCTCGGCGGCTGCGCGGTCGATCGGCGAGATCGTCGTGGTTGCGGTCGGTGCGGTCGTCGGCACCGCCGCCAGCGTCGTCGTAACCGGCGGGGCGGTCGTCGCCGCCACTGCCGTAGCCCTCACCAGCGCTGCAACGGAGGTCGACACTCTCACCGTCGAGGACACCACGGAACTGGGCGGGCCCACGACCGCCTTGCCAGCCGTCGAGCAAGCACTCGCCGCTACAAGCAGCCCAAGTAAACACAGAAAAGATTTCACACGCTCAACGTACGAGAGCCGATGGCCAGTAGGTCTAAAGACCCACTCAAGACTCGGTTCAGATACCGCGGTACGAGAACCGCCGTAGAGACACGTTACGATCCGGATATGGTCACACAGGTTCCGATCGTCAACTATCTGACCCTCGGCGATACGCCCCATCTCGTGGCCACCGAGTGCATAGCTTGCGGAGCCAAATACTTCGATCGTCGCAACGCTTGCGCCGCATGTTTCGCCACTGACTTTGTCAGCGGCCCGGTCGAGAACTCGGGCGAACTACGGTCGTACACCATCGTCACGTTCGCCGCTCCCGGCGTTCCCGTGCCGTTCGTCGCCGGCATCGTCGATTGCGGCGGCGTCAGTGTTCGCGCCAACATCATCAACACGCCATGCGACCCCGAGCATGTGACGCTCGGAATGCGCGTACAACTTGCGACCTACTCACTTGGTCTCGATGACGATGGCGTGGAAGCCATCGGATTCGGGTACGAACCCATTTCCTAAGGAGACAACGACATGGCTAACGACGACATCTGGATTCTCGGTATCAGGATGACCAAGTTCGGCAAGCATCCCGACAAGGACGTTGTCGATCTTGGCGCCGAAGCAGCCATGGCGGCTCTGGCCGACGGCGGCGTGACCATGGCCGATATCGGCGTGCTCGCGGCTGGAAACCTCATGGGTGGTGGAGGGTTCGGTCAACAGTTACAAAAGCAGATCGGCCAGACCGGCATTCCCGTGTTCAACGTCTCGAACGCGTGTGCCACGGGGGCCACCGCGTTACGAACTGCCATCATGGCCATCAAGGCCGGCGAGTGCGACATGGGCTTGGCCGTGGGGGTCGAGAAGCTCGCCGGTGCCGGTCTGCTGGGCGGGGGTGGCACGCCCAAGAGCGATACGAAAACTTGGACACCAAGCGGCCGTTTCGGCTCGGTGGCCAACACCGATGGTCGCATCGGTACCGCAGCCATGCCGGGTACCTTTGCCCAGGTCGGTATGGAATACGGCCACAAGTACGGCGGGGCAACGTTCGAGTTGTTCGCCAAAATCTCCGAGAAGAACCACTCGCACTCCACCCTGAACCCACTCGCGGCATATAGCAAAGCCATGTCGCTCGAGCAGATCATGAACGACGTAATGATCGCGTATCCCAACACCCGCTCGATGTGTTCAGCCAACTGCGACGGCGGTGCGGCAGCTGTCGTCGTGAGTGGCAAGAAGCTGCGAACGTTGTCGCTGGAGCAGCAGCGCCGAGCTATCAAGGTGTCGGCGTCAGTCCTTACGAGCGACCCGTGGGAAGAGGCCTGCCAGGTGCTTCCCGACGTCAACAAGCTCACCAAGAATGCAGCAAAGCAAGCCTACGAGGCAGCAGGCGTTGGCCCCGAAGATCTGAACCTGGTCGAGCTGCACGACTGTTTCGCCACGGCTGAATTGGTGCACTACGACAACCTCGGGTTGTGTCGTGAGGGTGAAGCGGTCGACTTCTTCAACTCGGGTGCACCGTGGCGCACCGGGTCGACCCCGGTGAACGTGTCGGGCGGCCTGCAGTCAAAAGGACACCCCATCTCGGCCACCGGCATCGCCAATATCTGGGAAGTGTGCCATCACCTTCGCGGCGAAGCGGGCGAACGCCAGATCGAGGGCGCAAAGGTGGGCCTCGCCCATGTCATCGGCCTGGGTTCGGCATGTGGCGTTCACATCCTGGAGAAGTCCGGGCTCTAAACCTGGCGGCGATCTGTACCGCAAGCTCTCGTCTGCATAGAACGGTCACGAGCCGGTCAAACAACTACGTCATACCCGGTTGGTAACATTTCGGCACTTCCCCGCTTTCGTCGAACTACTGAACGAGGCCAATGATGACCAGCGATAACCTTGGTGCTGTGAGCGAGCACCCTGCTGTCGACTATGCCCATTTGCCCGGGGAAGAGGGCAACCCACTCATGGAATCAACCTTGCATGTGGACTGGGGGCTCGTCCTCCTGAATGCGGCGCGTCACACGCTCGCGGGTACGGGCCATCTCGTCACCGGCAACGTGGCCTTCGCTCCCAATGATACCAAGCCACATACCGCTCCCGATGTCATGGTCATCCCAGGGGCAGCCGGGTCCGAGTTCGGCCGGTACGAACCGGGTGCGACCGATCCGCTCCCCAGCGTGTGTGTCGAGATCCTTTCGCCATCGAACACCCGACGTGCCATCTCCGAACGCGCCGACCGGCTGCTGGGTCTTGGTATCGCCGAGGTGTATGTGCTTGATCCCCGACGCGAAACCATCGTCCGTGTGGAACGGCGTAACGGTGTTTTAGTCGAGACGTCGGCGGTGGGCACGTACAGCCCGGGGTTGGCGTTGTCGTTCGCCCTGAGCGACGGGCATCTTGCTGTTTGTTGCCCCGCCGGGCGCATCGTTCGCCCAGGCGACGATCCGTTCGGCTGGCTTGTAGAAGAGACCCTGCGGGCCGATTTGGCCGAAGCCGAACTCGATGCAACCCAGGCCGAACTCGATGCAACCCAGGCCGAACTTGATGCAACCCAAGCCGAACTCGATGCAACCCAAGCCGAACTCAAGCTGGCCCGCACTCGCATCGCCGAGCTTGAAGGCGATTAACCAGCGGGCCAGTCTTGGCTGACTCGGTACGCTGTCGCCAATGCGTACCATTGGCCTTCTCGGTGGGATGTCGTGGGTGTCTACCGGGCATTACTACCAAGTCATCAATGCCGACGTGGCGGCGCGCCTCGGCGGTGACCATTGCGCATCGTTAATGCTCTGGCAGACCGATTTCGCCCAACTCACGGAACTGCAGCGGGCCGGCCGGTGGCATGAAGCTGGCGAACTGCTAGCCGTCGGGGCCACGATGCTGCGAGACGGCGGTGCCGACATCATCGCGATCGGCGCCAACACCATGCACCTTGTCGCGCAACAGGTTGCTGACGCCGCCGCGCCGGCTCGGCTAATACATATTGTCGAGGTCGTGCGTGATGAGTGTTTGCGTCTTGGTATCCGCCGCCTTGGTCTTTTCGGCACGGCGTACACCATGGAGTCACCGGAGTTGTTTCCGCCCACCCTGTCGGCCGCTGGCATCGAGGTGATGGTGCCCGACGCGCAACTCCGTGCGGCCATTCAGCGCCATACGTTCGACGAGCTAATACGCGACGTTGTCACCGACGAATGCCGGGCCACGTTCCGCATGGCTGGCCGGTCGCTCATTGCCCGCGGGGCCGACGCTGTGGTGTTGGCGTGCACCGAGCACGGCATGGTGCTCGGCGATGGCGATCTCACCGTTCCGGTGCTCGACTCCACGGTGCTTCACGCACGCGCGTTGGTCGACGCAGCCTTAACACAAGCTTGACGAGGCAGGCGGCCGAAAGCGGCTAACTCTTGCTCCCTGCCGGTCGCTTTAACGCTCAGCCACTAGTCGAACAGCGAGGCCTGCGCGGCCTCGGGTGCACCCTCGATGGCCAGCATTCGCATCTTGGTGGCCACCCCACCACCGGCCGAAAAGCCCCCGGTCTTGCCACCGGCCGCCAGCACTCGATGACACGGAATGATGATGGCTATCGGATTTCGACCGAGCGCTTGGCCCACCGCTTGAGCCGAGCCGGGCATGCCCATGCGTTTGGCGATATCGCCATAAGTCAACGTGTTGCCTGGCGGAACGGTCAGAGCGATGCGATACACGCGGCGATCGAACTCGGGCACGCCCGTTAGGTCGAGGGCGACGACTGACAGGTCACGGGCTTCACCAGCGAGAAGGGCCACGATGCCAGCAATGGCAGCACGGATCCTCGGTGGTGGGGTGAGTTCGAACGTGGCCCCCGGGTTACGTCGTAAGAGCCGAGCAGTGGTGGCCTCGGCCGACGATTCAGGCAATTGGGTTGCGCGCACGCCAACGGCGGTCCAGGCGATACCGCACGGGCCGAGCGACGTTTCGAACAGCGTGAATGCCACCAGGTTCAAGGGCGTCACGCCGAAATCGACGTTCGTCGCCGGGCGGCACGCATAAGCCAATCGACAGCGAGACCGGCAACAAGAGCCCAGAACGGGGAACCAACATGAAACAGTGTGAAACCAGCAGCCGAACAGAGCAGGGTGACCCCAGCCGCGTCGCGCCATTCCGGATCGACAAGCGCCGCAGCGGCCGAAGTTACAATCGTTCCGAAGAGGGCAAGCCCGGTGACCGCGGCAACAAACTCGGTGGGCACAATCGAGAACACGCTCAAGAGGCTGGCCCCGAATACACCGGCAATCAAATAAAACGCTCCCGTCCACATGCCGGCGGTATAACGACGGTCGGGGTCGGGGTGCGCATCGGGTCCAGTTGCGATACCGGCCGTGATCGCAGCAAGGTTGATACCGGGGCAACCAAGCGGCGCAAGCACGCCGCCAATAACGCCGGTCACCGACAAGATCCGGCCCATCTCGGGCTGGTAGCCAGCCTGACGCAACACCGCGTACCCGGGTGCGTATTGCGATGACAGGGCGATGGCAAGCAGCGGGATGCCTAGCCCGGTGATGGCGCCAAGATTGAACGTGGGTGACACAGCGTCGAGACCCGCGAGATGAAGCTGTACTGATTCACCTGTCCTGAGTTGTAAAGCCAGTGCCGCGACAAGGCCAAGACCCGATGTCCACACAATGGCCAGGCGAGACGCCCGAGCCCGAGCAACGAAGTACACCACACCCATGAACACCACGAGAGCCGTTACCTGCCAACGGACGGGATTGCCCGGCAGAGCCGAGAAGTAACCGGTTCCGAACCGGAACAACACACCGGCCAGCATCGCCGAGATAATGGCGTTCGGAACCCGTGCAAGCAGTCGAGAGAACGTGCCTGTCAGCCCAATGACCACACAACCAACCGACACCAACAGGTAGGCACCAATGGCGTCGGAAAACCGGTACTCCTGCAGCGAGGTCGTGAGCAGCACTGCGCCCGCAGACGAGAAGGCTACGACGATGGGCTGACGCAGCCAGGCCGACAGCACTAGCCCGGCCACCCCGCTGCCCACCGCTACGGTAAACATCCAACTGTCCAGGGCCTTGTCGCTGAGCCCAGCGTTGTTAGCGGCCAACTTCACGACCAGCATCGGCCCCGAGTAGCTGACCAGAACAACAAGAAAACCAGCCACCAGAGGCGAAAGCGCCTGAGACGAACGCAACGACACCCGGCTCATACGTTGAGAGCGCGCACCGATCAGTAGGTCTCGGATTGCAGCCGGCGCAACTCATCGATGGGGATATGGCAACGCATCGAGTGACCGGGCGACACCTCGGCTAGCGGCGGTTCGCTCACCTCGCACACCCCAGGGATGGCGCGAGGGCAGCGGGGGTGGAACACACAGCCCGACGGCGGGTTGCTCGGTGAAGGAATCTCGCCGTCGAGACGAATACGCTTGGTCGCTTCGCCGTCGACACTGGGCACAGCCGACAAAAGGGCCTCGGTGTACGGATGGTGAGGGCCTTTGAACACGTCGTCGGTCGGTCCAATTTCTTGGATGCGGCCTAGGTACATCACGGCAATTCGATCGGCGAGATACCGCACCACGGCAACGTCGTGGGTAATGAACACGTAGCTGGTTCGTTTGTCGGCCTGCAGGTCGGCGAGCAGATTGAGAATTGCCGCCTGCACCGATACGTCGAGCGCGCTGGTGGGCTCGTCGCACACCACGATGCGCGGGTCGCCCGCGAACGCCCGGGCAATAGCAACACGTTGCTTGAGTCCGCCTGACAACTGGCTCGGCTTCAAATCGAGGTGGCGTGGTGTTAGCCGCAGTTGCGCAGCAAGAAGTTCCACACGGTCGTTGGCTACCGACCCGGTGACACCGGTGAGTTTGGCGACGGCACGCAACAAAATGCGACGCACGGTCCAACTGCGATTGAGGGCCGAGTCGGGGTTTTGGAACACCATTTGCATGGCCCGTTTGTCGTCGGACGTTCGCGCCGATGTTGCCCCGGCCATAGCATTGCCGTCGCGTTGAAGCGTTCCCCCAGCATCGGCAACTTCGACACCCAGCATTGTCTTAGCCAGCGTCGACTTCCCTGAACCCGACTCGCCGACAATTCCAAGTGTTTCGCCCTCGGCCAGACGTAGATCGATATCGACCAACGCAGGGATAGCTCGGCCGCGCTGGCGGAAGGTCTTGGAAACGTGCGACAGCTCCAAAACCTGCGGGTTGTCGGGCGATGCGGCCAGGACACCGATAGGGATATCGGGGACGACCGCCGCTAGTTCCGAAATACGGTGCGGGTAATGACAGCGGGTGAAACGCGTGCCATCGGCGCCGACCGGAACAACCGGGGGTTCAACGGTTTGACAGGTGGTGTCGGCGAGCGGGCAACGATCGACGAAAACACACGTAGGGAGAACCGTGCCGATAAGTGGCAAGGTTCCCGGGATAGTGGCTAAGGCCTGCTCGGTCTTGCGCACGCCTCGACGTGGCAGCGAGCGGAGCAGTCCTACCGTATACGGGTGCTGCGGGTCGTCGAACACCTGATGACTTGGTCCTTCTTCGACAATGCGCCCGGCATACATGACACCAACCCGGTCGCAGAGAGACCGAATGATGCCAAGGTTGTGGGCGATAAGCAGGACTGCGGCATCGCTTTCTTGTCGCAGCGTTCGTACCAAGTCGAGCACTTCGGCTTCGACGGTGGCGTCGAGGCCCGTGGTGGGCTCGTCGAGGACCAACAGTTTCGGATTACACGCCAGTGCCATCGCAATGACCACGCGCTGCTGCATACCGCCGGACAGCTGGAATGGGTAGCGATCGAGAACGCTCTCGGGGTCGGCGATGCGGACACGGTGAAGCGCCTCGACCGCCGACGTTCGGGCGGCCTCGTTGGACTGACCGAGCAGGGTGAAACACTCAATGAGTTGGCGTCCGACTCGCAGCGACGGGTTCATGGCCTGGGCCGGGTCTTGGTACACCATCGACGCTTCGCTCGCCCGGAACTCTTGCAGTGAATCGTCGGACATCGCCGTGATGTCACGGTTGCCGAGCATGACGCGACCGCCCGTGATCTTGCCGTTGCGGGGTAGGTAGCGAAGCGCCGCATATGCAGTGGTGGACTTGCCACAGCCAGACTCGCCCACCAGACCATAGGCCTCGCCCGGAGCGATGCTGAACGAGACGCCACGAAGCACGGCGCGGTCGACGCCACGAACGTTGTAAGCCACCTCGAGGTTTTCGACGGACAATGCAGCGAGATCGACAGATGTGTTCATGTCAGGCCTCCAGCGCGGCTTGCACGGAATCGGCAATGAGGTTTACGGCGATAACCAGGCTGGCAATAGCGAGCGCTGGAAACAGCGTGGTCCACCAGAACCCAGCGGCAAGGTCGTTGTATCCCTGGCTTACCTGCGCACCCCACTCCGGCGACGGAGGCGGGGGACCCGCACCCAAGAACGACAGCGTCGAGATGACAAAGATGGCGTACCCAACCCGAATGGTGAGCTCGACAATGATGGGGCCCCAAATGTTGGGAAGGATCTCGCGAAACATGATGAACGGCGTCGATTCGCCCCGGAGTTTGGCCGACGTGACGTAATCGAGATCGCGCTCGGCCATCACCGCAGCCCGAACGGTCTTGGCCACGATGGGAGTGAACAGGACCGCCACCACCCCAATGACCACAGGGTTTGACTTACCCAGCGTGGTAACTGCGAGCAACCCGATAAGGATAGTGGGAAGCGACAGGAGCGCCTCGACAACCCGGCCCGAGACAAGGTCGAACCAGCGGCCGACGTAGCCCATGAACATGCCGAGAATCACACCGAACAACACACCGAGAAACGCCGCCAAGGGTGCGATCTTCAAGACGTCCCGTGCTCCGACGACAACGCGGGAGAACACGTCACGGCCGGTTTGATCGGTTCCAAAGTAGTAGGTGCCACCCGGTCGGGCATACGCGATCTCGCGCGTTTCGAACGGGTCATATGGCACGAACGATGTGCCAAACAGGGCGCACACAATCCACACCAGCAAGATGACGAGGCCGATGATAAAGGCGGGGCGGCGCCGAACAAGCCGCCAGTTCTCTCGACGTGCTTGCTGTCGCTCGCTTGGCGGAGCAGCTGTTGCCCCAGCGGCCGCAACTACCGAAGTGTCGCTCATCAGCTCTGCTCCAAACGGATGCGGGGATTCAGGAAGGCGATAAGCAGGTCGGCAAGCAACGTGGACAACATGTAGATGATGCCGATGATAAGCACCGACCCTTGCAGCAACGGAATGTCTTTCTTGCCGACCGCATTGAGAATGATGGACCCGATGCCTTGGTAGTTGAAGACTCGCTCGACCCCGATGATGCTGCCGAACAGGTAACCAACCTGCACACTGATGACGGTAATGGTGGGCGCGAGCGCATTGCGCAGTACATGGCGACGCATGACACGACCGCTCGACAGACCCTTCATGGTTGCGGTGCGGCTGTAGTCGGCTTGTAGGGCGTTGATGACCCCGGCACGTGTCATGCGAGCTATGTACCCGAAGTAGATAATCACCATGGCCAAAGCGGGAAATATCAGGTATCGAAACTGGCTAATCACTGACGTACCCGGTGGCGGGGTGGCGAACACCCGACCGAACTTCCAGGTGACGCAGAACACCGACATAAGTACGGCGGCCGTCACAAACTCCGGAATAGATGACGTGGCAAGACCGGTCATGACGACCGCTCGATCGGCGAACTTACCTTGGCGTCGAGCTGCGTAAATACCAAAGAAAATAGCCAGCGGAATAGTGATGACCAAGGCCAGCACGGCAAGTTTGCCCGACCGAAATAGCGCGGGGCGAACAACACTCACGACGCTTTTACCGGTGGCATATGAGTCGCCGAAGTCGAGTTTGGCAAGCCGCTTCATCGACTTGCCGTACTGCTCAAGCAGCGGTCGGTCGGCACCAAACTTCGTGTTGTATTGATCGACCGACTCCTGCGGCGCTTGCGGCCCAAGCAGTTTACGACCGGGATTACCCGGCAACACGTTGACAATGAGGAACAACATGGAGGCCAGTAGCCACAACGTGACCACCGACGAGATCAACCGTTTGAATAAGAAACGCCACACGACGTTGGTCCCCCCGACCGAATGCTATTAACTACTTCGAATATACGAAACGGGGGCGCCCGAAAGCCGGACGCCCCCGTTCATCAAACTACACCTGATGTATCAGGCCAGGAACCCGGCCTTGCCGAGGTAGTAGTGGCCGAGGCCGGTTTGCTTGATGCCGGTTACCTTCTTGGAGTACGCCGTCAATGAGTTGACGAAGTACGGGACGGCATACGGAACTTCGTCGGATGCAATTGCCTGGATCTTCTTGATGGCGGTTGCCCGACCAGCTGTGTCGAGCGCAGCCTGGTAATCCTTGACCGCTGCGTTAAACGGCTCGTTGACGAAGTGAGCCGAGTTCCATTCGCCCGTGGCATACGCCTTGACGAGGTACACGTCGGGGGTGGCTCGGTTGCCGTAGTCGACGAGTCCGATTTCCTGGCCACCATCGCAGATTGGCTTGTAGGTCTTGCACCACTGGTCATAGAACGTGTCGGTGCTCTCGACGTTGAGTGTGATGTCGAGACCGAGTTCTTTCAACTGACCCTGAACAACTTCTGCCGTCTTGCCAATTTCTTGCAAGGTCGGCGCGTGAAGCGTGAACTTGAGCCCGGCCTTGCCGCTGTCGGCGAGAAGTTGCTTGGCCTTGGCCACGTCACGGGTGCGCTGTGGCTGTGTCTTGTCGAAGAAGTCATAGACCGGCGCGATTGGGTGGTCGTTACCGAGATCGCCCTTACCCTTGAGTACCGTTTCAAGGATTTTTGGTCGGTCGAGGCCCAGTGCAATGGCCTGGCGGGTGCGCTTGTCGGCAAAGTTGCCTTCACGCGTGTTCATCCACAACTGACGATGGCTCGCGCCACGAATACCTTCGACGTTGAACTTGTCGGCTGCAGCAAACACGGCGTCGCCACCGATAACTGGGAACTGCACGATTGCGTCGACGGCACCGCCCAAAAGGCCCGTGATCTGCGTTGCCGGTGTATCGGAGAAGATCAGTTCGACCTTGTCGAGGATGGGCTTACCGCCCCACCATGCGTCGTTGCGCTCGAACGAGGCACCCGTGTTGGCGTCGTACTTAACCAGCTTGAATGGGCCGGTGCCGCTCGGCTTCTTGTCGACAGTCGTTCCGAGCACGAACGCCACCGGTGTGATAACGGTTTGCGGGTTCCAGTTTGAAACGAGGTACGGAAACTGGCCATCGGCCGCAAGCAACGTGATTTCTACCGTGTTGGCGTCGATAGCCTTGGACCCACCAGCCGCAATCGACGCCTTTAGGCCAGCACCGGCTAGGCGGTCGAGCGTAGCGACAACGTCGGCCGATGAGAACGGCGTACCGTCGTGCCACTTGACGTTTTCGCGCAGCTTGAAGGTCCACACTTTGCCCGTGGCGTCGGGCTTCCATGACAACGCCAACATTGGTGCCAGCGCAGCGCCCTCGCCAGGACCGCACAGGTATTCGAACGGAATGGTGACGACGGTATAAGCGCCGAGGTTGTCCATGGCGACCGGATCGACAGGACCCGACGGCTTCTGGTTGGCAACCTTGAGCGTGCCGCCGGGCTTCACGCCACCGGCAGCAGCCGTCGTAGGCGCGGCCGCTGTGGTCGCCGCAGCCGTAGACGATGCAGCGGCGGCAGATGTGGCGGCCTTGACGGCTGTGGTGCTTGGTGCGTCGGCCGCGTCGCTGCCACAGGCTGCAATAACCGCACCCATGAACGGCACGCTGAGGCCGAGAACTGACCCACGCGTAACGAACTCTCGACGTGAGATGCGCCCCTGAGCAAAAGACTCGACATGATCGACTTCAACCGCACTTGCCGACCGTCGCAGACGATCAAACATTCGCAAATCCATACTGGTTTCCCCCTGTAAGCGGACTGACTGAGCCCCACGCTGGAACTCCTCGCGCCTCGGCGATCCGGGCGCATCCCTCTAAAACCTAACGGCCCGAGAGCGTCGGGTCAATCACCTTGGCCCGTACACTCGTTCAAGGAACTCAGCCCAGCTCCCACGGGTACGATGCAATGCGTGAGCGCCCTGTCCTCGTCTCAGCCAAACGTCGTCATGATCATGTTCGACCAACTCACGCCTGCCGCCCTTGGTTGCTACGGAAACAACGTCGTGCAAAGCCCAACGCTAGACCGGCTGGCACGAGAGGGTGTCGTCTTCGACAGTGCTTACAGCAACAGCCCGTTATGCACCCCGGCTCGCTACTGCATGATGACTGGACAGTTGCCGTCGGCCACGCGCGGCTACGACAACGCCGCATATCTAGCCAGCACCATCCCGACGTTTGCCCACTATCTGCGGGCCGGCGGCTATCGAACCGTTCTGTCGGGCAAGATGCATTTCGTGGGTCCCGATCAGCTCCACGGTTTCGAGTCGCGCCGTACGCCCGATATCTATCCGGCTGACTTCGGGTGGACTCCCGACTGGCGCGCACCCCTCGAACGCATCGATTGGTGGTACCACAACATGGATTCGGTCACCGGTGCTGGTGTGGCGGAGGTGACCAACCAACTGTTGTTCGACGACGAGGTTGGCTTCCAGGCGGTGCGAGCGCTTCACGATCTAGCTCGTGCCGACGATGACCGTCCCTTCTTGCTCGTAGCAAGCTTCACGCACCCTCACGACCCGTATGTGACCCGGCGTGACAATTGGGATCGGTATGAAGACGTCGATATCCCCTTGCCTGAAGTTCCTGGCATTCCCCGAGACGACGACCCTCATTCGCAACGGCTTCGGGGGGCAATAGCAGCAACCGACGTCGCCGTAACGGACGATCAGATTCGTCGGGCGCGTCGCGCATACTACGGCAATGTCAGTTATTGCGACGACTGGGCGGCACGCATCCTGAACACGCTTGACGCCCTCGGCAAAACCGACAACACGGTAGCGATAGTGCTCGCCGACCACGGCGACATGCTGGGGGAACGGGGCCTGTGGTACAAGATGAATTTCTTCGAAGGTTCAGCGCGCATTCCGCTCATCGTTCACGCACCCGATCGGTTTGCTCCTCGACGGGTTACCGAACCCGTGTCACTCGTCGACGTGTTACCAACACTGTGTGACCTCGCAGGACTCATCGACGAACCGGTGGAACCGTTGGCCGGCACAAGCCTGGTGCCATTGTGCTCTGGTGATGCCACACGTCGTACGGTTGTCGGCGAATACATGGCGGAAGGGTCAGTGGCGCCCATCGTCATGATCCGTCGAGGCACGCTCAAATTCGTGCATTGCCCCGCCGATCCCGATCAGCTCTACGACCTCGCCATCGACCCGTTGGAGGTAAACAATCTCGCCGCCGACCCCGACCAACAGGCCACGGTTCACGGGCTACGCGACGAAGTTGCCGCACGATGGGATCTTCCTCGACTAACCAGCGAGGTGCTTGCCGACCAGGCCCGACGTCGTTTCATCGACTCGGCCAATCGAAGCGGCGAGTTCACGCCATGGGACTACTCACCGCCACGAAACGGGGCGAACGAGTACATGCGCAACCATCTCGACCTCAACGAGGTGGAACGAGGCGCGCGATGGCCCCGTTGACTACTTCACGGCGAGAACTGGGATGATCGGGTGATGAACGGATTACACGGCAAGGTAGCCCTGGTCACGGGCGCAGGTCGCTACAGGGGCATCGGCAGGGCCATCGCAATGCGGCTTGCCCAAGAAGGGTGCGACGTAGTGGTCGGGGCCATTGCTCGCAATCCAAGCACCTTTCCATCGCAAGAACGCGATGCAGGTTGGTTGGGGGTCGAATCGGTGGCCGCCGAGATTCAGGCCATGGGCCGACGAGCAGTTGGCGTTGACTGCGATGTTGTCGACCAGAACCAAGTGGTCAACCTGGTAAACACCGCAATCCAGCACATGGGACGTCTCGACATCTTGGTCAACAATGCGGCCCTGCCAAGTGAAGCCGGGGTCTCCCCTATTTTGGACATGGACGACGACGTGTGGTTCCGCACCGTCGACGTCAACCTCAACGGCCTATACCTGGTCACCAAGTTCGCGGGCAGAGCCATTCGAGCCGCTGGTAACGGCGGCAGCATTATCAACATTTCGTCCATGGCGGGCCGGCAGGGTCTGCCAAACTACGGAGCCTATTGCGCCACGAAATGGGCAATGATCGGACTCACGCAACAGCTCGCAATCGAGCTCGCCCCCGATGACATCCGGGTCAACTGTGTCTGTCCAGGGTCGACCGATACCGACATGATGGATGGCACCTTCGCTCGGTCGGCCGCGAAGTTTGGGGTGCCGGCCGATCTACCCCGCAAGGGCGCTATCTCACGAATCCCGATGGGTCGCCAAGGTCGAGTCGACGAGCAGGCCGCAGCAGTAGCGTTTCTGGCCAGCGACGATGCCAGCTACATAACAGGCCAGACCGTCAATGTCGACGGCGGCCTCCGGATGGACTGAGCCTCATGTGGGGGCGGTTATCGTCGTCAACAACCAGTCGCCAGTCGGTCCTCGGTACTGTTCTCAGCATACGAGTCAGCGCCCGCTCCCGTCGCCTCCGATCCGTCGCAATCAGGTCCATCGAGCGAGAGATCGAGCGGCTCAATCTCGTCTTTTCGATATACGACGCGCACAGTGAGTTCAGTCGCTGGCGAACAAACGCGGCCCCCGGCGTGTCGATGTCGGATGAGTAGCTGACTGTGCTCACGTTGGCCCGACAATGGCAACTACACAGCGGCGCGGCGTTCAATCCGGCAGCCGGAATCCTCAGCTACGCGTGGGCACAGGCTCAAGCAACCAATATCGTGCCGTCGAAGGTTGCACTTGCGGCCCTTGCCGACACCGTGAGAGAACCGAGGTACGACATCACTGCCGAGGGCGTAATCCACATCGGTGATTGCAGCCGGTTGAATCTCAACGCCATCGCCAAGGGATACATTGTTGATCAAGCGGCGAACAAGGCTCTGGCACTTCGCGGAGTCACTTCAGTCGTGGTGAACATTGGCGGGGATCTTTGCCACCTCGGCCACGGCTACCACGACGTTGGCATCGAGAACCCGCACCGGCCCTACGACAACGAACCACCCATATCGGTCGTGCGAATTGCCAATCAGGCCCTTGCCACCAGTGGATTCAGCCGCCGAGGATGTACTGTGAATGGAGCTTGGTTTAGCCACGTCATCGACCCTCGATCCGGTTGGCCCGCGACGGCCGTCGCCTCGGCGAGCGTCATAGCTCCCACCGCTGTAACGGCTGACGCGGTAGCCACCGTGCTCAGCGTGCTGACACCGGCCGAGGGTGCGGCATTCGTCGATCGGCACGCCGACCTTGGCTATCTGCTGGTGAGCGAGAACGGCGACGTTGTTACAAACGCGACTTGGCAAACCCAGTCGATTTCACCGAAGGCCAATCAGGACATCGCAATCCAGAGGAGCAACAGCGAGATAACCGCACCGACGCTTGCCGTGACATAAGCGCTGCGACGACGTTTACGCAAAAAGAACTGCAGAAACAGTCCGCTGAGCGAGAGAACAACGAGAAAAATCCCGGACACATCGATGACCCAGCGCCACGACGAACCGGTGTCACGACCCTTGTGTAAGTCGTTCAGAACAGCGATTGGACCTTGGGCAACGACGGTCAGGTCATATGTACCCGCCGCCACGTCTATAAAGGTTTCGGCGGAGTAGCCGGGCAGCTTGAAGGTAACGGAGCCTTGGGTATCGTCGGCGGTGTAGCTCGACACCGCACCTTTGACGTTATGGGCGGACCGGAGGTGTTCGGTCACTGTGAGCCAGTTAATGGTGCCTGCTTGATTCCAACCGGCGGGAAGTGAGCCGGTTGCCGTTTGCCGTGAAACCGATCCGCCGAACGCCCACTTCGGATGATTCAGGGTGACGCCGGTAGCCGCAAAGAACAGCACCAAGAGCAAACACACCATGCTCGTGTACACGTGCACCAACCGGACCCACTTGTGGGTCTGTCGCCTTAGCCGATTAGGTGACGACGGTTCACTTTCGAGCGCGGAGTTCAACTGACGCCCCTTGGAGTTCGCCCTGGTCAGCGAGCGCCTTTACAAACGATGTGGCGCCGATGGTAATCGGTTCACGGATCAACTCGTATGGCCCATTCTCGCGGGACGCTTCGATGCATATGAAGTACTCGCCTTGGGACGCAAGTGCTCCGCTGGCGGCCTTGCCATCCCAGGCAACGCTGTAGGTTCCAGGCAAGCGGGTGGGACCCGACGTCGACAGCATCGATACGGCACCACGGCTGACCGAGGCTTGATCGGCCCGATACCAACGCTTCAAGTCGGGCCACCACTTCTGGCCCTTGCCCGGTTGGATCCACAGGCTGACCGTCTGAACGAGTTCGCCGGCCGGATTCTCGATCCACACAGCGACATACGGGTTTTTTGTGCCCCCGCGTCCACCGGTGCTTGCCCCGGCCACGAACGAGAACGACGTCGCCAACTCAAGGGTGTTTACGAACCCGGCCCCAGCCGCGGGAGCCTTGCTGGTAGCTGGGGACGTAGTTGCAACTGGCAGAGTTGTTGCGGCAGGCGAAGTGGCAGCTGACGCCTTAGAGGTTGACGGCCCTGTGGTTGCGACCGTGGCCGCCAGAGTCCCTGCAGTAGTTGGGGCATCGACCGCGGCCGACACAACTGGGTCGTTCGCTGCGCACGCAAGACCTGGAGCCAGGGCGGCGACGCCGGCAAGCAGCGATGATCGACGCAGGAACGTCCGACGCGTGACGTGCTCGTAGCGCGATTGGTTGCTTCTTGACATGGGCACTATCAAACTGTCTCAACCTGAGAGTTGTCTGTGAGTCGGGTGAGAATGCCCTAGGAGATCGCTAGGTGGCGGAGCGATAGTCGAGCGGTAGCCAGCGACGCCGAAGACAAGCTAGGTGGCCGACACCGTGGTCGTGCGCTCGAGACGTCGGGCGGTGAGGCGCTGCGCAATACGGCCGAGTCGTTCGATAAACGACAGGAGGTGCTCGCGAGCCTTCTCGGCTTCGCCACTGAGCCCTGTGAGTTTGTCGACGGCCCATTGACGGATCACAACGGGCTGCAAGATCTGGTCGTGGTGCACGGCGAGGTCGTAGATACCGGCAGCCGCAATGGCCTTGCTATGCCGCGAGAAATCGACAATGCCTTCGCCCGGCATGGCGAAATTGCACACCATCTCGTCGATGGCGATGACCATGGTCGACGGATCAAGCTCAAGAGCAGCGGTCGTGAGGTCTCGGTAGAACAAGAAGTGCTGATTCTCGTCGGCAGCGACTCTGGCCATGAGTTCGTAGCCGACCGGGTCGCCAATGAGCTTGCCGGTGTTACGATGAGAAATGCGGGTAGCGAGTTCTTGTAACGCCACGTACGCCATACCGCGCCATGGATCGTCGGGCTGAGGCACTTCGCCGCCGGACACTTGCGCCATGCGAGCTCGCTCGAGCGCTACTGGGTCGACCGCTCGTGTTGCGGTGAGGTAGTCGCGGATTACGATCGAATGCCTACCCTCTTCGGCGGTCCATCGCCGGGACCAGGTGGCGAATGCCCCGTCTTGACCAAACATCCGTTCAATATCGCGGAAGTAGTACGGAAGATTGTCCTCGGTGAGCAGGTTGACGAACAGTGCGCTACGAACCCGTTCGTCGATTTCTGCCCCGCCGAAATCGGCGTCGTCGGGCGACCATGCCGAGCCATCAAAGTCGCGACCCCGGTGGTATGGCACGAGTTCGTGCGGGAACCACTCCTTCGAGGTTGCGAGATGGCGGTCGAGCAATTTGGCGGCAACCGGCTCGAGTTCTTGAAGCGACTTCACAGACACGTCGGTAGCCTATCGCCCGTCACAGCGTGGGTGAGCCTCGCCGACCTCAAGTCCGGTCATCGGTGCCGGATTTCGAGATCAGGGAGGCCCCAACAGGCAATACCCATATCGTTGGCCATGATGGCGAGTCCCTCGGTTTCGATCTCGCCGATCTCGGTCCGGCCAAGAAGCGCTGGGTCGCGACGAATGCGGTCGTTCGCGTTGCCGTACAGGTAGGCCGGCCAGATAAGCCCGTCACGATGACGGTCGGCCCGAACCAGCAGCATCGTCCCGCCGACAGCGTGCAGTTCAACTGTGCCGAGACCGCGAAAGTCGTCGAGGTGGCGTTGCCCGTGATCGATCCACCCGTTCAAGTCGAACGTTGGCCCGCCCCAGCCTCGAACGCAATGAGGTTGGACGATGTCGCGCCCTACCGCTAGGAGTTGCCCAATGATGTCGGTGGGAAATTCAACGACGTCGGCATCAATCCACAACACCCAATCTTCATCGCCCAAAGCGGCAAACAGCAGGTGATTTCGGCTCAACGCCAACACCCGTCGTCGGTCCAGCTGGATAGAGGGCTCCCACCGTTCGAGATTGTTCGGCAGCCGGTAACCGAAGTCCTTGCGGACCATGGTGGTGCGCCACCCTGCGTCGGAGAGGCGCTTGAGTTCGACAGCAAAAGCATCGAATGAGCCGTCGACGCTGTCGCTCTCGAGAACTCCAACCGACAGTTGTTGCGCCGGATAGTCGAGTGCGAGCAGCCTGTCGACGTACCCCGACGACTCGTGGGCCGCGTCCTTGACCGGAGTAAGGATGAGTACCCGCGGCAGCGCTGGCCTGGCCGCGACCGGACCGGTCAATGTTTGGTCGCCTAGCGCACGGCGAGCAATAGCACCCACCGCGGTCGGCGCGTAGCGGTGCAGCAGTTCAGGGGCCAATGACACCGCGCGTTTGGAGAGTTCGGGAAATGTTCCGGCCGCAAACATTTTCAGCATGTCAACCGCCGTGTCGATGTCAGCGCTACCCCAAAACATCCCCGGTTCAAAGAGCGACGTGTCGGGATGGTCGACCGGCTGCATCGAGAACGGGAGCAATCCCGGGTAGTCCGAGCCAAGCCACTCAACCTGACCCCCGTAGCCGGTGATAATGATTGGCGTCCCCATGCATGCTGCGTCGAAGGCACCGAGACCCCAACCTTCCGTCGACGTCAGCGATACCAGGCAATCAGCGCTGCGCAACAACCCAAGCATTTGCCCATCGGTCCACGTCGCGGTATCGACAAGTACCGAAGCCGGATTGGGAAAACGACTGACGATCGCTGCGATGTGGTCGATTGTGGCCACCCGAGCATCGTGAGGCCACGCAATCGGCAACGCCGACGACTTGACCACGAGCGTCACCGGGTCGTCGGCAGTGAAGGCACGCAGATAGGCCTCGATCGCCAGGTCGGGCCGCTTGCGCCAATCCCACGCCGAAACAAGTGCAAAATTCAGTCGGTCGGCCCGAAGTTCAATCGGCGGGGGAACCGGCGATGCTGTCGAGATTGCGTGGGGAACTAGGTGTACCGGCTTGCCCAGTTGAGCGTTGTCGAACACCCACTTGTTCCAGTTCGTGGGAACCCACAGCTCATCGACGACCGACAATTCGTAGCGCCAGCGGAGGGGAATCCGATCCACCTCCCACACCGTATGCCCGATCGTTTGCTCGGCCTTGAGTTCGCCTCGAAGATTCGGCCATGCCGTGGGTATGCAATGAACTACCGCGAGCTGTGGCGGTGTCAGAGGCGGTGGTTGTTGGCGGACCCTGCCTTCAAAGGTGTTGGCCAACTGATCCCATGTGACGGCGAACCCAGCCGACCGTAACGCTTCGATACAACGTCGTGCCGCCACCGCGTAACCCGACGAATCGGCCTCGCTCACATAATACAACGGCGATTCGACGCCCAATGCTTCGATGCCAGACATAGCCATACCGTATGAACATGCGGTCGGTCCTGGTGGTACCCATTAGTCCACGGCATGCGGGGAACGGCCTCGCCCACCGAGCGCGGTTCTGGCAACGAGTCCTGGCGGAACTCGGCGATCTCACAACGCTCGTAGTGCCCGTGGCGGGCCCGTTTCTTCCCGGTGGAGACGAAGTGGAAGTATCACCAGGCGCTGACCGAGACACGACTGCAGTCATGCCGTATCGAGCACGGCAGGCACCGCGGGCCTTGGGTGCCGCGTGGGGAAGCAAGCTCGAAGCGTTCGACGTCGTCGTCGGGCTACGGTCGTACCTCGGACCGTTTTGCCTCGGACTTCGAGATACCTCGACAGCCCGGGTGGTGATCGATCTTGATGACGACGACGCAACGTTCTATGCATCGATAGGCCAACACGACGAAGCGGCGCTATTCGCAGCGCTCGTCACACAGATGCGAGCACAGGCCGATGAGGTTGTGGCCGCCCATAGCTTTGACGGCATCACTGAGATTCCCAACTCAGTCGACCTCGGGCCCCCGCACCCAGATCAACAACGCGAGCCGCTAATGGTCATGGTCGGGAACTTCGGCTATGACCCCAACGTGGTGGGAGCTCGATGGTTCATAGACAATGTCGTGCCAGTCGTGCACGCGGCAGTGCCCGACGCCCGTGTGGTGATTGCCGGACCCGGAAGCGAACAGTTCGCACCGTTTGGCCGCGGGTTTGTGGACGATATCGAAGCGTTGTACCAACTCGTTTCGGTCGCTGTTGTGCCCGTGTTGGCGGGATCGGGAACGCGAATCAAAGCCCTTGAAGCCTGGGCTCATGGTGTGCCTGTTGTGGGGACGACTGTCGGTCTTTCTGGTTTGGCATTCGAGGACAACCTTCATGCGCTTGTCGCTGACGACCCAGCAGCATTTGCCGAGGCAATCGTTCAAGTGCTCACGGACAATTCGCTGGAGCGCCGACTCGGCGACGCAGGACGACATCTCGTCGAAAACCGATACTCCAGCGCTCAGGTCGGTGCGGCAGCACAGCAGCTCATCACGACTGTTTTGGCGAGGCCTACGTCCAGCAGATTCTCGCACCCGCCTCATCTTGCGGTGACTGAAACACACGATGGTCTCGTGGTCGTCGAACCTGTCCATGGCCGGGCCCATCACCTCAACTCGACTGCGGCAATCGTGTTCGCGCTCGCCGACGGAGCCGCCAGCGACGAGGAAATGAGCAGCAGCGTTCAGCAGCTCTTTTCGTTGAGCGAGCCGCCTCGTGCTGCGGTCGCCGAGGCAATCAGTCGGCTCTGCGCTGAAGGTTTGTTGGTGAGCAATGGACTCTGACGACAGGGAAAGCCGACGTCGACTAGTCCGACAGGTACACGGGGCACCCACCAGTTGACGCGCTGAGCACTGCAGCGTCAATAGCGCGCTGGACCGCTAGCCCTTCGGCGAATCCGGGTGCTATGTCGTACCCGTCGCGAATCGCGTCGATCCATCCTCTGGTCATGGCGTTGGTTGTGCGAAACACATCGCGGTAGGTGTTGTGCACGGTGTCGCGTCGAACGCCATTCCATACATCGTCGGGGATTGGCAGCACCTTCATGCTGCCCGACTCACCGGAGCGAACGCCGCGTACCTCTTGCACCGTGTCCCAATCACACGTGGCGTAGATGGTTCCTTGGTCGCCGTGAATTTCAAGGTGATGGGTCTGTCCGAACGGTGTTGCCTCCCAACACACGGCACTGGTTTGCAGCACTCCGTATGCGCCCGACGCGTATCTCACGGTCATCACAGCGCTGTCTTCAAGCTGTTCGTACTGCTCACCGTTGGGGCGCGGGTCACGACGAACGAAACTCGACGATGTAGCCGATATTGATGCCTCCGTGTCGTCGAGCAGCCAGCGCGCTAAGTGGATCCAATGGGATCCGAGGTCGCCAATAATGCCGGCACCGGCGATGGGAGCATCGAAACGCCACGAGTAGCGAGTATCGAATCCGAAGCTTGCGTAGTAGCGAAGGTTGATATGCAGCGGGCGACCGACATAGCCATCGTCGATGAGCCGTTTCACCCACCGATTCATAGGCATGTAGTGGTAGGTGAACGGCACCATGGTGATGGCCCCGGAAGCGGCCGCTCGCTCGGTCATCAACGTCGCCTGTTCGGCGTTGAGGGCCAGCGGCTTTTCGCACAGCACATGAAGCCCGCGATCGAGCGCGGCCATTGTCAATTCGAAATGACTGTCGTTGGCGGTGGCGATGATGACCGCGTCGATGTCCTGATCGAGCATTTCGGCGGGATCGGTACCCCATGTTGGGATAGCCCATTTCGTCGCAAAAGCTGCTGTAGTGTCGGCGTTTCGACCACACACGGCTACGACCTCGGCATCAGGATGATGCCTGAGGGGCGGCAGGTACATGGTGTCAGCCCACCAGCTGGTACCGAATACGCCAACACCAACCGTCACGAGGCGTTCAGCTTCGCGAAGTCGGCGTTACCGCCCGAGATTATGAGGCATACTCGCTCGCCCGGCCGAACGGTAACTGCACCAGTTTGGATCGCCGCGATTCCAGCGGCGGCCGACGGTTCGCCAGCCAACTTCGTAACATCAACGAGGGTTCGCCAGGCCGGACGAATCGAGTCTTCGGTGATAACCACCATCTCGTCGACATACTCGGCAATGTGATCGAGATTGATTTGACCTGTCATCGGCGCGCCAAGACCGTCGGCGAGCGATCTAGGACCCGGATGAGTAACGGGCACACCGGCTGCCCGACTCCGTCGAACCACGTCGGCGGTCTCAGGTTCAATGCCAACAATCCGAACGCCAGCACGAAACTGCTTCAGCGCTGCTCCTACTGCGCTGATGAGACCGCCGCCGCCGACCGGTACGAGCACGGTGTCGACATCGCGAAGGTCCTGCGCGATTTCGACCCCCACCGACGCCGCACCGGCAATCACCGCGGCGTCAGCGAATGGAGGAATGAGCGTCAGGCCTTCAGCATCACGACGAGCGAGAGCGCGCCCAACAAGGTCGCCAGTCACAAGTTCCAGCTCGGCACCAAGAGACCTCACCGCGTCGATCTTGAACGGCGTCGCCCAGTCGGGCATGCACACCACGACCCGGATGCCGAGCTGTCGGCCAAGCTGTGCCACTGCCATAGCGTGGTTGCCTGCCGAGTACGCGATCACGCCTCTAGCGCGTTCGACATCGGTCAGCGTCAACGCTTTATTGACAGCGCCCCGGAACTTGAAGCTGCCCGTGTGTTGGAACACCTCGGCCTTGAGTGATACATCGCAGCCCAACAGCTTCGACAACCCGGGCGATAACAGGAGCGGTGTGCGCACGATGTGGGGTCGGATGCGTTCGTTGGCTTCGGCGATTTCTGTTGCTGACACAAGCACTCGGTCATTGGACCACACGATCTCACCGAACAGCTACTCCGTAGTTGCCAACGCACCACTGTCTGGAGCGGTCGAGACCGCCTAGGTTCCGTGCCGCCCGGCACCCTGGGCAAACCGGGTCGCGCCATCACGACTCTCGCCCGATCGAAGGACGTCGAGTCCTAAGCGAGTCTCGTGCAACAGCGCGTCGGCCAGGCCCATCGACCACTGGTCATAGGAACTTTGCCGGTCGCTGCGCATGCAGGTTTGGGGAAGGGCTGACAGTTGTTCGGCCAGGGCAATTGCGGCAGCCAGGGTGTGACCGGGCTCGACTAGCCGGTTGGCTAAGCCCATGCGGATGGCCTCGTCGCCCGACACTTCTCGCCCGGTGAGGATCAGATCGAGTGCGTGGCTGTGGCCGATGAGTCTGGGCAGACGAATCGTGCCGCCATCCACGAGCGGCACGCCCCATCGTCGACAATACACGCCAAAGGTGGCGTCACGACTGGCCACTCGCAGGTCGCACCAGAGCGCCAGTTCCAAGCCACCAGCAACAGCAAACCCTTCGATGGCAGCGATCACCGGTTTCGACAACATCATGCGAGTTGGGCCCATTGGTCCGTCAACTTGGGCATCAGCCACGACCGTATTGCCTCGTCCGTTGCTGATGGCTTTCAGGTCGGCGCCGGCACAAAAGGTTCCTGCGGCACCCGTGAGCACACCAACCCGGGCTTGGGCAGTGGCATCGAACTCACGAAATGCGTCAGCGAGCAACGCCGCAGTTGGACCATCGACGGCATTGCGAACGTCGGGACGGTCGATAGTGACTACGAAAACTGAACCAACAAGCTCTCGATGAACGGCCACGACCAACGATCCTCCTTATGGTGACGCATGCTTATTCCGGTGGTGCGTTTGGTGCCCAGGACGGGATTTGAACCCGTATGACCTCTCGGTCAGAGGAGTTTAAGTCCTCCGCGTCTGCCAGTTTCGCCACCCGGGCGGGTGCTTGTACAACGATACGGCTTGTGAGGCCCAAACGTCAGACCGCCGCGCCGTCGACATGGTGGCACAGGCGGTTACCACGTGAGAGCCATACGGCAATGCTCAACAAACACGAACCTGACACAGCAATGACGGTTCTTAAGCCAATCTGGTCGGCAAGGCTGCTGAGCGCGTACGCCCCGACCGAGTAGCACAGGCTGAAACCGGCGAAGTACAGGCTGAGTACGCGGCCACGCATACGTTCGTGCGTTGACGCTTGGATCAAGGTATTGGTCATCGAGACTACGACGAGGTGGATAAGACCGAGCGGCACAAGGAACGCGAATGCCATTGCCAAGTTGCGGCTGGTGGCGTTAGCCAAGAGCACTAGCGAGTAGAGCACGAGACCTGATTGCACGAGTCGCCCCTTCGAACGCCCTCGCGAGACGCGCGCTATGGCAAGTACCCCAAGGCCTGCGCCTGTGCCAAATCCGGCTGTCATGACGCCAACGCCTCGTGCGCCGGATCCGAAGACTTCGAGTGCCAGCGGGGTGGCCAGACTCATAATCGGGTGACCGAAGAACGCTATGAGTACCACAACTACCAAGGACCAACGGATCTTGGGTGTTGTCCACACGTAACGTGCGGCTTCGGAGGTTTGCTTCACAATCCCGCCCGTCAACGGTGTTCTCGGCAACGGCGTCGGCCGCAACACGAGCAGTACGCCGATGACTGCTACGAATGAAAACGCGTTAGCCAGGAACGTCCACGACGGGCCGAACCGATCGAGCACGAAGCCAGCAAGGATCGGCCCAACAGCTCGTGACAGATGAAATTGTGACGAGTTGAGGGCGATTGCTGGCGACAGAATGTCGGACGGAACCAAATCGAAGACAAACGCCTGCCACGACGGCATATTGATGCCCGACAGCGCACCCCCAGCGGCGACAGGAGCGATGAGCGCCCACGGGTTTCGGTAACCGGCCTGCCATTCGAGCCACAACGTCAGGGCTAGCAACACAAAGAGCGATTGAGTAATGAGCAGAATTTTGCGCCTGGGGTACCGATCGGCCAAAGCACCCCCAAGCGGGGAGAACGGAACCGAAGGCACTAGCGACAAGAACGTGGCTGCACCGCTCCACGTGACAGATCGAGTGGTTTGAAAGATCACATACGGCACGGTCAGATTCTGCATCCACGACCCAATATTGGAGACCAGCGCCGCACACCAGAACATGGCGAAGTCACGGTGCTTAAGCGCGTCGAGCGGGGTTGCGACCCGCAGCGCGGGTGACGTGGTTGCCATCTACAACTAACCGTACTGGCCAATGGTCTACGCCACCCGATTGGCGTACTGCGTCTGTACACCTGGTGCCACCCCCGCCTCGACTGCGGCTGCCCACAATGCCTCGCGCAATGAATCAGCGGCACTGGCACGAAGCTGATTCGCCGCAACAACACCTTCAATCATGTCGGACAACACAACAAGCCACGGCCTACCCTTCACTTGAACAGCCACTTGAACCGACCCCGTGTCCCACCGACGAAGGCTGCGCGCCGCGCCGCGAAGCCGCGGCGGGCTACGAAATCCAGGTGCCTTCAGTCGTTGCTGCCGGGTCTCGGCCGACAGAACCCGAGCTGCATGTACGAACCGGGCTGTCGTTGCTTCCTCCATACGTTCAGGATGCCAGAGGGGTAAGACAGAGATCATGCACAATGAGACGGTGACTGATCTCAACCCCGCTCAGCAGCAAGTCATCGACCTGCTTGGAAGGAGTGGGACCCGAGCCGAGTTCCCTGATGGCCTCGCCAAGGAACTGCTCGGTGTGCTTGAAGAGGCCGTAGCTCCCCTGACAGATCTGGTCGGCGACGATCCGTTGTGGATCAGCAAACGAGCACTTTCAAACCTGCACGGCTGCGAGATGCACCACGTTGCCACCGACGCAACCTTTGAATGGACGGTGCCTATGGCGCGCGGCACTATTGCCCACAAAGCCGTGGAACTCAGTGTCCATTGGAACGGTGAAGCCGCTCCTCGGACTCTGGTCGACGAATCCATTGCTCGGCTCGCCAATGGCGATCGCTCCATTGCGAAATTCCTGCAATCTCGCAGCGAGGCCGACCAGGCCCAGCTTCGAAGCGATGCAACAGGCATGGTAGCGGCCTTTCAGGAATGCTTTCCGCCGTTGAAGGCCGAGTGGCGCCCGGTGATGGAATCGACCAGTCGGGTCGAACTACTGAACGGCAAGATTGTGCTGTCGGGAAAGGTCGACCTGACTCTCGGACGAGCGGGGAACAAGGTCATCATCGACATGAAAACCGGTCGGCCAAATCTTCACCACCGTGACGATCTACGCTTTTACGCGTTACTCGAGACGCTCAAACTCGGGGTGCCGCCCCGCAAATTGGCCAGCTACTACCTCGATTCTGCCCGAGCCCAGCCCGAAGATGTCACGGTCGACCTGCTCGACGCAGCATTGCGAAGAACCATTGATGGTGTCGTGAAAGCAATAGAATTGAGGGCCGGACGGCCGCCTCTTGTTGTGCCTGGGCCAACGTGTCGGTGGTGCCCAGTGCAGGAGAATTGTCCGACTGGCGTGGCCTACCTCACCAGCGATAAAGACGATAGTTACTAGTGCCCTGACAGGTTGCGCGACGCGACCTTTGCGAGCCTCTAACGTCTCGTTACTAACGACGACCGCCGCTGGTCGCGTCTCACCCAGGGGGTTACATGAAGAACACCAATCTTCGGCTGCTCATTGCCGAGTTCGTTGGTACCGCAGTGCTAGTAATTGGGGGCCCTGGTAGCGCCATTCTTGCTGCCGACAAGATCGGCGTTTTGGGTGTGAGTCTTGCCTTCGGTTTCGCGCTCTTGATCATGGCCTACACCATTGGCCACATTTCCGGCTGCCATATCAACCCGGCTGTTACGTTCGCCATGGTGGTAACCAAGAAGCTCTCAATCGCCAAGGCCGCCTACTACTGGGTAGGTCAGATTCTCGGCGGCATTGCGGGTGCGGGCGTTATTGCCGCTATCGCCACCAGCGTCGAGGGCTACGAGCGCAACGGTTTCGCTTCCAACGGATGGGGGGCCCAAGGCAGCCCGGGTGGTTATGGATTTGGGGCCATGATCATTGCCGAAATTGTGCTCACAGCGTTCCTGATATTTGTTGTGCTGTCGACAACATCGAAGGGGTTTCCGGCCGGTTTCGGTGGTATCACCGCTGGCCTTACCTTGGCACTCATCCACATGATCTCGATTCCGGTCGACAACACTTCAGTGAATCCGGCCCGGTCCATTGCCACGGCAGTGTTCTCCGACAACGGGCCCCACCTCGAGCAATTGTGGGCGTTCATTGTGTTCCCGCTGATTGGTGCGCTCGTTGGAGCATTGATCTGGATCGCCGTCGACGACGACGCCACCATGAAAAACAGCATGGTCGTCTAGCTCAACGCCTATCTCGTTCTAGGGCGAATCTTGCACCGACGGGTGCCAGATTCGTCCTTCGGGCTTTAAGGCACGCTGAGAAGGGCTACGGCACAACCCAAACCGGCCGAGCTTCGAAAACTGGCGATTCGCCGGCCGGGTTGCACCGCTGGTTTCGATTCGCCGATGAGACCGGGTCCGAGGCTTTGTACGACGACGTCGAGGTTGTCGACCGTGAGCACGAATCCCCACAGATGAGTGGGTTGCTCCACGGGTCCGACCACCTCGGCGATTACTTCGCCGAGTCGATGGAAGCCTTGCTGGCGACCACCACCCGCTTCGCGAATTCGCTTCAGGGGCGCACCGGTTGCGTCCGATATGGCACCACACGTCCGAAGTAGGTCGTCGGTGAACACCACGACGTGGTCGATCTGGATGTACCCGAATCGGTGGGTTACTTCCAGTGGTGCGGGCGCTGCAGCGCGCCACGTTGTGGGCACGCCATCGATGTGGTCGGGGCCATCGCCGACAAGTTCCCAGGTCAACATTTCGGCCTCGAAACTGAGTTGTACTTGGCCAACTTGGGTTGTGTTGCCAACGAAGTCGAGGCCGATAGCCGACCATGCGGTTCGTGTGCCTGGCACTCCTAGACCACAGATCATGGTGCCAGCACCGAGTCGAGAAAGGCAAGCACATCGGCACCGTCGTCAGCGATTTTGGTTTGCGGTTTGCCGACACCGTGACCTGATCGGCCGTCCTGCTTGAACAGCACGTCGGCTCCCGCCCACTGGAGAAGGGCCGCCATTTTCCGCGCATGCAGAGGATCGACACGGGTATCACCAGCCGCGGTCACCATCAGGACGGGTGGGTAGGCCTGGCCCTTCACGACATGGTGATACGGCGAGTAGGCGTAGAGCCATCCGAATTCGTCGGCCACGTCGGGGTCGCCGTACTCGTGGGTCCAGAGTCGAGCGATGAGGAACTGCGGAAAGCGGACCATGTCGAGGAGGGGCACTTCGCACACCACTGCGGCGCACAGGTCTGGGCGTTGGGTGAGAGCGGCACCCACGAGCAGTCCGCCGTTGGAACCACCTCGGATGGCCAGGCGATCACGACTTGTCATTTTGTTACGCACAAGGAAGTCGGCAGCCGCGTGGAAGTCGTCGAAAACGTTCTGCTTGTGCTCGCGCATTCCTGCTCTATGCCAGTCTTCACCTTCCTCGTTGCCGCCTCGTAGGCCGGCTAACGCGTACATCCCACCGGCCTCGCACCAGGCGACAACCGCCGCACTGTAGGCCGGGGTCGACGCGATGTTGAAACCGCCGTAACCGCCGAGCCAGCACCGAGTTTGTGCTGACGGCACAACGTCGGCTCGGTGCACGACAAAGAGGCCGATTGTGGTGCCGTCGAGGCTCGTGTAACTGCGCCGGCTGACTGAAAAGTCGTCGGGCACGAACGGCAAGTCGGGTCCTTGACCGAACGGTTGAACTGGTTCGCCGGGCGTGACCGTATAGAGCCGCGATGGAAGTGTGAACGACACGACAGACAGCACAAGCTGGTCACTGCTGTGCTCGCTGGCGATCCCAGAAAGCTCGGCCATGGCCGGCAGAACAACGCTCTGGATGTGAGCGCCATCTAGCGCATGACGATCGAGCCGGCGCACGCCCGATGCCACTGACGACGCGTACAGGTTGGAGCCAACACGCCACACGCTTTCGACCACGCCGTTGCCTTCGGGCACAAGTGTTTCCCAAGTGCCGGTCGGATCGTTGATAGCAACTGAGATGCCCCGGCCTCGGGGAGCATCGATGTCGGTGGTGCCAACAAGTCGTTCGCCGTCGAAGCTGAGTGACACATTGTTGTCGACACCGGCGATGATGGTCGACCAGGTGCCAGCGCGGCAGTCATACAGGTGCGCGTCGGTACGGCTCCATCCGACGCCAACGTGCACGAGTACATGGCTCGCGTTGGGGTGCACGGATACCGACGGCCAGGCGTCGGGAACCGGGAGGTCGCCCCATACGAGTTCGTCATCGACCCAATCGGCACCTAACAGGTGGCGATACACGCGCCGGTTGTAGTTCTCGCCTTCGGGGTAACGGGTATACAAGAAGGCGGTGCGATCAGGCAGCCACGACAGCGAGCAGGCCCGGGTATTGGGGATCTCGTCGACGTGGTGGGCTCCGGAGTCGACGTCGAGGATACGAAGCATCGAATTCTCGGTGCCGCCTTCGGATACGCCATATGCCAGCAACCGCCCATCCCTCGACGGGGCGAGCCAGTCGATGGCTACGGCGCCGTCATCGGCCAACTCTGCGGGATTGAGCAGTTGTCGCCTTGGCGCTTGCGGGTTGCTAACCGACGCCAACGAGACGACCGGTTGTGGCTGGGTGGCAGTGCGGCTCTGCACAAAGAGACGATCACCGCGCATGGCAACGGGCCATTCGACAACAACTGCGACAAGCGCGACAAGACGCTCGTGCCATCGCGGTCGAGAAGCGATGCCGTCGAGCGTCGATCGGGTTCGTTGATTGTTGGCCTCGACCCACGATTGGGTGGGGCCAGACTCACCATCTTCAAGCCATCGGTACGGGTCCAGGACCCGTTGGCCGTGTAGAACATCCACCACAAGATCGCGAGATGCCACAACGTTGGGCTCTTGCGCCATGGTGCTGCTCTATCGTTCTAGCCGCGACCCATGTTTGGACGCTTGCCGTGGTTCGCCTTGGATCGACGCATACGCGCCTTCTTCTTCTTGGTCTTCTTGGACATAAGGGTGACAGCGTATCAGGCTGCCTTGTCGGCCGCCCAGGCCAGCAGCTCGGCGACTGTTCGGGTATTGACAATTCGGTCGATTGGCACCCCGCCAGCGGCTGCAATATCGGTGCCATGGGGTAGCCATTCGAGCTGACCGGTGGCGTGAGCATCGGAGTCGATGGCAAACAAGCAACCATGGCCGAGGGCTATCTCGAGCAATTCTGGTGGAGGATCGAGACGTTCGGGTCGGCAGTTGATTTCGACCGCTGTGCCGAACGCCGCGCATGCAGCGAACACGTAGTCAGGATCGAACGCCGACGGACCACGCTTCGGGATATGACGACCAGTGCAATGCCCGAGAATGTCGACATGGGGGTTGGCAACTGCGAGAACCATGCGCTGGGTCATGAGTTCTGATGGCATCGACAGCTTCGAATGCACGCTGGCGATAACGATGTCGAGTCGGGCGAGCAGGTCGTCGTCGAGGTCGAGACTGCCGTCCTCGAGAATGTCGACCTCCATACCCGTCAGGATCCGCAGAGCACCATCGAGCGATGCTTCGATGACGGCTACTTCGTCGAGTTGTTTCAGCAACCGTTCACGGTTCAGACCATGGGCGATGGTGAGGCGCGGCGAGTGATCGGTGACGACAAGATATTCATGCCCGAGGTCGACTGCAGTGCGGGCCATGGCGGTAATGGTTGCGCCGCCATCGCTCCACGTGCTGTGCGTGTGGCAATCGCCGTGAAGCGCTTCGAGGATGACGACACTCTGGGCCGACGCAGGCCGTAGCTGGGTTTCGGCTTCGAGTTTTGTGAGGTACTCGGGCATTTCGCCCGCTACGGCGGCCGAGATCACTTTGGCGGTCGAGTCGCCAATACCGGGCAGCTCAACCAATGTTCCAGCCGCAGCACGCTGAGCAATGGCGAGGTCGCCTTCGGTTCGAACCACATCGAGCGCCCGGCTAAACGCTTTGGCTCGGTGACCCGAGTCGAAGGCCCGGTCGAGGCAGTGAACAATCCGCTCAAGTGCCTCAACCGGGGTCATTCCAAATGTTACCCGACGCCGTCTGACCCGCGTTTGTCAGGAACCCGAACTGAACGTAATAGTTGGGCTTCCCGGGTCGGTATCTACCGGCGGGGTTGGCGTACAGCCAAACCAGTTGACAGCCGCACTCGCTCCGCCGGTGAACTTTATGGATCCAACTTGGAAGTTGAGCGCATCGCCGCTGATGTTGCGGATGTTCATAGCGGCAACAGAATCGAAGGGCGCCGACGTTGGTCCCCATTCCGAGATTGGTATCGACACGGTGAACCAGTTGGTTGTGTCGGTAGCAGGCGCAATGTAGGTGCTGACTGTCTTATACGCACCGCCCTCAGGTTCCAGACCAACCTTTGAAAAGTTCATACCCGCGCCACCCTTGAGTTGCACCTCTATCGTCGTTCGACCGGTTGCCGGGTTCGACGCCATGTAGAGCGGAGCGCCAAAGATACTGGCATCCCAACCGAACTTGGCCGGGGCCCATGCCCCAAGCGCGACCGTGAACTTGCATGATGGCCCGGTCGGCGGTGGTGCCGTCGTGGTCGTGGTCGTGGTCGTAGTCGTAGTCGTAGTCGTCGTCGTTGTCGTTGTGGTCGTGGATGAGCCGCCACCGCACGTCGGCGAAACGATGGCGTACATGGCGTTGGCCATCTTTTGGTTGCCCGATGCGCTCAGATGCACGTTGTCGGCCTGCCAGTCAGCGGCGACGAACCCTGCGTACATATCGATGAACTGCACCCGACGTCCCAACGCGGCGCGGGCAACAATTTCTGGTTGTACAAGGGCGTCGATGCCGTCCATTGCGGCTGGGGTCGTCCCCGATTTGGTGATGCCAGACACCACGATGGTGGTTTGTGGACGCAGTGTGTGAATCCGGTCGATGATTGCCAACACGTTCGCTGCGGCTCCCGGCACACCCCACACGATTCCAGCGTTACCACCGAGAATGTCGTAGGTGCCAAGGTGCAAGAGCACGACGTCGGGCGCATATTGGGGAATGTCGTTGTCGATCATCTGAGCGATCATGTTGCTCTGGGTGATGGTGCCAGATGGTCCGGCGTAGCCGACCGGCCGGCCCGCCTGATAGCCGTTCTTGCCTTCGAAGTCGGCGTCTTCTACGCCTGCGTAGCCCTGCGAGCTATCGCCCCATGTCAGACCACCGTCGACTGGGTGCGAGCCGACGGTGAGACTGCGATGGAACCCAACGAAGTCGTGCGGTTTGTTGGCGTCCTGGAGGAGTTGCCCGAGACGAAGTCGATATGATTCGTCGACGGAGGCAAGGCCGAGGCCTTGGGTGACCGAGTCACCAATGGCCATAATCTTCATTGTCGGGCAGGTGGTCGATGAGCCGACTCCGGTGGTGGCCGAGTTCGACAGCAAGCAGACCCGCCCGCCGGTGCTGCTGAGGCGGGCTCCCGATCGGCCGGCGTCAACGTCGCGGACTATGCGCGTGGCATCGGTAGCTCGGTCGGCGCTTGTTACCGCTGGCGCAGTTGCGTCGACAACGATCACGTCGGTAATACCGGTCGTTTGATCGGCATCGGAGTCGGCCGTATCGCCCGCTACAACGCTGTTCTGCGTCGTCCACGTGAACCCGGTCGATAAGCCCGAGAATCGAACTCGGTAGCTGCCGGTCGACAACGAGCCGAAGAGGTACCGGCCGGCGGTTGATGATGTCGTCGTGGCGAGTACGGTCGTGCCGGCGGCGTCGAGAAGGTCGACGGTGATGGCGTACACACCAATCGTGTCGCTGATCTCATCTTCGAGACCGTTGTTGTTGAGGTCGTCCCACACGCGTCCCGAGATTGCGTAGCGATTCGGCGCGAGCGACACGACGCTCAAACCAAAGTCAATCGAGTAATCGTTATCGCCAGCCCGGGTGAGATTGAATGACTGGCTTCCACCGTCAGCAAAGGCGTTGCTATCGACCGCGCTATCGGTCCCAACCGAACGCGCAGTGAAGTACCGGCCCGTCGGTGCCGTCACCTTGACCCACATGTCCTCCTCACCGAACCGCAGGGCCGACACGCCGAACTTCGCGCTCGCCGAGTCGGTGCCGGACGCAGCCGAGAAGAGGTATTGACCAGAGGAGTCCGTATACACCTGCGCCTTCGCCACTGGGGGGCTTGTGCCCTGCATTAGCTGCACCAACACATTGGCAACACCGGGCTCTCCAGCGTCTTGGAGGCCGTCGCGGTCAAGGTCGTCCCACACCCGGTCACCGACCGAGATGGGCGCAGCGTCGCATAGAACTTCGAGATCGCCGAGCCCGTTGGTCTTTCCGAATGTCGGATACTCACGAAGGTCACTTCCCGTGGTCTGGGCGTAAATCGGATACGACTCGGCCTTCAACGACCCAAACTGAGCTGAGTAACGATTCACACCGTTGCTGTAACCGGTGCTCACGTTGTTGGTGGTGATCACCAGTCGCCCGCCGCCGTTGCCACTCCAACGATTCCCAGCTGCGGGCAATCCAAATGGGTTGGACTGTGCCCCTTGCAACATCACCATGCTGCCGTTCGCCAGGTTGGCCTGATCCTGATACAGGTTGTCGCCCGAGGGACCATGATTTCCCAAGGGTTGGTTGAGTCCACCGCAGCTGTAGCTGCCATCGGTCCCGGTCTCCATCGTCCAACCGCCGGTTACGTTCGCGCAGGCCCGAAACACGTTGCCGCGGTTCTTCCACAACGGATTCGTCATGTCCGATGAAATACCTAACGGATCAGAGCCTCCCTCGCCGATCTGATCGAAGTAGCGGTTACGAAATCCCAACAGCATGTCGTTGTTGTCGAACGCAATCGACGAAAACGCGAGCGAGTTCCACGCATAATGATTCTGTTCGCGTTGCGTCCGACTGCTTCGCCAGTAGTTGTAGACCAAAGCGGGGTTGAACGAACCGTCGTCAAAGGTCACGTACGCCGGTTGGAAGGTTGCGAAGTTGATCTGGGTCACGGGTGCTGGCGTGAATGCCAATGTCGTGGGATCAAACTGGTAGACGTAGGCGCCAAGGTTGGTGTTGGAAGCTGTGCTCTGACCGGTGCACATGACGCCTACGAAACCCTTGCCATCGTGGATGGTGACCGCCATTGGTCGCGAGTCGTCGGCCGGGCACGAGCGGGCCGATCCTGAAGCTGCTAGCGGAATCGTTGCGCTCGTAACGTCGGCGGCTGTGGTCGGTGCGGTGGTTGCCGACATTTTGTAGAGCTTGCGATCGGCAAGGTTGACGACAAACAGGCTTTCGTTGTCCTCGGAAATTTCTAGATCCCCCAGGCTGACTTTGCCTACGGCATCGAAGGACGCAGCATCAAGATTCCAAGCAGTCTGGCCGGGCGTCCAGGGCCCGCTGAGTTGCGGCTGGTCGCCGGATGCTCCCTGCCATCCCGCGGGGTGCGGGTCAGCGCCGGCGGTTGGGGTCGCTGCTGGGAACAGCGTATTGAGATCGGCCCAGATCGAGACCGCCCCTGCGGCACCCGAGGACGCTTCGGAAATCTTGTAGATGGCGCCGGTGCCGCCAGGACCATACCCCGCGTGTCGGCGCTGGTAAGCAGCAGCAAAAAGGTTCTGGCGACCGGCGTCATAGGCCAGGCCATATGTGGTTCCAATTTCGGTTTCAGCGGCAAGCGACACGTTGTCGGTTGGGTACACCGCCGACACTGTGTTGTACCCGAATGATTCGAGAACCGACTTCGACCCGAGCTGGTTGCCCCACTTCCAACATGGCGTCACCAGCTTGAGACTGCTTGAGTTCTTGCAGTACTCGGCCGGGTTCGAGACGCACAATTCGATTCCGGTGGATGTGGTTCCGAGGGAAACGAATCGCACATCGGAACGCACACCGCTCGACGGCGAGGCGCACACTTCTAGGTACGATCTTGAACCTGGAATCGACATCGACAGGCGCAGGTTCGGCGACGACGCGGTCAGGTTGATTGTGAACAGGCCGTTCGCCCCGGTGGTTGTCGACCAGGTCCCGCCATAGGCATCGGCCAGGTTGATGGTGATCCCGCCTTCGCCTGGCTCATCGCCGGCGGCATAGCCCGCCGGATCAGTCAGCGGGTTTATGTTGCTGCGGTTATCACGAATACCGTTGTAGTCGTAGTCGCGGAACACTCGACCCGAGACAATGCCCGTCGATCCTACGGCCGGAGGCAACGTAGGAGTTGGTGGCGGAGCGACAGTTGTGGTGGGGGTAGTTGCTGCCACCGTCGGACAGATACCTATGAGGCCGGTGAATTGCACATTGTGCAGCTCCCCTCCATTCCAGTCGGTCTCGTCGAGGACGATCTGCCCGTTGATATCGCCGGTGGTTCCTTTGATTAGCGTCGCACTTGGGGCCAGCAGCGAACCCTCGAGGGTGCCGGACGTTTGGGTAAAGGTTGGGCTGGCGGTTCCGAAGTTGTACAAGATGTTGTTCGACCCATCGACTGCACGCCCCGTCGTGGTAGTGAACGGCCAGTTAAAGCTCGACGCCGTGTCGGTAACGGTGATGATGAGTGGCGTCGAGAACGTCGGCGATGAACTGAGGTTGATTTCGGTGAGCCGTATGAGATCGACCTGCTTGATGTGCCAGAACGTTGGGCCTCCGGTGGCAAGGTCGACGCTCACCCGACCGTGAGCGGGGATGGCAGCCGCCGAGGCAAGCACGGTGGCACCGTCGCGAAGCACGATGTTGTCGGCTGGAACGGCCAGATCCGTTGCCATCTGAGTAAGAGTGGCTCGCATGGCGGCGTTGTTGAGGGCCGGCATGTTGCTAACCGACGCAATCGGTTGACTAGCGGTTTGCACCTCGATACGGCGAGGAGAGCTGATCTCGTTAATGCCAGTAACGAACGTTCGCCCACGCGTCAGAACGTAACCTCCGTTGAGGTTTCGAACCTTGGCATACCCGTGACTGAGTCGTAATTCGGCGCTGACGGCGGACCCCGCCCAATCGATTTCGCCATCGACGACTAGTCCCGCTGCGAGCGTATCGCTTCCCGTGACGACCGTGCCCTCGTTGCGTTGGGCGACCTCGAACACGCCGCCAAGGGTCAACTTGTCGCCTACGTACAGAGGACCGTGTGTGCCGCCTGAGCTAACCCGGGCATCGTCGAGGATCAGGCCGTTGAACCCGCTGGCGGCCGCCAGCGGGTTGCTTGCCGGGCACGAGGTGGGTCGTGTCGCATTGGTTCCACCCCAGATGGTGTCGGCCCACGCCGATTGGCTCACTGAAGCGAAGGCAGTGACCAACGCAACCATCGCAATCGTACGATTTCGGCGGAATGAGCGCGGGCGCGACGACTGCATAGTTGTGTCGTCGGCAGCTGCCCCGCTTGGCGAAAGTCGACCTAAACGTTCTTGAGTTGCTCTTACTGGTCTGTTTCGACCCTCTTGCGGATCGTCAACGCATGAGAAGGAACCCGCCCGTGGGTCTGGAGGGTAGGCTCCTCCCCCGAGATGGAACGTTTCGGCCTGGTCGGCCTCCCAAATGCAGGTAAGTCGTCGCTCTACAACGCGTTGACGGGTGGTGGTGCCTTGGCTGCCCCTTACCCGTTCGCGACCAAGGACCCCAACATAGGGGTCGCTAAGGTGCCAGACGCGCGGGTCGATGCTCTGTCGATACTGTCAAAGTCCAAGAACATCGTGCACGCGGTGGTGCAGGTGGTCGATATTGGTGGTCTCGTCGAGGGAGCCAGCAAGGGTGAGGGCCTCGGCAACAAGTTTCTGGCCGGCATCCGCGAGGTCGATGCCATCGTCTTAGTGCTCCGGGCGTTCGAGGACGACGACGTCACTGGACCGTTCGATCCGCTTGAACATCTACGGATCGTCGAGATCGAACTGGCCCTCGCCGACCTTGAAACCGTCGAGAAGCAGCACACAAAGTTGCTGCGCGCATCCAAGCTCGACCGATCGTTGCTCGACGACGTCGAGGTGCTTGCTCGTGCCCAAGCCGCCCTTGGTGATGGCCGGCCGCTCTATCGTGCTCGTCTTTCAGCGGCCGATCGCGAGGCGCTCAAGCCCTATTACCTGCTCACCAACAAACCCGTCCTTGCGGTTGTCAACGTTGGAGAAGACGAGCTCGATACCATCCCGGCCAAGGTTGCTCGCGTCAAAGCCGAACTCGACAATAACGACATCGAAGTGATCGGCCTGAGCGTGCAGATCGAGGCGGAGGCTGCTCAGCTCGACGAGGCCGATCGCCAAGACATGCTCGATGCCTTGGGATTAGGCGAAGGGGCGCTCCCTCAGGTCGTTCGGGCTGCTTATCACCTGCTGGGTTTGCGAACCTATCTCACCACGGGCGAGAAGGAGACCCGCGCCTGGACCTTCCATGCTGGCGCAAAGGCGCCCGAGTGCGCAGGGGTGATCCATTCCGATATACAGCGGGGCTTCATCAAGGCCGAAGTGATCTTCTGGGAGGAACTGATCCGCCTGGGAAGTTGGAGCGCAGCACGAGACGTCGGCAAACTGCGCATCGAGGGTAAAGAATACGAGATGGTCGACGGCGATGTCGTCGACTTCCGCTTCAACGTCTAACCGTTCTCGGTGAGTTCTGTCGAGAATACGGGCTGCAGCGCCCCAATGGTCCAATCGGCTGTTTGGTCGGCAAAGTGCGGGCTGGATGGATCGCCCGATGCACCCAGGGGCACGATCCATTGGCTGTTCGTGCGATCGGCGAGGTCCCAGACATAGCGCGCCGTGGACCCGCTCAACGCGTTAGTTGTAACGCCGCCGATTTGGTTGGTAGCCATCACGCAGTCGGTTGCGCCCCCTACGGGGCCTGACGTCGGCCGCAGATCATGGTCGGCCAGTTCGTCGACGTGGCGCGCCGGGTGAAGGGGGGTCGCTTCGTGACTCAGACCCCAACGCCATCGAGTCGGGTCGGGCCCACAGCGTTCAGCAAGCACCTGCAGCGCCGTGTTGGTTGCCTCGACAACCAACGGGGCCCATTGCCGCCCTTTCAGCACCGTGGTGTCGTCGGCGGCAAGCCAGCCTGCAAGTGCCGTGGCCACTCGTTGCTCGGTGGGCGCTGCGGTGGCCGGGGGTTCCCACTGCGAAAACGGGTTGGTGCGCAATGAAGCTGGCAACGTCGCAGTGACGACTCGACACAGTTCATGGCGAATCTGGCCAACGAGTGCCGCCGGGGCCGAATCGACCGCCATGGTTCCATCCCAACCGTCAAGTAGCGCCGCGGCCGGCCCGCCGCTACGACGCACCCAGTCGGCCAGGTGCAGGCCTGATAGCGACACCGTGTCGGCGTGAATGACGGCCTGGTCGGCCGGGGTCAGCCCGACACGATCGCCAAGCCGGGTCCAGATGCGCTCGGCTCGATGTGGTGGTGCTGCGTCGTAATTCAACCGGTACGGGTAGTCGCGGTTGGTGACTCGTTGGTTGGCCGTCACGATTGCGCCAAGCGGCGGATTGCGTTCGAAGGGCAATTCGGAGAACGGGATGTAGCCATCCCAATCAAATGCTTCGTCCCACCCGGGCACTGGGAGTACGGCGTTGAGCTCGTGGCGAAGCGGTATGCGCCCGGCGGTTCGATACGCAATGTCTCCGGCGGTGTCGGCGAAAACAAAGTTGTTGGCTGGCTCAACCCAGTCCGCAAGTGCGACGTCGATGTCGGCGACACGTTTGGCCGTCAACAGAGCCATGATGGTTCGAAGACTTCCTCCCGCTTCGATCAGCCCTGTTGATTGCAACGCGACACCGACGCCTTGCTCAAGTCCACCGAGTACCACGGGGCCATGTCGGGTGGTCAAGCAGTCGATGTGTACGTCGGCGCCGCCACGCACGACAATGGTTTCGTTGCGGCTGTCCGTGACCGATTCGGGGAAGCGTTCGATGAACAGATCCTGGTAGTCGGCCATTGCATTGGTCACTGCCCACGCCACGTGGGGTGTTTGCGCGAAGTGCAAAATGCCGGGCACACCGGGAAACGAGAATCCCGCGGCGTCGATATCGGGGCCAACGAGTCGCACCTGGTAGTACACGTTGGGTACCTCGAACGGCCGGTGCGGGTCGCCCGCAATCAGTGGTTTGCCGCTCGCGGTTCGTCGGCCGTGTACCGCCCAGGCGTTCGAGCCGGACTGCTGCAGCCCGAGGGGGCGAAGGCTGTCGAGCATCGTGCCGGTATGAGCGTCGAACAATCCGGTGTCTTCCAGCGCTCCGATGGCGGCCCTCGCTCCGCTTGGAACGATTATCGGAGCATCGCCGGTGTCACCTTCGGCCCGAAACTTGGCGATCGAATCAACACCGAGTGCGGCAAGCACTCGGGCGTTCCACAGTTTGGTTTGCCACGTGGCAAAAGTAACGTGGCGCACGAGGAAGATAGCAATGGCGTGCCACCCGTGCCACGGCTCGACGGCGCATCCGAGCGCCTGAAACTCCACCGGTGGGGCTGGCATGGTTTGCTGAAACTCGTTGATACCGGCGGCGTGGGCATCGAGAATGGCTTGGGTCTCGTTGTCGAGAAGTTGGTACCCAGCTTTGGCGGCATCGCCAAGGCGAACCCGTCGATTGAACCCGTCGGTCACGACGTTGGCTGCGGAGCCGATCAGTTCCGCGGTTCGACCGAGAGCCGTGCGCCGATCCCATTCCAATTGCCACAACCGGTCCTGGGCGGTGGCCAAGCCTTGCCCGAAAAACAGATCGGCCGACGTCTTGGCTTCGACGGTTGGAACACCGAGGGGATCGCGACGGATCCTCATCGGCCGATTTCTACTCTCACAAGAGTCCTCCTCATCCATATCTGCAACAGTTGCGGAAACAGTCTGCCCCGACCGGCCGTATCCGCAACAGTTGCAGATTTGGTGGAGATCTGCGCGAGAGTCTGCCTAGACAAGGGGTGGTTATGAAATTTGGATTGGGCTTTGCAAGCAGCGTGGGCATTGAAGGTGACGTTGCGCTCGACATCTGCCGACGGGCTGAAGCGGCGGGCTTCGAGTCGGTTTGGGGCGGAGAACACGTCATCTTGCCGACGACCATCGAATCTCGTTATCCGTATACGGCCGACGGCAAGATTCCGGCGATGCCCGACACGCCAATTCCCGATCCTCTCATCTGGCTGGCTTTCGTTGCGGCCGCAGCACCAACACTGCGGCTAGGAACCTGCATCCTCATCGTGCCCCAGCGCAATCCCTTGGTACTGGCCAAGGAACTCGCCACGCTCGACCGGCTGTCGGGTGGACGCGTTGAGCTTGGGCTCGGTGTTGGCTGGTTGAGGGAAGAATTCGACGCGCTTGGCGTGTCGTGGGCACGGCGAGGGGCTCGCAACGACGAGTATGTCGCCGCGATGCAAGCACTGTGGGCGGGGCCCCATGCTGAGTTTCATGGCGAGTTCGTCGACTTTGCACCGGTCACGTGTAGCCCGCGCCCGGTACAGACCCGCATCCCTATTCTCGTGGGCGGCGACACCGACGCAGCCATCAGCCGAGCCGTGCGAATTGCCGACGGCTACTTCCCGGGTGAGGGTTCGCCCGAACGCCTTGGGGCGCTCATTGCCCGCCTGCACGCTGCGTGCGAACGAGCGGGCCGAGACCCGGTATCAATCGAAATCACTGCCATGTTCGGAGCCCAGATGGCCGACCCTGTCGCAGGAGCGCAGGAACTCGCCGCGCTCGGCGTTACGCGTGCAATGGTGCCAGGATTCGCTTTCGCCGGACCAGATGGGCCCGACCGACTCAGTGCCTTCGGCGAACAGCTTGCGTCGGAGATGCCATGAGCATCACCGAGGCCGAGATGCTCTCACTCATCGGGCACCGGTTCCCGGGCGGTCGTTATCGCATCGAGCATTGGGAGAATTGGCTCCTCACCGACTGCACCGGTGCCGAGCAGTTGCCTGACAGGCTCGTGCATCCGATTGCACTCTTCCACGTACCCATTCTTGGTTCGGGCATGACCATCACGAAGCTGTTCGAGCTCGGGCAGGCCAGTGGTGCTGGGTCGGTTGGTCTCGACGGCTACGACTGGGAGTATCTCCAGCCGCTACGAGAGGACGTCGACTACATCATTGAGGGTGGCATCACGTCGGTCGAACGACGCACCACCGACACCGGCCAGGTGTACGACGCGGTCGCGTTCACCATCGAGCTGTTCGATGGCGACGAACTTGCGGCCCGTATCACCAACCGGTGGCGATTCCGGAGGACATCATGACCGCAGTCGGCGACAACATTCCGCCATGGACTATGAGCCTGGTTGATCCCGAACGGATGAAGACGATGGCGGCCATTCTGCGCGATCCGTACCCGGTGCATTGGGATCGCAGCGTCAATAACCGGCTAGGTCTTGATGGTCGGGTCATCAACCAGGGGCCGCTCAATCTCAGCTACATCGTGAACATGTTGCACGCATGGTCGGGGCCAGCTTCGGTGCGCCGGCTTACGGTTTCGTTTGGTCGTCCGGTTCTCGACGGCGACACCGTTACGGCGAACGGCACTGTTGTGGCAGTCGACTGGGTAGGTGGCGAAACGCAGGCGACCTGCGACGTGTGGCTTGAACGAGACGGAGAACGAGTGGTAACCGGTTCGGCTGTCGTTGGAATAGCGACTCGTTAGCTGTCGGTATCGAGGGTCAGTGACACCGAGTTGATACACCAACGCTGATCGGTTGGCACTTGGTAGCCCTCGCCTTGAAAGACATGGCCGAGATGCGATCCACACGCGGCGCACCGAGCTTCAACTCGGGGGTAGCCCAAGAGTCGATCTTCAAGCAGTACCACGGCATCGTCGGCGGTCGGCGCGTAGAACGACGGCCATCCACAGCCCGAATGAAACTTGGTTTCGCTTCGAAAAAGCTCGGCTTGACACGCTTTGCAGCGGTAGACGCCAACGGTCTCGGTGTCGGTGTAGGCCCCGGTGCCAGCTCGTTCGGTGCCAGCCTGACGTAGCACCGAGTACGACAACGGGTCCAGGCGACCCCGCAACTGCTCGTCATCGAGCTGCACTGGATACGGCTTGCCGTCTGGCCGGGTCGCCGAAATATCTCCGCTCATAGATGTCCTCCTGGTTGTTCATCGTAGGCTCGGCCGATGATGCCTGCCGGTCACGTTACCGCCCTCGACGTGGACTGGTATCTCAACCCAGCGATCTACGAGATCGAGCGCCGCGAGGTTTTCGGGCGCGAATGGGTGCTGATCGGATACGAATTTCAGGTGACCGAGCCGGGTTCCTACATCACCGAAGACCTCGCCGGATACCCCGTTGTGGCGTGGCGGTCGCCGTCCGATGGACAACTCGTGGCGTTCCTGAACATCTGTCCCCATCGAGCCGGACCAATCGTGTGGGACGACGCTGGTTGTCAGGCCAACCTGGTATGCCGGTATCACGGATGGGCGTTCAATACTGCGGGCACCTTGATAAATGCGCCCGGTTTCGGTGCCGACCTTCCTACGGGTACGGGTCTCACGATGGTCCGCGTAGAGGTGTGGCGGGGCATGGTGTTTGTGTGTCTCAGCGCCACCACGGCACCGTTGGCAACATGGTTCGGAACGTTTCCTGCCGCCTGCGAGCCGTACGCGTTCGAGACGTACAGCTTTCACAGCCGCACCGTTCGGCACTGCACGATGAATTGGAAGACGTACTCCGACAATTTCTTGGAGGGTTACCATGTGCCATACATCCACCCCGGTCTGGCACGAGACATCGTGGCTCGCGACTACGAGGTGCGTATGGACGGCGACCCTCGCTGGAATGTTCACCTGTCGCCGCCGCGCTCAGATCGATCGTTGTGGAACGGCGTGTGGTTGTACTTCTGGCCGAACTTTTCGCTCGACATCTTTCCAGGCGGCATTTCTGTAGAGCGTTGGCTTCCCCGGGGTCACAACCGCACGGATCTCATCTTCGAGTACTTCTTTGCCCCCGACAACCCCGATTGCGATGCCATCGTACGCACGTCGGAAGAGGTCGCCGATGAGGACGTTCGCGCCTGCGAAGCTGTGCATCGAAACATGCAGAGCGGGGCCTACACACCTGGTCTTTTGAGCCCTCGTTACGAGAACGCGTTGGCAGTGTTCCACGACACCATTCGTCACTCCGTTACGCACGGTGGCCCGGCCTTGGCCACCATGCCATGACCAAGAGCGTCGGCTAGAGCCAGCGAGTGCCGTTAGTTTCGTATCCTGGTGGCACGGGCGTGCCGACCGGCGCTTCGACAGGGCTGACGACCGGCGTAACCACTACCGGTTTGGTCGGCCGTGGAGCAGCAGACACCGCAGCGGCGCCTACGAGCGACCCAACGGCGACAATGAGAACAGCAACCTTGCGCTTCAGCGAGAACATGCAGTGCAGTCTGACGACCAAACCTCAGGATCGCCTCTCCGGCGCAGCAGCAATAAGTAAGGACCAAAACGCTTTGCGTGAAATCCTTCTACTGAATGTTCACGGTGTAGTCCTCGACTTCACCGAAGGCCACTGAACCGCACGGTGCAGGACTGGCGGTTCTAGACAGCACAACCCTCATACGTACCTGGCCCTTGGTGGCACCGGCCGGAATGGTTGCCGCGCCGGTCAGTAGCGCCGGCGACGAACCATCGGGTATTCCCGCCAACAAGCGATCGAGTACCAGCTCATTGGTGTCGAAGACCTTGTTGTCATTGAAGTCGATCCACACTCGCAACGCCTCGTCAGGAGCCGAGTAGCTGAAGCTCGTTGTGAGGCCGAGCTGATAGGCCTGGCCCGCGGTTACCGTGGCGGTCGAAGAGGTGAAGTCGGAGTATGCAGTCTTCACGGAGTCCTTGGCAAGGTCGGCGAAGGTCACTTTGGACAGCCACTCATGCCACGGGAATGCGCTCGTGACGGCACATACGGTGCCACCGCTTGTTACGGCGAAGGCGTGCGACACAGTGACTGGGAGGAAGTTGGCGTCGCCTGCTTGGGTTGCTGCAATGATCACCGTTCCTTGGGTTCCAGACAACGTCACGATGTTGCCCGAAACGCTAGCCGGACCCGATGTGACCGAGTATGTGACCGGCAGACCCGAACTTGCCACGGCCGCGAGCGCGAACGGGGCGCTGGTTGTGGTCTTGCTGCCAATGGTCGGGAAGTTGATTGTCTGAGCTGCGGGGCCATTCCCGGTTGTGAACAACGCTTGAACCGTAGCGTTACCCGTGACAACAAACGAGGTACTAGCCGCAGTGGCATTGGCAACTGTGCCACCTGTGACAACCCAGCGGCTGAACGTGAACCCTGCCGCAGGGGCCACCGCCTTTAGTGGAATCTGCGTACCACGGAAGTAGCTATTTGCGTGGGGGAGGTTGGCACCTCGAAGCGTCAACGACGAGAAGTCGACGCCACCCGAACCCGCAGGAGACACGGACGCAGTGACAACAGACCGACTCGACACCGTGGGGAAGGCCGCATCGATCTGAGCGGAAAGGTTGGACGGTCGGTTGGCGGCAAACAGCTTCATCGACGCCTCGGCTTTGTCGGCGTTCACCTCGACTCCGCCGGCGTAGAGCGTCAGGTGGCGCTTACGCTCGGGCTTGTATACAACCGACAGTTCGTTCACCCGGCTCGTGATACGGCTTGGCGTGAAGATGTAGTTCATCTCGTCGTTGAGCCGGTTGACGAACTGGTCTCGGAAACTTGCGTTCTTAATGAGGCCACGGAACAACACGGTGGACCACGACGGGTTGGGATGCTGGTATCCGTTCTCGGTCATGAGTCGGGCTAGGGAGTTTCCAGTGGCATCGCCGCTGTTCCACACACCCCCGATGGGGTTGAGCCCGAGAGAGAAGTCGAGGTCTTTGATGAGCGACCGGAACGGGCCGTTTGCTACTCGGTTGCGCCAGACCACGATGTTGTTCCCCGGCCAGTCTGTGGCATCGACGTACACCATGAAGGCATATGTATCAATCAGATTGTCGATGTCGTAATACTTGGCGAACTCGACATAGTTGGCTTCGAGGCTGAGATCGCGGGTTTTGGCAAAGTTAGTCATCTCGTTGTAGAAGATTTTGTCGCCCTCTTTGATTTCGATCTCGTTCTCGATGAGGTCAAGATTCGCTTTTGGCACGCCGTAGTGCGTATCGACGTAGCGGCTGTCGGCGCGTTCTTGCATGTTGAGGAGGCCGTAGTATTTGCCGTTGAGATAGGCGACAACTGGTCGCGATGCCTGCCAGTCGATGTTGGGTTGGCGGATGACGCCGCTCAGGGCTCCGAGATCGCCGGCCAGGTCCTGCACCATGGGGTCGCGGAACATCGAGTAGTTCCAGTCTTGCCCTGAGTTGCGAACGACGAACGATTTGTACTGCTGGTAGGGCCGATCGGTGTAGAGCGGATACGCGAATGTGCCTGTCTTTTTTGCCTTGAACGCCAAGGACTTTTGGGCGTAGCCCGCTGTTGCGGTGCCCTGTACCTCGGTAGTGGCGATTTGGCTAAAGGCCTGCGTGCCATTGGTGTCGTAAAATTCAACGTTGGTGTCGGCCTCGATATCGAGCGTGGCATTCGGGAACAGCCCGGTAGCCGGGTCGAAGAACAGCGCTGGGGGCGCGGCGATAGCAACGATGGGCAAATCGTGCGTAACGCCGACCACGAAGGTCCGTGTGGCGATGGGGCTTGTATCGGCGCCGAGCACAACCATGGCTCGCACGGCTGTTGGCTGAGAGATAGTGAGTGGCACCGTGTAACGGGTGGTGGTGGGACCGGGGTCGTTGCCATCAAGCGTGTAGTAGATCGAGGCGCCAACGGTGGCCGACGACAGCGCCACAGAGACTAAAGCGGCAGAGTCACCACCGGGGACTGAGAAGGTCGGGGCTGGCAAGATGACAGCCGCCGACACTGCCGTTCGAAGCGGTACGAGCGGCAAGCCCACGACACTCAAGGCACCAAGCGAAACGGCTAAAAACAGCTTTGACGAACGTTTCATGGGCTAGAACGTACGAAGCCTCAGGACCTTGGCCAAGGGTTCTGCACAGGTCTTGACTAGTTTCAGACAATCGCACCCGAATTAAACCGAAACTCTGTTCAATTAATTGAGAATTCGAAGGGACGTTGGACGCTAGCGATGTCGACTCGTGAATCGCCATACGAAATTGACCCTGATTCAGGACTCCCCATCGGGCCCGTCATCCGTCGTTCCCAACCTGCTCAGCCTCCAGGTCACGTGGTGCTCGAAGGTCGATACGTGCGGCTCGAGCCCCTCGATGCGTCACGGCACGGTGACGACTTGTTCGCGGCCTCGACTCCGCCCGACGCCTCGCGACGATTCCGATACCTGCCCGATGCAGCGCCGACCAATCGTGCGGCCTATCAGCCGTGGTTGGACAATGCCGCCAACAGTACCGACCCCATGTTCTGGGCAGTGATCGACCGCCTTACAGGTCGAGCCGAGGGCCGCCAGTCGTATTTGCGAATCACACCCAACCATCAAAGTATCGAAATCGGCAATATCTATTGGGGCCCAGCTATCGCTGGCACCCGCATCGCTACTGAAGCCAACTATCTGTTCGCGTGTCATGCCTTCGATGTGTTGGGCTACCGACGGTATGAGTGGAAATGCGACTCGCTCAACGCTGCGTCTCGACGCGCCGCCGAGCGATTCGGGTTCAGCTTCGAGGGAATCTTCCGACGACATTTCATCATCCGGGGCCGCAGCCGAGACACTGCATGGTTTGCCATGGTCGAGGACGATTGGCCCGACATAAAAGCGGCCTACGAGCGCTGGCTCGACCCGGAAAATTTTGACACGAACGGCCATCAACGTCGGCACCTGGCGGAGTGGATGCCCAAAGCCTGACCTAAGGTAGCCATATGGATATTGAGTTCTGGATCGATCCCATTTGACCATGGTGTTGGGTGACGGCCCGTTGGGTCGTCGAAGAAGTTCAACCGCACCGCGATCTCAACATCACGTGGCAGCCCATCAGCCTGCTCGTCAAAAACAAGCCGGCTGAAGATTCCGCTTACTACGCACCGGTGATGTTCACCCACCAACTGTTGCGCGTTATCGAATCAGTTCGATCCGTCGAAGGCGATACAGCAGTCCAGCCGCTGTATTGGGAATTTGGGCGTCGCATTCACCACGACAAGGACCGAGCGTTCGACCCCGCCGACGCGTTAGGTGCCGTAGAGCTCGACCGAAAGCATGCCAAGGCCTTTACGGTGAAGAAGTGGGATAAGGAAATCCGCAAACGTATGGACGCTGGTCTTGCGCTTGCCGGCAACGATGTCGGAACGCCCATAATCGCCTTGGACGATTCCGCCGGAAACCGAGTTGCCCTTTTCGGGCCTGTCATCACCGAAGTACCTGCGCCCGAGATCTCGCTGCAGCTGTGGGACGGTTTCGTTGCGGTGGCCACCGTGCCCGGATTCTGGGAGCTCAAGCGCACTCGTACCCGCGGCCCCGAGTTCGGCACCCGACCCTAATGGCAAGGCTAGGGCACGCATGGGGCTAGCGCAGCACGGCCGAAGCCACGACGATGTTATCGACGCGCTCGCGGCCAAGCGCTCGCGTGATGTGAAATGGCACGAGGGTCGAGCCTTTGGCATGGTGTACGACGGTGGACCATCAGTCCATGCCGTGGTCGAAGCCGCCGCCCGTATGTACCTGCACGAGAACGCTCTCAATACCCAAGCGTTTCCTTCGCTCGCCGAAATCCAATCCGAGGTCGTCGGGTGGACAGCCGAATTGCTGAACGGCCCGCCGAGCGCGGCCGGTTTTCTCACCTCGGGTGGCACCGAGTCGATCCTGTGCGCGGTGCTTGCCGCCCGAGAGCGTGCGAAATCCGAACGCGGTGTCACGACTCCCGAGATGGTGTTGCCCGAGAGTGCTCACGCGGCATTTCATAAGGCCGCCCACATTTTCAACATCGTGGTGCACAAGACGCCGGTCAACGCCGACTGGACAGCGAACATCGATGCAATGCAGGCCGCTATTAACAGCAACACGGCCATCGTTGTAGGTTCGGCTCCGTCGTACCCCCAAGGTGTTATCGACGACATCCCGGCTATCGCTGCGTTGGCCAAGTCCGTCGACGCCAACTGCCATGTCGACTCGTGCATGGGCGGGTTCGTTCTGCCGTTCGCCGAACGTCTCGGGCGGTTTGTTCCCCCATGGGACTTCCGAGTCGACGGCGTCAGTTCCATTTCGGCCGACATCCACAAGCTTGGCTACGCACCCAAGGGCACATCGGTCGTTGTGTACGCCAACAAGCAATTGCGCCGCCACCAAACATTTGTCTTCGACGACTGGTTGGGTGGCTTCTACGCATCGCCAAACCTGCAAGGCAGCCGATCGGGGATGCCAATGGCTACCGCGTGGGCCGTGATGGCCCATCTGGGTATCGATGGGTATGTCGAACTCACCCGCACAACGCTCGAGACCGCCGACAGACTGCGGTCGGCCATCACGGCTACTGACGGCATTCGGGTCATGGGTCTGGGCCGGTATCACCTCGTTGCCATGGAGTCCGACCCAACCAGTCCGAATCCCATCGATGTCTTCGCGCTTGGCGATGCGCTTGCCAGTCGCGGATGGTTCCACGATCGCCAGACCCCACCCGATTCGCTCCATTCGACCGTCAGCAACGGCAATGCCGCCGTGATCGATGACTACGTTCGCGCGCTCGCCGAGTGCGCCGCCGACGTGCGGGGAGAACGCGCCAACGATCGATCCACGACCTACGCCACCCTCGAGTAACGCGCAATCCGGAATTGTTCGGTTCCGACGCGACTGGTCGATTCCGTAATACTGGAGTCGATGCTACAATCCTGTCATGACGTTAAGGGCCGCACGGATCACAGCCGGTCTTACCCAGGCAGAATTGGCCGACCGGGCTGGTGTAACCCGCCAGCTTGTCAGCGCCGTCGAAGCCAACCGCAACGAACCAGGTGTCCGGGCTGGCGTTGCATTGGCCCGTGCGCTCGGCACCACGGTCGAAGCGCTCTTCGCTAACGAGCAAACGGTGTCACCCATGTCGGTGATCCCGGGAGTCATCCCCGACGGCCCGGCTCACCTCGGCATCGTTGGCAACCGAACCGTTGTTGCCGCAGTAAGCCGCGACGCAGTACTTGGCGGTGCGGTCACCAACGCCCAAACCACTGCTGGCATCAGCCGCCTGCTGCCAGGGGCCGAGCCAAGCGGCCTCGTCGTTGCTGGTTGCGAGCCAGCCATCGGCCTGGCCGCTGCAGGTTTGTCGAACCGACGTTCCACCATGGCCGTCCACACGTCGTCGTTAGTTGCCATCAACGCCCTCGCGGCCGGCACTATCCACGCCGCCACAGTGCATGGCCGCCGCAACCGCTTACCGCCGCGACCGGTTGGAGTAGCCGCTTTTACGCTAGCCACGTGGCGCACCGGGGTTGGATTGCGGGCAGGCGTGGCCCGCTCATTGTCCGAGCTCATCGAACGACGGATCACCGTCATACAGCGTGACCCGAGTGCCGAGAGCCAACAGGCGTTCGCCCGTGCCACCAAACAACTCGGCGGAACCCCCGTTGCGTCAATCGTTGCCGCCGGTCACCTCGAGGCCGCACGTCGGGTCGCGTTCGGTGCAGATGCCGCGGTCACCAACGAACCGTCGGCCCTTGCCCATGGTCTGACGTTCCTTCCGGCCGAAACCCATGTGGTGCAGCTCTGGGTTCCCGACGAGTACCTCACCGACCGGGCAGTGCGAGAACTCCTCGATCTGCTCACAACGGCAGCGTTCCAGGCGCGGCTTGCGGCCATTGGTGGATATGACCTCACCGGGTGCGGAGACCGGGTCGCCGCGTGAAGTTGCGAACAGTGGCCCTTGCCCTGTGCGTTCTGGGCGTCAGTTGCGGTGGGGGTGGGGCGCAGGCTTCGTCAACTCGTACGGAGCTTGTCATAGCCGCGGCGAGTGATCTACGGCCCGTCTTCGAGGAACTCAAGGCGGTTTTTGAGCAGCAGTACGCCGCTGAGGTCAGATTCTCTTTTGGTTCATCGGGTCAACTCGCTCAGCAGATCCAAGCTGGCGCGCCGTTCGATCTATTCGCGTCGGCCGACGTTGCGCTAGTCGACGACATCGTCGCCGCCGGAAAGGGCGATGCCGCCACGCGTGCCATCTACGCCATTGGCCACCTCGGCATCTGGCGCAAGATCGGCGGTGCTACCACTATTGAATCTCTCGCCGGGCCGACCATTCGAACGGTTGCTATTGCCAACCCCGCGCACGCACCATACGGCCGAGCCGCCATGCAATCGCTGGCATCAGCCGAGCTCGAAGCATCAGTCGGGCCAAAGTTGGTTCTGGGCGAGAGCGTTAGCGACGCTCTACGGCTGGCCACCTCCGGAAACGCCGACGCCGCAATCGTGTCGGTGTCACTCCTCGCCGGGCGCGCCGATGGAAGCTGGTCGCTAATCCCCGACGCCCTCCATGCTCCCATTCGCCAGGCGCTCGTGGTCACTGCCACAACGTCAGCCAAATCCACTGCCTCCAAGGCCTTTGCCGCCTTGGTCTTGTCGAAACGTGGCCAAGAGTCGCTACAGCGCGCAGGATTCACCAGCGCGGTCGACGCCTGATGGTGTGGTCGCCACTGTGGCTCTCGCTTCGAATCGCGGCCATCGTTACCGGCATAGTCGCGGTGTCGGGTGTCGGTGGGGCCTACGCGTTGGCGAAGTCACGATTTGTGGGCCGCGGCATTCTCGAAGCGTTGGCCAGCCTTCCAATTGTGCTTCCGCCCACCGTTCTGGGTTACTACCTGCTCGTGCTGATGGGACGCGACAGCACTATCGGGCGAACGTGGGAACGTATCGTCGGACGACCAATAGTCTTCACCGTCACCGGCGCTGTCATCGCCGCTAGCGTGGCATCGTTCCCGTTCTGTCTGCGGGCAGCACGCGCCGCACTGGAGTCGGTAGATCCCCGACTCGAACAGGCAGCAAGGGCCATCGGGCTACCTGAGTGGCGGGTCGCCCTTCAAGTAACCCTTCCGCTCGCGTGGCGCGGCATCCTCGCTGGCATCGTTTTGTCGTTCGCCCGCGCCCTTGGCGACTTCGGCGCAACGGTCATGGTCGCAGGAAACATTCCAGGTAGGACCCAAACAATGCCGATCGCCGTGTACGACGCAGTGCAGGCCGGAAACGACGACCGAGCTGCACTGTTGGCCATGGTGCTGTCTGCTATCGCTGTCGTGATTCTGGCCGTCGTTGAACGACTGGCGCGTGTGGGTACCCGATGAGCGCACTTGTCGCTTCGGTTCATCATCAGCTCGGCGAATTCTGTCTCGACATCGACCTTGATCTCGACGCGGGCCTGACTGTGCTGTTCGGTCCCTCCGCCGCTGGGAAGTCCTTGACGTTGGCCATCGTCGCCGGGTTCATTCGGCCCGACCGGGCGCGGATTGTCATCGGCGAGTCCGTTGTCACTGACACGTCGTTGGACGTCCATATTCGAACGCAGGCTCGCCGCATCGGAATGGTCTTCCAAGACGGTTTGCTACTGCCGCATCGAAGTGTCGTCGACAATGTCGCGTTGGCGGTACGAAGTGGAGATCGAACAGTTCGCCGCTCGCGTGCCGAGGAATGGCTCGAACGCGTGGGAGCGCAGCAGCTAGCGCAGCGGCGACCCAGGAACCTGTCGGGCGGTCAGCGTCAACGTGTCGCCCTCGCCCGAGCATTGGCGGGCGAGCCGCAACTTTTGTTACTCGACGAGCCGTTGTCGGCACTCGACACGAACACGCGAGTCGACCTGGGATCCGTGATCCGGCGCGTCGTTGACGACACTGGAACCCCCGCCCTTTTCGTTACCCACGACATCGCCGAACGTGACGCCTTAGCCGACCATGTTGTGCGGCTCGGGTGATCTTTATCTCACTGCGTCGATGTAGCGCGCAACCAGGGCTTCGAGGCGTTCTTGTCGGCCCGAGACCGGCTGGGGCTCGGGTGCGGTGATCGCACGGGCCATGAGCGCTGGAAAGTCGAGCTCGCCACCCATGATTGCCTGGCCGAACGGTTCGTCCCATCCGCTGTAGCGAGCATCGATCGATCCCGAGAGCACCTGATCGTCGATAAGCGCCTGGGCAACGACAAGGCTTTTCGCCATGGTGTCCATGCCGGCGATGTGAGCGATAAACAGATCGTCGCGGTTGATCGACTGGCGCCGCAACTTCGAATCGAAGTTAAGGCCGCCCGTACCGAGCCCGCCAGCTTTCAGAATTTCGTACATTCCAAGCGTCATCTGTTCAACTGAAACCGGGAACCGGTCGAGATCCCAGCCGAGACGGTCGTCTCCTGCGTTGGCGTCGATCGAGCCCAGAATGCCTGCCTGGGCAGCCACGGCTACTTCGTGGGCGAAATCGTGTCCTGACAGGGTTGCGTGGTTGACCTCGATATTCACCTTGATCTCGTCTGCCAACCCGTAGCGCTGCAAGAACGCATGTACCGTCGATACGTCGTAGTCGTATTGATGTTTCGTGGGCTCAAACGGTTTGGGTTCGAGCAGGATGGTTCCGGTGAATCCAATGCGGTACTTGTGTTCGATAACCAGTTCGAGGAAGCGCGCCAGTTGGTCTACTTCGCGTTTGAGATCGGTGTTCAAGAGGGTTTCGTACCCTTCACGACCACCCCACAACACGTAGTTGTGCCCGCCGAGACGATGCGTAGCTTCCAGGCACAAACCAACTTGTCCGGCGGCGTAAGCGAACAACTCGGGGTTTGGGTTGGTGGCTGCACCCGACATGAATCGACGATTGGAGAACAGGTTGGCGGTCCCCCACAGCAACTCGACACCTGACGCTGCTTGTTGCCGTTCGGCATAGTCGGTCATGACGGCAAAGTTGGCGGCGCTCTCGGCAAAGGTGGAACCCTCAGGAGCAATGTCACGATCGTGGAAACAGTAGAACGGCGTTCCGAGCTTCGTGAAGAACTCGAACGCTGCATCCATCTTCGTCTTGGCTGCCACAAGGGGGTCACCAATGTTCGCTCCGAGCCACGGGCGATCGAGCGTGCCCGCACCGAAAATATCGAAGCCGTCCCAGTTGAACGAATGCCAATAACACACGGCGAACCGGAGATGATCTCGCATGGTTCGAGCGCCGACCACGCGGTTCTCGTCGTACCAGCGAAAGGCGAGCGGGTTCGTGGAGGCTGGGCCTTCGTAGCGAATTCGTTCGGTGACAGTGGGAAAGAACGGTTGGTTCACCGCCAAAGTCTAGGCAAAGTCAGAACGTAGCTTGCCGTTGCGCTACGGCGATGCCGAACGAGCGCAACAACATCACCGACTGCGCCAACGGTAACCCGACGACGTTGGTGGGGCTGCCGTCGACAGCGCAAATGAATCCAGCTGCACGGCCCTGCAATCCGTATCCCCCTGCCTTGTCGAACGGCTCGCCAGTCTCGACGTACCACTCGACCTCGTCGGCGCTGAGCTCACGGAACTCGACCCGTGTACTGACGCAGATGGTTTCGGCACGCGAGCCCTGCGCAACGGTGACAGCCGTATGCACGCGATGCCAGCGGTTCGACATGCGCCACAGCATTGACCGCGCCTCGGCCGCATCGACAGGCTTGCCAAGAATGTCTCCGTCGACGTCGACAGTTGAGTCGGCGGCCAGAACAATCCGCGACGCCGCCACCAGCTTTTGAACGGCTAGCGCCTTGCCCAACGACAACCGACGCACATAGGCAACGGGGCCTTCTCCGGTGATGGTGGCTTCGTTGATATTGGCGGGCAGCACCTCGAAGGCAACGTCGAGCGAGTTGAGTAGTTCGCTTCGCCGGGGTGAGGACGATGCCAGTACGAGAGTCACCCGCCACCGGCCGAAGCCGCTTCAGCCTCGGCGTTTGGTGGTGTTTCGTCGTCGAGGTTGTCGAGGTAGCCGTCGGGCAACGCAACGCGGATCGGCCCGTTCGTGTGACCTCGAGGGAAGCGTTGGCCACCGTCCGGCAATGCCATCGTCGGATCAAACGCGGCCAACAAGTCGTCGAGTTCATCGAGGCTGGCGACCATGCTGAGACGCCGACGCATGTCGGATCCCACGGCGAACCCGGTCACGTACCAACTCGCGTGCTTTCGGAACTCGACGATGCCGCGCCCAGTTGGACCTGTGCCGTCGAACTCAACGAGCCTGCGGGCGTGTTCGGCCATGACTGCTGCCACCTCGCCGAGGCGCATAGCGGGCGGCGGCTCTTTCCCGTCGAATACTGCTACGAGATCGCCGAACAACCACGGCTTTCCGAGACATCCACGACCAATGACTACGCCATCGCAACCGGTTCGACGCATCATTTCTACCGCGTCGCTCGCTTCCCAAATGTCGCCATTGCCGAGGACCGGCACCCCCGGAACGTGGTGGTGAACGTGTTCGGTGAGTTCACCAATCGCGTCCCAGTCGGCTGTACCCGAGTAGTGCTGTTCGGCGGTGCGGGCATGGAGTGCAACTGCTTGGGCGCCTTCCTCGGCACAGATTCGGCCCGTATCAAGGAATGTGAGAAGGTCGTTGCTGATGCCCTTGCGGAACTTGACGGTAATAGGCACTCCGTACGGTTCGCCGGCTTTGACGGCGGCTCGCACGATGTTGGCCATGAGCTTGCGCTTGACGGGCACAGCGGCTCCGCCGCCCCGACGCGTCACTTTGCGGGCTGGGCATCCAAAGTTGAGATCAATGTGGTCGACGCGGCCTTCCGACGCCAGCCGATGCACCGCTTGGCCAAGGGTGGTTGGGTCGCTTCCGTACAACTGGAGCGAGCGCGGGGTTTCGTCGGCTTCGAAGCTGACCATCTTGTCGGTCTTGGCATTGCGATGTACGATCGCTAAGGCCATCACCATCTCGTTGACGTACAGGCCGGCGCCATAACGGCGGCATAACGCACGGAACGGTGCGTTCGTGACACCTGCCATTGGGGCTAGGACCACAGGCGGCCACACGGTGAAGTTGCCGATGCTCAGCGGCTGAGGGTCAAAGGTTTCGGACACGGCCTGACCATCGTATCGGCATGCAGGCACGAGACTCATGACGCGACAGCTTCGTGCCGATATGAAACGGTGAATGCTGCATGGCCGCGACCGTCAAGGTCTGCTCAAGACCACGACGAGGATGTGACAACTCGGCCAGTCTCAGGGTTTTCCCGTGATGTGATCAGTACCGTAGAACGCAGCCCCGTCGCTCGGCCGGCGACTGTGCGACCTATCACGTTCGATGGCTTCGTTGTCGAAAATCGACCCCGTCTCATCCGGGTTCTCAACGCCCACTACGGTACCGAACTCGGCCCGGAGGCGACCGCTGAAGCGTTCGCTTATGCATGGCAACATTGGGATCGCGTTCGCGAGATGACCAACCCGGTGGGCTACCTGTACCGCGTCGCACAATCGTCGTCACGCAAGCAACATCGCTGGCGACGTGTTACTCCAACGCTTCCCGATGTACGCATGGACACCATGCCCGACGTCGAACCTGGCCTGCCACGTGCACTCGCCAGCTTGACCGAGCCACAACGCACGGCCGTGTTGCTCGTTCACGCGCACGGCTGGACTCTGGCTGAAGCAGCAGCGGCAATGGACACCTCGATCTCGACGCTGCGAAATCATCTACAACGCGGCCTGGATCGGCTCCGCGTCCGACTGGGGGACAGCACGTGACGAGCGTCGAAGAACAACTTCGCCAGTACGGCCGAGCGGTCGAATCAGCTGCAGACGCCGCTCCCTACCTTCTGGCCCAACCCCAACGGGCGCGGCGATGGGTCCGTCATCTCACGTCGGCCGGTCTCGTCACCGCAAGCCTCGCTGGGGTAGCTCTCGTGACGCTGTCGTCTCGAAAGAGCGCCCCCGACGTCGAACTGGTAGCCGTCCCACTCGCTACCGCTGCTCCACAGCAACCTGCTCCACAGCATCCCGGACCGACCATCGCGGCACCGTCTTCCACGACCGTGCTCGACACCACCCCACCATCAGCGTTGTCGTCCACGCTCGACTCGATTGCGGTTCGCCCAGCGCAGACCTCGGCGTCCACGATCGCCGTCGCTACAACCGTGCGACCCCAGCCCACGCAACCTCCGGTCACTGTTGTTCGGCCGTCTACAACTGCTCCCGTACAAACGACCTCGGTCACAACTGGTTCGCCACCCCCTCCGCCAGCGTCGTCCTCGACAACGACAACCCAAGCACCGACAGGCCCCGGACCGACTATCACAACGTTCCCCCGGTTGCAGCCGAGCCAGTTGCCAAGCGGGTGGGCGTTACAGTCGGTGAAGCAGACCACCGAGGTCACGAGCGGTGGCCCAAATCGAACTGCGCTGCGTTTCATCTATACCGATAGCCAGGCACCCGCTCCCACCAACGAGGATACCGGTGGTCCACTCGCGGCAATGCGGGCTCCACACGTAGTGCGTCGCACGGCGGCCGGAAGCGTCGAGCTGCGGATCGCCGAGGTCGACGAGCCGCTGTCGGGAACCCCTGTGCAGGTCGGCACGCGGTGGGCGTTAGCATCAGGAACTACGAGTCAGTACGTACTCTCCTGGTACGACAACGACGACGTTGCTGTCTCGCTCACGACTCGAGGAATCGCGTCCTCTACTGCCATAGCTATCGCCGCCAGTCTTGTCGAGGTCGATGAACCTTCGTGGGCCCGCCTGCTCGACAGCGCTGTGCTCGTGAATCCGCCTTTGGTTTGGAACAACGTCATCAAGCCAACCTGGTAGGGAGCGTACGCTGGGACCATGCCTGCTGACGCGCCGCCCACCGACCCGGTGGACTACATCGCCCGAACACGCGAGCGATACGAGGCACTGGGGTTTGCGCCCTACCGATGGGTCCAGGACGCGTCGCAACCTGGTTGGGCGCCACTCGCAAAGCCGCTGCACGAATGCAAGGTTGGTCTCATCGGGTCGGGTGGGGTGTACGTCGTCGGGCAAGAGGCCTACCACTATTGTGACGACGTCAGCTATCGCTTGATCCCGACCAACACGGCTAGCTCCGACCTGCGGATCACCCACTTCGCATACGACGTCCGGGATGCCCGGGTTGATCCGAATTGCGTGCTGCCGCTATGGCCCCTTCGTCGACTCGCCGAGCAAGGTCACATCGGTTCGGTCGCGGACGAAGCGTTCAGTTTTGTGGGTGGGATATATTCAGCTCGACGTTGCCGAGACGAACTCGCGCCGCAACTCGTTGCTCGGATCATCGAGCAGGGCTGCGACATTGCACTGCTTGTGCCGGTTTGACCCGTCTGCCATCAGTCGATCGGTCTGATCGCACGTCAACTCGAAGCGAGTGGTGTTTCCACCGTGAGCCTCTCCTCGGCTCTGTCTATTACCCAATCGGTCGGTGTTCCCCGGACCGTGTTCGTGGATTACCCTCTCGGTCGCACCGCTGGGCGAGCCGGCCATCATGCTGAGCAACTCTACGTTGTGCGTGCGGCCATCGATGCTGTCACAACCATGTCCGAACCGAGGTCCGTGCTACGGCTTCCACACAAGTGGTCCGACGACGACTCGTGGAAACAACGGGCGATGCGTCCTGGTTGGTCGAGCGACGGGCTTCACGCTGCTCACGCGTCCGACACGCACAGCTCAGGCAGCGGTGACGATCGAGCCGAGCGAGACGACCGCCCTCAATGGCAAAGCCCAGCCGACCAAGCCGCCTGGGAATTCGAACACACCTAGCTCACCAGGGTAAGGCGCAGCCCCGGGTCGGCTCCACAATCCAACGGGGTTGGACCGTCGGACCCAAGGCGATGCCATCCGGCCACGGCAATCATGGCCGCGTTGTCAGTACACATTGCCCGGGACGGCAAGAACGACGCAATGCCGTCCGCAGCACAGCCAGCAGCAAACTCGGCCCGAAGTTGGCTGTTGGCCGCCACGCCTCCGCCGAGCGCAATAGCGGTTGCCCCGACGTGGCGCGCGGCGCGGCGAGCCTTGGTGACTAGCACCGAGACCACGGCTTGTTGGAAGCTCGCAGCAATGTCGGCCGTTGCCGCGTTGGGGTTCTTTCGCACGTAGTTGACGACCGAGGTTTTGAGCCCCGAGAACGAGAAGTCCAAACCTTCGTCGCGCATTGCTTGCGGAAAGGAAATGGCAAACGGATCACCTTGGGCCGAGATGCGATCGATAGCAGGGCCACCCGGATATCCGAGCCCGAGATACCGGGCCACCTTGTCGAATGCTTCACCGGCAGCGTCGTCGATGGTTTGGCCCAACAGACGGTACCGTCCAGGCGCCTCCATACTTACCAGCATTGTGTGACCGCCCGAGACGAGCAGGACAACAAGTGGGAGTTCAAGGCTGGGGTCTTCAAGAAACCCGGCGTACAGATGCGCTTCGAGATGGTTGACGCCAACGAAGGGAACATTCCACACCAGCGAGAGCGCTTTGGCCGCCGACATGCCGACGAGCAGCGACCCGATGAGCCCGGGCCCGATGGTCGCCGCGACCGCGTCGATACGTCCAGCGTGAATTCCCGCTTCCTCAAGCGCTTGGGCAATTACCGGGTTCAACATTTCCAAGTGCGCCCGACTAGCAATTTCAGGAACGACACCTCCATATCGAGCATGAATGTCGATCTGGCTGGACACGACCGACGACAAAATGTCGGTCCCGCCCATGACGCACGAGGCCGCCGTTTCGTCGCAACTTGTTTCGATGCCGAGCACGATGGTTGATGGTCCTACAGCGGTCATGAGTCCTCCCAAACCGTCCGAAACGGGAGCGCGGCCTCGAGATCCCGAAGCCGTTCCTTGAAGGCCGGCTGATGTAGCCCGCGAGCCCACAGCACATACGCGTCGTCGGTGTTCTCGTAGTAACGACGTCGAACACCCTCCTGTAGAAAACCGAAGCGGTGGTACAGCTCTTGAGCTGCAACGTTGTTGTAGCGCACCTCGAGGGTCAGGCTTACGCATTCCCAGTTTTGGGCGTGGCGAATAAGGCTGATGAGGACGGCCGAGCCAATCTTGCTGCGCTGTCGGTCAGGGTCGACCGCAATATTGGTGATGTGGGCTGACCGAGAACCGTCGGCGGCGTCGAGGGTGGCCATCAAGCCGCCATACCCGGCCACCCTGGTGCCAATGCGTCCGACAATGTAGTGCCGACTGTCGGGCGGACCAGCCAACTCGCTCGTGAACACTGCTGGCGTCCATGGACGTGGGTACACCTGGCGTTCGATGCGCATGACCTGGCGCACGTGACGGCGGCGCATTGCAACGATGGTGACTGTTCCATTGTCGATTAGGGGCAGCGCAACCATCATTGGTCACCGCGATGTCGACCAGAGCGGGTATCCCAATTGATCTCGGCGTCGGGTTTGCGAAGGTACAGCGGCACAATGCTGCTCGGCGCGATCCATTCTTCGCGTCGCACGAATGGCTGGGCGAGCTGAGCAACTGCGGTCGCGGTAGGGCATCCAAGCCATGCATCGGCGAGCAGTGGGTCACGCAGGTCTGCGCTGAGTACGTCGAAGTATGTATGAGCTCCGTCGCCGACAAGCAGAAGCGGTTCGGTTCGCATCGCCAACTGTCCGGCCAGATCTTCAGGGGAGCTGCAGGCTGGCACCCCGATGCGACTGCCGTCGTCGCTGCGGTACGAGGCGTGGAACACCTCGCCGCGTCGGGCATCGAGCACAGCTACCACCAGTCGGGCGGTGTGGCGCACGGGGTAGGCAACAGCATCGAGACTACAGATGGGAACCATCGGCACATCGAGTGACTGTGCCATTGCCAACGCTGTTGCCAAGCCAACTCGAAGCCCGGTAAAAAGCCCTGGACCCACATCGACGGCGATGCACCCCACCTCGTCGAATGACCTTCCGGTCTGTTGGAACACAAACTGCAGTGCCGGAGCCAAGGCCTCGGCGTGACGTCGACCTCTCGAGATTTCGTGCGTGCCAAGCATCCCGTCCTGGTCGGCAAGGGCACAACCGACCTGCATCGTGGCTGTTTCGATGGCGAGGGTCAGCATTGGAGTTGCTCGGCGATCACAGCAAGTCGTTTAGTCCAGCTGGAACCATTCGCTTCAATGTGGACATCACGATCGTCGGCCTCGTCGCCGAAACTCAGCTCTACGCCGAGGTAGTCGCTTGGTAACGAGTCGAGCACCGCATCGCCCCACTCGATAACGACGACGGAGCGAGCGTCGAGCAGCTCGGCGATGCCCAGATCTTCGAACTCAGCTAGCCGCTCCAGGCGGTACACATCAAGGTGGTGCAGCTGCAACGCCCGCGGCGTGGTGTACGACCGAACGAGTGTGAACGTTGGGCTCGTGACTGGCTCATCGACACCTAGTGCGACAGCAAATCCCTGTGTAAAGGCTGTCTTGCCAGCACCCATTTCGCCTGCAAGCACAATGAGTTCTCCGCCGCGAATGGTCGCGGCGATAGCTCGCGCAATCGCGCGGGTCTCGGCGACCGAGCGGGAGGTGAGGGTGATGTCTGCACTCGGCATCAGGCCGAGCATATCGACTGCGCTGCTTAGCGTTTCGTGTCGCGGTAGACGCGGGGCACTCGCGGGGTGATGCCGCACACTACTTCGTAGTTGATAGTTCCTAGCCAGGTGGCCCAATCGTCGACGGTGATGCAGCCATCACCTTGGTGTCCAATCAACACAATCTCGTCGCCGACATCGACGCAAAGGTCTCCGGCGTCGATCATGATTTGGTCCATCGTGACCGAACCCACGATGGGACAACGTTGGCCCTGCACCAGCACCTGACCGCCTGCCGGCCCTAGCCGCCTTGGCACACCGTCGGCGTATCCGATCGGAACGGTTATGACCGTTGTTGGTTGGGCGAACTCGTGGTGAAGCCCGTACGAAAGACGGTCTCCTGTGGTCAGACGCTTTACGAAGCCCGCACGGGCGCGAAGGCTGAGAGCCGGTCGCAGTTCCCTGCACGAAGCATCGAGCTCGGGACTAGGAGACAGACCAAAGAGCGCGATCCCGCAACGCACAAACGCCAGATGCGAGGAGACAAGGGAAAGAGCAGCTGCCGAGTTGCCCGCGTGAAGTGCCAGATCGAGCCCTTTGGTGGCATCGGAGAACTCGGCGAGCTGCTGAGCGTTGTAGGGATTGTCGAGCTCGTCAGACACTGCGAGGTGGGTGAAAACTCCAACGACTTTAAGGCCAGCTTGACGGGCAACCGCGAGCAGCCTGGCGAGGCTGCCCGAGGGTGCACCGACGCGATGCATACCGGTGTCGATCTTGATGTGGATTGGGTACATAGGGCCGGCTAGTCGACCGAACTCGATGATCGACTCGGAGGTATACAGCGTGGGCGTAAGCGTGCAGGCCACCATGTCGGCGAACTGCTCGTGGGGTTGTTCGGACAGAACGAGTATGGGCAGGGCGATGCCGGCATGGCGTAGCTCAATACCTTCTTGGGCGAGCGCAACGCACAAACCGCCAACCCCTTCTTCGCTAGCAACCCGAGCTACCTCTATGGCTCCATGACCGTAGGCATTTGCCTTAACGACTGCCCAAACCCCCGATGGGGCGACGGCACCCCGGAGCACTTGAATATTGTGCCGAACCGCGCTCAGGTCAATCTCGGCCCATGCCCATCGGTTCACAACGCGTCGAAGACCCTCGGTACAAGGTCGGGAAGATCGCCGGCCACCAATCCGCGTTGGAAACCGAGATGTGCCGCTTGGCCATGAAGCCACGCTCCCATGGCCGCAGCCTCGAAGGCCGGCACCTGCTGTGCGAGTAGTGCGCCAATGATGCCCGCTAGCACGTCGCCGGTTCCTGCCGTTGCCAACCGCTCGTCACCGGCCGACACCAAAAGCGCATCGCCATTCGGGTCGGCCACGATGGTGGTTGAGCCCTTCAGCAGCACAATGCATCGCAGATCAGCAGCCAGTCGGCGGGCTTCCACCAGGCGGTTGGTACCAACTCGGTCACCTCGAAGGAGCATGAATTCGCCATCGTGAGGGGTGATGACGGTAGGTGCCGAGCGGGCATGCATTATGGGTGTTGCTCCCCGGTCGCTCCATGCCAACGCGAACAGCCCGTCAGCGTCGACAACCAGCGGGATTGGGGCTTTCGCAACGAATTCTCGGACGGCGCGAGCGTTGGCGTCGGAGCGCCCTAACCCTGGGCCGACGACCACGCTATGAAATCGCTCGACATCGGCAATGGCATCGGCGGCCCAGTTGGCACCGGGAAGGTGGGTCCGAACGCATTCGGTCGGAGCAAGCGGGTCGGCGCCGACGCCCGGCGAGGAGAGGCGCACCATGCCCGAACCGGCCCGCTGAGCGGCGCGGGCGGCAAGGTGTGCGGCACCCAGCATGCCAGGCGAGCCAGCGATGATCCAGGTGGCCGCACGCCATTTGTGCGTGTCGAACCTGCGGGCCGGCAACCAGTTGGCAACGTCAACGGCCTGAACCAGATGGATTCGTGCTCGGCTCACGTCGAGTCCGATGTCGGCGACTTCGACTCGACCAGCTAGGTCGCGCCCGGCGCCGAGCAGTAGGCCGGGCTTGAGAGCAGCAAACGTGACGGTTCGATCAGCCCGCAGCACGCCCGACCCGGCTTGCCCCGTGAGCGCATCGACCCCGCTGGGAAGGTCGACCGCCAGTACCGGCGACGATACGTGTGGCGCGGTCCAGTGGCCTCTAAAGCCCGTTCCGAAGGCGGCGTCGATAACGAGATCGCATGGCGGAACAACCGGTGGACGGAAAGCGGCGTCGATCACTTTGACGTGTACGCCCTTGCTGACCAATCGTCGCGCAGCTACTCGGCCGTCGCTACCGTTTTTGCCTTTTCCGGCGAGAACGATGACGCTACGACCATAGGTGCCGCCCATCATCCGTTCGGCGGTGCGAGCGACCGCGGCTCCAGCTCGTTCGACGAGGTCGTCGACCGATACGCCCGCTCGCACAGCGTCACTGTCGACGTGGCTCATTTCTTCGGGGGTGAGCACCGGGATCACGCCGTCAAGGCTAGCGGCGGCATCACGAACCCGGCATTGCACCACCCGCCAAGACGATTGCTTGGGCCTGGGTGGCTGTATGTGTCATCGATACGAGCATCTGCGTTACCCCTCGTTCGCCAGCAACCCGGCGAGCCCCTCGGTGGAGCACAAGTGACGGCGCACCGCTGTCGGCGAGGATCACTTCAACGTCACTGAGCGCAAAGGCCCCGAGCCCGACGCCGAGAGCTTTCATGGTCGCCTCTTTGGCCGCGAATCGTGCGCCGAGACGCTCAGTTGGATCAGTTGCTTCGTTGGCGTAGGAGAGCTCGCTCGCAGTGAAGACCCGAGTTCGTATCGAGGGCGTTCGGGCAAGCACCGTGCGGAAGCGATCGAGATCCACCGCGTCGATTCCGACTCCGACGACGTTCAAGAACGCCAACGATCCGCGAGATCGGCGATCGGGATGGTGAGTAGATCAATGACCGGGATGGTGGCGAGCAGGTCTTCACGAAAGCTCGGCTCGGTTTCAGCCACCGTATCGACAATGCGGGCGTATCGGTCGTCGAAGCCTTGCAGCACACCACGTGCTATCGCGGCTGGAAGCGTGTCGTGCAGTCGGACCTGGAGCAGAGTGAGGCCAGTTGCCTGGCCCCCTTTTACCTCGGGCACGAGGACAATGGTTCGGCGATCGTTTCTGCCTTGGGCCACACCAACTCGTTGGTCGACGGCGATGCGACGTTTCGTGCCGCGTAGTTCGGGATTGGTATCGACCCGCGACGCGAGCTCGCGACTGATGCCTCCGCGGTCGACAATGCTGATAATCGCTTTGTCGGTAGTGGCGTCACCTTCGATGCGGTAGCGGGTGTAACCAAGTACCGATTCGACGGCTACGTCGAGTGCGGCGATCATCTTGAGATTCGAGTAGCTCAGGCGGTCACGTGGCGCTCCGGCGTCGAGCACTTCGCGTACGAGTCGGCTGGCGAGAACACCTTCGTCGGATCGACTGATTCCGACCGTAACGGTCTTTGCCTGGTGCTTGATTGCATCGATTGGACGCGTGAGTTCGTCGATGGCTTTGGTGATGCTCGACATAAGGTCATCTATAAGAATCTGGGCGCTGCCTACATTGCCCTGACTGGCCTGATACGCGTCGAGTGGCTCGACCGATATGGCGTCACGCAATAGGCCCGAGAGTCGAACGGCGGTGGATGCCTCGAGATGCCCGTTGAACGCGCCGGATCGAAGCGTGTCGTGGAAGCGTTGGCTAACAGGCACCAGGTTGTGGCGCAAGGCGTCGAGCACCCTGTCGTCACCGCCTGTTTCGAGCGCTGCCAGTTCGATTGCTTCGCGTCCTTCGCGCAGGGTGCGAGCCTGCGCATCGATGGTGAGGGCGGCCTCGTAGCCGAAAAGGTGACCAACCATGGCTGACATCACGAAGTCGAGTTGCGGGTGTACCGCCGGCACATGAATTACATGGAACGCTGCGTTGAATCGTTCTTCGCCTTCGGAAGCCACCACGATGGGAGCTGCCTTGTGGGCCCGGTAGATGGCAACTTCTTTGGCAACATCGTCGGCAGTGCCACCGTAGAGCCCGGCGGCACAAACAAGAATCATGGGCTCCGACGAGAGGTCGATGTGCTTCTTGTCTTCGGTGACGTCACATGCAATCGACTTGTAGCACAGCTCTGACAGCTTGATTCGTACTTCTTCGGCTGCCACCTTGTTGGGACCGTTGCCGACAACTGCCCAATACCGCCGGGAGGGGCTGAGGTCTTGGGCGGCACGGCTGATCTGGGGACGCAGTGTCAGCACCTTGGTGAGGGCGTCGGGGATCTCTCTCAACGCCGACATGATCTCGTGGCGGTCGCGAGAATCACCAAGGTTCATCGCCTCCGCGATACCGCAGGCGAGTAGCGCCCCGGCCGCGACCTGAGCGTAAAACGCTTTGGTTGACGCCACCGACATCTCGACGTCGCGACCATCTGAGGTGTACATGACGCCGTCGGCCTTGTCGGTCAGGTCACTGTTACGTCGATTTACAATGGCAAGCACTGTCGCCCCGCGGCCCCGGGCAAGATCGACCGCACGGTTGGTGTCGGTGGTGGTTCCACTTTGGCTCACGGCCACAATGAGCGTGTCGGTGAGTTCGGGCGCCATGTCGAAGCCACAAAACTCGGTAGCCGTCACTGCCCGAACGAATACTCCCGTGCCCTGAAGCATCCGGCCCAACAAACCGGCGAGGCTTTGACCGGCTACGGCTGCTGTCCCTTGCCCGATGACGTTGACCGTCTTGAACTCACCAGCGGCCAACCGGTCGATGACCGACTGCGGCAAGGTACTTGGACCAAGCGCGGCGACGAGCCGACCGTCGACCTCGCGAATGTGCCCACGCAGGGTCTTGCGGAAGCTGATAGGTGCCTCGGTTATTTCCTTGAGCAAAAAGTGCGGTGCCGAGCCCCGGTCGATGTCGCGCGTTGTCACCTCGGCAGTGACCACGTGAGCGGTTGTCACTGGAATAGGAGTACCGTCGTAACCGATTCGACGTATCCCTTCGAGGGTGCCGGCGAGGGCAGCGTCGAGCAGCACAACCTGCCCGCGGCTGGATGGCTGATCGGGGTCTACAAGACTCTCGCCGTCCATTCGTACGAACTGGCGGGTCTCTTCCACAATCCCGTACGGCTCGCTGGCCACGATGTACGCATCCTCGGCAAGCCCGATATAGAGAGCTTGCCCACTCCCCCGCAGGGCAAGAAGCAACGACTCGGGTTCGTCAGCCGAAGCAGCGCCGATGGCTACCGAGCCGTCGAACGACGACACGGTACGGCGAAAACCTTCGAGCAGGTCGCCGGTCAGCGCAACTTGTCGCGAGGTCATTGCCGGAATGACCTTGGCATCGGTTGTGATCAGCGGAGCAATCTTGAGCCCATGGGTGGCCTTGAGATCGGCGTGATTGTCGACATCGCCGTTGAGCGCACCGACCATGTACGGGCCCTGTTCGAAGCCACTCATTTCCAGTTCCTCGTGATTGAGAGGATGCGCATTGGGTTCCGAAACAATGCCGACCGATGCCCACCGGGTGTGGGCGAGGACGGCGACGGTGGCCTCGCTGTTGGCCAGGGCCATGTGAAGCAACGTGTCGGCTCGCATTGCGCCGCGCAGCGCCCGGGTATTGTCGCCAAGTTCGCCGATCTCGGCGGCTGCTTTGTAGACAAAGCTCAAACAGTCGCCAGCTACTCGAACCGCATTGTTCGTGAACAGCGTGTTGTCGCAGCGACCGGCAAGCAACGCTTGGACGGTTGCGCTTGCTGCATCAAGGCCGTGTTTGTGAACGAACAGGTGGATGCCAGCCGAGTCACGACCACGGACTTCGAGTCGATCGAGGGACGACAGGGTCATTTGCACGAGCGCGAATGCATCGACGGCCGCCTCGCCCGCGTCACGCCCGGCAAGATCAGCAACGGCCGCACCGGCACGTAGTCGGTCATTACGGACCGACCAGATTGCGTCCTTGAGCCGGACGAGTCCTGCATTGACCTGTTCAACGTCGATGTCAACGTTGTCGGCCTCGCGTTCGAGCGACAACTCAAGTTGCGAGACCCAGACGCCAAGCTGGTCGAGGCGAGCCCGCACAGCCGTTGCGAGCTCAGCGTTGGCGATCAGGGCATGAATGCCAGGTCGTCCGTACAGGAGACGGTTGGCCGTCTCCACATGATCGGCTGCTTGTTGAACGGCAGCAACGTCGATGGATCCGGCCAACGCCGCGGCGAGGTCGAGGCTTTCGACGATCTCGGCCACGGTCGGAACCGTGCGTTGTGATTTTGCACCTAGTAAAGCGACGATTCCGCACATAGGCGAGTCAGTCTAGGGAGGAGCCTGCAAAGTCGGTAGGGCAGCCCGACCTATCGGGCCGCCCTACCGACGGTTATTGCACTAGATCGTGAAGTACCCGGCGAGGTCGACGGCAAGGTGCGTGCCGGACTGCGTGAAGACAGCTACGGACTTTTGGGAGTCGACCGGCACTACAGCAGAGTTTGCGATGGTCTGGCCGCCGACCGGGTTGAGGTTGGATGAGGCACCTGGGGTGAGCGTTGCCCGAGCAGCTGCCTGGATGAAGCCAGCGGCGGTTACGTCAGTAGCGGTGATGTTGCTGAGGACCGCGGCGGTGGTGTTTGGAAGTCGACGAAACACAATGGGAACCTGCTGCCCGGCGACTGGCTTGCCTCCCTGATCGGTGATGGTCCAGTTGGTAGCGAAATCCAATCGGGTGTCGAGCACGCGTTCGGGTGTGAGCGCATGGAAGCGGCCGCCGTTGTTGGCTGGTGCCGGCGTGGTTTCCCCGGTAAAGAGCCCAATGACGTCGACGAGAAGGTCGCCGCCACCCGCGGAGTAGATCTCGATTGTGCCGGCCGCAGACACCGGTGCGACCACCATGTTCGGAATAGTTTGGCCACTGAACTCGACGTTAAGGCTCGACGTTGCCCCGGGAACGAGGGCCCCACCGGCGGCGACCTGGACAAAGCCGGGTTGGGCGTTCACTGCGGTGACGTTGACGATGGCCGCTGAAACCTGACCAGCAGGCAGTCCAAGCCCCAGCACCGACGCCGTGACGCTGCTACCGGCGGCTGGTGATGGGCCGGAATAGTTCTTGGGTGATGACGACCGGGTGTCGAGCACGCGGGTTGGTACACCAAGCCCGCGATAGCGGCCCGAGGTCTGGCCTGACCAGGTGTCCTGGAAGTAGCCGACAACATCGGCAAGGAGATGGGTTCCAGCCGCCGTGTACAGCGAAACCGAGCGATCAGCGCCGATGGGTGAGATCACCGAGTTGGCAATCGTTTGGTTTGCACTCACGGCATTGATGTTCGACGATTGGCCGATAGTGTTGGCGCCCTTTGGAACTACCTGGACAAAGCCGGCGCCGGTTGTCTCGACAGCGGTGACGTTGAGCGCCACCGCGACTGCCTCGACGGGAACGAAGCCGGTCAGCGGAAGGTTCAGGAGCGCACCGGCTGCCGGCTTGGCACCCGAGTAGCCGGTCTGACCAGCTCCGCTGCGGGTGTCGAGCGCCCGACGGGGCGTGATGGGCGAATATGTAGCGCCGAAGTCCGGGAGATACCGCGGGCAAGCGTCCATTTTCTGCACGATCTTCACGAATATTGGAGCGGGACCGACCGCTGCCGAGGTATCGCTCAATACAAAGGTGTATGCGTCGTTGACGGCTCCAAAGGTAGAGCTCTTGACGTTGCCTGCGGCCGGGTTGATCGATATTGGCCCGGTTCGCACGGTGGTTGTTCCTGGCGCGTCGGTGGAGTCGATGGCAAACTGCAGTCCGCCAGATGCTGAAGCCCCTGTCGCATTGGCCCGCACGCTGTACGAGTCGGTAGCGCAGGTCACGGTCTCGCTGTAAGCAATGTTGGAGTTCACGCTGGTGATATCGGCACCAGCTCGAGATGTTGGTACAAGCGCGCTAACAAACAAGACACCGAGTGCCGCTAGTCGTTTCATGTTTTGATTGTCCTCTAGGTGAAAGTTATTGAAGTTTCGGCGAACCTAGTGCGTCGATGATGCGAAGAACAGCGTCGTTTGCATCATTCGCCGTTGGTGCTTCCACCATCACTCTCAGAAGCGGTTCAGTGCCACTTGTTCGTACAAGCACTCGACCGTTCGCGCCCAGTTCGGCCTCGACCATCCGGATCGTCGGGGCAAGCCGGTCGAGGATCGTTGGATCCTTTTCGGCAAGTCGAACGTTTACTAGCAGTTGGGGAAGTTGAGTCATCGACGATGCCGCAAGATCTGCGAGTGACCGACCGGACCGACGAACCACATCGCACAGCGCCAGGCCCACAAGAAGCCCGTCGCCGGTCGACGCGAGGTCCCTCAAGATGACGTGACCGCTTTGTTCGCCTCCGATACAGAACCCTCCGGCATCGAGAGCATCGAGCACGTACCGATCGCCAACGGGCGTATCGATCACCGCGATGCCGATGGCCCCCATGGCCTGCCGGAACCCGAGGTTAGTCATTACGGTTACGACCACGGTGTCGTGACGCAATGTACCGCGCTCGTGCATGTCCCGGGCGAGAATGGCCATGATGTGGTCGCCGTCGACTGTCGCACCGTTTTCGTCAACGGCGATAAGACGGTCGGCGTCGCCGTCGAGAGCTAGCCCCAACTCGGCGCCAAGCTCGATGACTACCGCCGACAGATGAGCAGGGTGGGTGGCGCCACAGTGGTCGTTGATGTTGATTCCGTCGGGCGAGCAACCCACCTCGGTTACCACCGCTCCGAGCTTTCGCAGAATGCGCCCGGCTGACGGCGAAGCCGAACCATGTGCAGCGTCGACAACGATGCGCAGACCGTCCAATCGGCGGCCAGCGAGCGAGTCGGTCACATGCGTCTCGTACCCGTCAATGTATTGGGTGGCTGACATGATGCGGCCCACGTGCGAGCCAGACAGCGTCGGCGCACCAAGGTCGACAAGTTGAGCCTCGATTGCCGATTCCACGTCATCAGCAAGCTTTCTGCCACCCACACCAAAGACCTTGATGCCGTTATCGGCGAAGGGATTGTGGCTGGCGGAAATCATGGCACCCGCAGCACCCAATGTTTCGGCCACGAACGCTACCGCCGGGGTCGCAACGACGCCCAGACGCAACACGTCGACTCCCTCGCAGGCCAAACCTGCGGCGAAGGCCGACTCGAGTAGTGGTCCTGAGATGCGCGTGTCCATCCCGACTACTACCTGGCCGGGATTGAGAACACGTGCGACCGCACGGCCAAGCGCCAATGCAAACTCGGGGGTGAGGGCCGTATTGGCCACACCTCGCACGCCATCGGTGCCAAAGCGCATGAGAGCCGCCCCGCTCGCTGCTGCTTAGCGCTTGGAGTACTGCGGTGCTTTACGGGCCTTCTTAAGGCCGTACTTCTTCGATTCCTTGGCCCGTGAGTCACGCGTGAGCAGGCCGGCCTTCTTCAAGGCTCCACGCTGTTCGGGGTCGAGTTCAATGAGCGCACGGGCGATAGCCATACGCAGGGCTCCGGCCTGACCCGTAATGCCGCCGCCGTGCATGGTGGCATCGACGTCGTACGTCTCTTCGGTGCTGGTGATACGAAGACCTTCGGTAACCAACATTCGCTGGGTAGCCATCGGGAAGTAATCGTCGAAGGCGCGACCGTTTACGGAAACCTTGCCTGCGCCGGGGCGTAGACGGACACGAGCGACGGCTTCTTTACGACGACCGGTGGACTGAACGAGAGGCTGAGACATGGTTGGCAATCGGCTTTCGGTCAGCGGGCCCGAGCGTGGGCGAATTCAAGAACGGTTGGCATCTGCGCAGCGTGAGGATGCGTGGGGCCGGGGTATACCTGCAACTTGGTCATGATCTGACGACCGAGCGGACCTTTGGGCACCATGCCAGCGACGGAGTTACGAACGGCGTCGGCGGGCTTGCGGTCAAGGAAGTGGGCGTAGGTCTCGCGCTTCAAGCCACCGGGATACCCGGAGTAGCTGAACACTTCCTTCTTGTCGGCCTTGCCCTTGGTGAGCACGATCTTGGAGGCGTTGATGATAATGACGTGATCGCCAGTGTCCATGTGGGGAGCGAACATAGTCTTGTGCTTGCCGCGCAACACCCGAGCGACCTCGGTGCAGAGGCGACCGAGCACCAGGCCTTCGGCGTCGACTACGTGCCAGGCGCGGGTCACTTCGCTAGCTTTTGGAGAATACGTACGCATGAGAACGACTTTCCGTCGGTCGACCCACGGGGGCCGACAAACCAACCTGTACAGGTTAGGGCGAATTAGGCGTCAGCGGCAAACGCAACCGGGTCCCATCGTAGCCGACCTCCCAGAGACACAGACCATGGGGCGGGGCTACCTGGCCCGCTCTCGACCGGTCGAGCGACCCAATGATGTCGAGCATGTCATCAGCAAGCAGTTTTCCGAGGCCCACATCGACGAGTGTGCCGACGATTGATCGGACCATGTTGTGGCAAAAGGCGCTCCCGACAATCTCGAAGCAGACAAGGTCATCGTCGAGCGCCGACCAGGTAGCGCTCAGCACACGTCGTACAAGCGAGACCGGCTCGTCGCTCTTGGGACGCTTGCAAAACGCCGAGAAGTCATGCTCGCCAATGAACGGGAGTGTTGCGAGTTCCAGTTGATGGAACGCAAGGGCGTGAGGCACATGCCAGGTAGTCGCAGCGAGAAATGGGCTTGGCAACGCTCGATTCAGAATCGTGTATCGATACCGGCGTGACGTAGCCGAGAACCGAGCGCTGAAGTCGTCGTCGCACCACTCGGCGCTGCGAACCACAATCGTCGGCGCACAGAGCCCGTTGAGGCTGCGCTGAAGACGCACGAGGTCAGTGCCAGACGCAGCGTCGAAGGACACCACCTGCCCCCACGCATGCACGCCAGCGTCAGTACGACCTGCCCCGGTCACTACGACAGGAATCCGCAGCACTCGTTCTAAGGCCGCCCCGAGCGTTCCTGAAACGGTCGCGACGCCAGCGTTTGTTGCGAAGCCGTGAAACGCGCCACCGTCGTAGCCCAGCACCATCTTCACGCGCCCGGTGCCCGCCCCCGTAACGCGGTGGAGCGGCGCCTCGGGCGCCGCTCCTGGGTCCACCAAGCTGCTGGTGGCTACTTTGGGGTTCGAGCTCTGCTCGGTGATGCCCAACTCGGTTGGGGTCACACCAGTTCGATGCGCGCCATAGGTGCGTTGTCACCATGGCGAGGGCCGAGCTTCAGGATGCGGGTATAGCCGCCCTGTCGATCGGCATATCGAGGCGCAACGTCGTTGACCAGTTTGTGGGTCATTTCGATGTCGCCGAGATACGACTGGATGGAGCGAATCCGATGCACTCGCATTGGGTCGCCCTCGCCAGCTTTGCGGGCCTTGGTGATGAGTTTCTCGGCGATCGGACGAATGGCCTTGGCCTTCGCCTCGGTCGTGACGATCCCTTCGGCTGCAAACAGCGACGCACACAGGTTGGCAAGCATGAGCCGCTGGTGAGCAGCCGAGCCGCCGAAGCGCTTTGATTTCTTAGGTGTTGCTGGCATGACGGATTCTCCCTATGTCAGCTGCGGAGCTGAAGACCGCGCTCATCGAGCTTGGCCTTCACCTCATCGAGCGACTTCTGACCGAAGTTAGTGATGTTGAGCAAATCTTCCTCGTTGCGGGTGAGGAGTTCACCAATGGTGTTCACCTGGGCCCGCTTGAGGCAGTTGCGAGGACGCTCAGACAGATCGAGGTCTTCGATGGGTAGTTCAAGGTCAGGCGACGTGGAACTGGCACCGGCGATTTCACCAAGTTCGAGACGTGGTGCGGTCTCGCTCATTCCAGCGACCAAGTCGACGAGCGAGCGCAGCGTTGCGCCTGCCGAGGCAAGTGCGTCCTTCGGCGCAATAGAGCCGTCGGTCTCGACATCGAGGATGAGGCGGTCGTAGTTGGTGCTCTGCTCGACACGGGTGGGTTCAACAGCGAACGTCACTCGGCGCACCGGCGAGAAGATGGCGTCGATCGGGATGATACCGATGGTGCGTGTGCTGGCATCACGATCGGCCGACATATACCCGCGGCCGGCCTCGACCGTGAGGTCAACAGCGAGTCGACCCTTGGTGTTGATGCTGGCAATTCGCTGTTCAGGGTTGAGGATCTCGAGATCGGCAGGTAACCGAATGTCTCCGGCGCGAACATCGGCCGGTCCCCGAACGTCGAGACGAACAATGATGGGATCATCCGAATGGGAGACCACAACAATGTCTTTCAAGTTCAAAATGATGTCGGTGACGTCCTCGGCGATACCGGGGATGGTGTCGAATTCGTGGAGCGCATCATCGAACCGAACGGTCGTGATTGCGGCGCCGGGAATGGACGAAAGCAGTGTTCGACGTAAGGAGTTACCGATCGTGAACCCGAAACCTGGTTCGAGTGGTCCGATCGAAAACTTCTGACGGTTTCCTTCTGGTTCGCCGATTGCCTCGACGACAGGGCGTTGGATGACAAGCATGTCGACCTCGTTTTACTTGGAGTAGAGCTCGACGATGAGCTGCTCTCGGACCGGAATATCGATCTGGGCGCGCTGTGGAATGTCTCGCACGGTTACTGACTGGCCACCGTCGCCGGCATCGAGCCAACCAGGAAGCTGACGGTCAAGGGTGTCCATGTTCTGACGAACGACGATCATCGCCTTCGCCTTCTCGGACAGTGTGACTACCTCGCCCTTGCGCACCTGATAGCTCGGAATGGTGACCCGCTTGCCATTGACACGAATGTGGCCGTGGCGAACGAGTTGGCGAGCCTGGGAGCGGCTAGCACCCCAACCGGCGCGGAATGACACGTTGTCGAGTCGAACTTCCAGAAGGCGAAGCAGGTTCTCGCCCGATGGCCCTGCCTGGCGCACGGCCTCGGTGTAGGTCTTCTTGAACTGCTTTTCCATAAGGCCATAGATACGACGGGCCTTTTGCTTCTCACGAAGCTGCGTTAGATACTCCGAACCCTGCTGGCGACGGCTACGGCCGTGATCACCTGGCGGGAACGGACGACGCTCCATTGGGCATTTCATCGTGTCGCACTTGGTGCCCTTCAAGAAGAGCTTGGTGCGCTCACGGCGACACAAACGACAAACGGGACCGGTATACCGAGCCATGTCAGACCCTCCGACGCTTTGGCTGGCGGCAACCGTTGTGAGGCACAGGAGTTACATCCTTGATGCCCGACACTTCGATGCCCAACTGCTGAATAGAACGAATAGCGGTCTCGCGGCCGGATCCGGGACCCTTGACCAGAACTTCAACCTTGCGAAGGCCATGCTCCATTGCTGCGCGGCCTGCCTTCTCGGCTGCCATCTGGGCAGCGAACGGCGTTGACTTGCGCGAGCCTTTGAAGCCCACGTTGCCAGCTGAGGCCCACGAGATCACGTTGCCGGTGGCATCGGTAATCGACACGATGGTGTTGTTGAACGAGCTCTTGATGTGCACGACCCCGTAGGCGACGTTCTTTCGCTCTTTTTTGCGGGGGCGTCGGCCGCCCGGCTTTGGCTTCGCCATGGTTTACTTCCTCACAGCCTTCTTCTTGTTGGCAACGGTTCGCTTTGGTCCCTTACGGCCACGAGCGTTGGTACGAGTGCGCTGGCCCCGGACGGGCAGGCCCTTACGGTGGCGGATGCCTTGGTAACAACCAATTTCGATCTTGCGCTTGATGTCCTGGGAGATCTCTCGGCGCAGGTCGCCTTCGACAGTGAGGTTGGTGTCGATCCACTTGCGGATAAGGTCGACTTCAGCCTCGGTCATGTTGCGAACCCGCTGATTGGGGTCGAGACCAGTGTCTGAGCAGATCTTCTGGGAGGTGGGCTTACCAACTCCGAAGATATAGGTAAGACTAATCTCCAGCCGCTTTTCACGCGGGATGTCGATTCCAGCAATACGTGCCATGGATGTGTACCTTCCTCAGCCCTGGCGCTGCTTGTGCTTGGGCGTTGTGCAAATAACCATGACACGACCGTGCCGTCGAATGACCTTGCACTTGTCGCAAATGGGCTTCACGCTGGGCTTGACCTTCATCGAGTTGTCTTTCGGCTTTGACTAAAGGGCTATTTGTAGCGGTACGTAATACGACCACGGTTGAGGTCGTACGGAGTGAGCTCTACCTGGACACGATCGCCCGGCAGGATGCGGATGTAGTGAGTACGCATCTTGCCTGAAATATGGGCGAGAACTTTGTGGCCGTTCTCCAGTTCAACTCGGAACACGGCATTCGGAAGAGACTCTTGAATGGTCCCTTCCAGCACGATCGCATCGTCTTTTTGCTTAGGCAGGGCAATACTCCTCGGAGAGAGACAAGGGGGTAGTCGCCGAGCACCACACTAGGGTGCCAATGAGGCGGCTCACCATGCTACCAACTGCAGAGGTAACCCGCCAAGTCTCAAGAAAGGCGTCATCCGTTCGCCAGCCGTTTCTTCGTTCGGTCCACAGCGGCGATCACTCTGGCGTACACATCGTTCGGATCACCAACACCATTCACAACGGTCAGTAAGCCATACCCCTGGTAGTAGTCGAGCAGCGGCCGTGTTTGCTCCTCGTACAGGTCGAGCCGCCGATTGATTGCCGCTGGTTTGTCATCGTCTCGGGCAATCACGTCGCCACCGCAAACGTCACAGGTCCACGGCTGACGTTCCCGACCCGAGTCGATGTAGTTGGTCTGGCAGTCGCGACAAAAGCGTCGGACGGTCAGGCGAGCCAGCACCAATTCGCGCGGCACGTCGAGATCGATGACGGCGTCAACCGGGGAACGTGCTGTCAGGGCACCCAATGCCTCGGCTTGGGGCACGGTTCGGGGAAAACCGTCGAGCAGCCATCCTCGCCCTCGGGCGTCGGGACGCGACAAGCGTTCATCGACAATGCCGATCATGATTTCGTCGGAGACAAGTCCGCCCGACTCCATGATCTCTTGAGCGCGCACCCCGAGCTCAGTTCGTTCGGCGACTGCGGCGCGCAAGATATCGCCGGTGGAAATATGCGGAACCGCATAGTGGTGCGACAGCCGGGTGCACTGCGTGCCCTTGCCGGAGCCCTGCCGACCAAGGATGATGAGTCGGGCCCCAGGAATCACGAAACGATCACCATGGCGAGGACTGTAGTTGTCACCGCTGAAGCCAGGCGCTTCGTGGCGGCCGAACAATCACTTCAGGAAGCCCTCGTAGTTGCGAAGCATCAACTGGGCGTCAACCTGCTTCATGGTTTCGAGGGCCACGCCAACGGCGATCAATACCGTGGTGCCACCGAACGGGAAGTTACGCACGTTGCCAAAGGCCAACACAATCGACGGAAGGAGCGCAACGGCCGCGATGAACAGTGCCCCAGGAAGCGTTATTCGGTTGAGCAATCGGGCCAGGTAGGTTTCGGTCTGCGCTCCGGGCCGAATACCGGGGATGAAGCCACCCTGCTTGCGAATCTGGTCGGCCTGCTTGACCGGATCAAACGCGATGGCGTTGTAGAAGTAGGCGAACGCAATGATCATGAGGCCGTAAATGATGATGTGGGCCCAGTTCCCCGTATCGAGGATGTACGTGTCAACGAACTCCTGGAAACCCGTCCATTGGAACAGGTTCACGAGCAGGGCAGGAAGCAACAAGATGGAACTGGCGAAGATGATAGGGATGATGCCGGCCTGGTTGACCTTCAGCGGAATGTATGTGCTCTGCCCGCCGTACATCTTTCGTCCGACGACCCGCTTCGCAAACTGCACAGGCACCCGACGTTGCCCGTTTTCGATAAAGACGATTGCGACCAGGGTAACGAGCGAGATCATCACAAGCAGTACGAAGATGATCCATTTCTTCTCTTGCAGAATTCGGTAGTAGTCGAACGGCAGACGGCTCACCACTGACGCAAAGATCACAATCGACATGCCGTTACCGATGCCGCGCTGGGTTATCAGTTCACCCATCCACATCAACAGCGCGGTACCAGCGGTCAACGTGGCGATGACCAAAAGCACCCGAAGCAGCGGGAAGCCGGGTAGCAACACAATGTTAGGGGCGTTTTGGCCGCCAAGGAGGGCCGCACCGTTGCCTCGACCAAACAGGAATGTGAGTCCTGATGCTTGCAGCAGCGCAATGGCAATGCCGACGTAGCGGGTCCACTGAGTGATCTTGCGTTGACCGACCGCTCCCTGATTTTGCCATTCTTCGAGCTTGGGAATGACAACGCCGAGGATCTGCATGATGATCGACGCCGTGATGTACGGCATGATCCCCAACGCAAAGATGGCGAACTGGCTGAGCGCACCACCGGAGAACAAGTTCAGGAACCCGAGGGTCCCTTGCGCTTGGGACTGCTCGGCGAACTGCTTGACAGCCACACGGTCGATACCCGGGACCGGGATGTGTGCACCGAGTCGGTACAACGCCACCATGGCCAGGGTGAAAATGATTTTCTTGCGAAGATCGGCGATCTTGAAGACGTTCTTGATGCTCGAGAGCACGCCACGCTCGCTTTCTCGTGCTGGGGTAGGGGTAAGGGTATAACCGACTAGCGGTTCGTGAACTGGTTGCCCTTGGCAGGGGGCCGGCGGTCGCCGTATGGCAACGGGACGAGCTCGATGCTACCGCCCGCGGCGATAATGGCCGCGCTTGCTGTCTCGGAGAAGGCATGGGCCGACACCTTGACAGGCCGGGTGATCTGGCCCCGCCCAAGAACCTTCAAGAGCGCACCTTTGTGGCTGAGGCTCTTGGAGAACAGTGTCGACGGTGTGATGTCGTTCTCGCCGCAAGCATCGAGTACGTCGAGGTTAATCGCCTGATACTCGATACGGAATGGGTTGTTGAAGCCCTTGAGCTTTGGAACACGTTGCTTGAGCGGCATCTGGCCACCTTCGAAACCACGCGCTACCTTGCCGCGGCCACGGGACTGCTGGCCCTTGGTACCACGGCCGGCAGTCTTGCCGCCCTTACCGCCGACGCCACGGCCGACTCGCTTGATAGGCCGGTTAGAGCCTTCAGCTGGCTTAAGTTCATCCACGCGCATGGCGTTATTTCCCTTCGACCGATTCGACCGTCACCAGGTGAGATACACGCGCCAGCATGCCTCGGATCTCGGGACGATCGGGGAGAACATTCGACTTGCCGATGCCGCGAAGACCAAGGGCACGAAGCGTGCCAACTGTCTTTGGCTTGCATCCAATTTTCGAACGGATTTGCGTTACGAGTAGATCGCTCATGAGTGAACCTCTCGGGTGCCTTTTTCGCTCTCGGTGTAGGCACGTAGCAGGCCCTTGGGCACGAACGAGTCAGCCGGGAGACCACGGCGAGCCGCGACGACATCGGGACGTTGCAAGCTGCGAAGCCCGTCGATCGTGGCGCGAGCCACGTTGATGGCATTGCTGGAACCAAGCGACTTGCACAGCACGTCGTGAACGCCGGCTTCTTCAAGAATGATTCGAGCCGCGCCACCTGCGATAACACCGGTACCAGGAGCGGCGGGCTTGAGCAGCACGCGGCCGGCGCCTTGCTCGCCGTAGATGAGGTGGGTGATGGTTGAACCAGCGAGGGCAACGGCAAAAATGTTTTTGCGAGCCTCTTCAGTGCCCTTCTGGATGGCCAAGGGAACTTCCTTGGCCTTGCCATAGCCCAGACCAACATGGCCTGCACCGTCACCGATGACCACCAGGGCGGTGAAGCTGAAGCGTCGACCACCCTTGACGACCTTGGCGACACGATTGATGGTGATCACCCTCGATTCGCGAAGGTTTGCCATATCAACAGCCATCAGAACTCCAGTCCTGCGTCACGAGCGGCCTGAGCGGCCGCAGCTACACGACCGTGGTAGTCGAAACCACCGCGATCGAAGACAACCTTGTCGATTCCTGCTGCCTTGGCGCGCTCGGCTACTGCGGTGCCAACACGGGTTGCAGCAGCAACGCTCCCGGTCGAGCCGGCAGACTTCAGTGCAGGCTCGTGGGTAGAGGCCGCAGCCAGGGTGCGTCCGGTGAGATCGTCGATCACCTGGAGCACGAGGTGCTTGGACGACCGAAACACTGCCAACCGCGGACGGGTAGCGGTGCCTTCGACCTTTTTGCGAACGCGGAAGTGGCGACGCTGACGGCCTACCATTCGGCTGTTTGAAGCACTCATAAGACTTACTTCTTCCCGGTCTTGCCGGCCTTGCGCAAGATGCGCTCGCCGACATACTTGACGCCTTTACCCTTGTAGGGCTCGGGCTTGCGGATGGCACGGATGTTGGCGGCAATCTGGCCGACAGCTTCCTTATCAATACCCTTCACGATTACTCGTGTGGGTAGCGGGACCTCGAATGTGATGCCCTCAGGAGCGTCGATCAGGACGGGATGGCTAAAGCCGAGTGCAAGGCGAAGTTTGCTTGGACCTTGAGCTTCGGCTCGGTAACCAACACCCACGATCTCGAGTTCCTTCGCAAAACCCGTCGTCACGCCAGTGACCATATTGGCGACAAGCGAACGCGTGAGACCGTGAAGGGCCTTGTTCTGTCGCTCATCGTCGGGCCGTTCAACGAGCAGTTGGTTGCCGTGTTGGCGAACCGTTATGGATCCGGGCAGGGTGCGAGTCAGCGTTCCGCCAGGACCCTTGACGGTTACGTCACGCTCACTGAGGTTGACGTCGACGCCACCTGGCACGTCGATGGGGGATTTTCCGATTCGGGACATGTCACATCACCAGACGAAACAGAGGACTTCGCCGCCGACTTTACGCTTGCGCGCTTCTCGGTCGGTCATGAGCCCAAGGCTGGTCGAGAGAACAGCGACACCAAGGCCGCCGAGCACTCGAGGAACGGTATCGGCCTGCACGTACTTGCGCAGTCCGGGTTTGGAGACTCGACGCAGACCTTGGATAGTGCGGCTGCGATCGGGGCTGTACTTCATTTGCACCGTGAGAATGCTTCCGGGGCCCTTGGGCGCCGGCTCGACGTCGAAGCTACCGATGTAGCCCTCCTTTTGCAGAATGTGCGCAAGCGCAACCTTCTGCTTGGAAGACGGCATCTTTACCTCGTCGTGCTTGGCCGTATTTGCGTTGCGAATACGCGTAAGCATGTCGGCGATTGGATCGGTCATTGTCATAGAATCGCCCTCCTCACCAGCTGGCCTTGGTAACACCGGGAACTTCGCCGGCATGCACCATCTCGCGAAGGCAGATACGACAAAGGTTGAACTGCCGGAACACGGCGCGCGGACGACCGCAGCGCTTACACCGGGTATAGGCGCGCACCTTGTATTTCGGCTTGCGCTGCTGCTTCTCGATCAAAGCTTTTTTTGCCATGTCTACATCAGCCTCTCAGCGCGTCACTTCTTCTTGGCGGCTTTGGCCGCAGATTTCCGGGGGCCGCCACGGACAGGTCCGCGACGCTTAGCCTTCTTTGGTCGAGGACCAGCATCTTCTTCCTTCTTGAACGGGAAGCCGAAAGCATCGAGCAACGCTCGACCCTGAGCATCGTTGACCGCTGTTGTAACGATCGTGATGTCCATACCCCGTGACACATCGACCTTGTCGTAATCGATCTCGGGGAAGATGATCTGCTCACGCACACCAAAGGTGTAGTTGCCTCGGCCGTCCCAGCTGTACGGGCTCAGCCCACGAAAGTCACGGATTCGGGGAATCGAAACGGCGATGAGCCGATCGAGGAATTCCCACATGCGGTCGCCACGCAAGGTCACCTTGGCGCCGATTGATTGACCCTCGCGCAACTTGAATGCAGCGATGGAGTTTGTGGCCTTGGTGATGACCGGCTTTTGACCAGTGATCAGGACGAGGTCGGCAACCGCAAGTTCGAGTAATGAACCTTGCTGAGCAGCACGACCGACGCCAGCGTTGACGACGATCTTTTCGAGCCGCGGCGCCTGCATGGTGTTCGACAGCCCGAGTGTCTCGAGGAGAGCGGCTCGAACTTCGTTGTCATACTTTTGTTTGAGCCTCGGTCGTTGCGTGGTTGCCACAGTCATGACAGGACCTCCCCAGTGCGAGTAGCGATGCGGATCTTGGTTCCATCTTCTTGGAAGCGGTAACCAACTCGGCTGGGCTTGCCCTGCGACACGATGGCGACATTCGACGCATCGAACGGCATGAGCTTGTCGACAATGCCGGCAGGCTTCATGGCGCTAATGGACTTTTGATGTTTGCGGGCCAAGTTCACGCCTTCGACAGTGACTTTGCCAACCTTGGGCATGACCGACGCGATGACGCCTTCCTTACCCTTGTCTTTACCCGTGAGAACGATGACACGGTCACCTTTCTTGAGCTTCATGTCAGATCACCTCCGGGGCGAGCGAAACAATACGCATGAACTTCTTGTCGCGAAGCTCGCGGCCAACCGGTCCAAAGATTCGGGTCCCACGAGGCGACTGATCGTCCTTGATGAGGACGGCAGCGTTCTCGTCGAAACGTATGTAGCTGCCGTCGGGACGGCGGCGCTCTTTCTTGACGCGCACGACGACGCACTTGACGACGTCGCCCTTCTTGACGGCGGCACCAGGAATTGCATCCTTCACAGTCGCTACGAAGATGTCGCCAATGGTGGCGTATCGGCGGCGGGTTCCGCCGAGCACCTTGATACAGAGGACCTCTTTGGCTCCACTGTTGTCAGCCACCCGGAGTCGGGATTCTTGCTGGATCATGGGTTACTTCGCCCTCTCCACAATGTCGAGCAAGCGCCAGCGCTTGAGCTTGGACAATGGCCGGGTTTCCATAACACGGACCCGGTCGCCGACCTTGGCGTCGTTGGTCTCGTCGTGCGCATAGAACTTCTTGGTGCGCTGCAGGAACTTGCCGTACTTCGGGTGCCGCACCTTCTCGATTACGGCGACGACTGCCGTCTTGTCCATCTTTGCGGACACCACAATCCCCTCGCGGATCTTGCGGGCGTTGCGGTCGTCTGACGTGTCGGAAACTGTTTCGTCAGCCATCACTTACTCCCCTCAGCTGCGGCAATTTCTCGCTGGCGCAGAACGGTATGGATACGGGCGACCTGTCGACGCAGGTCACCAAGGCGTGCCGAGCTGTCGAGGGACCCTGTGGCGTTGCGGAACCGAAGCTTGATTGACTCGTCTTTGGCGTCTTCCAACGCCTGGACTAGGTCGGCTACGGATAGTTCGGTGAGTTCGGCCATGAGTTTGTTAGGCATCAGAACAGTTCCTCACGGGTGATAACACGGGCCTTGATCGGCAGCTTCTGTACGGCGCGCTCCATGGCCTGACGGGCAATCTCGGCGTTGGGGTACGACAGTTCGAACATGATGCGACCGGGCTTAACCACGGCTACCCAGAATTCCGGGTTTCCCTTGCCAGAACCCATGCGGGTTTCGGCTGGCTTGGCCGTAACGGGCTTATCGGGGAAAACCGTGATCCAGACCTTGCCGCCACGCTTGATGTGGCGGGTCATGGCGATACGAGCGGCTTCGATCTGACGGGCGGTGACCCAACCAGGCTCCAAGGCTTGGATGGCGTAATCGCCAAACGAAATCTCGGTACCTCCCTTGGATTCACCCTTCATTCGACCGCGATGGTGCTTACGGTGCGCAACCTTGCGTGGCATCAACATGGTTTAATCCTCCGCCCGGAAGTGCAAGGGCTCGGTGCTGTTGCCGCGAGTACGGCGCTCGATTTCTTCTTCTTCGGCCAGAAGCTTCTCGATATCGGGATCGGCTTCCTTCAGCAGTGGAGTGATCTCGGTAGGTAGGTCCTCGCCACCTTGCACCCGACGGCCGGCCGACGATACGACTCGCCGTCCACCGGGGCCGGTAGGTTCACCGACAGCCATGGCGGCTTCGCGCATTTCTCTGTCTTCAACCTGTGCCTTGTAGGGCACGATGTCGCCTTTGTAGATCCAGACCTTGACACCAATTCGGCCATAGGTTGTCTTGGCCTCACGTAGGCCGTAGTCGATATCGGCACGAAGCGTATGGAGGGGCACTCGGCCTTCTCGATACCACTCGGTGCGGCTCATTTCGGCACCGCCGAGACGACCGGAGCATTGCACTCGGATACCAAGGGCGCCGGCCTTCTGGGCGTTCTGCACTGCTCGCTTCATAGCCCGACGGAAGGCGATTCGGCCAGCAAGCTGGTCGGCTACGCCCTGGGCGATGAGGGCAGCGTCGAGCTCGGGAACCTTGATCTCGACGATATTGAGCTGCACCTTGTTGTTGCCGGTGATCTTGGTAAGGCCGGTACGAAGCTCATCGGCTTGGGCGCCACGGCGGCCGATCACGATGCCTGGTCGAGCGGTGTGAACGTCGACGCGGAGCTTGTCGCTGGTGCGTTCGACTTCGATACGACTGATGGCAGCCTGCGGAAGCAGGTTCATGATGAACTTACGGATGTTCCAGTCTTCGAGCAGGTACTCCTTGTACTTTCGCTCGGAGAACCAGCGGGATTTCCAATCGGTGGTGATACCGAGGCGGAAACCGTACGGATTGACTTTTTGTCCCATTACTCGGTCTCCTCCGACGCTACGTCGCTCTTTTGGCCCGGAGCTCGATAGCCCGCCGCCTCTGCTTCTTCGACCGAGTCGAACCATGCCTCGGCCTCGGTAGCGTCGTAATACCGGCTACCCGGAACGTGATACAGCATCGAGTCGGCGTTGCCCTTGATGCGGCCGTCGTTCTCGTCGGTCGACACGTCGACCGTTCCGGCGTCAACCGCGGTCGTTTCGATTGCGTCGACCTCGGCATGGTCATGGTCGTGATCATGACCGTGATCGTGATCGTGATCATGATCGTGATCGTGTGCCGGGGCGACAGCCGCCCGGCTACGAGCAACTCGCTCACGACGGCTGGCCTGCGGTGTAGCGCCACGTCGAGGACGTGCGCCGCTGGCGGCACGAGCCTCCTCCTTGGCGTTGCGGCGAGCCAACATGGCGTCGGTCTGTTGATCGACCACCACAGTGATATGGCATGACCGCTTGCGAATGTGGCCAGCTCGACCTCGGGCTCGGGGGCGGAAGCGCTTGGCCGTTGGGCCTTCGTCGGCAAAGCAAGCCGACAGATACAGCTCGTCAGGGTCCATTCCGTCGTTGTTCTGAGCGTTGGCCACCGCCGACGCAAGGACCTTGCGGATAACGATGGCGATGTCACGCTCGGAGAACTGGAGCACTTCGTCGGCCAGCTTTACATCGAGCCCGCGTACCAGATCGAGCACCTCACGGGCCTTATACGCCGATGTGCCGACGTACTTGGCTGATGCTCGGGTGCCGGTACGCTCGCCGGCGACACGGGAGCCTTCGTTCAGCTTTGGACCGGTCATTTACGTCCCTTTGCATTCTTTTCCTGGCCACCGTGGTACCGGAAGGTACGCGTGGGAGCGAACTCGCCGAGTTTGTGACCGACCATTGCTTCGGTGACATACACGGGAACGTGCTTTCGACCGTCGTGCACGGCAATGGTGTGTCCCACCATTTCCGGAACAATTGTCGAGCGACGCGACCACGTCTTGATTACGCCGCGTTGATTCGCAGCGTTCTGGGCGTCGACCTTCTTGAGTAGATGGTCATCGATGAACGGACCTTTTTTCAGGCTACGAGGCATGGCAATCCACTCTCCTACCTACGGCCCCTGCCGCTACGGCGGCGACGGACGATGAGTTTCTGTGACGGCTTGGTCTTGTCACGGGTGCGGCCCTCGGGCTTGCCCCACGGCGACACTGGGTGCCGACCGCCGGAGGTCTTGCCTTCGCCACCACCGTGAGGGTGATCGACGGGGTTCATGGCCACACCACGGGTTTGGCCACGCACACCCTTCCAACGATTACGACCGGCTTTACCGATCTTGATGAGCTCGTGCTCGGAGTTACCGACTTCGCCGACGGTTGCCCGGCAGTCGATGGGCACTCGGCGCATTTCGCTCGATGGGAGTCGAACGGTTGCGTATTCGCCTTCCTTGGCCACGAGCTGGATGACTGATCCGGCTGAGCGGCCCATCTTGCCACCGCCACCGGGGCGGAGTTCGACGTTGTGAACAACGGTACCGACGGGGATGTACCGCAACGGCAGTGCGTTGCCCGGCTTGATGTCGGAGCCCTGACCGCTTCGGACCTGTGCTCCGACACCGAGATTCTTCGGGGCCAAGATGTAGGCCTTTTCTCCGTCGGCGTAGTGGAGCAGCGCAATGCGACAGGTGCGGTTCGGGTCGTACTCGATGGCCGCGACCTTGGCGACAACGCCATCTTTGACCCGCTTGAAGTCGACCAGGCGGTACTGACGCTTATGGCCACCACCACGATGGCGAGCCGTGATGCGGCCGTACGAGTTACGCCCACCGGACTTCGGCACCGGCGACAGCAGCGACTTCTCGGGAGTGGACTTCGTGATGTCCTTGAAGTCGGACACGGTTTGGAACCGGCGACCGGCGCTGGTTGGGAGACGCTTACGAATACCCACGATCAGCTCCCTTCGAACAGATCAATACGCTCGCCAGGAGCGAGAGTGACAATGGCACGCTTGGTGTCGGGCTTAGAACCCATGCGATTCGACTTACGGGAACGAACCTTCTTGCCCTTGCGGTTCAGCGTGTTGACGCTGAGTACCTTGACGCCGAAGATCTTGACGATGGCGTCGCGGATTTCGGGCTTGCTCGCAGATCCGTGTACTCGGAAGGTATAAACGTCGTGCTCGATCAGGCCGTAGCTCTTCTCGCTCACAATCGGCGCAATGATGATGTCCCGAGCGTTCACGCTTCGCCATCCTCTGTGGTGATGGTTTCGGACTGACTGGTGATTTCGCCATCGACAACGGTTCGCTCACGGCGCACGACCGTGGTGTCGAGCGTGTCGGGGTTGTAGTCGGGAATGGAGTCGGCGTCTACTGTTTCGACGGTTTCCTCACGGACTTCGACGTGTTCGACGCCATCGACAATGGTGCGAACCGTTACCCGGCGGGTGACCGTGGCTTCGAGGTGGGTGTCGGCACGTGCGACCTCGACGGGGGCTGACTCGGCTGGCTTTGGCTTCGACACCCGAATTGCAGGCATGGCGACCACGGTGCGCTCCTTGCGGGCTACACCCTCGCCGGACGGAAGCGTCTCGTTGCTGAAGACGACGTAGTCGTTGCATAAGACGTCGTAGGTGTTCAGTTCGCCTCGCTCGATGACCTGAACGTTGTGGAGGTTGCGATACGACTTCGCTACTGCCTCGTCGTGGGAGTTGACGACGATAAGAACTCGACCCGATGTTCCCAGCTTGGTGAGTAGGGCCGAGGCCTGCTTGGTGCTAGGCGTGTCGAAGTTCCACGAATCGACAACGATGACCTTGTCGCTCGCGGCCCGGTCGGACAGTGCCGAACGCAACGCCAGGGCGATCATCTTCTTGGGGGTCTTTTGGTAGTACTTGCGCGGCTTAGGACCGAGCGCAACACCGCCACCCACCCAATGCGGTGCACGGGTAGATCCCTGACGGGCATTACCGGTGCCTTTCTGCTTGAACGGCTTTCGACCACCGCCACGGACATCGGCCCGGGTCTTGGTGCTCTGGGTGCCGGATCGACGGTGGGCCAATTGCGCCACAACAACCTGGTGCATGCAGGCGACATTCGGCGTCAGACCAAAGATGGTGTCGGCCAGTTCGACCGTGCCGGTTGCTACGCCACTACCCGACATAAGAGGTACGTTGGCCATTACTTATCGCCCTTCTTCTTCGGGGCCTTCACAGCATTTCGCACGATTACCACACCGCCGTTGGGGCCGGGAACGGCACCCCGGACGAGCAGCAAGTTGCGCTCGGGATCGGACTTGACGACGACCAGGTTGAGCGTTGTGACCTGCTGATGGCCCATATGACCGGCCATTTTGATGCCCTTGAAGACTCGACCAGGGAATGAACAGGAGCCGACGGAGCCCGCTGATCGGTGCATCTTGTGGTTACCGTGGCTGGCGCCTTGGCCCTTGAAGTTGTGACGCTTCATGGCACCGGCGAAGCCTTTGCCACGGCTGATGGCAGTAACGTCGACCATTTCCCCGGCAATCATGGTATCGACGTCGATGGTGTCGCCGACCGTGAAGCCATCGACATTCTCAAGCCGAAGCTCAACCAGGTTACTGCCAGCTTGAACGCCGGCCTTGGCGAAGTGACCGGCCTCGGGCTTGGTGAGCTTGCGCGGATCTTTTTGGCCATAAGTGACCTGAAGGGCCGTATAGCCATCACGCTCGGAGGTCTTAACTTGCACGACTCGGGCAGGCTGAACCTTCAGCACTGTTACTGGAATGACGCGATTATCGTCACCCCAGACCTGGGTCATGCCGATTTTCTCGCCGACGATTGCTTTCGTCGCCATAGCGGCTCTCCTTACGAACGGACGGACTATTACGCATGCTCTGGGGGCGCAAGCCAACAGAGCATGTTGAGCGAAGTTGCCGGGCGGTCCCCCGTAGAGCGGGGCACACACGGACATCAGTTATTCGTGGCTGGAGGGTTACCTCTGACTACGACCAGTAAAGTGTAGCCATTATCGCCCTGTTGCGCCAATTCGTGTCAGACGCCCGCACGAGGGCGAAAACGGCATCTGGCCCCCGGTTGTCGCGCTGGGCGACAACCGGGGGCCAGATGTTCGACGACTGTTACTACACGACCGTGCGGCGACGGCTGGTGCGGCTCATCGACATGATCGACACGCCGCAAACTACAATCAATGCCGCCGTTGCGGCCAACCAACCGACGGGGCCACCTGTCTCGGGCAGCACGGTCGTGCCGAGTACCGTCGGCGTCGGCGTCGGCGTGCTTGGCGTTGGCGTGCTTGGCGTTGGCGTCACCGGGGCGGCAACCACCAGCACGGCAGCCGTGTCGGACTTCGCAGCTGGCTTCGTGCCTCCGGTACTGGCGCCGACATTAACCGTGGCCGTATTGGTGAACCCAACCGCCAGGCTTGTCGACAAACAACTAATGGTCCTCGAAGTAGTCGAGAGTAGGTCGAAGGCGGCGGCGTTGCACCCCGGTACCAACACGTCGGCCACCGTGATGCCGGTGAGGTCGGTGTTACCAGAGTTCGTGACCACGATCTGCCACTCGACAGCCTCGCCGGCAACAGCCACGGTCGACTCGGTGAATGCCGCACCCGAACCCGCGACTTTCACCTTTTTGGCGATGTCGATACCAGGTGCAGCCGGCGCCACGCAATCGATCGGCTTGACAATAACATCGCTCAATAGTTCCTCGGAGTACGTGTATCCGGGGTCGTATACCTCTTCAAACTTTGGCAGGAGGTCGGGGGTGATGACGAAGCCGATCTCAAGGGTGGCCGAGGCTGCCGTGAGGGTGTACGGGGTCCGCCCTTCGATAGTAACTCCTGTCGTCTCAAAATCGTTCAAAGCACCACCAGTGGCCGTGCCGCCGCCGTTATTGACGGTAACGACCACGGTGCTGCCGTCGCGACCAGTGGTTGTGGCGTACCAGCGGATACCCCACTTGCCCGGCGACTCTGGATCACACACGCCGACGCCACCAATCTCAAGGGAGATAGGAGCCTCGAATTGGTTCACGGAGATCCCGGCGGGTTCGGCCCCGGCGGACTGGGCGAAACCCAGGGTGGAAATGATGGCGAGGGAAACCCCACCGATAATACCTACTACACGACGCATGATGCCGCCCTTTATGTTGTTTGGAAAGTTGATCGAACGGTAACAAACAGCCTCGGCTGCTCCCTATGGTCCAAACGGCTCTTCGCCAACAATTGGCTTAACTTGCGTACTGTCCGTGCCGTTAAGGGAATCTTTTCGAGATCCATTCGACGACGTGGTTTATGGCTTGAGGGCGATGACCTTCGAGGTAATGAGGTGCGCCGGGCATTTCGATATACGTGGTGTCGGCGGCACCGGCGTTGTCGCGAATCTCTTGCGCCTGCCAGACCCGAATTTCGGTATCGGCAGTGGGGTGGACCAAGAGGGTCGGCACGGTGACGCGGGGCATGGTGTCGGCCAACTTGGCGTGGCTCGATAACCCCGACCATGTGCTCAGCCAGCCGCGGGCGGTCATGGTGCGCGCCAATCCGCCTCGGCCGTAGTTGGCGTCGAGGGGATCGGGGAACGCGAACAGGCTGCCCATTGGGCGCTCGTCGGGGTAAATCGATAGGTCAAGATAGGCCGGATCGGCCAAGGTTCGATAGATGACCATGTACTTCATGGCCACCGCCCGGGCCCGCGCGTCACGCCATCGACCGGGGTCGGTGGATTTGTCGATGGACTGCCCGACAATACGGGCGTCGTCGGCATCGGCGAGCGCGTGTTTGGCAATGGCGTCGAGGCGGGCCACCCGGGCAACTTGGGCGGCTCGGTAGGTAGCGAGCCATTCGGGGTCGTAGGAACAAGGGGACGGCCACGGCCGCCAGCCGTTGTCGGGGTTGTACATGTCAAGTTCGGGCACCCGCGAGAACATGTCGGCTTCGTCGGCCACCGACGGGTCGATGACCTGCAGCATGAACACCCCTTCGCCGGGGTGAGCGGCCATGCCAACCCAACCGTCACCCACTCCCCGATCGGCGTTGGCGAGCGCCATGAGTGACCCTCCGCCCGAGTTCCCGAGAAGCACTACGGCCTCGGCACCGCGCCGACGCATTTCGTCGGCGGCCGTTTCGACGTCGATGATGCAGCTTTCGTGCAGGCAGTCGGTGTCGTTGTTCTGGTAGCGGGTACCGAAGCCCAACACGGCGTACCCGGCTGCGGCGAGCAACGGGCACGCATAGTGGACACTGAAGTCACCTCGTGGGTGCGACAAGATGACCGCGGTTTTCCACGGCCTGCCGGCAGGCGGGAGCCACAACACGCCGCGCACCAGCGCACCGTCGGGCGACACCATCCTTACCGATTCACGCCGCACCTCGACATCGGGTTGATCCTCGGGAAGCGGCCAAAATGTGTAGCCTGCAGGCCGCTTACCACCGAGATGAACATCAAGAGCATCCATAGTGCCGCAGCGTAGGCCGTATGACCGCTGTTTCTCGGCTTGGTCAAGAATTACGATAACCGCCTGGAGGCAGGCGACAATGGCAGACATGCTGGTGCACACCGGGGGACGTTCCCTATCTCAGGGGTGGAACGATTCCCAGAGCCCAGGCTCGGACCATGCCGACCGGGTTCGGCTGTTACGCGAGCGGGTTGCACTGCTGCATGCCTACGCCGGGGTGGAACACACGGCAAAACATGTCGACGCTCTGGTCGAACGGTTGGGCATTGCGGCGAGTGCTGTGGCGGCCGAGCCAATCACGTTCGGCCCAGCGGCCGACGAGCTACCGGCAATTAGCCTGGCAGCCGCACGCCTCACACGCCGCCTGAGTGATATCGACTCGCTGCTGCGTCACAACCAGCGCGAGCTTGTATCAAGTTCGATGAGTTCGGGCCGCATCCGGCAGCTGGCAGCCGGGTTGGCCGCACTTGGTGTCGCCGCCGCGGCAGCAATCACCGTCTTGGTGCGTTGATCAGCATGTCTCGACGAACCACGGCATCGGCGCGACGAGAGACGTTCGACTCCTTGACAACTGAACGTGAGGCGGTGGTCGAGCAGCTGGCACAGTTGCGCACGCTTGCTCGCCAGGTCGCCGAGGATGCCTCGATCGAGGTCGAGTCGCAGTTGGTGGCTAATGCGTCGGCAATGGCCGAGATCGAGCAGCGTGATCTGCACGGGCAGACCGGGTGGGACGACCCAGCCTGGTTGTCGTGGGACTCCGACGTTCAGGCCCATACCATCGATGCCTCGACGCTACCGGGTGAAGCGGCGTGGCTGCGTTTCGGCAGCTACCGGCCCGAAGCCGACGGGGAGTTCACCGAGTTCGCCGCCGCGGTGCCTTTCATTGGCGCGAACCGTCCCATTGTCATTAACGCACGGCAAGCTGAGCACACCTCGCAGGCCGACGCGTTGCTGCACTCGCTGGTGGTTCGTGCGGCCACCTTGCTTCCAGGTCGTAGCCGGTTCAGTTTGCTCGATCCGAATGGCGATGGTTCGTTGTTGCCGCTCGGTCGTCACCTCGGCCAGGTCATGCCGTCGACGGGCAATCCTGGGCACGACCTCGAGGTGGTGCTGGTCGACATGCAGCGTCGGGTCGAGACCTATCTGACCGACGAGTACCCGAGTTTCGCCGCCATCCCTGAGCAGTTCCGATTGCACGAGCCGTATCACATTGTGGTGCTGGCTCGTTCGTCGACCAGCTACGACGAGCGGGTTCGAAACGCTATCGAGGCGTTGGCCACGACGGGGCCGAGTGTCGGCATTATCGTCATGGCCCATCTGGCGCCTGATTGTGAGATCCAGCTTCTCGATGCCACCATCATCGATCTTGATGCCACCACTATTGATCTTGGCGGCATCATGGCCACGGTAGTTCCCGATGGTGAGCCGGCCGCCATCATTCAGGAGCGCATTTTGGGCCAGGCTTCGGCTGCACCACAGGTCGGAGCCGTACTCGACTGGCAGGGCGTGGCTGGGTTGGTCGCCGACGAGTGGTGGTCGCAGAGTTCGGCCGATGTGCTCGTTGCTCCGGTTGGCCTGCATGGCGTGGGCACCCCGTTGCAGTTGTGGTTCGGCACCGACCGGGCCAATGGCCGTAGCTGCGTGCACGGCATGATTGCTGCGATGCCGGGTGCCGGTAAGTCCACGCTGGTGCACAGCCTGGTGTGCTCGTTGGCGGTGAGGTATAGCCCCGATGAGCTGCAGATGTATCTCATCGACGGGCGCTTCGGCAACGAGTTCCGGGCCTACGAGTCGTTGCCGCATGCTGCAGTCGTTTCGATGAGGACGGCACCAGATCTGGCCCGCAACATTGTCAATGAGTTGTTGGCGGAAGCGTTGCGCCGGCAGGCACTTTTTGGCGATGCCGAGTGCGCCGATTTTACCGAGTACCGGCGCGAGTCACGTGCTGGCGGCTTGCTGCCCCGGTTGCTCGTGGTCATCGACGACTTCCAGCAACTCTTCGCCGATGGTCGCCACGACGAGGCCTCGGCGGCGATGTTGCGTTTGTCCCATCTAGGCCGATCCGCTGGTATTCACCTTTTGCTGGTCGGCAGCCGATTTGATGCAGCCGGTTTTGTCAACGGTGCCGAGTTCTTGAGCAACGTTCACCTTCGCGCCGCGCTGCAAATGTCGCATGCCGACACCATGGTCCTCACCGATTTCGGTCGGGGAGGCCGGCGCCTCATTGGGCTTCACTGCTCGCAATCAGGTCGAGTGGTGGTCAACGATCGCGGGGGCGACGACGATGGAAACGTGGCCGGTCGGGTAGCGGTTCTACCGGCGGCGGCTCGTGAACGCTTGGTGTCGAGTTTGGCGACTCGGGCTGGTCGCGTCGGCCATTCCACATATCGAACGCTCGTGTTTCGTGGTGATTCGTCGCCAAGAATGCTCGCCAATCCGTCGCTGCGGGCCGTGGCGGCGCAGGGTTGGTTGTCGGCGGACGAGACCGAGGCTCGAGCGCGGCGTCCGTTGAGCGAGGGTGGTTTGGCGGTGGCCGACTGGTCGGCGGCCGAACGCCCACTCATTGGCTGGGTGGGCCAAGAACTCACGTTGCGCGGCCAGGCGTCGATGGTGTTGCGGCGACGTGCGATGGAGAACGCCGTTATGGTGGGTGCCGAGGCTGGCATTGTGGTGCCGATGGCGGTTTCGTTATTGGCGACCATGGCACTTGGCGCCAGTCCCGACTCGCTCGAGGTTGTCGTGGCCAACGCTGCCGTTGGTGATCGCCCCGAATCGGCTCTGCTCACGCAACTTATCGGTGGTCTTGCAGCGGTCGGCTACTCCACTGCGGTGGCGCTGACCGACGCCGACATCGAGGCGCAACTCGAATCTCTAGCGCTTCGACTCGAGGCGCGACGCCAGCTTTCGGCCGACTCGTTGATGGCCGAACCGAGCGTGGTGCTGTTATTCAACGATCCCGATCGGTTGCGGGCACTGGCGCGTCGACCCGACTCATATGGCTATGTCGATTCGCCGTTGTCGGTCACCGTACGTAGCCTGCTCACCGATGGCCCGAATTGCGGGATCCATGTGCTCATGACGTGTGCATCGGTTGGGCTATTGCGCAGCGTGCTGGCTGACCGGGTGGTGCAGCAAACCGTGCGGCACCGCGTCGGCCTCACGATGAGCGACGACGATTCGTTTACCCTGTTCCGTTCGGGGCGGGCCGCAGCGTTGGGTGATGTGGCGGGTCCGGCGGTAGCGGTGTTGGGTGATGCGTTGCGGTCGATCGTTGGGTTGATGTCGCCGTATCGAGCCTCGCCGACCTTCACCGACGAGCTGCGATGGATACTCGATCAGCTGGCGATTCGTCGAACAAGCGCGCAATGACCACGACGTCCCTCCATGCGCGCTTGGCCGAACATGCCGGCGACATCGAAGAGGTCGTTGCGTCGCTTCGCGATGCTTCGCGGCAGGCGGCGGTGACGGCCCAGCAGCACCATGCGTTGGTCGGCAGCCGTCTTCGCTCCAATCGGAGGCGGGCCGAGGCGGCCGACTGGACGGTCGACAACATCGATGGTCGTCTGGCCGCATTACATACCAGAGTGGCGCATGGGCTGAAGCAGGTCGAGGCCGTGCGTCGGGACCACGGGGCGCGTCATGCCGAGGCCGCTCAGTTGAGGTCGTTGGCATGCACGGCTATCGCCAATTGGCAGGCAGTGGTGGCCGACATGGATGTGCAGCTCGCTGGTTGGGAGCTGCGGCGTCCGTTACTCGAGCAGCGCGCCCGTATCAGCGCGGTGCAGACAAGCAATCGAGCGTCGACCGCGGCAACACGTCGGGCTTCTAACCGGAACCTGCCACCCAACCATGTCGAGGCGTTGCAACGTTTCGACGACGAAGCCGGTGTTGTGAAGTTGCGCCGTGTGGCGGCTTGCGAAGCGGTTCAGTTGGCCGAAGCTGCGTTCGAGCGGGCCGAGAGCATGGTCGCAACCCTCGAAGCCTTCGATGCCCGTGTGGTCGCTGCCGGGGTGCATGGTCGGCGGGTATGGTCAGCTATCGGCGCGGCGCGTGTCACGCTCGACGAGTTGCGGGAACGCAATCAGGTTGCCGGCCGAGCGCTGAGTGCCGCACGTGAGTCCTTTGGGGATGCCACCGATCGGTTGGTGCATGTCGTCGAGCAGAGCCACCGGTTGCAGGTGGCGGCGGGCGCCGGTATCGAGCATCTGTCGGAACATGTCGACGCGTTGCGTAACGGGGCAGCAGATGGGTGACGAGTTGCTTCGATTGCAGCAGTTGTCGCACGAACTCGGCGCGGCGTTGGGCGAGAACGCGCTCACCCCGGGTCTGCAGCCGGTCGTCGAGGCCGCAGAAGATATGCGGTCGGCGCTTCGTGCCCATGGTGAAGCGTTGGAGGTGTGTCGCGTCGATGTCTCTGCTCCGTGGTACGACGCGATCGAAAGTGACCTCTTGACCGTCGAGTCCGAACTGGCGGCGTTTGATTCGGCTTCCGGGTCACTTGGGCGGGATTGGGACCTCGGGTCCGATATTGTCGATTTGCTGCAGCAGGCAGAGCTTGCGGGCCTCGGCCCCGATGGCGGCTGATATGGCCGGGGTGTTGAGCGTGTGTACGGCAAATATCTGCCGTTCGCCAATGATGGAGGCAGCCTTTGCCGGCGGATTCGCGGCGCAGGGCTTGGTTGTGCCGGTCGTGTCCGCAGGTAGCCGGGCGCGTGGGGATGCGACAGCCGATGCGGCGACGGTCACGGTGGCAGCCGAGATTGGGTTGCTGTTGGCATCGCATCGGTCCCAGCAGTTGTCGGCCCCGTTGATCGACGATGCTGAACTCATTGTTTGCGCCGAGTTGGATCATCTCATGGCGGTAGTTGATTTGCGCCCCGATGCGTTCGCTCGCACGTTCGTGTTGCGTGAGGCGGCACGTCGGGTTGTTCCGCGTGCTCAGGGCGAAGATGTTGGGGCGTGGGTCGCTCGTATGCATGCCGGGCGAACCCCGCGTGGTGTCATGGATGAGGCCTCGCGCCTCGGTGTCGACGATCCGTATCGGCGTGGCGATCAGCGCATCCGTGCCGCCCGTGAGCAGATCACCGCGGCAGTCCTCACAGTGGTGCAGGCTTGGGCAAGCTGAATGCCGTTGGCTGCGACTAGTAGGATTGTCCGCTATGACTGAACCACGACGTGCACTATTGACCGGCATCACCGGCCAGGACGGCTCCTATCTTGCGGAGTTTTTGCTTAACAAGGGATACCAGGTGCATGGCATGGTGCGCCGTACTTCGGTGCTGTCACGTGAGCGACTCAAGCAGATGCATGGAGATAGCGGCGAGCGGTTACATCTGCATTATGGCGATCTGGCCGATGGGCTGAGCCTGGCTCGGTTGTTGTCCAGTGTGCAGCCCGACGAGGTGTATCACCTGGCCGCGCAGAGCCATGTGCATGTCAGTTTTGATGTGCCCGATTTCACCGGTGATGTCACGGGGTTGGGCACGATGCGCCTCCTCGAGGCGTTGCGGGTCACCGGGTTGTCGGCGCGGTTTTATCAGGCGAGTTCGTCGGAGATGTTCGGTGCGTCTCCCCCGCCGCAGAACGAGGACACGTCGTTTCATCCGCGTAGTCCGTATGCCGTGGCCAAGGTGTACGGCTATTGGGCCACGGTCAACTACCGCGAGTCGTACAACATGTTTGCCAGCAATGGCATCTTGTTCAACCATGAAAGCCCGCGCCGAGGCGAGAACTTCGTTACCCGCAAGGTGACACGTGCCGCGGCGTCGATTTCGTTGGGTTTGAGCAAGCAGTTGGTATTGGGCAATCTCGATTCGATGCGTGATTGGGGTTTTGCCGGCGATTATGTCGACGCGATGTGGCGCATTTTGCAGCACGACACGGCCGACGATTTCGTGATCGCTACAGGCGAAGCGCATTCGGTTCAGGAGCTGTGCGAGGTGGCCTTTACCCGAGTGGGGCTCGATTGGCGCGATCACGTGATCACGAATGAGCGTTATATTCGCCCGGCCGAGGTTGACTATTTACTGGGTGACGCGTCCAAGGCCCGGCGCATGCTTGGTTGGACCCCGACGGTCACGTTCCAAGGGCTTATCGAAATGATGGTCGACGCCGACGTGGCCGATCTGGGTGGCAGCGCGTAACGGTTGAGCTGTGAGGGGACACGTCGCTTGACAAATCGCTATGCTCTTCGCATGACGATTCAGATAGCCGTTAAGCTGCCAGATGAGCTGGTTTCGGACATAGACAGCCTCGTCGGGAGCGGCCGTTACGAGACACGCTCGCAAGTTCTACGTGAAAGCGTCGAGACGTTTCTGCGTCTCAACCGCCGACGCGCAATCGACGACCTGTACGTCCGAGCCTATACGGACACTCCCGAAACCGACGAGGAACTGGCCGAGGCTGAGCGACTAGGCATTGCATCCATCAATGAGGAACCGTGGGCCAAATGGTGGTAACACGGGGTGAAATCTGGTGGGGTGAGACCCCACAAGACAAGGGGCGCCCATACCTCGTAGTCAGTCGCGACGCAGCGAACGCTGTCATGCGGCGTGCTTTGGTCGCGCCGATCACTTCACGAATTCGGGGGGCGCCGAGTGAGTTAGCCGTCGGGGCAAGCGAGGGACTACCTATCGACGCGGTGGCCAATTTCGACAACCTTCAGCCCATCAGCAAAGCGTTATTGGTCAGGCGGCTCGGAGCTCTGTCGCCGCGTCGCCTACCCGAGCTTTGCGCTACGGTCAACGCCACGCTCGACTGCTGATTTTGGTCAGAGGCTGTGGGCCAGGTCGGCGTCGACTTCGAGGGGCACCGGCGTGTTGCGGGCCCCGCGAGCGACTCGTTCGCTGTAGTAGCCGTATTTCTTGCGTCGGCTGAACACACTGGCGCTCTGGCTGCGGTCACGGTTGAGCACAGCACCTACTAGTCGGGCGCCAGACCGGTCGAGTTCGTTGCGCATCGCTAACAGGTCGGTGGTTTCGGTGCCGTGACCATCGACGACAATGATGATGCCACCGGCAGCTTCGGCGGCCGACAGTGCGTCGGCGGCGGCGGCGAGCGGTGCGGTGTCGATGATGACAAGGTCGGCTTCTGCTTCGAGCGATCGGATGATGGCTGCGAAGCGGGGCGAGCCGAGTAGTTCTCCCGGGTTGCCGGCGTCGGGACCTGACGGGATAACAGTGAGGTTGGGGAATCCGTCGATGGTTTCGCGGCGCAACGATTCGTTGCTGCCGCGCAGATATGTGGTGAGGCCGCGGTCGTTGTCGAGGCCGAGGGTGCGTTCGAGAGATGGGCGGCGCAGGTCGGCCGATACCAGCACGACGTCGGCTCCACCGAGGCTGAGGGCCATAGCCAGGTTGACAGCGACGGTTGATTTGCCTTCTTGGGGCCGATGGCTGGTAACAACGATGCTGCGAACGTTTTCTCCGCGGGCCAGGAACATCACTGAGCTGCGCAGGCGGCGAAATGCTTCCTGGGAGCGCATGAGGCTGCCCGATTCGCCTTCTTGGGCCATGACCAGGGCCCACTTCTCTCGACGGTTGCGCCAACCGAATCGGGGGATGGCGCCGATGACTTTGCCCCCGAGGGCGAGCTCGACCTGTCGTGCGCTTTGGGCGCTGCGGTCAAGGCGTTCTCGCAGGAAGGCGGCGATAATTCCGAGGGCTAAGCCGATAAGCCCGCCAACGATCCAGAATATTCGGCGGTCGAGTCCGTTGGGGCTGGTGGGTTGAGCGGCGGCTGAGATGACGGTGGCGGCGGGTAGTTGGGTGACTTGTTCACGTCGGGTGGCTGCAAGCGTGTTCTCGATGGTTCGAACTTGAGATTGATCGAATGACACTTGGGTGGCTAGTTGGCTTCGGTCGGACGATATGGCTTCGAGTTCGACTGAACGGGCGGCTGAACCGGCGAGGGCGCTGACATCTTGGCGGCGGCGGTCGACGGTGGCGGTGTCGATCTGGTTCTTGGCGAGACGCGCTTCGACCGCGGCAAGTTGGGCGGTGAGTTCGGCGGTTTCGGTGGCGTAGAACGCGGTCTGGGCCGCTACTCGGCGGGCGACGTACTCGGCAGCGTAGGCACTGGCGAGTTTGCTAGCCGTGGTCGGGTCGGTCGAGGTGGCTTTGACATCGATGACATCGGTGAATGGCTTAAAGAACGCCCGCACGGTGCCCCAGGTGGCAGTTCCGTCAGCGGAGACAGCGGCGCGGGCGGCGGTGGCGATGCCGTCACTGACCAGTAGTGCCGCTTCGCGTTCCAAGTTGGGGGCGACGAGCGAGCTCTGGTTGGTGGATCCAACGGGGGTAGGGCTTACACCGATACGGGCGCTGGCGCTGTAGGCGGCGACTTGGCGTGACGTGTAGAGCATCGACAACGCCAACACCCCCAGGGTGATACCGAACGCCAGATATTTACGTTTGCGGACTGCTTCGAGATAGTCCTCGAAGCTGGCAATCGATCGGCTGGCAACGGCGGCTTGGGGTTGGAAATCCACGGCTTATCCTTGTGATGAGGGTGAGGAGGAGGAGAAGGACGACGACAGGGGGGCGATTACGTTGCGTCGGCCGCGAGACGCCGCGACCACGGCGATGACGAGGAACAAGAACGCAGCGTTCACGTCGAACACTCCGGCCTCGGTGGTGGAGACCACGAGCATCATCCCGGCGTACACCAGGGGGAAAAGCCCCGCAGCACCTTGGTAGTAACGCACTACTCGGGCACCGCGCACGACCAAGCGAAGGTAGAGGCCAATCAGTAGTACCCCGCCGACGAGGCCAAGGTTGAGGCACATTTGCAGAAGGCCGTTGTGGGCGTGGGCAAACTGAAAGCCGACGAGCCTCCATGCTGGGCCGGCCGGACCTTCCCAGTCGGTGAAGTAGCCGCCCCAGCCGTAGCCGGCGAGTGGCCGATGGCGAATCGAGTCGAGGAGCGTCTCCCAGATGGCAACACGACCGGTGAGACGAGGGTCCTTACCAAGGGCGGCGGCGACGGTGCCTACGTTCTCGACGGCGACAGCGAGCGTGACAATGAACCCCGTGAGCAAACTGAGCGCGATGGCGCCATAGAGCGTTCGGCGTGCTCGCAGCATCGCGAACAGTGCGCTGTAACCGAGCACCGAGAGCACGGCCAGCAGGCCGGTTTTCGACTGGGATCCAATCACCAACACGATGTTGAGCCCGACAAACGACCACAACACGGTGCGGTATCGACGCCAGGTGCGTGCGGCGGTGACGAGCACCACCATGCTGAGCGCGAGGTTGACCCCAAGCGAGTTTTTGTTACCGGTGACCCCTTGCCAGTTGCCATCGACCGCTACGCCGTACTGGGGTAGAACAACGATGAATGCCAAATGCACCAACAACCCGAGACCGAGAGCAATCGACGCGAAGCCGATTATGTTTGGTAGCGAGAACCGTAGGGCCATCCAGTAGCCAATAAGCAAGATCGTCATCATGGCCATGCCGACATCGATGGTGCGGGCTGGTTCGGTCGACCACAACGTCGATGCTACGACCCATACCATCAGGATCGGCAGCATTGGTTCGGCCCGTACTGCGTCAAGAAGGAAGCCGAGTTCGAAGCCGAGCGTGCCAAGCGCCATCGCCAAACCCGAGATGAGCACCACGGCGCGCCAGTTGCCAGCTGCCGCTCCTAGGTTGCCTTCGGGATTGAACCAGTTCATCGGGATGCCCGTCGAGAGCACGAACATCACGACAAGTACGGTGATCTTTTCGAGAAGCCTGGCCGGGATGTCGTGCAATGCCGACCACGACCGATAGCCGACGACGACGATCGATTTCGGCCGCAATTCGACAGCGATCGTGGAATTCACCTTTTCCCCGTGCCCCGGCCACGCACGCAGTAAAAGACGATCACTTGAGAATTGTAGGGGGCCTCACGAGAGGCGACCCATAGGCCTAGCGGCCTCAAATCGCCGGTATCGAGGCCGCCATTCCGCGGGCCTCGGCCTGGTGGGCCAAAAACCAGTCGTACGTGGTTCGTAACCCGCTTTCAAGGTCGTGGCGCGGCGACCACCCCAAACCGGTGAGCTTGGATATGTCGAGCACCTTGCGGGGGGTGCCGTCGGGTTTGGAATCGTCGAACACGATGTTGGCGTCGGGGTTCACAATGGACCGCACCAGTTCGGCGGCAGCCCGGATTGACATGTCGATTCCGGTGCCGACATTGATGTGTTCGTCGGCCGAGTAGTTGTCCATGAGGAACACGCAGGCGTGGGCGAGGTCGTCGACATGGAGAAATTCGCGCATGGGTGATCCGCTACCCCAGACGACCACGTCGTGCTCGCCGGCCATCTTGGCGTCGTGGAACTTGCGCATGAGCGCGGGCAGCACGTGGGCCGACGTGAGATTGAAGTTGTCGCCCGGGCCGTACAGGTTGGTGGGCATGGCCGAGATGAAGTCGCTGCCGTATTGGCGACGGTAGGCCTCGCACAATTTGATTCCGGCGATCTTGGCCAGCGCGTACCATTCGTTGGTCGGTTCGAGGGGCCCAGTGAGCAGTTGGTCTTCGCGGATGGGTTGGGTGGCCTGGCGTGGATAGATGCAGGACGAGCCGAGGTAGAGCAGTTTGTTCACGCCGAATTGGTGTGACGCGTGTACAACGGTGCCGTGGATCATCAAGTTGTCGTAGATGAATTCGGCTGGTCGGGTGCTGTTGGCCAGGATGCCCCCGACGGTGCCGGCGACGAGGAACACGTATTCGGGTTGGTTGGCTTTGAACCAGTGGTTCACTTCGGATTGATCGCGCAGGTCGAGTTGTTGACGCGTGGCGGTGAGGATGTTGGTGTAACCACAGTGCTCTAACCGTCGTAGCACGGCACCGCCGACCATGCCGGCGTGCCCGGCCACAAAGATTCGTGACATTGGTTCCATGGCGTCAGGCTATCGGTCGGTGCACTCGCGGCGTAGCGCTTCGGCCGTGCGGATGAGGCCTTCGTGCAGTGGAATGGTGGGCCGCCAGCCCAACACGCTTTCGGCCAGGGTGGAATCGGGGCAGCGCTGCAGGGGGTCGTCGACAGGCAACGGTCGGTACTCGAGTTCGGACGATGACCCAGTGACCTCGAGCACCAGTTCGGCGAATTCGCGGATGGTGAATTCGCCTTGGTTACCGATGTTCATGGGGCCGGGATGGCCCGAATCCAACAGGGCTAGGAGGCCGTCGACTTCGTCGGTGACGTAGCAGAAGCTGCGGGTTTGGGAGCCGTCGCCGTAGATGGTGATGGGCTCGTTGCGCAAAGCCTGCATGACGAAGTTGGTGACGACACGACCATCGTCGGGACGCATGCGGGGCCCGTAGGTGTTGAAGATGCGAGCGATGGCCGTGTTGACGCCTAAGTGGGTGCGAAACACGTTGGTGGTGGCTTCGGCAAAACGTTTGGCTTCGTCGTAACAGCTGCGGGGCCCTACAGGGTTGACGTTGCCCCAGTAGGTTTCGGGCTGGGGATGGACGAGTGGGTCGCCGTACACCTCGCTGGTGGAGGCCAACAAAAACCGGGACTCGTGCTGGTGGGCGAGCCGCAAGAGGTTGGTGGTGCCAACCGATCCAACGGCCAAGATCTCCAACGGCAGCGTGGCGAAATCGAGCGGGGATGCCGGGCTGGCCAAGTCGGCAATGGCGTCGAAGTGTCCGTCGACCGTGAGGGGTTGGCACACGTCGGCGATGACCAGGGTGAATGCCGGATGGTCGGCCAGGTGGGCGACGTTGCTGGCGCGGCCGGTCAACAGGTTGTCGATGGCGACGACTTGGTCGCCTCGGGCCACGAGTACGTCGCACATGTGTGAGCCGATCATGCCTGCTCCCCCGGCGACCAGGATTCTCATGCCCCGACTCCCGCGTTCTGGCCAAGACCGATACCGCAGTAAACGAAGCCGGCGTCGCGCAGTTCGGTGGCGTCGAGCACATTGCGCCCGTCGAGCACTAACCGCCCGCGCATGCGTGTGGTCATCTCGGCGAGGTCGGGCGTGCGGAACTCGGGCCATTCGGTGACGAGCATGAGTGCGTCGGCATCGTCGAGCGCGCCGTAGGCATCGGCAACAAACTGGCAGGAGTCACCGAGCAGGTCACGGGCGCGTGGTACGGCGACCGGGTCGTAGGCCACGACGTGGGCTCCGGCCGAGACGAGCGCGGCGACGATGGCCAGGGCCGGGGCTTCGCGCATGTCGTCGGTGTTTGGTTTGAACGCCAAGCCCCACACGGCGATTCGCCGCCCCATGAGCGTGCCGAGCAGGTCGTGGGCCCGGTCGACGAGCACCAGTTTCTGACGTTCATTGATGGCTTCGGTGGCGTGGAGCAGATCCATGGAAATGCCGGCCGCTTCGCCGGTGTGGGCGAGCGCTCGGACATCTTTGGGGAAGCACGATCCGCCGTAGCCGACGCCGGCGTACAGGAATCGTGAGCCGATGCGGTCGTCGGCCCCAATACCGCGTCGGACCGAGCCGATGTCGGCCCCGGTGGCGTCACACAACTGCGCCATTAGGTTCATGAAACTGACCCGCATGGCCAGCATGGCGTTGGCTGCGTATTTGGTGATTTCGGCCGAGGCGATGTCCATGAACATCACGGGATGCCCGTTGAGCACGAACGGCCGGTATACCCGCTCTAGTACTGCTCGTGCCCGCGCCGAGTCGACGCCGATGACGATGCGGTCGGGCTTCATGAAGTCGGCCACTGCAACGCCTTCTTTGAGGAACTCGGGATTGGAGGCAACGTCGAATTCGATGTCGGTGCCCCGGGCCGCAAGTTCTTCGGTGATGACCCGATGCAGCATGGTGGCGGTGCCGACGGGAACGGTGCTTTTGGTGACGACGACGATGTAGTTGGTGATGTGGCGGCCGATGGTACGGCCCACGTTCTCGACGAACGATAGGTCGGCGGTGCCGTCGGCCGACGACGGGGTGCCGACGGCGATGAATACCGTGTCGGTACCGGGAAGTTCGTGGGCGAGTTCGGTGGAGAACCGCAGTCGGCGCGAGGCGACGGCTCGGGTAACGACCTCGCCCAGGCCGGGTTCGTAGATGGGCATGCGGCCTTGGTGGAGGTCGGCGATTTTGGCTTCGTCGGTGTCGACGCAGACCACGTCGCTTCCGGTGTCGGCGAGGCACGCGCCACTGACCAGCCCGACATAACCGGTGCCCACGATTACAACTTTCATCTGCGACGCCGCCGTTTCACCTTAGGGACCGTTCTATTCAATCACTTGCACGGCAGATTCGGCGTGTAACTCATGGCCGAAAACCTATACGCCGTCAACGAACAAGTGTTCGCTGACGGCGTAGAGATGTGATCAGGATTCGGTCAAGCGACCGGCACCGGTTACTGCTGAGCTTGGTGACCAACTTGGTCCCAGCTGTTGAAGTTGCCCTTGCCTTTCTTGCCGTTCACGATGTTGGTGCTCTGGGCAAACGTGATGATGGCGTGGGCGGCCGTGTCGGACATCTGATCGAGGCCGGTGGCCGAGATGTTGGCGATGGTGTCGCACGCCTGGTGGTAGCAGGCGTCGTACGCCACGCCGGCAGTCCCTCCGTAGAGCGCTACCTGGGCGGCGGTTTTGACGCCTTCAGCGCCGGTGAACAAGCCACCCGCGGCCACACCGGCTGCGATGAACGGACCGTAGTCGGAACGACCGTCGAAGGCCGTAGGTTCGTTGGCCAGGCCTTGGGCCCCGAGGTAGTCGGTGAACACCTGCTCTATGGCCGCCGACCCCGCCGGCCCGGCGGTACCGAACGCCGACCCGTCACCGTCGTACACGAATCGAGCAAAGTTCGGTGAGGCCACCATGTCGAAGTTGAGGTAGAGCGCAAGGTTCGCCAGCTCGGCCGCACTGATCGTATCGATGTAATGCCGAGATCCGAGTAGGCCCAGTTCTTCGGCGGCCCACCAGGCAAACCGTACGGCGTTACGGGGTTTCACCTTGGACATTTGCTCGGCGATCTCCAGCAGTGTCGCCGACCCGCTGCCGTTGTCGTTGATACCCGGGCCAGGCACGACCGAGTCGAGGTGCGCCCCGGCCATCACCACGTTGGTGGTATTGCCCGTTGGGGTCTGCGCAAACACGTTCTTAGCTTGGCGTATCGCCGAGATGGTCACGGTCACCAGGTTGACCGTGACGCCAGGGCCCGCAAGTGCCACGCCGATGGCGAAGCTGGTACCGACAACCGGAATGGTGATGCCGGGTGCGGAGAGCGTGCCGGCGACCGAACCTGTGAAGCCGGCTGTGCCACGGTTGAAGATGATGACGCCGCTCGCTCCGGCCGCTTGTGCATTAGCGGCTTTGGTGGCAAACGTGCAGCTGCCACGCTGCATCAGTGCGATGTTTCCGGGGAGGAAGCCGGCGAAGTCGGCGGCCTGACAGCCGCTGGTGCTGGCGTTGGTTGGTGTGGCGGCGGTGTCGACCGCTTGAACGCTGGCGGTCAGGTTGCCCGACCCCGAATAGGTCATTGTGGAGAAGTCGGTGCCGGCGGTGTAGCTCGTGGGGACGGGCGTCAACTGAGCGAACGTGGGTGTACCAAGCTCTTGAAAGAACGGGAAGCTGAATTCTTGAGTGGTGACGATAAAGCCAGCAGCCGTGGCTTTCGCCACGACATAGTCGACCGACGCGTCGTAGCCGCTGGTGCCAGCGGCCCGGATGCCGCCGTTGGCGTTGGCGATCGCTTGGAGCGCCGACAGATGCTCGGTGATTCCGGGCACCGTGAGCCCGGCGCGCAGTTTGGCGGAATTGTTGTTGTTCGGGTCGGCGCTGGCTGGTGGTGCGGCGATAAGTAGCGCCCCCAACATCAACGCGGCCAGTGGAAGAGTTCTGCGAGCCATCGAATCTCCGTTTCGGTCAAAGAACAGTGTGGGCAGGTTTACTTTTCCTCAGGTAAGCGTACCAGGGCCTTTCGGCCTATACGCGCGTGCCATCCGTCGGCCCGCGCACCCTAATCCTCAAGTATTCGGCACTGAACCCTTTTCGCTCTCAGGGATGCGTGCTAGGAAGGGACACATATCCAATTCCCACGGCGGCGGGCCTATTTGGCGGCCTGTCCGGAAGCGTGGGGCGTCAAGACCTAGGGGGTCCGAGACATGATTTCACGACGACGAACAGCGTTGGTGACGGCGGTCGCTACGGCGGTACTGCTCACGGCCGGGGTTGGTTACGCGTACGCCCACGACGGAGCTTCGGCCACTGACGGCGTGATCGACAACGCGAAAATCACCCATCACCATCACCAGAACGCCGCTCAGCATGGCGGTGACGAGGGTCATTTGCCGGCTGGCGCTTCCAACATGCAGTTGGTCTCGAAGCTGACGTTAAAGAACGTCGAGCCCGGCAAGATTGCCGACGTGGGCGTCCACAACGGGTACGCTTACCTGGCGGCGTGGGGCGGCCAGACCTGCCGTTATAACGGTGTGCATGTGGTGGACATTCGTAACCCTGCAGCCCCTAAGGAGGTTTCGTTCATCCAGGCTAAAGAGGGCAGCGCTGCCGGGGAAGGCGTCCAGGCTCTGTCCATCTCGACGCCCAAGTTCACGGGTGACATTTTGGTCACCAACAACGAGACGTGTAACGAGAGGACCGGTTTCGGCGGGTTGAACATTTACAACGTCAGCAACCCGGCGAACCCGTCGATGCTGACCGAAGGGTTTGGTGACGAGAGCGTTGCCGGGCAGGGCAAGAAGAAGGCTAACGAGATCCACAGCGTGTTTGCATGGGATGCTGGCGACAAGGCGTATGCGGTCATGGTCGACAACGACGAGGGTGCTGACGTCGACATTGTCGATATCACTGATCCGCGCAAACCTAAGTTGATCGCCGAATTCGATCTCGATGAGCGATTCCCGCAAATCGTGCAGAACACGCCGGCAAGCCTGGTGCAGGTGTTCCTTCACGACGTGATTGTGAAGGAGATCGCCGGTCGTCAAATCATGCTGGTGTCGTATTGGGATGGCGGTTACGTCAAGCTTGATGTTACCGATCCGGTTAATCCGCAGTATTTGGCCGATTCCGATTTCACCTCGCCCGATGTGGAATTGCTGGCCCAGTCGGGGCTGAGTGAGAACCCTGAGGGCAACGCCCATCAAGCTGAGTTCACCAAGGACAACACGCACATCATCGCGGCCGACGAGGATTTCAGCCCGACGTTCACCGCGGCGTCTAGTGACGATGGCGGTTCGTTCTTCGCCGTTCCCGGCGATACCACTCCTAATGTGGCGGCCGCCGGGCAGTCCTTGATCGGTGCCACGAAGTACGTCGGGCGGGCCTGCCTAGGCGACGCGGCTGTGCCGGCTGGTAACGGCACGCAGATTGCCGTGGTGGCTCGTGGTGTGTGTACGTTCACCGAGAAGCTGGCCAACGTCGAGGCCGCTGGCGGATACGTGGGGGCAATCATCGTCAATCGTGAGGGCTTTGATGGCTGCGGTGCGTTCGCCATGGCTGTCGAAGGAAACATCCCTGCGGTGTCGGTGGAGCGTTCGGTTGGTTACGGTTTGTTCGATCAGGCCGGCTACAACGGGGCTTCGTGTCTGGCCGGTGTTGCGAATGAGCTTCCGGGCGTGGCGCTCGGGGCTATAGGCGACATCGTGACCTTGACATCACGGTTCGACGGCTGGGGTTATGTCCATCTCTATACCAATAACAACGGCAAACTGGTCGAGAGCGATACGTACGCCATTCCCGAGGCAATGGACCCGGCCTATGCCGACGGCTTTGGCGATCTGTCGGTCCATGAGGTGGCCACGTCGTTGCAGCGCAACGATCTTGCGTACCTCTCGTATTACGCAGGAGGCATCCGGGTGCTCAAAGTCGTTGGTGGCCAGCTCACCGAGGTTGGCCGCTTCATTGATGAGGGCGGCAACAACTTCTGGGGCGTGCAGACCTTTATCCACAATGGTGTCGAGTACGTGGCCGCCAGCGACCGTGATCACGGCCTGTACATCTTCAAGTACACAGGCACCGCCTGACGCCCTGACGATCCGAGGCCTGAGCGCTCTACGCGCTCAGGCCTTGGTCAGGTGCCGGTGTACAGCCGGTCGAGGTCGACGAGTTCGATGTCGGCACGGCGTCGAGCAGCGCGGGTGAGTTCGGCAGTGAAACCAGCGCGGGCGACGAGCACGCGCTTGACGGTGGGCGCGGCGCGTTCGCCGAGCGCTACCACAATCTCGTCGAGACGGTGGACCTCGGCGACGCCGACGCTGTCACGCGTCGCCTTTACTTCACCGACCGCAGTCACCCGATCCACGTCGTTTCGGTCGGGTGCGAGCGCTACGACGTCAACCTGCCATGCACGCGTTCTGGGCCGCAGCACCCCGGGTGACGATGTCCTGATTCCGCCTCCGACAGTCTCGGACGACGCGAAACGAATCATCCAATCATTCGCCATCCACTCGAGATGTGGAGCAAAGACCCGACGAGCCAGACGAGGCTGAGCATCACTCCACACCTCGGCCGCCCGCCCTGCTGACAGCCGTGCCTGTTCGGGGGCGATCAGTACACGGTAGGTGCGCAGCATCGGCTCAGTCAGCGCTATCGTCGTCGATCGATCATGGAATGGGTCACGACGCTGCTCGATCCAGTGGCCGGCGGCAAGCACATCGATCGGTTGCGCCAGGGCGGGTGATGTGCGCCCGATGGCTCTGGCGATATCGCCGCGGCGCGAGTTCCCGTCGGCAACCGCACCGAGCACTGCCCAGTACAACGACGTGTCGACCAGCGTTGGGTCGCCAGACACCAACAACTGGCCCTCGTGAAAAAGTGGAGACGCGGAGTCGAGCAGGTACTTGATTGCCCACTTATCGATGTAGCCCCGATCTGGCGTGTTGCCCCCGGCAAATCGGCGATAAGCAGGCGTGCCTCCCACTAGGGCGTGCAATCGGAAGGCCGCATCGGGGTTGGCGTGCAGTCCCCAGAACTCGGCCGATGCACGAAAGTCAAACGGTTCCACGTCGATGAGAAGATGATGCCGTCCTCGTAATGGGGCATTGACCGCGAGCAGTTTGGTGACCTGCGCAATCACTGAACTGCACAGCACAACCCGTGCAGTTCCTCGACGTTCTGCGTCCGGACCAAAGTATCGCTGCAACAGCGAAGGAAACTCCGGTGCAGTCTCGACGAGATAACCGACTTCATCGACCATGATCAACGGTGACGTTCCCGTGAACACAATGGCAAGTGCACTCGTCCAGTCGGCGAACCGCAAGGGCGCCGGTGCACCCACATAGGCTCCCCATGCTTCGCCGAAAGCCACGAGGTTCTGTTCTCGCGACTGCTGCGCCGCTTCCCAGTAGAAGGCGCCTGTTGCTTGAGCTGCCGCGACTAGTAACGAGGACTTGCCCTGCCGGCGCCGACCGCGCACGACGGCCAGTTGGGACCCCTGACGCTCACCCTGCAGATGATCGATCAGTAGCCCCCATTCTCGCTCACGGCCGAACAGTGATGCTGACGATGAAGGTTCACTTGATATAGACACATCTATATCATATAAAGTTATATGAACACGCGAGCGCTATTGACGACGCTGCCAAAGTTCTCCCGGCATGACGCAGCGAAGATTGCTCAGAGGGCCAGATGAAATCGGAGTGCGGCTTCGAGCGCTTCCAGGTCTGGCGTCGCAAGCCTGCCGAGCTGGCCCATCAGCCGCCCCACATCAACCGAGCGAATCTGTTCTGCCTGGCATTTGGACGGCGATCTCAAACCGTTTAGGCGCGTTGGTCGCACCACAACGTGCATCGATCCCCTGACGGTGACATTCGTTGTACACGGCACCACCGTGACTACGCCCCTCCCATACCGAGCGACGGCGCTCAGTGCTGCGTTGTTACCCACCAGAATCACCGGGCGAGCGCTATTCGCCTCGGCACCCCGAATAGGTTCAAGGTCGGCGAGGAAAACGTCACCCCGGTTCACTTGCCAGCGTCGTTCGACAAACCATCGCCAGCGACATGATCCCAGGGGCGCTCGTCCCACTCGTCGTATGCTGCGACGTACCCCAGAATCTCCTGCTCGAGATGTTCTTCGCGCAAGCGTGCCCTCAACGCAGCTTGCGCCAGCGCGGAGACGTTAATGCCCAGCCTTTTGGCCTCAGCGAGATCGTCACGAGGGAGCGTGACGCTGGACTTCACCATCAGAATCGACATACCGTCACAATACCGCTAAAGGGAGTACTTTCTACCGCCTACGACGCGATCCACAACGACGCCGCAATACCGGCTCAGGACCAACTCAACGAGGAACAATTCGCCTCGCACTCTGACTCGGCCGACTCAAGGAATAAACTTGGCCACGAAGACGTCGGTGTTGCCGAACTGTGCTGAACACACCGCCGGTGGCGCCGGCTTCACGGACGGATCAGCCAACGCCGGGTTCACGCCCGTAGCACGCTGGCTCAAACGATCAGCCATGTCGCCCCGCAACACCTGACCGGTGTCACGCAAGTAGTGCTGATAGGCGTCCACATCGGCACATCCGGCTCCCATACGGCTATCGGTCGAGATGAACCACGCCGCGGCGTCGGTGGCCACCAGCGTGCTGTAATCCCCCCAGAACTGGCGCTGCAGGTTGTTCTGAGCGCTCACCGCCGGATCGGACGCCACCGAGTTGATGCGCACCGGGCTACCCCACGCGCCCACCGCCGGCTTCGACGTCGCGTACGTATCGACCCAGGCGTTGCCCGTACCGAACGTGGACGGATTACTGGTATTGAGCACCTGATAGGCCACCACCACCCGGCCCGATTCCGTCACGTCGAGGCCTTGGAAGAACGCATACCCTTCGGCCCCCGACACCAGCACGGGAGCGCTCCAGTTAGCCCCACGATCAGCTGATGTGGCCACTACCATGCGGCCGCCCGACACCGTCAACGTTGACCACGTTGCGTACACCAACGTGCTACCAATCCGCGGATCGGCGGCAATGGTCGGGAAGCTGTTGGTGCGGAAGTTTGCGCCCGGAATTGGGTCGTTGATATCGGTCACCGGTCCAATGGTGATGGGCCGCGTGAACGACTTGCCACCGTCTCGGGAAATGGCCACAACCTGGCCCGAGCCCTGCTCGAACGCCACATAGACCGAGCCGTCAGGACCCGACGTGACCGACGAGCCCTGGCGCCCATTGCCCGTAACGTTGTTCCCAGCTGGCGACAATTGGTTCGGCGCACTGAACGATGCCCCGCCGTTGGCCGAGTAGGCAACCATTACCGGCTCGCTGCCGTTGCCGCGTTGCGAATTAGACCGGAACTCGGTCCAGCTTAAGTACGCCCGACCGAAGTACGGGCTGGACGGCGTCGTATCGACGGCAATCCAGTTCTTGTCGTTGAAGTTGACTGCGCTCGTCTTGGTGGTGCCGACCACCGGTGCCGACCAGGTGACTCCATTGTTGTCGGACGTGCTCACGATGATCGACTCGACACCCCGAGCGCCGGCAATCGACGCCAAACTCGAGTAGTAGGCCCGGGCACCGTTAGCCCACGAGAAGTTTCCGCTGGCATCGGGCCGCGGGCCGTAAGCAATGACGGGATCACCATCGGACACCACGCCCAGACCGCTCCACGACGCCTGATCATCGAGCAATCCACGGTTGGTCCACGTGGCCCCGCCATCGCTGGACGTGTAAATCCCCGACGTGCCCACCCCCGGAAAGAACGAACAATCCGACGCGACGGTGGGTCCTCGCAGCGGGCCGGGCCCGCACGCCGGCTGGCGCTGCTCGTCGTTCGCACCGGCGATCAGAAAATTTGGACTGCTGGGGTTGAGGGCAATCGTGGGTTCATTTTGTTTGTTCGTCGGGAACACGGCAGTCGTGTTCGACGTCGGATTGCCGGCCACCTGCGGCTGATTGGCCTGCAGGTTCGAACCGGCGGTAGTGGCCAAAGCCGTACCCGTTCCGGCGATCAGTACAGCTCCTACCACAATGGCACCTACGAGCTTCATAGCCGACCTCCCACGATCCGGGCGTTCGCCCGCATAGTCAACGTACAACTTTATCGAAAGCTTGAGAAGGAAAAGATGGGCCGGGGCGAGTAAGTCCGCATATGGCCGACCACACTCACAAATATGTTACTCTCATCAATGTGAGTGACTTTGTTGGACGTGAACGGGACCTTGGCCGACTCAACGGCCACCTTGGGGTCGTCGCCACAGGTGAGTCCCGGCTTCTGGTCATCCGCGGACGCCGACAGGTGGGAAAGTCGCGGCTTATCACCGAGTTCGTCCGCAAGGCCGGAGTCCCCCAGATGTTCGTCACCGCCTCGCGTCAAGCGACCGTTCGGGACGATCTTGCCCTGGTGAGCCAAGAGGTGGAACGAACGAGCACGCTACCGGGTCGCGATCTGCTCACGGCAAACTCGCCCGCGACGTGGGACGGCGCTCTTCGGCTCATCGCCGCGGCACTTCCGGCCGCCGGCCCGGCGGTAGTTGTGCTCGATGAGTTCCCGTGGTTCCTGGAGCGCGATGAGGGGCTGGAAGGCACGCTTCAAGTCACCTGGGATCGGGTGTTCGAGGGCAAAGCGATACTCATGATGCTGGTCGGGTCCGATTTTGCCATGATGGAGGCGTTATCCACCTACGGCCGACCGCTCTTCGGCCGCACTCACGAACTGACAATCCGGCCGTTCAACCCGGCCGACACCGCAGCGATGCTCAGCCCCTCCGTGAAGAACGCTGCCGACGTACTCGATTTCCATCTGGTCACCGGAGGTTTCCCTCGGCTCGTTCGCAGCGCGGCTCGACACGCCACAGCGCAGCACTATGTGGAGTCACAGCTCACCGACGAGAACAGCAGCTTGTGTGTCAACGCCGCCCGCATGCTCGATGCCGAACTCCCTTCGGCCACGCCGGCCAGTGCTGTGCTTGGTGTCATCGGTAGCGGCGAACGGACCTTTCGCAACATTGCGCAGCAGAGCGGGCTGGCCGATCAGCCGCTGCAGCGGGCGCTGGGAACCTTGCAGCACAAACACCTCGTCGCCCGTGACCTCCCGGCTTCGGTTCCACCCTCGCAACACCCGCGGTACCGGGTCGATGACTCATACCTACGATTCTGGCTGGCCTTGGTAGCCCCCGGGCTGGCCGAGATCGAGCGCGGCCGCCACGATCTGGCGCAGGCTCGCTTCGCCCGATCGTGGCCTGCATGGCGCGGACGGGCGATCGAACCGCTCGTACGCGACGCACTCCTGCGATTGGCCCTCACAGATGACCGACTCGGCGGGGCCGGCCATGTCACAGGCTGGTGGCCCCGAAACAACAACCCCGAGGTCGACCTCATCGGCGTGGATCGGTGGCCACATCCAGATGCGGTTCGCTTCGTCGGTTCTATCAAGTGGCGCGAAGATGCCCCTTTCACCATTACCGACCTTCGGACACTCGAACGCGACGCATCCATTATTCCCGGAGTGAGGCCTGAAACCCAGCGGGTGGCAGTCGCACGCACGCGTGTCGATGCCCCTGGCATTGTCAGTTACGTCGCTGGCGACATCGTCGACGCCTGGCGACCCGATCACTAGCTACTACTTGGGCAAGATCGGCGGGCGGAACCGGCCACCGCTGTCAGGTGCCGGTGTACAGCCGGTCGAGGTCTAGGCACGCTTACATCAAATCAAGTTATATCGTTTGGAACCTACGAAACGCTGCCTGCGTTGAGCTTCGTGGACCGAAAGTCACGCTCGGCTGTATCTAACTTGATACAATTGTGAGCATGACACTTGTGAGCCGTGCCCGATCAATGGCTGGCGAGAGCCAGGCCGTGTTTGCCGAGCGGGTTGGCACGTCGCGGACTCGCCTCTCCGCCTACGAGAACGGTCGCACGTTTCCCGAGCTCGACACGCTTGAGCGAATCGCTCGAGCCGCCGATGCGGAACTAGCGCTCGTACCCCGCGGTACGGCGCGAGTGAGTGCACAATTTCTGCGCATCCATGCAGCAGTCAATGACGGTGACCAGGCCTGGGCGCTGCGGCTGTTGGCAGAGCTCATCGACTGGGTCCGGACGGGCGTCGTGGCGGTGCGCTGCCTGGCCGACGACCCTGGGCTGTGCGGCGATCGACCGTGGGATGCCCTCATCGGTGGTGCCGTCGAGATGCTATGTACCGAGGCCAGTGTTTCGGTTCCAGCGTGGGCAAGCGGCCCGGGCCGAGTGGTCGATGGCATCTGGTTCTACAGCAGCCTGCGGTCACTGTGGCCGCACATCGTAGTCTCGACTCCAGCGGCCCTTGCGGCGCGTGGCGTGTTCGTCAGCGCCGACTCGTTGACAAGCGTGTGATCCATGGACCGAGACGAAATCCTCAACCTGTTACACGAACTTGGCGACCGGCTCGCCGAAAGAGGAGTGCGAGGCGAATTGTTCCTCGTTGGTGGAGCGGCGATGGCCCTCGCCTATTCAACTCGCCGTTCGACATCGGACCTTGACGCAATTTTCGAACCCAAGCAGGTGATCTACGAGGTTGCCGAATCAATCGCCCAAGACCGAGATCTGCCGGCCGGTTGGCTTAACGACGGTGTGAAGGGCTTCTTGCCGGGAGCCGACCCGAACGCCCGGGTCCTGCTCGACCTGACGGGTCTTCGTGTCACGATCGCCTCGCCACGCTTCCTGCTGGCAATGAAGCTCATGGCTAGTCGAATCGAGCGCGACGAAGACGACCTTCGCCTGCTCCTCGGCCTGTGCGCCATTCGAAGTGTTAACGAAGCCCTCGACCTTCTAGAAGGTCTCTACGGGAGCCGTCCGATCGAACCCAAGGTGCAATACCTGGTTGCCGAACTCCTCGAATCGCGCCCGTGACACCGACGATCCGCTGTTGCTCTTACGCCGCCAAGCGGACCTTTTTGCGTGTCGTGGGTTGACCGGCTGGGGGATGACTGGATAAATGACAAAGCCCGACTCTCTCATTGCCTGACAACTCGGTGGCAGCGTGATCTGCGGCTGATGTACTCAGCGCAAGGTTCTGGGCCGGCGTCATCAATTCCAGTTCCTGCGAGGTCCGGACCTTTTGAGCCACAGTTGTGAGCATAGCGGTCCTTCAGCATGATGGCAGGCAGTACGATTGCGGGCGGGGCGGTGAGGTAGCGACTGGCATTGTGTTTAGCTCAGGGTTTGCGATGTTGGTAATACCGGTCCAGGTGTTCAAGATCCTTCTGGCGGCCGGCGGCCTCTTTGAGGGCCACCCAAGTCGATGTAGTAACTATCCGGACGGCCTCACCATCGAGAGCACTCGGCTCGGCCAACTCGTCGAGGTCGTCAAACCCGCGGGGTGCGCCATCCGGAGCGAACACGATGTCGAGCGGACCGTACCGGGTCATGAGATGCAGACTGCTGTACTGGGCCCAATTCTCGATGGGTGAACGAGGGAACCACGTGGCTGAACCGTCGCGGCCATAGAGTCCGGCGTCGAGATCATCGAACGCAGTAGCGAGTCGTTCAAGGTTGTCGCGTTGACGAGACGGCGTGACGTCGATGTCGACAGTCGCCGGCACCGGCAGGTCATGCAGTTGAGCGGCAACTCCACCGATGACAACGAATTTTACGTGATGCGAGTTGAGCACCCGCACGATCGATGCCGGATTAAAGTCAGGCACGGCTCGATCGCTGCTCGACTCGTGCGTGTTCGCGGGCGTTGTGAGCAGCGACCGCTTCGCGCGGCAACATCGCCTCGGCGATGCGCCGTGAAGAATCGTGTGTGTCCGGAGGGGATAGGCGCATCCGTACTTCGAAACCCGCCGCCCCAAGCAGGCGACACAGTGTGTCGACCGACGGTGACCGGCGACCAGATTCGTATGCGGACATGGCTGCCTGGCTCGTACCGGCTCGCTCAGCCATGGCCTTTTGGGTCAGCCCAGCTTGCCGACGTGCCATACGGATGAGATGTCGAGAATACGTCTCAGCAGCCATCAATCCAGTATACCGGTACCGGCATACTGGAGTGCCTGATCGGTGTGGATCGACCGCGTCGTGTGGCTAAGTCTTTGCCTTGGTCGTGACGTAGGCGGATGACATCAATCAAGGAACGCTCCGGGGTGTAGATGCCGAGCCGGGTCACTGCCGTGCTCGCACATGGCTGCCTGATTCGTACCGGCTCGCTCAGCCATGGCCTTCTCGGTCAGCCCAGCTTGCCGACGTGCCAATCGGATGAGATGTCGAGAATCAGTGCAGGAGTTGGTGGACTCGCTGAAAGCTGACCCCAATCAGTTCGGCAATGTCGCGCATCGGCAAACCCTCACCGTGAAGTCGTCGTACAACCGCTACTGTCAATTCGCCCGCTCGCACATCAGCATCGACCGCGTTCTGGCGCGCTTGTCTCGCTGCCGCGACGTCATCACCACATGTCGGCACCAACACCACCCGAATCGTCGCTTCGTCGACACCAAGAGCAACCGCTGCAGCCTCGCAAGCATTGACACGAAGCTGGTCGAGCCGGCGCGCCTGAGTGACAAAGCCAGGAATCTGACGGCAAGCAACATGACCCCGGGCACAACTCGTTCGGGATGGCGGGCATCGGCGAGCACTGACCACCCCAGCCCGTCGTCATCCATACCGTTCAGATCCGCAGCCAGATCGACGACAAGTTCCATACCGATCTCCTCTCGTTGCTCAATAGTCATGATAGGGGTTGTCGATCATGGTGTGTTGACAGGTTGCTAGCCGCTCGACACGCCGTAGATTCCGTAGATCTGGTGCATACGTATTCTGTTGTGTGCCAGAGAATCGACCGCCGCCGCTGCCGCCTGGGTGCGTGGCTGATGGCTGATGGCGAAGCAGAATGACGCTCGGAAGCTCGAATTCACTGCGTACTGCATAGCAAAATCACCTGCGTCTTTGGCCTTGAGACGTGCAGCTGATCGAGCCGTTCGCCGAGCTTGTGGGCCTTCGCGATGACCAGTGCGGCGGGTGTCGGTCGGTTCGAGTGCGACAATCTCGATTGTATCGAAATCGACTCCGTCAGGTCTGTTTCGAAGAGCCGGTGGTCGGGTTCATGGGCGCAGCTGTTTCGGTAACGGTTTGTCTACTCGCGCTGTGGGTTTGGCGAGTTGTTGAGCAGTGCTGATGCTCGTGGTGCGGATGATCGATTCGGCCATGCCGGGGAGCGTGAACTGCAGTTGTCCCCGGTTGACGGGTTCGACGAGTTCCTTGCGGATGAGTGAGTCACGTTGGGTTGAAAGCTTGTTGGCCGGAACCATAAGAAGCCTAGCGATGTCAGCGAGTTGTACGATCGGCGAGCCGGTGTCGCGTTCGAGTACCGCCATGGCGGTGAGAACTGTTCGCTCCCGGGGAGTGCACTTGTTCCATCGCAATCCGTAGAGGCCCTTGTCGAGCTGAGCTTGCGCTTTGGCGATGGCGGTTCGGGCATGGTCGAGCGTGATCACGGTCTGGTCGCCGGAACACTCCCAAGCGTGGCTGCCAAGAACCTGGATCAGGTACGGGTAGCCGCGTGTCTCTGTGACGAGCGTATCCAATGCGGCTGGCTCGAACCGGGCCCCGTTGCTCTGGGCCGGTGCATCGATTGCCTCGCGCGTTTGGGCTGGCGTCAAGAACGGCACCTCACTCCAGTCGGCGCGTTCGGTGAACGACGTCGCTCCAACTTCGGGTGCACGCATCTGCAATGCGGGAAGCCCGGCACCGACGAGCACAATCGGCATGTTTTCCGCGGCGGTCAGGTCGATCACGCGTGCGAATGCACGGAGATCGCTCAGCGTTGCGTCTTGGAGTTCGTCGACCATGATCGCGACGCTGCGGTCGGTGTGGAGTGCATGTTCGTTAAGATGGCGAACCACAGCAGCCAGGTTCGCCGGATGGTTGACGACAGGTGCGGCGGAGACCTCGCCGCTTAACGGTCCTGCCTTGATGAACGGCTTGGCTCCTGTTAGCTCCCCACGCCGCGCACGTACTTTACGGCTCTTGTCGTGAAGCTGGTCGATTAGTCGGGGCATGTCCTCGGCGAGTTGCACCGCTAGAGAACGGTCTGGGTCCGGGTCAACAACAAGCCTAAGCGCCGCGAAATCGGCGGCCCGTGCCGCGAGAATGAACTGTTCCAACAACACCGTCTTGCCTACCCCGCGAACTCCGAGTAACACCATCGCAGCCTTCGGCGGCTCGCGGCGCCGAGCCATCTCAATCGAAATGCGAAAATCGGCCAGCCACTGATCCCGACCCACGAGCGCAGGTGGTGTGACCGCCATGCCCGGCTTGTACGGGTTCGAGTTTTTCATTGGGACCACTCCTTCACGATCATTCTCTATGATCATAGTAAATCATCGCGACTGGACGGCGAATGTTACGGAAACGCGTCGGCCGCGCCGACGGCGACGCGTCGGTCGACGGGTGACCGGTTCACGGAGTCGTCATTCGGTCAGCTCGACAGAGTCTGTTTAAAGCGCGCGACAAACCCGGGCGTTTTCGTGGCGAATGGATCCCGTTCTGGGCGTGTTGGTTTGCGGTCAGCGCAACTGACGCCACCGGCCGATACTCGCTGTCGCAATATCGATCTCTTCGGTCCGGACGCCTTTCGCCGCACCGATGCCCGACCGAAAAGGACGGCCACGTCTCACCCGCGCGCCGAACTTCCGTACGCGGACCTGTGCTTGGTGACCGACCTGATTGCGGTGCACTTCGCATGGGCCGAGGCTTCAACATACCATCGCTGGTCTCACAGGGTTGTCGTGGCGTAGACCCGGCGTTCTTGGGCCTCCTGTCGGTAAGCCGGATTGCTGACGGTGCGATGGGTCACCGCCAGGAGACGGGCAACACCACTCTCGACATCATCGTAGAACGTGATGGTCACATGCGGACTTCGGTATGTCGGGACGACTTCGAACCCGGCGTCGATAACATCGGTCAGGCGATACACGAACAACGTCGCGAATACATCAAGCCGGTCTTCGCCCAGGTCGAGCACCTCGTCGTCCGAACGAGCGTAGAAGGCTGAAAGCCCGTACCGGCCCCACAGCTCGAAGCGACGTCGGAACAGTTCAGCTTGACGGAGCGACGTCTCTGGTTCGATCGCCGCGACACCCGAACAACCAGCCACGCGTCCTGCGGGATCGCCGCATGGCGAATCCGCGGAAGATCGGCGGGGCGCTCAACAGGCATGACGCTATTCTATTTTGACGGCCGCTCGCCCGTGCCCTGGGCCCGTGCCCTACCCGTTGGTCAACACCTCGATAGCTCGGGCCGGGGCCTCATGCGGCGTTTTGCCCAAAAAGGTCACCACGATGACTCGATCGACAAACTGCGACAGCACTACAGCGTCGACGGCACCCGGCACCCGGAGGTGAGTCGAGTAATCTGGCGTAACAAGTGAGACGCGTCCTCGGACGGCGAGTTGCCGAGAGTCAAGGAGCCCGCACCCAGTGAAGGATTAATGGACTACTACGAAGTCAGGCACAAAACCACGCCGCCGGTCAGGCGACACCCTGTTGGGGTGGGCCGGTGTCCATGGTGTCTTCGGCGGGGTTGGTCGTGAAGGTGATGTTGCCGTTGGGGCCGACGGTGAGCACGAGGTGACCTTGGTGGATCAGTGCATGGTGCCGGACGCATATCGGTATCAGATTTTCGAGGTCGGTGAGCCCGCCGTTCTCCCACCAAATGATGTGATGCAGTTTCGTGAACTCGAACTTGACTGCACAGCCCGGCACGGCGCAGGTGGCGTGTATGGCTCGTTTGGCTCGGCGTTGAGCCCGGTTCGCCAGGCGGCGTGAACGGCCAAGGTTGAGACAACCGTCAGCGAAATTGATGCGACAGCCGTGCACGTCAACAAAGAAAATCTTCGACTGGTCGATGAACGCTTGGACGGCGCTACCGGGTAGATCGATATCCAAATCCCAGCGGATCGTACCGTCACGGGTATCGACCACCACGATCGTTTCAGCAGCGGTCGAGCCGCCGACGGTTTCGCCGAAGAAGATTGCGAGGAACGCTTGAGCTCGTAACCAGTCTTGTTTAGCGAACGGATCTGTCGGGCACTCTTCAGGGACGGTGTCGGCGAACGTGGCCGCCAACCTGCGTTGCAACCGGGCGTGAACACGAAGACCGGACTGCGGGTCGAACTCGCCGGACACATGAAACATGCCGGTCGCCTTGTTCACCCACGTAAACAGCCGTGCAGCACGACGCTGACGAACGAGACGTGCCTCGCCATCAACCAGGTTCAACCGATCGACCACCGCCCGGACCGCGTGTTCGAACTCTTCGGGTGTACCCAACTCGGCGACCGGGACCAGCTTCGCCAACTCGACAGCCAGACGGTCACGATGCTCGGGTTCAACTTGACCCAACGCCCGCGTCGCAACATCAACATGTTCGGCCGCGATCTTCCCGTCGGCCAACGCCTCGGCCAACGCCGACACTTTCGACGCTGTAACCGCACGACGCGTCACCTTGCGAGCGTTACGTTGAGTGGTACGAGACGCCCGACCAACATGATCTTCGGGTACCGGCGACAACTCGCCAATACGAGACACAATCGCCAACCGGCGCGACTCTAACCAACCCGACAAACGCGTCACCGAACCAAGCGCGGTCTTGCACTCATCAAGCGACGAGGCAGCCGGGTCGAACCCGTGCACCCCACCAACAAGTTTGAGTACATCCCCCAAGACCATGAACACATCGTACACCATCATACGAACATACGTTCGCTTATTGACACAGTCTTGACCAAGGACAGACATGACGCTGAACGTCGCTGGCACGCGACCGGCCACGCCCTCACCACAAACGGATCCACAAGGCATGCAATACAGTGCCTGCATTCTTTGAGGCTCAACATACCGACCGGGTGTGATGAAGTTGTTCGACCTCGGGGCCCCCGAAATCCATCAAACCGCGCCAGAATCACCCAGACCGAAGCTGCACGACCCACGGGTCGAGCGTTGGTACCGCCACGTGCGAGATCAACGGGTGCACCCCTCGGCGAACCTGCGGGCGTCGCGATCTTCGAAGCACATAGTCCATCGGTTCCTCAGGCGTTCGGCCATGAGTAACATGTGGGCTTCGCCGAGGTGTTTGAGGTTACTGTCGCTAGGTTGCACAAACGCCGAGCCCACGGTCTCGACAGCGTCGATGATCGCAGCACTCGTGTCGCCAAGTTCCTGCTCGAGTTGCAGCCACACGATGTTTCGATGATTAGCGGCGGTCATGAGCCCTGGCTCACTCTCACGAACGGCGTTGTGCCGCAACTCATTGCGAACAGCCTCGACACAATCGATTGAGCCGCCGCCCGCTTCGATAAGCAGGTCGAGGGCGTCGGCAACGACGAACGACCAGATCACTCCGGTGTCGACAAGAAGTCGACGGCCGGTCATGCGGTCGGATCGGCGATGCCGTCATCGAACTCTTCATCGGTTAGCGAGCGCCCCAGGACCCATTCGGTCGGCGCGCTACCCAACTTTCGCCTGTTGAAGCCCGTGGTCACAAGTGCCCCCAGCGTGGCTGATCGGTAGGGATCGGCGGCGCTCGACGCTTTGACGGTCGGTGCCGTCGCTCCGGTCGCCAGCACTCCGAGATTTGTCGCTTGGTAAGCTGCCACTTCGGCACTAACGCCATACAGGGTGGCAAGCTCGGCTAGCTTTGAGGTCGATACCGGCGCTGACATCATGAGTGCGGAGGCTGGCAGCAGCAGATTTGCCGCGAAGGCATTCGCCCGCATCTCGATCAGCCGATTTCCGCCGTCGAATACGTTTGAGTCGTCGCAGAGTCCTTCGGCTCCGTCTCCAAACAAGTGATGGCCCCATTCGTGCGCAAGCGTGAGTCGCACCCGCCCGTTCGGGCGCCCGGCGACATTCACCACCGCGATAGCCGAAGACTCGTCACGCGCGTACAGCCCATCACCCTCACCATCGAAGGGTGCGAGCCAGCACAGCATGCCGGTGGCGCGTTCGGCCGCAGCGATCAGTTCGACGGTAGTTAGCGGCTCAGCCCCGACGTCGAGAGCGGCTCGCACCGCTTCGGCGAGCTTGCGACCCTGATCGATCATGAGGCCACGCGAAGGTAGCGGTAGCGCGAGCAAATTGTCGGGAGGGAACAGCCCGGAGTCGGCGAGCGTACGAACAATCCGGGCGATTCCCGTTGCTTGCTCGATGAGCGATGCGATCGACCTGCCGGTCGGAGCGCGAGCGGCTGACCGCATGACATTGGCGAGCGGTCGCTCGTCGAGCAGGTCGGCAACCGGCACACCAAAGCCATCGGCGAGAGTAGCCAGTTCGATACTGGTGATACGGCGGTGGCCGTGTTCAAGACGAGAGACCTGGGCTTGGTCGATGCCAAGAAGGTCGGCAACTCGCGCCTGGTTCCAACCACGGTCGAGCCGGTACTGCTGGATTCGCCGGGCGAGACTGGAGTCGTCTAGGCGTGATCTCAATACATGATTATTACGCATATCTATGCGAATTGAAAGTCAAGGAACTCGCAAGAGCACGGCCGCTACACAGCGGGATGCTCGAAAACAGATGGCCCGACTGAGGCTACGGACACACCTCGCCAACAGCGACAGATCCGTCTGTCGTTGAAGCAGGAGGCTGACGACCGACCAGCGGGCATCACAGAGTTGTTTAGAGCGCGCGACAAACCCGGCTTTTTCGTGGCGAATGGAGCCCGTTCTGGGTGTCGTGGTTTGCGGTCAGCGCAACTGGCTACGCCCAGAACGGCCAGCGGGCAAGCCGGGGAAGGCCTGGGGCCGGCGAGCGACCGAGCCGGCACGGCGGACCGAGCCGGCACGGCGGAAGCGGGTCAGGTAGCGACGGGGGCGGTGAGGCAGGCCTGAGCCACGGAAGCAGCTCGACAGCACAACCGAGCGGGGCTAGTTGTAGCACCCACGGGTCGAGCGTTGGCACAGCCACGTGCGAGATAAGCGGGTGCACTGGACGCGAACGGCGCTCGGCATGGCAATCAGCAACACGTCGGCGCCGTAGGCCGTGAACACCGTTGGCAAAGCCGAACGGTTGCCGGCCATAGGAACACCAAGGATCTTGCGTTTAGCTTTATGAGCGTTGTCATCGATAAGCGCTACCGGCAAGTACTCGCTGTCGCAACATCGATGTCTTCGGTGCCGACGCCTTTCGCCGTCGAGTTGAACAAGTTCGACGGCATCGTCATTCGCAAGTTGACCGATCACAGCGAAGCGCGACACGACGATGCCGGTCCCTATCAGAATCCGGTAGTCGGGACGTCCAGGAATGAGTTCTGGCAGCGTGTCCCATTCGTCGGCGAACCGTTCAATTATCCGAAACAGGTCGTGAATCTGAAAGTCGTTCGCACTCGGCTCGCCATTCGGGCCGCGCTTGTGTCGCATCTGTTTGTCGAGATCTTCGAAGAACTGCACCGTCGCCCGAACCCGGCGAGCAGGTTTCACTTCGTAGTCAATTCGCCCCGCTCAAGGCGCTCAAGAAACCGGGCCCGCACTCTGTCGATGAAGTCCTTGGGGGCTTCGTCTAGATTCCGAACAAGGCCAGCCTCGAAAAGGCTGTCCTGCTCGGCCGGCGTCATCAACTCTAGTTCCTGCGAGGTCCAAACCTTTTGAGCCATAGTTATGAGCATAGCGGTCGTTCACCATGATGACAGGCCGTACAACCTCAAGGCACTCGTTGGCGGGGGAAGGCCGAGCAGCGGGCCGGGCAGCGGGCCGGGCAGCGGGGATGGCCGGCGGAACGGCCCGAAAGCGGGTTACGTAGCGACGGGGCGGTTAGGCATGCCTGGCTGAGCCACGGCAGCAACTCGACGGCGCAACCGAGCGGGGCTAGTTGAAGCACCCACGGGTCGAGGGTGGGCACAGCCACATGCGAGATCAACGGGTGCACCGGACGCGAATCGGCCTCGCCGGCGCCGAGCAGCACCTCGTGCAACTTCTCGCCCGGACGCAAGCCGGTGATCGTGATTTCAAGCGCCGGCCTAGAACGATCGGCGAACCTTCTCGGCTGTGGGTTCAGGTCCACTCACGGGTCATGGGATGCCACGTTTGTGCTGCGACGGTGTCGTTGCTCACTCCTTGGGCCTGGAGGTCGATGTCGCGCGTTGGCCGATGCTCGCCAAACACCGCCAGCAGAACCCCTCCCTTGAGAACGAGGTTGTCGCTGTAACCGGCACGGGAATGCGATCGAGGAACGCTTCAAGCACGTAGAACTGCAGCAACTCCTGTGTTGGCCGACCCTCGGAGCGCGCCAGCTTCTGCAGCGCTGTGTAACAAGCCTTGCGGTTTCGGCCGGTGGTGTCATAGCAGGATCTCGAATGCTTGTCGGAGCGGTGCTTGGGCACCTTTGAAGTTGGCGGCCATCTTCAACAACTCGCCGGGGCTGTGTCCTCGTGTGCCGAGCCAACGTCTTAGGCTTCCCACGCTAAGTCTGTGCCTTGGTCGTGACGTAGGCGGATGACATCAAGTCAAGGAACGCTCCGGGGTGTAGATGCCGAGCCGGGTCACTGCCGTGATCGCTATGGCCTTCTCGGTCAGCCCAGCTTGCCGACGTGCCAATCGGATGAGATGTCGAGAATCAGTGCAGGAGTTGGTGGACTCGCTGAAAGCTGACCCCAATCAGTTCGGCGATGTCGCGCATCGGCAAACCCTCACCGTGAAGTCGTCGTACAACCGCTCCCGACGTGAACGGCATCGTGACCTGCATCGTTCAGCATTGTCGCGACGAGCGGCATTAGGCATTCATCCACAAGAAACCTCACGCGGAGGCTCGAAGAGGCAGCTCCCGTTCACGCAATGCCTCGGCAGCAAACTGCAGTGCTTGGCGGACATCGCCAGCACCGATCTGAGGAAACCCAGCGACGATCTCGTCGACCGACATGTTCCCGCCATGGTGCCTCCCTCACCCAGATCGATAAACGACGGTTGACATTGACACCTGGATAAACACGATCGACGAGATCAAACCACCGGCACGCGCTTGGCTGGACGATCCCGCAGCGGCCCGAGATTAGGCCTCGACGGTGGACACCAGGCAGGCCGAGGCGAGCCACTGGCGTAGCTCGATGGCGTTCCCGAGCGGAGCCAGGGCGAGCATCCACGGGTCGAGGGGAGGCACGCGAACGTGGGAGATCAAGGGGTGTACCGGTCGGTGATCTATCTCGCCGGCACCGAGCAGGACTTCGTGCAGTTTTTCGCCGGGCCGCAAGCCGGTGATGACGATGTCGAGCGGTGGTATCGCACGGTTGGCGAACTGGCGGGCGATGTCGTGGATGCGAATCGGCTCCCCCATGTCCAGGATCAGCACTTGGCCGTCGTCGCCGATGGCGCCGGCTTGGATGGTGAGCTGTACTGCTTCGGCGATGGTCATGAAGTACCGCGTGACGTCGGGGTCGGTCACGGTGATGGGGCCGCCGCGTGCGGCCTGCGCGGCAAAGGTCTCCAACATCGACCCGCGGCTGCCCAGCACGTTGCCGAAACGCACACTCAGATACCGCTGATCAGCCCCAGCCCCAGCCCCACCGGCAGCCCCAACCCCAGCATGGGCGGTGAGGGTTTCGGCGATGCGTTTGGTTTGGCCCAGCACGTTGATGGGGTCGGCGGCCTTGTCGGTGGAGATGTTGACGAACCGTTCGACACCGACACGGTCGCAGGCATCGAGCACGTTCTGGGTCCCGATGACGTTGGTCTTGACCCCTTCGGCCGGGTGCAGTTCCAACAGCGGCACGTGCTTCAACGCGGCGGCATGGAACACCACTTGGGGTCGGAACTCGTCGAACACTTCGAACAGTCGGTTGCGGTCGCGGATGTCGGCCACCACCAACGCCGGGTCGCTCACCGATCCCGAGCCATCGATCGATAGTTGGGTGGCGTGCAGGCCCGATTCGTCACGGTCGAGCTTGATCAAATGGGCAGGCCCGTATAAGGCAAGTTGGCGGCACAGTTCGCCGCCGATCGAGCCTCCGGCGCCCGTGACCAGTACCCGTTTGCCGCCCACGTAACTGTCGATGGAGCCGAGGTCGAGGGTGATTTTGCGTCGACCGAGCACGTCGTCGGGGGTCAGCGGGCCAATGTCGCCGACGGTTACCTGTCCGCCCAGCAGGCTGGCCACCCGGGGCAAGGTTCGGACGTCGCTGCAGTACGGCGAGGCGGCGTCCCAAATAGCCCGCAGCGTCGGGCCGTCGGCGCTGGGCATGGCGATCAAGAGCACATCGGCGCCGTAGTCGTGGAATACCGACGCCAGCGCGGTGCGGTTGCCGGCCATGGGTACGCCCAGGATTTTGCGTTTCGTTTTGTGCGGGTTGTCGTCGATGAGCGCTACGGGCAGGTATTCGCCGGTCGAGTCGTTGAACATGGCTTTAACCACCTGTTCGCCGGCCTCTCCCGCGCCGAACACCACGACGCGACGTGTGGCGCGTTTGGGGCGGGTGTGGTGGGCCTGCCACTGGCGCCACACGGCGCGGGCGGTGGCCGATAGGGAGGCGGCAACCAGCACCGCTACCACGGCTTGGCGCCAGTAGAGGCCCGAGTTACCCAGTGCGCTCAATACCGCAAACACGGTGACGAGTGACACCAGGTAGGTGACCGACAGCCGACATACCTCGGTGAATGTGGCCACCCTGAGCCGCCCCGAGTACAGGCCGGCCAGGCTGCCGACCGCCAGCTGGGTGAGGGTGCCGAGTGCGAGCGCGTCGGGCAGGTGAAGGGTTGACTGGGTCACGATGGCCGAGGCCAAGGTGATGCCCGAGCAGACAGCTACTACGTCGAGCGTGGACAGTACCCAGGCCCGGTAGAGATAGAAACTGTTGGTCGGTGGCGTCGGCGTCGCTGGCCTGTCGTCATGCTGCATCGGGGTTCTACCGTCGTCTCTCGATTTTCCGGGGCCATACTTGCGGTTACTGGCGACTTCGGCCAGAGTCGTTGGACCCACGGCGTTTGCCCGCGAGAGGCAGTCGAAACCACCGCTGTTTGGCCGCCACGGGCGACCCGTAGCTGTACCCATAGCCGTATCCGTTGCCGCCGTCTTGGCCCACCCGGTTGAGGGCCAAGCCGAGAATTCGGCCCTGCCCGTTGGCCAGCACCTCGACCGAGCGGGCCAAGGCGTCCCGGTGGGTTTTGCGCAGTGATGCGACGACGATTACCCCGTCGACGAACTGCGACAGCACTACGGCATCGGCCACGGCTAAGAGTGGGGGCGAGTCGATGATCACGGCGTCAAAATCGTCGCGGCATTGGGCAAAGAAATCTTTGGCGACAGCGGAACCGAGGACCTCGACCGGGTTGGCCACCCGTTGGCCGGCAGGCAATATCCACAGGTTCTCGGTTTCGTGGTGGCAGAAGGCTTCGACATCGGGCGACACACGATGCCCACGAGCCGACGCGGCGCCGGCCGTGGTACGTGACATCAGGCGGCTGGTCTCTTGGGTAGCTGTCATCTCGGTGAGCAATTCAACCAAGCCGGCGTCGTTGTCGACCGACACAATGCGGTCAACGCGGGGGCGACGTAGGTCTCCCGACACGAGCAGCGTGCGCATTCCCGCCGCAGCATACGAGTGGGCCAAGTTGACCGAGATGGTCGATTTGCCGTCGCCTGGCACGGCGCTGGTCACGAGAATCAGCTTGAGCGGCTGGTCGAGGGCCAAGAAGCGCAGTGACACCCGCAGTGACCGAAGCGCCTCGGCCACAACACCGTCAGGGTCGGTTTGCGAAGCCACTATCAGCGTGCCTTTGTGGGCTTGTTTGTCGAAGGGGATTTCGGCCAAGGTCGAGAGCCCACTGACGCCTTCGGCTTCTTCTCGGGTGCGCAGGCGGGTGTCGAGCCGGTCCTTCAAGAGCACTATTGCCCCGGCAGCCATCAGCCCCAGCATGCCGGCCAGCGCCGCGGATCGAAGCGGCTTGGGGCTAATAGGGGCGCCGGGCACCTCGGCGGTGGCGATCATTTCGGCTTCGCCCCGTTTGAGTTCTTTATCGATTGAGAGGCCAAGGCGGCGGTCGGATAACCGCTGGAATTGGGCGTTGCCGGTGGTCCGCAACACTTCGGTGGCGGAGTCGTCAGGAAGACGGCTCAATTGAACCAATTCGGTCTGGATGCCGGCGATCTTTTCGTCGATGTCGGCCATGGCCGATTCGAGGCCTTTTACCGACGCCAACCGGCGGTCTTCGATGAACGCCGCGGCCACGCCGTTGGCAATTTCGGCCGACCGGTCGGGCGATCGGGTGGTAGCCGATACATACAAAACATTGGAGTCCGACGACGACGAGACGCTGGTGGCCCCGGCCACTTCGCCCAGGCTGGCGTTGGGAATCGAGGCGGCGGCCCGCTGGCGGATGGCCGGACCGGTGACCATCTGCGCGCTGGCGCGCACGATCCGTTCGCCGAACACGATCTCGGTACCCGAGCCGCCGGACCCTTGTCGTTCGGTCGGGTCGTTGGGGCGCAATAATATTGACGCCGTCGAGCGGTACAGGCGGTCCTTTTTGTCGGCCATCATGAACCCGACCACGGTGGCCAACGCGGGCAGTATCAACAGCAGTGCCAGGTTGCGGCGAACCAATTGCCAATAGTCGCTGATATCCACAATCACGTCCCTTGTCGCTGGCCAGGGATCAGCCCGCCCAAATATTCAAGCACTCTTCTGCCCGGGCCACCCATAGGCCGCTTAGCCCCCGTTAGAGACCGCATCGGGCGGTCGGCGGGGTCGTTCAAGTGCCGCATCGCACCGAACCGTGCACGCCGAAGGTACCGTGCCTATATCACTAGCTGAAGTAGGAACCGCGCAAAGGGTTGGTAGCCGAGTATGAATAAACCAGTAGCACGGATAGCGGTGGTGAATTCTCACCCCATCCAGTACTTCGCGCCGCAGTACGCCTTCCTCAATAGCCAGGACGATTTGGACGTCACGGTGTTCTACCTGTCCGACTCGAGCTTGCGCGGCGCTAAGGATCCTGGATTTGGCCAGTCGGTGCAGTGGGATGTCGATCTTCTTGATGGTTATAGGCCAGTGTTCATTTCCGGGGCCGAGCGTCGCCAACCTGCTGGGTTCTTCTCCCTAGTGGCGCCGCAACTGTGGAAGGCCATTCGTGCCGGACGGTTCGACGCAGTGCTCGTGCATGGCCATATGTATGCGGCGAACTTCATCGCCATGGCCGCGGCGAAATCAGTCGGCACCAAGGTGTTCATGAGGACGGAAACGACGCTGCGTCTACAGCGGCGGCGGCTGAAAGCCGTGCTCCGCCGGTCCTGCCTCTCGCTGCTCTATCGGTGGTGTGATGGCGTGTTGGCCATAGGAAGTCTCAACGCCGAGTTCTACCGATCGGTCGGTGTGCCTGACGCGAAGATTACGATCGTTCCCTATTCGGTTGATAATGCGCGGTTTATTCGTGAGTCGATGCTGACGGCGGGCGAACGGCAACAAATCCGTGCAGATCTGGGTGTCACGGGATCGACGCCAATCGTCGTGTACGCGTCAAAATTCCAACGCCGTAAGCATCCTGATTCGGTGATTGCCGCTGCGCACGCCCTTGCCGGTCGTGGTGTTGCTCTTCATGTCGTGATGATTGGGTCAGGCGAGATGGAGACCGAACTTCGCGAACTGGCCGACCTCGGGCCGGCCACGGTTACCTTTCCCGGGTTCATCAACCAGTCGATGCTGCCGAGCATGCTGGCCGCTTGCGATGTGTTCGTTCTTCCTTCGGAAGAAGAGCCATGGGGGCTCATCGTGAACGAGGCCATGTGTGCCGGTTTACCGGTCGTGGTGGGTAAGGACGCTGGCTGCGTTCCGGATCTCGTGAACGAGGGCGACAACGGCTTTGAAGTTATCCCCGGCGACGTTGCCCAGCTAACCGAGGTATTGGCCGCCCTCGTAGCCAACCCCGAGCGACGCACTGAGATGTCGGCACGGAGCCGCGAAATCGTGCGTGGTTGGGGCTTCGAGCGGTGCGCCGACGGCTGGCGGCGCGCACTGCAACCCCAGCACTAGAGCACCGAGTTTAGCTGCGGCCAGATCGGCGGGGCCAGGTATTGCGCCTGAACAGCCGCGGCAACCGACTGCGGCGGGGGTCGGGACCCGCTTCGTACGCCGACCCAGGGCCGTAGCCGTAGCCATACCCGTAGCCATAACCGCGCTGGCGGCCGACACGGTTGACTACCAGTCCGAGAATGCGTCCCTGCCCATTAGCCAGGATCTCGGCGCCGCGGCTTAGTGCCTCACTTGCGGTCTTGCGCAGCGATGTCACGACCAGCACCCCATCGGCGAATTGGGACAGAACGACGGCATCGGCTACGGCCAGCAGCGGTGGCGAATCGACGATGACGACGTCAAATCGCTCTCGGCACGTAGCAAAGAGTTCTTTGGCCACCGATGACCCCAATATTTCTACCGGGTTCGCGACTCGCTGGCCGGCCAGTAACACCCAAAGGTTTTGCGCGTCATTGTGGCAGTAGTTCAACAGGTCGACCGGCGGGCGCCTATGGCCAGCCCCCCGCTCCATCACCTGCTGGTGTTCCTCCTCGGCGGCCATTTCCGTGAGCAGTTCCACCAGCCCGGTGTCGCTCTGGGAGTTGATGATCCGATCTACCCTCGGCCGCCGCAAGTCACCCGACACCAGCAGCGTTCGCAATCCTCCTGCGGCGTACGAATGCGCCAGGTTGGCCGACACCGTTGTCTTTCCATCGCTCTGCATGGCACTGGTTACGAGAATGACCTTGAGCGGGGTTTCCAGAGCTAAAAATCGCAGGGACACCCGCAACGAACGGATGGCTTCGGCCACGGCACCATTCGGGTCAGCAGCGGAGGCCACCACTAACGCGCCATCCCCGGCGGCTTTGTCGTACGGGATCTCGGCCAGTGTGGCCAGCCCGCTCACTTCTTCGGCCTCTTCACGGGAGCGCAATCGTGTGTCGAACCGGTCCTTGAGCAGAACGAACCCTCCCGCGGCCATAGCCCCGAGCATCCCCGCGAGTAGCGCTGATCGCCTAGGTTGAGGGCTGATTGGCCCGCCGGGTACCACGGCATCTGAGATGATCTCGGCCTCACCACGCTTAAGGCCCTTGTCGATCGACAGCCCCAGCCGCTGGTCCGAAAGGCGCTGGTATTGGTCTCGCGCAGTCGAGGCGAGCGAGTCGTTAGTTGTACCGCTGGCCGCCGAATCGAGCCGCTGCAGTTCGGTCTGCAATTTGGTGAGGTTTTCGTCGATATCGGCAATGGCTGTCTCGAGTCCCTGGACCGACAACAGGCGGCGGTCCTCAATAAAGGCTGCGGATACTGCGTTGGCGATCTCGGCCGACCGGAGTGGCGAACCCGTCGTGGCGGAGACCTCGAGGACGTTGGCATCGACCGAGGAGGTCACGCTGATGGCCGACGAAACCTCGGACGCCGTGCCGTTTGTTAGCGATGCGGCAGCACGTTCGGCCACTTTTGGCCCACCGGCAATCTTTACTCCGGCCTCGACAATGCGCTCGGCGTACAGAATTTCGGTGCTGTCCCCACCGGTGCCCCGGCGTTCATTCGGGTCGTTGGGGCGTAGAAGAATTACCGATGTAGCTCGATAGAGCGGAGCTTGTCGGTCGGCCATCATGTAACCCGCCACTGCCGCGAACACCGGCACTAAGACGAGAAGCACCAGGTGCCGCCGGGCTAGATGCCAGTAGTCCCTAATATCCACGTGGTGTTCCTCAGCTAGGTCCAGAAGTTAACTATTCAATTCAATCATTGTTCACCAGCTGGCGTATGGGCCATCCTCCCCGCATCCCCACATCCGATAACGACGGGTCGTTCTGCTCATAACCGCAGCCAGCACCTGCCTTATGCTGCACGTCGATGATTCCGGCAGCACAGAAGCTTGTTTCACCCTAATGTGCGGGATCGCTGGCGCTTTCTTCGGTGAAGCAACTGAAGCTAATCGTGTCCTTGCCGCCACTACTGCCATGTGTGAGCACATGGTCAATCGAGGGCCGGACCACCGCGCCTGCCTTAAACTTGATCGGGCCGTTGTTGGTTATGTTCGCCTCGCCATTCAGGCCCCGACCGAACGAGGCAATCAGCCGGTTTTTTCTGAATGCGGCCGATATGCCGTGGTCTTCAATGGCGAGATCTATAACTATCGGGAGTTGGCGGCGGCGCACAACATCGATCTCGATGGTCGATCTGATGCGTTCCTCGTGGCCGAGATGTGGTCCCGATTCGGTGAAAAATCCCTGGCAATGTTCCGAGGAATGTTCGCCATTGCCGTGGTGTGCCAAGCCGACCAAACGGCGTGGTTAGCCCGCGATCCGTATGGCATCAAGCCGCTCTATTATGCCCGTCGCTCCGATGGTGTGATGTTGTTCAGTTCATCGACGCGGGCGCTCTTGGGCGCAGGATGCAACAATGCCATCCGCCGCAAGGCCATCAGCGAGTACCTAAGTTTCGGTGCTTTGCCAGCCGACATGGCGCCCTTTGACGACATGCACGCTTTGGCGCCGGAAACCTATGTGCGGGTAGAGCTAACGCCCGATGGGCCGAAAGTCGGAAATCCTTTGCGGTACTCCGACGTCTGGGCGCCCGGCGCTGCCCGGCGCAGCGCCGAAGAAATAGTCGAGGCATTCGTCGAATCGGTGCGCGCGCATCTGGTGTCAGATGTGCCTGTCTCGCTGCTGCTTTCGAGTGGATTCGATAGCACGGCAATAGCGTGGGCCTGTCAACGACTCGGCGCCAGCTTGGAATGCATCAGCATCTCGGGCACGGGTGACAACGAGGCCCAAACCCGCGAGGGCGCCGCCCTCTATGGCCATCAATTGTCAATGCACGATGCCGTGTGGTCGGCCGGGCTGCTTGATGGGCTAGTAAGGGCCATGCAGCGACCTTCGATCGATGGTCTGAATACCTATGTGGTCTGCCAACACGTACGCGAATCCGGGGTAAAGGTGGCGCTCTCGGGCTTGGGGGGTGATGAAGCGCTCGGCGGTTACAGCCACGCCCGCCTTCTGCGGCTGTGGCCCCTGGTACAAATGTTGTCCTTTGACAAGTTGCCAAGCCGGCTTCGCTCCAATATCGAGCGGGTGATGTTGGCGCGGCTTCCCGCCAAGGCCGGGCGAATTGCCCAGGGCTCGGTTAAGAGCATCGCTGATCTATGTGCACTTCAGCGCGAGCTGCTCAGCCCCGATCGGGTGGCCAGTCTCGTTGGCCAAACCCTGCCGCAATCCCCCATCGCCGATCTTGGTGGCCACAGTCTCCGCACGTGGATGCGGGCCGAGCACGACGCATACCTGCAGCGAACCCTTTTGTCCGATTCGGATTCATTCTCGATGGCACATTCGATCGAACTTCGCGTACCGTTCGTCGACCGTGGCTTCCTTGAAGTAGCCATGACGGGTCGGCAACCACCGTTGCGCGGCGCTCTCAAATCACGCCTGGGCCAGGCGTCAGGTGACGCATTCCTGTCCCAGGTATCGCAGCGTCCAAAGACTGGGTTTACCCTGCCAACACAGCGGTGGTTGAGCAATGGTGATCTCGATCCTCAACTTGCCTCGCTGGCCGATCCCGGTGCGGTTGTCTGGTCGCACGTGGATCGTGAGGCCGCCAATCGGTCATCGTTGCTCGTTCCCGGCAACCCCCGGTGGAGCGAGCCTTGGAGCATGATTGTCTTGAACGAGTGGCTCACCTCACTCCCGAAATCGGCCGCAGCATGAGCAGCGCCGAGAAGTTGGTTGCCTGGGTAGAGGGCGGCAGCAATGTGCCCGCCCGCGGGGTGCCGGTGACGGCGTTGGTGCTCATGAAGGACGAGGCGGTCAACATCGCCCGGTGCTTAGGGGCGCTCGGCTGGTGTGATCAGGTGTTGTGCATCGACTCGGGTTCAAACGACGGCACGGTCCAAATTGCCCTTGCCCATGGCGCCGAAGTGATCGAGACAACCTGGCGCGGTTTCGGGGCGCAGCGTGATTGGGCGCTGCGCCATGAAGCGGTTCGCAACGAGTGGATCTATTTCGTCGATGCCGACGAATGGGTTTCTGGGGCGTTGGCCACCGAAATCGCCAGTGTCGTCGCCGCCCCCCAGCATGATGTGTACGTACAACAGTTTCGGCTGATCTTTCTCGGTAAATGGATAAGCCGAGCGGGCTGGTACGGGAACAGTTGGATTGCTCGTTTAGCAAAAAAGTCAGAAGCAAGTTTCGTTGTTGCTGGTTTTGGTGAACGCATGCTCCCGGTTAGCGGGTCCGTTGGTCGGCTGGCCAATGACATTGTGGACGAAGACCTGAAGGGTCTGGGAGCCTGGATCCTAAAGCACGCGAAATATGTGCGGCTTGCCGCCGCGCAACGCCTCGGTCATCGCCTGACAGTGCGGCCCTCGACCATGCCCCGGGCCCGCTGGATCATGAAGCACAAGCTGTTCCCTGTCGTACCCTGCAAGCCCTTGGCTCTCTGGGTGTACATGTACGTTCTACGCGGCGGGTTTTTACTTGGGCACCAGGGATTCGTATTCTGCACGATGCACGCCTTCTTCGAATTCCAGACCGGTCAATTGGTCCGCGAAGGTCGGCGTGAACGGGCAACAAGTCAACTCTGATTTTTAGTTGCCACGAGTGCGATAAGCGGGCCGTGCAGCTGCCTCCGCCAACGCAGCAACTTTCGAAGCTGCGCCATTCACCATGAAACACCATAGAGTCAACGCGATATCAGCCGCGCCTAAAGTTTATCGTCGCCGAACAGCCAATCAAAGTAGCTGACGGGGTCAAAGGGATTGTCTACGTCTGGGAGTAGCTCAACTCGCAGTGCCGAATCCACGGCACCGGCAAGGTCGGCTTCGACCGCGTACGGCATGAGAAACCGACCGGCCACCTCACGTGTCAACACTGTATCGTGCGCGATCACCGGTTTGGCCGCTAGCCGCGCCTCGGCCAGCGGATATCCGAACGACTCGATATTTGTCGGGTACACGAGAGCCTGTGCCCCTTCGATGAGGATTCGAGCCTCGGTCGGGCCGAGCCGCCCAAGGCCGACGATCTTAGGGTGGCCGTGCAAACCCATCGCCGAGAGTTCCGGATCAGAAAACGTCACTGCGAGGCGAGTGTCCGCCGCCAAACCGTTGTGCTCAAGAGCCGCCACTATCGGCCGGAGCAGCGGGCCGAGACGTTTGAATGGCGCATCGAGGACGGGGCACAGTACATACCTTTGCCCATCGAGCACCGAACCGGCAGGCGCTGCGCTGACCACGCGCGAAAGGGGATGGTGACGCACGACCAACCGCGCCTCGATAATGGGAAGCTGGCGCAGCACACGGTCAAACATCGATTGAGACGGGACCACGATCACGTCGGCCCGCCCGGCTAAGGCCCTCACGATCTTGGTTTCGATCCCGAGGCGGCGGGTGACCATCGAGCCAAGGTTCAAAAGCTCGTGCGGCGCCAAGAAGTGAAGTGCGTTTCGCAGCAGCACCACTTTCTGCCCGCCTCGCACAAATGAAACGTTGTTCAGGGCGATCCGGCGGTCAGCCGATGGCTGCACCAGTTCGCGCCGTGCCATGTGGGTTGATCCGATCGCCGCGCCCCGCCCGATGAGCCGTATGTCGCCGCTTGGGTATGCCGCCAGGTACGCATCTAGTTCGTCGAGGAATCGCAACGCCCCGCCCATTCTTGCTCCGGCGACGTCAACCACCGTTGTCGTCATTGTCGAGACTCGGCGGGGGCGCACTCAATTGGGCCTGGCTCAGGTGTTTCATCGAACCGTTCGGCGACGCCGAGCATTTTCGCCAGTAAAGCAGTGGTCCGGAGAGTGGCCGAATCATCAAATCGATCCGCCGTCCATTCGACCGAGCGAGCGGCGAACCTTTGGCGCAGATCAGTGTCTCGTGCCAATCGTAGGAGCTCGGCGCACAATGCATCGGCCGATTCGTCCACGGGAACCAGTCCGTTCCATCCCTCAACCATCGCATCGTACGACCCGCCGAGTGCTGGTGCAATTACTGGCAAGCCAGCTCTTGCTGCCTCGACCAACACGATGCCGTACCCCTCACCGTTAGGTTGAGGTCGGCCCCTCATGGCAGTCGCTAGCACGAAGATGTCGCTACTTCGATAGGCAGCAGCCAGCGCCTGCTCGTCGAGGTTGGTTTGGATTTCAAGCCAACTGTGGCGATCGGCCAGGGCCTGCAGGCGGTCGGGTGGCTGGCCAGAACCGGCGAGAAGCAAGTGGATCTCGCCGCCGCATTGCCGAGCTTTGGCTACGGCATCCGCTAGCCGATATGCGCCTTTTTCCTCGGCGTCGTTGAGCCGAAAGACCGAAAGGACGCGGATGACCGGGTCAGCCGTCACGGGTACCGGTGCGCCTTCCAATGCCGTGCGCCGGCTGGTCGCGAACATCGGCATGATCACGACCGGGGGACGATTCAGAGCAATCATGAGCGCCCCGGCCGAGAACGACGAGATAGTGACGGGTTGATGACAGAGCCGACGCCAAAGCACACGGGTGCGGCGGGGCGAGCCCCAAATATCTGATCCGTAGTAGAAGCAGGCGGCGGGTGTTGCTGATCGAGAAAGCTTTGACGCCAGCCAACTCAGCGCAAGCAGATTCGGATGGAAGCAGGCGATGCCCGCAACATCGCCGCGATGCCTGCAGGCGAAGGCAAGGACCCGAATGACAAACCTTACCTGCGCGACGGTTCCGGCCGACGACTGGGTTCGCAATGGAAATTCAACCGTATTGGTGCCACGTGGCCAGGCATCCCTAAGCCCGGCATAGTACTGCTCGATTCCACCGCCGAGACCCTGAGACGGTAACAAGACCATGATCGTGCTCATAGCCGCCCGGGTTCCGTTGGTTCCGCTGGCGCTGGCCTAAACTCGAGCACGGCGATAGCCACTGGCCACCAGTCAACCGCCGCGCCATACAGGAACCGCGAGAACGATCGGAGAGTCGCGTATGCAAGGCGTCGGCACGCATCCACCACAAGACTGAGAAATCTACGTTCTTTCGCCGGGTACGGCCGGCGCCAGGCGATCAACTCGTACGGTCGGCCGATGAGCGCCTGACTCAGTGAACCGGCCGTCAGGAGCTGACGATGTGTCAAGTCACCGTTGTAGATATGACCAACGAACGGGCTGGATCCGTTGGGGATTTGGAGCAGCAGTCGGGCACCTGGGCAAATACACCCAGCAAGATCGTCCAGTAGCTCGCACAACTCAATGTGCGTCAAGTGCTCTACGACGTCGAAAGCAACCACAGCCTCCAGATTCCCTGGCATTGCGGAGTTCACGACATCCCCAATCGAGGGAAAGGCCCTGAAACCCGCAGCGTTTGCTCGCATCACCAATGTGGAATCCGTTTCCAGCCCCAGGACCGCGAATCCGTTGTCGGTGGCCCATTTCAGGAACTTGCCCGAGCCGAATCCAATTTCCAAAATACCCGCCCCAGCTCTAAGGTTCAGGCTGCCCATCTCGCCGGCGAAACGAACATTTTGGCCGGCGGATATGCCACCAAACTCGTGCCAGCCTTTCCACGTGGCGTAGGCGCTGTCTTGGCCATGCTCCGCGCGCGCTGCATCGGTCATCGGCTCTCCGTTGTGGCTAAGCGAATTCCGACGAACATCCCGATGGCGATTTGTAAAAGGGAGGCCGGCAGGAGCACTACCCCACCCTCGAGGTTAAGCAACTCGACCGCGACGGGAGCAAGGAGGACAAAACGCCTCGGGTACTGACCTATGAGCGCAATAAGGCTCACTTTGCGACCAAGGAGGCCGAGCGTGAACATACCCAAAAGCACGGAAACCACCCCACCGCGCCGATACAAGTCGCCTATCACTGTCGGTGTCAGCGAGTTAAAAGACTGACTGTCTTGCCCAAAATATTGTCGAGCGAACGCCAAACCTTCGACGTAGACCGGCTTACCGCTCCATATGATGCGCGGAACGAGGCTGGCCGGAATGATTCCAATTGACTGGTTGAGAGGGATGTAGGCAATTTCATTCGGCGACTTTTGTACCACTATCGCGACACCGTCAATGCCTCTGAACCGCCTCATCACAAAAGAGGCCGCCGTTTCGCGGGCGGTAACGAAGTTGCTTTCTGTCACAACCTTTCCCGCTGTTGGGATAAGGAGGGCAGCGGCACCACTTGCCGTGACAACCGTGCGGTTCGACGACCGAACCTCATTTCGGTACAGCGTGGTGAACATCAGAAACGGCACGAGCAGCAAGCCTGAAACAGTAATTATCTTCCACGGAATTCGACCGCTCATCACCCGCACACCCCACGCCAGGCACATCATTCGGAGAAATAGTCCCATCTTTGTCCCAGAGAGCAAAGCAAATCCCACTTCTGATGCCACCATTACAGCTACGGTCACCCGAGCTGATCGATCCTCTGGTATCTCAATGGTTCGCGCCAGCATCAAAAGAATTGCTAGTATAGTCAAACCATCGAGGCGTGCCAATAAGCCGAGAATCGGGTTTGGGTTTGACACAGCGCGATTGAGGTCCGAGGTAATGTAAGCGAACGACCCCGCCCCAATTACGGCGAGACGAGCGATGATGCCAACCATATATACTTTCCATAGCACGGCACGGCTTGGGAGCGCACCCGAGAGCCTATCGAGCATATCGGTCAGCATGCCGCGCTTCATTGTGGAACGACCAGCACCGCGCTTCGGCCAAGACCAGCCAACGAGCCACGCCAGAATCCCGCCCGCTGCGAGCTGTAGAGCATGGAGAACTGAAGTCTGCGATATTTGCGATCTAACACTCGACGGCACAAAACCTTGGCTCGTCCAAGCGAGTGACGACACTCCTAGGTACAATCCAAAGAGGGCCGGGTAAGAAAACCCCAGCATCGTTGGTCGCTCGGCCGCTGTCACGGCTAAATTTGCAATTAGCGCGGCGGCAATACATACGGCAGTCAGCCCAATAGCCGCCATGCGTATTTCCCCAACCGATGCACCTCCCGAGCCAGTCGATCTGATGAATAGGAGTGCGCCCAACCCCATGAGCACAATGATTCCCAGCAGAGCGCCGTGTTTGACTGGAGACGTCGATGACTTCTTATCGTTGAGTGTCTCTAATTCGGAACGATGCCGTACCGGGGTCATCGTCACGTGCGATCCTTGGTCATGCCTCGTGAGACCGAATTCATGTAGACGTCATCTCGCTCGCTTATCGCCGCTATCGAAGGGATGGTGGGAGCAAAGGGATGGGCCAGCGGGCACAGGCTTCACGGTAACTTCGCAAAACGCACACAATAGACCGTAGCTGTCCGAGTTTCGGCAAGATCTAGGCCGCACGACTCAACCGACACTTACCCATCAAGTACTAGCGTGTGCTCGGTGGAAGCCGGCCTCGTGGACATAGAAGCCGCCACGGTACCGAGCGCAACACGACGGGCCGGTGTTGCCACGCCGTCTCTAGCTCGGTCGTCGATGATCATAGCCACAGCCAACGTCGTGCTTACTGTGATCAACGCCGGGAGCGGGGTAGCCGCAGCCCGGCTCCTTGGGCCGGGTGGCCGTGGGGAACTAGCGGCGGCCCAGGCGGTCGGCGGCCTCGTAGCAATGTTTGCCACCCTGGGAATTGGCGAGGGCCTTGTGTACGCCGTCGCTCGCCGACACGATTCCGCCAGCCGTTCATTGCCAGCAGCAGCCATCTTCATCTATTTCGGGTGCGCGATTGTCGTACCGTTTGGGTGGTTTGTCATTCCATTACTTGGGCTCGATGGCCCGAGTCAGTCGGCCGCTCGGGCATACAGCCTGGTGGCGTTCGTCTTTCTGCTCGGGTTGCCGGGCCTAGTATTGCGGGGTTTGGGAAACGCCCGCGGCTGGACCGTATTTCGTTTGATCGGCCCAATCGCTTGGCTCGGTGCCATCATGTTGGGGCCCCTACTCGGGCATTCATCCCTCCGGATAGTTGTCACATTCCTCACGCTACAAGTCCCGGTTCTTGTGGCGTATTGGGCCTTCATGTTTCGCAAAGGCAAGATCCGTAGGCCGAGCGTCCGCCGCGACGGTGTCCCGATGGTTCGGTTCGGATTTCCCCTCCTGCTTTCCTCACTGCCTGCACTGCTCAGCCTTCGCTTGGACCAATTGGTGCTAGCCACTCAGGTGTCTACGACCCAACTCGGTATCTACGCTGCGGCCGCCGCATGGTCAACTCTGGCGGTCCCCTTGGCCTCGGCCGTGGGAAATGCCCTATTTCCGGCACTCGCCGCCGCGAGGGAGCCCGAGCAGCAAAGCTTTTTGGCGCCCGTGATGCGCCGGACGATCCTCCTCAGTGTGGTGCTCTGCGCTGGTTCGGCGGTTCTGGCGCCCATAGGGTTGCGGCTGATTTTCGGTTCGCCGTTTGCAAGCGCCGGGCGGGTAGCCGTCGTGTTGTGTGCCGGCGCTCTGTTCCTTTGTATCAGTGCCGTCGCGGGCGAGGCTCTCCGCGGCCTCAACCGCACGCGGTCCGTCCTCACAGGCGAGATCACCGGGTGCATTCTTGGTATCGGCGCGCTGGCTCTGCTATTGCCGCGCTGGAATCTCATCGGTGCAGCATGGGCTTCCTGTATTGGGTACAGCGCTACCGCATTCGTACTCCTACGAGCACTGGCCGCTCACCAAGGCCAGCCGGTCGCGTATTTCTTTGTCCCGACCAGTTCCGACGCTCAAGCAATCGTGGCGGGCGCACGTCAATTCGCCGCCCGCAAACTGAAGAGGAGCTAATTCAATGGCCCTGCATGTCGGAGTTATCGGTCCGCGGGGCGAGGACGATTTTGCGACTCACGTAGCAACGGGCCTCCAAGAGTTGGGCATTTCGGTCACTCAACTTGGGCCGACGGGGTCCCACCGGTGGAGGCCGGTGGCGCCAAGGGCTCGGGGGATCGCAACGGATCTTTTGCGCCAACACCCCACCCACGGATGGCGCACGGAAACCCACCTGGTCAGAGCGGCACGAAGTGCGGGGCTCGACCTCGTGATTACCGTTCAATCACTTCACCCCGAAACTGTTCGTTCACTCGACCGATATGGGATACCGGTGATCCTCTGGTTCCCCGACCATGTATCGAACTTGGGAGCGCTCTGGATGTTCGATGCCCCTTACACAAATCTCTTTTTCAAGGAACCCGTCTTAGTCGAGCGAATGAAACAGATCATCGGCCTTCCGATCGATCTACTTCACGAGGCCTGCAATCCGCTAGTGCATCGGCCCCCGACCATGACCTCGAAGCGGCCGACCATCGGCGTCGTCGGGAATATGTACGCCACACGGCTCAAGCTGCTTGAACGACTCGTACACGATGGTTACGAGCTCGAGGTCTACGGCAACCCACCGCCCCGTTGGAGCTCGTTCACCGGCAAGGCCCCGTACCAACCCAACGGTTACGTGCGTGGAGCCGCAAAGGCCGAGGTCTTTCGAAACGCTGGAGTCGTGCTTAACTCGATGCACCCCGCCGAGATTGACGGGGTGAACTGCCGTCTCTTCGAAGCTGCCGGTTGCGGCGCGGCGTTGCTTTGCGAGACCCGAAGTTCGATAAACGAGCTGTTCGCCGACCATCACGACCTTGAGACCTTTTCCACGTATGCCCAGCTACGGGCCAGCCTTAATCAGTTGCTGGGAGACCCTGCTCGCGCCGTCGAAATCGGGGACAACGCCAGCCGCCGCGCCCATGCCGACCACACGTACGCCATCCGGTTACGCGAAATGCTCACCGTCGCTGGCTTTGGCTCCAGCCTCACCGCCGTTAAGAACGCCTCCCTCGCATGACGATCGGCAGCAGAACCCGAATGTTGGTCAACGACGGCCTGAACCGAGCGGGCCAAGCGCTCGGTCAACGCCGGGCAGAACGACTGGGCCGCACAATTCACCGCGGCCTGCGGCTGGTGGGCGCCAATGACATCCATCGCAATGGCGAGGAACTCGTGATGGACGCTGCATTAACGCTTCCTTACCGTGCGGGGAGCAGCATCTTCGACGTAGGGGCAAACGTGGGCGATTGGGCCGAGGTGATGGCCGCCAAGCTGGCCAAAGCGGGCCAGCAGCAAACGCCGCTGCACTGCTTTGAACCTTCCCCCACTACCTTTAAGCTGCTGAGCAACAATCCGCTGTTGGACGGTGCCAGCAATGTGTCACTGGCCAACGTTGGGTTGTCCAGCCGGGCCGGGGAGGCAAAGCTGTCCATTGTTCATAACGGCGCTGGCAGTAACTCGCTACACCGGCACGACAGTCAACACGAGACCGTAAGCCTCGTAACCCTCGACCACTACGTGAGCCAAGCCTCGATCAAACACATTCGACTACTCAAGATGGACGTTGAAGGACATGAACTTGCGGTGCTAGAAGGCGCGACTCGCGTGCTGGCCGAACGCCGCATCGATCTCATCCAATTCGAATACACCTGGAGATGGATTGACGCCCGGCGATATCTGCGGGACGCGTTCGAACTACTGCAAAGGGACTCGTATCAGCTGTTTCGAATCAGCCGCTTCGGTTTCCATCCTGTAGCCGAATGGACCCCCTCCGAAGAAAACTACTGGGAGGTCAACTACCTCGCGGCGCTCCCGTCGGTTAGAGACACCGCAGAGTTTGGCCGATTTGTGAAGCACTGAGGCCCTCGACGTGAGCATGAGCGAAACGCGCATGTGACAAAAGCTGAAACTATAAAGTGGCACAAAAAGACACCTGGGCAAGCGTGACAAATGAGTGTTACGTCCAAGTTGGTGGCCAGTAAACGTCGTCACGGTTGCCACATCAGAAACTGGCCACCCATCGCCCGCAACCATCTTCAGCCAACGCCAGTTGACTTTTCGGCGCTCGCATCATGAGAAACAGGCCTGATTGCGGTGCGAGCCGACGAAACAGCCATCGAGGGTGCACGACCTTGGCGATGCGCAGAAGGCGCCCCCGATGCCGTTGACCCACATCGGAAGTCAGGAGATCTCCGTGCGTTAGCGGCGCGTCAATACTGAGAACCTCCAATCCGGCGAAAAGGCCACCGATCTCCGACTTGGAATATGCTTTAGTCCTGGGCTTTCTAGGGTCTTCGGCATAAACGGTCTCCAGCTTTGTTCGGACATTTCGTGTTCTCAGAACCCGCTGAATCCAGAGCATGTGACCGACAATTCTTTTCTTGTGATAGATCATGATGAACGCTTGGCTACCAGGGCGCAGTACCCGGGCCCCCTCCGCTAGCGCCGGGGCGTATCGGGCGAGTGATGGAGCACGCCCCACGAATACACCACGTCGAACTCTTCGTCGCCGTAAGGCAGCTGTTCGGCATCGGCGACCCGCAGGTCAGACTTTAGTTCGAAGAGTGCCAGTCTGCCCTTCGTAAATTCAACTGCTCGTTCGGTGAGGTCACAATCATATAGTTCAACGTCGGCTTCGGCCCACCGTTGATGATCGGCACCAAGTCCCACCCCAACTTCCAGAACCTTTGTGCCCTCATGCTCGGCGAAGCAAGCAAGCAAGCAAGCAAGCAAACGTCAGTATCTCGGGTTCAAGTCGATAACGCTCAACCATCTGTGCCGCAAAATGTTCTCGATCCCGCCCGCAGCTGAGGTAAAGGGCCTCAGCAAGATGCGTCATTCCAAAAATCGTGGACCAGTTCTTTGTCGCTGCGATTTGATGCCATTGCTAGCTCCTCGGTGTTTCCGGCTGCCGATCGTTGGCCGACTGATCTTGCAATTGGGTCGAATGTGCTGCGGCCATCAAGTAGAGCGCAAGGGCCGGATACGTCGAACCTGCGTCTCGAAGGGCGCGCACCCGAGGCATAGCGGTTTGTCGCGACGTGTCTAACTCCGAGAAGGCGTTCAGCCAGCTGACCACTGGACCGCCAAAGCCAGTCTTTGCGCGGTTCAGTATCGCCGGCGGTAGATACCGACTCGCTACGTTGCGAAGCTCAATCTTGGTCTGGCGGCCATCGGTCAGCAGGTCACGCTGCATGCCCCACGCCGTATCGATCACCAGCTTGTCCAGATAGGGAACCCGAATCTCAACGCCTTCGATCATCCCCATCTTGTCGGTGTAGTTCAGATTGTGATCGGGAAGAAACCCGCAGGCCTCGACGGCCAGCATTCGGTCCAACAGGTTCGTAAGGCCGGACTCATCGGCCTTAGCTTCAAGCCTCGCTAAGACCGGCTCCGATACCGGCAACGCAACGAGAGTTGAAACCAACTCCGTGGCCTCAGCCGATGACAACCAGGCGAACCGTGCCGCAGTCGGGTACCGGGAAGCCTCTTCGAGCATGATGGACGTTCGCAGCAATCGACGCGCTAGGGAGCCGGACGGAATGATCCGGCCGATCCGGGAAACAAACGCTCCCACTGGCACCCGGATGGCGAAATGGGCCAGGCGTCCCGTACCCGCCACGTGGCGCCGGTAGCCAGTGAAAATGTCATCGCCTCCGGCGCCGCTTAACAGAACCGGGATGTCGAGCGACGCCGCGGCCCGGGAAATGGCGCGCACCGCTAACGGCGCAAAATCGGGTTGCGGCTCATCCAGAATCCAGACCATCTCGGCAAGCTCAGCCGCCGTCGGCGTACCAACCTCAACCTCGTGCAATTCGGCACCTACATGTTCGGCCACGAGGCGTGCATACGGCAGATCCGAGACGAAACCCTCCTCAGCCATTTCGTCGCTCTTGACCGTGAAGCACGGCAGAGCAGCATTAGGGCCGAGGATCTTGCGCGCCATGGCCACTATCAACGACGAATCAACCCCACCGGACAAAAAGAAGCCAACCGGCCGATCGCTGAGCATCTGGCGTTCGACCGCGGCCAGCAACACCGCTTCGAGATCAACGCTCGTGGCCTTACGAACGTTCAGTGACCGCCAAGGTTCTGTTGCGTACCGGCGAATTTCTATCTGGCCAGCGCTGTCGCCTTCCGTCATGACGGTGGCAATGTGACCTGGTTCCAGCTTACGAATGCCCAGTACAGGTGTCAGCTCCCCGGGCGCATAGAGCAGCTGCAGATAAGCCATCAGCGCGTCAGGATCGGCCGTGAGGTCCACCCCCGGCAGGCCCTTCAACGCCTTCAGTTCCGACGCGAAGGCAAACAGGCCGGTCGTAGCTGTGTAATAGAGCGGTTTGATGCCAACCGGGTCACGGACGACGATGAGTCGGTGCTCATCCCGGTCATAGAACCCGAAGGCATACATGCCGTTCACCGATTCCAGGAACTCGACCCCGTGCTTGATGAGGCCCCAAAGCAGGGTTTCGGTGTCACCCGTGGATGAGAACTCAACATCGTCCAACAGGTTGGATCGAAGCTGAAGATGGTTATAGATCTCACCGTTGTAGGTCAGGACGTAACGCCCACATGGAGATTCCATCGGCTGGGCCGCGGCATCACTGGTGTCCTGAATTGCCAGCCTCGTGTGGCCAAGAAACAATTGCCCGTCGCGATAGACGCCCGATCCATCGGGGCCGCGATGGGCCAGAAACTTCACGTCGGCATCAGCGAATCCGCCGACACCCAAGCTGCCCATAATGCCGCACATCAGCTTTTGCTCCCGGGCGCCGCATCCAATTCGCCGACCATCGCCGCAGCTATCCTCGAGGCTCGATCCGGGACTGAGGTCATTGCCGCTCGCGATCATTCGCGGGGCCTAGACAAACTGACTTCACCTGGACGTCATTTCGGCAGTTCATGGCCGCGATCGGGTTGTGGATCGTCGGTAAAGATTTGGATTAGGGAGTGAGGCTTCAAGGTGCCTCAAAAAACACACACGACAGAGCGTAGCTGTCCGGGGTTTCGGCAAGATCTAGGCCGCAAGGCTCAACTGATGCTTCCTACCTGGACCAACGTTGGGCTCGGCCGAACATCCTCTCAGGGGCATACAAGCATCCGCGTCACGGAGCACAAACGTGCTGGTGTTGCCGTGCCGTCTCTAGCTCGGGTCGTCGATGATTATAGAGACAGCTAACTTCGTGCTCACAGTCATCAACGCCCTGGTGGGTTGGCGGCCCGGCTCCTTGTGCCGAGCACTTGAGAGAACTAACGGAGGCCCAGGCTGTCGGCGCCATCGCGGCATTGTTGTAACCCTAGGAATGGCTCGGGGCTTGTCTAATACCTGTCCAAGGCCGTCGTACCGCCCGCCGGTTCGCCCATTGCGAGATCTTGAGCTCGACGTGCTGCAGACGCCCGTTTCGATCCCGAGAGCAACATGGGCTACGCAGCGGCGCGGCTAGATCGAGCGGCCGAGAACCCGAAATGGTGCCGCTTCTCGAACTCGCTGCTCTATCGCCGGGCCGGGGCGCACGAACAGTTGGTTGTGGGCGAGACCGTCTACGAGCAGAAGCGAAAGCTCACGCGTGAACGGGTCATAATACCGCTGCTCGAAACCAGCGTCCTCGAACAAGGCAAGGGTTCGACTGTCCACGGTCTCGGCTTGGATCGCTAGTAGGCGTCGGTCACGAAGGGTCTGTTGCGCACCCTCGAAGACCTGCAACTCGAAACCCTCGACGTCCACTTTCATGAATGCCGGCACAAGGCCTCCGAGCACATCGTCGAGCCGTCGGATCGGCACCCGCCGTCGTGACCCCGGCTCGCCTCCCGGCAGGATTCGATTAACTGTGTCGAGCCCCACGGTGAACTCAACTTCACCATTCTCGGAGCCGACAGCAACCTCGAAGACTTTCACTCGGTCGGAAATGGCGTTTGCTAGAAGGTTTCGGGTCAGGAGACGCGCGGTCTCGGGATCGGGTTCGAACGCCCAGGTTGTCGCACCCGCAACGGCCGACGCCAGCACGGTGTAGCTGCCAACGTTCGCGCCGACATCAAGGAAGAGGTCCTCCGGCCGTAGCGCATGAAGAAAGAATCCCATATCTGGGAACTCGTGAAGGCCGAAGTAGACATTTCCAGTAGCGCCGAACATGTGACGATTGACAACCAAGACACTGTCGTTAACCCATCGGTGCGTGACCGGCCGATCAGAGATTCGACTCCTGATCTGCCACTTGGCAACGCGCGCCAACGTCCGGGACGGTGTTAGGCCACCGAGGGGGTGCTGATTGGCGTACGTCAGCACAGCAGTTACTTTCCCGAACGGCTTCATTTTCTCGACCCGACAAGCCTGGTGGAATCCAAATCGCTGACCATCGCGGCAGCAATTCTCGCGGCTGTCTGCCCGTCCCAGAGGTCAGGCCGGGCCGAATGGCGAACGTCGCCAGCCAGTACGGCAGCGACCGCGGGCATGATGGCCGCCGGGTTCATCCCGATGACCCGGTTGGTGCCTTGGCTTACCGTGATGGGTCGTTCAGTGTTATCCCGGAAGGTCAAACACGGCACGCCCAGGCACGTGGTCTCCTCCTGGATGCCGCCCGAGTCGGTGAGCACCACCGCGGCCTGTGATTGCAGCGCAATCGTCTCAAGGTACGAAGTCGGCCCGACAATCTTGAGTGATGGCGGGGCCACGAACCCCAACTCTTCGATGCGTTCGGCCGTGCGGGGATGGCACGGGAACAGCAACGGCAGATCGCCCGATACGAGCGCCAGCTCGCCAAGCACCGCCGCCAATAGCGCCGCGTCATCCACCAGCGCCGGGCGGTGCAGCGTCACCAGTCCGAACGGTTTAGCCAGCCCGAACCGGGCCAGCACGTCGGTGGGATTCACCCGACACAAGTTGGCCAACAAGGCGTCCACCATGATGTTGCCGACCCGGAAAATGCGGTCAGGGCTCACCCCTTCGGCCAGCAGGTTCTCGTCGGCATCGGCTGAAGGCGTGAACAGCCAGTGCGATAACGCGTCGGTGACAATACGGTTGATCTCTTCGGGCATCGAGCGGTCAGCCGACCGTAAACCCGCTTCCACATGGGCCACACGAATGTTGCGTTTGGCCGCTACCAGCGCACAGGCCACGGTGGAATTCACATCGCCGATAACCATCACCACATCGCACTCGTGCTGGTCGAGCCAACCATCGAACGCCGTCAATACAGCCGCGGTCTGCACGGCGTGGCTGCCCGAACCGACACCAAAGTTGGCATCGGGTTGGCGAATGCCCAGTTCGCAAAACAGCTCGTCGGACATAGCCGCCGAATAGTGCTGGCCGGTATGAATGAGCGAAACCTGATGCCCAGCGGCCTCAAGCGCCGGCAGCAACGGCGCCACCTTGATGAAGTTGGGGCGCGCCCCCACGATCACCACCAGCCTCATGAGGTCACCAACTCGTCGGCCGGTTCGGTCTCGGCCGGCACCGAGCCGAGGATGGCCGCCATGGTTACGAGCACCGCCCGGGTGGTCCGCAAGTAACTTGACGGGCCCACCTGATCGCCAGTGATGATCCGCTTGGACAGCTCGGCAAACTGAGCGCGATGGCCCTTGTCTTGATCGCCTGACCACACCGACTTGCCGTCCAGATGCACCGACCGAAAGTCGTCGATAATCACACTGTGGCCCGACCCGAAATACTCCAAACGTTCCTTGGGCGTAGACGCGTGGCCACCGGTCGAATAGCTGATACCGGCAATCGAACCCGACTGCATCTGCATCGACAACATCAGATCCTGCCCGGCCCCCACCACCGAGCCGATCGTCGCCGCGGCCGCCACCGTCAGCACCTCATCGTCGTCAACGGCCAGACACGTGTCCACAAAATGGCACACCTCACCAATGAGCCGGCCCGCTTGCCTACGGTCGTGATACCAGTGCTTGTCGGGCAGGCGCCCGGCATTGACCCGGTACAGCATCGAACCCGGGCCCGACCAGCCGCGCCGCAACTCGATCAGCTTGTGCATCGCCGGCGAATGTCGCCGATTGAAGCCCACGGCCAACACCCGGTCGGTGGCAGCTAAGGCGGCCTCCACCATGTCGAGTTCGGCGGCGGTGACGGCCAGCGGCTTCTCGACAAACACGTGCTTGCCGCCCTGCAACGCCTTGACTACCAGGTCGGCATGACTGGCGTGATCGGTGGCGATGACAATCAACCCAATGCGATCATCGTCGAGCATCTCGTCCATGTTGTTGGCCACCCGCTCGAAATCGGCCTTCTCAGCCAAATGCGCGGCACTGACACCAGTTGCCGACGCCACGGCCACGAGCGGTCCAAGGTCCGATGCTTTCAAGGCCGGCACCAGTACCGAGCGGGCAAACGCCCCCGCACCCACCAGGCCAATACCCGGCCGCGATGTTGACGCCGAACGCGTCGTGACCCGAGGGCGCGGGGAATATGGCGGTCGCCCCGTCTCGTACTCCAATTCGATACCCAGGTACTTGGCGCCGCTCTCATTCAGCAGCGCATACGCCTCGAGCGCTCGGTCAAACGCATAACGCTGCGTGATCAGGTCGTCCACCTTGAGCCGTCCGCTGGCCATCAGGTCCAACACGGCCTCCATGTTGCGGCCCTCGGTCCAGCGAACATTGCCCGGCGAATAATCGACGCCATACTCCTCGTACGCTCGCTCGTATCGACCGTGGCCGTAGGAACGGGCCACCTTGATCGACAGTTCCTTTTCGTACAGCGGGGTGCGTTTGAGTTCCAAGCCCACGTCACCCACCAGCACGATGTTGGCCCGGTCACGACAGATGGCCGGCGCCCGCAACATCGGCTCCGATGATGCCGTGGCTGCCGTCACCAACACGGCATCGACGCCTATCCCCCGGCTCCACTCCATGATCTCGTTCGTGGTGTCGGCCCCTCGCTCGACCAACCCCCGGGCGCCGGATGCTGAGGCGATTTCGGTGGTCCAATCACGCAGATCGATGCCGACTACTTGCAGCCCCGACGCCAACGCCAGCCGGGTGGCTAATTGCCCCAGCAGCCCGAGACCGACAACAGCAATCCGCCCACCCGGACCTACTTCGGCCAGCCGCAAACCGTGCAATGCAATCGATGCCACCGTGGTGAACGCCGCGGCATCATCGGACACCGCGTCGGGAACCGGCACGCACAACAGTCCCGCCGCCACCTGGAATTCGGCGTGACCAGCACCACCGGTGGCCACCCGCATACCGGGGCGTACCCCGGCCACATATTCGCCCACCTCCACTGCCACGCCGGCGGCGGAATAGCCGAGCGGCATGTCGGAATCGAGGCGGGCTTGCACAGTTTGGGCCGTAGATCGCACCCCTTCGGTACGGGCCTTTTTGATCACCTGTTTCACCAGGTCGGGGCGGGCCTTGGCCTTTTGCAGCAGGCTGGCACTGGCCAAATTGCGTACCGCTTTTTCGGTACCGGCCGATACCACCGAGCGCGACACCTCGACCAACACCTCAGTCGTCGACGCTATTGGTGACGGGCACTCGACCAGGCGAAGATCGCCCGAGCGCACGGATTGGACCAGTTGTTTCACAATTCTCCTACGGCAGGGGTGAGCCGGGCCGATGCCACCACATCGGCAAACAGCAATTCTGTCTCGATGGTGAGCGGCAGGGCGCCGGTCACGATGTACTCGGCCATGGTGGTTAGCTCGGTGCGACCGAACTCCACGGCGATATCGGTGCTGGCCGTGGCAAATCGGCCCGGTGTGCTCGACTGCACGGCCACCGATCGGCTGGCCCGCACCGTGGGGGCAAACACCACCCGTGCGATACAAGTGTGGTGCCCGGTGCCGTTGATGGTGTCGGACACGGTGAGCGCATCGCTCGATAACGCCCAGACCCGCCGATGCGTGGGCGCGCCGTCGAGGAACCGGTAACCGTCATGTGACGCGTCGATTACGATGCGGTCACCCCGGTCGGCCGCATCGTGCAGCGTCGGGCGGGCCCGGCGGCCGACCCGAAACGAACCCCACACCTCGCTCTGATTGGCGCCATCGATCTCCACCGTACTGTGGGCCGCGGTCGAACGTTCGAAGGCCCGTCGGTTGCCCACGTAGGTGCTGGTGCCGGTATCGACCACCACCCGTTGACCCCCCACCGACAGCACGAATCCCAGGCACCCGGCCTGACCGTGGGCTGGCAATTCGGGCGGGCAAGGAGCGCCCACATCGGCGATCAGCATGGTTCCCGGGGTGGGGCGCGCCACCACATAACCTGACTCGGCCAAGACCACCAGACGGCTAGCGCTGGCGGGCGGCAGGTCAAGGGCCGCCAGCCGTTGTGTTCCGATGGGGGCCGAATCACCCAACAGCGCAATGTCACCGTCGGGCAACACCAAGTCGGCCAGCCACTGTTTCATGCGAGCCACCACTTGGCTCAGTGGCGCCGACGGGCGGCCCGCGGCGTCGAGCAACGAGGCGATGTCGATGAGATCACCGAGCACCTGAGCGTGATACGACGGCGACCGTTCGAAGTGGCCACCGTCGGCCAGCACCTGGCGGCCAAGTTGGCTTTCCAGGGTGGCCAAGGCTTGGTCGGTTTGCTGCCGATCGCCGAGGAACACCCCGAGGCCGATGAGTGCTTTGAGATTTTTAATCAGGTGATTTCCGCCGACATCAAATTCGATATTGGCCCGCAGGAACCGGGCATGCAGGCCAAGCGATTCGACTAGTTCGGCCTCATTGAGCCGGTTGGGCCCGCCCCGCACGAGGGTGTCGAACACGCCACACAACGACCAAGCCCGCAAGGACACGACATAAGGCGACCATTCGTCCCAGGCCCCGAACCGGGTACCGGCCCGCCACGAACGCCACAGATGGCCAAACGCGTCGGCCTGGTCGCCGGCCGCGGCCAAGGTCCAGGCCCACTCGAAATAGTGCATGTTGTAGCGGAACAACTGCGATCGATCCTCGGGACGCCACCCGCCATGGCCATACACATCGTGTACCTCGCCCACGAACGCCAACGAACCCTGGGCGATGATGTCGGGTGTCATCGCCGACGGTAGGGACACGGCGTCGAGCGGACGGAACGATGTGGGCCAGCCGTAACTGGCCGGGGTGGGTGTCGACCAGCGCTGTTCGAAGAATTCCGGCTTGGCCGCCAACACCGCCCGCAACGTGCGCAGCCGAGCCCGGTGCACGAACTGTTCGGGCCGCAGATGCGCCATGGTACGAACGAGGCGCGCCGCATCGGCCCGCCGACTGATCACCGACACAACGCCGCCTCGTACGCAATGCCATCGGCGAAGGTTCGGGGGTTGAACCCGAACGCCTGGCGCGCCGGCCCGATATCGAAGACCTTGTCCTCGACCAGCCGGTCGATCTGTTCGAGCTTGATCATCGTGCGTATTGGCAACCGTTCCTGCAGATGCACGGCGCCGCGCACGAGCGACAACGGCACCGGTAACACGCGGGCTCGGCGCCCCACGGCGTCCGCAGCCTGCTGCACGATGTCCTTGAACGCCAGTGCCTGGGGTCCGGCGATGTTGAACGCTTGGTGCGCCGGTTCGGCCAGCTGTTGGTCCAGTTGTTCGGCGGCTTGCACCAGCACCTGGGCCAAATCGGCAACATGCACTGGTTGCTGCAGCCGGTTACCGCCCCCGGGCATGGGCACCACCGGGGTGCGTCGCAGCAGCATCAACAACCGCTCCATGTTGCGATCGCCCGGCGCGCCGTAGATCATCGTCGGGCGCATGATGATGGTGTGCAACCCGCTCTCTACGACGCTCGTCTCGGCCGCCACCCGCACGGCCTTGGATGCCGGGTTCAAGTTCGTGAAAATGCCGGTGGTGGACACGAACACCCCGTGCTCGATACCGGCTTCGGCTGCCGCCGCCGTGATAGCCGGTGCATGGCCAAATCCTAGCGACGCCACGTTGAGCAGCACGTCGGCCTTGGCCGCCGAGAATGCCGCATCAAGACTGGCCGGATCGTCCAAGTCACCGAACACCGGAGTGGCGCCGTGTTGAGAAACACGGTCGCCCGCAAGCGCGCTGCGGACCAGGGCCGTGACGTCGTGGCCTCGGTTCACCAGTTCGGCAATGACGAAACCACCGGTGAAGCCGCTGCCGCCGGTGAGCAGCACCCTCACCTTTTGGCCTGACGAGTGGCCACCTTTTGCAGCAACACCAGATAACGCGCCGCCAACGTGCGGCGATCGAAATGTTCGGTCACATACCGGCGGCCAATGATGCCTTGTTGCGCCCGACGTTGGGGATCCTTGGCCAGCATCAAAATCGCCTCGGCCAAGGCCATAGGATCCTCGGGCTCGACCACCGTGGCGCCGGCATCACGCAAGATGCGTGCCGGTTCGCCGCGCACCGCCCCGACGACCGCCTTGCCCGCCCCGAGAAACTCGAAGATCTTCGACGGGATGAACGACGAGAACAGCAACACATCGCGCAACGGCACAATGCAGATATCGGCGGCGTTCACGATGCCCGGCACTGTGTCTCGGGGGACCGACGGCCGCAACGAGATGTTGTCAGCTCCCAGGCTCTGTACGTGGTCGGCCAGCTTTTGCTTGGCCGCGCCGTCGCCAACAAAGGCCATGTGAATATTGTCGGCCTCCAACCTGGCTGCGGCGTCGGCCACCGACGTGAGACCGTGCGAGATGCCATGCGCACCGATGTACAGCGCCAGCGTGTCGCCGGCTTGAACACCTAACGACTGACGAACAGCCGGGTCCGGCGCCCCGGGCTGAAACACTTCCAGGTCTACCCCGTTGGTGATGGTCGTGACATGGTCAGGCGCTATGCCGCGACGGATGAGATCTTCGCGAAAACCTTCGGTGACCGTGACCACATGGTCGGCGCTGCGATAGAAAAACAGCTCGATGCGTTCGAGCACCCAGATGATCTGGCGGTTCGTGAGCACGCCGAGCTCCACAAAGATCGCCGGCCAAAGATCGCGAATCTCGACCACCAAAGGGGCCCGTTTAAGCTTGGCTAAGACCCACCCCGAGAAGATCGAAAAGAATGTTGGTGACGACACCATCACCACGTCAGGGCGGCCCACCTTGCGGTAGCCGAGCACCACGCTCGTGACCATGAACGACAGGTGGCCCAGCGTCTTTTTGACGAACCCCTCGTTCGGGGTGGCGTACAGCCAGGTACGCACCACCGTCACCGCGCCGGCCCGTTCGACCAGGCGCTTCTTACCCCGGTACTCGGGCCGAATGACGCCGGTAGGGTGGTTGGGCATGCCCGTCAACAACGTGACGTTGGCCCCGCTCTCGGCCCAGAACCGGGTCAGCTCACCAATGCGCGCCTGAGGCGCGCCGATCTCGGGCGCCGCGTAATGACAGACGACGACGATGTTGCTGGCCATCAGGCCCTGACGATGGACGCCATTGCGTCAGAGGCGGCGCTCGAGGCGGCCTTACGGGTGGCGTTGCGAGTATCGACAATCAGCGAGGCGTGCCGCACCACAAAATCCCAGTCGTAGGCGGCGTGATCAGTAACAATTAGCACCGCGTCCTGGCTGGCCAAATATTCAGCGGTGAGTTCCTGGCTCTTGAGCGACGGCACATCAAAGCTGCGCATCGGGGCCAGCGCTGCGATGTGCGGATCGTTGTACGACAACACGGCACCCCGCGCCGCCAGCAGTTCCATCAACGCAAACGCCGGGCTTTCGCGGGGGTCGTCGACATCGGGCTTATACGCCACACCCAAGATGGCGATCTTGCTGCCCCGCAGTGCTAGCGACCGGTCGTTGAGCGCCTCCATCAATTTGTGCAAGACATACTCGGGCATCGCCAAGTTGACTTCGCCCGCCAGTTCGATAAATCGCGTAGTCAGGCCATGTTTGCGGGCCACCCACGACAAATAGAACGGATCGATCGGAATGCAATGCCCCCCCAGGCCGGGGCCGGGAGTGAATCGTTGAAAACCGAACGGCTTGGTGCTGGCCGCATCGATTACTTCCCACACGTCGATATCCATCCGGTCGAACAACACCTTGAGTTCGTTCACCAACGCAATGTTGACGCTTCGATACGTGTTCTCGAGGATCTTGCAGGCCTCGGCCACCTCGCACGACGACACCGGAACAATTTGGCTGATCGCGGTGGAATACAACTCGCACGCCACCGCCAGACTGGCCTCATCGAACCCGCCGACCACCTTGGGAATCGTGCCGGTGCCAAAGTTAGGGTTACCCGGGTCTTCACGTTCGGGGCTGTAGGCTACAAAGAAATCGGCCCCCGCTTTCAGGCCCGACGTTTCCAAAATAGGAATGACAACATCACGGGTAGTACCGGGATAGGTGGTGCTTTCCAGCACGACTAACTGACCGCGACGCAGGACCGCGGCAATCGTGCGCGCCGTGGCCTCGACGAAACGAAGGTCAGGGTCACGACTCTTGGTCAATGGCGTGGGCACACAGATCAAGATGCAATCGGCCGCCGCCAGCGCCTGAGGATTAGTGGTGGGAACGAACCGGTTATTGGCCACACCCTCTGCGATCCATTCGCCACCTAGATAGTTGATATAGCTCTGCCCGGCCAACAATTGACCCACTTTGGTTTCGTCGACCTCGTAACCAATGCACGAAAAGCCAGCATCGAGATATACCCGTACCAATGGCAGGCCGACATATCCCAATCCCATGACAGCCACCGTGGCCGTACGATCTTGAATGCGGGTTAGAAGATCGTCGTTAATTGCACACCGCTTTCCGCCACCGCCGGTCGATAATTCGTCCCAACGCTGAGCGAGACAATGGCGGTCAAACCACAGGCTTCGATTCGTTGTACCAACATAGCGGTAAGCCGCTCGTCGGCACTCGGCACCCCAATCACCACCGAATCCACCTGCAGGCGTCGAGCGACCTCGAACAGGTCGTCACCCGTGCCGACCACCCGCACCCCGTGCAATGAACGGAATCGTTTGGCCGGGTCATCATCGATGAGGCCCACCGGATACAACGTGCTCAACGAATCGGTGAGCATCGGGATCAGCAGCGCCGCGCCCCGACCGGCGCCGTACACCAGCACCCTGCGCCCCGACACACTTGCCGGGGCCCGGCGGTCCCGTATCCCCCGCCAAACAGCACGCGGAACCAACATGAGTGGCCCCGCAATCAACGCCGAGACGAACACGAACGAATCGGCCAACGCCGTGCCGCCCTGGCCGAGCAGCAGCGCCGACCCGAACACCACGTCGAGGGCCAGAACCGTGGCCACACCACCAAGCTCGCTAAAGCTACCCACCCGCCAACGCCACCGGTAGATGCCAACCGACGCGCCCATGATGAGTTGCGACCCAAGGATCTGGGGAGCCACGTCGAGCAGGTCGTTTACCGTCCCGCCGGCGCCGGCGCCCCGCAGCACCAGCAACGCCGTAAAGCAGCCCGCGGCCCACGCCATGGCGTCGACGACAAACAGCATTGGCGCGCTCGACACCAACCACCGATGTCCAGCCTGGCGATACCCAACTGCAGTCAGTACCGGTCTCGGTGTCCGGGCAAGCACCGGTTCGAGCACACTGCCATGACGCGCGAGCAACGCCGGAAGCATCATGTAGGCACCCAGAACCGCGGCTGCGCTGACGACCACCAGCCCGCGGCTGGCCACGCTCCAACCGAGCGTCATGAGGGCCACGGCCATCAGAACCACGTTGATCGCCACTACTAGGCCCGTGGTCTGCACGTGGGACCAACCCGAACGGCACAACAATTGATACGTGTGCGAGCGATGCGCTTCGAGCACCTGATCACCGGCGCGCCACCGTCGCAAGAACGTTAGCAACGGATCAATCACAAACACGCCTAAAGGGGCCGCCACGGCCAAGGGGTCAAGCCCCTGGCGGATCGCAGCCACGGCAAACGCCGCTAGTGCCGCACCCAGAAAGTAGCTACCGACATCGCCAAGAAACATGCGGGCATGGGGAAAGTTGAACGGCAAAAATCCGAGCGCTGCGCCAACTAATACGGCGGCAACTGCCGCCAAGGCGGGCTCACCAGAGTTGTGGGCCAGGATCCACCAACCCGCACCCGCGACCACGACCTGCATGGCCGAGATGCCATTGATGCCATCCATGAAATTGAAAGCGTTGACGAAGCCCACCAGCCAGAGCACGGCCAGCAAACTGGCACCGATCATGGTTAGCGGCGCGGCATGCCAGTCGCGCAGCAAGACCGGCACGAGGAGTAACGCGGCAGCAATCTGCAACACCAAGCGAAGGGCCGCGGGCATCGGATACAGGTCCTCGGCAAACCCCAAACACCCCATCGCCGCACACACCGCCAACAGCACCGGCGGATCCCCGACCACGCCGACAAGCAGCACCGCCGAGACAACGAGCACCAGTACAAAGCCCCCGCCCCGCGGCGTAGGCACCGCGTGTGACGAACGGTGATTGGGCGCATCGATGACTGCCAGCCACCGGAGCCCTAGGACCGCGAACGGCCCGGCCGCCAACGCCAGACACATGGCCAGCGCCGCCACTCGCCACGCGGGCCACGGAGTCACCGGAGGGCTGTCGAGTACGCCAACGAGAGCCCAACCACCGATCACGCAAAGCGGCAAGGCCAGTACGGCGATTTGGCTCATGCGGCCCCGTTGGCCTACAACGCTGACCGCCACCGTTGCACGTCCTTCCTGCTCTGCGCCACCAGGTGCGCTCAAACCGACCCTTCATCAGGTTCCTCTCAACGTACTGCCCGCCCTATGCCGTGCGCACCGGTCCAGATGGCTCATTTCGACACGATCGCGCCCCGCTACGATGCGACGCGTGGAAACGAGCGCTCGGCACCGGTGAAGCTGGACCCGGCCGTCGCCGTCACCTTGCAGCAACGCGCTTTGACGCTTCGGCTCGACCGAGCGGCCGCGGCGATCGCTGGCGCGTTCACGTCGGCCAATATTCCGAGCCTACTTATCAAGGGTCCGACTACCGCTCGGCTGCTCTACGCCGGCGAGCACCGCTCGTATAGCGACATCGATCTGCTGGTTTCTGTCTCGCAATTCGACGAGGCCGCTCGCACCGCCGAACAGTTGGGCTTCGCCAGCAACCCGGTACCGGCCGGTCGGGCGCGGGGCTGGGTCCACCGCCACCTCGAAGGCCAAGAGCGCCCGCTGGTACATCGCGCCGATGGGCTCAGTCTCGACCTGCACCGGTGGTTCTACCTCGTGCCACAGAACTCACAACTGTTCGACATCTTGTGGGCAGGCCACGAGACGATGACGCTCGACGGCGCCACCGTCGCCGTGCCCAACGCCGCCGGGATCGGCCTGCTCACGATGCTGCATGCCCAAGGTGGGGGCCACGTCGGCGCCGCCCACGAGCGGGTCAGTGCCGACGCGCTTCGGGCCGTCGACCAGCTGTCCGACGGCGTGTGGCGCGAGATTGCCGCACTGGCCCGACAGTTGGGTGTCGCCCGCAGCGTCGTTTCGGTACTGCACGAGCGGGGCGGCCGGCGCGGTGCCCAACTCTCTGCTGTGCATTTTCCCGGCACCGGACCAGATCGATGGCTGACCGCCCACCTGCGAACCGGGAGCATCACGGCGTTTCAGATCTGCCGTTTTCGCCCTTACCCGTGGCCCAAGCGGCTTATGTTGATAATGCTGCCCCTAGTGCCCTCGCTCCGACCGGATGCGTCACTCAAGCACCAAGCCCAATCGGCCACCGTGCCCAACGGGCGGGCCTGGCTGCTACGAGACTTCCTACTCGCAGCCAAGGTGGCCTACACCCGCCACAAGCCCCACTAACCCGTGCCAGGCCGCGTTGGAGCAGGCCCGCCCAAACCGCCCCCAATAAAGCCGGCCAAAGGGGCCGTTCACGTCCCACAAAGTTGCTCACATACATGTCGGTAACACATTTGTGAGTGTCTTTTCAAGCATAAGCCGCTGGCTCGACGGTCACGAGATTGTTCATTGCGAGAGTCTCGATGAACGTGGCGATGTCGGCCGCGAGGCGGTCGGGTTCGACGTTGTACTCGTCGAGGAGCACGGCGGTGGCGTCACCAACGGTGCCACTGGTGGTCAGGGCCTCCCACATTGAGCGTGCCACTGCGTCGAGACCGATGTACTGCTCGGTCTCCATGTTGAGCACGATCGATTCATCGTCCAAATCGCGGACGTAAACCGATGGCAACGGTCGAACACGGCACGACAACGTGATGTGATTGGTGTCGTCTTTTTTCACGGACCTGATGCTGCCACACGGAACTTTGCCGCTGTATGGGCCGTCTCTACCACATTCCTTGACCCGCGTTGCTCGCTGTGGTCAGATGTCGATCCAGTTCGATGCCCGGGTCGTACACGGGCCAGGCGAGGAGCGAGCATGGTGGAAGGTCGGCGGGCGCACGCCTGGGTGGGGGTTTATCGTGTCCGGGCGTGAACTGCGCGAGCATCTCGCATACTGGACCGACGATGTGAAGGTCTCGGCCTACCGCGACGCTCTGGCGCGGGTTGTAACACCCGAGTCGGTTGTGCTCGATCTCGGGTGCGGCACTGGTTTGCTCGGCCTCCTCGCCTGCGAGGCCGGCGCGGCACGCGTGTACGCCGTCGATGCCGGGCCGATCCTCGCGGTGGCCAGGGAACTCGCCTCGGCGAACGGATTCGCCGATCGCATCGTGCACATTCGCGGCTGGTCCACCGAGATCGATCTTCCCGAATCTGTGGATGTGGTCGTGGCCGACCAGATGGGCGGGCTGGCCTACGACGCCGGCGCGTTCGCCTGTTTCGAAGACGCCAAGCGTTTCCTCAAGCCCGACGGCGTGTTCGTCCCGTCGGCATTCGAGTTGATGGTGACAGCCGTCGAGTCGGCCGAAGATTGGTCGGTCGTAGGCGGCTGGCAGGCGAGGGGAACGCTTGACACCGCGCTGGTAGCGCGATACGCCGCCAACACGTTATACAACGTGCACACCCCGGCCAAGGCCGTGCTATCGAGAGCAGCTGTCATCGGCCATGTACGGTCGGGGGAGTTCGCCCCGGTTGTCGCCAGCTGCCTCCTCGAGATCGAGCGCCCAGGGGTGCTCCATGGGCTGCTCGGCACGTTCAGGGCCACGATGGCGCCTGGGCTGAGCATCACGAACGACCCGGTCGCGTCGGCCCCGTTCCGCAACCGGTGGCGTTCGTTCTTGCCGCTCAGCGAGCAGCGCGTCGTCAATGTCGGCGATCGTATCTTGGTCGACGTCGACCTACGCCCGAGGACGCAATTACTCAGCTGGAAGGTGCGGATTGAGTGTTGCGACGGAACCGTGATCGAGGAGTCGCACAGCACGTTCTACGGGGCGTTCCTTTCCGTGAGCGACATGGCGGGCATGACGACGACACGACCGTTCAAGGTCGCGATCGACAACAAGATCGTCGACGCCGCCCTAGCGCTGTCCGAGGGACGTCACACGATCGCCGAGGTGAGCCAGGAACTTGCCAATCGCTTTCCCGAGCGACTACCTACCGAGGCGGCGGCGCGTCGTTTCGTCACCCGCCTGTCCGACGTGCTCTCGCTATGAATACTGGCGTTCGCGACGTGGGCTCAACGGTGTTCGAAGTAGCGGCCATTGCCGTGCGCTCCGAGTTGCCTTTATCGTCAAGGTTCCTCCCCCACACGCGAGAGGCTGAGTGCACCGTGCGAGTCGTCGAGCGGCTGCCCCGACGGCCGGGCGAGTGGATTCCCAGTGTTGATGACCTCACCTGGTGGGAGACTCGCTCCGACACCGGTTGGTGGCTTCGGGTCGATGGCATCGCCACCGCGCACGTCAACGCCCTCGAACGAACAATCGACGTGCGGCCCGAGCCATTCGCGTCAATGGGCCTGGTCGCTGGGCTCATCGCCGACGCTGTCGTTCCTACCTTTCTCGCTTTGGCCGGCAAGGTCGTTTTCCATGCCACTGCGGTCGAAGTGGCTGGGGGAGCGGTGGCGTTCCTCGGCCGTTCGATGGCCGGCAAGTCGTCGATGGCCGCGGCCTTCGCCACGTTGGGGTGCCCCGTGTTGGCCGATGACTGCCTTCGGGTCGAGCGGATCGACGGGACAGCAGTGGTGCTACCTACGGCTTTTTCACCTCGCTTGCGAGTCGACGCCGCCGAGAAGCTGTCCGACTTGCTGAGCGCAATCAGCCCCTCGTCGAATGGACCGGCGCGCCAACCGGTGCCGCTCGCGCGACTTTGCCTTCTTCGACGCGGCCACCCCGAGCTGGTCGTCGAACCGGTGAGACCAGCAGCGGCGGCCGCCGAACTCGTGCCCCACCTGTACTTCGGGCGCTGCTCACCTGAGCGTTCCTGGGAATTGGTCGGTCGTGTCGTGGAATCCATTGAAGGAGTCGAGGTCGTGCGGTTGTCCTATCCCGACGACCTTGACTGGATGTTGCACAATCGCAGCCGGCTGGTCGAGGCGCTGGCACGGTGAACTCGATCGCGCTGCTGCTACGACTCGACGGAGAACCGGTAGGCAATGCAATCGTCACCGAGGCTCGCCGGCTCATGGGACACGGTGCCAAGGACGGGTTGTCCATCGTGGCGACTGGGCCCGTCGTGGCCATGTACGCGAAGTCGGCGGCGGACCGGGCGGCCGAGGCCGACCCCGGTATCAGGGTTGATCCGGCTACAGGAATCGTGGCAGTGGCCGCTGCTCGGTTCGACAACCGCGAGGCAATCGACCGCGTGCTCGGCGGGCCGTCGGGCGATCGAACCGACACCGACCGCGCGCTCGAGCTCTACTTGCGCCTCGGTGCAACGTGGCCTTCGGCGGTGATCGGTGACTTTTCTGTTGCCCTGTGGGACCCGCGTTGCAACGAGCTGCACATTGCGCGCGACCACGTTGGTGTCAAGCCGCTTTACCACACGGTCGCGGGGCCGCTGGTGGGTGTGGCGTCGGACGTTCGCACGTTGTCCGCCGTGCCGGGCGCGTTCGATGTCATCGATCGGTTCCGCGTCGCCGATCTCGTTACCGGTTCGGGCACATCGCGCCACCGGACGGTCTACGACGCGGTGCGGCGCCTGCCCGGTGGACACCGCGGCGTTTTCGTCGACCGCCGCTGGACCTTCGACCGCTACTGGGAACCGATCATCACGCCTATTGAACGTGCCCCGGTCGACGAGGTCGTCGGTCGGATTCGCGAGCTCGTAGACGATGCAGTCCGGTGTCGCATGGGGACAGATCGACCGGTTGTCGCCGAGTTGAGCGGAGGACTCGATTCCTCCAGCGTGGCTGGTGTGGCGGCCCGATTGATTCGCTCCGAACCGATGCTGGCCGCGTCCCTCGCGTGCGGTTCGCTCGTCTACCCAGGGCTTGCTTGCGACGAATCGGAACGAATCGCCATCACCGTCGACCACCTCGGCCTGACTGCTCGGTCCTTTGACGCGTCCCAGGTGTACGCGGACCCGGACCTGCTCGTGCGGCAGGCGCGGTTCACCGGCGAACCCGGGTCGTACATCCTCGGTCCGGCGAACACGGAGTTTCAGCGCTGGCTGGCCGATAGCGGAGCACGAATCGTGCTGTCGGGAGTCGGTGGAGACCAACTCTTTTGGGGCCCGTCCACCTACCTGGCCGACTTGGCACGCGTCGGCCGGTTCTTCACGATTGCACGCCACCTGCGGGCGTATGGGGCTGGACGGCCGTCCAACACCTGGTGGGCGGTTAAGCATCGATTGCTGGGACCGTTGATTCCGCCGCAAGCCTTACCGGCAGGCCGTTGGTTGCTGGGGAGGCGCCCGCCCGAGCAGTTCGCGTGGCTGACGGCCGCCGCGAGGGCAGACCTCCTCGCCGGTCGACGTCGCGAGGTCGAATCCCTCTGGCCCGGCCTGCCACGCGGGAGTCAGGCCGGGCACCTTCTCGGGGAGATCGCCGACCCGCACCTTGCGTGGCAGCTCGAGGTCGCCAACCGGTCATCGACCACTGCCGGCTGCGAGACGCGGTACCCATTCCTCGATGTCAGGCTGGTGGAGTACATGGCGCGCCTGCCCGTCGACCTGCCCACGGTCGGGGGGCGGTTCCGTGGTTTACAACGGGCCGTGTTCGACGGCGATCTAGCACCAGCCGTGCGGGACTACCGGGCGAAGGCAGAGTTCAGCGCGATTATCCAACGCGCCACCACCGGATACGCCGGCGAGCAGTTCTCACTTCCACGGTTGGCGGCGCTGGGCTTCGTCAACGAGTCGACGTTCCAGCACCTGGAGGCGGACAACCGCCGACTGGTGTCCGACGGGCTGCCGATCCGACTCGCTCATGCAGTAGGTACCGCGCTGGCTGTCGAGCGTTGGGTGGTATCACGCGACGTTGATGTCGCATTGAGTGACCAATGTCCAACGGTGGGTTGACATTTGGTGGTGTTTCTGGGCCATACAGCCTCTACAGCTTCGTCGGGTCGATTGGTATTATTTTCTTTGTCAACAATGGAGGATTCACATGGAGCGTAAGACGTACACAGCCCCGGTTGTTAGCGTATACGGCCGCGTCGAGACGCTGACGGCGGGCGGAATGGGTTCGTTTAACGACGGCTCCGGTGGCGGTGGTGCCGGTACCGGCATGGCCGCCCTAGACGGCAACTAGCACCTCCTGGCTGCGGCAAAACTCGCCTGACGGCCATCGCGATCGATACCGAAGTTGATGGTCGGAAACTCGCTTGGCTCGGCCAAGACGTGCTCTGGCTTTACGTAATCCCAGTATGGGGTATTCGCCTGGACCTCGAGCGCCTCAGCGCTCCAACCCCAAATGTTGGTCGGGGCCGACGCGACCGCATATAGGTCTATGTGATCAGGTCACCCTGGTGGTTGGACGGACAGATGTCGGTCACCGTCGGCCACGCCGTCGATGACACCGGCTGATAACCGAACTCGAGGTTGCTTACGAAATTGACGAAGTCCAGAAACCGAGGCCGGCTATGCACCAAGCAACGGCTCATCGGCTTCGGTTGGTCACGCGACGATGACTGTCGGGCCAGACCTGGTTCGAGCTCACGCCCGGGCCAAGAGATTATTCTAACATCGACATCAGGAAGGAGTTGGCCTACAGGGCCGGGTCATCAAACTGCCCAGCCACACCGACCGTCACCATGGAGCGCTTGACGCCGACCATCAACGAGTCGGAGTGATCGCCTTCGCCGACGTACTTTCCGTAGCGCGCAAGGAAGGCCTCACGCGGAGCTAACAGCCGCTGGCAGGTTCACTTGCATCGCAAACCAGGTTCTAGGTCTTTGCGACCTGACCACCGCCATCATTCTTGGGGCCACTACTGCCCTGCGTGAGCGCTTGAACGTCACCCAACAGCTCTACCGTAGGCTTGATGTATTGTTTCTTTTCCATGTTTCCGCCCTTACCCTGCTCGTCGTACGCCAAAAGCATAATATGCTTTAATAGTGTTTGATAGCGCACGATCATGAATTGGGTCATTCGGCCTGTCGGGGTCGAGGCAGTTCGAACCACGCGGCAATCGTCACACAGCCCCACCACGGCCAGTTGTTGACATCCAGCAGACGATCTTGCCGAATGCGTTCGGCCAACGCGCGCACTCCAGCCACAGCAACTAACTGGGTTACCTCGGGCCGCTCAAAACTACCGGCAACGGTGAGATCGTCGAACAGTCGGAGCGCAGCAGCACGCCAAGGGTCAGAGAATTCCGCCTTGTCGGTTCGGTCCAGCACGGCGTCCGGCAATAACTCAGCCATCGCCCGCCGATGCAGACCCCGGGCGCGGTAACCGTCAACCACAACATGCTCACCGAGCGAGAGTACGTATTCGACCAACCTGACATCAAAGAAGGGATGGCGATAGTCCACCGGAACTTCGTACGCCGACCGGTCCCACAACTCCACAAACCATGCGGTACTGCCTAGATAGAAACCGCAACGAAGCCCTCGCGACCCGCCCCAAGGATCAGCGAACGGGGTACGGACTTTGGGCGTGCCCACCAAGTTGTGCAACAGGTCGGTCGTGTACCCCCGCTCGTCAACCGACTCGGTTTGCAATCGTCGTATCGCCCGGATTCGGCGCGTCGTCCGAGAGACCAGGTTGGCCGGATGCCGGAGCGTCCACTCTCCGCCCGTCGTGTAGGCAAGTCGACGAGCCGACGAAACCCGGCCAGCCCCACTCGCGCGCAGGGCCGTGAATGCCCGCAACGGATGTCCGGCCAGCGCCAGATGGGCAACGGCAAGCTGCGGCCACCCGTAGAACGCGTGGTCGCCGCCCTGGCCGCTGAGCATCACGCGGCAACCTTGATCGGCCAGCGCTTGGGCCATCGGCACGTTCCACTGGTTGTCGGGCAAACCCGGCAAGTCGAGCGATCGGCGGGCCTCGTCGACAAAGTCATACGCAGGGACATCGAGGGCGTTGAAACGCTGGATGTCAATCCCCATGTGGGCCGCGGCGGCGTCGACATATTCGGTCTCGTCACAGTCAAGGCCGGGGAACGTGAGCGAGATGGCCACCAACTGGTCGGCCCCTACCAGCGTCACCGCGGCCGCGGCAACGCTGGTTGAATCGAACCCGCCGCTCACATGCACACCAACACGTGTGCTCGACCGCAGGCGACACTTCACCGCCTGGTCGAAAAGCCGGCGCACTTCCACCGCCGCGGTGGCGGCATCGACATCGCGATACTCGGGGCGCGGGTCCCAATATCGGCTAGCCGTCGCACCATCGGCCCGGGCCACCAATGTGTGCCCGCCCGCCACGCGATGCACGCCGACCCAAGGCGATCTCGACAGGTCGGAACTCTCGAACAACGCGGCGTACTCGGCCAGGTACACCAGGTCGGGTTCGCGGGGTAGTCCGCTGGCGTCGACCACAGCACGTAAGGTCGAAGCCGCCACGAAGGTGCCATCAGTGCCCCTGGCCCAATACACCGGGCGGATCCCCACGTGATCACGTACCACGACCACATGGCGCTGGTCGCCATCCCAGATGGCGAAGCCGAAATCTCCCATCAGATGGCTAGCAAGATCGGTGCCCCACCGCTCGTACGCGGCCAAGATGAAATCGGCGTCGGTATCGAGCGGGTGCTCTACGCTGCCCGACAGCTCCAGTGCCAACTCGTCACGATTGTCGATGCGGGCATCGGCCACTAACCACCAGTCACGCGCAGCATGGCGAGAGGGCTGCGTCTCACGCACGGCCTCGGGAGTGGTCACGAACTGGGCGTGGGTGAGCACGGCGCGCTCCAGCCGAACCGTCGTCACGCCGTCAGGGCCCCGATGGGCAATGCCGCTCGACAACAATTCCACCCGCGCCTGGTCGGGCACCCCCGTCCACGAGATCGCCACGCCAAACCCGCTCATGAGATCGCCGCGCCAAACCCGCTCATGACCCTCGCCCTACCGTTGCATCCGACATTGGTCTCCTCATGTTCCCCATCAATCCTACGAGCACACGCGCCGCCGCGCCGGGAAGGCTGTGACTAGGCGTTGCGATCTACGGAGCGGTAAGTCGGGGCAAGCTGAGCCCGAAACTACCGAAACGGGCGCGCACGTCGGGCTCGTCGTTCACGGGAATGCCCTGCACTTCCACCCACGCGTGAGCAGGTAAATGACCATCCACTGGGGCCTGCACGCCGATCACCAACTCGGCATCAATCCCCCGGCGCCGCAACAAAAACCACAACACTAAAGACCGTCCCAAACACAACGAGCCAATTACCTTGCGGCCCGCCACTAGGGCCACCGGCTCGGCCAAATGGCGCGCTAGTTCCACCGCTGCCACGTCGGCGGGATCAGCCAGCCCGGCCGACCATCGTCCCAAGGTGCGAGCGGTACAACCCAGCCCCCGGGCCCGCAGGGACAGTTGCACCAGTGGTACCAGCACGGCCGAACAGACCACCACCCACCATTGGCGGGCGTCGAGCGAACGGACCCTCGCCCACCTACGGCGCATCGATGGACAGCAAACCCTTCGCCGCTAGGTCGGTTACCAGTTCGGTGATATCGGCAGTCACAATCGTGAGGGTGGCGTCGTATTCGTCGGCCACCGTGGCGATCACCGTACGCAGCGCGGCCCCGGCCTCGATCAATTCCCACACCCGGCTACCCACATCGCTGAGCGAGTAATACTGCTCGGTTTCGAGACTCAACAGAACCGTCTCGCCCGACGCCCGCCGCGTGAGCACATGATCAGGTATGTGCAGTGTCGATCCGTCGTGAAATCCAACGTTACCCATGTAGAAATCCTTCGTCTTCGCCGAGCATTCAGCCTAGCGGCCACGCGTCATCGGCGATACTGGTCACCATGGATTCTCTCTGCATGAGCTGCGGGCTGTGCTGTGACGGGACGATGTACACCACGGTGTCAGTCACCGACGACGACCAGCCCGCCAACCTCGAACAGGCGGGTTTCCACATACAGATTCACGCCGATAGCCGCCGGACCGGGCCGACCCAGCCGTGACCGACGACCAACCCACCGAACCGAATCCCCGGGGCTTGCTCACAGCACTACGAACCTGCCGCCTAGCGATCGACCTCGTGGCCGGCGCGGCACGCCGCGAGCTGATCGTCACGGTCGTGTTGTCATTGGTGGGCGGGGTGCTAACCGCCGCCGAACTGCTCGTTGGGCGTCGCCTCGTTTCCCTGCTCGTGGCCGCTGACAGGGCCGCCAGCAACGCCCCATCCACGACCACGTCCACGACCACGGCCGGAGACCTTGTGCCCTGGTTGTTGGCGCTGGCCGCACTGCTCATCGCCGGATCCCTCGTTACCGCTGCGGTGTCCGAGATCCGGCTCCTCCTCAACGAACTGGTCTACCAACGCGCCGTCAGCCAACTGCTCGAAGCCGCCACCGCGGCCGAGTTGGAAACCTTCGATGATCCCGACTTCCACGACAGCATTCAGCGGGCCCGCGAAAGCGCTAACCAATACGCATGGCAAGTCGTGTGGGGCATGGTCACGTTGCTCACCACTGCCCTCACCGTCGCCGCCGTCGGGGTCGTGCTGCTGACCGTCGCCCCGCTGCTCGTACCGGTAGCCCTGATTGCCTACATACCCATCGCTCTCGTCAGCATTCGCAACACGCGGGCGCTGTATCAACTGCACTTCGGGCTCGCCGAGCTCGACCGCGATCGGGCGTACCACGAACGGCTGCTCACCGGTCGGCTCGAAGCCAAAGAGGTGCGGGCCTTCGGGCTGGCCCCCTGGCTGCGCGCCCGCCACGACGCCCTGTTCACCGAACGGATCGCCCGCACCCGCAAGGTGCTCGGCCGGCGAACTGCGTTAGCCCTACTCGGCTCGTCGGTCACGTCGGCCATGTTGGTGTTTGCCCTCGCCGTCGTCGCGTTCCTTACACTTGACAATCGTCTCCGGGTCGCCGACGCTGCCGTGGCCGTCGTCGCCTTTCGACAACTGAGCTCGCGCCTGGCCAGTATGGGCAACGCCATGACATCGATGTTCGAAGGCGTCACGTTCCTGCGCAACTTTGAATCCTTCCGCCGCCTGGTGCCCACCCGCCGCGAACCGGTCGCCGCCGTCACGCCGCCCCGCCGACCGTCCACCATCACCGTCGAAGGGCTCAGCTACCACTATCCAGCCGGAGACACCCCGGCTCTCAGCGCCATCAACCTCACGCTTCGACCCGGCCAAGTGGTAGCCATCGTCGGGCCCAACGGATCGGGCAAGAGCACCCTGGCCAAGCTGTTGTGCGGGCTGCTGCCCCCCACCTCGGGGGCTATCCGCTGGGACGATGTCAACATTGCCGACGCCCACCCTGAACACGTGCGCGCGCTCGTCGCCCCCGTATTCCAGGACTACACCCGGTATGAACACACCGCCCGCGAAGCCATCGGGTTCGGCAACCTCGCCAACATCGACAACGTCGACGCCATCACCACCGCCGCCCACCAAGCCGGGGCCGACACGTTCCTACAGTCGCTGCCCAACGGGTACGACACCCGGCTCTCAACGGCCTTTGCCGGAGGGGTAGACCTATCGGTCGGCCAGTGGCAACGCCTCGCCATCGCCCGCGCCTTCCTGCGAGACGCCCCGCTCGTCGTGATGGACGAACCCGCCGCCTCGCTTGATCCCCGCGCCGAAGTAGACCTGTTTGAACGACTCCACGAACTCGGCCAAAACCGCATGGTGGTGTTCATCTCGCACCGCTTCGCCACCGTCAAACGAGCCGACCACATCTTGGTACTGCTCGACGGGCACGTGGCCGAGGAAGGTACCCACGACGACCTCATGGCCCACCGCGGCGTCTACCACGATCTCTACACCCTGCAAGCCGCCCAGTTCGGCTAGCGGTCGTGCGTTCAACGTCGTGTCTTGGTCTGGTCAAGACTCGTCGAGGCCAATCATCGCACGAGCCCGGGCGTCAAACATCACTAATATCACCTCAAACATAACTAATGTTACTTTCGACGGTAGTAACATTTTGTGATGTTTGATGTCACGTCCATGGTCCGGCGCCTTCGAGCCGAGAATTCCGACTCTCAGAGTGTCGAAGCTAAATCCGCTGCAGGCGGTGTGCCCTCATCAATAGCAACGACGCTCTCAGCTTTCGCAAATATGCCCGGCGGAGGCGACATCGTGCTCGGCCTAGATGAGCGCAGCGGCTTTGCCGTCGTGCCCATCGACATTTCGGCGCTGAAGAAGGCCATTGCATCAATCGCCCGTCAGGCAGTAAAGCCACCGGTCACCATCGAGTTTGCGGAAGCTGACTTCGAAGGCGAGAGGCTTCTGATCATTCAAGTGTCCGAGATGTCGACCTCGGCCAAGCCGTGCGTTGTGAAGCGAACGGGCCGGGCCTACCTGAGATCGTGGGACGGAGACTTTGAACTCTCGGAGGTCGAACTTCAAGGACTTCTCGTGAATCGAACCCAACCACGATTTGACACCCGACCGATCGACACGGCGACTCGAGACGACCTGCAGCCCGACCTAATGGCCGACTACTTGCTCACAGCGAGGCTCACGGACCGCGGGCTGGCCCGGCTTGCCGACGACGAACTCGTCCTACGCAAGACCGGTGTCGTAACCGTCGCTGGAACGCCGAGTGTGGCTGGTTTGCTCGCTCTTGGCGAATACCCGCAGGAGTGGTTTCCCAACTATGTAATTCAGGCAGCAGCAAGTCCGGAGCCCGGGTCTCCTGCGGGCACAAGAGTCGGGGATATCGCCCGATTCTCTGGACCCCTGCCACAGATGATCGACGATGCCCTTATATGGGTCGCAACCCACAGCCGTCACCGGATCGTTGATTCGGCGGATGGTCGGGTGCGTGATCAGTTCGACTTTCCGCCGAGTGCCGTCCGAGAGTTGCTTTCAAACGCTCTCGTTCACCGAGACCTCGCCGAATGGTCTTGGTCGCGAGCCATTGAACTGCGGATAACCGATACCGAACTTAGACTGACTAACCCTGGCGGACTATATGGCCTGACAGTCGCCCGCTTGCTTACCAACCAGTTGACATCGGCTCGAAACCTCACGCTCACCCGGATATGCCAATACATCAAGCTGCGAGACGGACGAGTGGTCGAGGCGCTGGCCACTGGGATTCCCAAGATTCTCGAGGCGACCGTTGGTGACGGATTGCCTGCTCCTCGGTTTTTTGATCAGGCGATCAGCTTCACGGCCATCCTTACCCGGCCTGCCGGTTTGGCAACCACACCGCAGGTCAGCGCGGCGCCGAGAGAGCAAACGACCATCCCAGTGGTGACCGGCGCTGAACGCCGTGTGCTTGACGCTTTGGGTTGGAAAGCGCACACGCTAGTACCGCTCGCGAGTGCGACGCTCATGAGCCCACAGACGCTTCGTAAGCACCTACGGAACCTTCGCTCCAAAGGTCTAGTGGAAATGGACGGTGGCAGTGGCCAGCGCAAAACCACATATCGCCAAACTCCATAGGTCGTCCATCCGTGCCGGCCGTTAGCGGCCACACCTCAAACCCACGACGACTGATGGCCAACCGCGCGCCTACTTCGCGACGTCCAATTTCTCGAGGAACGCCACGGTCGAAGCAATCTGTTCCAGGCCGCTCGGTGTTTCCAGCCGCCACACCGCCACGCCGCTCGCCACGTCGGCCAAAAGCCCAAACGACCGGCGGGCGATGTCGGCCGGTTTGGCCGCCAGCCGAAATGCGTGCTGTTCGATCTCCCGCACGCTCTGGCCAAACCCGAGCCGATAAGCGATTACCGGTTGCCCCGATGTGCGGCCCAGGACATACACGCCACCGATCGGCGTGACACCCGACGCCATACGCATCGCCGCGCCATCAACGGCGAAGCGGCGCTTATCGTTACCCAACGACATCGGCGCGCCCGGCGCAACACCGGGCAACACCGCCCGGGCCGAATCGGGCAACAACCGCACCCCGGCATACCCCGGTACGGCGCACGGCACACCGTCGACGAATATCACCCGCACACCATCGTCGTCGAGCAGCGGCCACCCTCGGGCCGCCAACGCTGTCGCCAGCGTGCTCTTGCCCGCCCCAGTGGTGCCGATAAACACGTGCGCCCGCCCACTAGGCCCTACCGCCCCCGCCGCATGCAGCATGAGGTCACCACGCAAGGCAATGACCCGCGGCAACACATGGTCCAACACCAGATGGGCCACCAACGAGGGATCGTTAGCCTCGTCGTGCACCAACGTGATGGTTGTCGTCGATACCTCGAACGCGGCCGCACCCGGGAACTCAACCACCAGCGTGTCGAGAATCCAATGCTCGATCACCCACGGATCATCCAAGTTGTCGGGTCGGCTGTGGAGCGCCCCGTCGCCGACCCGGGCTGCGGACCAATCCTTAAGCGCCACCCGATATGCAACATCGGCCGGCTCAGCTTGGCCCAGTACCGCCGTCGGCAAAGCCACGGGGCTCGATACCACAAGCCCGTGCACCCGGTAGACAAATTGGTCGGTCGATGCGCTAATCAGAACACCCTTGTATAGCCGACTGACTGCGCACCGACCATACGGCTCAACGAATGAACTTGGCCACGAACACATCGGTGTTGCGGCCGATCCTGTTGCAAATGGATGTGCCAGCCGTCGGTGCGAGCGCACGCTTGGAAGACAGCGTTGGCGAAAAAGCGCAGGTTTCGCTTCGTCGCCGAGCGGTTGGTGCGGTCTTCACGCCTCACGCACCGGACAACTCCAGCTGTGAAGAGCGCCGACGCGGCGATCGGCTGGCTGCCGCCGTCAGCGCTGGCAAGCTCGATGCGTTGCTCAACGACGTCCGTATCGCAGACTCAGGCGTAGTGGCCGCCGCGTTGCGCGGCGCCGCCGTGGACGAGAACCCGTCGACCACTTCTCTCCCAACATCGTGATCTGGATCGTTGACGACGAACTCTGGCCATTCATCGATCGAGTCGCGCCTGCGGTGATCGCCCTCGTTGATCTCGCATCCGAGAACGACCACCGCTCAGCTCGCGAACTGCTCTCCGAGATGCAGGCGTAACTGATATGACCGCCGACCGATCGACACCGATCGTGGTCGATCTCACGCGCCACCTAACGCCCGCCGGGCATCGCTGCCTGGGAAGCTATCGATGAACTAGCGAAAGCTGTTCCCATCGGCCGGTGGGCGGTAGTCGGCGGCATGATGGTCACAATCCACGGGCAGCGATTCGGGACGAGAGACCATATCGCACCACCGCCGACGGCGACATCGTGGTCGACGTCCGTTCGTTCGGCCGTCATCATCACAGCCAAGGTTGCAACCAGATGGGCTGAACTCACCCAGGCTGTAGTTAGCGACCTAGACACAGTGCAACTTGGCACTGTTCGCAGCTACTTTGATGCGGAGGGCCCTCGAACTCTGTCACAGCCCCTGTTTACCATTTCGACAAGACGTGCAAGATCGGCACGAAAGTAGCTTGAACCAATAAGTAGTGGGGGCTTATACTGTGCTGGAATGGGAAATCGAGTACACAGACCAGTTCGAACGCTGGTGGAACGACCTGTCGGAGGAACAGCAAGAAGCGCTCGACGACCGCATCATGCTGCTTGCCGAGACCGGTCCACGACTGAAGCGGCCGATCGTCGGCGACATCAAGGCTTCCCGACACCCGAACATGAAAGAGCTCAGAATCTCGAAGGCCGGGTCGCTTCGCGTTCTGTTGGCGTTCGATCCGAGACGTCATGCAATCCTGCTCATCGGAGGCGACAAGTCCGGCGCCTGGACCGAGTGGTACGAGCGGGCCATTCCGATTGCTGACGACCTGTATGACATCCACATCAACGAGCTCGATCGAGCCGAACAAGAGCCCGAAAGGAACGAGTAATGTCCACCAAGAAGTACCGCGTATTGCACGAGCGGGTTGCCGCCCGTGCGGGGGCGCCGCAGCGTCTCGCTGCGCTTCGCACCGACACGCTGGCCGAGATCGGCCTCTACGAGCTGCGTCGCGCGCTCGACCAGTCGCAGGGCGAGCTTGCTAATGCAGTTGGCATCACCCAGTCGGCCATCTCACAGATCGAGCGGGGCGCCGACATCAAAGTGTCGACGCTACGCAACTACATAGAAGGCCTCGGCGGCCAGTTGAGAGTGCTTGCCGTCTTCGAATCGGGCGGCAACGAAACAGCTGTACCCATCCGGCTTGGCGCAGCATAGGCCCGCCAGACGCCCATTGGCTGGCGGACACATTGCCGTCGAGCTCATCGACGACGCGTTCAGCCGAAAGGCCCAACCACCACCCGTACGTTGTACGTCTGCGAGCCTCGCTTCCCGGCCGTTTTCGAGCGTGCCTCGCAGGTGGCCGTCTCACTGGGGTTTCCTACCTCGCTCCAACCCGTCCGGCGCTATCGCTGATTTGCGCTTCGAAGGCCAGGAACACACGCTCACCCGACCGACCGACCAGGTGTCGCTCGACCTGCACCGCACCTTCCATCTACTACCCCGCGCCGCCCAGCTCATGCCCGTGTTGTGGCCCCGCCACGACGAGTTGCTGCTCAACGCCGTGGCAGTACCTGTCCCCGATGCCGCGTCGGTTGGGCTTCTCGTACTGCTACACGCTAAGACCGCAGGCCACCGCTCCAGCCCCCTCGAGCGCCTGAGCCGACGTTGCCCGAGTCGTCGAACGACTTGCGGGCGACGCGTGGCCAGCGTTGGCCGCCATGGCCCGAGCGTTGGGCGTCGAGCGGTCGATCGTGGCCGTACTGCGCGAGCGCGGCGGCGCACCCGGAACGCAACTCGCCCGTTCTCACTTCCCCGATATCAAACCCGACCGATGGCTCACCGCCCATCTACAAACCGGAAGCATCGCCGCGTTCCAAGTCTGCAAACTGCGCCAGTGCTCGTGTATGAGCGGCTCCAAAACCCTCCCGTATAGCTGTACATGCGCGCTCTGTAGCTTCCCGCGCTACGGAGCGACACACGTACCAGGAGTGTCTCGAAAACCTTGTCCTACCCCCTACGTACCCTGGAACACGATGGCACCAACGACCAATTCAACCGAACCGACCACCAATCGTCAACCTTTGTTGACGCGTCGCCGAACGCTGATACAATAATTGTGGACATCGATGCGAGCGCCCGCAGACACGGTGTTTCTGACAACGACATGTTGCACGCCTATCGGAACCATTGGGCAGCGTTCTCGACCGAACGACCCACCGTGACAATGTTCATCGGGCCGGCCCAAAATGGTCGGCCGCTAGAAATTGGAGTCGTCGACGACTTCAATGGAGAAGCAATCATCCACGCAATGGCCGCACGTGCCAAGTTCCTGAACGGACCACCACAACGATGACACCCACACGCTCACAACTGGCTGACGAATTAAACACATGGGCCAACGACGTCGACCCAGCCGACCTCATCACCCTCGACACTTCCGCGTTGCAGGCTGTTTGCCGTCTTGCGGCGCTTCGTGAATCCGTCGAAGCCGAACTCACCCAGGCTGTACGAACCGCCCGGGCCGCAAATCGATCGTGGTCACAGATAGGCGCAATGCTTGGCGTATCCAAACAAGCCGCCCAACGAAGGTACGCCAAAAGCGCCCAAGCCGCCTACGAATAGCACCCAGACCGACCGTGCCAGACCGAGTCTTCGTTGATACGGACGTCCTCTATCCCGTTGCGCTCACCGATCTGCACGTCTCGGCAGCGCGACTGTTCGAGCCCGCCCGCATCGCCGAGTCGCTTGAGCGTCACGATGCCTTGTACCAACGAGAGCAGTACGACCGAAACGGCGTAACCCCGGCCGTCTGCGAGGCAGGGACGGTTCCGGGGTCCTCAGCCATTAGCGTAGTCCCCAGAGGCGAGGTAGTTCCTGAGATCGTCACGAACGACCGCCGATTGCGTCGCGAAATCACCAGACTCGGAACGCTGGTACAGGCACTGACGAACGACCAGTTCGCAACGTTCATGGTTCAGCAAGTCACCCAGGCAGGTGAGCGAAGTCATCAACACCTTGGTCTGGGCCGCACGGCCTCAATGGCCCGCCAAGCGGCCGGCGGGCCCCAGCCCACAAAGCGCACGTGGCTGGTACGAGACGTGTGGGACATGCTGCGCATCGCCACCCGCCCCTGACCTAGCGATCGCCTAGCCGCTGCCGGGGCCTCGGCCCTTTCGCAAAGACGTTAGCGACCACTTGAAACAAGCCCCGCCCACGGACGCGTTCGTAACTCGTTTGCTAGCCGTCTCGTCCCAATTCTGTCCTGCGACGGGCTGCTGTCGATGGTCGATGCCGACCTCTATCAGCCGATCGTTACCCCAGCGATGCAAACCACGACCCAGACCTACTGCTCCGTGCTCGCCATGCGAGAATCCGGGTGGTCCACACCGCCTTGCCGCACGTATCGGTCAAAGCAGGGTGGGTTCGCAGCGCGTCGGTGAGCGCAAGGGAAGTGTGCGGGTCCTCGACACCTTGTCGAGCGAGGACTCGCGAGTCCACATCGTGAGGCCAAGGTTGCGAACCTCCACAGTGACAACTAGAGTTGTCGGTGTGGAGATCCTTCCGAGTGCCCGCAAGCACGGGATTTCCGACGACGACATTCGTCACGCATACGAGAATGCCATCGCTTCCATCACGGTCCCTGACCATTCGGACTTCAGTATGGTCATCGGCCCTGATCATCCGCGCAGCTCCTCTAAGTCGGCATTCTCGCTGACGACGACAACGACTATGTCATTCACGCGATGCCCGCCCGACCCAAGTACCTCAAGGTGATCCGACCGAACCGGGGCAACCAATCATGACCACCAAGAAACATCCACGAGACCTGACGAGCGTCGAGGCCGATGCGATCGTCGCGGCGTTCGACGACCACGCTGAAGGCGACTATAGGGTCACTGACTCGACGACGCTGCGAGAGTTGCGCGCCGCAGCAGCATCGCGGCGCGAGGCCGATGCGCGCATCGAGGCCGCAGCGCTGGCAGCACATCGCGCCGGGTTGTCCTGGGGAACCATCGGTGCGCAACTGGGCATGACCCGCCAAGGCGCCCGCCAACGCTTCGAACGCCTCGTCGACCACTGACCCCGGTCTCTAAATCACCCGAATACCGGATAGGTCACTCATCGACGCCCTCGGCGATGTCTTTGCATTGTTCAACTTTCTTCCGATGCTCGAACGGCAGCTTTTCGCGATGGAGTTTCCACCATCGCCGCAGCGAGCGCTGAGTTGACCAACTACTCCCCGTAATGCACTTGGCCAATGAGTGGCGTTCCACAGCCGAAATCTACGCCGACCCTTAGCTTGCTTGGGATTGCGTCTCGGCCCCTCGCGCGACCAGTCAACGCAGCTGGCGACTCTGTGTCGCCACCTGTCGCGTAGTACCCAAACGTCGAGACCGCGTCGCCCCTGCGCCGTCTGGCGGCGGCTGGGACTTTCGTTATGCGACAAGCGGCGCCATCGATGGATGGGAACTGATCACTCCCAGAGGGCCATTCAGCCACTACCCGGGCAACCATCTTCCACGATCGCAGCGGCCGTGGTCCGCTGGCCGCGCCCGCCGTACAACCCGTCCGGTGTTGTTTCTCAGCGTCGGTCGTCCACGTCGGCGGATGACGCTCTCAGCGAACTCGTCGGTCGCGACTTCGTCAGCAATCGCCTCGATGTCGGCGTCGGTCAGCAACCGACCTCCAGCTGTGCGATAGGTCTTTTCGTTCGACATAACTGCTACTCCAGGAGGTTGCCCGAACGATCTGGGCCGATGATAAGGATCTTTGGGGGTTCAGCGTCTGGATCGAGATCGATGACTGCTACCGGGGCGGGCGAACGCATGAACGATGTAGTCGACACTGACTTCGTGCCCAAGAGCCGATCCGTGAATTCGCACTCTATTTTTGTATCACAAATACTTGGATCTCGGTGACCGAACGGCCCGGCCCAGCCGCTGTTGGGCTACTCGTGCAGTTGCATGCAATACGGCCGGGCGCCGCTACGCACCACATGAACGGCTCAGCGACGACGGCACACGCGGTCGTTGAACGACTTGGGGCCGACGCATGGCCCGCGTTGGCCTCCATGGCTCACACCCGATGGCATCCGGCGAATGATCGGCGATGACACCGGTGAACTCCCGAACCTCATCGCCCGGATCGCCGAGCGCCTGCTTGCCGATCTCGCCGCCGGTCGAACTCCGGTATACGCCGTGTCGGCCAACGTCGGCGTCTCCCCCGCTACAGCAGCCGAACTGTTGGGCGTGTCGCGCCAGTTCCTCGACCACCTCATCAAAGCTGGCAAAGTGGACTTCCACCGCAAACCCGCATCCCGACATCGACTCATCCCGCTCACCGAAATCGAACGACTCCGCCGCGAACGGACCCAACGCAGGATCGGCGTCAGCAATGCCATCGCCACGCTGATCGACGCCGGCGCCGACTACGAATAGCCCGTCAACATCCCGCCCACTGTTCTCGATACGGGGCCCTTTTCACGCCCGCCGTGACCATGACAAGCTAAACGGACCGCGTCTCCGCCTCGGCGCAAGACAGGCCCACACCCGTGGGCCGACGTACGTCTTGCCATCGAAATCATCGACGGCACATTCAGCTGAAGGACCCCCCGACGGTGCCTGTGTCGTGTACGCAGACGAGCCCTGCTTCGATAGCGACGGGGTTCTGGGCGACAAGAACACCGCTCTCGGGCGCGGCGCTACCGGCAACGCCTGGTACGACATTTCGTTAGGTCATCCGCAGCGCGCCCATAACGCTGTGAGGCCCCATCCGTTAGGTCGACCCCATGGACATGAGATCAGGTCTCGGAGCATCAACTTTGGCGACGCGCTCAATCGAACTGCCCCACTGGAAGCCAACCGTCCGTCGCCAAACTGGGAACCCGAAACGAACACCTCGCGGAGCCCATCCGCATCTAACAATAGCTGTTGCGAATACTTCGCTTGATGATATCCTCGTCGCATGACAACACAGAGCAAAGATCGAGCAATAGCGAGTCACGCGCTCGCCGCCTTACAGGCACGCCCGTCACGGTTCACCCTGCCCAACGGCACCACGGTCAGCATCCCGCGCACCACTCTTGACGGCCTCATCGAACTGTTGAGCGCCACCGCCGAAGGCGACGATGTCACCATCGTTAGATCGCGTCGGGAAGTCACGACCCAGCAAGCTGCCAAACTGCTCAACGTATCGAGACCAACGATCGTCAAGCTGATCGATAACGGTGAACTGCCATCACGAATGGTCGGCTCGCACCGCCGCATACCGCTAGCCGACCTCCTCCAATTTCGAGACAAGACCGTGGCACAACGCCGAGCCGCACTCGACGCAATGACCGCCGACGCCGAGTCGCTCGGGCTCTACGACTGACTGTTGTGAGCATTATTGCCGTCCTCGACGCGGACGTCCTAGTCCCGATTCTGTCCTGCGACGTGCTGCTGTCAATGTTCGATGCCGACCTCTATCAACCAATCGTCACCCCAACGATCCTCGCTGAGGTCGAGCGCAACCTCATCGAGAGTCACCCAAACCACGATGTGGGCCTACTGCGCCGACGCGTCGGATACATGACCACTGCCCTCGGCACCCACATCCACGCCGATGCAGCATTTACCGGCTTCGCCGAGATCAACACGAAAGACCGCCATGTCGTCGCTGCGGCCATGGCAGGCAAGGCAACACACATCGTCACGAACGACCGCCGATTGCGTCGCGAAATCACCAGACTCGGAACGCCGGTACAGGCACTGACGAACGACCAGTTCGCAACGTTCATGGTTCAGCAGTCACCCAGGCAGGTGAGCGAAGGGTCACGTAGCGGCGAGGCGATCGAGGATCTCTCGATGATCCGCGATCACACTGTCGACAAGCGCGTCGAACTCGGCGTCGGGCGGACCCTGATCAAACCCGGCATCGGGCAGCCCGGCGGTCACGATTTCCTCCGTAATCACCGCCGGGGTCACGCCGCGCTGCTCGGCAAGCACCGTCAACCGCGCAACGGTCCGCTCGGAAAGCTCAATCACCATGGCCATACCTTCCAAGTGTACAACCCACCCGGCCAGGCCGGGCAGGAGATACCAGATCCTGAAACAGCCGCCACCGCCGGAGCCATGCGCCCGCATTCTCACAGGGCGTACCTGGGCATAGGCGAACACAGTGCTGTCCGGCCGGCAGCCCAATCCACACCCTGGAAACTTCGTAACACCCCTTCCGTACCATGACGCCTGGAACAAAGTCGAAGGAGCGTTACCATTGTGGCCATGCAAGCAGTTGACCTTGACGACGACGAATTCATCGTCGATCCGGACGACCTGAAAATGCCCGAGAGCCCCGAACATCGTCGGGTCACCGACGTCATCGCTGCGGCAGCCGAACTATTGCTACCGGAGGTGTCGATCTATCGGGATATGAACTGGTACCCGCTCGATGGCGGTACTGCCATCGCGCCAGATGTCATGACGCTTCCTGCCGGAACGCTTCAGCGACGCATGAAGTCCTATCGTCAGCTGCCCCATGGACCACAGCCGGGCGTCGCCATCGAGATTGCGTCAGGCAGCGACTCGGTTACCGTCTTTACCGCCAAGACACACCGGTATCGCCGACTCGGTATCACGCTGTACGTAGTTACCGTCGACGCCAATGCCCTCGATGTGATTGTTCACAACGACGGACCGCAACGATGGATCGGTCGGCCAATACCCGAACTCGGCGGGCTACGCATTGACGCAGTCGACGAAGCGATCGTGGTGGTCATGCCTGATGGAAGCGTTCTCCACTCTGCAACCGACCTCGCCCAACATGCCGAACAGCGAGCCCAACATGCCGAACAGCGAGCCCAGAATGCCGAACAGCGGGCGGTGGTCCTTGAAGCCCAACTGCGGGCGCTAGGTATACAGCCAGCTCCAACTAACTAGCCGGCACAGTCACTCGGTTTCGGCGATTCGAACGGGGAGACGAAGGCTGAGGCCGTGGTCGGCGTCGTCGGGCGACAGCAATGCGCGCGACGAGTTCAGGTCGGCCGTAGCGCTGTCAAGGGTGGACCAGTCGACCGCAGTAGTCCACCGGTGCGCGAACTCCATGATGCGTACGTAGCTGTCCGTGGCGACGACCGTGGACAGCCCGCGCAGTCCCCGCAGATAATCATTCCGATACACAGTTGGAACGATGAGACGCGTAATGCCGGCTCGGCTCAGCACCCGGTTCGAGGCCAGTCGAGCAATCCGCCCATTGCCGTCCTCGAACGGGTGCACCTCGGCCACAACGAACATAGTCAGCAACGCCCGGTCAAACGGGTCATCGAGGCGGGCGATGCAATGCCAACCTTCCGACAGTGTTCCAACAACATACGACGGCTCCACAAACAGATGGCCTCCGACCCGATTCGGTCGCTCTTTCAGTTGGCCCGGACCCTTGTCGGGACGACCTCGCATCAAGATGGCGTGCTCGCGTCGCAGTCGTTCGAGAAACGCTCGGGCGGATCGATCCTCGCCACTACCGTCGGCGCACACGAGTTCGTGCGTGCCGCGGATGTCATGGGCGTCGGCAGGACGGTTCGCTGGCACCAGACCAGCAGTAATGATGCCGAGGGCTTCGTCGATTTCGAACTCGGTGCCTTCGATAAAGTTCGAGAAGTATGCCTCGAAGAACGCTGCCATCGGGGGTGCCGTCGCATCCGCGGACACCCTGTCGTGGTGGTCCCGGCCGGCAAGATCATGGGCAATACGCTCGAACAATTCGACCCGGGCCCGGTCGAACGGTTCGCCACGCTGACGGGCTTCTAGCGCTCGTGACTGCACCGTTTCGTCCGGTCGGGTGCCGCTGGCGATGCCAATGAGCCGATCGACAACCTCGTGGCGAACGCCCGGGCCTACCAACGGTGCGAGGTCACGGGCGTTCTGGCGAATACGGGTAAGGCGTTCACCGACCGATGCCGCAAGACGATCCACCGCGTCAGCCAACTCACCGTCGTCCATCGTTCGCCGGGCCGCGTCGGCGGAACTTGAACGCGTAGGGCGTGAGTTGTCAAGTAACCAACGGGCCGGTGATGCAACCCACAGTCCCGGTTCGACCGGAAGGTCTCCCTCGAGACGACCGGGTCCCCGTCGCGGCCACACGGTGAGCCCCGGCAGGACCAGCGGTCGATGCCGGGTCGGGTGCACCACGTACAGCACTCCACCCAACGGTCGCGGATCGGGACCCGAGCGGTCGGTGATCACGGCTCCCGGCAGCTTGTGCGCCACGATCCGACGCCAATTGCGCCGAACGACGTCTTCTGGCGCAACGCGCGTAGCCGTCGTGTACACACCTGAGCCGAGCCGCCGTACAGTACCGGCCCGCGCCCAGTCGCTCAGAGTGGCCCTCGGCAGGCCATCATCGGCAAAAAACACCTCGGGAAGCAACTCTTGGCCCGGCATGTCCTACAGAATACTCGAATGAGCGAACTTTTCGTTCATATGTGTTAGGCAATCTACGAAAAGTTCGGCATGTCGAACTTTTGGTGAGCTGGAATCAGCTTTGCCATGAACAGGCGCGCCTTGCCTGGGGGATGCGAATCCTGCATACTCAACGGTATGCAAAATTCGACAACTATTCGAGTATCTCGGGAGACCCGTGACCTCCTGCACGAGCTCGCAGCCAGTGACGGCGTTACCCTCGACGACGAGATCCGTCGGCTCGCAAGAGTCGAGCGACAACGGCGTATTGGGGCTGCGCTAGCGACCATTGAGCTCACGAGCGACGACCACACCTGGCTCGATCTCGGGGCGAACGAGGTATCCACAACTCATGCGGGCAGGTGACGTCGTCCGTGTCGACTTCGGCACCCCCATGGGCAGCGAGGCCGGTTTCCAACGCCCAGCCATAGTCGTAACGGCCAATGCAGTGCTGCAAATGAACCCACGCACGATTCACGTCGTTCCGATTACGGGGAACACCCGTCGACGGCTTCCAAGCGAGGTACCCGTCGCCGCCGACGGCTTGCCGATCGATTCGACCGCCCAATGCCACCTGTCCACGACAATAAGCGTGGCGCGCCTTATCGACCCTGGAACCGGAAACGTCGGGCCAGCCTCACTCTCCCAGTTACGATCGCTCCTCGCCGACCTTCTCGACATTCCGTAGCTCCGGGGTAACGGTGGCCCTCAGCGGCGGCGCGTTAACAGCAAGCACGAACACATTGAGGCGTTGCGGTCATGCGTCGGCTGACCCAGCCGAGTGCCCTCCCACCTCGAGAGCCCCCGCACAACGCTGCCGTAGATACCGTCGGGTTCCATCGCACCGTCGTCGTGCTGGCCGTCGTCGAACAACTCGAACTCTTCGACGACCTCGCCGATCGAGACCACAAAGTGAGCTTGCGAGACCATGGAGCAGGCGTGCGCAACCCAAGTCGTTGACTTACACCTGGACCCCGCCAGCGCAGTCGACCTTGCCGACCGACGTACCGGCCAACGACACCACATGTCGGGTTTGGGGCCCTGACCCGTAGACCGCCAAGGCGTTGCCCGTCAGGCGATAAGCCGTGTCGGTAATCGTGTACCCGCCGACCGGATCGGCCACTGCGTCGACCGTAACGAAGAGTGACTGACCTGCTATCCCTTCGCAGCGAACACCGCTACCAAAGTTCACAGCGGACTTGATAACGGCGCCAAAGGTGCCGCCGGCCGGTGCGGTCACCGGCACAAACGCGCAACCGTCGAGGCGGTACAACTCGACCACGGTGGACGATGGAAGTTGGGCCACCTCGACCACGATGGTGGGCGACTGGCTCGTGGTGGCGGCTGCGCCCAGTCCGACATAGGGCACCGACACAATTCGAACCGGCCCGGCCACATCGGCTGGAAACGCGTAGTCGACCTGACCATTCTCGTCGCCTGGTTGTTTCGGAACGAACTGGATGTGCAAATGCCACGTGGTCTGCCCACCGGCAACCACCGAACTCGTGCTCAAAACGTCGGGGGCACCGTCGCCGGTCATGTCGGCCATAAAGACGCTGGTCGCCTTTGCCAAACCCGCAATACTCTGCACACCGCACACAGCCTTGGGCGCAGGAGCCGTGGTCGGCACCGCTGCCGTCGTTGCTGGCGAGGTCGTGGGCGCCGCTGCTGGGATGGTCGTGACGAGCGGCGCAGCAGTCGTCGTGGTCGTTGGGGCCGCCGTGGTCGTGGCAGCCGCGGTTGACGACGTGGTCGTAGCCGCCGTCGTCGGTGTCGCAGTGGTGACAGTTGTCGGGGCGTTTGAACTTGCGGGCGTGGATGAACCGCACGAGGCGAGGAGCGCAACCAGAATCACCCATTTGGAAGGACGCATGGTTGCGAACCTATGGCGCTCCTGGACCTATCGGCGTTGCGTGGCGCCGAATCGGTACCGAATCGGCGCCACGCTAGAATGAGCCCGACTAGGACCAGCCGGACAGGGGCGATCGCTTGAGCACAATGCCAGCCAGCCGAGACGTCACGTGGGACGACTACGTCACACTCCTGAAGTCCTCGGACATCAAGTACGAGCTCATCAACGGAGTCATCTACGCCATGGCGTCGGCAGGTCGCCTGCATAATCCGGTAGCGGCCAAGCTGATGCTGGCAATCGGCCCGAACGCATTCAGTCAAGGCTGCGAGGCCGTTAATGCCGACCAACTAGTGCGAGTTGGCGATACATTCGGGTGGCTCCCAGACTTTGGCGTGTACTGCCATGATGACGACGGTGACGGATACTTCCGCACATCGCCGTGCCTTCTGGCCGAGGTGGTGTCGCCCTCGTCTCACGAACGTGACAAGGTCACCAAACTTGGCTTTTACAAGGCCATAACCGCGCTGCAGACCTACCTCGTCGTCGACCCGGTCACCCAGTCGATCATCGCTCACATACGCAGCAACGACAACCGGTGGTCAACCACTACCTATGGCTCCGGCGACATGATCAGGCTCGAGTGCCCGCCGATGATGCTCGACGTCCAATCCATCTTCTCGTAGGCACGCTCATTCGGCAGCCAAACTCTGTCACAGGCCAACATAGCTCCAGCCAACGTTTGCAGCATCGGGCGATCAAGCCTGTCGGCAACAGCGCAGAACTCCAAGGAATTCTTGGTGAGTTCACCGACGTCCGCGGAGCAACCAAGTGCCCAACTCCTCGCCAAAAGCGCGCCCGCCGTATCGACATCGGATCGAGCAACCCCCGTCGCCAGACTGTCGGGCAGCGCCTCTGTATCGTCAGGAGCAATGCCGTGCTCAATAGGGCATCGATGCGCCCATCGATTTGACAGCCCGACGAACCAACGTATGGCGGAACGAATAGTCGAGTTTCTCCCCGCATCGTAGGAAGTGGCTATCGGCATCATGTAGGTCGATTGGCCTATCACGAACTACCGCGATGCTGCCGATTCTTGACGATATGTGGAACATGTCCAAGCGGTCGATTTCTGGCAGCTACCGATTGCGCCGCATCGCTCGGCGCGCCGGTGTACGGCGCGGGTCCTCGCAACCGTTGGTGCCACTTGCGAGCCACCCCTTCGGCCTGAAGATGGAACTCACCAGCCGCTGCAACCTGGTGTGCAGCTACTGCTACACCAACTCGCCAGCCCTTACACCGCTTGGGCCACCCGAACTCGACGCAGCAACCTGGCACGCCATCGCGCAAGAAGCTATCGACCTGGGCGTCGTCGAGGTCGTGCTCACCGGGGGCGAGCCGCTCCTGCGCCGCGGATTGTTCCTCGACCTCGCTCGACTATTCGCCGCCAATGGCGTAGCCGTTACCGCAGTCACCAACGGCTGGTTCCTCGACGACGCCTTAGCGCTCGAACTGGCCGCAATCCCCGGCCTGCAGGTCAACGTGTCGATCGATTCGTCAGTGCCTGCCGCACACGACGACGTGCGCGGCGCTGGCAGTTGGGAACGGGCAATTACCGCTGTCGACCGATTGATCACCCACAACATCCGTCACCGTGTGCTGCGAGTCGTGACACCCGAAAACCAACATGACCTGGCTGCATTCTTGAACCTGATGACGCTCCTAGGATCCGACTCGGTACGCCTCGGCGAAGTCATCGCCAACGGGGCTGCGGCCAGCCGCACCAACTGGGCGGTCGACCGCAAGGCAGCCCGTACCGTCGTACAACAGTTCCGCGACCGGCATCCCGATGCCCTGGTCGACTACAGCACCGCCGATGCCAACGGCCTGGCAACTATTGAACGCACTCGTCCGCACTCGCTCCTTATCCGCCCGAACGGCGAGGTGCGTGTGGACTCCCAACAGCCCTTTGTTTTCGGACAGCTCCCCCACGACACCATTGCTGACTGCTGGGAGCGTCTCACCGGAGATTGGCCCCCTGCGCCCGTTGCCGAATGGGCCGCGCAACTTCGCTCATCGGCTGACCTTGCCACCGTGCTGCCAGTCGCCAATCGTGACGCGGCCGTCAGCGTCGTCACCGGCCAGCCAGTTGAGCTTCGACTCCGTCGACCCGATGCGGTGCGTGCCGCGCGCGCCGACGTCAGCAGCCGCTCAATCGACCCGACCCAGTTCGTCACCGGGTTGGCCTTGACCCGCCCGGCCCACGCTGTTGCCTATCGCACAGCTACGTCCGGCTCAGGCCAGGTAATAGTCCGCTCGTTGTCCCCGTATCTTGTTGCTGAACTGAACCCGCTGGCCGCCGAGATACTCGCTGCCGTTGCCATCGGCCACGTAAACGAACTCGTGGCGTTGTGGACTCATCGCTTTGCTGGCACTATGCCCCAAGCGATCACCAACGACATCGTCAACGGCCTGCACGACCTGCGCCGTCTCGGCCTCGTCACCCACACGGATTCGCGGGCCGCCGCCGACAGCCCGGAGGCTATCGGTCTCGCCATCCATCACCGGGCATAATGCGCTTCATGAACTCGTCGAACAGCGGCACGGTGAACGCCGTGTCACCGTGGTTCGGACTCCAGATCATGCCCTTGGCGATGTCACCGGACCGATGGGGACCAGGGCCTAGATCAGCCATGGCCCTCAGGTACACCTTGTCCGCTGGAGTCAGGCGATCGAAACGAACTCTGAAGAAGCTGGCATCGAGAGCCGCTATTACTTCGATGCGTTCAGCAATACCGTACCTAGTGGCACAGCCCGATAGGTCGGACGAATCATCCCGACGGGAACGAATTTGCCGATTCTTGACGGTATCAAGAATGAGGATCGCCCCACTTACGAGCCGCCTGCTGTCAAGCAGCTTTACGTAGCCGAGGGCACCCGCTTCACCGCCGTGGCGCCTTGGTCACCTCGTCCGGGGTCGTGCTTGTTGCCGGAGACACGGGATCAGGAAAGTCGACGCTCGCTGCCCAAGCTGCGGCCGACGGTTGCGGAGTAATCTCCGACGACGCGGTCATCGTTCGCTGGCGCGCCGGTGTGCCTGTCACCTGGTTCGGTGAACGACTGAGCCGTCCCCGGCAGCCAGCGGGTGCCATCGGAGCGCGGCTCGAAATACCGTTGGCGGACGGGAGCGATGATCCGTTACCAATCGTCGGGGTGGTCGTACTGGGGGCTCGTGCCGGTGGGCCGTTTGTACCGGCAGGCGCTGCGACAATTCCAGTGCTGCATCAACACTGTTTCACTGCTGGTGCCGACACAATCCGGCGAAACCTGGCCGACATTGTGCGGCTGACGTCGGCGGTGCCGGTGATCGTCGGCTCCGTCGCTAATGACTTGGCCCAACTATCGGCCGAATGGCAACGCGCCATGGACGCGCTTCATCGCATACGGTGACATACGATGAGGCGGCCGAGTCATCCACCAAATGCCCTAGTGACGGTGGACTAGAGTCGTTCTAGGCTTCACGACGTGCTGGTCGACCAACTCGTCAGCCCACAGGCGGCTCCACACCGTCGCCTCGGGCAGGCCGAAACAACGTCGCGGGCTCTCGCCCTCGTCGCGCTGTGTGTGTTCAGCGCGCTCCTGGCCCTGAAATCGGACGCTTCGCCGACCGGTAGCCGAGCTCCTGACGTGGTGGTCATCGGCGCAGCAGTCGCGCTTGCGATCCTCGTCGCCCCGTGGGCATCGTGGTGGACTGTCGTCATCGCCGGGCTCATCACCGCACTCGCCGCTCCCCCGGCCTACGCGTTGGGTGCCGTAGTAGCCGTCGGCATCGTGCTCGTCACCGGTTGGCTAAAAACCCAGGCTGCGGTCTTCCAGGCAGTGGCCGTTGCCGCCATCGTGCAAGCATTCTTCCGGCTTGGATCAGGACCATTTCATGGTTCCACCGCATTGATCGCGGCAGGCGGCCTACTGCCCATCGTTGTCACCGGGCTTCACTATGCCCCGTCTCGAATGGGCCGCTGGACGCGGCGACTCGGCCTCGGCTGTGTCGTGCTTGCGCTGAGTTCCGTCGCGCTCCTCGGGGTCATGGCCTATCGCTCATGGAGTGATATACAAGCGGGCCAGGCGCACCTACAGGCGGCGCTCTCTCACCTCCAAGCAGGCGACACGTCGGCAACCGCGTCGGCATTAGCTTCGGGGTCCGTGCGCCTCAAACGTGCCGAGAATCGGCTCGATTCCCCCGTCATACGCCTCTCGGCCTTCGTACCCGGCGTCGCCCAGCACCGACGAGCCGCATTGAGCCTCGTGCGTAGCGCCCAATCCACAACGAGCGCCGCCGCTCAGGCAATCAACGGCATCGACAACGCGGCGCTGCAACTCAACGCCGGCGAGATCAACCTCGACGCAGTACGGCAATTGGCGGCAGCGTTCAAGATCATCGAGCCCGACATTGCGCGCGTTGCCGCCTCAATCATCGAGGCTGAATCGCCGTGGCTAGTGCCTCAGGCTCAGGCTCGTCTCACCGTCTTGGCCGAGCGCGTCGCCACATCACGCGGCCAAGCCCGCGTCGCCAGCAACGCTCTCGAACGTCTGCCCGATCTCCTCGGCAGTACCAGCACACGTCGATACCTCATTGGCTTCGGCACACCAGGCGAAGCACGTGGGCTTGGGCTGTTCGTGGGTAACTGGGCCGAAATCGACGTTCGTAATGGCCGGATTTCGCTCGCCGCCACGTATCGAACCGGACAACTGGCCGTCAAGACCCCCAAAAACCTGCGACTTAATTCCAGCGACGACTTCAAAACACGCTATGCCCGCTTCGGCGCTGCCACATCCGCCGGGTTCGTCCATCAGGAATTTTGGTCGAATGTCTCCATGTCGCCCGACATGCCGTCGGTGGCACAGGCGGTCGCTCAGATGTACTCCGAAACACTACAACGCCCAGTCGATGGAGTGTTCACCCTCGACCCGACAGCTCTTGCCGGGCTACTCAAACTCACCGGACCAGTCGACATAGCTGCCCTTAATAGGCCCGTCACCGCCACCGACATCGAGCAATACCTATTGGTCGACCAATACAACGTCGACGATCGCGTCGACCTGCTCGAAACCATCTCCCAAGCAGTGTTCCAAGCGTTCCTCACTCGGTCGCTTCCGAACCCAACCAGCATCTCGGCAGCGTTGAGTCCAACGCTTCGCGGTGGCAACCTGCAAGGGTGGCTCGTCGCCCCCGCCGAGCAGAACCTCATGCGCGACCTTGGTATGGCCGGGGAACTCCCCGCACTCGACGGCCGTGACGGCGTTGCCGTAGTAAACAACAACGCGGGTCCCAGCAAGATCGATACGTTCCTCGGCCGTGCAGTCAGCTACAACGCCACCCACGACGTTGCGACGGGTGATACACGGGCGACGCTTACGGTCGACCTCACGAACGCCGCACCCACATCGGGATATCCAGATTACGTAATCGGCAACATGTACGGACTTGCGAAGGGGACAAACCGAACGTTCCTCAGCGTCTACAGCGCACTCGACGCAGCGTCGGTAGCCCTCGACGATTCCGCCACGCCTGTCACAGCCGAGCGTGAATTGGGATGGAACGTTTACTCACTGTTCATCGACATCGCCCCCGGCCAAACCCGCCGTGTGGTGGTTGAGCTGACAGGCCAACTCTCACCCGGCCCGTACGCTCTTGTCAGCAAGCCGCAGCCAGAAACCCGTGCCACCAACTACGCCGTAACCGTCAACGGATGGAACCTTCGGCCCATGCCAATGACGACATCGTCGGCATACTGTTTCGAGCGTGACCACGACACTGCTCCAACAGCACCCCGACGTAGTCGATGCTGAGGTCGACGACGAGCGAGTATTGCTGCATTGCACCACCGGTGTGTACTACGGGTTGAACCCCGTCGGTTCATACCTGTGGCCGTTGCTAGCCACACCCACATCGGTCGATGAACTGGCGCAACGCGTAGCCGACCATTTCGACGTTGCGGCCGACATTTGCCGCCCCGACGTCGAAGCATTCCTCGCTCACTTGAGCGAGAACGGCCTCCTCGCTGCGTAGTTGGCCATCTGGCGAATCGTCCGTCAGAACATGTCGACCGACATCTGGTCTCAGGAACGAGCGGTTTCGATCCGAGCACTACTCGAGAGCGAGTTGCGCTAAACCACGTCGCCGAGGTTGCGTCTGCGACCCGACAACGTTCGCCCGATGATGCGTAGGTCGAGCTGTAGGCATTGGCGGTCGACGTACTCGACATCGCACGCAAAGCGGCGCGCCAATGTGTTGTCGCCGCGACCAGTTACCTGAGCGAATCCGGTAATACCCGGCCGAACGGCGAGTCGCATCATCTGCCGGCTCGAGTATTTCGCTACAGCCACAGGTGAGTCGGGGCGTGGCCCCACGAAGCTCATCGAACCAGCCAGAACATTGAGGAGTTGGGGTAGCTCATCAACCGAGGTTGCGCGAAGCACGCGGCCCACCCACGTTAGTTGGGGATCAACGTCGCTTGATTCGTGACGCCGCGTACGGAAGGTCAACAGCCTGAAAGGTCGACCCCGTTGGCCAATCCGATCGCGACTAGCCAAGACTGGTCCACGGGAGGTGAGCCGCACTGCTAGCCCCGCAATAACGCCAATCGCCACTGCGGGGACACCAATACATGCCAGTACGAACAGGTCGACGAGCCGCTTACCGACGTAACCGATGCGAGGAACATGCTGGAACGAGGAACGTTGCGACGGTACCTGGTTGTCGGCCTCGTCAAGTAACGTTCCACCCGAGACTTCCAGATCCACCATCATCGGGCCATTTTAATGCCTCTCAGCACCGCTGTGCGTAGTTCCAGGGGACCAATTCCAGGCCAAATGAAGAAACTCAGGGCCATTCCGCTACGTACAGCGCCTGAAGTTACCTAGGATCCGGCCCGATGCCCACGATCGTCGCCTCTTGGACGAGAGCCAACGCCTGCCGGCTGCACATACCCCGCTCGACCACGGTATCCACGCTGGCCAACAAATCGTCGCAGGCCCGCAGCAGTGCGTCGCTCGACGCGCTTGTGGCTTGAGCCTCTGCCTCGAATTCGATCAGTTCATCGGGCCGAAGCATCGGCGGGACCGTCGTACGAGAACACTGCCACAGCTCGTCGGTCGCTTGCCGTATCGCGGTTAATGTGCCATCGAGCAGGTCATGATTCACGATTGGCCCCTCGGCATGTCGGGACAACGCTGTCAGTTCGGCCGCTCGATCATTAAGCGTGAGACCCACCTGTTCGAGCCGCCACACAAGATCGTCGCTCAACGAGGCGACCAGTCGGCTAGAGATCGACCTACGCTCGACGCCGCGTCGGCCGCCGATACGAGCGAACGACGCAGTTGAACCGAACGGACCCGCGCTTGTTGAATGAATTCGTCGGCGTGCACTAGTGAGTCGGCCGATGCCGACTCACTAGGCGACGACTCGATGAATGATCGCTGCAGGCGAGCGAACGACAGCCAAGCACTGGCAATGCTTTGCTCGGACCCAGCCAAGGACGCCGTAGCCTGTGTAGCGAGATCAACCGCAAGGCGGGTTTGGTCGACCTGACGTGTCAGGAACGCCCGGCCGTCGGCCACTGCTTCCTCGGCCGTCGCCAAAAGAGAGAGCGCGTCGCGTGCCCGCAGGTGGCGAAGCTCGGCGGCGTTGGCGGACTCGGCGGCGTGGTCGATATCGGCCCGCGTTGGCCAAGCCTCTTTGACTCGCTTGGGTCCTGTTTCGGCCGAAATACGGCGCATCTCGCAGAGCGTGGCGAAAGCCTCGACATACATCTGGGATGCTGACGTTTGGGTCCGAGTCCAGGCATCTTGCGCCTTGCGGACGACGTCGCCGGTCCTTTCTAGCTCGCCTAATTGCGCACTCCATTGTTCGTTCTCGTGGCGCGACCGAGCCAACGTTTCGGCGGCTCTCTGACTCGCATCATTGAGGTCGGCATGCTGTTTGCCAATGGCATCGGCAAGCCCCGAGAGGTGCCGTCGAGACACTCGGTAGCGGTCGCTTGCCCTGCGTTCTTGAACCTGAGCATGTTCAAGAGCGGCGTCCAATGAGACCAGCACCTTGTGTAATGCCTCGTCGACGCTCCAGGCTACGGAGGAAATTCGACCAAGATCGCTCACGGCTTGTCGAAGCGTCGATCGTCGCCCCATGCTCGCAGGGTTCCCAACAGGGCCGAAAGCTCGTCGTCCAGGCTCACTGACCCACGTGTTGAGTACGGTTTGAATTGGGCGGAAAAACCTGACTGGTGATCGTGGACCACAGCACCCGCCGGACGACCAGCTGCTCGGGCCAGCCGCGCCGCTTGACGCGAACCGATGATCGTGTACGACTGTTCCTCGGACATCGCTAGTGCCACACGATGCCTCACGAGCGAATCCAAATGACGAGCGGCTAACACAAGTTCCAGTAGGCCGACTGAGCCAGCTCCCAAGATCACGTGAACGCCAAAGGCCGGACCTTGCATAAGTACTCGACGCAGACCAAGCGCCAACGGCGAGTCGACGAATCCGTATTCGTCGGCTAAGCGCTGCAACGAGCCAACCCTATCGAGATCATTAAGCACCACAATGAGCGACGCAGACGTTGGTTCGTCGTCGGCTGCTCGGCTGATGCGTCGGTCGAGTTCGTCGATGGTGTCGCGCACCAAAACCGCAATGGCGTCGGCCGAACGCGAAACGCGCGTGACGTACCCGGCGGCCGAGAGCCCGCCAGCTACGTCGGCAAGCAAACGAGACGTCGGAATCCCCGTTGGACCAGCATCACCAACCCAAACTCGCAGCCCAAATGGAGACGCACTCAAGGCACACGTTGCCACAAAGGTTGCCAACATCGCATGCCGCTCTGACGGATCACCGCCAACCACAGCCAAATGACTGGTTGGGGTTCGATCAAGCATGATCGACACGTGGCCATCAAGGCCGAGGCTCTGACCAACCCAGCCGAGAAGTGGCAGCTGGTCGGCGACCCAGGTATCGATGCCGAGCCCACCGTCGGCGGTTGTGCGCCGCGCAAGATCGGCAAGCGTTGCGGGGTCCAACCATGATCCGGTCGCCAACCGTTGCACCAGAGGGTTGCCCAATACTCCGGGCACGGCGTCGCCCTGCAAAAACACACAGTCGGGAATGGTGAGATTCCCACGGAGTCTGGCGCGAGCCGCCACCTCGCGCACGAGGCTATTTCGCCGGCCCGGCGACAACCGACTTGCTAGGCCAGCCAGGTTCGCCTCGTCGTCGCCCCCACGATCGTTAACGACGATTCGGCCTACGGACGTGCACTGTTCTGCAACCAGGCGGCGACCGCGCAGGCTGAACTCTGACAACGACGACACATCGGCTTGTGAGAGTTGCATGACGGCCCGAAGATGGAGGCTGCCGAACAAATCGGCATGATTGCCAAGATCAGTGGCGTCGAGCCGCGACGCACAGAGCAACAGATGAATACCGGTCCTGCGCCCGTCTTTCACAAGTCGATTCAGGTACTCAGCGGCTCCATCGGTGGGATCACCGGAAAAGATGTCGGTCCAGTCGTCGATAACCACGAGTAGGCGAGCCATTGATCCGAGGGCCTGGCCACGCTGTCGGTAGTCGGAAAAGTCGTGTGCACCGGCTTCGGTAAACGTCGATTGACGCTGGTCCAGCTCGGTCACGAGTGTGGCGAGTATGTCGAGGGCAACCGGTGCAGCGGTACGCACTGACACGAGAGCTGCGTGCGGAAGGTCTCGATAGACCTGGAAGTCGGATCCGTGTGGACCGTCGATCAGATACAGATGCAATTCTTCGGGGTTGTACCGCACCGACAATCCACAGATGAAGTTGTCGAGCAGGGTTGAGCGACCAGCACCTCGCATCGCCGCCAGAGCCCCGTGACTGCATTGTCGCGATGTCATCTGGTCGGCGCCGAACCACATACGCAAGGGGTGGCCGGATCCGTGTCTTCCAATGGGGGCAGCTATCTGCTCATCGGCGCTGTGTTCCCACCAACTGTCGGACGGCAGCCCGGCTACGTCGTCCCACGACAAGATTCGCGTGTCGACGGCCGACGACTGAATGCGATCGAGAATCACATCTTGCACCACGCTCGGCGGCGCACCATCGAGCACGACCGAGACAGGAATTCCCCCGATGGAGCTATTCAGCTCATCGAGATTGACACGATTAGCCGACGAAAACCGGTAACGGTCGAACGACGTATCGCGTTGGTCATTGTGTTCGTGCACGATGAGATACACACCACAGCGCGGCCCGATCTCGGCAATTCGTTCAAGGGCATCGGCGGTTCGATGGTCGTAGCCAAGGGGGAATCCTGCAGCGGCCACGAGGTGGTACGGCTCGTTCAGCCGCACATCGAGGGGTACGTCCTCGAAGGTCGGGTGACGTGAATCGAGATAAGCGGACTGCCGACGTTCGATGAGCGCAAGCACGACGTCGAGATCTCGACGCAGATCGCCAGTCGAGGTTGTGAGATCGGCCAGCGAGGACGAGAAGGGAAACGCCCCTACACCCGCCGGATCAAGCAGGGTGATTCTTGAACGACCACCCAGAAGCGCTGCGGCTCGCACAACAAGCGAATGCATCAGCCCAACAGCGGTCGTTACGTTCTCGGAGGTTGTGCTTGTAACGCACAGCGCACGCCCGGAACCAAGGAGTGGAACCATGGCCGGCACGCCGAGGAGTTGGCCCGTACGTTGCTCTCGATACTCGCCGACACGCACTGCCGACGTGTCGACAGGTAGCAACGGATCCCAGCCAGCCCATCGCTCAAGGCTCCACCGTGCTGTAGCCGGGCCCGACGTGATGGCGTTGACAGCTTCGAGATCGCTTCGGGTTCGCTGGAGTCGTTCGGCTATCTCGTGCGAGGCAGGGGCACCAAGTTCACGAGCACGATTTCCCAACCCGCCAACCACAAGACGATGGTCGGAGATGGCGTCTTCCAAAGCAGCCATCTCGGCTTCGAACTCTTTGAGTTTCGGGCGGGTCTGCATCGTGCTACCGCAGGACCTGGATCAAGACGATACCGACAACGGACGCCACGAAAACCGACAGCGACGCCGCCACGTTCCAGTACCGATGCCGACGGTCCTTCTGATCGAGATACTCGATACGGCTCACACGAAGCTCGGACGTCTTGGCCTGCAACTCGCCAACCTCGACCGCTACCCGCCTCTGTATACCGAGCAGTTCGTCGGTGGCCGTCGCCCCTACCGGCACCGCCAACGGCACGGGATCGGAACCCATTCCGTATTCGGCCGTGACGCGGCCAAGTTCGTCGGCGAGTGCCGCCACCTGATCGTGAAGTCCCCACAGCTCGGCCCGTGCGCTGAGGGTGGGAAGGATGAGATCGGGAAACGCCGGATGCAGCGCACTCGGAGCAGACGTGGACGGCGGCAAGCTCGTCCAGTCAGACACATCGGTTACCTCGCTCACACTCACCTCCTCGTCCAGTCACCCTATGTGGGCAAGTCACCATGTTCGCATGTCTGTCGCCAACTGAAAACCCTCTTGACGGAACCGAGACGAACCTGACGCCTCTGGCGACCGCCATTTTTCCGACTCAGAGTCGAAACCTTGCCTTCCTCCGAGCACACTTTCGACTCTGAGTCGCGATAGCCGGTTTCCTGCGGCACTACGGACTGGCAACGACGAGGGCCGAGCCGCTAACGGCCCGGCCCTCACTCAACTTCCTGTCCGGCCTACAGCTAGGCCGTACCTTCGGTACCACGGCCTACGGCCTGCATACGCCTATCGCTGCGCTCTAGGCGTTCTGGATTTTGATTTCGATATCGACTCCGGCCGGCAGTTCGATGCGCTGCAGGCTGTCAATGGTCTTGGCGGTTGGATTGACGATGTCGATCAGCCGCTTGTGGATGCGCATCTCGAAGTGCTCGCGCGAATCTTTGTACTTATGAGGCGACCGAATCACTGTGTAACGGTGCTTCGAGGTCGGCAACGGGATAGGGCCACGAATGGTGGCCTGGGTTCGAGTAACGGTCTCGACAATTTTCTTGGTCGAGGTGTCGATGATCTCGTGATCGTATGCCTTCAAACGAATGCGAATGCTCTGTGCCATGGTGGTCAGTCCCTACTTCAGAATCTTGGTGACACGGCCGGCGCCCACAGTACGACCACCCTCACGAATGGCGAACCGCAAACCCTCATCCATGGCAATCGGCTTACCCAACTCAATCTTCATCGTCACATTGTCACCAGGCATAACCATCTCCGTACCCTCC
>JANOSH010000023.1:0-17105 GCA_031415695.1 Actinomycetes bacterium
CGAGTTGCCTCTCGAATCATGCAAGCGTCACTTCCACATCCGACGCCAAGCTCGAGACTCAGTCACCGACGATATTCGTCGCTCTGCTCTGTCTCAGCTGCGTGAGTCCATGCTCATTAAGTGGGCCTCCAAGCCTATCGAAGGTCCAACAGATTTGAGACAGACCGCTGTCTCAAATTTGTCAAGTCACAGAAATCACTTCTCTCGCTCCGCTAGCATGCGCGGTAGCACGCAATCATCGATTCTGTTCGATTGATGTTGAATCATGTTCGAATTCAGTCTTGACTTTGAACAAAATCGAATTTGCAAAGCGTGCGTCGATTCGATGATCTCAAAGGACCTATCTGGCAACCAATTTTGCAGCTGCTGCTGATTTTGCTCGCAGCAGTGCTGCTTGTTCGGCTGGTAATGAAGGTGCACGTGAAGCAATGTTCGCCGCAACGTCTCTTGCCTCGCAGAGATCATCGAACACTCGACGCCAGGCGCCGATTTTCAACTTTCGCGTCGGCCACATCACATCGTTCGCCGGTCCCCAGTAGATCAAATTGACGAGCAGCACGTCATCGAGCTTGTGCTGCACATGGACGTATTCGATCGGCTGCCATCGCGACACAGCAGCCTTCGGCAGACGGCGAAACAAGTTCTCTTGCAGCATCGCATGCTTGGCGATCTCCCATTGACCGACGTCGTCTCGACTCTCCTTCGCGATGAGCTTGTCGATCTTCGCGATATCGACGAAGTCCTTGCTCGACTTGAGGCCCGGGGGTGGTCGAAAATCGAACCATCGAACTCGATATGAATCCTTGGCAGAGGGAGCGGCCTCGCGTTCGACGGCTTTCTTCTTCGCTCTTTTGACAGCGGGCTCGCCTGCATCTGCAGATAGACTCAACGATGCACCAATCGACGAAGCTGCTGCACTTGCCGATGCCCCTTGCGTCGGGACAACCCTCTTTTTCCCGCGACGGATCGCCCTTTGATCGGCCTTGGGCTGAGTGGCAGCCTTCGATGATGCTACCGCAGGCGCAGCGCTTGATGCTGTTGCAGCAGCTGCTCTCGTAGAACGACGATCGACGAATGCATCGTTCGGTCCAGTGTCGCTCGTGGAATCGTCTGATTCGTCGTCCGATGATTCGTCGTTCGATTCGTCGTTCGATTCGTCGTCCGATTCGTCTTGCATCTTCGAATTCTTTTTGGTGTGCTTCTTCGCTTTCGAATTGGTGTTTGACGCTGCGACTGCCTTCGATTGTGGACGAGTCTTTGTCCCTCGAACCAGCCGAGGACGCGTTGCTTCGGCTTGAGCCTTCGCTTTGTCGGCTTGAAGGTTCGCCGGTCGATTCGATGCTTTGTCAGTGGGCTTTTGTTTCTTCTTTGCAGCCGCGACTTCGACATCTGGAGCTCGTTTGCGCTTTTTTGACTCTGCAGCCATGTCGGCAGGTCTGTTGCCATCCACGCTCTCATCGTCGGAGTCGATCGGGCGACGAGCGCGGGGCGGATCACCGAGCTTGGGAATCGACAGATATACGTAAGGATCAGTAGACGACCAAGCCTTCTCGATCGAAAAGTCACCATCGGATGGCATTGGTTCGACCATCGAAGCTTCGACTTCGGAACTCTTCTTCTCTTCGGATTCCATTTGAACGTCGATCGAATTCGGCTTCGGCGCGTGGTCGTCAAGTACGATACCAACGTAAAAAGGCTGAGCAGGATCGTGCGATCGACCGATGACGATGTCGTACGGTTGAGGACCCTCAGGGTGAGTCTCATGCCACTCTCGATCGCGGCGAAGTCGACTGATCGGCGGTTCGAACTTCGAGCGAGGCAAAGCGTGCGGATGCTTCATACGACCGTTGTCCATTCGATCCTCTTCGGACGGCGAGAAGATCAGCTTCCGCTGCATGTAGTACGGCGTGATGTAGTCTCGAACGCGATCTCTCCACTTGGTCCACCAGCGATCGGCGCGAAGGATCGATTCGTGCGTGTCAACGAAAGTCCTGTCCGCCAGGTGATCAACCAGCTTCTGTCGAAGACGTTTCTTGGCATTATTCGATGCGTTGTACGCAGCTTTGGCCTTCTGGTCGTCCTCATCTCTCGGTCGAGAGAGTGGACCAATCTGATGGATCTCTTGGATGATGGTGGCACAGTGCGGACAATCCTTCTGCAGCGCAGCGAAATGAGAAGTGAAGCCTCGAAGCAATTTGTCCATCTCCTCGACCTGGTCGGGTGTCATGCTGTACTGCTTCAGATGATTTTGAATGCAGAGTCTCGGATTGTCGACGTCGACGAACTGCGGCGGACAGCGCATAGGATCGGCGAAGTCAGCTGGCAGATCGCGCATGCGAAATAACACCATCCGCGAGGCGTACGGTCCACCACGAATGTTTTCGAAATTATGTGCCACTGATGGATTCTTGAACGAATTGGCCAAGTGTCGAGTATACATTACGACCGCTTCTTCTTTGATGTGATCGCCAGTCACCGGATGTTTATCGACGACGACGTCTCGTTCCCTGGTAATGTAGAACACATATGCCTTGGCGAGGTGCTCCACGGTGTATTTGGGTGCGCCTGGGCCGTTGCCGAGCCACGCGTCGGCGTCGATCGCATACGTCTGTCGATGACAGTCGACCTCGACTCCAATCGCAAGCGCAGCGTCGCGCAGATGCTGAGCGACCTCAACAGGAAGGCCGGCAAGAGAAGGAAGGGTTGTGTTCTTGCGCCCTTCTCGATTGTCTTGGGCGGCCTTGTGCATAGCGGCGTCGAATGCATAGATCTTCGACGCATACTTGGCACGAAAGAGTTTGTGCATCTCAGCGAGAGTGGGTGCATCGTTGTGATTGAGCGCTTGCGACCAACAGCTGAACATCTGATCGACGATGTCGTGCGTGTGTCCGACCATCAAGTTGTTGATCGAGATGTAGCAGAAAACGCCCAAACCGACGAGCGCGCCAAGAAATCGAAAGAAGATGGCGTTCTTGCAATCAGCACCAGTATTGTCGAACGTCAGATGCAAGCCTTCAGGCCACATGAAAGGAATCTTCTTGGGAGCCTCACTGCCAGCTGCAGGACAAGTGGCTTCGAGACTCGATGTTGCGTTCGAATTCAAAGCCACGTCGACTAGAGGCTTCGGTCGTTCGGATGAGTCAGGAATGACCGCGATGTTCGTTGGATCCATTGCTTCGAACTGCCTGTCGATGATGTGTTCGAAATTGGTGACGGAAGCATTTGCACCTTTCGACTGCACGTCGTCGAAGCTCGTGATCGCGAGGATGGGCACCGGTCCACCGTAGCAGAAGGCACCGAGAACACGCATGGCCAGCGTGTGAGCGTTGTCACGATGCTTCGACACGCGTCTGAAGTGGGGCAGATGAGTCTTCGACGTGTCCATTCCGTCGAGCGTGATGAGCCAGAGAAGCCAAGGCGAGAGGAGTGCCTTGGCCTTGTTGCTGTCGTAGAGTGCGCGCTGCTCTCCATGCTCTTTGTGATGATGATCCAATCTCCCTTTGGCCAGTTCGAGGTTTGTTTGATTGAATGGCTTAGCATCGGTGCACAGTTTGACGGCATTATGGAATGTCTGACACTGATTGCATCGAGCCACTGTCTTGGTCTTTGTGAGATTGATTCGACAATTGAGATCCTTGGACAGCTGTTTCTTGGCTCGAAGGAAAGTAGTCTTCGAGATTGTGTACTGGTGTTGTTCCAATTTGTTCGCCTGACGGTGGTTATCTTCGAGAGAAAGTCGGCAGTCGCGAGACGTGGTGTAATGCAACGTTCTCTCCTGCTTGCCTCTCGCCGTTGGTTGGAACTGTCCAACTCGATTGAGCTCGGCTTGGAGGAGTTGATAAACAATCCGCTGTCGTTTGCACCGACGCTTGGTCTTGTGATCGACCTGAGTCTTCACTCGATTATAAGCCGTCGCCACAGGCAATCCCAGAGCAGCGATCATACAATCAGCGCACAGCGGACAGCCGTTCCAGTCAGCTTTAGCGTTGCGGCCTCGGGTGGAGCGAATCAATTTGGCTTCGGACGCTTGGACCGTCGCTCGATCGAAATCCCTCTCATTCTGTTGCCATGTCATCCGAGCGGTGAAGAAGGTCTTGACGGATTTGAAGATTCGAACGACGTCTTGAATTTGATTGGGCTTGAGCGTGGAAGAGACATCGAGCGAAGCGCAATGAGATTTGACTTGATTGTAGGCGGCAAGAATGGCGTCGGCCTTGTTCTGCTCTTTCGGCGTTCCGTAGTCCATGGCTCGAACATGCCAACTCTGTCGACCTGCCGCCGAGATAAGATCGCTGTACGGCTCCCAGACTTCGCGCAGCTCTTTAACCATCGAAGGATGAGCCGTGGCCTTCGAAACATCGCGACGGAGCGACAGGGGATCACTGCGCAAGGTGTCGCGCGCGGGAGGAGAGATCTGCACACGACGCGACGAGCTCTGATGGCTGCGTGCATCGGATTCGTCCATCAAATCGCTCGAATCATCATTCATTCGTTCGGGGGTCGACGAATCAGAATCGCTCGATGCGTCCTCGAGCTCCAAAGGGCTCGCTGCATTCGCCATCAATTCAGCGAAGCGCTTCTCTTCCTCGAGCTCCTCCGGCGTGCTAACAAGACTGAAGAAGGATTGATGGGCAGGAGTCTTCAGCGTCTCAAAAGGTGGAGGGGTCGAAGTCCGAGGAGGTGGTGTCGCAATGCAAGGACGAGACGGCCTGGCTCTGATCGATTCCAGAGGGTTGGATCTTTCGAGTCGATTCGACGACGAGTCTGGCGAGTCAGAACTCGTCGATGTCAGAGCCTCTCGCTGCGCTCTCTCTTCATTGTGATTGTACGACGCTAGGACGAGTTCTTCACCCGCGATGAGATCACGGGTTGCCTTGATGCACAACACCGGGGCCTGGCAGACTTGGACGCCCTGCAGTACAGACATCCTGCAGTTGGCCTTGATTCCTGCTGACTCGCGTCCGACGGCGCTATTGACCATGCATCCTTTGGCCAAGCCACTCCACTCGGCAAGCAACGAAGTCGAACCATGTACTGCCTTAGGAAGGAAGGCATCGTCCGGCATATCGAAGATCGTCTCCCAGCCGCCAGGGCTGCTGGCTTTCCAACGAACGTAGCCCGCTGCTGCACGTCGTCCGTCGAGAAATCCGGTCAATCCGGTGTTGGGAATACTTCGCACGTATGCCGATTGATCACGATCGATGGATGATCGATCGATCCAATCACTCGCGTAGAGCAGCAACGGCTGCTTCATCGACAGTGCTCGCTTCGTGAAAACACCGAGCTGGCACGGTTGCGAAGGGCTTTCGAGGCACAGGTCTCGCACAGGCTTGACAACAAGCCAATCGGGATCACAGAGTGCCTCTCGTTGACGAAGAATCGCATCATACTGATCTTGTTGAATAGTACAGCGAGAATCGATGGCTCGATGTTGCAATGATGGCCAGACGGCGGATGGAATCGACGAGCTTGGTCGCTTCGATCGAGCAAAGACAACTTTCCAGTCTTTGTCCGTCCAGCCGTAGTCGAGGTAAAGCTCCTCACCCCGAAGAATGTCACGAGTCGTCACGATCGGAAAGGCCAGAGATGAAACTCGACTGCCGCTCATCGGCAGTACACTGGGCATGACGAGACGGCAGTTGATCTTAAGCTTTTGCTTGCGCCGCGGATCATTGATCTTGACCATCGGACAAGCTCGATCGACGACGAGGTGGAACCCATCATTCGTTGTTGAGACGCAGTCCGACACGTCGATCAGTCGCGAGTAACCATTGCAAAAGTCTTCGACGAAACCAATCTCATGAGGAAGCAAGCGGCCGAGCTCAGACATCGAAACCACCTTGCTGGAGTCGAAGCCTTTGAGTTCCATCATTCTATTGAGCTTCTCACGACGTGAGTCGGACATGAAGTGACCGAAGGCGTGACAGATGGTTGCGCCATTCTTGAAGCCTTGCTGAGCAAACAATCCGTCACCAGCATCATTGAGCCGAGAACGATCGACGCTGAGACGAAGCGACTCGCAACGAGCTTTGATCGACTCAATCGTCGTTGGCAAATTGTCAATGAAGGTGAGAGATCCCGACGACGGCAGCGAAGGCTTGGGGATGAGACGACATTCAACGAAAGGTCTGCCAGCTTCCAATCCGTCAAGTTCTTTTCTGTTGTTCAACCGAAGCAACTGCTCGGCGCTGAGTGCCTCCGTCGCTTGCCAGAGTGGGTTCTCTGCAGCGGTCAGCTGACGTTGGTCGAGGATTGTATATCTATTCTCGAGCGTCGATGGTTGCCAGAAGTCAGCATACTTGAGCTTCGGCAAGATGAAGCGAGTGCGCTCGTCGACAAGTTTCGCAGTCCACAGAGCCGGAACGACCTCAGCAAAGAACATCCGATACGCCTCGCCCATTCGACGAGCGAACGCGAAATAGTCGAGAATGACGACGGCATACGGGCCGTCCTCGACGCGGAAGTGGCCAGCATCGAGCGCGTCCTTGACGCCGAGACGACAGAACTGTGCTTGAACGTGCGCTCCAGGCTCACAGTGGCTGAGCTCTTCATCTTGATTGATCGTCTGAATGCCCCACTGCGGCTGCAGCCTGCGCAGTTCCAGCAATCGAAGGCGATCTCGTCCTGCGCACGCAGCGAATTTGTTGTTCTCCATGTCATTTCCAGTCGCAGCATACGCCTCGGTCGCGAACGCCATGGCAACAAGCAACACGCGACGTTTGATTGACTGATGAGGAGGTGGTCGATGGACGGAAGCAACAATCGATGAATCCAACAGCAATGGCGGAGGATTCGCCAGGCGACGATTCACTTCGACACGCGCCCGACACCATCGGGCTGTGAGCACTTGAAGGTGAAGAAACTCATGCATCGGACGATCTTGCTTGCAGCAGCTGGCGATGCTCAGCGAACAGACGGCATCGAAACCAGACGCCAGACAGTTTGTGACAATGTTCCGCGATCTCGAGCTCAGTCGAGCGTACTCGAGCATCATCAGACACTCGAGGAAAGGTTCGACGTGAAACTCCCAGTCTTTAGGCAGATCGGATGACTTCGAAGGAGGCGCAGGCAACAACTTCGTGATGAGTCGAATCGACAAGTCAAACAGCGGCAGGGTCGACGGATCGTCGGGCACCGACGCGAGGTAATCGGTCTGCGCGAGGAAGATGTGCGTCAAGAGGTACAGCAGGTTGACCAGAAAATCGACTTTCGAGAGATGAGTCGATTGCTGCGACTGAACTTTGAAGCTGGACGATGTGAGCGCGCATAAAGACTCCAGTGGCTTCTGAAGAAGTCGAAGTTGCTCGATGAGGCAATCACGAACCGATGCATTGCAATGAGTCCAGCCACCCGACTGCACAGCGATTCGACACAGCACAGAGGTCAGGTCGACGAGGAATCGAGACTCTGAGCATAGGTCAGATTCAGCAGGCGTTGTTCCGATCGTTTTGACGAACAGGGTCACCGCTGTTTCAAGGTCTGCACGATGTCGATCAAAGTTGTACGATTGATTGCGGCAAGGAAACGATTTTCGAATCGCCCACACGGCGGACGAGTCGACAGTCTTGACTGCACTGTCCACCGGATCGAGGATGGCGTCGAAGGTGGATTGCAGAACGGCCTGCAGGACGACATTTCAGCAAATAACGATCAGCAAAGGAACAAAAGACACAGAGCATGCCCATTTGTACTCTCTCAACTGACCCGCAATGGCGGAGGCAGCGGATTCGTCTTCCTCAACTCATGGGCGACCATAAAGGCCCCGTCACACGCAGCAACTGGATCGCCGATGCTGCGAGCTTCCCCTATCTTGTTGTGAAGCTGCTTGCAGCAGACGATCATGCCATGAAGATCCTCCATGCGAAGCATAGTCACAGGCTCAGAGGGCGGCGGCGTCAATGTCAGAATGCGAGAACGTTTGATCGGAACGAGCGGCTGTCGATGCGCCGAGCAGTACCATTCGTTCCTGGCGAATGATTGATCGCCTGATTCAAAACATCGTCGATGACGGCCGATCGGACATTGAACATCACCGACGAAACGCGAGCAGAGGTAAAGCTCGTTGGCGGGGCAGTCGACCACGGTTTTCATGCCGAAGCAGTGTTCGCAGTGCGGACTCTCGTGCAGCTGGCGATCGTGTTGATACCAAAACAAGCCGTCGTTGGTCTTGGTTCGACGCAACAGGTCGACGTCCGTCTCGGTGGCATCGTAGGCATAGAGCAACTCGTCGTCGAGCGAGTCCATGGCACCAACACGATGCAAGGTGAGGATGGTCGAGCTGACTCGGACCTTTTCACCAACAGGGGTGAGGCACCTTTTCAGATCATTCGCCTTGCAGCTCTCCAAAATACAGTTTGCTCTGGCTGAAGTTTCGCGAGGCGAATTGATGATCGGTCCGAAGGCGGTTGGATCGCCCTGCAGCGTCATGCGAACCCACCATCGCTTCGTCTTCGAATCGTAGCACTCTGCTTCGAGCTCCATGCGCTTGGCCATCGAAGCATCGACGAAGTAGTCCAGCCCTTTAACGCGAACAGCGGTGGGGCAGTGATAGAGCATCGAGAACTTGTCAGCGAGCTCCTCCCACATCAGAACGCCAGGATAGACGCAGACGAAGCCTTTGTTCTTGACCGGCTTCGTGAGATACAATCCCAAACAGCCTGAAATGTGACGACTGGCATCGACACGAACGGGACACTCGGGCACGCCTCTGTCGTCCGTCCAAGGCAGATAGCGTTGGAGAGCGAAGGCTGCCTTCTCGTCGTCGACGAATCGAACGAGATTCGCTCGCTGCCGAGCCAGCCGTGCGTCGTCACATCTCAGCAGTGAAGGTTGCTTCGACATCAAGTTGTTTGTTAGGCCTGAGCAACGGGGTCAGCGGTCGGTTCGAACTTGGTCCGATCGGCTTCAGTGACCTCGCTGAGGTAAATCGTTCGAACCCGACCCTTGATCGAGTTGCAGTCTTGTTGGAGGCCACTGGGCAAGCCAATCTTTGATTCAGTGGTGAGGAGTACGATTTCTTGTGGGTCGAAATACTCGGTCGTAGCCGGGACAGTGATCGATCCTTTGAAGTGAAAGCTGTCTGGGACGGTGCGTTGACGAGCTTGATGAAAGGCGACGACCTTATCACGCCAATCGGTCGGCTCGAAGCGTGTCCAAGTCGAATCCAAGAGGCGGTTTGAATGAAATTCAAGCACACCGATGCCGCAGCAACGAAGATCGAGCTTGGCACGAGAGAAGACGATCGGGGCCAGCTCGATGGTCTCACCAGTCAGCAGCTCGTGCAGCTGGCAGAGGGCGCGTCGACACTGTGTGCCCGAAGCGTACGGGAGTGACACACGAAAGTAGTGAACAGCGTCGCAACGAAAACCTCGATTGGCGAGGAGAAGATCGAGGAGCTCGGAGCAACGCACACGATTCATCGATCCCTCGACGAACGAGTGGCTCGCTTGACGGAATTGTCGACGGCCTCGGCGACGACGGCGACTGGAGTTTGTTCAGCGCGAAAAGCAGGGTTGGTTGAAGCAATCGTGGCTTGAAGTTGCTGCGTCGTTTCGTGTTGCAAGAGCTTGGCCTCGGCTTCGAGTAGACGACTGCGCAGTGTAAAGTTCTCAAGTTGTCGATCCTTCGCGAGAGCAGTGAGTGACGCGATCACCTGTTGTTGTTGAGTCACGGTGTTACGAAGGTCCTGGCTGGAATCGTACGGGTAAGCGTCAGGTTCACGAACGAATCGAGCGGCGTTCTGCGGGTTGGAGGACATCAACGCAGTTCGAAATCGTCGAAGCCCAGTGGTCGTCTGGTTGATGAAGAACGTTGATAATCGACGGCGGATACGGTGGACGTCGAATAACCTTCGACACACACGAGACAAGATTCAAATTTCGAATGAGCGACAGCGAATCGATCAAGCTGCTCGCAAGCCTCATCGCCGATGCTTACTGACGATCTGATTCGATTTGTGCGGTGCGTGGGTACCCTGTCGACGTTGAAGAGTCGAAGACAGCTCGATTCTGAGTCTGCATGGCATCGAAAACATCCAGGGAGCAACGAAATGTCAGGAACAGAGAGAAGTGGACCGTCGATCGACCCGCTCGAACGCGGCGTCGACTGACCCGAAGACTTCGATCGTTGGATGCAGCGAGAGAAGGCCTATCGGAAGAGCAGACACAGCTGGTCGAACGATGAGCACAAAGCCGTCGTCGGGATCGACGAAGAAAAGCGGGAACGCTTGACAGGGCGCGTCCTTGCCGTGCTTTAGACGGCCACGAGGCAGGCCGAAAACACAAAACGATCCTGGGTTTCGCAGCATCATCGAATCGATCAAAACTATGACAATACGGAAGGTGCATATGGGAATGATACAGCGCCTCCTGGTGTTTTTTCTTCGATTCGATCATCACCACGATCGGAGGAGCAATTTATCAGGGCTTTTGCGTTTTGACACAACCATCGACGATATCGATGAGAAGCTTTGTGGGCGTTGAGATGTTAAGGCCAAACATGGGCTGTCATCATTGTTTTCGAAAACATCGATGATGCTCGACGATGCGCGTTCGAAAAGTCTCAAATTCCGTTTGACTGCGCACCGAGGCAAACGAAGCTCGTCGTCAGATTTTGAATCGCTCTCGTCCTGTGTCGCCCGCAATCCTTCACCTCAGACACCGTGAGTAGGCGCAAACAGAAGCGGCGAGAGAGGGGTATCAGCGCAGGGCCCACTGCTGCGGTACCATCGCGTACCATTGACGGGATCATCGAACGCAGGCCGTTCTGACCCGCAGCCTCCGACCCATCACCTCGTCGATGAATCCTCGATCGAGGCTGTCCAGTTCGGCCTCTCGCTGTGTTCAATCGACGTTTGGTCGTCCCATCCGTCGAAGGCACCGTCACGACCACGGCTCGACGGTCGAGCCGGTCGACTAGCTCGCACCTCTGATTCTACGGCTTCCAGGCTTGATTCGATGGTTCGACGATGTTTTCTCGGCAACGTATCATCGCAGCAGCGAACCGATTGGTTATTCGGATTGCCCGTGTCGTGTTCCATCGAACCGAGCCTCGAATCCACCGTCGCCGATGCTTCGAACGACTGATGTTTTGACCCGGCGTCGATCGACGGTCCATTCGCTCGGTCGCTGACATCGTCTCTTTTGCTATGTTTTGCTTGTGTTTAGACTCGACTTGATCACGCTTCGATCGGTCGTCGATGACGCCCAGAAAGAAGAAGGCTTTGGCCGCCGTTCAGGCAGCCGCAACCACTTCGGTCCCTGCAGTCGAACGATTTGACAGCGATGCTCCTCTCGATCAGTTGCTCCAGTCTGCACCGAGCCCGTCTCCCGCCGCTCGCGTCGACAGCGATGATGCTCCTCTCAGTCGTTTTGTTCACGTCGATTCGCCGCACGTTCCTCCGACGTTCAACGGCCGACCTCCGACTCAGTCGTTGCAAACTCCAGTTGTTTCTCGATTCGAATCGATGGATTCTGTGCTGATGGCCGACGCCTTGGACGCTGCCAGTCAACGCTCAGTGCCTGATCGATCGGCGACTCAACACTACACGCCCACTCATTCGCCTCCTGGTTCAGGCAGATCTTCGTTCGCTCCTCCTCGATCGAACAACGCTCCTCGATCAGCCGCGGCCGACGAAGGCGAGACCGTGCCAGCGGGAACGCGCACCAGTCCACGTTTTCATGGTCTTGTGACTCCGCCTGTCGAGGAAAAGGACGAAGAGGTGATCGCTGCCGAAGCGCAGAATGCAGATGACGAAGACTTCCAACCTGATGCGGCCGACTTGGCCGAGGACGCGGGGGATCAGACCGGAGAGAGTGCCACGACCGATTCCGGCCCCTCCAGTTCGCCCGAGGAGGAGACGGCGAAGTCGAAGGGCAAATCTGGCGTCGCCAAGCTTGCGAAGCAGATCATCGATGCCCAGTCTCCGAAGAAGGGCGCTGAGTCGAAGGGCGCTGCGTCGAAGGGGTCGGGCAGCAAGTCTTCGACGAAGGGCGCTGCGTCGAAGAGATCCGGAGTTGGGTCGGGCAGCAAATCTTCGCCGTCGAATGCCGCTGCGTCGACTGAGGATTCGTCGAAAGGAGGTGGGTCCAGCAGCAAGTCATCGTCGTCGAATGCCGCTGCGTCGGCTGAGAAGTCGTCTTCATCGAAGGCCCCCGGATCACCTCCGGCGAAGAAGAAATTGCAATTCTCCGTCGCTACCTATCGAGCCGAAGCAGCCAAGGACAAAAAGTCTGTCCCGTTGAAGTCATTAACGGAGGATCGGCTCGAGGAAATGTGGAAGTTCGAGAAGAGTTCGGTCGAGGCTCACCTTCGTTCGAAGGTGAAGGCAGTGCTTCGACTTGTGAGTGGAATGGTGTGGCCGCACGACGTGACTTGGTCGCCGAGTCATCCTGGTCGCTTGTGTAACGATCAGCAAAGCGAGGTCATTCCCCCGAACAGAATCACTCCGATAGTTGTGTGGGTGTCAGCTCCTCATCCCGATGGCGGCGGCGACCCGCCGCTCACTCAGCGAGACTACGGCAAGGCAGGACTCCGATCGTTGTTCTATCCTTATCTCCATGTGCCGCTCCATCCTGATGGTAATTGTCTTGCTCACGGCCTGGCGACTGCCAACGAATTCGACACGCTTGGCTCCTCAGAATGGGACTCTGCAACGGGCTTCAGGACGGATGCGAACGACAGCGTGGATGCTTTCAAGACGCACCTCGTCGACAAACTGCGCCAGTGGCTTGCTGCAGACGATTCGTCCGAGCAAGCGCAGCTTCTTTCTGTCTTCACTTTCTCGGTGCTCGAACAGGTCGACGACGTGGGGACAGAAGCCGAGCTGGACGCGAAGAACGAGCCCAAGGTCGACGCCTCTGGCAATCAGATCATGAAAAAGATTCGACGCAATGCGACGGACGCCGAACGAGCAGAACGCATGCAGACGGTGAAGGCGGCTATCGAGGGCCAAATCGCCCAGTTCCTCAACCGAGCTGGCCTGGACCATCGCTTCATGGAGTGCGTCGCCCTTGTTTTCAACATGCAGATCGAGGATCTGTCGTTTGCGCCCCCCGCCTCATTCGCTGACGAGCCGTTCCACGGATCCAGTCGTCCGGACTTTGACTATTTGTCGGGAACGACCGTCGGATGGAGATCGAACACTTACTTCAACACCAACGTGGGTCGCGCGAACCTCGACTTGCTCAATCGAACCACGGTGTTGGACAATGGACGCAAGGCTGTTTCGATTGTCAACTATCATCGTACGGCTAGGTCGACGAGCGGAATCAGTCACTACGGCTTGCTGCTTCCATTGCCTCTGTTGATGAGTGTCGATATCAACAGCCCGCTGTTCAACATCGAACCATCCGCGTGGATTCCGATGGTCGTGCAACCGAATCTTTCAGCTTTCATCGTGCCATACCTGCAGCGCCGTCGAACTGACTCGAAAGATGTCGTCATTCATGTGCGCGCTGGTGAAATCGTGGGGGTGAAGGCTGACAGTAAGGACAAATCGGACGTGATCGATCCATCGCGCTGGCTCGTGTTGTCCACTTTCGTCAAATTGAGTTCGACGCTGTATCAGGACAATGTCGAAGAGAGAAAGTCTGATCGCGAGGCCTCGTCCGTCGAAGCAGGTTCTGCCAACTCGAATTCGAAGAAACGCGCCGACCGCTTCAATCAACTCGTCAACAACCTTCCCAGCCTCAACCTCGCCGAGCGGGCTCATCTGCGAAAGATTCCCGAGGGCTGGGTCGTCGCGCTGCTACTGCCCGAATCGAAGGCTGTGCCGAGCTTTGCTGAGCTGCGGACTTTGCTGGCGAACCTCGAGACTGCGAAAGAATCGAATTTCATCGTGCAGACGATCTCCTTCGACGACATCATGAGCGTCCACCCTCGCTCTGCGGAAGAGGTCGATCAGTTTTATGATCTGTACGTTCAGACACCGATCCGAGATCCTGAGACCGGTGTCTGCGAGATCGACCTGTTGCCAACTCGCAGGCCTGTGCCGCTTTCCTTCGAAGGCCCGCGCATCTTGGGTCGTATCGTCCAAGCGATGCTGGACGGTTGCCTGGCGAACGATCTCGGACTCGATCTCGATGTTGCATTCAAATCTTGCATCGATCAGATCAGTCGAAATCACGTTGCTGGTTTGAGGTTTGGTCCGATGGTCGAGATTGCGGACGCCAAGAGCGAGCTCTTCGGCAACCATGCCATCGACCAGCTTTTCCCCGGTCAACGCGATCTCATCAAACGCCGTTTCAACGTGCCAGGCGAGTTCAATCACGAGGAGATTCCGATCGAAGTGTACGATTCCGCTTTGCCGCCGCTCGAGACCGAAAAGCAGGCCGAGACCCGTCGCGAGAGAATCGCCGAGGTGCTCGAGAATGCCCAAAAGGAGCAGGAAAGCCGTGTCAAAGCTGCGAAGTATTTCGAAGAGCAACACCGCAAGAAAGGCTTGCCCCCGAGGGCGAGGTTGCCACCAGTTACTCATAAGGACTACCCGGGCGATCCCTCGGCGACGTACTTATTGATGCCACAGCTGGCAAAGACGCCCCATGAGGCCAGCTTCCTATCCGTGATGAACTTCGTCGAGCGACGATGCCCCTTCAAGGATCGATTTTCCTCGGATGATGTCAGAGCACCTGCCACTCGAAGGGTTCTTTTCGGCTCAATGACCAAGCCGACGCAGACCATGTTCTACCAGCTCGGTCAGGACTTGCACAAGGAGGGGCTGACGACCACGAACAATCCAACTCATGTGTGGAAGGTGATGTGGGAGCAAATGTGCATCCACGATCCTCAACTTCTCTTTCGTCTTTTCTTGGAGTCGCCCGATGATGTCGTCAAAGATCTCAAGGCTGATCCGACTCAAGCTTGGCGAAAGAGAGATCCCCACTCTGCCCTTCCTCTTCCGACTCGAAATCTCATCGATGTCAAAGCTGTCAGAGCGAAGAAGCCCGCTGCCGCTCCCGGTGCAAAATCGAAGAAGGTCATCTCGAAGGGGACTGGCAGAGCCACGACCGCCAGTAACAAGGGTGCGAATGCAAAGGCCAAGCGAGCGAATCAACACGACGACGACGACGACGTGGAGGAGGAGGAAATCGATTTGACGCAGCATGCCGCGGCCATCGATCTCTCAAGCGATAATGAGGGAGAAAGCGAGAAGGGAGAAGACGATGAGGAAGCTGAGGAGAGCGAAGCCGCGAGCAGCGATGACGAAGTCGAACAATCCAAGTCGAAGAAGAAGGTTGTTGGCAAAGCGCCCAGTAAGCCGGCGACGACCTCGACGTCCGCAACGAAGCCCGCAGCGAAGCCGCCAAAGCCAATCTTGAAGATCCCGCTCAAGTCTGCACCGGTGTCTCAGCCTCAGAACGTGAAGCGCAAGCCCAACGGTGGTCGAGCCGCTGTTCCACCAGCGAAGAAACCGCGCAAGGGACCTTTCGATCGTTCGTCGCCAGCCATTTCAAATTCGCCTGGATCTTCAGCTACTTCTTCGCCAGCCGCTTCTTGGCCAGCCGCTTCTTCGCCAGCCGCTTCTTCGCCAGCCGCTTCTTCGCCAGCCGCTTCTTTGCCAGCCGCTTCTTCGCCATCTTCCTCCCCGCCAGGTGCTTCGAACTTCTACGAACTTCCAACTGGGTATCGAACTGTGAGTCCACCGTCATCTTCGCCGAAGCCATCAGCGTCCCCTGATGGAAACAAACCATCGAAGGAATCGTTGAAACGACGTTCAACCGACGTCGCCGATGCCGATCGATCGTCGAAACGCAGCAAAGAAAGATCTGCCTCTGCCGAGAGATCGCCATCGAAGTCTCCTTCGAAGAATGATCTCATCAAGGATTTGCTGTTGCAGCAGATCAAGGATCTTCAGCAGAAAAACGAGATGATGGCGAGGATTCATCAACTCGAACGCGCGCGATCATCGACGCCCGCCCTCGTCTTACCTCCTTCGATGCAGCAACAGCAGCAAGAGCCGCCGCAGCAGCCGTTCGTTCAGCAGCAACAACCACAGCAGCCGCCGCAGCAGCCGTTCGTTCAGCAGCATCAACAGTACCAGCCGCCGCAGCAGCCGTTCGTTCAGCAGCATCAACAGTACCAGCCGCCGCAGCAGCCGTTCGATCAGCAGCATCAACAGTACCAGCCGCTGACACCGTTGTTGCATCCCAGCTTAGTGGCCGCGGTCGATGCGATCGCCTACAACCTCGCAAAGCTGAAGGGTATGGAGGAACTGAACATGCAGCAGCACTACAACCACAACCTCTACTCCCGTCGTTGAAATCGACGATATCGATCGTCAGTCATCTTCGTCGAACTGAGTCTGTCGCCACTTCCCTCTTCCATGCATTCATTTCATCGTTTATCTTCTTTTATCTTCGTTTTATTGTCGCCGCATTCGATGATTGCATCGAAACCTTCGTCGACGCATCGATCCCTTTGACTCGATTCGTCGTTTCCATTCGTCGACTCAAGTCACTGGTTCGATGCATTCTTCGAATTCTTCGACGCCAATATGTTTTCTTCATTCATTGTGCTGCTGCAGTCGTCGTTTCTCGTCGACTTCAGTGCCCTATCTGTTCGTTCCGTCGTTTTCCCCTTCCAATTTTTTTCTCTTTCGATTTCGTTGAGATTGTTCGATCGACTTAAGTGTCTCGATCGAACCTCTTCAACTGACAATCGACTGTGTATCATTCCTGCATCGTTATTTCATCGATTGGTGCTGAGCGCGCAACGAATCTGCCTCGTTTGGCCCTTGGCAAATCATCGAAAAGCGCGTTCTCAGCATCGACTTATGTTTGGCTCAAGTTCAAGTTCCCAGCATAAAATTGACCTCAATCGATCATATTTCAATCATTCTCATGCAAGGCAAGCATGCAGCAAGCATTTAGAGCGATTTCCGAGCCTAGTCTCAAAATTGCGGACCTGTCTCAAATCTGTTGGACCTTCGATCGCGCTACAAGGGCAGTCAATGCAAGCCGACGGTTGGTCGGCGCAGCGCAAATGTCAGACTGTCTAGCCGGATAGCGATAAAGGATCATTCTTCTGTTTCAACTTCAGCGTAGCGCGATCTTTCGTTGCACTGCTGCTTCCACTTGGCTATACCAGTTCGGGTTCAGGGACTGCTG
>JANOSH010000024.1:0-7484 GCA_031415695.1 Actinomycetes bacterium
CTGCACCGCCACCACCACCGTTCGGACTTCCACTTGCTGATGCTGCAATGACAGCAACAGTGAAAGAAGCTGTTGGTCTAATAGCAACAATAGCTGCACCTGATGGGCTACCTGTTACACCAGGCCCACCGCCTGCACCACCGGCAGGAACCCACACATACAACATGTCAGGTAGGAGAACTGTCGGAACAATGAATCTGGCTATCGAACCACTTGATCCACCGCCTCCACCACCACCAGCTGAGGCTGCAAGACGACTGAAACCACCACCTCCACCACCTCCCCCACTCATCAAGAACATGTAGAGAAAGTCGGCACCACGAGGAATGGTATAAGGAAACCAGTTACCTGTGAGGATAGATGCCGTACCACCACCACTATTCGTGCGAAACTCGGTGACTTTACGAGGGTTGACAGCACCCAGCCCAAAGATGTCACTCATAGTTTGCCACCAAATCCGGTGACAGTGAATCCCGCCGCCACCACCGTTGCCGTTGTCACGTACAAACGGTAGCCGGGAGGTATGGCAATGTTGAGAGGGATTTCGTACGGTGTGAGTGCCGCAACCTCAGTGTTGGTTGTCGCCGGGATGCTTTGCTGACCAACCATTGCATTATTCGCTGCCGTAGTGGTAACACTACCGTTGTTGATGAACGCACGAACCACTGTGGCGATGTTGGTTCCGAGGGGCATGATAACAACACGCTGCAACATCGAACCCTCAGTGGCATCAGCCGTGAACACCAAATAAGATGTTCCTGCGGTGAGGTCTTTGGTGGTGTTCGCAACGGTGACGCCAGTGATCCATTCAACCTGTGGCGTGCGTGAGAAGATTGGGTTGATGTTTGCGGGCATGATGTTACCTCAAGTTGACAAAGGGGAGAGCGGAACTGACGCCAATGGTTGATGCCCATTTCGTACCCGTCGCTGTTGACGAATCTGTGGTGAGCACCTGATTGTTGATCGCTGAAACAGGGAGTCGGGCAAAGGTGTTGTCTGCTGTGGCAACGATCAGATCACCTTTGGCATCAGCCAACGTGCGGAGCAGATATGCTGCATCACCTTCGGCGGAAGTGAGATATTGAGGGTGTGGGTCTGCTGCCGCAAGATGTGGTGCAAAGATGACGGTAAGAGTGGCAATCCCGTTGGTGATACCAGGTGTCACAATGACCGGGAAATAGTCCGTCCCTGTGACTGAACCAACAACCGGGAATGCACTGACCTTTGTATCAGCCATCAGTCACGACCCTTCCAGAAGCCATAGACCTGAACCATCTTCCAGAAGAAAGCGGTCACCACCACCAGCTTCAAGTAGCCAGAACCCCGACAATGCCGGTGCGATGGATGAGATGAAGAACCCTAGACGGGTGTGTAGGGCAACGATGTGGTTGGTTCCTGAGAACGCACCACGAACGGTTCCGGCCTTTGATGGCATTACTGCGCCCTCGCCTTGCTTCGCTGCGATCCGTTTGTACCCAAGGTTCCAGCGACAGCTTGCATGTCCATGACACGCTTTGAAACTGTCGGCCAGTTCGGCCAGTGATTCGCCTTAAGAACCTCGATGACGTCAATAGCACCCATAGCGAACAACCGTTCAGCTTGTGCTTGACGAGCCTGGCGAGATGTCGGATGATCAGAGCCAGCATCAGCGAGTAGAGCAAACCGCATCGGAGTGGGTTCATCACCATCATCTGTGGGAAGTGAATAGAAGTGGCCTGCACGGAGAGCCATCTTGGTCTTTGTACCATCAGGTCCGAGGACAGCAACCAGACGTGGTTCCGTGTAGAACTCTGCGATGTTCGCACACTTCTTCATGCACGCATCACGTAGGCAACGCTCAAGGTTGCGAAGGGTTGCACGCACACGCACAAACGCAGAGTCTTGGAGGGATGAAATCACATCTGTCGAGTTGCGGCCGGTGGTGGAAAACCCTCGCATGATGGCGGTCAGACCAGAGATGGTTTCCATCCGTGTCTCATAGAACTCAACCATCCTCATCATGTCAGGATGAATCATTGGCGGGTCCATCCAACCCATATCCTGAACGTTGCCGTTGAGCACCTGGCCGGGACGGTTGGAGATAGTCTGCCTGCCACCAACGTTCGTACGGTTGCCGTTGAGCAGGATCGGGTTGCCGATCAACATCAGGTTCATCTCAACCTGTTGCAAGATGCGGTTGATCGACTCTTGTGGTGAGGTGAGCATTTCCACGAGGCAAGGACCGTACCATTCGCCTGTGTCAAACATGTTCATCTTGCTGTACGGGTGCTGAGGATGACCGTAAATCTCATCAGCGAACTTCTCCAAGATGACAGTGTTGCCAGCAACCACGATGCACTTCCAACGGTCAATGACACGTGCAGCACCCTCAGGGATCGACTTGTCATCTTTGTGGGTGAACACCCGGTACGTGCGAATCCACGCCTCCAACACCACCGTCACCGGATCTTCACGTGTGAGGCCACTGAGCGCACCGCCACGGTTCGACGGTCCCCACGGAGCGAACGGGGCACCATTGATCGGTGCAAGGTTCACACGAGGCTGCTGCTGATTCGTGGTGGAATCCAACTTGGTTGGCTGCATATCACCTTCCTCAGTGATGCCAGCCTGAACCTTGTCCTTGGAACCAGGGAACGCACGATCCAGATCATCCATCGTCATCGTCTTGAACTCAACGAAGTAGGACGCCTCATTCATGTTGTTGGCGTACGGATCAGGGTAGAACGTGAAAGGGTCAACACGACGGAACTTGCTATCGCCCTTGCCATCGGCCAGAGTAGAAATCCACTCAGTCTTGAGGTAGCCAACCGAGTACGTGCACACATCCCACAAGAGCTTTTCGATTTCAGCATCCTCCTGGTTGACCGAGAATGACGAATCAAGTAGAGCATTCATCTGCTCAGCAAGACGGTCGTAATGGTCAGAGAACTCACTGAACGGGACAGCGGCCGGGGTGGTTTCAATACCAGGTCGCTGGTCAGTCATCCACGACACCATCGCCGCAACCAAAGGCCACATCTCTGCAACCTCAGGTGAAGGCATCCACGACTCAGAACGTGGAGTCCAAGAACGGTTGTTCAGAACCTTGTAGTTCTTGCGCCACTGCTGAACAATCGGGCGACGAGCATCACGAGCACGATAGAACAGTTGACGCACCATCTGCGCCAACTCCCATTCCTTACCCTCATCAGACATCGGGGTAGTGAGCGGGGTGCCCAACGCTGCATGACCCTCATTGATGTTGTCACCACGCAACTGATTCGTGGAACCAGGCATCGGCCCATTGATCGGACCAGGCTGAGACATGAACGCAGGATTCGGCGGCATGATGGCACCCTACCATCAGGGAGTGGCGCCCCCGATCAGCCATCCTGCTAAACTCTGGCACATGACACCCCCCGAAATCGTCTTGAGCCGCATCAAATCCAAAACCATTGTTGTTGGATCATGTTTTATCTGGATAGGTTTAACCGATAAAGGTTATGGAAAGATTAGCTACAATAACAAGACTTACAGAGTGCATCGTTTGGTATGGGAATTGTTGATTTATAAATGTCCAGCAAACTTAGTTGCTGACCATCTTTGTCGAAACCGTGCTTGCTGGAACCCCAATCATCTTGAATGGGTGACCAACAAAGAAAACATCCTTCGAGGAAGAAGTCCTTCCGCCAAAAACGCTCTCAAAACTCATTGCTGCAATGGGCACGAATTGACCGAATCCAACCTTAAACGCCGATCCAATAGATCATACAGAGAATGTTTGACCTGTAGTCGTGAAAGAAGAAGGGTGGCATTCAGGGCGTCCCGCCCCGATACCCCTGGATGAACACAACGGCTAACGCCGTTGTAAAGAAGCGACCTAAGCCATCACAATTCAATAGCTTTCAACCCACGCTTCACTCTCTCCCTGTTCGTTGAGTCTAAGCCTTCCATTGTGACGCCAGCCTTCGCCTGTTCAGGATCTAAAAGTTCTAGCTTCTGATCAACACCTGTGTAGGCTGACAGTTCATCGGACTTACGTGACAGTTCACGATTAAACTGCTTCATGTCACTGATGGGTTTACCGAGGGTGGCGTTCATGTGTTCCAACATGGGCCTGTGAATCGCCAACCCACGATAATCACGATGCAACGGACCAGGATGCGTGCATGTACGACACGGCTCAGGGAGACGATCACCACGGATAAATGAGGTGTACGTCTGATTGCAGGATGGGCATTTATACCCGTAGATAGTCACCCTGTCACCTCCTTGAAATCACTGAACTTCTTGCCACAAGCACACAGATGGTTCTTTTCTGCATGGCCCGGTGGCAGAGAACACCTACACACCACGCATGGACCACCCAAACTTGGCTCATTGCAACGCCATTTCCACGGTTTCATTTATCCCAACCTTCCCAATCGTTTTCCTGATGTGACCTTTGACCACCGATAGTGATCTGCTTGTCCTGACCCACCGACTCAACCGTAGGCGTCTCGCCCAACATGTCACGAACCTTGCGAGCCATCTCGCCAACCTCCGTGTCAGGAGTGTACGGCAACAAAGGAGGCTCAATGAAATGGGTCGCAACAGAAATCGCCAGACCCATCACCGTATCATCAAACTTGCTTCCGTTACCGTTCATGAAGTTGCCTTTATCGTCAACCACATAGTTCTTCATCTCATTGTACGTGTCCTCATCATGAAGTATAAGCCCCATCGTACTGCCGCCGACCACCTGCACCGGCTGAGCCAACAAGTCAACCACCCGGCTGATAGCGAAATGTTTGGAGGTGTTGTTCGTGCCCCAACCAAACACGTCATGGTTCACCTTGCCGGGGGTTTTATCCACCTTCTGAGACTCGTAGATATTCGGGTAGCCAATGCCCACCAGATAGCCGACAGTCGCATACCCTGGACCCTCTTTCTCAGGTGCGATCTGCGCCCAATTATAGAACTGCCCCAACAACGCACATTGCCGACCGAACTCTGTCGGGTCCATATGCTTGCGCAGCACAGCACATTGCTCAAGTGTACGACGACTAATCACCTGAGCGCAAGCTGCATCACCCACCGTTGTATGCGTCGGATCAGCACCAATCTGATACACACCCCAGTTGCGATCCTTCGCCGGGTAACGGTAAATCTTGAGGTTCCCCTTAGGATGCTCACGGAACTCAACTTCCCTGTCATTCACCTTGAACAAGTTGCCGACCTTTGGTTTCATCGGCTTGTAATGGGTGTTCAGATCAGGCAACCTAAACACGTTGCGACCTGATGTGAGGAACGCCTCATTTGCATGAGATGGATACTCCTGCCGGAACTTGTCCACATCATTGCCGCACAAGTTCACGATCGCCCACCTTCGCCACAACAGTCGATCAGGTTGCACACCCATCGCCTTGAGGATGATCTCATCTTCATTCAGTTCTCCAAGCTGCGAATACTTGGCTTGTTCATGGCCGGGGATGTACGCTGAACGGTACTCGGGGTGAGTCCACCAAGGGTAGAACTTAGGTACGAACTCTGACTGCCCTGTTTCAGCATCAACCCACGTCGAGTGGAAGAAGTTGCCGATACCGTTCGCTGTGGATTCGTACGCAATGAACGTCAAACCGAAGCTCGGAATTGACTGCCTCAATCCCGTCACAAGCTCATCAGGCTTATCCCAGAATGCAACCTCTGAACCGTGCAATGCGTGAAGGGTCTTACTCCGTCCAGCGGACGTGTTCTTTGCAGTGGCGACCACAATGTTCGATTGCAGATCAGACCACATCAACTGCTTTCGTGCACTGTATTTCTCGGTGTGCATGTCTTTGAACTGGTACGTGTCCCAGTACCGCTTAGTCATTGTAAGGATGTGCTCAGCGGAATCACCCTCATGGCTGATGATCAACGACTGATAGTTCTCATACAAAATACTGAGGACGAAAATGACTGCCTCGATGATGGTACTCAACCCCATTTGGCGAGCCTTGAGCACGATGATGCGGACCATCCCATTCTCGTTGATTTGACGTTCAATCTCGTCAAGCAAGTCCTCCTGAGCGGGGTTGATCACCTCCCCGATCCGTCGAATACCACGTTCTTTCGTCTGAATCTTGAGTTCGTAGATGAGCGGCTTGATACTCACCTTGCGACTGTCTAAGGGTCGGCGTGTCGGTCCATCCTCAGAGGGGTCGTCGGCGGCATCTGAGAGCATGAGGGTCACGTTTCGCCTCGCATCTGTTCCCTGAGCCGGTCGTACGCCTTTCTCTGCTCAACATCTGCCTCAGTTGTCTGCGTCTGGCGTAGGGCTTCCAACATGTGCGGCGTGAGGGTTTTCATCAACGCCATCTTGTCGCTCATTGAACCGTGTTCCATCGTGAACAAAGCAACTGCGATTGATTGGCGAACCAACCCTTTAAGTAGCTTCTGTAGCTCGGGGTCACGTGCCACAATGTCTTTGCTGAGAGCGTTCAGCGACTCATTCCGTTGCGGTGTGTTCGCCACCTTAGTTATCCAATCTCTGCGTCATCATCTAAGGCTTCAAGTTCTCGTTGCATCTTCTCAAGGAACGCCTCGATCGGCACCTTGTATACTCTGATGTACAGCATGGCGTCTGTGGATGCGAACGCTGCATCGAGTGCCGCATGTGCGTACGCTTGGGGGATTGCCATCAGCATCGTGTAGTAGCCGTGTGCACCAAGTTGTGATTGGGTGACTTTGGCACTGAGGTCGGTGATGTGGATTACATCGGAGGCCACTTCCTCCCAATCCAATGACGGATAGTCCGCCATCTTCTTTGCTGCACCTGATGAACCTGATTTTGTGAGTTGTTTCTCACCAGAAGTTTTTGCTGCTTCCCTTGCTCGTGCACGTTGGGTGGCTTTGCCCTCTGCTGACTTGACCGATGACCGTTTGCCACCGGCATCTGATGGTGTTCGTGGTGCGAGAGGCATCAGTATGCTGCTTTCAGGCCAGGAACCCCGAATGGTTCGTCCGAATCAAGTCCACTGTCGGGCATCATTGCTGCACCCATATGCAAAGGCCCATCTTCACCAGGTAGAAACCTGTCAGATGGGTCATCGTGGTAATCATGTTCGCCAATACCAGCGGGAACAGGCAGGTTGTACCCCCCGTTTCCGCCTAGCCCGTACTTCCGCATGATCTGCTCGACGCCAGGGAGCAGATTGGGTGTCTGCGGGGTGGGTTGTTGCGGTGACCAGGCTGTTTTTACGGAATCCTGCATCAAAACCATCTGTTTCGCCACTGCTGAGGACACTTGTTCCATCATTTGATCAGCCAAGTCTTGCCCTCGTTGCAGAGCGGCCGACTCACGTGTAACAGACGCAGCGGATTCGATGAAAAGCCGGTCGTGAAGTGCGTCAATGCGGCCTTGGAGGGACCATATGTAGGCACCAGCCAGGGCGATCACCAGTACAAGGGATACGAGAGCGAAGTACATAGCAGGCATCTTACTTGGTCTACGGGGTTCAAGTCCACTATGAGGAAAATGACAG
>JANOSH010000025.1:0-8687 GCA_031415695.1 Actinomycetes bacterium
GCGGCAGGTGGCACGTTCACTCCTTTGGCCGGGTTGACGCGCGGGATACTCAAGATTGGGACGCAGGAGGAGGACGGCCTTGCGCTCGACGTCACACTGCCTTTTGATCACCCAATGGTCGCAGCCTACGCCTACGACACAGCACCACCCAAGCTTGACTTCACGCTGTTCCGCGTCCACTTGTCAGACCTCGCGTCTGCGGTCACCATGTGGAGGGGAAAGGTGACGACGTTTGCTGTCGAAGGACGCAAAGCGAAGTTCCGCGTCCCCTCGCTGTTTTCTTACATGCTGTCTGGTGTCGCACCACAACCCCGTTTCCAGGCGCCGTGCAACCACCTGCTCTACGACTCGCGCTGTCAGGTCAGCGCAGCCGCGAACCAGCACACGACGACGGTGACGGCGATACTCGGCAAGCTGATCACGGTCGCAGGCCACCCCTATGCTACCGGAGAGTGCAACGCAGGCGAGCTGTCCTTCCCTGCAGGCAATCAAGGTCGCATGATCATGGGCAACACGGGCAACGACTTCACAGTCACCTACCCCTTCTCAGGACTCACGGTCGGTGCATCTGTAACACTCAAACGCGGCTGCGACCATTCCTTCGCGACGTGCAAAGCCAAGTTCTCAAACGGCATCAACTACGGCGGTGTCCCCCTGGTCCCTGACCGCAACCCATTTACGAGCAAAATCTAATGATCTGGTGGACACTCGCCCTCTTCGTCGTCTCGTTCCTGGTCACCGCGCTACTCGCGCCGAAGCCGGACATCGAGAACGCGCGTGCTGACAGTCTAGACAACGTCGACTTCCCGCGCGCGACGGAAGACGCGCCCATCCCGCTCATTTTAGGCAAGGTGCGCTTCAACGCGCCTAACACCATCTGGTATGGCGACTACTCTGTGGCTGCGATCACCGAGCGGATCAAGGTCTCGATCTTCAAGAAGGTCACCATCATCGTCGGCTACAAGTACTACTTGGGCCTCGACCTCGCGCTTGCGATGGGGCCTGCTGTGCAGATGCACGAGATCTTAATCGACGACACGAGCGTCTGGACGGGTTCGACTTCGTTGACGGTACCCACAACGGGTTCGCTTTCAGCTAACTCCTTGTTCGGTGGTTACAAAGAAGGCGGCGGGTTCTCGTCGCCGTTTACCTACTATCCTGGCGCGTTCAACCAGCCGGTAAATGCCTACCTTGAAGGGCAGAACGGTGTTGGTAACGTCCCTGGTTACCGTGGGCTGGCCCACCTCGTCTTCGAGAAGGCTTACATCGGCGAGTCGGCGCAGCTGCGCAAGACGTCCTTCATCCTGTCCTGCTACACCAACGCACTTGGTTCGCCAGGAAGCGGCCTCGTTGGCGAGGACATGAACCCGATGGAGGCCATCTACCAGGTGATGACCGACCAATGGCGCGGCCTCGGTGTGGCCTCGGTGCTCATTGACATACCGTCGTTCCAGGCTGCGGCAACCATCTTGCACGCCGAAGGCAACGGGGTCTCGATCCTCGTCACCGCAGCCTCGACGGGCAAGACGGTCATTGCAGAGATCCTGCGTCAGATAGATGCGATCATGTACCAGGATCCTGAGTCAGGTAAGTTCGTGGTCAAGCTGATCCGCTTCGACTACGATCCTGGGATCCTTCCCGTCTACGACGAGGACGACGTGATCCAGATTCGTAACTTCACGAAGACCTCGTGGGAAGACGTGATCGCTCAAGTCAAGGTGTCCTTCCCGACGCGTGAGAAGGAGTCAACCTCGGTCGCCATCGCGCAGGACCTTGCGACTGCGACGATGATGGGGCGGCTAAAGACGTCCACGCTGTCTTTCCCGTTCTGCTACAACGCGACCTTGGCGAACGCAATCGCCGCGCGCGAGCTGTCAACGTCGTCCGTCCCGCTGTTCCGTGCGACCATCGAGATGAACCGCAACGGCTACGCTCTACGCCCAGGCGACGTCTTCAAGCTCGACTGGCCTGAGTTCGGTATTGCAGGAGTCGTCTTCCGCGTTCAGAAGCACGACCTCGGTGCGCTCATGGACAACAAGATCGTCCTCGAGTGCTTGCAGGACTCCTTCGCTCAGTCGAACGTCGTCTTCTCGGCTCCTGCAGACTCCGCGTGGGTTCCGCCCATCACGCAGCCCGTTGCTATCACCACTTTCGACTTGATCGAGCAGCCGCGCTTCTTGGGTGCTAGGCTGGCCTTCCCGGTCCCCGATGGCTTCGCATCAGTCATCCCGGTAGCCGCTGCGCCCACCACGGGCTCAACTGGCTTCGACTTTGCGGTCGGTGTGGCCTCAGGTGTCCTGGACGTCCGGGAACCTGTAGCCGTGGCATATCCGCCCACAGGGACGCTCCAAGCAGCATACGGCCGGACACTCGGCTTCTCAGGTATCGACGCGACTGGGTTCATCGTGCAGGCTGTCAACGGCGTCTTCCCAGTGCCTGTAGCAGGTGAACTGCTCGCAGGAGACGAAGGCTTGCTGTGGGTCAACGGTGAGTGGATGAGTTACTCAGGCGTGTCTGGGACAGGCTCTGTCGTCACGCTCACGGGCATCCGTCGCGCGCTGTTTGGGACGAGGCCGCTCGATCACGCGCTCGGTGCTCGCGTCTGGGCTGTCACGCCGGAACTCACGGGCGAAGGAACGCTTGCCGACGACCTGACAGAACTGGGCGTTGCTTGGTACAAGCTGCTCGACCGTATTGGTGCTACCTCGTTAGCGATAGAGTCGGCAACGCAGTACTCGAAGACAATGCTCGACCTTGCAGACCGACCATTGCGCCCGCGCAACGTCCAAATATCTGCTAGCCGGACCCCTGTCGTCAACACAGCAGTCGACCGACCCGTGACCTGGGTTTCCTCGAACCGCGCTGCGATCACCACGGTGACCTACGAGCAGGACGCGACACAGGCGCCAGATCAAGCTGAGACCTACGACGTCAGTGTCTGGTTTAACGGGGTGAACCAAGCAGGTCTCGCCCTCACCGGGGTTGCGTCAGGCGCCAACATCTTGTTCTCGACGCTTGCCTCTGGCACCAACCCGGCCGCGGCGGAGGTTCGCGTCGTATCTCGTCGCACGGGCGGCGACACGAAGTCGTCTGCTTACTACGCTGTCCTGCCCATCACCGTCAACATCCCGTGAGAATCTCATGCTCGGAATAGTGCTGTCGCCCCTCGTCAAGAAACTACTGCCATACGTCCTCGTAGCAGCGGGGGCTGTAGGCGTGGTCGTCTACGTTGATAACCGAGCATACCACCGAGGCTGGGATGCCGCAAGCGCTGCGCAGCTGGCTGCGGCTGCTGTGGAGGCGACTCGTGTCGCTGAGGCGAACGCGCAGGCGATCCAAGAAGCCCTCAGAACTATCGACCAGCTAACCGCACAGAAGGAACTTCGAGATGCACAGATTGACGAACTCATCCGGGAAGCTGAAAGTGATGCTACTGCTGGTAGCACCGCTCTTCCTCCTGCAAGCGTGCGCCGACTCAATTCTGTCGACTGAGCCGCCGAAGCTGTCGGCTGTCCCGCCACAGCTTGCAGCGCCGTGCCCGCGGCCTGTGACGTTGCCCAACCGCGCGTTGACGCAGGCCGAGGTCGAAGCTTTCTGGTTGCGTGATCGGCAGCGCCTCGTCGAGTGCGGCCTGACCAAGCAGGCTGTCGTCGACTACTACAGCAACCGGGATGCTTTGATCACCGGCACAGCGCCTCAGCGCTAGGCGAGCACTGGGCGGTTACTCGTCTTGCCCTACGTCGGGGCCCGCTGACGGTGTGACCGCCTTGCTGCGCAAGCTCTTGAGGGCTGCGTCCAGTAGCACTTCGACGTGCTCGGGGATGCGTTGGCGCTCGTTGCGATAGTTTGAGATGGATTGCGGCGTCTTGCGTAGGTGGCTCGCCATCTTGGCATTGGTCCACCCCAAGGAAGACTGCCGCCGCTTGAACTCGGCTGGTGTCATGATGGGGCCCTCTTTCAGCACCCGTTCTAGCATAAGTCGCTTATGATCACGACCAAGAAACAAGGACCCGCCAAACTACCAGGGCTACTAGCGCGCGATCACGATCACGCACATGCGCACGAATGGCTCGGTACTCGGTATTCTGGTACTTTGGCCTAACTCGTTGTTTCTATTGACCAAAACCGGTGGCAAAGTACCAGGTCGGTACCGAATGGCCGTTCTAACCGCCAGTAATCGTTACAGAAAAGTCATTCGGTACCACAGCACTTGAGATCAATCGGAAGTCTTCTTGATCTTACCTTGCGTGTGCTCACTTGCTCACTGTAACTTGAGGGCTCAACAACCGCACCAACGGAGCACAACATGACTGCACTCATCTGGAACCCGACCGTCTTCGTGATGGGTCAGACTCAGTTCAACCAAGGCGCCTTGAACGACTGGGCGCGACACAATGGCCTTGGCGATCACGTCAACGGCGCCTTTGACTCACCCCTCGGTCGCCTCTGGGACGACGTAGACGACGACTTCGCGCTTGAGCGCATGATCGAGTTCGGCGGGCGTCACTGCTACCGCGCTTGGGCTGCGGGCCGCGACCGTGGTGCTTATATCCGGAACATCATCGAGATGGATCACGGGTCTGTCCTCGAGCACTCGAGCATCAACTTTGCCATCCAGGGCGTCACTCGCAGCCTGTCGCTTGAACTCCTGCGCCACCGCGTGGGTGCTTCGCCTTCGCAGGAGTCTCAGCGCTATGTTGACGCGTCGGACATCCAGTTCGTCGTCCCGCCTATCGTGGCCTACCTTTCCGGCAACAACGGGCCGAACTCGAACGCTGACCAGATCGTCGAGTTCAAGCGGGTCTGCGAACGCGCCCGCGCGGCCTACATCACCTTGCAGCAGGCGATCATCGAAGAAGTCGGTAGGCAGGGCAAGTCGCTGAAAGACACCACCGTGATCACGAAGCGCGCGAACGAAGCCGCCCGCGCGCACTTGCCGAACTCCTGTGAGACGCGTCTGCTCTGGACGGCCAATATGCGCGCCCTGCGACACATCTTCTGGTTGCGCGGGGGCAACGGTGCTGATCTCGAGATTCGCCGGTTGGCCATCGAGCTCTTCAAGCAGACAAGCGTCCTTGCGCCCTCGGTGTTCGCAGACATGCGGATCTCGAAGGACGATGGGTCCTACGGGGTCCCGATCATCGTTGCGACCAATGTCTGAGATCGTCGTCGAGAACGAGTGGGGCGTGGTCGAAGGCTTGTCCTTCGATCAGGTCAAAGCCTTGGCTCCACGTTTAAACACGGAGACTCAGGTCGCAGGGCTCAGGCTGAAGTTCAAGCCGACCCGTGCCGCTCTCGACGTCCTGGTTGCCGAGTTCGGCCGGGACGCGTTCCATCCTGGGTGCAGGTTCGCTTGGGCCTACCTCTACAAGAAGGTGGAACGCGCTCCCGTCGACTTCGAGTGGGTAACGCAGCCTTACAACCACCAACGCGAATGGTTCTCGCTAATCAAGGACCTCCCCTACTTCGCACTCGAGTGGGAGATGGGTCTTGGCAAGTCAAAGACTGTCCTGGACGTCTGCCAGTGGGCCCACGCGAACGGCGAACTGGACGCCGTCCTCGTCGTCACGCTGAAGGACGTCCATCGCAAGTGGATCGACAAGGAAGTCCCGACGCACTTGCCCAAGGGCTTCGCCGACTCAGCTTGGTGGAACACCAACGCGGTGGATGCCGGTATGTGGTTCGGGACGTCGCGAGATCGCACCCCGCTAATTAAGTCGAAGAAGTTTGCTGTCGCGACCATGAACTTCAACGTGATCCACCGCAAGAAGGGCGAGGAGTGGGCGAAGCGGTTCCTGTCTCAGCGTAAGTGCTTGCTCGTTGTCGACGAGTCCCACTGGATGAAGTCGCCCGATTCCGAGACGACGAAGGCGCTCCACCGGCTCGGCAAGCTGGCCGAGCGCCGGATGATCATGACGGGCACGCTCACGGGCGGATCACCGCTTGACGCGTGGGCGCAGTACTACTTCCTGGATCCGAAGATCGTCAACGGGATGAAGTTCTGGCAGTTCAAGAGCGAGTACGCGGTCGAGAAGGAAGTCCCTGGCGTCACCTACGAAGGCTGGGAGACTGACCCGATCACGAAGAAGTCGGTGAAGGTTCAGAAGCCAGTCAAGACCGTCGTGTCCTTCAAGAACGAGGACAAACTCAAGAACATGCTCGACCCCTACCGGTCGCGCTTGCTCAAGGCTGATTGCCTCGACCTGCCGCCCAAACTCTACCGGATGCGGTCCTTCGAGATGTCCGATGCGATGCGCAAGGCCTACACCGGGATGCAGAGCGACTATCTGAGCGACCTGTCAGGCGGGCGCACGATGACCGCGACCATGGCGATCACTAAGATGCTACGCCTGCAGCAGATCGCTTGCGGCTTCGTCACGCCCGACGGTGCGGATCCCACAGACGAGGCTGTCACAGGCGAAGGACTCGACGCGAAGAACCCTCGCGTGGAGGCCTTGATGCAGGAGTTGCAGAAGGTCAACGGCAAAGGGATCATCTGGTCCTACTGGCGTTACTCGTTGCGTGAGATCGCAGCAGCATTGCGCGAGGCCTACGGGGCTGCGTCCGTCGTCGAGTATCACGGCGGGATCTCAGCCGAGAACAAGTTCCGCGCGCAGAAGGAATTCCAGGAAGGAACGCCTCGCTGGTTCGTCGGCAACCCACAGTCCGCGGGCACGGGGATCGACCTCTACGAGTCCCAAGACATGCTCTACTTCAACAACTCGCACAACCTCATCTTGAGGCTGCAATCAGAAGACCGCTTCCACCGGATCGGCCAGAAAGGAACCTCATGCACAATCACTGACCTTGAGTGCCTCGGAACGATTGACAGGCCCCAGCTGCGCGCACTGAAGAACAAGCAGGACATTGCCGCGACGATCTCTGGGGACATCCTTAAACAGTGGTTGACCGAGGCCGTCTGACCGCCTACAACACCAATACCAACGGAGCCCAACATGCCCAAAGTCTACATCGTAAACGAACCAGACGAGTCCCGCGTTCCTGCGGGGCGCGCGTCATGGGACACTTCACCTGCCGCCCACTTTGGCGAACTGGTCTATATCTTCACGGCTGACCAGCCACCACCGTGCCGCGACAAGGACCGCGCAATCGAACGCGCTCACGACGTCCTGCAGGATGCGGAGCCAGGAGACTACCTGGTGTGGGCTGGTGGCGACCCGTTCGGTATGATCATCGCGGCAGGCGTGCTTGCCGACTACACCGATGGTGAGTTCAACTACCTCATGTGGGACCGCATGGCGCGCTCTTATGCGCCAGTCGAAGTGGACCTACTGTTCAGCAACGGAGAAGAAGATGACGTCTGACGACGAACTGAACGAACTGCAGGCGGCGGGCGAAGAGACTGCCGTCACCGACCTCAAGGCGATCACCGCGCTTGCCTACAAGCAACTCGGGATCGAAGGCGAGATCGACAAGCTCGAGACCGCGCTCAAGTCGAAGAAGGAGGAGCTGCGCAAGATCGCGGAAGGCGAACTCCCGGCTGCGCTCAAGGCTGCGCGCATGACCACTTTCGGCCTCGACAACGGGATGACCGTTGGATACGAGGAAGACCTGAAGATCAGTATTCCCGCCGCGAAGAAGGCCGCAGTCCTCAAGTTGATGAAGGACTGGGGTTATTCGGGCGACGTCACCAACGTCCTGACCGTCGATCTCGGTAAGGGCAACGACAACGCGGCGAAGTCGATCATGGCTCACGCGGAAGAAATGGGCGTCAAAGCGATCCTGTCCGAAGACATCAATTCGGGCACGGTCAAGAAAGCGCTCAGGAAGCGCGCCAAGGATGGCATCCAGGACGACCTGGGCCAGTTTGGCGCTTTCTCGTTCACCAAAGCAACGGTGAAGTAACCCAGCCTCGCAAGGAGACCTTAAATGGCTGCGAAACCCAAGACACCTGCTCCGGCAGGATCCGACGACGCGACGACCAAGGACTTGGTTGTGGCGAAAGAGACCGCGCTGAGCACCGAGGTGAACGAACTCGACGAACTCGCGGCTGCTGGCCAGGAGTTCAAAGAACACCTCGGCAAGGACGACATGTCGATTCCGTTCATTCAGATCCTGCAGCAGCTCTCGCCGCAGTGCACGAAGGGACAGCCCGAGTATATCAAGGGCGCGGAATCGAGCCAGCTGTTCAACACGGTGACGACTGAACGCTGGAACACCCGCGACGACGACGACCAGCCGACCAAGCCGATCCGCGTCTTGCCGATCACCTACAAGCGCTCCTTCATCGAATGGGTGCCACGGGCGAAAGGCGGCGGTCTCGTCAAGGAGTGGGACGTCGACCAGGGCCTGTCCATCGTCACGGCACGCAACGAAGCGAACCAGGACATTATCCAGCAGGGGTCGCCCTACGGCACGCCGGGCAACCAGCTGAATGATACCCACACCCACTTCGTCTTCGTGGTGCGTGAGGATGGGTCCTACTTCCCGGCCGTTCTGACCATGTCCTCGACACAGATCAAGCCGTCGAAGAACCTGAACTCGATGATCAGCGACACCAAGCTGTCCAACGGGGCCGTTGCGCCACGCTTCTTCGCACTGTGGAGCGTGACGACCGACCAGCGCACGAATGACCAGGGGTCCTGGTACATCTGGAAGTTCGAGAAGGCTGGCGACGTGCAGAGCTTGGGCCTCATGCCCATGTTCCGCGAGGCGAAGGCGTTCGC
>JANOSH010000026.1:0-8957 GCA_031415695.1 Actinomycetes bacterium
CCCGACCCTCTCTCAATGACCCGTAGCCACCCCGCTTAGACAATCACCACAGGATCAATCATGCTCGCAACGGAATTGTCAGAGAACCTTACAGCGGGGGCACTCATTGTGTTCGCCTTGACCGGGTTGGTCGTCCTGGTACTTGCCGTCTCCAAGGGCAGGAGTTTCGTCGCACAGTACAAGGACTTCAAATTGTCGATGGATCCGCAATCCATCCGTGAGGTGAGCAGTAAACTCGACAAGGTGATCACTCAGGTCAACAAGCCCAACCAGTCCCTCACCTTGATGCAGCGTCTTAACAAGGTGGAGGCAGACGTTGTGTACGTGCGAGAGAAAGTTGATGAGTTCGATGGCAAGTTCGCTGAGTTTGGGCAGGAACTTGCCAACCACACAATCTCAACAAAGCAGTGGCAAGAAGCACTCGTTGGGAAACTGGGTATCGAAATCCGTTCGGCTCAGAACGAACATGAAGGGAGATAGTGAATGAACACTGTTGAAAGAATCAAGGTTGTTCTGTCCTCGGTCGTCACGTACATCGTGCTGATTCAGTCTGGACTCGTCATCTTCGCTGATGAAATCAGCGGACTGTTCAGCGATGGTGAAGCGCAGGATGTTGTCAAGATCATCTTGATGGCGGTCGCTGTTCTCGGTGCGATCCTCAACATCATCCGGCGTGTGACGACAGTGCTGCCCGAGCAGAGAGGTATCCTCCTGCCCGAGCGAGCACCGTCGATGGTCGTACTCAGGAAGCATCCTGGTCGACCGTAGTCACCTTGATCAGATCACTCAGATCAACACAGTCTTTGAGGAAGGCCGCTGACATCTCGTCAGCGGCCTTCTTCGTTATCCACTTGAAGCGGAGCAACTTGAGGCCATCAACCATAGTGCCCGTTTCAATGAGTTGGAAGTATGACACCTGGTTGCACTTCGGGCACTTCCGCTCATACACGTCCGGTTCAATGATCTTCACACGGAACCTGGTGAGGCACGGCTTGGCACCCTTCGGTGTGTCGTACATGCACTTGAGTGTGCGCTGGTTGTCCTTGATGAGTTTGTATAAGACAGGCAGTTTGATGGCCTGATCAAGATAACGTTGACTTGCCATTGTCCACCTGATCCATTATCGCCTGCGTCGGTGGGCGAACATTGTTCGGCCACGGTTGCTTGCTGCGATGACGCACAAGATTCCTGCCAAGATCAACCCAGTAGTCGGGAAGATGATGCTTTCTCCATTCAGTCCCGTCGCTGGCAATGAACCTCCCGGCACCGATGTACCCGCCGACGTGGGGTGCGGTTCCTGAATTACGACTGTCGTTGCTGTCACCGTCGATGATGGGACTGGCGGCAACCCTACTGCTACGACGGTTGTCGATGATGAGCTTGTTGAACTTTCCGCCACCGTTGTCATAGATGTAGATACAATTGTCGGGACCGATGAAGATGTCACCGTTGTCGAGGGGGGCAGGGATGTGCTGGATGGTGAGTCTGTTGTCTCCGGTACTGAACCAGTCGTGGATGTTTCGCATTGCACACTCCATTCTTCCTGTGAGTAATGATCATAACAAGGCACTAGATGTCCAACCTTTCTTCCTGAGCTAGATTGATCTTCTTCTTGCGTTTGAACTTCTGCATCTCTGCTTTCTGACTTTCTTTCTTCCAATGCCTACCGCACCACCCGATACCATCAGGGTCGTACATCAGCACATCATCAGTGCAGTCTTTCATGACGCACTTTGCCATCAACCCTGGCAACCCATCATCACATGATGAGTTGAGGATGTCGATGAAGTTATACAACCACAGTCTCCACTCGCCTTGAGGCATCGGTTCACGTAGCACTGTGACAGGATTGGGGATTGCATACACAACCCACTTGCGATCCCACACTCCTGCCGAACCTGACACCTCCTTAAGTTTGAGTTCAGGTCGCCACATCGCCACACTCGGTGCCCCACACAACAACACGTACCGGGTGTTTGCTGCCTCCAATGCTGCAAAGACCAACCTGTTACTAGCTATGGCCTGACTGGCTAAGATGGGTGATGTCGGGTCGTACGGAGAAACCCACACGTGGGTCACCTCATCGTCGTAGACGCCAGCGCCAAGCAGAACACGTCGAAGGTAGGCACGCTGACCCGCCTTCCAGGGTGTCGGCCGATCCCATAACACCACCAACTTTGATGGCTTATGCACCCCGTCGAATGCCCAGTCCACACCTACAGCTTTGTGGTCGTCGTACTCGATGTCAAGCATCCCACGATCAATGGTCAGACGCTTCGTTGTCTTGGGTGTGAACTTGTTGAGTTTGATGGCGACTTCCGCTCCAAGGATGTCGATCAAATCTTCTAGAGGCCCACTCATGTTTCGCCCCACCCTTCATGACGTGGGCATGGGTCATCAAACTCGTCTCCACATGAGTCACAGAATGCAATGTCACATTCAGGATCACCGCAATACCTGCCGCCTTCTTCTGTGCAGTTGCAGATGCGAGAGGATGGTTTGATAGCCCGACTGCCGCAAATACAGATGTGGATATCTTTCAGGTGGCCGATAGGAAGGCGACACCTACAGGCGATGCATTTGCCTGAGAGCCACGGCTCATTACATTGCCATGATGGATCACTTGCCACGCTTCCACCTCCATTCGACAATCAGGAGTACATACCCGAGAACGCAGATGGCGATCCACAGGTTTGCTGATTCGGATGTGATCATCGACCGCATTACTCCATCGCCTTCAAGTACACCTTGTTTATCCTGTACATGTGATTCCCTGTCCTGTGAAGAACATCAATGATTTCCAGACACCCGTTGTAGGTGTGATGGTTCTCGCATGAAATCCACGTGCGTGTCGTCGGGTTCCACTGGTCAATGTAGAACCATTCCCTTGTCTTGTTCATGATGATAGGGCGTTGATCAACCCTTCGGCTATCTTCTTGCCCACCCCCGGCACTTCCATCAACTGTTCCACTGTCACTTCCCATTGCAACGGCACCTTTCCAAAGTGTTTGATGACGGCTTTCGCTCTCTCGATCCCAAGAACATCGAACCCTTGCAACAGGTGCACGGCCCAATCTTCGTTGGTTGCATGACCCCACGGATTGAACGCAGTGGGACGCTTCATGGCTGAACCATGCTTGGCTTTCTGTGACCATTGTGCAAACATCTTCACCAAGTCAACAGTTTCGCCAATGTCTTTCGTGTAGTCGATATGAGCGCCCTCATTCATCAACGACCACAACATCCCCTTGAACTGCGCCCTAGTCCAATCTTTACCCCACGAGTTCCACATCAGGTTCCCGTTGCTGTCGAACTGGACTTTACCCTCGATGACGATGATTGGCAAGGGGATGCCACCGGCCCTCATCTGAGCTAACTCTTTGCTGATCCTGCCATCTTGAATGCTGGCTAACAGGTCTTTGAGTTCTTTGCGTTGCACCCCCCACATCTGATCTTCACCATGATGCTTGCCCCACCACACCACATCACACCCGAACTTCTCAGGTAGAAGGCTAACGGTTGTGGCGATGGCTTTGAGTTGCCGTGGTTCGGTCGGCGCTACGAACAGTTCCACTTCATTGGGCATTGCTCAACCTCTTGGCTTTCTCTTTCTGATACTTGTCCTTGAAGTACTGGTTCTTGTGAACCAAACACACGAGGCAATCACATCTGCGTTCGCCCCATGCGTACGAGGTGCCGTGCTTCCAATCACGTTCCGGCCCTTTACCTTCACCTTCCATCCTTGCTTTACGCCTCTCATGATCTTTCTTGTTCTGCACCTTGCGGTACTTGGTGCACAGATCACAGTCGCATTTGAGTTTCATAGCGAAGGTTCGTGCACCATGTTGTGCGCCAACGGGTGCGAGACGATCACTGGTAACAGACTTTCTCATCAGCCTGTTGTTCCGGTCATCCATCCAGTTCTTACCTGCGGTGCAGAGTTCAACGCATCGCTCAGAGTTTGCCGTCGCACAAGCTCCTTCACACGGAAATCTGTCAATAGGGCACTGAACCGTCGATGCATCTCCATTTCCATTCCGCTCACCCTGATCTTTCTTCTGTTCCACGTTTCCACCTCAATCATGTAATGGCTGTATGCGTACCTGAATCTCTTGATGTCCACTTCAGTGACGCCGATGATGCGAGCGATGTGACTTGCGTCCATTAACCCGTACCATCTAGTCCATAGGATCATTTCACCTCCCACACGCTGAACATCCGTGCCGGATCATCCATCCCAATACATGAATCACAGACGACCAGATCAGCTTGAGTCATGCCAACCGTGTCACCCTCCCTGATCACATTGCTACACTTCTTGCACAAGGATTGAAACTTGGCAGTGAACGTGTACCTGCACAACCACTTGAGTTTCTGCTCACGTTGGTCACGTCCGTTGCAGATGGTGCAAGCTGATACAGGTCCGAGTCCATGGATGCACTCCTCATCATCTTCGTCAGCAGCAATCTCGCCAGTATCTACAGAATCCATGATGCCACCTTGAAGAACACCCAAATACTTACGGCTGTTCCACCCATGATCAATGCTGTAACACCTAACACGAATGCTGCATCACCAAGGGTGAACTTCTCATCATCCCCCCAGTCCCAATCACCTACGCCCATTTCAACTCACCCACTTTGCGAAGTCTGCTGGCGAGGTCTTTGGTCCCGTCCATGTCGGCGGGTACGTGGGTGGCTGACCGATCAAGGTGTAATACTGTAGGAACCCTCGATCAACACCGATGGGTTGCGCTGGCACAACACCTTTGATACCGGCATGTTCGACTGCTCCGAGGAACACCAAAGAGTTTGCCCTGCCCTCTGTGCTGATCCACTCTGCGAACGTTCCGGTGATGGCGAACTGTGCAGGGTCGATACGTTGCCCTGAGTCGGTTGGTTGGATGAGTTGAGGCATGTGTTCCTCCTGTGATGGTGGCTTTGGTTGTGAGTCGGGGTTGATTTCGGGTGGCAATGGTGGGGTAGGCAACCAGTTCGGGTTGTATGTACCTGCTGCCAATTTGAGTTTGATACCTGCACCGGGACATGCTGTTGCTACACCTTGCAACAACCCGTGTCCTGTGACCTTGAGGAACTTGTCAGCCAACCTCTGACTTTCACGGATGATCTTTCTTATGGATTCATCGGCTGCAAGGGTGGTTGTGTCAGCGCCGTCCACGAGGCACAAGACGGCGGTGGCGTACCCGTTGGCCGGTGCGTGCGCTGCCGTCTTGATGTCGTGCCCCCGGAGCTCCCATATGCCTCCGAGCCAGTCCACAGCCCAGTTGTAGCCGATGCTGTAGGCCCGCTGCCTGGCGTACGCCTCCTGAATCTGACGGAGATAACCGGGGATACCTGATGCCAGTTCGCCAGGGTCACCATCAATGAGGTTGTCTGCTGCCGTGTAATGCAACGCAACCGTTGTGATGTCTGCCCATCTGAGTCGTGGTGCTGTACCAGTGGTCAACAGGAACCCTGAACCGGGGATTGTGCTCATCCCATCACCACCTGGAAGCGTGCGGAATCTGTACGTGGCATCAACCGGCCACTTTGGATCTTCCCATGAGCTACGAGGATGGTAGATCACGTCGGGTACTCCTGTCTGAACTCTGGTCTGGTTGGTTGGATCATTCCGCACTGCTCACACACGTCGATGAACCAGTCGATGAAATCTTCCCTTGCTACAGGGTCGCTCACCATTGACTGCTTCCCGAACGAGGTGGTGTGCTTGCTGGTGATGTACCTATCCAACGCCTTGACTGCTTCTCCTACAGTTAACTTGCGATTGCCAAGGATGTCATTGAAACTCAACCTTTGAGGTTCGCCAATCCAGCTCGGATGACGCCTCATTTCTGCTTCCTTGTCAACCTCCCCGCCTTCCATCACTCCATCTCCCATTCCCACCCGGCCACATCAACCAGGTAATCGACTGCGAAATCATCGAACGGCACCTTCTCTTGCAACTCCCGACCACGATCCTTTGTCGTCGTCATTCGCCAGATGTCAATTTTCGGGTGATCCAGGTACACGTTGGTTGCCCCGACGTGGCCCATTGACTTCTGTCCTGCTGGCTTGGCACCAACGAATCCGAACTCTGCCCGTTCAGCTTCCTCAGCATCCTTACGTACAGCCGTCGCCTCGCACACCAGGATCACATGACCCCGCCATTTGCGGTACAACCCGTAGAACTTCTCCTGATACAACTTGTTGATGATCGGCCAGGTCATGTCACTGGTCAGTTCCTTGTTGAACTCTTTGATGTCCTTGGTTTCTTTCCGCAACTGCACCATGTGTGATGCAATGTCATTCCCATGAACCTGCTCGCTGAACCATGACTGCACCATCTGCCATGTGATTGTGGCAGGGTCGATCACAAGCCAGTCGTTGTCCATGTCGGCTTGCTCAAGGATTTCCTCAAACGCTGCGACGAACTCATCCCAAATGGCATCAATGGCTTTGACGGTGATGCGATCCTCAATCTCAGGGTGCTCTGTCCAGATCAACCGCTCGACTGCCATCGAGTAGTCCAGATCAATGATCCAGGCGTGAGCATCCTTGTGCTTCTCAAGGATTTGCAGGATGATGGATGACTTACCACTTCCGTTGTTGCCGAAGATGGTGAGTCTTTCCTTGATGCGGGGGTTGCCCGGTACGATCTTGCGCTGCTTTGCCATGTTGTTACCCAATCCATCTTGAGAGTGCGAGTTTCAAATCTGCGACGCTGAGGTGGGTGATACCCTCCCGGTCGCATTCTTCAATCAACTGTGCCAACACCTTTGCTGGCATGGTTGATTCCTTGATCCGCCTTGATTTGTTGACAGGGATGAATGCCGCCATTGTCTTTTGTTCCCTGTCAAGGATGTGTTCAGGGATGTTGTCACGTGACCAATCCGTGCTAGGCATCACTCCACCTTTCCGAGTTTCTTTGGTGCCAACTTCTTTGCCGCCACCTTCGTTGCTGCTTGAGTCGCTGCGCTAACCTTGACTGGCTTGACAGTAACCGTCAACCGATCCTTGTCCTCGACCACATACCCCTTGACATGTGAGGTGTGGTACTTGAGTTCCATCCCTTCCACCTCGATCGCTTCATCATCCTCGACCCCGCTCAACTCCAACCATGCTTTGACGCCATCTTTGAGGATCGCTCTCCGCTCAGTCAGGTCTTTCACCTGCTTGTTCAGCCCGGTGAGAGTCTTGTCAATGGTCGCAATCTCAATGAGGCCACCCTTGAATGCTGCATCAGGTGCAGGCTTGACAGGTAGTTGGTGCATGTCATCTGGATCATGCAGGTAGAAGAACGGGCAGGGGTACATCTTCGGCTCTGAACATTTGACATCAATCCCCACCCCTTCCTCGATCATGTTCTCCAACCGTGCGATCCGCCTGATGATTGCTTTCAGTGGTACGGGTGGCATGGTGAGATGATGGGTGTAGATGTCAATGATCTTGGTGCCATCGAACAACCCCCCAACAAAGTCGCATTCCTCATACTCGCCAGCGTGCATGTAGAACGCTGTCTGCATGGGATACCAGGGCATCGACTCCACCCCGCTGCGCTTGAACTTCCCCCACGTGCTCTCACGGAACTTCTTTGCCTCAAACAAACCTCGTGGTGTCGCTCCATCAGGTGCCCCACGGATGATCACGCCATCCATCACCTCCAACTCCAACACCTTCTGTCTGTCTACTACTTCCACCTCGTGCTTGTCCTCAAACATCTCGATGATTTCAGGTTCCATCTCGGTGCCTTCGTCAAGCACCCGTTGGAACCATTCGGGATGAGCCTGAGGCCCGTACCCTTCGGCCATCGCCATGAACATGCGGTCGCACATCATCAGCGAACTTGCCCGGTACACCACTGTCCCGTCTGCTTCCACGTACCTTGCTGGTCTGTTGTCACTCATACTCCCATCCTTGCTTTGTTGTTGAGATATTGATCGTGCTGTGATTGTGTAAGCACGTAGGCGTCAAGACTTATGTCGCACTGTACCGAGAGGGCTGCGGCGGTGCGGACGGTCAGCGATCCTCCGGCGAGGAAGCTGCGGACGGTGACCACCGACATGTCGGACAGGGTTGCCAGGTCCGAATCCCCAAGACGCTGATGGTGCTGATACTGAATCACATCACTACGGAACTTGGCTTCATCGAACCACTCTCTGACATCCGTATGAGCCATCGCCAGATTCACTTGCTGCCTTCTCGGTACAACGCTTCCCCAACTCCGAGAAAATACGTTGCGTACTCTTTTATTGTCATCGCCAAGTCACACAACATCTCAGGAATCATTTGCATGACGACTTGTGCGTACACCACTGGCTTGAGGGTGGCTTTGTCTGGTGCGATCTTCTGCACGTAGAACGAATGGTTGTTCCATGTGAACACACCGATGAGCATTTCTGTGCGTTTCTGCTCATCCATCATGTTCCCCTCATCGTCATACACTGGATACCACGCTGTTTGTGTCATCCATGTGATCTGATGGAAAGGGCTGCGAGGGTCCACCTGAGTACTGTACGTTTCCCGCACAAAGGTGACTAGCTCGTTGGACGTCTCACGGCTTACATCCTGGTCATCCATCATTCACCTGCCCCAAGGTGCTCCACGTAATCACTTTCAGCCATCGTGTCAGCCATCGTCGCTGTCGTGTGGTTTAGAGCGAACTCTGTCAACGCATGGATGAATGGCAACACCATCGGCAGAGGAAAGTTGATCGGCTTTCTCGCTTCCCCGTTTGCCATCTCAAACCTTACGCTCAGCACAGGCATGGCGATCTGTGCCGCATCTGCTGGACCTTGAAACGCACCTTTGAGAGCGTTCACCAATCCCTCTGTCACCTGAAATCCGAGCGTCACATCATCCGCCCGTTTGATCAGGTTCAAATCCAACGCTCTGCTCATTCTTGATCCTCTGTTCTGTCTCGTGATTGGATGTCCTCGATCAACTTGCTCAATCCCTCAT
>JANOSH010000027.1:0-69619 GCA_031415695.1 Actinomycetes bacterium
CACCCAGCCCCGCAGCTTGCGACACCGCCCACACCCCCGGTCGCTCACCATCGGCCTGCGTCAGATAGCCCGTGTAATAGGCGGCCGACACACCCGCCCCCGACGCATACAACGTCGTCACCCTGATCACGACCACTCCCACCGATACGCGGGCACCTGTCTGAACTTTGAAGAACGAGCGAAGCGACAAGCACACACGGAAGGGGCTCTCAGACCTCGAGGGAGAGGGAGAGCTGGCCGCACGAACGGCGCACGGACGGCGGGCGACCGGCGGACGGGGCGACGGGAGGCTGCGACGGGCAGGCGACCGACAAGCAGACGGCGGGAACAACGAGGCGATACGAGCCGGCCTCGAACGTGCCCGACGAAGCCCGAGCCTGGATCGCTTCGATCGCACCGAGTTCGCGGAGGCGACGAACCGCGCGAGCGACCGTGTCCTTGGCCAACCCCAACGACACCGCGAGTGAGCGGATCGAGACCGCGGCGGCTACCTGATCGCCGTCGCCGGTCGAGCGCTGCAGCAGCTCCTCGAGCACCGCCCACGTTGTCGGGCCGACATGTCGGCGCAGGTCGTGCGCAGCGGGCCCGAGCACGATCGTGCGGCGGGTCGCTTCAGCGGGCATCGGAGACTCCACCGACGGGAGCGTCCACATCGCACAGGCGCACCACCCGCCCAGTCGCCACCAGCTCCATGAGCGCCCAACGAGGAACCCGAAAGCACTTCTCACCCAACAGCACCACGGGCAGCCCCGATGTGCCGCCCGAATTCAGATACTCGTGAGCGAGCTGGTAACCGAGCGAACGCCCGATCCGAAGAACCTCAGCCGCCTCGCGCAAGGTGAGCAACTCGTGATCCTGCGACGCAGCGAGATCCCCCAACGACGACATGAACCATCAGAAATACACCGATGTCATTCACCCCGCAACCCCCGTGGTTTCAGGCTCTCCAGGCAAGCGGACACCAGCGAACACCAACGAACACGAGCGGACATCAACGGACACCAACCGGGACCGGAGCTGTGACCAGAGTCACATTCGACGGTGTGTCCTCACATCCAGGACACGGCCGTTCTGCGCGCGGCCTTGATCGCCTACTTCCCATCTCGCAGGACATCGCCGATGATGTCGGCGGCGGCACGGTCCGTCTGCTCGAGGAAGTGGGCGTACACGTTCAGGGTCGTCGCAGCGTTGCGATGTCCGAGTCGGCCGGCCACCGTGCGCACGTCGACGCCAGCACTGAGCAACTGCGTGGCGACGAAGTGCCGGAGGTCATGCAGGCGGACGCCGGGCACACCCTCCTTCTCGCAAAGACGCTTGAACGACCGCGACACCGAGTCGGGAAACCACGACTGGCTCCCATCGGCGGCGTTGCTGAAGACGAAGGCGTCAGCAGCGGTTGTGACCCGGCACATCGCGGCCCGATCCATCATCCGCTCGCGATGATCGGCGACGGACTCCGTCGTTCGGGCATCGAGCGACACGCGGCGAGCCGAGTGGGTCTTCGTCCCCTTCTCGACGAGCCCGGTCGGGCCGGCCACGATCCCACGCTCGATCGAGACGGTCGCGCCGTCAAGATCGACATCCGTCCATCGAAGCGCAATCAGCTCTGACCGACGGGCGCCGGTGGCAGCTGCGAGCATCAGGTAGCAGCCCAGGTCCGGTGATTCTGAATCCGCGCGCCGAAGCACTCGCGCCAGCGCCTCGGCCGACGGTGGTTTGATGTCCGATACCGGGACGCGTGGCGGTGTTGTCGCGGTTGCGGGGTTGATGCCGATCCACCCCCACTTGAGGCCCTGGTTGAGCGATCGCCGCAGAATGCCGTGGATGCGTCGCACGGTTCCCGGCGCCAACGGTCGGCCGCCGGACCCGCCCGATGCGAGCAGCCGGCGGTAGAACGCATCCAGATCGGCCGGCTTCAGCTTCGCCAACGACCACGTCCCGAGCGCCGGCATCAACGAGCGGTCGATGTAGCCCCGCGTCTCCTTGACCGTCTTCGGCGAGAAGTCGGGTGTGGCGAACTCGAACCACGCCTCGAGTAACTCCCCCACCGTCGCCGTTGTCCGAACCGTCAGGCCGCGCTCGGCCTCGGTGACCATTTCGGCGAGTGCGGTCTGTGCCTCACGTTTGCCGCCGCGAACCGTCCGCGTCACGTAACGCTTCTTGCCGGTGAGCGGATCGTGACCGAGGTAGACCCTCAGCTCCCACGACGCTCCTCGTTGTCTGATGAGACCCTTCATGCGATTCTCCTTCTGTCAAGCCTCGGTACCCGCCTGACAGATCGTGTTCGGTACCTACCTGACAGTCGGTGACGGGTTCAGGCGGCGTTGATCCTGCGGGGCCGGCCGCCGGGGTTGGCGAGCGCGCCATGTTCGCGTGTGCGGTCGTGCTTGACCTTGTGTCGGCGGATCAGCTGCTCACCGATCGCGATCTCGACGCTGTCGCCGACCACGGCGACTTGGACCTGGCGACGCCGATGGGCGTTGCCGACCCGATAGCACGTTCCAGCGAAGCTGATGTTGCCGGACGAGTCGACCTTGCGGCTAACGGTCACCACCGACGCGGTTGGTCGCTGGGCGGGCTCACGTCCGCGGGTCTGGCGTTGCATCCCGGCTTGCTGCTTGGCCGGTTCGTGGCGGCGGGCGTGCGTCGCGATCAACACACCACGATGATGGATCTGCACCAGCCCGCCGTCGCACACGACGTTCACGTCCTGGCCGGCCAACCACATCCCGACGTTGTAGTGAGCGGCAGCGAAACTGATCGTGCCCTTGCGGTCCACCCGCCTGCTCGCCGATGCAGGCATCACCCCCGCAGGATCCGCCGCCGGCGCGACCGGCCGCGGTGCTGGTTCGCTGCGGGCGAGCTGGAACCGATCCCACGGGGTCTTCATCCCCAGCGACTGATGCGGCCGCACATGGTTGTAATGCGCCACCCACACGTCGAGCTGCGTCTGCGCGTCCGCGATCGAGTCGAACACCTTGCCGTTCAAGAACTCGACGCGCATCGTCTTGTGCCAGCGCTCGATCTTGCCGGTCGTAGTCGGCGACCGCGGTCTGGTGAGGATGTGCTTGATCCCGTTCTCCCTGCAGATCCGGTCGAACAGCACTTCACCGGTCCCGGGACCGAAGCGGCCGGTGAACACCTTGCCGTTGTCAGTCAAGATCTGCATTGGGACACCATGACGGCGCATCGCCAACCCGAGCGCATCACACGTCGGACGAGCCGTCGCCCGAGCAACCACCTGCGCCGAGATGCAGAACCTCGAGTGGTCATCGACACCGGACACGATCTTGGCCTCCGAACCATCGGCGAGGCGCACACCACCAACGATGTCCATCTGCCACAACTCCATCGCCCGCGACCGCTCCCAACGCTTGTAGTCCGACCGCTTCCGCTTACGCGCCTGAGGCGTGATCAACCGCTGACGCACCAAACACCGATAGATCGCCGACAACGACGGCAACGGCTCGACACCGTCCTTGCCGAGCTGATGCCCAATCGTGCGCGGACCCCAGCCCGGATGCTCGCGACGCAGCCCGATGACCCGGGCCTCGACCTCGGCAGGCATCTGATGCGGACACGACAACGGCCGCGCCGAACCATCCACCAGACCAGCCAGACCCTGGGACGCGTACCTGCGCAACCACTCATGAACCGTCTGTCGCGCGACCCCGTTGCGGCGGGCCACATCGGTGACCGACGCCCCCTGGTTCAACACCTCGAGCACTGCCTGATATCGCTGTTCCACGACGTTGAGCTCCACGATCACGACAACGACCCCCTCGAACCAGACGAGCCGACTGCCCGTCAACGAGAAGGCTGACCGCGATCGACAAGCACAAGTGTCAGGCAGCTACCGAAGTCACTGTCGCCCAGCAACCGAAGCCGCGTCCCAAAACTGTCACCCACCTACCGAAGCCACAATGTCCAGCATGAACCGAAGTCGCACAATGCGATTCTCCTTCTAAGAGAGTGGCATCAGAGTGGCAACGAGTCCAGAAAACCAGGAGAGCCACTCCGGAGAGTGCCTCTGACCTGGGATTTCTTGGCAGCCCCAACGGGATTCGAACCCGTGCCGCCACCTTGAGAGGGTGGTGTCCTAGGCCACTAGACGATGGGGCCAAGTAGCAAACGGCAGTGTAGCCGAAGCTTCGTTGTTGGGGAGCCAGGAATCGAACCCGGAATAACAGATCCAGAATCTGCTGTGTTGCCAGTTACACCACTCCCCATGGAGCGCTCAAGAGGATAGCTCAACCGGTCAGACGAACCAACCGGCGATATCCAATAAACCGAGCTACAGCCACGCCAACCGTCTCCTTGAGCTCATGCTCGAAGACATGGCGCTCCGGACTGTTCACCGTGGGCGACCCAAACGGCGTGAGCCCCACCTCCCTGCCAATGCCCTTGGTTCTCAACATGTGATACGGCTCACTGACGACCAGAACCCGTTGGCGACCCTCGGCTTTGAGGAATCGGGCTGAGGCCGCAATCGACGCATACGTCGTTTCGCCGTCCACTTCGCGACGAATGGCTGCATCGGGCACACCTCGCTTCAGTAGATAGTCAGCCGACGCTGTCGCCTCGGTGACGCGATCGCCCGGCTGTTTGCCGCCTGTCACCACAATGATTGGTGCCAAGCCCCGCTTCCACAGATCGAGGCCGTGGTCTAGCCGGGCTGCAAGAACGGGCGAGGGTCGTCCGTCGAATTGGGCGGCTCCCAGGACAATGATGGCATCGGCCGATCGGGCTTCGTCACGACCACCGTTGGACCGAACCTGCCAGAACGTAATCAGCAGGTACAGGCTGGGCATCCCAACGACGAGCGCGAACGCCCACAGCACCCGCCGCGCCCGTCTAGAGGCGGGCACGTGCCGCTTTCAACCGCCCCACCGCTCGCTCACGGCCAAGTACATGCAACGACTCGAACAACGGTGGGCCAACCAGCTTCCCGGTGATTGCCAACCGGACCGGAGCCTGGATTTTGCCGAGCTTGAGGCCGTGTGTGTCACCAATGTGCTCAAGTTCGGCTTTCAGCACGTCGATATCCCAGGAACAGGCGTCGTAGCTGTCGATAACTGAGGTCAAGATGGCGTCGGCAGGCGGCTTCATGGCCTTATCCCAATCGGCGTCCGATGGCGTGACATCGCCAAAGAGAAAGTCGACTACGGCTGGAATATCACCCAGCACCTCGGCCCGAAGCTGTACGAATGGCGCAATGTCGCCAAATTGGTCGGCCCGGTACTCCCACGGCTGGGGATGAGCCGCCAGCCATTCGTGCCAACGCTCGACGAACTCGGCTTGGGGAAGCGCCCGGATGTAATCGGCGTTGAATGCTCGCAACTTTTTTACATCGAAAAAAGCCGGGGACGAATTGACTTCGTCCAAACTGAATAGCGACTCGACAAGCGACCACTCCATGATTTCTGCGTCGTTGCCTGGTGACCAGCCGAGCAACATCAGGTAGTTCTTCATGGCCTCGGGCAAGTAGCCCTCGTCGCGGTACATCTCCATGGCCACCGGATCACGACGCTTCGACAGCTTCTGGCGCTTTTCGTTGACGAGCACCGGAACGTGCGCCCACGTGGGTAAGTAAGGCGCGTCGAGCGCCTGCCACAACAACTGCTGCTTCGGGGTGTTGGTCAGATGCTCCTCGGCCCGGATCACCAGCGTGACTCCCATCGACATATCGTCGACGACATTCGCCAGTAGGAACATAGGTGTGCCATTGCCTCGCAACAAGACAAAGTCGTCGACGTTGGCGTGATCGAACGCTGGCTCGCCACGGATCACGTCGTTGACCACCGTGACGCCGGGTCGTGGCACCTTGAAACGCACCACGTATGCGGGAGCGACAGCCAAACCCTTCTCGCGACAATGGCCGTCGTAGCCCCCCTGCTTGCGACCGGCAGCCTCGTTTCGAGTGTCGAGTTGTTCACGGGTGCACGCGCAGTAATAGGCCCTCCGAGCGCCGAGTAACTGGTGTGCGGCTCGAACGTGATCGACCTCGAACTCGCTCTGGCGATACACCTCGTAGTCGACACCAAGCCCGGGGCCAATACCGATCCACGCCAGTGCATCGTGAATGCCTTGCACCCATTCCTCGCGATTGCGTTCGGCATCGGTGTCCTCGATACGCAGGATGAATGTGCCGCCAAGTCGCTTGGCGAGGAGCCAATTGTAGAGCGCGGTGCGGGCACCCCCAACGTGGAAAAAGCCGGTGGGGGACGGAGCGAAACGGACGCGAAGCGGTGTCTCTGATGCTGAGGGCGAAGGCAAAGGCGACATGACGAGACCGAGGCTAGCGGCGCACTCGGGCCCAACTTGGGCGCGGTCGGATTGGAACATGGCAGTAAGACGACTGGGCTGGCACCACAGTCGCCGCCGAAAGGGTCGGGAACGAGATCGGGATCGGGCGGATGGGTCTGCGGTTGGCCGTTGAACCAAGCGCTCTTGAACGCGTCGCCGCCGGTATCGGGCAAAGTCGGCGGGAGTGACGGTGGCAGCCGGCCCAAGCGGGCGGTTGGGTCCAGACGTTCGGACGCTGCATACACACCTCTTTTGATGCGATGCGCGGTACCAATCTCGACCTCATATCGCATGGCATCGGCCAAACCCTTAACCGGATCATGGGAGTGAAGCTTGCAGCCATACAAGTGGATATAACTATGCAGCTCAACCAGCGTTTGGGGACCGTGACGCCGGAGAATGATTCGACAGAGCTGCCGCAGTGCCCTACCACCGATAACACGAGCACCCTGGCGCAGTGGCGGGAGTGGCGGGGCATCGGGCGGAGGACGTCGCCGACCTTGCCAATGCCGTTTGGGCCAGAGTCGCTGGCGGACGCGCACAGCGTCGTCGAGTAACTCCCGACGACGCTCCATGATGACTTCAGCCTCATTGACGATGGCGTCCATCTCACAACGAACAGTGTCGTAAAGAGTAGTGAGCGTTCGGCGTTGCTCGGGGGAGATCGCCTCCCGAATGGGCACCATGTCGTGCCTGGTGATGATTGCCATGACTTCTTCTCCACTTCAAGGTCGTAAGGCTTACCGCGACAGTCTGACAAGGGGGTGCGCGATAGTTTTCCGCAGCTCACACAGCGCCGCCGCCCGTGGCCCGTCGCCCCGCCGATTGCGGCCACCGTCGCGGCTGGGAGTACAACCAGAGCGCCGATCCCCAGTTGCTCCGCCGCCCGTGGCGCCGAATCGATACCGAATCGGCGCCACGGGCACGAACGAACATGGTCAAGGTGCCCGTAACCCAACACACCCGAACCCCAACACCCGTAACCCCAACACACCCGAACCCACGCTCCCCCCGTGAGATACTTTCGCCATGACCAAACGTCTCGCCAACAAGGTTGCAGTCATCACCGGGGGGAGCAACGGCATCGGGCGTGCCTGCGCCGAACGGTTCGCTGAAGAAGGCGCCCATATCGTCATCGCCGACCTTCTCGAAGCCCCCGGCCACGAAGCGGTAGCCGCCATTCGGAAACAGGGCGGACAAGCGGTCTTTTGTCGGCTCGACGCATCGAGTCGCATCGACAACGAGCAGGTCGCCCAAACTGCTATCGACACGTACGGACGAATCGACATCGTGGTGACCGCGGCAGGAATCAGTCACGCCGACTACTACTCCGGCGACATTGAACGCGACGTCAAACGGGCAATGGGTCAACTTGAGTATGCCGACCAGCCGGGTCGCGCCTTCGTTAGCATCGAACTCGACGACTGGCAACGGGTCATCGACGTCAACTTGACCGGCACATTCCTCGCCCTGCAAGCATGCGCCGTCAAGATGCTCGATGCCGGCACCCCGGGCTCAATCATCACCATCGCGTCCATCGCGGCCAAACACCCCGACGCCGGCCCTACCGCGTATACAGTCTCCAAAGCCGGCGTCTGGATGCTGACAAAGAAGGCCGCACGCGAACTCGCCAAGGCCAACATCCGGGTCAATGCCATCGGTCCCGGGTTCATCGATACCAACATGACCAAGCTCATCGATTTCGTCCCCGAGGAACGGCGCGCAGAACTCTTCGCTGGCATCCCCATGGGCCGTAAGGGAACACCCAGAGAAATCGCCAATGCCGCCCTATTCCTCGCCTCGGACGAGTCGAGCTATTTCACCGGCGAGATCCTGCACCCTGACGGCGGGTGGTTCACCGAATAGCTGACCGAATAGCCTGGCGGTATGCAACTAGCAATGATTGGTCTTGGGCGCATGGGTGCCAACATGGTTCGTCGTCTCATGGCCGCGGGCCACACGTGCGTCGTGTACGACGTCAACACGGATGCCGTACAAGCACTGGCCAAGGAGGGCGCTACCCCGGCCTACTCCCCCGAGGAACTCGTAGCCGCCCTCAAGCCGCCGCGAGCACTCTGGATAATGGTTCCAGCCGCGTTCGTTGACAGCACCATCGAGACCTTGGCGCCCCTGCTGAAGAAGGGCGACACGATCATTGATGGCGGCAACAGCTACTACCGCGACGACCTCACCCGCTCAGCAGCCTTAGCAACGCAAGGCGTGAACTACCTCGACATTGGTACCTCCGGCGGCGTATTTGGCCGAGAACGCGGCTACTGCATGATGGTCGGCGGCGACGCGAACGCCGTCAAGCGACTAGCACCTGCCCTCGACAGCCTCGCTCCCGGCTCGGCGTCAGCACCCAGGACCAAGGGCCGCAAAGGAAAGGTGACGCAAGAGGAAAAGGGCTGGCTGCATTGCGGTCCCTCTGGCGCCGGTCACTTCGTCAAAATGGTCCACAACGGCATCGAATATGGCCTGATGGCCGCCTACGCCGAGGGCTTCAATATTCTGGCCACCGCTGGCATTGGACGGGCCGATCAACAACACGATGCCGAAACCACCCCACTGCGCGACCCGCATGCCTACCAATACCAATTCGACCTCGGCGCCATTAGCGAACTCTGGAGACGGGGGAGCGTGGTTTCCAGTTGGCTGATGGACCTGACCGCCCAGGCGCTGCACGACAACCCTAACCTCGAGGGATTCAACGGGCACGTCAGCGACTCGGGTGAAGGCCGCTGGACCGCGTTGGCCGCCATCGACGAAGGTGTTCCCGCGCCCGTCATCACCGCTGCGCTCTTTAGCCGCTTCTCGAGCCGCGGAAACGACGACACCGCCAACAAACTGCTCAGCGCCATGCGCCAGCAGTTCGGTGGCCACCACGAAAAGAGGTCCTAACCATGTCGCAACAACCGATAGCCGACGCGCTAGTGATCTTCGGCGCGACGGGGGATCTTTCCAAGCGCAAGTTGTTCCCTGCGCTGTACAACATCATTCGTCATCAAGGCGTCGACCTACCCATCATCGGCCTTGCCCGCGACAGCTGGACCGACGAAGCGTTCCAGGCCCACGCCCGTCAATCGCTGCATGACCATATGGGCAACACAAACGACATCTTGGTCGATGCCCTAACGACGGGCCTTCACCTCGTCACCGGTGACTACTCAAGCCTCACGACGTTCGAGGCGTTACGAGGATGCCTCGATCAACTCGGATCCAAGACCGCGGTGTTCTACCTCGCAATTCCGCCAGTGGCTTTCCCCACCGTTATCGAATCTCTCGCAAAGGTCGGCCTCGCCGAACGCGGACGCATCGTGGTCGAAAAGCCGTTCGGCCGAGACCTCGCTAGTGCCCAGGAATTGAACCGCACGCTGCACACGGTGTTCCCCGAAGAACGAATTTTTCGGATCGATCACTACCTTGGCAAGGAAAGCGTCGAAGATCTGCTGGTCTTCAGATTCTCGAATACGTTGCTTGAACCGGTCTGGAATCGTAACTACGTACGCCAAATTCAGATCACCATGTCGGAAAGCATTGGGGTCGAAGGACGCGGCAGTTTCTACGATTCTGTCGGTGCCGTCCGCGACATCTTGCAAAATCACCTACTTCAGGTACTGGCGTTGTTATGCATGGAGCCTCCTGTCGGGCCCGAGTCCAATCATCTGCAAGACGAGAAAGCCAAGGTGTTCGCTGCACTACAACCCATTCATTGTGAAGACGTTGTGCGTGGTCAATACGTTGGGTACCTGGACGAACCCGGTGTCACACCCGGCTCAACTGTTGAGACGTTCGTGGCCGCCCGGCTTACGATTGAAAGCTGGCGCTGGGCCAGCGTGCCAATCTGGGTTCGCTGCGGAAAGGGGCTCACCTCAGCCGCTACTGAATGTGTCGTTGAGCTGCGCGAACCACCTCGCATGTTGTTCGACGAACACCCTGACGGCGCCCTCCCCAAGCGAAACCTCATTCGTTTCCGGCTCGGCAAGAACGACGGGGTCACACTGACGGTGCAGGCCAAGACTCCCGGGCAATACCTGGACTCAGAGAGCGTTGATCTGAGCTGCGACTTTGCTGCCGCGCTCGGCGAACGCCGAGAGGCGTACGAGCGGCTCCTCTGGGATGCCATCCAAGGGCTGCCACGCCGATTCGCCCGCCAGGACATCGTTGAGCAAACGTGGCGTGTCGTCCAACCACTGCTCGACAACCCAGGCCCTGTACATACCTACGAGCGAGGCACGTGGGGGCCAGCGACCGCCGACCAACTCGTTCCCGGTGGCTGGTACCCGCCGACGTGACCAACAAACTCGTCGTGGTGCGCCACGGCCATACCGAGTGGTCCCACAGTGGCCGCTTCACCGGGCGAACCGATCTCTCCCTTCTACCCGAGGGTGAACAAGCGGCTCGAAGACTTCAGCCCGAATTGGCCAAGCTTGGCCCGTTCGCTGCGGTCTATACGTCGCCGTTACGACGCGCCGCACGCACCGCAGAGCTCGCTGGCTTTGCGACGGCGATACCCGACCCGAATCTCATGGAAGTGAATTATGGGGCTGACGATGGTCGCACCAGAGCCGAGATTCTCATCGATCGGCCCGGTTGGGACAATTGGACCGATGGATACGAAGGCAACGCCGAAACCATCGATGACGTGGCCGCCCGCGCCGACCGCGCCATTGCGACAGTCCGAGCCATCGACGGCGACGTCCTGATCTTTGCCCATAGCCATTTCCTGTGCATGCTGGCGGCTCGATGGTTGGGTGCCGCACCGTTGTTCGCAGCCCAATTCGTTCTCGACCCCACCGGTATCAGCGTCCTGGGGTGGAAGCGAGAACGCCCGGCGCTCGTGCGCTGGAATGCTTGAAAGCTTTAAAGACCCAACCCGCGACCAATGATCTCTTTCATGATCTCGGTCGTACCGCCGTACACAGTGGTAATGCGCGCATCGGCGTACGCCCGAGCAATGGGGTACTCCATCATGTAGCCATACCCCCCGAACAATTGTAGGCATCGATCGACAACTCGTTTTTGCAGCTCGGTGCACCACCATTTGGCCATCGACGCATCCTGAGGTGTGAGGCGACGGGCGTTGAGTTCGCTAACACTCTTGTCGATGTACGCCTGGCCGATTTCAACCTCGGTAGCCACCTCGGCCAGCACAAATTTGGAGTTCTGAAAGCTGCCGACTGGCTGCCCGAACGCCTTGCGCTCCTTCACATACTCCAAGGTCATATTCAGAGCGCTGCGTGCCGCTGCTACGCCCATCATGGCGATGCTCAATCGTTCCTGGGCCAGGTTAGTGGCCAAGTACCGAAAGCCCATACCCTCGTCGCCTAACCGATTTTCGACCGGCACCCGCACGTCGTTGAAGAACAATTCGGCCGTGTCTTGACTGTGCATTCCCAGCTTGTCGAGGTTTCTCCCGCGTTCGAAGCCTGGCATACCCCGCTCAATAACCACGAGGCTCATTCCGGTGTGCTTTTGGGTCGGGTCAGTCTTGACTGCCGTGATGATCAAGTCGCTATTGATGCCATTGGTAATAAATGTCTTGGAGCCGTTCACCACATACGAGTCGCCGTCGCGCACTGCAGTTGTCGTCATGGAGGCCAAGTCGGACCCGATGGATGGTTCGGTCATGGCGATAGCGGTGATCAATTCACCCGAGGCCAGACCGGGTAACCATCGTCGCTTCTGGTCAGGCGTGCAGTATTCCAGGAAGTACGGAATGGTGATGTCGTTGTGCAGGGTGAGGCCGAGACCGGCACCTGAGATATTGGCTGCGGCGACCTCCTCAGTGAACACCTGGTTGTAGCGGAAATCGCGTACACCGCCCCCGCCGTATTCCTCGGGGATCGACATCCCGAGAAAACCGTTGCGGCCGGCCGACGCGAAGATTTCGCGGGGCACAATTCCGGCCTCTTCCCACAGTAGGAAGTGAGGTGTGATCTCTTTGGCGATCCATGCGCGCACGCTCGATCGGAACTGTTCGTGTTCGTCTTGGAAATGACCGCGTTGCATGCTGGGAACCGTATCCTGTCCGGTATGCACCAGTTCCTGTCAGATGCGTGGTTTGCAGCGGCGCGGCAGCTTGCCGGCAAGTACATCGATGAGATCCCAGATGTTCCCGTGAAGGTTCGTGCCAACCAGATCATCACCGACGTGCCGTTCGGCGACGGCGACATACACACCCACCTCGACACGTCGAGCGGGCGGCCCGTGCTCGAGCAGGGCCATCTCGACAAACCCGATGTCACGGTCACAACCGACTACGTCACCGCAAAGTCGATGTTGATTGATCAGGATCAAGACGCGGCGATGCAGGCGTTTATGGGTGGTCGCATAAAGATCCAAGGCGACATGACCAAGCTCTTGATGCTGCAGTCGGCACCGCGTTCTGAGCGTGCGGCGCAGGCAGCTCAAGAGCTGAAGGCGATAACAATCCTCTAATTCGCCGTAACATTATGGTTATGAGCAATTCAGAGCCAGTGGCCAGTCAGCGCCGCGAGTACTACGACCTGGAAACTGCCCGCCTATGGGCTGCAGACTCTCGTACATCTGAGATCGTATTTTCTCGCCTCTTTGACGGCTGGCCCGAGGTGCATCATCACCTAGCAGCCAATGAAAGCACGCCGGTGCATCTGCTTGAACGCCTCGCTCACGATCCTCGACCCGAGGTCCGCGCTGCGCTTGCCGACAATTCCACGGCGCAGCGGATGAGCATTCGTCCCTCCGCTCCCGCGCCTGCAGCGAACTCGGTAGCCGCAGCAGCCGCTGCCTCGCTCCGTATGGTGTGCAGCGCCTGCGGAACGTACCTCACGGCCGAGATGCGCAACTGCGGCCACTGCGGCGTTAACGTTCGCGGCTGGTCCGACGTCTTGACCTCCACGTCGGTGCTGCCAACCGTGGCCGCCGCAGCAGCTAGCGCGCAAGCAGCTAGCGCGCCAACTGCGAGCGCTCCAACGGCACCGATGGCCGCTTCCACCCCAACGGCATCGGCGAGTGCTGCGCCGACCCCCGCCCCACGCACTCAGTCGGCATCGGCCGATACCACAGTGATGAACATGTCGAGGCGAGACCGTTGGAACTTCGGACGCACCGTTGGCCCGTTCGGATTCATTGCGTTCTTTAGCTTGGTGGCGTTGCTGGCCCTCGGGGCCTTGGCCATGTCGGTGTTCAAAACCGACACCAAAAGGACAACGGTAAAGTCGGCGGTTCCTGCCGCTCCATCGGGCACTCTCAGTAACGTCCCGGCCAGCGCGACGAAGGTCGCGGCCGCAGCAACCACCGTTGCCGGGGCCACGCCACAGACAGCAGCCGTACGAGAGACGGTTACTACGCCGGCGGCTGCAGTTGCGTCGGCTCCCGCGGTGACTACAGCTAGGGCAGTGGTTACCACCGCCAGACCCATTATCACCGCTGCCGCGGTTCCACCGACCGCAGCCCTCGTCGGTCCGAGCGCAGCGACTGTCACCAGCGTTGCCAATCTGGCCCAACAGTATGCAACCGCACTGGCATCCAAGAACGCCGATTCGGTACGGTCGCTCAACCCGGCCCACACCGGCGACCTTTCCGGCTACAAGTACCTCGACCGATCAACGGTTATTCCAGTAACTGTCGGACAAGTTGGAACAACATCGTCGTATCGCACGCGGCTCGGCCTCGTCGCCCACGAGAGCCGACCGGAGGGAAACCGCACGGTGCTGTACTGCGCCGAGTGGGTTGTAGATGTCACCGGCAAGCGAGTGAACCCCGAGTCGGGCCGTCAGGTCCGCACGCTGCCGGGCTACGCCACTCCCGACAGCGTGAAAGGCGAACTGCAAACCGCCTGTAAATAGCAGCTACGACGACAGCGTGTTGAGCGCCATGGTGAGCCCGGCAACATCCCAGCGGTCGTCTCTCTCCACAGAATCGCCAAACTCCCAACTACGAAAACGTTTCACCGTACCGCCCTGAACGAACCAGGTCTCGCCCGTGAATTTGCAGGCCTCGCTTGCGAGGTAGGCAACAAGCGGCGAAATGTTGGCCGGATCCCACTTGTCGAATCCACCGAACTCAGGCTCTTTCAGCACATCACCTAGACCAGGTGTCGCCAAGGTAAGGCGGGTGCGGGCCGCAGGTGCGATGCAGTTTGACTTGACGTTGTAGCGCTTGAGCTCTTTGGCGGCGATCTGAGAAAACGTAGCTATGCCCGACTTCGCGGCACCGTAGTTTGTTTGGCCAGGGTTCGAGAACAGCCCCGATGTCGACGAGGTATGGACAACGTTGCGGGGCTTGTCGATACCGGCTTTGGTCTGTTCGCGCCAATAGGCCGCGGCCCAACGCGTGGGTACGAAGTGACCTTTCAAGTGAACTGCTATGACTGCATCCCATTCTTCCTCGGTCATGTTGATAAGGACTCGGTCACGCAAAATGCCGGCATTGTTGACCAAGATGTCGAGGTCCCCGAACGTTTCGACAGCGCAATTAACCAACCGTTGCCCACCCTCCCAATCGGCGACATTGTCGTAATTGGCTACGGCCTCACCGCCCATGCCGATGATTTCGTCGACAACTTGTTGCGCCGGGGTGGTGTCGGTTCCACTGCCGTCATTGGCACCGCCAAGGTCGTTGACGACGACTTTGGCTCCTTCGGCCGCGAACAGGAGTGCGTGCTCGCGACCAATGCCGCGACCCGCCCCGGTAATAATTGCGACTCGCCCCTGTAGTGCGCCCATAGATGTCTCCCGTTCGGTCGATCATGGTTCGATCGACTCGTCAGGAACGGTACCTTGCAGTCCTAGCCGAGACGCAATTTGACGACGGTACCCCGCTTGACAACGGTGCCCGGGGGAGGATCACAACCAATCACAATTCGAGTGATGGGCCCTTCGATGGTGCCTTGCACGAGACCGGCCGCGGTGAGAATTTCGACGGCTTTTGTGAGCGAGTTGCCATAAATCTGCGGCACTTCAACTACGTCGGGGCCTTTAGAGATGCCGATGCGAACCTCGGTTCCGCGTGGAACTTCGGTATCGACCCCAGGTTCGATGCGAGCAACGATCCCCGCGGGCCATTTATCGCTGAACAAATCATCGATGCGAACCGGTAACAGGTTGACCGACTCGACCGCAGCCTTGGCTTGTTCCCAATTCATGCTGCGGATCTCGGGCACCTTGCGTGGTGCGGGCCCCTTCGAGGTGACCACCTCGATCGACGTTCCCTTCGGCACCTCGGTTCCGGCCCCGATAGTTTGCCCATTCAACGTCCACTGAAGTACCACATCGGGAGCAGCGACCTCGTCGTATTCCTGACCGAGAACCGTGATGGCCAGTTTCTGATCGGTGAGCAGCTTCGTAGCATCGGCCTGGCTGCGAGTGGTGAGTTCCGGAAGTTTCGACAGCGTTGGGCCGTCGGAAACCCACAGGGTGAGGGTTCCACCCTTCTTGAGTTCGCCCCCGGCCGGCTCGTGACGAATGATCTGATCCTTGGCCCGCTCGTCATTCTTTTCACGTACTACGTCGACGACCCAATTATTCGGACTCACCTGGTTTCGGGCTTCACCCTCGGAAATACCGAGCATCGACGGCACCGCAAACGTTTGAGTTTTGCCCGTCTTGAGGCTGAGTCCCGCTATAAGCAGGAGACCAGAAAGACATGCCGCCGTAATGCCATACCAAGCAGCACGACCGAGTTTGCGCTTCTTGGGCTTTCGAGCCAGCACCACAGTGGGTACGACATCGGACCAGCCGTCGGGTTCTTTTACTCCGCTGATGGGGGAAAAGTCGTTGAAGTCGAGCGATTCGAGCGGTTCAATGACCGGTGGTGGCATCGGTGCCGGCGCTGGAGCTGGAGCGAATCCGGCCGGGCCGACAGGAAGATGGGCCACACCGACAGGGTGGGCGCTTGTGAGATCGCGTGGGCGGGCGCTAGACGCTACAAGCGGCAAAGCCACTGGCCTCGGGAGCTTCTCGGCTGCGGACAGCAGCGCACGGGCAAGTTCGGCCGAATCTGATCGTTCGTCGGGGTCGGGCCGACCGCTGCGCTCGAGTACAGCAGCAAGCGGTCCGAGGTCGGCGCTTACCGGCATCAGTTTGCCGAGACGGTTCATGAGTGTGGCGACGGTGGTTTCGCCCGAAAATGGAACGGTGCCGGTGACAGCCTCGATGATCGACAAGGTGAGCGAGTACACGTCGGTCTTGCCGGTGAGGGCCTTGCCCGTGGCCTGTTCCGGTGACGCGTACCGAGCAGTGCCCAGCATCATGCCATCGGGCTCGGTCCAATTGGCTTCGCTGATGGCACGAGCCAATCCGAAATCAGCCACCCGCAACCGACCTTCGTCACCGAACAGCAAGTTGGCGGGCTTGATATCACGATGGACAACGCCGCGTTTGTGGGCATAATCGAGCCCGCGCGCCGCCTCTAGGGCAACAAGCACAGCTTGGCTGGGCGACAGCAACCGACCGCGGTCGAGCATGGCTCGCAGGCTGCCACCGGCGAGATACTCCAGAACGAGGTACGACGTCCCATTGTCCTCGCCCCAGTCGAACACCGCCATGATGTTGGGATGACTGAGGGCCGCGGCCTGTTGGGCTTCGGCCCGGAACCGCTTGATGAACGAGGGATCGCCGGCAAGCGACGGGTGTAACAGCTTCACAGCAACCGGGCGGCGCAGCTGTACATCGTCGGCCTGGAACACGGTTCCGGACGCGCCCGTACCCACCGGCATCACCAGCCGATAACGCGATCCCAGAACGCGGCCAATCTGGTCATCTCCAACGCTTGCCATTTCGTGAACAAATCTAGTGGGCGTAACCCGTCTGGCGGCGGCATCCCCCCAGCGGGCATCATGACACCATGGCAATCAAGCTCAACAAGCGGCGCCTAGTCACATCAATGCTCATTTCGGCGAGCCTCGTGTTTATCGCCCGCGGGTTGATGACCGCCGTTACGGGCGATCAATCTACGAGCGTTCCTGCTGGCGTCGACCGACTGGTACCCGGCCCCGGCGATCTCGTTCTGCGCCAGGCTCAGATTGGCATCGACCTGTCGGCGGGTTACCGCGGTGAGCTTGTAGTAGACGGCCAGATCATTCCCACGTACGACCTCTCAAAAAATGACTGCGCCATTACGACAACACCGTTCCTGGGCCGAGACGCAGTGTTCGACCCCGGCCAAAACACGGTGTACTTTCAACCGTCACCCGGAGCCACCATAGAACGATTCGCGCCAGGTGAACACCAGATCATCGCCCGCTACTGGAAGCTGTGCGAAGACCCTGTTACGGCCAAGCAGTTCGCTTGGAGCTTCAAAGTCACCTGAGTACGTCGACCGGTTCGGCGGCCGCTCCGACGATGGTCCGCTGACCAAACAGCGTCGATGCTCGGCACCGAACGGTAACCTCCACCATTTCGACCGGACCGGTCAGCCGACTCGAAACGAAAACATCGGGAGTTCCGACACAATGCCGACCGATGGTCAGCGAGCGTGTCGCAAAGTCACGAGCCCGCTCGGTGCGCTCGCCAGCGCCAGCGATCGACGCAGCACGAGCCGCATGGCGAGCAGCTACACGCACCTCGCTGTTGGCTGTAGCTGTTCGCTGCGCAAAGACCGCGAACCCGGCGAGTACCAGCACCACTGGGAACAGCACTACGAACTCCAGGGATTGGAAACCAGCGTCATCTCGCACGCGACCTTGGGACATGAGAGCACCGTAGCGACCGGCTCTCCGGCGCGGCTCAAGGTGTCGACAAGACTTCGGGCAGATGCCCGTTTTCAAGTAGGTAGACAAACCCGGCTTCGTCGAGGATCGGCACTCCCAGCTCTGTGGCTTTGGTGAGTTTGCTCGCCCCAGGATCGACGCCGACAACCACAGCAGTGGTTTTCTTGCTCACACTGCCCGGGCTCTTACCTCCGCGACCCACTATCGCCGCTTCGGCAGAGTCACGGCTGAAACCATCAAGCGAACCAGTAACCACGATGGCGAGGCCAACCAAGTTTTGCGGGAGCAAGCTGCGTTCGACGTTGCCGAACTCGACCCCGGCCGCTTCAAACTTGTCGATCATCGCAGCGTTGCGGGGTTGACCAAACCAGCGGGTTACCGATGCGGCGATGACAGGTCCGACACCCTCAACTGTTGCGAGATCGGGCTGTGTTGCAGCCATAATGGACCGAAGATTGCCGAACGTCGCAGCCAGAGCAACACTGGCCGAGGGGCCAAGATTTTTGCATCCCAGCGCCACCAAGAGCCGGGGCAGCGGACGAGATTTCGACTCGGCGATGGATGCCAAGAGTTTGTTGGCCGACAACTCACCAAATCCGTCGAGTGTGATCAGATGATCGCGGGTAAGGGTGTAGATGTCTCCAGCGTCAGCCAGGAGCCCGCGATCGCTCAGCGCGAACACGGTCTTGTCACCGAGCCCCTCGATATCCATGCCACCGCGGCTGGCGAAATGAATGATGCGGGCATCGCGTTGAAACGGGCAGTCGCGTTCCACACAGCGGGTGTCGGCTTCGCCGGGGATTCGAACGAGTTCGGTGTCGAGCGGGCATGGGCACCGTGCGGGGAACACCCAGGGGGCTAGACCATCGGGGCGTTTGGACAGGACGGGGCCCACAACTTCGGGGATAACATCGCCCGCTTTGCGGACTACCACCGTGTCGCCGGGGCGTACGTCTTTCAACGCAACTTGATCCTGGTTGTGCAAGGTGGCCATGCCAACGGTTGACCCACCGACAAAGACTGGCTCTAGGACAGCGAACGGTGTGGTGCGCCCGGTACGACCGACCGAGACCTGAATGTCTCGTAACAGCGTGAAGCGTTCCTCGGGAGGAAACTTGTAGGCAATCGCCCACCGCGGGGCTTTGGATGTAACGCCGAGCCGCTGGCGTTGCTCGAAGTTATTGACCTTTGCGACCGCTCCGTCGATCTCGTACGCCAATTCATGGCGATGTGCTTGCCACCGGCGGGCGAAGGCGTACACGCCATCGAGACCGTCGACGACACGCGTTTGAGGGTTGATGGTGAAACCAAGCGAACCTAGCCACGCCATGCTCTCGGCATGATCGCCAAACGTTGGCCCACCCTCGACGAGACCGATCTGATAACACCAGATCGACAGTTCCCGGCTGGCAGTAACGCGAGGGTCTTTTTGTCGAAGGCTTCCGGCGGCAGCGTTTCGTGGGTTGGCAAACTGCTTGTCGCCTAGGGCGCCTTGTCGATCGTTGAGCGCGTTGAATGCGGCGAGCGACATGTACACCTCACCACGAACTTCCAGGACGGCGGGTGCACCACGCAGTCGTTGCGGTACATCGCCGATGGTGAGAACGTTGGCCGTGACATCTTCACCGACACGGCCGTCGCCTCGCGTAGCCGCCTGAACCAACCTGCCAGCCTCGTACCTCAAGCTCATGGCGAGCCCGTCGATTTTGAGTTCGCAAACGAACTGCCCGGCGGCTCCATCTAGGCCGCGTGACACCCGGTCGCCCCACGCTCGCAGCTCGGACTCGTCCATGGCATTGTCGAGGCTCATCATCGCCGCGCTGTGGGTGACGGGCGCAAATGTTGCTCCCACCGACCCGCCGACGCGCCGTGAAGGCGAGCCGTCGGTCGCAAGGTCGGGATTCGCTTGTTCCAAACCCTGCAGCTCGCGGACAAGTTCATCGTACTCGGCATCGGAAATTTCGGGATCGTCGGCCAGGTAGTACCGATCATTGTGATGGCGCAGCGTGTCTCGTAACGCTCGGACCCGGTCGACACTGTGTGGGTCAGCCATGTGTTGGTCGGCCACTGCCGCGTCCGGCCGATGACGCCTCGACTAACAGCTGCGAAACCTCGTTGGCCAGTCGGAACGCGTTGGCGGCTTGGGCCGGGGAATGGTCTTGCAGGCCGCCAACCGGCGTGATGAGCGCTTGGGTAGACAGACGTTGCGCATCACAGCCTGTGGAGGCCAATTCGTTCCAGGTCTCGACAACTTTGCGCCAGTACACCAACCCGGACGACCGCAACGGGCCGTCGGTTGGTACAACACCCCACGCGACTAGGCCACCGCGTTCGAGGAACGGCTGCAGAGCGGGAGTCAAGGTGGCATCGAGCACATGGATATCGAGGCTCACGACACCTGGACCGGCAGCGATAAGTGAACCCCAGTCGACAACTCCCCGGTTGTGCACACCAACGTCGACCAGGGACTCTATGGCCGCCAACGACGCCGAGAGCGTGTCGATTGCGTGGTCGGGAGCGAGCGGAAATCCGGGACACCAGATGATCGATCCGCGGGGTTCATCGAGCAAGACCAACTGGCGAGAGTTCGGGAATGCCTGAGCCAGATGCGTTTGAACCACTCGGGCGGTGGCACGCACCGAACGGACAGCGACCCCAAACGCAGTAGCCGTCGGAACGCCATGCCCCATGAGAGCGAGCCCTACGCTGAGGGGCCCAGCCAACTGCCATTTGATTGGACCCGAATAGCCACGGCCCGCTTCGACGAACGCGTGCAAGGGATCAAACGACGGATGCGACAAATCGGGCGCAACCCTCGACAAGGGGTGGAGTCGTTCCGGGGTCACGTGCAACGCGTGGTCGCCGTCGGTCCACACCCCATCGAGACCAACCACCGACTGAGTTATCAGCGTGTGAAGTGGGTCGGGCGACGAGAGAATGGGAACAAAGGCAAGTTGAGGACAATGGGCGAGCGAGAACTCGACTGCAGCGCGCGGATCAGTGAACGGCAGGGGGCCAATTCCCGTAACTGCTCCAATTGGATAGTGCATGAATCAACCCACCTCAACGCCAAACACTGGAATCGCACTCCCAACCAAACCATCAGCTTGGATGGAAGGGAGCAAGAACGATAAACCGTGGACCGTGTTCAGTAACAAACCGCTTGTTTGGTTGGCGCGCATTGCCTGGCTGGTGGCACCGTTCACCGTTGGCAACGCACTCGCCGAAACGCTCGCCGACGAGTCGACGCTGATGCAACAAGTCACCAGCATTGGGTTGTGGTTGACGTGGCTCATCGCCCTTACCGCCCTCCTACTGCCGTCTACAGTGTCGCTCACAATCAGCCGAATCGTGGTGCCGGGCGCCATGTTGGTCAGCGCACTCGCCTGGCTACATGGGGGCGTATCCACGGCAGGCCTCGTGGTAGCCGCTGCAAGCTCGTTGACGGCCACACTGGCCGTACTGTCGGCCGATGTCGGCCAGGAGTTCATCCAAGGCTCGGCCTACGGGGACGAAACTCGATTTCCGCTTCGCCCACCAGGTCCATTGGTACTGGGGTTGTTGCCGATCGCTTGGCTGATTACTGCACTGCTCGCCATAGCGGGTGTGCTCGTATTTGGAGCTGATTTGTGGCTGTGGGGGGTAGCGCTCAGCGCCGCCGCAGCTGTCGTGGTGGTGGGGTTCGCGCGACGATGCCATCGGCTGAGCCGACGGTTTGCCGTTTTCGTCCCATCGGGATTCGTGCTCCACGACCATGTTGGCCTCGCCGATACGGCCATGTTCACCAAGAAGTCTATTGCGTCATTCACGCTGGCCCGCAGTGATACTCAGGCCGCTGACCTCACCGCCTCGGCCCTCGGTCCGGCCGTCGAGCTCCAACTCAAGGCCTTCACAACCGTGGTCAAAGCCGGCACCTTCAAACAACCAGGTGGCACAGGCTTGCATGTGCAAGCAGTGATGTTCAGCCCATCGCGACCCGGTCGGGTCCTGGCCGCCGCAGCCGAACGCGGCCTGCGCACCTGATGGGTGTTCTACTCGCCATCTTGGCCGCGGCATGTTACGGCGCAGGCGACTTCAGCGGCGGCCTCGCCTCGAAACGGTCACATTCAACGAGCGTGACTGCGTGGTCGATGGTGATTGGTTGGATCATTGCCGTACCGCTGGCGTTCATAGTGCCGAGCAGCGGGTTCACGTGGAATTCAGTAACCCTCGGGGTGCTCACAGGCATGGCGGGCGGCATAGGGTTGCTGTCGTTGTACCGGGCTTTGGCAATCGGCACGATGAGCATCGTGTCGCCAACGACGGCAGTAATCGCCGCCGTTGTTCCCTTGGCTGTCGGCCTGGCGAGCGGCGACACACTCACCCGATGGGGCAGTATCGGCCTGATATTTGCACTCGTGGCCATCAGCCTTGTTGGGCTAGGTCCAACGTCGGACGGTTCGGCCAAACGCACCGGACTTGGCCTCGCCATGATTGCTGGCTTGGGATTTGGTGGCGTGTTCGTTTTTCTCGGGCGAACTGCCGACAACGCCGGACTGTGGCCCTTGGTGGCCGCCCGACCCGTCGGATTGTTGATGGCTTCGGTTATGGCCCGTTCCGCCGGCGTGAGCCTCGTGCCGTTACGAGTTGACCGAGCCCTGGCCTCGGTGGCCGGCGTGCTCGACATGGGAGCAAACGCGCTCTACATCCTCGCCCGAACCCACACATCATTGTCGATCGCCGCTGTGCTCACGTCGCTCTATCCGGCCGCCACAGTCGTCCTTGCCCGAGTGGTGGAGAAAGAGCGGCTGCGACGAATTCAGGTGTTCGGGCTGATTGCCGCCGGGGTTGCACTGATGCTGCTGGCGATTCCCCCACCCAAAACGTAGGTGTCAGTTTCGTCGTACAGCACGACACTTTGGCCCGGGGCCACCTGCCGCTGTGGAACGTGCCATTCGACAACAACAACCTCACCGGTAACCCGCGCGTACGCAGCCTGCGCGACCCCGTGAGCGGAAACTTGTGCCTTGACCGTGCCTTCCTGCGCGGCGTGGGTCCACGACATCTGTACAAGCACTACCCCTGAACGCACGAGTTCCTCGGGCGATCCAACCGTTACCGTGGCGGACGCTATGTCGACCCCAAGCGTGTACATCGGGTTGCCGCCGCCAGGCAGTCCGAGGCCTTTTCTTTGGCCGATGGTTACCAGTTCGATGGCGTCGACCGAGCCGACCTGTACCCCGGCGGTGTCGACCACGCGACCGGGACGCAACGGGATTCGATGACCCAGGAACGCAGCTCGACCCGACGACCGGGTGATGAAACACACGTCTTGGCTGTCGGGCTTACTGGCGGTGCGCAAACCAAGACGAACCGCTTGAGCGCGAACGTCGGACTTATGCAGGTGACCAACCGGAAACATCGAATGCTCTAGCCCTGGCCCGTCGAGCATATGCACGACATAACTCTGGTCCTTGGCCGGGTCGGCACCGCGAGCGAGCCGCAACTGGCCTGACGGATCGGCAACGACACGAGCATGGTGACCAGTCGCGACAGCATCGAAACCGAGAAGTTTGGCCCGTGTCGACAAACGCTCGAACTTGAGATGGCGGTTGCATTCAATGCACGGATTTGGCGTATGACCGTCGATATGGGCTTGAACATACGGCTGCACGACATGGCGATCGAAGTCGTCGGTGAAGTTGAAGACCAGGTGATCTATTCCGAGTTGCTGTGCCACACGTCGAGCGTCTTCGACATCGCTCACCGAGCAACAGCCAGTATCGCTATCGCCACCCCACAACTTCATCGTGACACCGACAACGTCGTGGCCAGCCTCGACCAGCAAAGCAGCAGCCACGCTGGAATCGACACCGCCCGACATACCAACGAGTACCGAAGCCATGTCAGTTGCCACGTAGTTGAGCAATGGCCCCGGGCAGAACTCCGAGTAGATGATCGACGTCGACGTCGGTGGAGCCAAACCCGAGGCTGAGACGAAGCGCGCCGAATGCCGCGGCTCGGTCGACGCCGAGAGCTGCGAGAACATGGCTGGGATCCATGGCGCCGCTCGCGCACGCCGATGCCGCAGACGCACACACGCCAGCACGGTCAAGAAGAAACAACAATGCTTCGTTCTCGACTCCGGCCACCAGTATGTGAGCGTTACCGGCAATCTTGAGATCACGATCAACCGTTTCGGTCACGCCTGGGACCGTAGCAACCATAGTGTCGACCAGGCGGTCGCGTAATGCGGTCACCCGCTTAACCTCGCGCTCTCGTTCATCGACGGTGATGTGTAGAGCAGCCGCCATTGCGACCACACCGGCGACGTTCTGCGTGCCGCTGCGCCTCTCACGTTCTTGGCCGCCGCCTAGCAGCATTGGATGCACGCGCGTTCCACGACGCACTACGAGCGCACCGACACCTTTTGGGCCGCCGAATTTATGAGCGCTAATAGAGATGAGTTGTGCATGACGCGCAAGATCGGCCACATCGACCCATGACACAGCCTGAACGGCGTCGGTATGTATAACAGCCGATGGCGCACGCTTCGACACGAGGCGGGTAATGCGCCGCAAAGGCTGGATAGTGCCGACCTCGTTGTTGGCCAGCATAACGCTGACCACCGCAACGTCGGGCGTCAACGCTGCTTCGAGCGCCTCGAGGTCAATAATTCCAGAGGAGTCGACGGGTATCACCCTGCCACCGTTGGCGACCACTACATCGAGCACGGCGTGATGCTCAATAGCCGAGCACACGGCTCGATATTCGCGGCTGCGAATCGACCCGACGATGGCCAGGTTGTCAGCCTCGGTTCCACCCGCGGTGAAAACCACATCTCCTGGCTCGGCGCCAAGGGCTTGAGCAACGATCTCTCGCGATTCATCGAGGGCGCGCGCTGCCCGCCGGGCCGCACCGTGGGCACCGGACGGGTTGCCGAAATGTTCGGTGAGGAACGGCATCATGGCATCGACGGCCTCGGGGCGCATTGGTGTGGACGCAGCCCAGTCGAAGTATCCCGCGGTTGCGGTTCGCATCGTCGTCACCGTGTCAGGCTACCGCGGGCTCCGAGATACACGGCAGGTTGATCCAAAACTCGGCGCCGCCACCAATAGGGCTGCGAACACCTACCGAACCACCGTGTTGTTCAACGAGAGATTGCACGATCGACAAACCGAGGCCGGATCCGCCATCTGCTCGGGCCCTACCAGCATCGAGTCGGGTGAACCGTTCGAACACCGCCGCAGCCTCGGCGGCGTCGATTCCAAGGCCATGGTCGCGGATTGAGATCTCGGCGATGTCATCGAGGGTTCGAACCGTGATGTCGACGGGTAGTCCCGCTGAGGTGTGCTGACGGGCGTTCGACAGCAGGTTCGCCACCACCTGCTGCAGCCGCATCGGGTCACCGAGCACTATCGGCTCACCGGACAGCTCCATCGTCCACGCTCGGTCGGGGTCAGACACCCGAGCGTCGCTCACCGCGCCGTGTACGAGGGCAGTAATGTCGACACGTTCCTGCGTGAGCGGACGGCCCTGATCGGCGCGGGCGAGTACCAACATGTCCTCAACCAGCATTCCCATGCGTTGCGCCTCGGCCTCGACCCGGCCGAGCGCAGCGTGCCGCTCGTCGGACGCGCTGATGACGCCGGCCCTCATGAGTTCGGCATACCCTCGGATCGAGGTGAGCGGGGTGCGAAGTTCGTGCGAGGCATCAGCAACGAAACGACGCAGGCGCGCTTCGGATGCTGCCTGTTCGGCAAAAGCGGCCTCGATCCGCTCCAGCATGGTGTTCATCGACGAGCCCAGCCGACCAACTTCTGTGACATCATCCGAATCGACCACTCGGGCCGAAAGGTCTCCGGCCGCGATGGCCACAGCAGTACTAGTCATGCGGTCGAGCGGACGAAGGGCCCGCCGAACAAAGATCCAGGCCAACAGTCCCATCGCCGTCAAAACGCCGAGAGCCACACCAAGCTCAACGCGCACTAGACGGTTCACGGTCTCGTCAACAACCGAGAGTTCCAGAGCAGTGACCGAGTAGCCACGGGAATTGGGGCGAACCATCACCCGATACGCCTTGTTGGACTGCGAGGTAAACACGGTAAATGGCTTATCGACACGGGCCGTAGTCACGTCGAGATCGAGTTGATCCGATGTGTCGAAACCCGAGTCAACAACTCCGGAAACGAACACCCCGGCGGGGTCGTACTGGCCGATCAGAAAGCTCTGGGCACCGAGCGGGCCACCAGGTCGGCCGGGTAGCTCGATGCCATTGGGATTGCGGGGTCCTCGCCCATCGCCGTCTCGATCGAATTCCCGTCTGATCTGTAGCTGTTCATCGAGCTGATTCAGCAGCGATTGGTGCAGCAATCGCGTTGTGGCGAAACCCGCTGCGCCGAGGCCTAGCGCAGTAAGTAACAGCAGGCCAAAGAGCAGTCGCCGACGTAGCGTCACGACGGGACCCTGATCACGTACCCAACACCACGGATCGTGTGAATGAGTGGCGGGCCGAGAGGGTCGAGCTTCTTGCGCAGGTACGACACATACGTCTCGACAACGTTGGCCTCGCCGCCAAAATCGTACTGCCACACATGGTCGAGGATCTGGGCCTTGGACAGCACACGGCCAGAGTTGACCATGAGGTACCGCAGAAGCTTGAACTCGGTGGGCGACAGCGACACGTCCTCGCCGGCCCGGCGAACCTCGTACGAATCTTCGTCGAGGGTTAGGTCGGCGACCGACACCACCTTTACTTCGTGCTCGTCGTGGCCGGCGCGGCGAAGTAATGCCCGCACACGAGCAATGAGTTCTTCAAGGCTGAATGGCTTGGTCACATAGTCATCGCCTCCGACGGTGAGCCCTCGTACTTTGTCCTCGGTGGCGTCCCGTGCAGTCAGGAACAGCACCGGAGTTTTCATTCCATCGCGCCGCAGCCGTTGGCAGAGTTCAATGCCGTCGCCATCGGGGAGCATCACGTCAAACACCAAGAGGTCGGCCGGTTGCTGCATAAGTGCGTTTCGTGCTGCCATGCAGGTCGCGGCAGTGACAACGTCGTAGCCCACGTGGCGCAACGCGATGCTCAAGAGGTCCCGAATATTTGCTTCGTCATCGAGCACCAGTACGCGAGATCCCATGAATGCAGTCTGCCCGCATCCGCGGTGGTGAAGCTGCGAATTGACTGTGACTTTCCTGTGAGTTACGGCGGTTGCGAGTGGCTGGCTTGCCTTCGGCGTCGCTTGCTCGCTGCCGCTCGCTTTTAACGCTCCGCCACCTAGCTCGCCTTCGGCGTCGCTTGCTCGCTGCCGCTCGCTTTAACGCTCCGCCACCTAGCGTTCGTCAAACGACACGGTGAGGCTCGCCGACCTCGGGTGAGACTGGCAGGTAAGCACAAAACCCGCAGCCACATCGTTGCGATCGAGCGCGAAGTTTCGCTCCATGTGAACCACGCCATCAACCAGCTTGGCTCGACAGGTTGTGCATACGCCCGCGCGGCACGAATACGGCACATCGAGCCCTGCTGCGGACGCGGCTTCAAGCACACTCAAGGCACGAGACACCGGCCCAAGGTCATGACGACGTCCGTCTCTAATAACAACCAGATGCACCGTTGCCGTGGTATCGACGTCGGCAGCCGTCCGGGCCACAACTGTTCCCGTTGGCACCCCGAAGCGTTCGATGTGGATTTGCGCATCGCAGAGCCCCGCTGAGGTCAACGCTCCTTCGACCAGATCATTGAAATCCCCCGGCCCACACACGAAGGCATGATCGATTCGGTCCGCAGGAGTCACCGTTCTCAGGAACAGGGATAGGCGTTCAGAGTCGAGGCGGCCGTCGCACAACGGCGAATCGGAACGTTCACGAGACAACACGTTGTGCACCGAGAACCGGGTGACATACCGATCCTTTAGGTCGTCGAGAGCTACTTTGAACATGGTCGAGGCTTGGGTCCGGTTGGCGTAGATGAGCGCGAAACTGCTGCCGGGTTCGGCTGCGAGTAACGACGAGGCAATCGACAAGATAGGCGTAATGCCAGCCCCGCCAGCTATTGCGACGACGTGGCGTTTCGACACCGGTTCATCCGGCAACGAGAAGCGCCCTTGCGGTTCGAAAACCTGTACCACGTCACCGACGCGCAAGTCGTTGTTCACCCAACTCGAAAACACGCCGCTCGGCACCTGACGGATGCCGACGCTCAATGGTTGGAGGCCAACAGGTGAGCAAATGGAGTAAGAGCGTCGCAGATCTACCCCGTCGATGCTTGCGCGCAACGTCAGGTATTGGCCCGCAACAAACTCGAACTTGGCGGCGATCGCCACGGGTACCTCGAACGAAACCACGACCGCTTCGGCAGTCTCGGCCGTAATGGAGCTCACCTTTAACCCGTGGAACTGTTGGCTCACCAAACGCCGCCCGGGAACTGGCGCGGCAATATTTGCATCTCGGCTAACAGCGGGGCGAGGTGTTCGGTGTGCACGCCTCGCTTAGCCCGTGTCCTCTCGGGTGACGCCTCGGGGGTCACGAGACCAGCGGCGGCAATGGTCGCTGCCATGTGCGTTCGCCACGGCAAAGTCAGGTCACCGCAACGTGGACCAAGCCCGCTTGCCGCCGCCTCCTCGTCGATACGATCGGCCTCGAACAGTTCTGCGCAGTACGGCCACGCCGCTACGAGCGCACCTTGAGCGCGCCGGTGCGATTCGTCGGTGCCGTTGCCGAGGCGAACGAGCCAGTCAGTCGAATGGCGCTGGTGGTACCGGGCTTCTTTCACCGCACCTTCAGCCGTCAAAGCAATGCTGGCGTCGGTGGATGCGACAAGCTTTTCCCACCACAACACCATGTACGTCGACATGATGAGGTTACGAACCACAGCAAAGGCAAAATCACGGCCACCAGTGCATCCGTCGGGTCCGTTGGTGAGTTCCACTATCGACACATTCATGAACGCGTCGGGGTCGCGAAGATAGGCGAGTTCGTCTTCGCTGAGCAGTGGACCACCGGTCGACCCACTGAGCTCGCCGGCGCGGCTCAGGACGTGTCGTGATTGCCCGATCAGATCAAGAGCAATGTTAGCGAGCGCCAAATCTTCCTCGAGAACAGGCGCATGACCACACCATTCGCTCAGCCTCTGGCCGAGTATCAGACAGGTGTCGCCGAGGCGCAACAGATACTGAACAGTTGGGTGCGAACTCGGCCGCACCGACGCCACGGGAGTCACATGTGTTCGACCGAGGGCGGCAGCTCGTAGAAGCTGGGATGGCGGTACACCTTGTCGACGGCCGGGTCGAACAGGGAGTCCTTGTCGACCGGATCGCTGGCCACAATGTCAACGGATCGAACCACCCAAATGCTCGTGCCTTCCTGACGGCGGGTGTACACATCGCGAGCCATGTGAACGGCCATTCTGGCGTCGGTGGCGTGGAGGCTGCCACAGTGCTTGTGGTCGAGCCCTGCTTTGCTCCGTACGAAAACTTCCCACAACGGCCATTCGCTCGAGGTCATGGCGACACCTGTTGCGCTGGATGTTTCGATGCGTAGCTCAGCGCCGCCTCGCGAACCCACGCGCCTTCGTCCCAAGCCGCAACACGGGCCGCCAGCCGCTCCTCGTTGCACGGGCCGTCTCCGCCAACAACACGATGGAACTCTGCCCAGTCGATGGGCCCGAAGTCGTAATGGCCCCGCTCGTGATTCCACACCAGGTCGCGGTCGGGAAGTGTGACACCAAGTAGTGCCGCTTGATCGACGGTGGCATCGATGAAGCGCTGACGAAGGTCGTCGTTGGAGAACCGCTTAATGCCCCAACGCATCGATTGAGCGCTGTTGGGCGACTCGTCGTCGGGCGGGCCGAACATCATGATCGAGGGCCACCACCAGCGGTCGACGGCATCTTGCACCATGGAGCGTTGGGCGTCGGTGCCTTGTCGCATCATGACAAGCAGGCTCTCGAAACCTTGGCGCTGGTGGGTGCTTTCTTCCCTGCAGATCCGCACCATGGCCCGGGCATATGGGGCATACGAACAACGACACAAGGGCACCTGGTTCATGATTGCGGCACCGTCGACCAGCCAGCCAATAGTGCCGACGTCGGCCCAGGTGATCGTCGGATAGTTGAAAATGGAGCTGTACTTCGCGGTGCCGTTGTGAAGCGCCTGGATCATGTCGTCGCGGCTAGTACCGAGTGTTTCAGCAGCACCGTACAGGTACAGACCGTGTCCGCCTTCGTCTTGAACCTTGGACAGCAAGATGGCTTTGCGTTTGAGGGACGGTGCCCGCGTAATCCAGTTCCCTTCGGGCAACATGCCAACAATCTCGCTGTGGGCGTGTTGGCTGATTTGGCGCAACAACGTGTTGCGATAACGGTCGGGCATCCAGTCATTCGCCTCGATGAAATCGCCAGCAGCAATGCGGGCTTCGAACTGCGCGTCAGAGGTCATTGGTTCACACCGTGGGTAGTTGGGGTTTGTTGTCGGCCTTCGGCCAGGTGTCGAAGAACTTTTTGGCTGTGCGACCGACGCTACTGGCTAACGCCTTGTTTCCCGCTGCACCCACGCCGGCACCGATTCCGAGCGGAATGAGCGACGCAACTTTCACCATTGCTTCTTTGGTAGCCAGCTTGGCCACCATTCGCGTGCCAACCTTGGTGACGATGCGAGTGGTGGTAGCCGCTGGAGTCTTGGCACCAACGGCAGTCTTACCAATGTGCTTCTTCATGTCGGCAGCCGATTTCTCGACTGTGGTGAGTTCGCCCGTAGCTCCGGACAGCACGTGGTACACCGAAGCCTTGCGCTGCGCGTCGTTCGATAGGTCGTGGCCATAGGCCACACCAACGGCCATAACCATTTCGGTAATACGAGCGAAGGCCAAACCAATATCGGCAACCGCCGTGGCCAGCGACGCCGTGGTTCCCACTGCGGGCGCAGCCGCAATGGCACCGCTCAGTGCACCTGCGCCGGCCAGCTCACGCGAGAACTTCTTGATCACGGCGTCGGCCACCTGTGCATGCGTTGCCGTTGGCCGTTCGGCTCGGATCTTGCGAACCAAGGCTTCGGCTTGACCCAGCCGGGTAGCAACGACGTGGTCGACCGATGTCATGGCGACTTTGCCAACCTGAGCAGATGCCCGATTCAAAATGTTTGTCATATCGAGACACTCAACGTAGCGGCCGAGAGCACTATTCCGCACCATGCTAGATGTTGTCGAACACATGGATACGCCCGACGTAACACGACACCCACAACTGACGAGCTTCGTCGTCATAGGTGATGCCGATGGGGTGAAAGCTCGTGGGCACTACCTGCACCACAGCCATGGTGTCGGTCAGAATTTTGGATGCCGTGCCTGACTCGTAGTTGACGACGAACATGTGGCGGCCGTCGGCGGCGAGCGCCGCGCTGCGAACCTGGACACCGGTGGCGACGCGGGCGGTGACGATTCCGGTCGCGACATCCATTCGGGCCACCCCGCCGTCCTCATTCAGCGTGACGTACAACGTGCGACCATCGGGCGACAAGTTGAGGTGTCGTGGGCCTCCGCCGACGTTAGCGATGCGTCGGCTTACCGCCCCCGACGCTAGGTCGACAGCGACCACTTCACCTTGACCCATAAGAGCTATATATGCCGTTGTTGAATCGGGAGAAATGGCGATGCCCCGGGGATACCGGCCCAATTGGGGTGAACGGCGTACCTCTTTGCCCGTGGAGGTGTCGATGATGGACACATCCCAGTCGCACCAGTTGGTGACCACCAAGGTGGCACCGTCGGGACTCATTGCTAGGTACTTCGGGACCCGACCAACCGGGATGACCTGATCAATCGTGAGGGAAGCGACGTCGACTCGGTACACCGTGCTGGCACCCACCCGGCTGACGGGCGAGCAGGCGTCGAAGCCTTCAGCTTCTTGCCCGGCCCCGTACATAGAATAGTTGCTGACGTACATCCACCGTCCGTTCGGATGCGCCGCGGCCTCGACCGGGGCTCCGGCAACACCACCGACGTTGTCGTCGATAGTGCGCAACAGTCGCCCGTCACGGTCATAGACCGTAATGGAGTGGTTGTACATCATATTTTGGGCGAACATCAGCCCTCCGCCCGATGCAACCACCGACTTTGGCGAGATGGAACCGCCGATCACAAAAGACTCTCGCAGGATGCCATCGGACGACGGCGTGGCCCCGGAAGTTGACGGGTTGTCGACGCCTGCGTCTGGCGCTGGCGGGCCGAGAAAAATGCCGCCAAGATCGACAACTACGTGGCCCGTTCGAGCCGCGAGGAGGTTCACTTGTCCCCCGCGCCCGAGCCGCACGAGGGACAGGTTGGCAATGGTCTGCCACGAGCGGTCGACATTCAAGGTAGACGTGTCTGGCGCCGGGGTTCCCGCAGGCCACGCCGAAAGATAGCCAGGGCGAGATGCCTCGGTCGCTGTGACATTCAAAAACGCCGCAGCGCCGGGTCCCACGGTCAACGAGCGCGCCACCCCGCCAACGAGACGTTGCGAGGGTGCTCCTACGCGAGTGTCGAGAAGGCGCCTCGGGCTATTTGGGACAAACAATCCATCGACCCCCGCCGCTCCGTTGGCGCCCGTGAATGAGCCGACGAGATCAACTATGATATGACCGCCCGCCGCGCTATACACGTCGATGGACGACGTGGCGGCACCAACCGGCACAATGACCAGGTTTGCCACGGTTTGGCCCACCCGTTCGATATTGAGATTCGAGGCTAACGGCCGGGCGGAACCAGTTGGGTACGCGGTAAAGAATCCGGATCCGGTCGCTTGGGTCACGGTGAGGTTCACCGCAACAGCGGCCGCGCCCGCGGGTACAGCAACGCTAAGCGTTCCGGAAGGAGGAACGATGCTAGTCAGCCGCGTGTCGATGAGGCGACGAGGACTCTCGGCTATGAGCCTCCCCGAAGTTGCGGTGGACGCAGGCACCCAGGCTGCCGTGACGTCGATAATGAGGTGAACATCTACGGCCGAAAACACTTCGACCGCGCCGTCGACCCCGACGGGCACAACCACAAGATTGGCAAGGGTTTGGCCAGCTCGTTCGATGTTCAGATTCGATGCCAGCGGCCGTGCTTGCCCCGCTGGGAACACCGTTACATAACCGGGACCCGAAGCTTGCGTAGCGGTGACGTTGATGGCCACCGCAGTTGCGGCCGCCGGAACACCAGCGCGGCCAGCCACGGGTACGACGAGGCGTGCCACACGTGTGCCGCTCGACCTGGTGTCGACCAGACGGGCCGGTTCCACGGGAACCATCCGTGCCGACGCCACCTCGGCGGTCGCTACCTGCTCGTGGCCCGGCCATACACCTGCTGCGACACCGAGAGCAGCGACAAGAACGCAGCGGCCGAGTTTCATTGGCTACACCTTTTCGAGTGGGGTCCAAGCGAGCAACAAGGTCTTGGTGCCGACGTCGCGAAAACGCACCGTGGCCTCGGTCTTATCGCCCTCGCCCCGCAGTTCGAGCAAAACACCCTCGCCAAACTTGGCGTGACGAACATCGTCGCCGAGGCGAAGCCCGAGGTCATCGGCACCCGTCGGTACTGGCGCCTTGGCCGAGGCTCGCAACGCGGCATCGACGACGCGTTCCCGGTGTGCCACCCGGTCGTCTTCGTCGGGGTCGAAGCTGCCGAAACTGGAACGACGAGGTTGGGGCCGGCCTGACGAACTGTCGGACGTGCGATCGTTCGAACCCCAGTTGTTGTCGAATCGTCGGACGCTGGCGCGGCCCGAACGACGCGATCGCTCGCCAATGTTCTCGATGAGCTCGGGCGGGATCTCGTCGAGGAAACGCGACGGCGGGTTGTATTGGGTAGAGCCGTACAACATTCGGCTCCACGCATGGCTAACAAATAGTCGTTGCATGGCACGAGTAATGCCCACATACGCGAGGCGGCGTTCTTCTTCGAGTTCCTCGGGATCATTCAGCGCGCGGATGTGCGGGAAGACTCCCTCTTCACAGCCTGCGAGAAACACGACTGGGAACTCAAGCCCTTTGGCCGAGTGCAGGGTCATGAGTACAACGCGACTGTCGTCGCCGTCGATCTGGTCGGTATCGGCGACGAGCGCAACCTGTTCGAGGAACTGGGCAATCGATTCGAACGATTCGGCCGAACCAACCAACTCCTCGAGGTTTTCGAGCCGACCAGCCGATTCGACCGTGTTCTCGGCCGTGAGTTCGCCAATGTACCCGGTTCGTTCCAACGCCTCTTTAAGGACCTCGGCCGGGCCGAGGTCGGCCATGTCGATCAGCGAGTCGAGAATGCCGACGAAGGCCCGGATGCCGCGACCAGCGGGACCGGTGATGCCCGCTTCGTCGGTGTACCGGAGTGTTTGGGTGAAGGTAAGCCCGTGCGCGTTGGCATACAAGTCGAGCCGAGCCACCGACGTGTCGCCGATGCCTCGCTTGGGAACATTGAGCACCCGTTTGGCGCTGACTTCGTCGGCGGGGTTGGCGACAAGTTTCAGGTAAGCGAGCGCATCTTTCACTTCGCGACGGTCGTAGAACCGAGTTCCACCAACGACCTTGTAGGGCACACCAGAGCGCATAAGACCCTCTTCGAGCACCCGACTTTGGCCATTTGTGCGATAAAACACGGCCATGTCGCCCCAGCGGTGATCGCCGCCGTCGTGCAGCTGCGTGAGACGATGCGAGATCCACTGCGACTCATCGCCTTCATCCTCTGCGTGGTAGCGGGTGATCTTGTCGCCAGGCCCGGCGTCGCTCCAGAGCTGTTTGGCTTTGCGGCTCGAGTTGCGCTCGATGACCGCGTTGGCTGCATCGAGAATGGTCTGGCTCGACCTATAGTTCTGCTCAAGCAAAATGGTGGTGACGTCGGGAAATGCATGCTCGAAGTCGAGGATGTTGGTGAAATCGGCACCCCGGAACCGGTAGATCGATTGGTCGCTGTCGCCTACCACGGTGACGTTCTGGTGGGCCGCTCCAAGTTGGAGGACGATTTCGTTCTGGGCCTTGTTGGTGTCTTGATACTCGTCGACCAGCACCGTTTCGAAGCGATGCTGATAACTGGCAAGCACGTCGGGACGGCTGCGGAACAACTGCACGACGTTAACGAGCAGGTCGTCGAAATCCATAGCCCCGGCTTTGCGCAGGCGGTTTTGGTACTCGGCATAGATGTCGCCGACTTTGCGTTCGAAGATAGCTTCGGCACCGTCGAGGTATTCGGCCGGAAACACAAGGTCGTTCTTGGCTTGACTAATGAGCGCATGCACACCACGGGGGGTGAATTTCTTGGCATCGAGTGAGAGGTCGCGGATGACATAGCCGGTCAGGCGTTCGGCGTCGGATTGGTCGTAGATAGAAAAATTCGACGGATAGCCCAGTTGCGTGGCATCACGCCGCAAGATGCGCACACACGCGGAGTGAAATGTGCTGACCCACATCTTGTCGGCAACCGGGCCAATAAGCTTGGCAACACGCTCGCGCATTTCGCCTGCGGCCTTGTTTGTGAACGTGATAGCCAGAATGCTCAGGGGATGAGCGCCCTGCTCCTCGATGAGGTGAGCAATACGGTGAGTGAGCACCCGGGTCTTGCCCGAACCTGCGCCAGCAACGATGAGCAGCGGGCCGCCCTGGTGTACCACGGCATCTAATTGGTCGGGATTGAGCCCCACGCTATCGAATACGCCCATCGTAAGAATGATCCTAAAGGCGCTGTGTGACACAGTTAGGCATTGCCTACGATGAAATCATCAAAGACGACCAATCTCTTGCCGAGCCCCGGGGAATGCCAGATCGCAGCATGCCCGACCCCATTTTGTCCGACGACGAGCCGAATACGGCAGCAAGTTTCGGTCTCATTGCCTTGGCCACGGTCGTCCTGCTTGCCGGGTTTGCGCTAGTGGCATTTAGTGACCGCAAGGTCGACCCTGTTGCCGCGACAACATCCATCGCCATTTCCACTACTGCGGCCGTGACCACCGAGACACCGTCCACGCCAGCCACCAGCGCCATCAGCACCACCCCCGCCGACCCTGGCGCTCCGTCGACCACATTGCCCGCCGGTCAAATTGCTATTGCCGCTCCCGAAGCACGGCTCGCTGCGGGCGTCGTTCAGGTGCACCTCGTCGACACTGCCGGTGCCGTTTGTGCCAGTGGTCCCGGTGCCATCGTCACCGCCACGGGCGTTGTCCTCGCCCCTGTGTTGCAACCGGCGGGCGGATGTTCGAACCCCAACTATCAGGTCGACATGACCGCTGGCGGCACGAACACACTTGCGGTGCAGTTCCAGGCCGACCTTGTCGCCACTGACGCAGCCGCCGGTTACAGCTTGCTGCGGGTAACCCGCGACATCGATGGCCGAGTCCTGCCCACACCATCATTTTCTTCGTTGCAGCTCTGGCCCAATCCACTGACGGAATCGAAATACCAGGCGGCCAGCATCGCCGGTACCGGCGATCAGCGTGTTGTCGAGTTCGCACCGAGCGCATTCGTGCCTCAGCCGTCGGGGTCACTGGCCCTCGTGCCCGGCCTCTCGGCTTCTGCCGGTGCAGTGGCGATCGACTCGCTCGGTCGGTTGGTCGGAACTCTCACGACTGGCCCGAACACCGTATTCCTACCTGCGTCGGCGGCGGTGGCGCTGGCTCGAAGCGTCAACATCGCGCTCTGAAACCGGCGTCTCATAGCCTGCCAATGTGATCGATTGCGGCGCGTTGTTGTTCGACCTAGATGGCACGCTGGTCGACTCCGCCCATGTATTGGAACGCACATGGACCACGTGGGCGTCGATCCACAACCTGAACGCCGCCGACGTCGTGGCTTTTGTACACGGTCGACGCGCTATTGAAACTGTGCAACATTTCGTGCCCGGTTCCAATCTCTTGGCCGAGGTTGCGCGGGTTCAAGGAATCGAGCTCTCCGAGCTGGAATCGATTTTGCCCATGCCCGGGGCCATGGAAACTCTCGATGTACTGACCCCGAAGCAGTGGGCCGTCGTTTCTTCCGGCAGCCGCGCGCTCGCTATTGCACGTCTGGTCGCGGCCGGTCTTGAGACTCCCCCGGTCCTGATTACCGCCGAGGACGTTGGTCGCGGTAAGCCTGACCCCGAGGGCTACCTTGCTGCTGCTTTGCGACTAGGTGTTGATCCAATGGACTGCATTGTTTTGGAGGATTCACCGTCGGGCGTCAAGGCCGGGAAGTTGGCAGGCTGCGTCGTGATTGGTATTGCATCGACTCATCGTCCCGACGAACTCAGCGCGGCCGATGGCATTGTGCCGTCGCTCACATCTATTCGGTTCGGCCGTAAAGACGGCCGGGTCGCACTCACGTTGCGCAGCCACTAGACGGTGTTGGCGAGATTGTGCAGTTGGCGAACTCCGACAGTCAACGTCGTGAGATCGAAAACTCCGCCGCTTCGAACTTCGGCGAACAAGCGTCGTGTGCGTTCGACCGAGCGTTGGCTATCACTAGCCCACGATGCCACCAGCACGTCGGGCGCGTCGAACGAGTCACCCGAACGCAGCACACTGTCGCACAGGCTGCGCATACCACCCACGAGGTGGTCTCGTACCGCGCCCCGAGCCTGAGCCTCCCAACGGGTCTGGCGAGGCAGCGCTCCGACCCGTTCCCACAACCATCCGAGATCGAGTTCGTCGTACACACCCCAGTACACGCGAGCTGCGTCGTCGACGCTACGACCTCGTGCCTCGGACAGCTCGACAATGTCGAGCGCAGTGTGGAGCCACGGCCAGGCTGCGGCGCGTCGGGCCAGCTCGGCCGGAACCCCTTGCTCACGCCATCGTGCCGCCGCGCCGCCGATAGCACGACCGACGGTTCCCCCGAAGGCCGCCTCGGCCCGCGCCGCCAGCGTCTCGACGCCTGCTCCAAACTCGGCAACGGTTGCTACCAGATCGACCGGGGCGCGCCCATGGCGTAGTAGCCACAGCGTGGTTCGTTCGACAACCTCGCGAAGTTGAACGAGCAGTTCGAGCTGCACCTCAGAGTCAACCTTGAGCAGCTCGACCTTGTCCCACCACTGCGGCAGATCGACGATGCCTCGCGCAACGAACCATGCCCGCGTTGCATCGTGGAGTGACGCACCAGTTTCTTCGGTCATGCGATGGTCAAACGATATGCCCGAATGGTTGACCATCTCGTTAATGAGTACCGTGAGCGTGATTTCCCGCCGCAACCGATGCTGGCTGATCTCGGCCGCAAACCGGGTACGCATAGCAGCGGGGAAATACCGGGTAAGTAACGAACCGAGTGCGGGTTCGTCGGGTAACCCGGTCTTGACGAGTTCGGCGAAGTTCGTGGTTTTTGTGTACGCCAGTAGCACCGCAAACTCCGGTGCCGTGAGCGCAAGGTTTGCCGCCGACCGCTCGGCTAGTACCTTGGAAGTTGGTAAGTGTTCGAGCTGTCGATCGACGAGCCCCTCGGTCTCCAACGACTTCAGGTAGCGGGCGTGAACGTCGATCATTGGCAACGCCCGACGCCGGGCTATAGCGAGGGCCAGGTTCTGATCGTGGTTGTCGTCGAGAACCGCTGCGGCCACGTCGTCCTGCATCGAGGCCAGGAACGCCGAACGTTCACCCGCCAGCAGTGAACCCGACGCCAACGCCGCGGCCAACGCAATCTTGATGTTGACTTCGTGGTCGCTGCAGTCGACGCCAGCTGAGTTGTCGATGGCATCTGTGTTCACCAGTCCACCGGCCAGCGCGTACTCGATACGGCCGAGTTGCGTAAGCCCGAGGTTGCCGCCCTCGGCAACAATTCGGCACCTAAGATCGGTGCCGTCAATGCGAACACTGTCGTTCACGCGGTCACCCACATCGTCGTGTCGTTCGGACCCGGCCTTCACATACGTGCCGATTCCGCCGTTCCACAACAGGTCGACAGGCGCCCGCAAGATGCTGCTGATCAGGTCATTGGGGGTGACACGCTCCGCCCAGATACCGAGTCGTTCACGAACCGGTGCCGGAACGTCGATTGACTTGAGCGTGCGTAGCCACACGCCGCCGCCGACCGACAGTAACGCCCGGTTGTAGTCGTCCCAGCTCGATGCTGGCAGCTCAAAGAGTCGTTGTCGTTCCGCAAAACTTGTGGCCGGATCGGGGTTCGGGTCGACGAAGATGTGGCGGTGATCAAAGGCGGCTACCAACCGAACGTGGGCGGAACGCAAGAGACCGTTGCCGAACACGTCACCCGACATGTCACCAATGCCCACAATGGTGAGTTGGTACGTATCGGCATCGAGGCCAAGGCCGCGCATGTGCCGTCGAACGCTTTCCCACGCCCCACGAGACGTAATGGCCATGGCCTTGTGGTCGTAGCCCTCGCTGCCACCAGAAGCGAACGCATCACCCATCCAAAAGTCGCGGCTCACGGCAATCTGGTTAGCGGTGTCGCTGAACCGAGCGGTTCCTTTGTCGGCAGCGACCACCAGGTACGTGTCGTCACCGTCATGACACACCACCCCATCGGGCTTCACAACATCGCCATCGACGACGTTATCGGTGAGGTCGAGCAATGCGTTGATGAAGATTTGGTAGGCCCCGATGCCGGCACCTTTTTTGACGAAAAATCCACCCTTGGCGCCCACTGGAACAATCACGGCGTTTTTGACCATTTGCGCCTTCATCAGTCCCAGGACCTCGGTACGCAGGTCGTCTCGGCGATCGCTCCAGCGGATACCACCGCGGGCCACATCACCGCCGCGAAGATGCACTCCTTCGACCGCTGGGCCGCATACCCAGATCTCGTGGGCGGGGCGTGGCAACGGCAAATCGGCAATCTTTGCAGGGTCAAATTTGAACGCCGAAGCTCCGCGATGGGGCGCGTAGACGTTGGTGCGGACGGTTGCGAGGATGAGGCCAAGAACAGCCCGCAACGCCCGGTCGTCGTCGAGGCTGACGACGGCGTCGAGCATGGTGGCGAGGCCGTCGATCACCGGATCGGCAAGGTGCGCCGAGGCCGGGTTGAAGCGAGCGTCAAACAGTGCACACAACGCCGCGGCAACCAGCGGATTGCGTAACAACGCCCACTCGACAGCGTCCTGACTGACGCTGGGGTTTACCTGGCGTTGGTAGCGGGCGTAGGAACGCAAAACGTCGACCTGGCCAACATCGAGCGATGCCGAAATCACAAGCCGGTTGAAACCATCGGCGTCGACCTCACCCGCCCACAGCCCTTCCAACGCCACCACGACCCGGTCGCGTACGGCCCGGTCGTGAAGGGCATCAGCAGGTGTAGATCGCACGCCAAGGTCGTGCACCCATCGATTGGTAGCTGTTTGCTCGTTGCGCTCGTCGAGCACCTCGAGGCCCAGTCGTTCAAGCAGCGGGACGATCGACGACAAAGTGGCCGGCTGACCTGAGACCGATACCCGCACGCGACACTCGCCGTCGCCCGGAACGATGTCGATACGAGTCTCGGCCACAGCGCCATCGTATGCCCCTTTCGACTCAGTGAGCGTCTAGCCTCACCGTGCATGGAAATGCACTTCGCCACTGTCTGGGAATCCATCGCCGACGCCGTTCCGGCCCACCCCGCTCTTATCCATGGTCCGCTTACCCGGTCGTGGCGTGACTTCGATACGCGAGCTGCTCGGTTGGCTACCGGCCTGGCGAGCGCTGGCATTACCGTCGGCTCGAAGATTGGGCTGTTCTTGTACAACGGCCCCGAGTACCTGGAAGCGCAATATGCAGGGTTCAAGATGCGCGCCGTACCGGTCAACGTCAACTATCGCTATCTCAACGACGAGCTGGCCTACCTACTCGACAACGCCGACGCCGAGGCCCTCATCTTCCATTCATCACTGAGTGAACGGGTGGCTCAGGTACGTGACCGTTTGCCCAAACTTCGATTCCTTGTGCAGGTCGACGACGTCAACGACGGTCGTCCCATTCTCGATGGTGCTGTCGCGTACGAAGATGTGATTGCGAACCATGCGCCGGCGGCACGTATCGAGCGCCATGAAGACGATATCTACATGCTGTATACCGGCGGCACGACCGGCATGCCTAAAGGTGTTATGTACGCAATGGGTGGCATGACCAACGCTTTTGTCCAAGGCGGCTTCCCACTCATTGGACTCGCACCACCGGCTAACGCCAGCGAGGTTGCACCCTTAGTGGCCGAGGTGGTCAGGACGGGTGCAGCGCAGGTTGCGTTACCGACTTGCCCGCTGATGCACGGCACCGGGATGTGGCTCGGCGCGCTCATTCCGCTGTTGAGTGGCGGCACCATTGTCACCCTCGAAAATCACAACTTCGACGGTCACGAAGCAATGCGTGCCATCGAGGTTAACCACGTGAGCACCTTGGTTGTCGTAGGCGATGCCATGTGTCGACCGTTGACCCGCGCTGTCGACGAGGCAGTCGAACGAGACATGCCGTACGACACGTCGTCGTTGAAGATGATGATTTCGTCGGGGGTGATGTGGACGTCGGAAACTAAGGAAGAAGTGCTCGACCGCATCCCCCACATCATGCTGCTCGATGCCATGGGCTCCAGCGAAGGGTCCATGGGAATGCAGGTGTCGGCCAAAGGCATGGCGGCCGAGACCGCCAAGTTCCAACAGACACCGACCACAAAGGTGTTCACCGAAGACGACCGAGAGATTGTGCCGGGTTCGGGCGAGGCTGGTTTGGTCGCTGCGGGCGGCAACGTGCCACTCGGGTACTACAAGGATCCCGAGAAGTCAGCCCGTACGTTCCGAGTTATCAACGGTGAGCGATATTCGTTTCCTGGCGACTGGGCCACCGTCGATGCCGACGGGTCCATCCGCTTGCTTGGGCGCGGTAGCCAGTGCATAAACACTGGCGGTGAAAAGGTCTTCCCCGAAGAAGTCGAAGAGGCCGTCAAGCGCACTGAGGGGGTGCTCGACTGCCTGGTTGTTGGCTTGCCCGACGCCAAGTTCGGCGAGGCTGTCACCGCCGTAGTCTCGCTAGAAGGCGGCGGCGCACGCCCCGATGGCCCGGCCATCATTCAATCGGTGAAGGCTCAGCTGTCGGGCTTCAAAGCCCCGAAGCGCGTTGTGTTCGTGACCGACGTACCCCGCACACCAAACGGCAAAGCCGACTACAAAACCGCCAAGCAATTGGCCCTCGAGAGCTAGCAGCCCACGACCAAACCTGCAACTGTTGCGGATTCGGCCGGTCCTGGGGCGGCCTTATCCGCAACTGTTGCGGATAAGGCCGACGCGCCCATCGGTTCGTCCGCCGGGCGCATCGTCGGATTGGATGGCCTTCGCGGACTCGCCGTTGGCGCTGTGGTGGCGTTCCACGTTCACTGGCTTAAGGGCGGCTGGCTCGGCGTCGACGTGTTCTTTGTGCTGTCGGGGTTCTTGATTACCCGGCTACTACTTACCGAGGCGAACATCACCGGCCGTATCGACCTCCGGCAATTCTGGCTACGTCGAGCAAAGCGGCTGCTGCCGCCGGTCTTGGTGCTGGTTGCGTTCGCAGCTTGGTGGGAACGCACTCGCCAATCCACGACTCGGTTTTGGGACGTTCTCGGAGCACTCACCTACTCATCAAACTGGGTGCAACTCGCCACTACGAACGGCTATTGGGACCGGTTTGCCGAACCCAGAGTTCTCGACCATTTGTGGAGCCTGGCCATCGAGGAACAGTTCTACCTGCTCTGGCCGCTTGCCATTGCCGTCATTGTTCGCTTGGGCCTGTCACGACGAGCGACCGGCATTGTCATGGCGACACTGGCTGTCTCGCTCGCAGAATACTCTCTCCTTATATTCAAAGAGGGAGCGTCACCGTCGCGTGTGTACGCTGGCACTGACACACGGGCGATGGCATTAGTGGTCGGTGCGCTTGTCGCTACCCTGCCCGGCACCCGCTGGCGCCCCGCCTTGTACCGCCCCGCCATCGCTCTATCGGGCGGGCTCCTTGTCTGGATGACCATCTCGCTGCGAGGCTCGGCCCAATTTGTATACTCCGGCGGGTTGGTCCTGGGCAGCGTCGCCAGTGCACTGCTTGTCGCCTCTGTCGTTGGGCGAGGCATCCCAAGCGTTCTTGATGCGAGGCCGCTGGTGTGGCTCGGCCAGCGTTCCTACGGGGTATACCTGTGGCATTGGCCGATCTGTATTGCGCTCGATGTCGCCGATAGACCACGAAGTACGGCATCGGCTCAGATGGGCGTCGTGGTGTTGTCACTCGGTGCCGCCGAGGTTTCGGGGCGGCTCATCGAGAACCCGATTCGGGCCCACGGTTTTGCAGCGTTCGACCGTCGGGGCGTGGCCGTGCGAGCGTTGGGTGTTGCCATACTCGCGGTCGCTGCAACCGGGATTGTGTTGCCCACCCGCTCGGCCGACGTTGACGCCGTCGAGCTAAGTGGTTCGACGCTCGAAAGTGTGGCTCCGAGCACGACCGTCGCGAGCACAACCTCGACCAGCACGGCCGCGGTACAGCCACCCACTGCACAGCCACCCACGCATGTGCCGACATCCATTCCAGCCTCTACGGTGCCGGCGGCACCGGCCCGGCTGCCAAGCAAGGTGGCCCGACCCGAAGGTCGACAACCCAAGCTGATGGTGGTCGGCGATTCGGTCGGTGAGTACCTCGCCACCACGGCCCTTAAATCGCTGGCCGGTATCGGCGCTCAGTTCGTCAATCACGCGCAGTCGAACTGTGTCTGGGCACTCGAAACCGTTCGCACCCGTGAGCGCAATGGCGATGTCATTCAAGATCATCCTGACGAGTGCATTACTCGACTGCAGGCACTCGACAATGCGACAGTAACCATTAGCCCCGACGCTGCGGTCATCATCTTTGGCGGCGGACTCTTCCACGAAAACGAAGTCAGTCCCGGCCGATGGCACAACGCATGCTCCACCGAATTCGCCCTGTGGTTCACGCGCCAAATCACCGGCGCGGTCACTGAACTGCGGCGATCCGGTACCCCGGTATATGTGGCCACCGAGTCGTACTATCGGGCGCCACGCGAACCCGACCTCGACAGTCGAGACGACGAAACCGATTGCAAGAACAAGATCATTCGGTCCACGGCTGCAACCGCGTCGTACGTCGTAATCGACCTGGGCGGCTTTGTTTGTCCCGACCGGGATCGGTGCCCAAACCGTGACGCCGGGGTTGTGTTGCGTCCCGACGGTATTCACTTCGCGGGACCTGGCGCTATCGTGACGGCCATGTGGATTGTCAGCGAGATTTTCGAGGCCGTATAGATGTCTAACGTACGACCCGACTGGTTGGAGCAAGTTAGTGAAGATGTTCTCGAACCCGACATGCCCATCTTCGACCCGCACCACCACCTGTGGGAACACCGGGGCCTGACCCGGTACACCATGGATGAATTACGCGCCGACACCAACGATGGCCACAACGTTGTCGGCACGGTGTTCGTCGAGTGCACATGGGGGTATCGAAGCGTTGGACCACCGGAACTTCGTAGCGTGGGCGAGACAGAGTACGTCGCCGGTGTAGCCGACGGGTTTGTACAAGGCATCGTGAGTACGTGTGATCTGCGATTGCCCCCCGATCAGCTTCGCGAGGTGCTCGCCGCACACGAAGCGGCGGGCCAAGGCCTGTTTCGAGGTATTCGCCATCGGCTTGCCCATGACCCCACCGGCTCGGCCCATTCTCTCCGGGCGACCGACACGCCCGCGCAACTCGCCGGCACCGACGACTTCCGGCGAGGGCTTGGTGTACTTGGGGCGCTCGGCTACAGCTTCGACGCGTGGCTGTATCACCCTCAAATCTCTGAGCTCACGGCGCTAGCCAAAGCCGTACCAGGAACCACTATCGTGCTCGACCACATCGGCGGCCCAATCGGCATCGGCACGTTTGCCGGCAAGCGCGACGAGGTCATGGCCCAATGGCACCTCGACATGGCCGACCTCGCTACCTGCCCCAACGTTGTCGTGAAGGTCGGCGGTATTGGCATGGTCGTGTACGGCGCCGGTTTCGAGCATCGCCTTCAACCAGCAACGTCCGACGAGATTGTCGACTACTGGGGCGAAGCGCTCACCACCACCATCGACCTCTTCGGAGCCGATCGCTGCATGTTCGAGTCGAACTTCCCGGTTGACAAAGAATCGGTGTCGTACCGGGTTTTGTGGAACGCGTTCAAGAAGCTAAGCGCAACGCGCTCGGCGGCCGAACGAGAACAACTATTCCGAGCAACGGCCGAGCGCGTCTACCGCGTGTAGGCCCGGCTTCACGGCTTGGCGGTGGCGCTACCGATCGGTGCTGTAGTTCCCGGGTTTTGATCAGGGGGAACTTGTACGCGGTCGCGCCCCACAGCTGCAGCGAGAGTCGTGCGAATGAATCGACGGCAAGCTCACGTAGCACGGCGGGTCCTACGGTTTCCGCCACAGCGACGATGACTGCTTCAGCACGCCCAGCAAGCGCTAGTCCGGTCGGGTAGATGGGATAGTCAGCTTGCAACTGCCGCGCCTCAACCGGCGCTGCTGATGTTTCGGTCGCCGAAATGTTGGCGGACTTCACAACGCTTGCACAGCTTGTCAACCAAACGATTGCCATAGCGGCCCTTGCGACTCGGGAATCGACCATCGAGGACATTGTTGGCTCCAGACTCTTCACTTATGGGTTGTCGAATCCGTTGCGCGGATACAGCAGATTGGTGTTATTCACGTCGAACGTTGCCGGATCTCGAACGACACCGCCGGTCACAAGCCCCTGTAGCAACAGCGATAGACGAAACCCGCAGGTTCGGGAGCTCCCGAACCTGCTGCAACCAGACGGCGCGGGTCGGCCACTACCAGTTAGTTCAGCTAGACTAAGTCCATGCCTACCACTGTAGTGAATACGCATGAGGCCAAGAGCCGCTTGTCCGAACTCATCCGGTTGGTCGAGGCCGGCGAGGAAGTCATCGTCGCCCGCAACGGCACAGTGGTCATGAAGATGATTCCGTGGCCGCAACCACCGACTACCCGTATATCGGGGGCTTGGAAAGGCAAGATCACGTACCACGAAGTCGACAGCGTGGGATCTGACCCCGATGTACTAGCCCTCTTCGAGGAGTCGAGCGATTCCTTGTGAGGCTGTTACTCGACAGCCACGTTGCGCTCTGGTGGCTGGCAGACGACGGTCGGCTCGGACGCAAGGCGCACACCAGCATCGCAACAGCATCTGAAGTTTTCGTCTCGGTGGTAACGCCTTGGGAACTCGGCATCAAGAAGGCCAGCGGAAAAGTCACGCTGCCCGACGACCTCGTTTCTCAACTCCTCGCAACAGGCTTCACGCTCCTCCCTATCCAGGCAACGCACGCCCAAGCCGCGCCTGCTCTTCGCGCCCACCATGGCGACCCCTTCGACCGAATGATCATTGCTCAGGCAACGTCCGAGCAACTCACGATCGTCACGGCCGACAAACAGTTCAAGCTCTACGACGTGGGTTTGATCAACGCCACACGCTAATCGAGTCGTTGGTGTAGGAACTCCAGCACTCTGGCCACCCCGACATCTTGCACCTGTTCGGTCAGTACGCTGTGGTCGGTGGGCTTGGAAGACGGGAATTCCACGGCGATAAACCGATCGCCCAACTCGGCCCGTAGCGTTGCGAAGCGGTCACCCACCAGCTTGTCGCCCGTAAACCGAAGCCCCATCACATCGCAGTCACGGGATTTCACAGCGGCGAGATCGGCGGGTGACAGGTTCAGGTCGGCTCGTTGGCGACGGGTCGGCAAGATCGGCAACGACGGCTGACTGATCACCGGTGCGACCGTGTGCGCGTCGACCATCATTGCCAACGCGAAGCCTCCGGTCCAACACATACCGATAGCGCCGACGCCTGGGCCACCGAGTTCTTCGTGAAGCGTGCGTGCCAGTGCCCGCAACCACGCGGCGATAGGCGGGGTACGCCCGGCAACCAGCGCCGTGAATTCCTTGGCGATACACCCTTTGGCTACCGACGAGCCCACATACTTTGACGAGACGGGTCGCTCCGCCTCGCCAAACAACAACGGCATGACAACGGTGAATCCCGCCGCCACGACCTTCTCGCCGAAGCCGATCACGGCCGGTGTAAGGCCCGGCATTTCGTGCATGACGATGACACCTGGACCGTGGCCACGCCGGTACGTTGGATACGTGAAGCCGTTCGAGACGAACGTCGAAACAGTCCACTCGGCGAGTAGCGCCCCCACTACAACTCGTTGACTGCAGCGAGCGCAGCGTTGGCCAGGTTCTCGGGGCCAACCTTGAACTGTTCAATGACCTCGGCCTCGGCGTGACCCATCACCCCGTGTAGGTACCGGGCGTACACACCTTCGGAAATAACTGCGAGCCGAAACGACGAGAACGCCTTGTAGTAGGCCACCTTCGAGACGTCTCGGCCGGTGCGTTGTGCGTATCGAGCCACAAGCTCGCTATAGGCCGGGAATCCTCCGGCGCTGGTTGGATCATTCGCCCGACCGGTAGGTATGCCAGGGTCGCTCCAGTACACGCCGATATAGCCGAGGTCGGCAAGTGGATCGCCCAGGGTGCACAATTCCCAGTCAAGTACGGCAGCGATCTTGCGATTCTGCAGGTCGATCATGCAGTTACCGAACCGGTAGTCGCCGTGGGCAATCGATACGCCTTGTTGTTCAGGAATGCCGTCACGTAGGCGAACTTTCAACTCCTCGATAGCCGGTATCTCACGGGTCTTGGAATTGTCCCACTGCGTGCTCCAACGCTTAACTTGCCGCTCGACGTATCCGTCGCGTTTGGCAAGGTTGCCCAGCCCGATTGCATCAACATCAACCGCATGCAGGTCGGCGAGAACATCAACGAGAGCGAATGCCAACGCACGTTTGGTGTCGGGGGCCAAGTCCACTGCTTTGTCGGGGTTATCGAGCACCACGCCCTCGACGAAATTCATCACGTAGAATGGCGCCTCGTTCACCTCGACATCGGTGCACAATCCCCAGCACCGAGCCACCGGAACATTGGTTTGGCCGACCGCCGAGACAATGCGGTGTTCTCGTTCCATGTCGTGTGCGGTGGCCAGCACGTGGCCAAGTGGCGGACGTCGTAGAACAAAGGCTCGCCCGTCGGCACCCACAAGCCGATACGTCAGATTGGAATGGCCGCCCGCAATGATCGAGAACTCGAACGGCGCAAGTGCGCCCTCGATGTTGTCGACAAACCATGACGTTACCCGTTGTTCGTTAATCCCCAACATTGTGAGACGACGTTAGCGGGGACGCATAGATCTAGCCATGTGAACCTAGCCGGGGCGGCCAGCGCCGACGACACTGGACGAGATTCCCGTGATCGACACCGTGGATCCCGAATACGGGGCATGGATCATTTGGCCGCCACCAATCGAGATGCCGACATGGTGAAGATCGCCATAGAAAAAGATGAGGTCGCCAGGCTGGGCCTGATCGAGGGGCACCTTTGGCAAAGCGTGATACTGCTGCGATGAGGTTCGTGGGATACCGACACCGGCTTGCGCCCATGCCCACGACGTAAGGCCCGAGCAGTCGAATGACACACCGGGGCTGGCAGTGGCGAACCGATAGGGCACGCCGATTTGGCTGTATGCGGCGGCCACCGCTCGACCAGCAGCGCCCGAAACCGCGGGTGCAGGCGGGGGTGCGGGGCGAGCCTTAATCGTGGTAGTGACTGCTGGGGCCGGCTGACCCTTCACCGTGGTAGTTGGGTTGGCGGTCGTGACCCGAGACGTTGAGGCTGACGTCGTGGGGCCAGCGGTGTTGGGGGCGCGAGCCGCAATCGCACGTTGCTGATCGGATATCTTGCGAATGGTTTCGGCGTCGGCCACCCGCTTGCGTTCGGCGGCTTGGCGTGCTTCGACTACCAGAGCGGCAAACTCACCGGTGTTCTTGGTTTGCAAAGCGTCGATCTGCGCCTGTGCGGCGTCGAGGTCACGTCGCTGCTTCTCGGTCTGCGCGACCAAACCGGCTGCTTCTTTTTGTTTGGAACTGAGAGCAACTCGCAGCTTGCCGGTGTCTTCTCGGGCAGCTCGCATCTGATCGGCGATGTCGTTGGTTCCACCAAGCAGTACCGATGAATACCCGTCGCGCTGTGCGACGTCGTTTCCAAGCCCATCGTTGGAGAGCAGCGTTCCCAAACCTCGAGACGTTGAGCCGTACACGTAACTCTTCACCGCGAACTGTGTCATCTGGCTACCAAGGCTGGCGAGCACGGCGTCTTGTTTGCCGAGCTGTGTTTGTGACACCACCAGCTCTTTGTTAAGACCGGCAAGCTTGTCCTGCGCACCAGCAAGCTGTTCGGACAACCGTTCTGCGGTTCGTTGTAGTTCGTGTTCTTTTTCGACAAGGCGAGCCGCTTCGGCCTTGTTGTCGGCTAACGGGTCGGCAGATGCGGGCGGCGTGCCGAGCCCCAATAGGCTGACCGTCGTCACGACAAAAAATACTCGAACCCAACCTCGTCTCCGCATAGCAGAAGGTACCGTAGCAAACGTTACGATCGTGTTGCATCCATGGGCGTCTTCTTGACGATTACTCCCACTCGATAGTTCCGGGCGGTTTCGACGTGATGTCGTACACCACACGGTTCACCCCGGCCACCTCGTTGACGATTCGGTTAGCCATCCGGTCGAGCAGGTCGTAGGGCAAGCGGGCCCAATCAGCGGTCATCGCGTCGTCGGATGTAACGGCTCGGATGATGATCGGGCGAGCATAGGTTCGCTCGTCGCCCATTACACCAACCGAACGAATATCGGCCAAAACAGCAAATGCCTGCCATATTTCACGTTCCAAGCCGGCTAACCGCACCTCCTGGCGAACAATGGCGTCGGCCTCTTGAAGAATCGCAACCTTTTCACGGTCGACATCGCCAATGATGCGAACCCCGAGACCGGGTCCCGGGAACGGTTGGCGCCACACGATTTCGTCAGGCAATCCCAGCTCTGCGCCAACGCGTCGAACCTCGTCTTTGAACAGATTGCGGAGCGGCTCAACGAGTTCAAATGTCATATCGTCGGGTAAACCACCCACGTTGTGGTGACTCTTAATGACCGAGGCCTTACCGTCGGTGCCACCGCTCTCGATGACATCGGGGTACAACGTTCCCTGAACCAGATACTTGGCGTCGGTTAACCCGCCGGTGTATTCCTCGAAGACGCGGATGAAGGTCTCGCCGATGATCTTTCTTTTCGTTTCCGGTTCGCTGACACCTGCGAGCTTGTCGAAAAACCTGTCGCCGGCATCGACATGGATCAATTCGATGCCCTGATGTTTACGGAATGTCTCGACGACCTGTTCGCTCTCGCCCTTTCGCATCAGACCGGTATCGACATAGATACAGGTGAGCTGTGAACCGACGGCCCGATGCACAAGCGCAGCGGCAACCGACGAATCGACGCCGCCCGACAAGCCGCAAATCACTCGACCACCGCCTACTTGCGCGCGCACTTTGGTGACGGCCTCGTCGAGGATGCTGGCATCGGTCCACGAGGGGTGACACCCAGACAGGTCGTGGAGGAAACGCCGGAGCACGTCTATCCCGAATGGGCTGTGCACGACCTCGGGGTGATACTGGACTCCCCAGATCCGGCGGTCGTCGTTCTCGATAATGGCCATCGGTGCCCCGGCCGTCGACCCAGTCGCACGGAATCCGGGCGGCGTAACGGTTACAGCGTCGAAGTGGCTCATCCACACCGGTTGCTCGAGCGGAAGGCCCGCGGCGAGGCTAGAACCGGACGACACGGTGAGCGTGGCCCGTCCGTACTCGCCGGCCTCGCTTCGCCCGACAACGCCGCCCAATTGCTTGACGATCAGCTGAGCGCCGTAGCAGATGCCCAGAATCGGGATTCCAAGCTCGTAGATGGCCGGGTCGAGTTCGGGCGAGCCGGGAACGTGAACGCTTTTGGGCCCGCCCGAAAGAATGATGGCGTCCGGCGCTTTGGCTCGAACCTGAGCCGCGCTAACGGTGTGAGGGACGATCTCGCTGTACACATTGAGTTCGCGCACGCGTCGGGCAATGAGCTGCGCGTACTGCGCCCCGAAGTCGACAACAAGGCAGGAATCGAAAGGTCCACTCACAGCCGACAAGCTAGATGGTGGAGGGATAAAGCGAATGGTTAGATGGTGAGGGTCCCGACTACGAAGACGGTTGACGCGAGGGAGTCGGCATTCACCGCAGGCGTGGACGCGAAAACCCAATCCCACGAGAACGCTTTGGTGTCGTATACACCGGGGACTGCCGCTACATCATCGACTGTCGGGCGGGCAGTGAAATAGCCATGTTGCCCCGACCAGCCGACGGCCCACGGGCTGCGCCAATCATGAATCTCGGCCTTGGTCGCACCCGACACCGCTTCGGTATAGACCAAATCCTTACCGCCAGCGACCGGCTTGCGAGCACTCGGCTTCACGCCGTCGACCGTGGGCCCAAAGGCGTCGTTTCGTTCGGTCAGGAATTCGCCGGTTCCAGTTGGCGACACCCTGACGTAGCCGTCGTAACCGTCGGTACCAAACGACCAATAACCCGATTGTGACGCGCCGAGATACAGCGGATATTGGGGCACTGCGGTCACCGTTCGGTCAACCCAGGTGCCAGTCGTGAAGTCGACAGTGCGAACCCGCAGCTTCATCTCGCGGATGAGTTTTTCGGTGGTGTAGGGCGGTGGAGGACCAGCCGCATCGATGAGGAGCGCAACGGAATGATCGCCAACCGCTACCGGCGTCTGGCCGAGGTAGGTGACGTCATTGGGTGTTGGGAGGAATGTCTCGAACGTCTTGTTCTTCAAATCGAACGCGACTAGTTGAGTCGAATGGGGGCCGCCTTTTGTGTTGCTCGCATTGATATCGAGATACACCTCCCACCGATTCGCCACTATGACACTCGGCGCACTCGCACAGCCGCCAGGGGTCCACATTCGGTCGGTGCTGATTATCTCAATGGTCCAACCCGGCGCAGGGGTGTACTGGTCGGCCTTGCCTGCTTCGAGCGCGAGCAGGAACGACTTGCCAAGGCCGGGCTTACTGGCGCGAACCAGCAGACCGGGATCGGTGGAAGCACCGGGAGCAGCCGGGCTGCTCGGCGACGACCTGGTGACGAAACGGCCTGACGCCACGGTTGTCGGGGGGCTCGTCGTTACCGGCTTTACCGCGGTAACCGTTGAAGAACTCGACCCACTCGCGGCTGGAAACGATTCAGTCGACTTGGGTGCCGACGTGCTCGATGTTGCAACGGTGGTAACAGTGACCGATGGCGGCGACGCCTGGAAACCACAACCAACTACTGCCACTACGAGCAACCCAACCGTGAGTCTCATGGATCAAAGCGTATGGCCTCCGCGGTCAACAAGGGGTTCAGCGTTCTAACCTCACGGGATGAGCGCTGTTGTGGCCGTTGTGAATCAGAAGGGCGGGGTCGGCAAGACCACCGTCACGCTTGGCCTTGCGTCGGCCGCTGCTGCCGCAAATCGGCGTACGCTCGTGGTCGATCTCGACCCCCAGGCCAGTAGTACCTGGGTACTTGGCCTCGATCCGCAATCCGTCGAGATGTCCACGTCCGAGCTTCTCCAAGTAGCCCGTGCCGGATGGGCACGCGACGCTGTTCAACCAAGCAGTTGGGGTCCGTGCGTCGACATCATTCCAGCGTCGAGCCGCCTGCAACAACGAGAGTCCCTGGGACCCAACGCAGTCGGACGGCTGGCCAAGGCGCTCGATGGACTCCACGACGACTACGACCTCGTCCTCATCGATTGCGCTCCTTCGCTTGGCAATCTCGCTCGCAATGCTCTTGCCGCTGCAAGCCACGCGCTTGTCGTCACCGAGCCGTCGTCGCTGGGTTTGCGGGGTATCGGAGCCGTCGCCGATTTCATCGATGATGTGTGGGAGGGCTACAACCCGAACCTCGAACTCCTCGGCGTCGTCGTCAACCGTGTGCCCCCCGTGTCGGGCGAAGCCGATCGGCAATACGACGAGCTCAACCGCACCGTGGGCAAGCGAGCCGTGTGGAAGCCTGTGGTTCCCCAACGAGTGGTGTTGGGTCAAGCAATTGCCGAACGTATGCCCATTCACAGCTATGGCAGCAGGGCATCCGATGTCATTGCAGTGTTCGACCAGCTCTATGCCAAGTTGAGGCGCACCGTACGCTGACCGCATGGTCCAAACGTGTGATGTCATTGTCCTCGGAAGTGGGGCGAGCGGCCTTGTCGCAGCGGTAGCCGCACATCATCACGGAGCGGATGTTTGCGTTTTTGAAAAGTCCGGTCTTCTCGGTGGGACATCGGCGATTTCCGGCGGCATTGTGTGGATGCCGAACAACCATCACATGGCCGACGCTGGTTTGGCCGACTCACGCGGCGACGCTCTTGATTACCTGTCGTCGTTGTCGCTGGGTCATATCGATTCCGACCTTGCCGCCACGTTCGTGGACGAAGGTCCGGCGGCGATCAAATGGCTCGAAGAACACACGCCGTGTCGGTTCGCCATCGTCGACGGTTACCCCGATTATCACCCCGAGCACCCCGGCGGTAAGCCCGGGGGTGGCCGTTCACTCGACAATGAGCTGTTCGACTGGACCTCACTCGGTGAGTGGGGCGACCGTATCCGCACCGACTCACCTCGCCCGTTGACGCTGCGCGAAACCCCGCTCGGTGGTGCCACCGCGCTCCCTGCCATGTCGGTCATCGGTGAACGCATAGCCGCTGGCTCTGTTGGTTTCGGCAGGGCGTTGGTGGGGGCCCTCGTTCGCTCCTGTCTGGAACGGGGCATCGACCTCCAGACTGAGCATCGCGCCGAGGCATTACTCACCGCCGACGATGGGCGGGTAACCGGCGTTCGATTCAGCACGCCCACCGGCCCTGTCGAGGTAAACGCTCGACGTGGTGTCATCTTGGCCACCGGCGGGTTCGAATGGAACGACGACCTAGTCAAGACCCACCTGCGCGGTCCTATGGTTCTGGCCGCGAGCCCAGCAACGAACACCGGCGACGGCCTCACCATGGCCATGGATGCGGGAGCGCGTCTCGGCAACATGAGCGGCGCCTGGTGGGTGCCCGTCACCCAGGTTCCTGGCGATCAGCGGTGGGGCGTGCAGCGCGCTCACCTCATCCTGGGTGAACGCACGCGGCCCGGCTCGATCATGGTCAATGGTTCCGGGCGGCGATTCTGCAACGAGGCTGCGAACTACAACGCTCTCGGCGGTGTATTCCATGCCTTCGACCCCGTCAGTTTCAGCTACCCGAATCAGCCCGCCTGGATGATTTTCGATCACCAACACAAACAGCGCTACGACGTCGCTAGCGCCAAAGCCGGCGACACGACTCCCGACTGGATTGTGTCGGCACCAACTGTCCGCGAGCTCGGCGAGGCGCTCGGCATCGATGCCGACATGCTTACGACAACCGTCGATCGATTCAATATCTCCGCCGTCAACGGGGCCGACCCCGATTTCGGGCGAGGACAATCGGCCTACGACACATTCAACGGTGACCGAAGCTTCGAAGGCGTAGCCGCCACGCTCGGGCCTTTGGAGCGCGGCCCGTATCACGCCATCCGAATCGATATCGGCTCACTCGGCACCAACGGCGGGCCGCGCACCGATAGTCGCTCTCGGGTGCTATCACGTCATGGCGGGGTAATCGCCGGCCTATACGCAGTGGGCAATGCCATGGCCGCGCCCACCGGCATGGTGTACGGCGGCGCAGGCGGCACACTCGGGCCGGCCATCACGTTCGGGTTCATCGCCGGCCGCGACGCCGCCGAAAGCTAGTCGACGGCTCAGCGTGCATCGATCGCGAACGGGTCCGCTGCGGCATCAGCACACGCTTCAGGATTCTTGACGAGCCAGGCCGACACCTCGTCCACCGGGCTCTTCACCACGCCTGTGCGCCACGCGTCGAAGTAGGGCCACGGGTAAATCGTCCCCCGCCTGACCTTCCATTCCGCCTCGGGACATGGCGTCGAAATGCCGACATGGATATGACAGGCAGTCGAATCGCCCGTCAGTCCTATGTTCCCAATCACCTTCCCGACCGTCACTCGCTCGCCCTTGGTCACATCAACGCGATCGAGATGGCTCGTGTAGTACCGCACCCCATCGTCACCGACAATGCCGACCGATGGTCCCCCGCGCAACGCCGGATTGTCATCGGCCTTGATATAGCGGTCAACAGCGCGCACATCGGTTGCGAACCCGGTAGCCATCGCCAAAACATCGGTACCGCAAGCCGCGAACACGTCGGTGGCGGGGTAACCCGAATGCGTTCTCGCATAGCTCACGTTCGCCCCTTCCGGGATCGGGAACACATGGTTGAGCGGGTCGAGCACAATGGTGGTCGTGGTCGTGGTGGTTTCGAAGACAGTGCGTGAAGTGGCGGGAACTGTCGTGGTCGTCGTTGGTAACGGCACCGCCGCTGGCTGCGCAGTCGATGAGCATGCCGCCACCATCGCCAGCGCGAATACAACGTTTCGTCGGATCAAGGTTTGCGGCCCAACGCCACTACCGACAAACCAAACGGCAGCGAAACGTGACGTAGGAGTTGGCGTTCGGCCGCCGCTACGAGGCCGAGCACCCCGGCCAGGCCGCCCGCATTCTGAGCCAGGTCGCTGCTACTTCGACCATTCTCGACAACAGCCTTCACGGCGGCCGCCGGTATGAGGAAACTATAGGCACCGGTTGACCGCACGACATCCATGTCGGCCGACACCAACAGCGCCTCAAGGTCCCGACGCGAAAACCGACGAGCACCATGCACTTCGCGGTCATGGGCTCGCATCAGGCGCCTCACCCCCGGCTCCATCAGTGCGACCACTCCCCCAGGCTTGGTCACCCGAACGAGTTCGCGAACAGCCGCCGCCGGGTCGGCAACGGCCGCGTGGTAGAGCACCGTGACGCACAAGACGGCATCGAACGCAGCGTCGGCGAACGGTAAGGAACTCAGATCGGCCACCGCGCGATCAGCAGTCGGATGGTTCTCGCCATAGAGTTCCAGCGCCAGCGGTTCAAAATCGGAGGCCACCACCCGCCCCGAGTTGGCAAGCCATGCTCCGGTAGCCCCGGTACCCGAACCAGCGTCGAGGAACCGGCCACCTGTCACTAGGTAAGGTTCGAGGAGCCCACGAAGTAATGCTCGTGTTGATGCGTACCACCAGTGGGCATTTTCGACGTCGGCCATCAACCGGTACTCGTCGCGGTTCATGGAGCGAGCGCGCGTGCGGCACGATCTTTTAAGGTCTCGGCCTTCACCTGCGCGGCGAAACCGCGCAGATCGTACAGCTCGTAGCGGCCACCACTACTGAGCTTGGTTGGCGGACCGAGAACAGCCTGCACCGCGGGCGACGTGTCGGGCACGGCGTTCGGGCCGACAGTCGAGTTGCGATCGATGACCAATGCACGAAATCCGATTGCAACGACCGTTGTGAGCCACTCCTCAGCCGGTTGTGATTCGAAGGCCAGCGGATAGTCGGGATACCGGCCACGCACGAACCCGAAACTCCATTTCACACCGGGCTCATATACATACCCAAGCGCCTGGTCGTAGGCACCCGTGCCGCCCCGGTCGGGTACCTCCGGGAACGGCACATGAGGCCAGGTGAACACAGCTCCGCCAGGCCCAACCACGTCGGCTGCAGCGCGAAAAAATGGCCGTTCATCGGTGGAACGAGCAGCAATGGCGTCGTACGGCGGCACATCGGCCGGGGTCCATTGGTCGACTAGTCCAACAGCTAAGAGCGAGATCGCCACTGCCGGTGCCGCCCATCGGGGCCGAACCTTCTGACTGAGCCAACGTTCGACCACAAGGCCCAGCGCGGCCAATGACAAGAACGCGATAACGATCGAAATTCGATTCCAAGCACGGATATAGCTCATGCCGGCGGCCGCAATAAGAAGTGACCCCCCGCTCACTGTACCCATCAGCAGACAGCACAGATTGAGCAACCCGAGTCTGGTCAGTTGCGTGCCGGTTGGACCGCGCAAGCGGCCGAGCGCCGCGCCGGCAACGCCAAGCAGCAAACCAACGAACCCGATGGCACCGATTACGCCAAGTTGTTGACCCGGTTCACTCGGCACCACTTTGCCTTGGGAACGGTCAGTGACCTTTGCGAGCGGCGCTACCCGATGACCAACGCGAGGCATCACCAACTGACTGATTCTCAGGCCATACAGTTCGGTCTCGGTGGGGCTTCGTTGGGCGACGCCTGCATTGGCTCCCTCGCGAGCCTGGTAGACCAACGTGGGCGACACGTTGAGCCCGAATACCAGGCCGCTAGCAACGATGAGCGCACCGGCAGAGACGAGAGGGGCTAGCCACCGGCGATGGTTCACCGCGGCAAAGCTCGCAGCCAAAACTATGAGACCCATCGAGAACATGAAGTAATACGACCCAGTCGACGCAAGACCGATACCACCGGCAAGTACCCAACGCGATCGTGCCGACCGCAGATCGAGCCGAACCCGGTTCTGGTCGGTCAGACGAACGAGCGGGGGCGTGTCGTCGAACATCGACAGCGCGAACAACATGCCGAGTGGCACCATTTGGTAACCCGACAGCAACAGATGTCCTTCGCTACGCACGAAGTGGTACGGCGCGTACGCATACAGGAGCGCCAGAACGGCGGCGAGCCATCGGCGCAATCCAAGGATTCGCAGCACTGCGTGGGTCATCGCCGCTACTGCCCCGAACGACAACACGTAGAACAGGTTGATGGCCGAGCCTGGACCCCCGCTCACCCATGCGAGCAGACGCAGAATGAGCAGGTGAAGGTTGTCAACGCCTTGGGGCAAGTCGTACAGCGTTTGCCCGAACGGCCAGCCGAGATCAGGATTCGTGAGATATGTGCCGTGATCGCCCAGGGTTCGAGCGACCATGAGGTAGAAGGTGGCGTCACCGCCAACCGTGAATGGTTCGGACCACGTTGCGCGCCAGAGTCGAAACTGAATTGCCACGAGTACGAGCGCGAGCAGGCCAACGACGGATGATTCGACTACGAGTGTGCGGGTACGGCCAGATGACACGGCAACGAACGATACGCCGTCGTACACTGTTGGTTCCGCCATGGCCCCTGTTACCCCCAATCCTCAAGTCAGCAGCGTCTCCGCGTTTTTCCCGTGCTACAACGATGCTCAGTCCATCGGCGACATGGTTCGCAACGTCGACGCCGCGTTGGCAACCCGTGTCGCAAACTACGAAATCATCGTGGTCAACGATGGTTCGAAGGACGAATCGCTCGATGTTCTCACTGCCTTGACCACCGAGGTTTCAGCGTTACGAATCGTGAACCACGAGGTCAACCGAGGCTACGGCGGTGCCTTACAGTCGGGGTTCAAGGCGGCAACGAAACAGTGGGTTTTTTACACCGATGGCGATGCCCAATATGACTCGGGCGAAATCACTCGCTGCATCGATGCCGTTACCCCCACCACCGACATCGTGCAGGGGATGAAGATCGGTCGCGGCGACCCGTTGCACCGCAAGGTGATCGGCCGGGTGTATCACCATGTCGTCAAGCGCTTGTTCAGTCTGCACGTGCGTGACACCGATTGTGATTTCCGGCTTATACGAAACAGCCTTATGCAAAACATTACGCTCACTGCCACCAGTGGTGTCATTTGCGTCGAGATGATGCGCAAGCTCGAGCAAGCCGGTGGCCGCTTTGTCGAAGTAGGTGTTAGTCATTACTTCCGGCCCCACGGCAAGAGCCAGTTCTTCCGGCTACCCGCCATAGCCCGGTCGGCACGCCAACTGCTGCAGCTGTGGTGGACGCTCATCATTCGTCGACGGCCCTAGTCTCGGCTCAAGCGGTGTCGGCCCCGGTCGTCATGGCCTCGGCCTCTAGCCGTAGGCGGTTCGTGAGCGGGTGATTGTCGCTCAACGCCCGTTGGGCGCCTGCGAGTGCCTTCCTGATGTACTCACGAGCGGACGCCTTGTCGCCGGCCTGCCACAACACCACTGCGAGGTTTTGGAGGCTGGAGATCGTGCCGGGGTGGTCACGTCCAAGAACGCGTTCATGGTCGTTGAGGGTCTGTTCGAAAAGTCCTAATGCGCGGGCGGTATCACCAGCAGCTAGGAAGGCGCCAGCGAGGTTATTGCGGCCGGCCAGCGTGTCAGGGTGGTCGAGCCCTAGTACACGTTCACGATCGACGAGTGCCTGTTCGAACAGGGGCAGAGCTCGGCTGAGATCACCAGCAGCCTGATAGGCGCCAGCGAGGTTATTCCGGCTGGCCAAGGTATGCGGGTGGACGAGCCCGAGCACACGTTCATGGTCCTCGAGCGTCTGCTCGTACAGGGATACTGCCCGGGCGAAATTACCAGCGCTCTTGTAGGCGAAGGCAAGGTTATTGCGGCTAGCCAGCGTGTCCGGGTGATCAGACCCCAAAACACGCTCGCGATCGTGGGATGTCCGCTCGAACAGGCTAGGAGAACTACACCTGCCTCGTGCACCACTCGGGTTGTGTGCTCCTCGACTGTGACGGCAGCCAGCGATGCAACTGCTCCGGCACAGCTGGTACTCAACGCCTGTGGCTCCATGAGCGTAAGGTCTGGCGGACGCTGTACACCGCATGTACACCGGGCAGGGTAAGACGACGCCCGTGTTGCGCGAAGAGCGTGCGCACCGATGAACGGACGGCATGGTTGGTCTCGTCCGTGTCGGCGAGTTTCTCGGTGGAGTCGATCAACACCACCACGCTATGTTCGCAAGTCGAGAACTTCCTGGCCTGTGATCCAATTTCGTCATGCACAGCCTTGACCACAACTTCGAGGCGACGATCGAGATGCTGGCGCAACCGCTGACGAAATTCGGGATTGTCACGCAGGCTGGCTTTCAGGTCCACCCCAGCCGTGGCGACTCCGGCATTCACACCGGCACTGCCGCCGAGCTCGGTGAACTCCCACTTACCGAGCCAGCCACCGGCCTTACTCCACACCGACTGACCCTTAACGAGTTTCAGCCGGCGCAGTTCGTCATCGAACGCGCCCGCGAGGGTGAGCAGGTAGTCACCAACACCGACCGCCGTGTATGGGTCGAGGTAGCCATCGAGGTCAAGGTAGAAGACGCGATAGCCGAGCGTGTCGAGCTTGCGCTGCAGACGCCGAAGCTCGGTGCTCTTACCGCTTCCGCGAAAACCCGAGAACAGGTGTGCGCTGCTCGACGATGGCGACCGGCGGATCTGGTTCGTGAGCAGTGCCACCGGGTCCGATCCCGGGTCGTTCACGTCATAGATCGAAACGTAGCACCGGCGGTCGTCCTCGGTATTCAGATCGAGTGGGCCGTTCTATCATCGCTTCATTCAGATCGGTCAGAAACTCCTCGGCGGATGACACGCCCAAAGTGTACCGGTCCACCCGATTCGACCCGCGCGATGCAGGGCGTTGCCGCTCACGATCACGCCAGTCCGACCCAAAAAATGAAAGAAGTGGCGCTGGCCTCGACGTGTTGAAACAAGTTCGCTCGGTGTTTTCTCCGTGGCTGGCTACAACGGCTCAGCATGGTTTGGGAGAACCCGGGGACAAGTCATCACATCAAAGGCCACGTTGACTCAGTGGCCTCCGGAGGCCGAACTGGCAACGTTTGCGCCACATCTTTATCAACCTGAAGGTGTACCCCTCAAGTTCGACTGTTTCTCATGTGCATCCAAAAAGCGCCACCTTCCCGTTCGCCATTCCCGACCAAGATCGGTACGAGTTATGTTCTGATGGTGCGCCCCAAATACTTGGAAGTCAACTCTTGACTTTCTCTCGAAGTAGGAGGCGAATTCCCGCGAAACTGTCAAATGTGTAAGGTCTCAAGGTGCCTAACTCACTTCACCGCTCCGCTTCCGCCACCCTCGATGGGTGGATTGCGCCGAACGACGAGCAGGCAATTCTTCGAATGGAGTTCGTCGACCATCTCCGGGCCAACGACGACGCCATGTGGCGTACCTGCAAGGTTGGGCACCTCACCGGCTCTGCCATCGTTGTCGACGATGCCCGCACCTCCGTGCTTCTCACCTTGCACCCGCGGGTTGGACGCTGGGTGCAAGTTGGCGGACACTGCGAAGAAGGCGATGAAAGCCTGTCGGCTACAGCGCTTCGAGAAGCCAGCGAGGAGAGCGGCATCGTTGGTCTGACGATCGACCAGACCCCAATCGATCTCGACATTCATGCCTTTGACTGCCCACGCCGCCACCCCAACCGCCACTTCGACGTGCGGTTTGTGTGCGTTGCACCGCCAGGCGCAATAGCTCAAATCAGCGATGAGTCACTCGATCTTGCCTGGTTCTCGTTCGACGCACTGCCCGACCAGATCGACGCTGCAACTCGGAGGCTCATCAGGCACGCCCAGCCGTCGACCTCGTTATGACGCAGTGCTGATTCGCAGGAGTTGAAACAACATGCGACCCGTGGCACCCCACACGGTTTCGTCGTCGAGGTCGAAGAAATGCAAACTACGCAACTCATCTCCGCTTCCCCAGTGCTCCTCCCGATAGGTGTCGGATCGAAGCAGATCGACGAGGGGCACCGTGAAGATCCGGCTCACTTCGCTTGCCGCTGCCATCAGTTGCGGTCGACGTTCGAGGCGGGCAACGACGGGAACAATAAGGCTGCGGCTCACGATGGTGCCGACATGGTCGAGCTCGCCCACAATCGTCACGTCGGCCGGGTCGAGCGCCACCTCCTCGAATGCCTCGCGCAGCGCCGCCTGTACAGGCGTCTCGCCGGCATCGAGCCGACCGCCAGGAAAGCTCACCTCACCCCGATGACTCGACAGCTCCCAGGATCGAGTCGTGAGCAGCACCTCGGCACCCCGCTCGCCTTCGAACACAGCAATGAGCACGGCTGACCTGCGGGGGTTCAGCACCACCACCGGACTCGGCGCACCGGGGCCGCGGTCGGCCACACGTGCCAACAACGAATCCGTATCGATTTGTTGTTGATGGGCGGAATCGGGCCACGGAGCCAAAGCACCGATAGCCCAGTTCGGTGGTCGGGGAATGATCTGATGACCACCGCGCCGCCAACGCGCAAGCTCAGCCGGTTGCGCGGGCTGTACTCGGCCCTCAGCCACGCCGTTTACGCCACGCCGCACGGCCCGCAGCTGCTGCTCGGCCACTGATGGCCCCAGCTACCTTGCTGGCCCCCTGCGCTCTTTCTGACACGGCCCGGGCGTCGATGGTTCGGGTTCGCGGCGCCCGCTCTCGTACTCGGCGATCAGAATAGTCCGTCCGCGACACCAACACGGCCAGCATCACCCCACCTGCCACGAGCCAGAAGGTGCCCTTGGGACCAAGCCAGTCACGGAACAACCCGCCGAGCACCACCAACATTGCCGCTGCGCCGATATCGAGATACCGCTGCGTCGAACGGGCGACCAGCTTTTTGGCCGCCAAGGGGGCATCGGACGTGGACGCCAGAAGTGCTATAACAGCGGCCCCGGTCAAGACGGCTACTGGTTGGTTGGCACGGACAGCACCGGTAGCTACGAGTAGGGCGATCAGATACTCGATGATCTGATGCATCCAAAAAGGCAATCGATTCACAACACGCAAAACTAGCGCCCTACGTAGAAAGCAAACGGCCCCGGAGAAGCTCCGGGGCCGTTTGCCTTGCTGAGTTGCCATTCTCCGAGGAGTCAGGCGGTGCCGCTTGGCGAGACTTACATCATGCCCATTCCACCGCCGCCGTGGCCATGGCCACCTGCAGCTGCTGGTTTCGGTTCGGGCTTCTCAACGACAATAGCCTCGGTGGTGAGCACCATGGCGGCAATTGACGCTGCGTTCTGCAGAGCGGCTCGCGTGACCTTGGCCGGGTCGATGACGCCAGCCTTGACAAGGTCTTCGAGTTCACCCGTGGCTGCGTTAAGGCCGATGGCACCCGACGACGCCTCGGCCTTTTGCACCATGACCGCGCCTTCAAGGCCAGCATTTTCGGCGATGAGACGCGCCGGTGCATCGAGTGCAGCAAGAACGGTGCGAGCACCAGTTGCCTGGTCGCCCTCGAGCTTGGCTGCCTCGGCGGCTACTGCCACCTTGGCACGGACAAGAGCCAAACCACCGCCGGGGACAATGCCCTCTTCGATGGCCGCACGGGTAGCCGACACGGCGTCTTCGATGCGGTGCTTCTTTTCCTTGAGCTCGACTTCGGTAGCTGCGCCAACCTTGATGACAGCAACGCCACCCGACATCTTGGCCAGGCGCTCTTGCAGCTTCTCGCGGTCCCAGTCTGAATCGGTGTTTTCGATTTCGGCCTTGATCTGGTTGATGCGACCCTTGACGTCGTCTTCAGAACCGCTGCCGCCAACAATGGTGGTGTTGTCCTTGGTGACGATGACCTTGCTGGCACGACCAAGCAGGTCGAGCGTTGCGTTCTCGAGCTTCAGGCCAACTTCTTCAGCAATAACCTGTCCGCCGGTAAGGGTGGCCATGTCCTGCATCATTGCCTTGCGACGATCGCCGAAGCCTGGGGCCTTGATCGACACCGACTTGAACGTTCCACGAATCTTGTTGACGACCATGGTGGCCAACGCTTCGCCGTCGACATCTTCGGCGATGATGACGAGACCCTTGCCGGTCTGCATGACCTTTTCGAGCACCGGCAAAATGGCCTGAACCGACGAGATCTTGCCCGCGTTGAACAAGATGTACGGATCGTCCATGACCGCTTCTTGGCGGTCGGGATCGGTGACCAGGTACGGCGAGATGTAGCCCTTATCAAACTGCATACCCTCGACGAAATCGAGTTCGATGCCAAAGGTATTGGACTCTTCAACCGTAACGACGCCGTCTTTGCCGACCTTGTCGATGGCATCGGCGATGACCTGGCCAATGGCCGGATCGGCGGCAGAGATGGTAGCCACCTGGGCGATCTCGGACTTGTCGTCGATTTCTTTCGACTGAGCCTTGATGGACGCAACCGCGGCGGCAACAGCCTTTTCGATGCCCTTCTTCAGAGCCATAGGGTTGGCACCGGCAGCGACGTTACGCATGCCTTCGCGAACCATGGCCTGAGCAAGCACCGTGGCGGTAGTGGTACCGTCACCGGCGACATCGTTGGTCTTGGTGGCGACTTCTTTCACCAACTGTGCGCCGAGGTTCTCGAACGGATCTTCGAGCTCGACTTCTTTGGCGATAGACACACCGTCGTTAGTGATGGTGGGCGCACCGAACTTCTTGTCGAGGACGACGTTGCGACCTTTGGGGCCGAGCGTTACCTTGACGGCATTGGCGAGCTTGTTGACGCCAGCTTCGAGCGAACGACGAGCTTCCTCGTCGAATTTGAGGATCTTTGACATAGGTGCTTCGCCTTACTTGCCGACAACGGCGAGAACGTCGCGGGCATTCAGAATCAACAGATCCTGGCCTTCAACGGTGATCTCGGTGCCGCCGTACTTCGAGTAGACGACGGTGTCGCCGACGTTGACGTCCATCGGGATGATGGCGCCTGACTGATCAGAGCGACGGCCAGGGCCGACAGCGAGGACGGTGCCTTGCTGCGGCTTCTCCTTAGCTGTATCTGGGATGACGAGGCCGGAAGCAGTGCGTGCTTCGGCTTCGTTGGCCTTGACGACGATTCGATCATCGAGGGGCTTCAGGTTCATGATGTTGGGAGCCTCCGTTAGGGCGGTTAGCACTCGACACGTGCGACTGCTAACGCTAGCGACTCAGTAGGTCATTTAGCAACCGGACGGCGAGAGTGCCAAACGAACGACCGCCATTTGTGCGCCGCCACCCACCCTTGGTGCTTGTCACCAATGCAACTATCAAGCCTGGTTAGAGTCGTCGGCGGGGCGCACGCCGCAGCGCCAGATGATTGAGGTACGTATGGACACCCGAAAGCTTCTGCAGTCGTGTTTGGCAATGTCCCTTGCGTCGCTAGCGTTAGTCGTGGCCGGGCAAATCCCGGTGGCGAACGCTGCGCCCTCGAACGACCCGGTTGGCTACATCAGCGTCGCCACGTCTGGCGAACCCACCCAGTTCGTCGTTGGACTCCAAGAGTCCATCGTTGCGCTCGGAGCATCCGGTGGTCGCGCACGACGCACACAAACGGCCACCTCCGTGCGTGTTGTCGCCGACACGAAAGCAACGGGCCCCACGGCCTGTAAAGGCACCGATGTCACGGCGTTCTCGATAAGTACCTGCACTACCGGGCTCACGGATCCAGCGGTATTAGAGGGCGCCGGTGCTGTGGTGTCAACCGACTCGGGCACAAACGGTACGGGTTCGGTCGGCGGCGTCGCCGTCATCCCCGCCGGTGCATCGCCAACTGGCGCGACACTCATCGCCAGCGCCCCCCAACTACGCCCATCGGCGAAGGCCGGGTCCTCTGGCCCAAACGCCATCCTCACCACCGACATCAAAGGCCTTCGCGTTTCCACCCAATACGTGCCGGGAGTCGTCCCCGGGCCTGCGTGTGCCACGGCATGGGGTGATGCCAGCGCCGCCACATACCTCGGCTCCAACTGCGACACCCCGCTCGCACAGATTGGCGAAACCACGGGCAGCCTGCCAGCTACCGCAGCTCAGAACGATGCACTAGTCGGCATTGGCGACGTGGAATTGTCCGCCGACGGTTCCAAGTTGCTAGCCACCAACGTTCATGACGGCTACGTCTATACCGGCCCGGTTGGGGTCGATGGCACCTTGGCCAAGGTTCCGAGCCGTCCCGCGTTCGCAACCGATAACACCTGGCGGCCGTACGGCTTGAGCAACTACGCCATGTCAACGCTTGTCACCTGGACGAAACTTGCGCCACCAACGCCCGGGGCCGAGAACCTCATCGAGTCCATGGCAGTTGCCGCTCTCGATCAGGCCACCAACACCTGGAGAAACGTGGTCGAGCCAGTGCCAGTCTCGCTCCTGGGTGACGCCCACCAGTTTGGCGTGTTGTCCGCAGCCGAGGTCGACATCAACGGCGACCTGGTCGTCACATTCCTCAATGTGCACCGTCAGGCCATCTCGACCACGTTCCAGGAGGCCATCTCGGCCCCGGTCATCAAACTCTCGGCCGACGGCGTCGATCATTGGACCAACAACGTGGCTGCGGCGCAACGCCTAGCCAGCTACGCAATCGACGGAACTCCGAATCCATCATTCGGTCGCTTGCACCGAGACCCCCGTCGCGCACAGACCATCGTCACGTCGATTGACCCGTTGAAGTACTACAGCGGCGGCCTCACCTGGTACGACGCCACCGGCGGGCTCGGTGGTCGCGAACAAGTCACATGGCGAGGCGAAGGTACCGGCGCATACCGCTCGGGCACCCGGACGGTCGACTATGACCGATATCTCAACGACGAGGACCTTCTCGTGAAGCGTCGCGGCAACGAGCAAGATTCCCCGTGGGTCGACGTGTTTGGCTTCGGCAAATCAAACGGTCTAGGCGACCTCGAAACCTTGAGCAACGTGGCGCTTGTCGGTGGTCGTACCTGGGCCGACAGCGACGCCGACGGCATTCAAGAACCGGGGGAAGCGTCCATCGCCGACGTCGCTATCGAAGTGGTCCACCCAGGAGGAACCGCCGTAGTTCGTACGGACGCTCGAGGCGTGTGGGTAGCGTCCATCGACACCGACCGTCCCGTCCAAGCCCGAGTCGCAGCGTCTAACTTCGAGGCTGGTGCCGTCTTCGGCGTCGGAGGCGCACGAGCCGGCTGGTTTGTGACCGCCGCCAACAGCGGCACCGATCGAGGTGTCGACAGCGACGCCGAGTCGTCGACTCGGGTGCTCCTTGGCGTCGGCCGACGATTTCTCGCCGGCGCGGTCGACTACACGTTCGACGCCGGCTTCATGCCAGCCGCTTCGACTCGGGCGGCCAATGTCATCCGGGGAATTGTGTACAACGATCTCGACGGTAACGGCATCCGGGGTTCGTTCGAGCCTCCGGCACCAGGCATTTCCGTCAAGGTTCTGGCGTCCGGATGCACGACAGCGATCTCCGACGCGGCTGGAGTCATGCAAACACCACAACCGTCGGGAGCAAGCGGCGAGTACGCATTTGCTGGCCTCTCCCCCGGCAACTATTGCGTTGTCGGCGAACTGCCACCGGGCTACAAATGGTCGGGAAACAGCAGCGTCAACCAAGCAACCGGCACCGTTCCGGTGAGCGGACTCGGCACAGTGGTGGCAGCTGAAGGCGCGTACGACCTTGGCGTGGCGTCGTTGGGTGCGCCGTGTTTGAAACTCAACTTCGAGATCCAAGATGGTCCCGCCAGTTGGCGCGAAGCCAACGATGCAACGTCTGCTCCCGCGAACACCGCCGACGCGGCAAGCCGAAACTACCGCGCCACCGTCATCAACTGTGGGTCTACCGCGCTTGGCAACGCAGTGCTCATGCCCGGAGTCGTTGGTGCAGCGCCACTGTCGTGGGCGATGCTGGCACCTGGCCAAGTCATCATCACCGAGCCTTTTGTCGGTCGTGCCGTGCAATCAATCGCCACCGCAAGCCTTACAGCGGTCGATGTCCGCTCGGGACGACTTGTGAACGTTACGGACCCAGCCCACCTCGGCGTGGTCCCGGCGACAGTGAGCGTGTTGCCTCGAACCGGCGGAGGTATCGATATGCGCCGTGCCGTAGGTATTGCCGAGGTGCTCGTGATTGTCGGCGCCATGCTCGTTGCCCTGGGCTACCGCCGCAAACTCGCCAATCAATAGCGGTCGGCAGTGAACGCGTTGAATCCCCCGACGCGTTCACTGCCGACAGGCCAAGCTAGCGTCAGGCCGGTGGAAGAAGCACCCGAGGAATTTGCCACGGTCCGTTCTGGCGAACAGCTGGACTGGGCGCGACTCGATGCCTACTTGAGGGCACATCTCGACGACGTTCGCGATGCTCCGCCGTTGGAGGTTTGGCAGTTTCCAAACGGTGCCGCCAACCTGACCTACCTCATTGGCTACGGGGCGCTCGAGCTGGTTGTTCGTCGGCCTCCGTTCGGAACGCTCGCCCCCGGGGCCCACGACATGCGCCGAGAGCACCGAGTGCTGTCGCGTTTGTGGCAACACACGACGCTTGCGCCCCGGGCATACCTGTTCTGCGACGACCACTCCGTTATTGGAAGCGACTTCTTCGTCATGGAACGCCGCCATGGTGAAGTTGTCCGGGGGGTCATTCCGGCATCCATGTCCCACCACGACAACGTCGGGCACCGGATGAGCATGGCCATCGCCGACGCTCTAGCCGAGTTCCACAAGCTCGATCCGGCCGCATGCGATCTTGGCGATCTCGGCAAACCAGACGGTTTCGTCGCCCGTCAGGTGTCGGGATGGAAGAAGCGATGGGATCTTGTCGATCTCGGCAAGCAACCGCTGATGGACGACATCCACGCTCGGCTTGAACGTACGATGCCGGCAAGCACCCGAGTGTCATTTGTACACAACGACCTGAAGCTCGACAACTGCCAGTTCAACCCTGCCGATCCCGACCGGGTCCAAAGCTTCTTCGATTGGGACATGACCACCATCGGCGACCCACTCATCGACCTGGGCACCCTGTTGAACTACTGGCCCGACCCCGATGACCCCCAAGCTGTGCGCCGAGCAAGCCACGAAGGAATGCTCGAGATGGGCTTAGCGAGCCGAGCTGCAATGGCCGAGCGGTACGCAGAACGAAGTGGCATCGACCTGGCCAGGATCGACTGGTACGAGGCGTTCGCCCAATGGAAGACAGCGGTCGTCGTCCAACAACTGCATGTTCGCTGGGTGCGGGGAGAATCGACCGACCCGCGCATGGAAACCATCGCCGACTCCGTCCCCGTCCTGGCGGCCGCAGCCGACAGGCTTCTCACCCCGAACTTGTGAGGCTATGGCGGACGAGGTCCGCCACAACCTCACAAGTTGCGGATGGCTTCGAGAACTTTTTCGGGCTTGATGGCGCCGTTGAACTTGGCGCGGGCGTTGCCGTTGGCATCGAAGACAATGCCGGCTGGCTGACCTGTGATGCCAAGCTGCTTCCATGACTCGTAGCTCTTATCCCAGTACATCGGGATGGTCTTAACGCCCGTCGTAGAGACAAACTCCTGTGCGTACTTCAGATTGTCTTGGCTGCCGAGCCCAATGATGCGAACGTCAGCGCCATGTTCCCGAGCAAACTGCTCGAGTACGGGGGCTTCTCCCCGACAAGCGCTTCAATGTGGTGCCCAGAACCACACGAGTAAGGGCCTATCGCCATAGCTCAACGACGCCAGGTCGATCTGGCCGCCGCTCGATAGGTCGGTGACCGAAATCGCTGGCAGCCCCTTACCTTTTGGGACGGCGGTGGGTGCAACGGTCACAGGGGCGGGTGCAGTAGTTGGCGTTAATGCGGTAGTCGCCGAGGCAGCACCCGCAGCGGTTGTAGCCACCGAAGCCGGGGGTTGGGTCGTGGCGGGCACGGGCGCAGCCGTAGTCGCGGCGACGTTGGCTGCCGGCTCAGACACGGGGCCGGGTGCAGCGATTGGAGCCTGCGAAGTGGTCGAGCCGCATGCAGCAAGCGACAGCAAGACAACTGCTCCAGCAAAAGACAGTCGGGATCTCATTACAAAAGTGTACGAGGCCGACTCCGCAACCGGATGTGACAAATCTATTCCCGGAGCGAATGCCCAATCGTCGGGGTTACAACGCCACTTCGGCGACTCAGAGTCGGATATGTCGGTGTTCGTGAGCAGGTTTTCGACTCTGAGACTGTCATGGCCAAGGGCCGCCATGATGGTGGAGAATGGTCGTGGGTCTGGTTGAGCTCGTTCCACTCTGGTGCGGTTGAGCCTGTCTCTGAGACTGAAGCCTGGGGTCTTCGTTCGGCACCATGACTTGTTG
>JANOSH010000028.1:0-11149 GCA_031415695.1 Actinomycetes bacterium
GTCAGTGACGAGTTGGGCAACACACGACCTGTACGGCTCGCTGCCAGCAAACCCCCTGGTCCCTGACTCATCAAAGATTCAATGGTTTGATCCAAAGGTTGAACACCGGCAAACTGTGGTAGCTGCGTACCAGGCTTCTGAGTGTCAGCTTGAGTGATGGCACTGATCTGCTCATCAGTGAGTTGCAGGAACGGTGCACGAGTTTCCTCAGGGAGATTATCAACCATCTCCAAGTACGCACGGAGTGACGGGTATTGCAAGGCTTCCTGCCAGTTCCCTGATTTCAGCGCTTCCGCCTTCACCTTGTCTTGAACAGCGATGCGAGCCATCTCAGCCTTCATCACTTCCTCATTGACTTTGATCTTCCGCCACGCAATCGGAAGGGTGAGGCCAGACGCCAAGTAGCGCATCGCACCAGCAGGGTCACGACGAACCTGATCATTGTACTGTTCGTTCACACCCAACATGGCAGTGATGAAAGACGCTTGAGGGATGGTGTTGTGAAGTAGAGCGGTGAGAGGGTTGGTTCCCTTCGCAGTCATACGTCCGGTCGTGGAGTCGTAGCGAAGATTCGGGTAAAGTTCCGCTTGCCCATCAGTGATACCAGCCATCTCAAGGACAGTGCTGATCGCAGGGTTGGTCGCACCCATGAGTCCCTGAATCGTCATGTAGTTACTGACATCACCGAACGGGTTGAAAGGACCGGCGTTGATGGCGTTGCGTTCACCCTCAGGGCCGGTGCCACCAACGAACAGCATCGACATGAAGCGGGAGGGGAGATGATCCTGATCTTCCAATTCAACAGCAGCCAGCTTGGACATCACCTCTGTTCTCAGCGGATGATCGAACGGGTAGCGGAGCACGAACCTCAGCGCATGACCCATGTAACCGTAGAACGGGAAGATGGCACGGATCACACCACGCTCAACTGGTGTCATCGACATCCAGTCCTGTTGGTTCTTGCGGACAGATGAGATGGCCCGACGTTCAGCATCAGCGACAGTCGAGCCTTTCTTGACGGCACGATCGTAGTTGTCAATGTAGTTGACCATGCGGTAGAAGTCATCAACCTTGCCGTTTAGATCATAGGACTTGTCAACCAAACCAGTGAACTTCTCACCGTACCGTTTGGCAGCAGCACCAGGAATGCGAGCAGTGGCCTGATCTTCCTTGAGCATCCTACCGAGAGTCTTTCCACGCAGGTAGCCCCATGCACCCTCATGGATGACACCGAGTGCTTCCTTGTCGAGTTCCTTGTAGAACGCAGCTTGCTGGCCGGTGACTTCACGGAGTGGTGCAGGAACAAGATCAGGGTTCCTCATCCATTCCATTGCCTTCCTGCCTGAACGGAGCACAGCGCCAGGGTTCTTCACCTCAGCAGCGACAGCGTTACCGACCACATTGTATAGCTGTGTGCGGACGCTCAATGATGTGGTGGCGATACGGAAGGTGTTGGTGATTGGATCGAGCGCACCACCAAGTAAACGCTTCGGCTCAGCCAAGTCCTTGAGTGTCTTGGCAACAGGGGTCGGGATATACATCCCATCTTTCTTGAGTTGATTCAAGTAAGGTGATCCCCATGCGTAACCTTCCAGATCAGGATCGAACTTGGTGTAGCGTTCCTTGATGATGTTCTGTAGGTGACCATCGAAATCGAGTGATGCGTTTGTGGCAGCACGTTGCTGGGCAGCAGGACCGAACCTTTCATGCAAGGCGTACTCGGACTCACCCATCTGGTCAATGATCTGCTTGATGGAGATTTCCACCTGTTCACGTGACAGGAGTTCCATCATCTGATTGGTCATGGCGAGGCCAACGTTGTTGATGCCAGGAGCGATGTCCCATGCACGCTTCTTGATGGATGAGGCAGTCTTGGGCACGATGGTTGCGTACGGGTTGACAGCACTCAGAGCCTTGTTCGGGGTAACGGTATGCACGTACACCGGATCAAACCCTTCATCACGCCACGTTTTCCACTGCCGTGCAGCATCACGTTGAACACTGCGATACATCTTCTCGGTGAAGTTGGGGATACCAGACCACAACCCCATGTCTGCCATACGATTCACCTCAGCAGCCTCATCAACAGTGTTGATGTCGAGTGCTTGTTGACGTGCACCAATACGGGTCTGGCGTTGCAACTCTGGTAGGAACCGTGCAGGGACGGCTTCCCTAGTCAGATCACCAAACTCCTTACGTGATTTAGCTAAGGACTTTTCTGACACACCCTTGTAAGAGTTGTCAATGAACCGCTTGGTGTCTCGCATCTCACGGATACGATTGATGAGAGCCTGATCCTCCCACAACGGGGTGCGACGCAGTTGTTCCAACCCTTGAGTGATGGACTTGAGGTCACCGTTCTTGATGCCAAAGGTGATGTTGCGTACGCCTTCGCCAGCCTTCACGTCACGTGCATAAGTTTGTAGCTTGGCGATTGCCTCATCAACGCTGAGCATGTCCAGCTTGGGGAGGACATCAGGGTTCTTGGCGATTTCTTCCAACTTGTAACGGTACAGATCAGGGTTCTTTTCAACCCTCCCCTTGAGCACACCCTTCTTGTTCCGCTTACCTGAGTTGCCTTCCACTGCCGCCCATGCACGTTGCAGTTCGGTGGTGTCATATCCGGCGTTGCGGAGTTGACGAACAGTGGCGTTGTGTGCTCGCCTGATTTCAGTCATGCTAGCTTGACCGAGACGACCGATACGCTGATCTGCGGTGAGAGCAACATCAGGGTTGGCGGCTTCACGACGAGGCTTACGGAACAGATCGCCCATCTCCTGAGCAACCTGTGAAGCGTTCACTGTGGTCGGGTCGATCATTGACGATTCGATACGTCCACGCTGATTGACTTGTTCTTCAACACGCTTGACAGCACGCTCTTTCTCTTTGAGGCGTATTCCTGTCGGCAGATCGTACAGTTCATTGTCGAACATGACAGCGAGTTGCTTGGTGTTCAGAGTCTCCGCAACCCTACCGTTCCAATCACGGACCAGTTCCAAGGCTTCAAGTGTCTGAGGGGTGGCGTCAGTGTACCGACCTTCACGTGCCCGATTGGTGAGGTCAGCGATCTGATCGGTGGTTGTGAAACCAAGTTCGGTGAGCTTGTCTTGGAACTGCACTGCTTCACGTGCGAGAGGTGCCAGAGCATTGTCAGGTGCGTCAATCTTGCCACCCATGATTCCGGCAACACGTTGCTTAGCGGAGTTGGCAAAGAAGATTGCATCACGTGACGGCTGACCAAACCACGAATCAAGTTTCTGACCCATCGGAGAACCACGCATCATTTGAGTGAGTTCACCAGCCGTGCTACGTACGATGTCACCCTCTGGTGTTAGCTTGCGAGTGAGTGCCGTACTGATTGGGCGTTCTGCTAGCCGCTGATTGGCTAAAACCTTAGCCACGTCTAGGGTGTCGGTGGTCCGTCCGATGGTCGCCAAGTCCTCAACGGCCCTGACCACCTTCGTGCCCTTCGCCAATCCCTGTGCGGCAGGCAGGATGTCGAGTGCCGTGAACAGTGGATTGCGTAGCAGGTTGGCCGGTTCACCTTTGGCAATGTTCTCCGCAATGAAAGCACCAGGCAACATGCGGATACCAGGTGCACCAGCGATGCCAGCAATCGGGTTCTCAGCCTTAGCGATGTACTCAGGAATCTCAGGGAGCGACTTGACTTCATTGAACAACGCAGACGGGAGTTGTGGTAGCGAGCGGAGGATGTTGCCGAAGTCTTTGACGGCGTTGCCGGGGATGTTCCACGGAGCGATCGAACGTTGCGGAAGTTCAGTCACCGGGTCTTTGGTGGTAGCAGCTTGGAGAGCAGCTTGTGTCTGTGACTCGGTGAGAGGTGCCTGGCCTCTTTGCACACGTGATTCATCGTAGGAGCGCAAGGCATTGATTGCCTCAGGAGCGTACGCACCAGATGCAGCGAGGGTGTTGAAATACCCATCAGCCCCGTACTTGCCTTCCAGTGACGTGACGGCACGAGGTTGGTTCGGAATGATAGGTGTGCGACGTTGCGACTGAACGAGGTCAGGGAGCAGATCGCTCACCTTGACACTCGGGATTGACTGGATGTCAAGGTTGAGCGGGCCGAGGGCCATCAGACTTCCCCTCTAGTTTGAGACTCGAATCACAGACTGACAGGCTGAGTGTTATCAGCGAATGCGGCGGCAGCAGCTTGACCCTCAAGTCCCTGCGCCATGCCGATAGCAGTCTGAGAGGCGTATGCAGCCATCAGGTTGTCAGCAGACGCACGAGACGAGGCAGCGTTGTTTCGCACCAGGTCGGCCAGCATCGGGTTGGTCTGACTGAGAGTGTCGGCGGCAACCAGGGCTTGTTCATAAGCAACCTGGTTGTTCATGCCTGAGCGAGCCTGGATCGAGTTGAAGATCGGAGCGAACTGTTGCTGAATCCCCATGATGCGATCGTTCTGCTTCTTGGTGGCTTCCTGTTCCATCCGGTACGACAGGAGGGTGCCAGGAAGGTTCACTTCCATCTGATCGACCAGAGCCTTGAGTCCTTCTTCATCGCCCTGTTGCATCATGATCTGAGCAGAAGCATCGAACTCCAACATGATGTTCTGCAACATGGAGTTGTCCAACCCGTACTGTGCACCGAGTGACTGGATGATGTCACGAGTACCCGTATAGGCATCGTTGATGCGACCCTCTTTGTTCGTCTTGTCACCCTTGACGATGCCCCACAAACCACCAGCAGCCAAACCAAGTCCGCCACCAATGGCAGTACCAAGGCCGGGAGCAATCATCGAACCGATACCGGCACCGATGCCGCCAGCAGTGATCGCATCGCTCAGACCGTTGTCCCAGTTGGAACCTTCGCCGCCAAGGTTCAGGTTGTCCACCGCACCGCCAGCGAGCATTCCACCGACACCGTACGCACCGGCACGACCGATGCCACCAGCCTTGAGCAACCCACCACCACCAGCACGAGCAGTAGCACCACGACCCATCAGGCGAGACAGGAACCCACCAGTCGCCGGAGTGGTAGCGACAGACGGAGCAACAGCGCCCAAAGCACCAATGAAGTCATCAGCCAGAGGGGCGGCGGCACGAGCTACGCCACCACCGGCCGAAGCAGCAGGAGCGGAGCGAGCAAGAGCCTGACTGATCAGATCATCGCTCGCACCGATGGAAGCGTTGGCGGCAGTCATGCCAGGGTTGCCAACCATCCGTTGTGTCTGCAAGAACTCGCCGGGAGTGACTTGACCAGCGACCAAGCCACGAACGGCAGCGTTGGTGTTGCGTGGCGTGATGTTCGCCAAAGCCTTGTACTCATCGGACGTGATGTTGCCAGCACCAAGGGCAGTCATCAGCGCACGAGAACCAGGAGCCTGAGATGCAGCATCACCAAGAAGCATGTTCTGTACCGAGTTGGCACGAGGAAATGAAGGGGTGGGGATGGGGATGTCACCGATAGCCATGATTCAGCCTTTCATCAGTATGCGTTGGAATCGCCAGGAGTGACCACTTGGCCGATTGGCCTGCCGAAGTCATCCAATGTTCCAGAGGGAAGTTGAGGGTTGCGGTTGGTCGGGCCGGTGCCACCCGTCATTGGTGCTTGACCAGTCGGAAGTCCACCAGGGAAGATGTCGACCAAGGATGGTGCTTCCATTGGCAAGCCCATCACTTGCACCATGAAGTTCCTGGCGTTCTGAGCCAACTGTGCGTCGCCTGATGCCAGTTGTGAAGCCAAAGTTGCCTGAGTCTGATTCCAGTCGAGGCCGAGTTGCGTGATGCCGTACTTGAGTGCGTTCTGCACATCAGAACGACGGATGCCGAACTCTTGACCAAGAGAATCAAGAGCCTTGTCATCGAGCGCAAGATCACTGAGTTTCTTGTCGAACGTGAGTTGCGTGGTGTCTTGTGCAATGCCGAACTGACCGAGGATGTCACGTTCATTCTGACCGTAACCAAAGGATGTGATCGACCCACGACCGGCAGCCTCAGAGTCGTTGGCACGGTAACGCATGTCCCGTTGAAGTTCGTTCCCGCGAGAGTCGATACCGAAAGCACGGTTGGCGAAACCAGTGTCAGCGGCGTTGCGTTCACGACCGAGGCCAATGTCACGTCCCTCTTGGAGTCCGAGTCGAGCCAGATCATTCGCAGCTTGAGCGTTGCGATAATCAGTGTCATTGGTGAGGATGCCTTGACCGTAGGCGAGAGCGTTGCTGTACTGGTTCTGCAAGTTGGCACCCTGTGCAGTGTTCGCCACACCGAACTGGTTGATCAGATCGTTGACGGGGGTGGTGCCGTTGGCGGGGAGTTGTGAGGGTCCGAAACCTGGCAGCGAAGTGTTCGTACCGTATGACGGGGTGGGAGTTGAACTCCCGTTGGTGCCAGGACCACCGGAGCCAGGGGTCGGCGCTGAGCGTGGACGTGGCAGAGGACCGGACGCTGGCGGCATTGTTCCTAGACCCATGCGGGCGATCGTATCAGCCCATGAATGCGACAAGGGGACCAACGACCACCGGGTGCGTCTCCCTGTGGGTGATCCCCTTGCCTACCAGCCGTCACAGCCGTGCAGCCGTGATTATAACACACGTGCACGTATGAGATCACGACCAGTTCGGATTCGTCAGCCAATCAGGCAGATAGCCGGTGCCTGTCCACGTGAACTCATCCGGTGCGTTCGTGTAATCACCGTTCTCGATCATGGAGCCGATCAACATCTCAAACTGCTGCTTGGCTTCACCGGACATCTCCATGTCCCGATCCTTTCTCCGTGCCATGTACTCACAGTAGAAGTACGCCACCTCAACCCAACCCTCAGGTGCATCAACGTTTCCACCACCGGCAGCAACGTTGATTTGTGCTGGCATACGTGCCACATTGAGGTACAAGGTGCCAGTGACAGTCGGCACCGGGAACAACTTGATCGTGAGTGTCGGTGCGTACCCTCTCGTGGCAAAAGAGAACGGGTAACCTGATTGCAGGTCTTGACGGTTTCCCCATTGCTGATCCATTGTGGCCCACTGGTGGGCCTCAAGAGGGATCTTCTGAGTGGTGTCCGTTGTCGGGGACCAATACACCTGATTGATGCGGAGAACGTCCGTGTCACACGTGTAGATACCTGTGCCAGCAAGCACGGCAATGGTGTCAGAGTCCTGATAGTGGAATGTGCGACGAGCCATCTCACGGATGCCTTCATTCAGCCACCGTCGAATCTGCTGATCAGTCCACTGAGATGAGGTTGCTTCATCGAGACGTTCACGGATGGACGTGACAGCATCGGCTACTGTGGTGGGCATGATGGTCCTTTCTACATTCCTTGTGCGTACATGCTGAACGTGGCGTTGACTTTGATGTTGGCAGGGTTGGAGAAGTATTCAACCCACACTCGATCACCTTCACCGAGAGGGATTTGCACACTGGCATTCTGCGGGGGCACACCAAGAGTAGCCGCCACAATGCTCACCTGTTCGTAAGGATTCTTGCCAGGGTACTGTGCGTAAGCAACCTTGATGCGAGCACCAAAGTCAGTGGAAAGAGTTGGGGTTTCCGTGAAATACGAGAACGACACAAGTCCAGTGACCAGGTTGCCGAGTGTCGTGAACGATGGTGAGCGACCTGTGGATTTCACGTATGAAGCACCACCGGCACCACCACCACCGTCATCGGTGCCTATCAGAGTGATACCACCACTACCTCCACCGCCAAGGTAGCCGCCACCTCCACCGCCACCAGGAATGCCAGCCGGGGCAGCGCCACCGTTGTTGGCTGTGCCGCCTGTCGGTGTGGGCGCACCAGTCGGGTCGAACCCTCGCTGGTTGCCTGGCACGCCACCACCACCGGACACTCCTGCTGCGATCTGTGAGCTACCTGTGGCATTGACAGCGGCGATGCACCCGACAATGCCAGCACCAGGATCGCCTTGAGGGTGACGTGCTGCACCGCCCAACCCGTTCGGTGACAGGGGGGCGCCACGACCACCTCCACCACCGGCGATCACCAGCATGTCAGCGTCGGACCATTCCAACCCGATCGGCGCAACACGTGAAGCACCACCACCGTTACCACCTTGTGTTGCGCCAACGAAGCCAGGACCACCACCATTCGGCCAACCAGGAAAAGGAGTGACGTTGCTGACAAAGTAGTTGAACTGTTGACCTGTTGTTACAGTGAACGTACCGGATGCTTCACTACCCCCACCACCACGCTGACCACCACTGTTGGCCTCACCGCCACGACTACGACAATAAATTATCATCTCATCGTTGAATACGCCAGCCGGAACAGTGTACGTTTTTACAGCGCCGACATCGTTCACAAATGAACTAGTTGCAAGAACCACGGATGCAACATCAAAGTTGTAGCTGATGTTATATACCCGTCCCTGACCGGGTGGCACCTGGAAATACTGCAAGGGGATGGTTCGGAATGTCTGACTGAAAGAATGCGAGTCCTCAACAAGTGTCGTCCACGTCCACGGAGTGAATGCAGTCTGCTGAGGAAGGGTGACAGATCGTGGTGTGATGCAGTTGAACCCTGCACGACCGAACTCCAACCGGCTTGACCAATCCTTGATCTTCCTGAGCACGTCAGCGAACTCACGACGAGACAATGGTGCGTCCATGTCCCCGGCAAGAGAGGGTAGATCAAGACGAGTCTTAGGGGAGATGCCTGATCCTGATTGCCCATCTTCATCAAACAAAGGCATTATGCGATCCTTTGACGGTTGCGCTCGGTGGTGCCGAGGCTGATCTTGTGAATCTTCGGTGCTGGCCCTGATGCTGCGGTAGCGACCACTTTGATCTGAATATACCTGGCAACAAACGTACCCTGTGTCGTGTCGGGGGAAGCAACAGGTTGCTTGACAGTGACCTGTGAACCGTAATCAGTGCCAGCAACACCACCGGAGAACACGATGTCACGTGAAGCGATCTGATCGCCAGCCTCATTGAACCCGGTGAGGGTGACAGTGATCGTCGTGGCAACCGTCCAAGGGAAAGCGAGGGTGTAAGAGATTTCAACTTCCTCAACGGTGGTGAGACGACGCCGAGTTTCAATGATCGGAAGCGACCGCCACGAGTATGTCGAACGCAAGATGTCGGGATCATACGAGTAAACAATCGGGTCCGAACCTGGTGCGTTCTTGTACGGGAATGCGTACAACTTGCCATTCAAAGATGACACATCGTAATGCGAGTATCTGTTGCGACCCGTATCGCCTGAGTCCTCAAGTTTCCACCATCCGTTCGTGGTGGTATCAAGCAGGTAATCGTTGGGGACACACGCCCACGGATGCCAGTATGCGAACCTGCCAGAGTTGCCGGTGTAGACAGTTGACGGATCATGTTCCCAAAAGTACCCGTCGATTTGATTGGACAGCTTCTCCGTTGTCTGACCACCAGCCCACAAGAACACACCGTTACGTGACCCATAGATGAGTCCTTTGGGTGTGTTCGCCGGATGACTGACAACACCGTACGTGGACTCGATGTACGGCAAGGCGACAGCTTCAAAGTTGTCCATGTCACCACGCATCAACACACCACCACGACCATGCTTCACGACCAGCATTTCAGACGCCTGAATACTCGCCATCGCACCAATCGGATTCATGTTCTCGTCGCCGGCGATTGACGAACGGTAATCTGATGGGCCTTGAGTGACGGTCGGGGTGGTGAGAGAAACGGCAAGACCAGCGTTGTAAACAGGCGAGTAAGACACCCGGTCGAGCACCACGTTGAATCCGAGACCGAACCCTCTGGACAGAAGGGAGGCCATAACGGCACGACCCTGATGGGCGATCGACATAAAACCTGGCAGTGAAACACGACCACCGATGTACCGAGGGTAGAACGAGTTGAGGTCAAGAGGATCAGGGAACACGCCGATGCAACCACTGAACGTCGCAAGACTGATGTCAACACCCACCGGATAGTTGGCACGACTGGCGTCAGTGGTGAACGATGTCCATGACACCTCATCGGCAGGGATTGCACCTGTCGCCCATGACGTGTTGTCGTCACCAACACTTCCATCACGTGAAGGTGAACACATGAAGTGCACACTGTTCTGAGTGTTGTAAATGCCGTAATCAAGGAACCCGTTGCTATCACGAGCACCTGACACGTGGCGAAGAACTGACACGTTCCCTGATGGGATGCTGAGGGCAGGGGATGGGATGACTGATGGTGCGTAACGGTTGTAATGCACCACCTTCCACACGTCAGTATCCAAGCCCATGATCACCCCCCAAACGATCTGCTTGTACTGACCTGCGGATGCTGTGGCGTAGAACGCACCAAACAGAATGAAGCAGCAATCACGTTCAGTCTGTGCGTCATGATCGTCCGTAACAAGGTACGAGATGATTCGCACATCAAGAACGTAATAACCTTCCTTGCCAGTGGGAAAGTTGTTGGGTGCGCTACCTGCCGTACCGAACGGTTGCCATGCTGCCTGATTGACGAGAGTCCGGGACGGGAGAGGCATGAGAGCACCAGAGATATCAGTGCAACACCCGAAGGTATCCTCGATGGTTGCACCACCGTTGTACCCTGGCCCGTACGCTGAAAGGTTCGCTGCGTTCGCTGTAGCTGTAGCACCAGATTGACCAAGAAGATCACCGAAGATTCCGGGGCTGAAATCCGCAATCTCAATCTGCTCCTGTGGGTTACCCATTGGGTTCACCTTCCATTGTTGACCAATACTTGATGATGCGATCACAGTGCTGTAGGGCCAGAAGATGACCGTCAATCTCGGACCGGAGTTTGATGATATCGATCATGTAAGATGATGCAGACTCATCAGCCATCTCACGTGCCTTGGTGATGTTGTTGTTCTTGTCAGCAAGTTGGGTTTGCAGGGTGTCCCAACGAGTGCGGAGCTTGAGCCCTTCTAACAGCCCAAGCTCCGCATACAATTCAACCAGTTCATCAGTGATCTTGCCTGCTCGCTGGATGTGCTGATTTCTGACAACCTGTGATTGTGTAAGACCTGGTGTCACAGGGCGAGGACTCAGGTCACTTCTTGGGGGCGAGGCGTCCGCTGGCACGGCGTGATCCTACACCGGCATCCTGTGGGGCATCCTCAGAGGGCGCATCGAGGGTGTTGAGCGCATCGGAGGCGGCGATGATGGCAGCAATCGGGAGGTCAGCAACGATCGGCATACCATCGTTAACAACCGG
>JANOSH010000029.1:0-26175 GCA_031415695.1 Actinomycetes bacterium
GCGTTATCGTCGAACCACTCCCACATCGAGTCGGCCATGCGGTCGTTGAACCCGGTGGCGTAGGGCCCCGGGTTCAACAGGGTCACGTCGATGCCTTGGGGTGCCAGTTCGGCTCGCATCGACTTTCCCATCGCCTCGAGCGCATGTTTCGTCATCGAGTACGGGCCGAAGGCCGGACCGCTCATGACGCCGGCGATCGACGACACGATGATGACTCGGCCCGAACCGCGCTTGACCATGCCGGGAAGCACAGCCTGGGTGATGGCGAGGGTCCCAAAGACGTTTACTTCAAACAGACGTCGAACCCGATCAAGCGGCACATCGGCCATTGGTCCAGTCTGGCCGACACCGGCGTTGTTCAAAAGCACATCGACGCCCCAGTCGGCGGCCCTGGCCACATCGCCTGAGGAAGTGATATCGAGCTTCTCGACGCGAAGCTGAGGAGCCTCGGCGTGTAGCTCGTGAGCTTGAGCCTCGGTCTCGGTCGCCGCTATCACGACGTGGCCGCGTGCTGCGAGCGCGAGCGCAGCGCCCTTACCGAATCCTGATCCCGCACCGGTGATCATCACTGTCTTGGTCATGCACTGAACCGTACTCGGTCACGGGTTGTCGAGAAGTTCGACTATCTCGTGGCCTTCGTTGACAGGACCTTGTCGGCTGTGCGTACGCTCGGGGAATGAGCGCCGTGAAATTCTCGCATGTGTCTAAGAACTACGGAGACGGGATCAAAGCGGTTAACGACCTGACCCTGCCGATCGAGGACGGCGAGTTCATGGTTCTCGTCGGTCCGTCCGGATGCGGGAAGTCCACGGCATTGCGCATGATCGCCGGGCTCGAAGAGATCACCGAAGGCGATCTGCTCATCGGTGAGGAACGGGTGAACGACATTGCGCCAGGGGCTCGTGACGTCGCCATGGTCTTCCAGAACTACGCCCTGTACCCGCATATGAGTGTGCGCGAGAACATGGGCTTTGCGTTGGAGATGGCCAAGGTCGCCAAACGCGAGATCGCTGAGCGAGTTGATCGGGCTGCAGATGTACTCGGTCTTCGTGAGTACCTCGATCGGCGACCCAAGGCGCTTTCTGGTGGGCAGCGGCAGCGGGTCGCCATGGGTCGCGCCATCGTGCGCGAACCGAAGGTCTTTTTGATGGACGAACCGCTGTCGAACCTCGACGCCAAACTCCGTGTGCAGATGCGCGCCGAGATCATCCGACTGCAGCGCGAACTCGGCACGACCACCGTGTATGTCACGCACGACCAGGTCGAAGCCATGACGATGGGCGACCGCGTCGCCGTCATGCGCAAAGGCATCTTGCAGCAAGTGGCGTCGCCCTCGGACCTCTACGATCATCCGGCGAACCTGTTCGTGGCTGGTTTCATCGGGAGCCCAGCAATGAACTTCATCACGGCGACCCTCGATCGGGACGGCGACAATGTCGTGGCTGTAGTCGGTACGCATCGTTTGGGCCTGTCTAGCAAGTTGCTCAGCGCTTACCCCGCGTATACCTCGCATCTTGGCGGGCCGGTGATCCTCGGTGTACGGCCCGAGCATCTGGAACCGGGTGCTGCTCTTTCTGCGCGAGTCGAGATTGCCGAGGTCCTGGGTGCGGAGAACCACGTGCACTTCACTCTGGCCGTGCCACCCGTGCGATCGGACCTGCTCGAGGGTGTCGCCCTGGTCGACGATGACGGTGCCGGCGCACGCGATACGACGGCGATTGTCGCGAGGCTTCCCGGAACGGTGCGCGTGCGGGCCGGTGAGCAGATCGGCCTCGATGTCCGAACAGAACTGTGTCACCTCTTCGACGCTGCGACAGGGGTCCCGCTTCGATAGATCTCGCTCAGGCGCCCGCCGGGGGTCGACGCGGCGGGATCGGCTGGAGGATTGATTGGCGCTCGGGCGTTACCCTGGCCAGCAGTTCGGCTGAGTACTCGTAACCGAAGCGCGTCGCCGCCCAACTCGGCCCATACCGCAAGATGACCAGCCGTCGCTCGCCGTCGTTGGTTCGACTCCCCGCACCATGCATCAAGGCATCGACAAAAAGCAGGGCGTCGCCGGCATGCAGGTACACCGGTATCGCGCCGGGGAGGTCGTCCATGCGATCGCCTGCGAAGTAGTCGCCTGCCAGCGGGTGGGGCATGTTCGACTTGTGGCTGCCCGGAATCACCATCGTCGGCCCGTCCCCGGGACCGATATCGCGCAGGGCGAGAAGGACGTTGATCTGCCCGCACCGAAACACGTCGTTCTCATATCCGAACGACGTTCGTAGCGCCGAGTGATACCCGCCCGAGTGAACAGGATGATGGCCACCGGCACCACGCACGGACGCCACCGACTCGTCAAGGGACAAGCCCTCGACGTAGCTGTCGACCTCTCCGGCAAAGTGGTGAGCATGGCCGAGCCAGGCCGGGTTGTCGATGAGTTCCTCGAACGCCGGGTCGGCCTCGAGGCAGTTGTGGAGTTCGAAGCCGGTGGCGCCGGTGTAGTCGCGCCGCTGAGTGTTTCCCCACCACTGGCCGACCTCAAGTGACGGAATGCGGTCGAAAGCCGCATTCAGCAGGGTGAGCAGGCTGGTGGGTACCGTCTCGCGCAGGACCAAGTAGCCCTGAAGGTCGAAGAAGTACCGATCGATTGGCGAGGGTTCCTGCAGGCCCATGCAACCGAGGGTAGCGCAGCGAACTTCCGATGTCGTAAGAAATCGAAAGCAAACAGTTGACAGACGAAGCAAGGCGAACGCTACACTCACAGGAATGGGGGAGGTTATCGCTGGATTGCCAGCCGAGGTGCGCCAAAGCCAGGCTGCTGTCTACGTTGCGGCCCATGGCTTCGTTCGTGTGCGAGACCTCGCCGACCGCTTCGGTGTTTCCGAAGTGACGATGCGGGCCGACCTCGATCAGCTCGAACGACGCGGCGAACTTCGCCGGGTCCACGGCGGTGCCATGTCTGGTCACTCGACTCGCGTCGAGCGTACCTTCGAAGAGCAGGCAACCCTTCTGTTCGAGGAGAAGGCCGAGATCGGCCGCCTCGCTGCAGCGCTCGTGTCGAGCGGCGAAGCGATCATCGTCGATGTCGGCACGACAACGACTGCGTTGGCCCGGGCCCTTGTGGCGCGCAGCGAACTCAACGATGTCACGGTCATCACCAACGGTCTGACCATTGCACTCGAACTCGAACGTGGCACTCCCCGATTGAATGTGGTCGTCACGGGCGGAACGTTGCGCCCGAAGCAGCACAGTCTCGTGAACCCCATGGGTAGCCAGTTCCTTGACCAGCTTCGAGCAACCCGTCTGTTCCTCGGCTGTAGCGGAGTCGACCCGATTGCCGGGGTGACGAACATCAACCTTCCCGAGGCCGAGATGAAGCGTGCCATGGTCGCAGCAGCGCGGGAAGTGGTCGTGCTCGCCGATGGTTCGAAGCTCGGCGAGGTTGCGTTTGCGTCGGTCTGCTCGATCGATCAGGTCGACATGCTCGTGACGAACGACAGCGCCAATCCCGAAATCGTCGCCGAGCTCCGCGCCCGCGGTGTGGATGTGGTGATCGCATGACGACACAGCTTCTCCGCCACGATCTTGAGCATCCCGACGGTCGGCCTTTCTTCGTCTACGGCGCGCTCAACGGCACGCTCGATGGGCAGGAATCGCAAACGTCAACAGCGGCACTGCACCTGCGCCTCGATCGCGCAACTCGCCAGTGGATCGCCATCTCGCCGTCGCGTAACACCCGCCCCGGCGGCACCGCTCACACCCTCGCGTGCCCGCTCTGCGTCGGTGGCGCCGAAATGCCTTTTGCCTTCGACGCCGTCGTGTTCGAAAACCGCTTCCCTGCATTCGTCGCCAATCCTCCGCTGCCTCCTGTTGGGTCTCTTGCGGCGCCATCGATCGGACGATGCGAAGTCGTCGTCTATACCGACCAGCACGAAGGGTCGATCGCCACCCTGTCCCCGCTGTCCGTCGCCCGCGTTATAGCGATCCTCCGGGATCGCACGGCGGCGCTCTGGGCCGAGGGACATGTCTACGTGATGGCGTTCGAGAACCGCGGTGCGGGTGTCGGCGCAACCCTCACCCACCCCCACGGCCAGATCTACGCCCTCGGGCACCTGCCCCCGGCCGTGCAGGCCAAGCTCACCGCCCTTGCGTGGCATCGCGACCAGCACCATGGCTGCCTCGGGTGCCAACTCGTCAGCGAAGACGACGCCAGCGAACGGATCATCATCGAGAACGAGTCCTTCGTCGTCTCGGTGCCCTACGCAGCGCGGTGGCCCTTTGAAGTACACGTGCGAGGCAGGCGTCATGGCCTCGCACGCCTCGCCGATCTATCGGCCGATGAAGCGCTCGACCTTGCCCGGGTTGTCCGCGACGTCGTCCATCGTTACGACGGGCTGTTCGACATCGAACTGCCGTACATGATGTGTGTTCAGGAGGCGCCTGCGGGCGTAACCGACTGGCACCTGCACGTCGAGTTCCTTCCACCCCATCGAAGCGCCGACCGGTTCAAAGTCCGCGCCTCGGTGGAGACGGCACTCGGCGTGTTTATCAACGACACCCTCCCGGAACGTTCAGCCGAACGGCTGGCCGCGGTGTCGACGCCCCGTTCCAACTGGACCGGGGTAACCGTTCCCGCTGTGAGAGCAGCGACAACTGTGGAGATGACCCAACCATGAAACCAAGAATTGCAGCAGGAGCTTTAGCCCTCGGGCTGCTCGCCGCGGCATGTGGCAGCGACGCCAAGGATTCGAGCTCAGCAACGACCAAGGCCGGTGCCGCGGCACCGACTACCGCTGCCGCGGCACCGACCACCGCTGCCGCGGCACCGACCACCGGCGGCGGCGAAGTCCGATGGCGCACACGCCCGGACAACCAGGCCGAGGCCGACCTGTACCGCACGATCGGAGAAGGCCTCGTAAAGGAGAAGAAGATTTCGTCCACGCTTAAATACGAGCCGGGCGATAACGAGGGTTCGCCCTACCAGGACAAGCTCCGCACCGAACTGGCATCGGGCACTGCTCCCGACGTCTTTTGGATTCCCGGAACCGACGTTGCCGACTTCGTGACCAAGGGCCTCATCATGGACCTGCGTTCCATGGCCAAGGATTCGAAGGTCTACAAGGACGCCGACTTCTACCCGGAGCCCATGTTCCACCTGACCTTCGACCCGAAGACGGCCAAGGCCGGTGGCCCATTGTGGGGTGTCCCGCGTGACGTCTCGACGTTCGCGATTTACCTCAACCAGGACCTCATCGCGAAGTCGGGCGCCGAGAACCCGATCGACCTCGAGAAGGCCGGCAAGTGGGACTGGGCCGCGCTCAAGCGTGTTTCCGACAAGATCGCCTCGGCCGGTGGGGCAACCAAGGGCTGGGGCATGTCGGGCTGGTGGGCCAACTACGGCGTGTTCATGAACGCCGCCGGTGGTGGCTTCTTCAACGCCGACCGCACCGCTTGTGGACTCGACTCGGATGGCTCGATCGCCGGTCTGACCTACGCTCGCAGCCTGTACGAGGGCACCTCGTCGATTCCGTACGGCGACGACCCGGAGAAGGCGTACAACGCTGGGACGCTCGGCATGTTCATGAACGGCCGTTGGGCTACCCCTGGTGCTCGCAAGAACACCTTCAACTGGGACGTCGTCGGTGTTCCGACGGGAGCCAAGGGCCCGGGCAACTGGCTGTTCTGGGGTGCCTATGTCGTGAACGCTAAGGCGAAGAACCCGAAGGCCGCCTGGGAACTCGTCGAGCAACTCACCACCGCCGAGACACAGGGCAAGATCAGCGAGCTTGGTGCGAACATCCCGAGCCGTGTGAGCGATGTGGCGATCTCGAAGTTCCTCACCTTCTCGCCGCCGAAGAACAATCAGGCGTTCATTAACGGGCTTAAGAACAAGCCCACGGCTGAAGGTCCGCTGTGGAAGGGTTCGTGGCCGGCCTACGACAAAGCGATGAACACCTCGGTAGAAGCGGTTCTGAAGGGCTCGAAGTCGGTTGCCGACTTCAAGAGCACCATCTGCAACGACACGAAGTCAGCGTTCACGGCCTAGCCGTGATCGAATAGGAAACCTGCCGCAAGGCATGTCGTGGTGCGGGCTTCGGTCCGCGCCACGACCGAGGGGGATTTTGATGACGCCCGACCGGCAACTCACCGCAGCACGAATCTGGCACATCGGTGCAACAGCAGCGTCCCTGCTGTGCCTGTTTGCCACCTTGCGCCCGGATGGGTTGCCGGGGGCTGTTCGCCTCCTACTCACGACGTTCTTCGCCGTAGCGATCGGCGGGCATGTGTTCGCCGCCATCGGCCTGCCGACACAAAAGCGTTGGGCGCGAACGACCTCGCTTGTCCTCAACTACCTCACCTTTGTCACCATGGCGGCAACGGTGCTGCATCGGTGTGGTGTATTCACCGGGCTTCAGTCGTTCAGCACCGGCTTCGCCGCGGCCGCCCCCGCCATCATCGTCGGCGCAACGGGCGTGCTGTGGTGGTGGACCGCGAGTCGGCTCGCCGAGCGAGCACCGAGGCGCAAACCCGTGCAGGCGCTCGGGCTAATCGGGCGGGTTCTTACGCTCGGCGCAGGTGCTGTGATCATCGTGATGGGCGTCATCGCCTGGATCGGCCATCTCGATCCCGCGCAAACCAACAACACCGCGTGGGCCGGTGACGTCGGCAGCGGCGTCGGCGAACTCGCGGGCCGCATCGTCGATCCGCTCACCTTCGGTGCCATCGTCCTCGGGGTGGGATCGGCGTGGCTGTTCCGCCTCATGTGGAGACCCGAGGTCGGTGCCCGTTTCAGCGCCACCGGACGCAACACCGAGGCCCTCTCAGGCTGGCTTTTCGTCTCGCCGAATGTCATCGGCTTCGCTCTCTTCTTCGTCGGGCCTTTGCTCTTTTCGCTCGTGATCTCGCTGTACAAGTGGGACACGTTCGGTGTTCAGCGCGATTTCAACGGGCTGGGAAACTACTTCGACATCCTCTCGCTGAAGTTCGCCAACACCGGCAAGCCCAATGCGTTCGCCGTCGATGTGTTCGGTGCCGACTCGCCCTACCTCGAACTTGCGCACGTCGACTGGTTCGGCCAACACTGGCTCGTCGGTGCCAAGGACCGCGAGTTTTGGACGTCGCTGCGCAATGTCGTGGTGTTCATGGTGATGGCGGTGCCAATGGCGGTACTTCCGGCGCTCGGCCTGTCCACGGTGTTGAACTCCAAGCTCCGGGGTATGAAGATCTTCCGGTCGATCTTCTTCATCCCGTCGGTGGCCGGGGTCATCAGCGTGTCGCTGATCTGGCGCGACCTGTTCAACTCCACCGTCGGATGGATCAACTATCTGCAGACGCGGCTCTGGGACGTTCTGCCTTGGCTCGACCCGCCGGCCAACGGTTTCCAAGCGGAATGGTTCTCCAGCAAGGGCCGCGTGCTGCTCACGCTCGCCATCGTGTTTGCCTGGACGAATTTCGGGTTCAACACGGTGCTCTACCTTGCTGGCCACCAGAGTATCTCCGGCGAGCTGTACGAGGCCGCCGAACTCGACGGGGCCAACGCGTGGAAACGATTCACACGTATCACCATCCCGCAGTTGAAGGCCACCACGTTCTACGTCGTTGCGACAACCACGATCCTGGCAATGCAGTTGTTCGACATCGTGTGGGTCACCACCGACCCACCGGGTGCGCCTGAAAACGCTTCACTCACGCCGGTGTTGCACCTCTACAACAAAGGCTTCCAAGAAACCCGCCAGGGATACGCGTCGGCGGTTGCTTGGGTGCTCTTTGTTCTCATCTTCGGTCTGACGCTGGTGCAGTTCCGCCGCCAGCGCGAGGAGGCTGCACTCTGATGGCTGTTCGTCGCGGCGCTCGCGCCAACCTCATCAAGGTCCTCACCTATGGGGTGCTGTCCGCCATATCCGTGGTAATCCTCTTTCCGTTCGCAGTCGCCGTGATGGCAGGCATCAAACGGTCCGAGGACGTGCAACGGTTCCCACCATCGCTCATTCCGAAGGCGCCCGAGAGCCGTCAGGTCGACGGCCAGTCGCAGCCGCTGTTTGGCCTTCCTGGCCGATCGGGAACCTACGCCCAGGTCGCTAACGGCATCGAACTTGCGGTCTACACGAACCCTGACGACGCTGGGCAATCGGTCACGTTGGACGCATCACAGGGCATCGCCACCGGTCGGAACCTCACCGTCGACGGGATCGACAAAGAACTCTTCGATATCACCGTTGACGCAAAGCCAGTGACCTGGCTGCGAGATCGCACAGCTACCGGTGCGCTGTTCGAGAACGTAGACGATCCTGCCGACAAAGTTGCTGGTCTTGTGCTCAATGCCACCCGACGCGAGAAGCTCGGGATGAAGTTCTCCAACTACGGCGAGGTCCTCACCAAACGGGGAATGAAGCGGGCGCTGACCAACACGTTGCTCATCACTACACTCGTCGTGTTCGGCCAGGTTGCCACCAGCGTGGCCTCGGGCTATGCCTTTAGTCGGTTGCGGTTCCGCGGTCGCGACGCGTTGTTCCTGATGTACCTGGGCTCGGTGATGGTGCCGTTCGTAGTACTCATCATTCCGCTGTACCAACTGATGGTGAAGATCGGCTGGACGAACAACCTCGTCGCGCTGGTGGTCCCATTCGTGTTCTCTGCATACGGCACGTTCCTGATGCGCCAGTTCTTCTCCGACATACCAGTGGAACTCGAAGAGGCGGCGCTGCTCGACGGCGCGAGCCGGTTCGTGATTCTCCGGCGAATCTTCATACCGCTGGCCCGCCCGGCGATTGCAACGCTGTGCACGTTCGGGTTCCTCTACGCATGGAACTCGTTCGTATGGCCGTTGGTGATCATGCAGTCGGGGGACGATTCGAGCCTGGTGCTCTCACTGGCGCTCTCGAAGCTCGGAGGGCGCGGCGGCGACGACCCGGCGCTGCTATTCACCGGTGTGTGCATTGCCATGGCACCACCGATCATCGTGTTCCTACTGGCGCAGCGCTACTTCGTCGAGAACTCCAGCACGTCGGGCCTCAAATAGTTCCTGTTTGTTCTACTCGACGGTCAGGCCGAGCTTGCGGGCCGCCTCGGCTTGTTCCTTGTCGCGAGACACGAAAACCGCGGTATCGCCCGGGCCTAGCAGTTCGGGGAGCACCAACTGCGCCGTGGCAATGTGGATCGCACCGAGGGCACATATGCCGTATGTGCGCACTACGTGGAGTGCTTGCTGTTCGACGTCACCTTGGTCGGTGCCGACCAGGGTGACGACGCCGTCGGCGAAGTCCTGGTCGAGTCGGGCGAGGGCGTCGGCCGGATCGACACGCGAGGACCGGCTGGCACGCACAAGCGCACCCGAGCACTCGATCCGGGTAAGCATTGACGTGACGACCGCAACCTCGTCATTGTTCAGTAGAGCTACAACTTCGCCACGACCCGGATCGTTAAGAAGGTAGTAGCGCACAACGATCGACGAGTCGACATAGGCCACTTTCACTACGCGCCGCGCTGGGCGTGAATCAGCTCCGTCGCTGTCATGGTGACCCGCCGAAGTGACTTCGCGATGACCTCGATTGGCGGGGGCGTAACGGGCGGTGGATCAATCGAGCGCAGCATTCCACGAGCGGCCGCACGAGCGCGCACGACGTCACACGCCGAACCCGACTGCGCCGCCACCGACGTATCGAGCATCTCGGTCGCGATCACGTTGACGCTGCGTCCCTCGTGGCGGGCCCGCGCCGCGAGACGCGAGTGCAACTCGTCGGGTACACGTAGGAGTAGTTGCTTCATAGCCGAATGATATCATCGTCATCAGATGATATCAACAGAGTGAACTGCGCGACGTCGGTTGGAGATCGATGACGCAGAGTACGAATCGCTACGGATGACATTCAAGTCATGGTGCAAGTTTGAAAGGGTTCAGCGGTTGAGGTGGCGGTACACGGCCGTCTCGAGGTCGACGAACCCGGGGTACGAGGCGACGTCCTGGAACGGAAGGATTTGCGAACCCCAGAAACCACCGACCCCGCTGGTGCGGTCGATCCAGTAGAAGAGGTTCCCGAGGCCAGCCCACATCAGCGACCCAGCCGGGCGGCCTGATGGGGTTGGTTCGTCGTTGACCATGAACGTGTAGGCCCACGACTTGGAGACGCCGGGGAAGAACTCGCCCGAGTTAGACAACGATGGGATCGAGGTCGTCCAGCCGCCGCTCTTCAGGTCACCGAGCCCGTTGGTCGACATCATCTGGACGGTCTCGGGCTGCAAGACGCGACCGTTGGGTCCATCGCCGTCGTTAAGGATCATCCGGATGAACTTCATGTACTCACCGACGGTCGCGTACAGCCCGTGGCCGCCCATGTCCATCGAGGGTGGCTGTGGAAGTTCGAGGTCGGGCAGCGGCGTGAGCTTGCCGTCGGCAGCACGGTCGTGCAGGGTTGCACGCCGGGACTTCATCGACGGGGTCATTGTGAAGCCGATGTCGTGCATGCCGAGCGGGCGAAAGACGCGCTCTGCCATCACTTGACCGAGACGTTGGCCCCGGATTTCCTCGACGATGCGGCCCACCCAGTCGATGTTCACGCCATACGTCCACCGGTCTCCCGGATCATGAAGCAGCACCGTTCGAATCGAGTCGATTGAACACGACACGACGGTCGGGATTCCATTTGCTGCCCGGAACGCAAGGTCGTCGTCGCTGAAGAACTCATAGCAAAAGCCGGCCGTGTGCAGCATCAGATGCGCCACAGTGATCGGGCGTGCAGGTGGCCGGAGCCTTGGTTGGCCGTTGGCGTCGAAACCGTCGAGCACCGAGATGTCGGCGAGTTCCGGGACGTATGTGCTGGCCGGCGTGTCAAGGTCGACGAGGCCTTCTTCGACGCACTGCATCAGGGCCGTGCCGGTGATCGCCTTGGTGGTCGAAAAGATGCACATCACGCTATCGAGCGACATTGGGTCGTCACGGCCGAGTTCTCGCACGCCAGCAGATCCCTCGTAGATGTTGCCGTCGCTGTCGGTGACCATTGCGACGACACCAGGTACGCCGCCGGCCCGACCGACCGTGTAACCAAGCACGGCGTCGAGGTTGCTAGTGAGTTGTTCGTTCGACATGGTGAGTCCTCCCTGAAGGTGATTTCTGAGCTACTTCGCGGCTGCCGTCTTCTTGGGCGAAATCAGGGCGCTCAGGCGGCCGGACGCAATGCCGAAGACGAGACCCACGAGCAAGGTGACGAGGACGTTGACGAACACCATGAGGTATGGGGTCGATATGACGCCTCCGAAGGCACCGGTGCCAGCAGTCGCTGGTTTGCCGAGTGCCTCGACGCTATTGCCCACGCCGCCGCCTTTGTCGGCCCATCCATCGAGACCGGTTGCGATCCACCAAAAGACGACCGATGCGAAGGCAGGGAAGCAGGCCGCAACGCTGTACTTCTCACTGACCGGGATCGCTAGGACCAGTACGAAGGCGATGATGCCGACGAGCAACGCAAGACCCCAAAAGTCGGGAAGATCAGCCACGGCGGGACCGACGATCATCAACACAAGCCCTCCGACGCTGCCTACGATCGACGCAATCGCCGTTTTCGTCGCCGCAGCGTTATCGGCGCCGAGGAGGTAGAACAGGCCCCATGTGACGAAGCCGGCCGGAACGACGAGGTGAAAGTTCGACGGCAAGGCGAGGCCGTTGCCGAGATCGCCGTTGGTCACCCAGTGGAACGTGAAGTTCAGGGCAATCTCTACGTAGACGAAGGCCAAAACCCCGATCGAAATCGCGAGTGGCAGTACGCCCTTCATCTTGCCGAACATGTGAAACCCCCATACGTTGGGTGCGTTCGGCGGGCCGAACGCACAATCAGAGGCCGCCCCCCGGCAGCAACTCGAACCTAAGCCGCCCATCTCACGGGGCTATGTCCATCCCATCAACAAACGATTAACGTTGCCCAGTCTTTGCGGCCGGAAAATGTGGTAATCGGCGGGTGTTAGCGTGGCGTGGCGCAACGCCCTTCACCTGTCCCGAGGTTGTGATGAACCGATCCATCCTGGTCGTGGATGACGATCCTGCGATACGCGAGACGCTGACGTGGCGACTCGAGGCAGACGGTTGGAATGTGCTCGGTGCCGCTGACGGGCGTACGGCGATTGAACTTGCCGCCGCTGAAGCGGTCACGTTGATAATTCTCGACCTCTCCCTGCCAGACATGAGCGGACTCGACGTGCTCTGCGAGGTCAGGCGGACGAGGCCGCTTCCCGTGATCATCCTGACCGGCCGCAACGGCGAGGCCGACCGGGTGATCGGGCTCGATCGCGGCGCAGACGACTATGTCGTAAAACCATTCTCGCCCCTCGAGATCTCATCGCGCGTCCGGTCTGTATTGCGCCGCACTCTTGGCGAGCAGCACGAGTTGTGTGCCGGCGAGTTATCGATCGATCTCGTCGCCCACGAGGTTTCGGTCAGCGGGCGCGCCGTTGACCTGACGCCACGGGAGTACGAACTGCTCGTCTTCCTTGCCCGTTCACCGCGCCAGGCCTTTTCCCGCGAGCAGCTCCTGCGCCAGGTCTGGCTGTCGGAGCCGGGTTGGCAGGACCTCGCAACAGTGACGCAACACATCCATCGGCTGCGCAGCAAGCTGGAGCCCGATCCCGAACATCCGCATTGGCTGCGCACCGTCAGCCGTGTCGGCTATCGGTTCCAGCCATAACCGCCGCAGCACCTCGCGCGGGCCTCACGGTTCGATTTCCAGGCGATCAACAAATCATTAACGACCACGATCCGGGAGATACCTCGCTGGCGTGCCGAGCTACCCTCCACTGGCCGCCGTGGCGCGGTACGCACGTTCGGTTCATCGCATTCTGACCCAGAGGAGCTACAACATGACTCAGCCCAGCCTGTACGAACGGCTAGGTGGTGCCTATTCCATTGCGTCCGCCGTCGACCATCTCGTCGACCGCCTGCACACGAACGCCACCTTGAACAAGGCAAACCCAAAAGTCGATGAGTTTCACACGGCCCAGTTCAAAGCTGGGTACAAGTTTATGGTGACCGCTTGGAGCATCGAGGTAACTGGCGGGCCAAAGTGCTACATCGGGCGTGACATGCTCGGAGCCCACGCCGAGTTGAAGCTGACAAACTACGAGTTCGACGTCACAGCCCACGAGATCCGCAACACGCTCTACCAAATCGGCGTTCCAGGGGCCGAGACCGACGAGTTCATGGGGATCGTCGAGAGCTACCGCAAACAAGTCGTCAACTCTGGCGAGTGAACCGATTCGGCGCGCGCAAGCGATGACTTCCAGCGGGTTGAAGGTGCGGTTCGCGGTGGGCACCGCGCGCGGTGCAATCGATCCGGTATCACTCCTGCCCGTGTTCGACGGGTTGGAACGAATGGGGTTCGACGCGGTATGGCTGTCAGATGTGCCGATGGGTCGTACTGACCTCGTGGCCGAGGGCGTGTCGAAGTTCGTGCTCCGGCCGCTCGGTCCAGTGCGAAACTGGGACGACGAGCTGACGTGGCTCGCCGACACGGTGCTCGACAAGCAAACCTGACAGAAACAGAGACGGATCGAGGTGGCGCAGCCGGTCGCGTTGTTGACGCTATGTTGCCGTGATGGGACTCACTGCCGACGATCGCCTTGACATAATCGAGCTTCCAGGGCGGTACGCCGATGCGCTCGACCTACTCGAGCCAGAACGCTTGCGCGATGTCTTCACCACCGACGCCGTGTGGGAGGTGGTTGGTGGAAGCACGCGCCTCGTCGGACTGGAGGAGATCATGGCGTTCATGGGTCGCTCAGATGTGCACCCCGGTGCGCATCTCATGACCAACGTCTACATCGAAGCTGTCGGTGACGATCCGCAAGGTGGCGGTCGGCTTGTGCACCTTCGCTCGCGCGGAGTGTTCCCGGTCGGCCCGTCGGACCCGCGGGCACCTGTCAGCGTTTTCTATGGTCGATATGATGATGACGTCGTGCACACCGACGCCGGTTGGCGCATCCGCCACCGGCGCTACCGCTACGGCGCGTAAGGCATAGCGTGGGGCGGGTTCTGGTAGCGGTGAGGTACATGTTTCAGCGACGAAAGAGGAGATAATGAAACCACTCGATGGAATCCGCGTACTCGAGTTCTCGACCATGATCACGGCGTCGTTCGCTGCGATGATGCTCGCCGAACAGGGCGCAGAAGTTATCAAGGTCGAACCGGTCGATGCCGGCGATCCAATGCGCTACATCGGGTCGAGCAAGGGCGGCGTGTCGGCGCTTTTCGCAAGTTGCAATCGGGGTAAGCGTTCGCTACGCCTCGATCTGAAGACGGATCGGGGTCGAGCAGTGATCGAGCAACTTGCCGACCACACCGATGTCGTGCTCACCAACTACCGGCCAGGTGTTATGGATGGGTTGGGTCTGGGTAGCAGCGACCTTCGCGACCGTAACCCTCGGCTGATCTACGGCGCCGTCACCGGTTTCGGCACGCAAGGCCCGCAACGCGATGCGCCCGCGTATGACCCGATTATTCAAGCCCAGACGGGCATGACTGCGGTGCAGGGCCAAGGCAAGGGAACACGAGAGTTCATTCGCACGCTGATGTGCGACAAGGTCACGGCGTACACGATCTGCCAGGCCGTCACCACGGCTCTGTACGTCCGGGAACGAACGGGAACAGGGCAACACATCGACCTGTCGATGATGGACGCCGGGCTCTACTTTCTGTTTCCCGACGGCTTCATGCACTGCACGCTGCTCGACGACGATGTCACGCACCTGCCACCGCTCAACGAGATGCTCTACGACGTCAACGACACCGCCGACGGAGGCATCACGGTCTCGGCGGCGACACCGGCCCAGCAGGTCGGGCTGCTGACGGCTATCGGGCGCCTCGATCTGTTCGCCGACGAGCGCTTCAACTCGATGGAGAAGCTCATTCAGAACCTCGAAGCATTCCGAGCCGAAATGAAAGCGACGATGGCCACCTTCACCACCGACGACCTGCTGACGCGGCTCCAAGAGAACGACGTGCCTGCTGCCCGGCTTCTCGACTACGACGAGGTGTTCGCCCACCCCCAGTACGAGGCGAACGACAGCGTCGACGTTAGCGTGCACCCGCAGCTTGGTTCGATGCGGCGAGTGAAGCCACCCGCTCGCTTCGATGGCCAGCGGCTAGCTCCCGCATCCGACAGCCCGGAACACGGTGCGAACACCACCGAGGTGCTGCGCGAACTCGGCTACAGCGCAAAAGAGATCGACTCGATGATCGCCGACAACGTCGCTCGACCGGCAGACTGAAGCGCTTGGGATAGCGGCATGTGCCGATGACCCATCGTGGAATGATTCGATGCTCGCTGGCAGCGGTGCTGTTCGGCATATCCGCACCGGCTGCGTCGCGCCTGGCCGGCAACATGGGTGCGTTCACGCTGGCGGGCTTGCTGTACCTCGGTGCCGCGATCGCAGTGGTGCCGCTGGTCGGGCGGGTCCGTCCGACACGGCGTGCGGTTGTGCATAGCGCCCCGCGTTTGGCATCGGCCGTCGTGCTGGGCGGTGCTATCGGCCCGGTGCTGCTTGCCGCTGGGCTCAGCCATGCACCGGCCGCTACGGCGTCGCTGCTATTAAACCTCGAGCTTGTGTTCACGACCGTGCTCGCCTACTTCGTGTTCCGTGAACACATCGGCTCGGCCGTGGTGGCAGGCACCGTGTTGGTCGTGATCGCCGGGATTGTAGTGGGATGGTCAGGGAACGCCGATCTCCGGTGGGGGGCGTTGCTGATCGCGGGCGCGTGCCTATGCTGGGGCGTCGACAACTGTGTCACTGCGAACCTCGATGAGCTGGCGCCCGCTCACATCACCCTCGTCAAAGGTGTTATCGCAGGTGGCGTGAACATCACGATCGGACTCATTTTGGGTGGTGCGCCCGCCGGCTGGCCGATCGTGGGCGCATTGGTGGTCGGCGGGTTCGGGTATGGAATATCGATCACGCTGTGGGTGGCGGGTGCCCGCGACTTGGGTGCGGCACGTGCGCAGCTCGTGTTTGCAACCGCGCCGTTCGTCGGTGCGATTGTGGCGTGGACCGTGTTTACCGACCCGGTGACGACCCGGGAGGTCGTCTCGTTGGTGATCGCCGCTGTCGGGGTCGGTTTCGTGTTGCGCAGCGACCACGGTCACGACCATGCTCACCAGCCGATCGAGCACGATCATGAGCACGTGCACGACGATGAGCACCACGACCACATCCACCGCGACGGCGAATTGGTGCGCCATCAGCATTCACACCGGCATGATGCCCTCGCACACGTCCACCCTCATGTGCCTGATCTCCACCACCGTCACAACCACACGAGCGCATAGATCCCGAACGACAGGCAGGTCAAGCTGGCGAGACGGACACGCGGCCGGCGCTACCGTCGATATCGATGTTCGGTAGGCGCCGGTTGAGCCACCCGGGCAACCACCAGTTGGCATTGCCCATCAGTTTCATGGTTGCCGGCACCAGCACGATCCGCACGATGGTGGCGTCGACGAATATTGCCGTCGCGAGGCCGAGGCCAAACATCTTGGTGGTGGGGTCGTCGCCGAGCACGAAGCCGCCAAACACCGAGATCATGATCAGCGCTGCCGACGTGATGACTCGCGCTGTGCTGGCGATGCCGTGCACCACCGAGGCGTCGTTGTCGCCAGTGTTGAGGTATTCCTCCCGGATGCGCGAGAGCAGGAACACCTCGTAGTCCATCGATAGGCCGAACAGTATTGCGAACATGAACATCGGCACGAACGAGACGATCGGCACGGTGGTCTCGAGCCCGATCAGCTCCTTGCCCCACCCCCATTGGAACACCATTACCATCACGCCGTAGGCGGCACCGATGCTGAGCAAGTTCAGGATCGCTGCCTTGAGTGGCACCAGGATCGATCGGAACGTCACCATCAACAGCAGAAACGACAGCACCACCACGGAAGCGACGAACAACGGCAAGCGGTCCGTCACCCGGCCCGCAACATCAGCGACGTTCGCTGCTTGGCCGCCGACGTGAGCTCGAGCCGGGCTGTCACCAAGGACGGCAGGGATCACCTCGGTGCGCAGCCGTTCGATGGTCGCTACCGTGGCGTCGTCTTGTGGTGACGACGTCGGGAACACAACAATCGTCGCGACGCCGGCCGTGGCGTCCGCCTCCGCAGGCGCCGCGTTGGCCACTCCCGGATCGGCAGCGATGGCGGCCGCGAGCGGGCCGACGACGGTGGCATCCTGGCTGATGTCGATGGCGATGAGCAGCGGGCCGTTGAGCCCTGGTCCGAACCCGTCGGCGACGAGGTCGTAGGCGCGACGTTGCGTGGTCGACTCGGGCAGGGTGCCCTCGTCAGGGAAGCCCAGCCGCAGCGACAGCACGGGTACCGCGAGCGCCACCAGCAGCGTCGTGCCGCCGACGGCGTAGACCCACGCGTGTCGCGCAACGTGGACGCCCCAGCGAGCCCATGTCGATTTCTCCGTTGTCGCATCGCCGGCATGCACGCCGCGACGGTGGATCCCCAAGCGGTTGATCCAGTGACCGGCGAGGCCGAGGAACGCTGGGAGCAGCGTGATCGAGGCAAGCACCATGATGAGCACGATCACCGAGGTGGCCACACCTGCTGCGGTCATGAACGGCACGCCGGCCACGCCAAGACCGAGGATCGCGATCACCACCGTTCCTCCGGCGAACACGACGGCTTGCCCGGCGGTCGCCACGGCGCGGCCCACGGACTCTTCCACCGACAAGTCACGAGCCAGGAACTCGCGGTGGCGGGTGACAACAAACAAGGCATAGTCAATGCCGACTCCTAGGCCCACCATCGCTGCGATGTCTGGTACCCACGACGGGATGTTGATCAGGTATGTGACGAGCGACATCGAGCTAACGCCGAGTGCGAGACCAAAGATCGCCATACCAATCGGCAACCCCATCGCGATCACCGAGCCGAACGCAATGAGGAGAATGACGATCGCGGCGACGATGCCGATCATCTCGGCACCGGCCTCGGGCTCGTCGAATGCGAAGTACAGGTCGCCACCTGCTTCCACTTGTAGTACGCCTCCAACTCGGGCCGCGTCGAGCGTTGCGTCAAGGCGTTCGAGATCGGCTTTGGTCAGGGCGTCGAGCACCGGGTACTGAACCTGAATCAGTACTACCTTGCCGTCGGGTGACAGCACGCCCATTGACATCGCCGCATTGTTCCCAGCGGCCATCGCGCCGGTTGGGTCGTTGGTGCCGATCACGTGGGGGAGCGCCTCCACGGTGGCCTGGAGGTTGGCCAGACCGGCGCGAGCCTCGGCCGACGCACCCTGCCAGTCGCCATTCAGGGGCGAAGCGACGACACGGGCGGTGAGTCCCGCTTGGTCGGATCGGGCTGACGACAACAGGTCCACCGCGAGCTGCGAATCGACACCGGGCACCTCGAACGAGTCCTCGAGGTCACGTCCCCAGGCGCTCGACGCGCCGAGCACGACGATGGCGGCAATGAACCACACGCCGATTGCGCGCCACGGATGGCGAGCAGCGAATCGGCCCAATCGATACAAACCAGACGACACGATGACTCCTTGCTAGGTCGGCTCGAGCAGGACGCTCGCAATACGACGACGGTCAGCTTGACTGGATAAGTCTTTGCCCGCATCGGTACAACGGCCACGCGTCTACCGCCCGATCGGTGGAGCCCGAATCGGCCGATCGGCCGATCCGACGAGCGGAACGACGGTCTACGCTGACGCTGTGAACACCAGCGGTCTGCGTGCATTGAGAGCCGAACCGCGCGCCGCGGGTGCACCAGCACGGGTCAATCGCGATTGGGCGCTGCTGGCCGTGCTGCTTGCTGGTTTGGTGGTGGAGGCAGTGGTGCATCCCGATCTGGTGTGGCGGCCGGTGTCGCTAGCGCTTGGTGCCGCGCTGCCGTTCACTGTGCTGTGGCGGCGTACCCACCCGATTGCGATGTTGGTCGTCGCTTTTGGCGTGATCCATGTGGTCAGCCTGGCAGCCTTAGTGTTTGAAGACCGACGTTACGAGCTGTACTCATCGGCGTTCGTGCTGATCCTCGTGTACTCGTTGTTCCGTTGGGCGTCTGGCCGTGAGATGACGATTGGTTCGATCATCGTGCTCGTGGCGCTCGTGTGGGGGTTGATTACCGACTCCGACAATGTCAGCGACGTCATCGGCGGGATCATCGTGATGGCGCTACCCGTGGTACTGGGTGTGTCGATCCGTCTGCGGAACACCGTGCGCATGCAGCGGCTCGACCAGGCCAAGATGCAAGAGCGCGAGCAGTTGGCCCGAGAACTGCACGACACGGTGGCGCACCACGTGTCGGGCATCGCCATCCAGGCCCAGGCTGGCCGGTTCCTTGCCTCCACCGGGTCGCTCGACGGTGCGGCGTCGGCGTTGGCTGTCATCGAGGAAGAGGCGTCTCGTGCACTCTACGAGATGCGTTCGATGATCGGCCTACTGCGCGCCGGTGACCGCTCGCCGGAAATGGCGCCGCAGCGCGGCATCGCCGACATTACGCAGCTGGCGAGCGGAATCCGCCCCGACGGACCGCTGATCGACGTTGAATTTGCTGGCGACCTCAACCATCTTCGGCCCGCCGTGGAGGCGGCCGTGTACCGGATGGCACAGGAATCGATCACCAACGTTGTGCGTCATGCGCGGCACGCCACCCATGTCGAGGTTCGTGTGCGCGGCGACGCCGACGCTGTCCGGTTGACGGTGTGCGACGACGGCGATGCAAGCCAGATCGGTTCGAATGGAGCGGGGTTCGGTCTGGTCGGTATGACGGAGCGAGCGACGCTCCTCGGGGGAACGCTCGACGCCGGGCCCGGCCCGAACGGCGGCTGGACCGTGCACGCCGTGATACCGCGCTCGGCGAGCATCTCATGATCCGGGTGCTCATCGCCGACGACCAAGACATCGTCCGTGCCGGCCTCGCCATCATCCTCAACGGCCAGCCCGACATCGACGTGGTCGGGCAGGCGGTCAACGGTCGTGAAGCGGTAACGATGGCGCGCCAGCTCCGCCCGGACGTGTGCCTGTTCGACATTCGAATGCCGCAACTCGACGGTGTCGAGGCCACGCGTCAGCTGGCCGGCCCAGGCGTGGAGCATCCCGTCGCCGTCATCGTGATCACGACCTTCGACACCGATGAATACGTGCACGGGGCACTCAAAGCAGGCGCCCGCGGGTTCCTGTTGAAAGACGCCGGACCCGACCTGCTCGTACAAGCCATCCGCGCCGCAGCCGCCGGCGATGCGCTGATCGCCCCAAGTGTGACAGCACGCTTGTTGACCACGTTCTCGAACGTCGCCGACCGCACACCACCGGCCCATCCAGTCGAAGCTCTCACCGAACGCGAGGAGGAGGTGGTGCTAACCGTGGCGCGCGGCCGCACCAATCCCGAGATCGCCGACGAACTGCACATCAGCCTCAGCACCGTCAAGACGCATCTCGCTGCGGTGATGACCAAGCTGGGTGCACGCAACCGGGTGGAAATCGCAATGTGGGCGTACGAGACGGGACGCATGCGCCCCTGACGAACGATCACAGCCTCGTTGATCACGACGTGCCGAGCGTGTACCGGATCGGCACGGTCTTGTGGCCGCCGACGAAGGTGGTTTTTGCGCTGCATCTCGTCGGGTGTCACGTCCTCGATGCTGTGGCCGATATTCCAACGATGCCCAAACGGGTCGAGGATCACTCCCGACCGCTCGCCGTAGAAGGCATCGGTCGGCGGACGCACCAACGATGCACCCGCCGGTACGGCACGCGCAATGACATCATCAGCGTTGTCGACGTGAAGATGAATCGTCGCACCGAAGTCCAGCTCTGCGTGCCCGATCCGACCGGCCGGCGTGATCGGCGATGCAGGCTCGTCGAGACGGAACTTTTCTACGGCGCCGAACACATCGCAGTAGAACGTGATTGCAGCGCAGCGTTGCGGACGCACAGGTAAGCGAACGACTCGTGAGTAGCCATCGGGACTCCTTCGGTCGGTTACGGCCATCATAGGAATGATGTCTTGAACGAATTTGACCGTGGCGAGCGAACTCGAAGTTGCGTTTCGCCTTGCTGCTAACCGATAGGGACGTACTTCTTTCGTTGTCAGACCGGTGGCGTCTTTGAAGTCTACGAGTTCCTTTCCTCGTGGTTGCGAACCACGCAAAACTCGTTGCCTTCCGGGTCGGCCAGGGTCATCAAGCCCGAACCGTCCGCTCTCGCGGCGGTCGGCGAGTTGCGCGGCGCCGAGCCCCAGTAGTCGTCGAATTTCCTCGTCACGCGTGTGTTCCATCGAGAACAGGTCGAAATGGATGCGGTTCTTCGTCGATTTGGAATCAGCCACCTCGATGAAAAGCAACCGGTGTCCCGTTACGGGGTCGACAATCATGCACTCCTCATGGTGCGGCGGCAATCAAGACGTTTCCGGTGGGGATCGGCATGCCGAAGGTGTCTGCACGATTGCTGCCGTTCATGCCCGGCTGGCGTCAACTCGTCGCGCTCGCTCCCACACTCCGCTACCACATGTCGTTGACTGCGTCGCCGCCACCCCTGGACATTGCTGCCCAGGTGAGTAGGCCGGTACATGTGATGGTTGGCGAAGGCAGCCCCGAGGAACCGCACCGAGTCGCAGACGCGCTAAGCCGCACCATCCCCGGAGCCACCCTGGAGAGCCTGGCCGGGCAGGACAACATGGTCTCAGAAAAACCGCTCCTCCCCAGCCTCGTGCGCTTCCTGTGTCCCGACCAGTACTTCGCCACGCCAGGAGCCCAACACTGACCGCCGCATCGACATCGTTGAACGTCGAGTTCAACGCAGCGGTCGCGCTGGGTGTCGGCACTCCGACCTTGTCTGAGCCGATCAGCGAGATGAGTTTGCTGGAGTCCCGCTTCGAGGGCTTGTCGAACGTTCTGCTGACCTACGAGATGCCGAGCGGGCCGTCTACGCTCGGGGAAATGTTCGCACGAGAGGCCGACCGTTCCCTCTTGCTGCGCCACCTGGCCTCACAGCGGCACCACGTACTCACCCAGCTCGACGACCTGACCGATGCCCAGCTCCGCAGCGTGGTGCTCCCGTCGGGCTGGACTCCGCTTGGCTTGGTGCGTCACCTGACAATGTCCGACGAGCGGTACTGGTTCGACGTAGTGATGGGGGGCGCTCCGCTCGACTACTGGCCAGAGGGCGCAAACGCCGACTGGCTTGTCAGCCCCGACGAGGCGGCCAGCGACGTGATCGATGCCTATCGTGCCGCGATCACCCGTTCCGACGAGGTGATCGCTGGCCTCGGGTTGGACCAACCACCGATCCGGCTGGAGCCGTGGTGGTCAGACGCAGGACTCGCGTTCCCCGATCTGCGTACCGTGATGATGCACGTGATCGTCGAGACCGCAACCCACGCCGGCCACCTCGACGCAGCTCGCGAACTCATCGACGGCCACCAGCACCTCGTGCTGTGAGGCGAGCCAAAGGGGCAACCGACGTGTTGCCGATTCTCCAGACCCTGTCGATGAGCGTGGACGCCTAGAGTCTGATCGTGGTAGCCGTTGACAGCAAGCCGGTGCTGGAGTTCGACTCGGTAGCTGAGTGGGAGCATTGGCTTGAGTGTGTGGCGTCCGATGGTGGTGTGCGTCTCCGGCTTCGCAAGAAGTCGTCTACCAAGCCAGGCCCGACCTATCCCGAGGCGCTCGATGTCGCGTTGTGCTTCGGCTGGATCGACGGCCAGATACAAAGACTCGACGCCGACTACTTCTTGCAGGTGTTCACCCCCCGTCGGCGCAACAGTCCGTGGTCAAAGATCAATCGTGAGCACGTCGAGCGGCTGATCACCGACGGAAAGATGCACCCCTCCGGACAGACGGAGATCGAACGAGCGAGGTCCGACGGCAGATGGGATGCCGCCTACCGGATGGCCGACCGTGAGGTTCCGCCCGACCTGCAAGCCGTACTAGACCAGCGACCCGCCGCGGCAGCAGCGTTCGCCGCGCTGTCGAACCGGGACCGATTCGCGATCGTGTTCCGCTTGAACTCGGTCAAACGAATCGAGACAAGACAACGCAAGTTGGGCGAGTTCATCGAACAGCTCGAACACGGCAGCAGCTAACCGCAGCCAACCGGGCCTCGATGCTGGCGACGTCAACCGAGATCTCGTACTCCGCGAACCGGCGATGACGCTTCACAACTGCGCTGCTCACTGTGTTGGTGTTCGGTTGAGGTTTGTACTTGGTCAAGGGTGTGGTCGGTCGGAAACGCCACGATCAGGAGACGCGAAGCGTCGCAAGATCGAGAACGGCGAACGCGCCGTTTGGTGCTTCGAGGTCGGACGCGAGTCCTTCGATCTCGGTTTCGAGGTAGCTGGCCCTATACCGGCGGTGATAGTGACCGTGCAGCAGCAGCCGGGGTCGTGTGGCGCGCACGGCCCGGGCGACCCGCTCGTTGGAGTCAGCGCAGTCGGCCCGAAGAATCGGATCGGAGAGCGGCCTGATTCCCGGCGGGAGCATCGGTGCGTCGTGAGCGAGGAGCACATCAAGCCCATCGGGGGCGCGCTCGATCAACGTCTCGACATCGCGATCGGTGATCGTTTCGGTCGACCACCACGACTCATTCTCGACCCGTACGGCACGATCGATCGACACGCCACCACCGAGCGCACCGAACCGGACACCATGCCACGACCAGACTGCGCCGCGGTCGGCCCAATCAAGCACACGATCCCGCAACGGCCGGACACCGTTGTCGTTCTGGGCGTAAGCCTCGCGGATGAGCGGGTGCGCGTCGTGGTTCCCGTCGATCACCCGCATCCACACGCCTGCGCCACGGTAGATGTCGGCGAGTTCGTCCAACCAACGATTGTCCACTGTCGCATAGCCGGTAGCGCGCAGGATCCGCTGATCTGGCCAGAACCCGAAATCACCGAGCTGCACAACACCACAACAGCCGAGCTTCACCGCCAGATCGGCGAGAGTACGTAACCACCAGCCGTTACCGTGCGTGTCACCGGCGACTAGCAAACGCGATTCGCGAGCTGGCGGGCCGGGCACCTCATCGATCGTCATCTCGCGCATGTCGACAATTGTCGCCGATCGACCCGCAATGGTGCCGCTCAATTGGCGATGAGCATCGCATCGACACGCGCGTCGAAGTCGATCTCAGCGCCTACGGTATCGGTGTGCTGAAATCGATTGCTGCCGCGCTTCGAATACTCGCCGTCGACGACCCGGTGGCGGCCGATGATGCCCGCCATGCGATCGGTTGGATCATCGGGGACGCTGACGTTGACGACCCTGCTGCGGTGACGTTGGCCGGAGTGGAGAGGTTCGTCTGGTATGACCTTGCGGTCAAGTGGATGATGCCTGACGAGGACAAGCCATCGGTCATAGCGGCACTCGCTCACCTATTTGATCTTGTGGACCGTCCACTGTGTGCCGAGGTGTGCCGGTCACCGGTCACCGCCGAAGTGCAAACAGCGTGGGCGGCATCAGAACCGGCAGGACGCAAAGCGTTCGACCGAGCGATGAAAACCTCGCTGGTCGAACCAGTCGACACCGACCGGTTCGAGTGGGGTTCGATGTTCGGGCTGAACGAAGCATTAGCGCGCGATGCTGTTCAGGTGGCGTTGGAGGACGCACTCGTGACCGGTCGGCTCGTGCGCGGACGACAAGGTTGGCGGGCCGTCCAGAAGGCCATCGTCGGCGAAGTACTGGATCGTGACCATCCGACTGAACCGGCGCAAAGCTGGCTGACATCGATCATCACCGAACGGGTGTCGACCTGGGTCGGTGACACCCGCCGCTCACCGACGCTCACCGCGATGCGTTCACGGGTCGCTAACCAGGTCCTCACCCCTGTCGTGCTGCCGGTCGACGTCGCCGATGTGTTGGAACCGCTCCTGTGGTTCTGCGACGAACTCTGCCACGGAGGCATCGACCTGACCCAGAAAGGGTTCCTGGGTCAGAAGTTCGTGCAACGCACCGCGACCGAGCGAGGATGGTGGACTTACAGCGGAACACCCCGAACTGAGACCGACGTCTGGCAACTCCACGAACTCCACACGCTAGCCAAGGCAGCCAGACTTGCGATGCGCGAAGGCGCTCGGCTGACCGCCACCGTGGCCGGAATCGAGTCGCGATCCAAGCCGCAACAGACGTGGGAGAGAGTCGTCGAGCATCTGGCCGGACGCAACGGGTTCGACCATGCCGCGTTCGAAGCATGCATGCTCATCGTCATCGCCGCGAACGGTCCGGTCAGCCACAACGCAATGGTCACCAACGCCGCAAGGGCGTTGGCCGAGTACGGATGGAAAACCGGCCCGAAAGGACAGCCGACCGACCCGGTCGGCGAACGACAAGTCAGCTACTCGTTCGCTCACGGAGTGCGGCGCCTGAGCCTGTTCGACCTGACGATCGAGAACGACGACTGGAAGAACCGCCAGATTCAACTCACACCGACGGGCCGCGCCCTGGTCCTCGCCTGGCTTCGAAACCTCGCGACCGGACCACGACATGGACCATGAGCACGGCTGGGGTGGCTTCACCGGAACGCTCGACAGGCGTGGGAAGCGGTCAACGGACTCCCGGCGCGATCGCTGCCCGGACTCCGCAAGCTGATGGACCGCCCGTCGGTGCTTATTCAGTGACGGGGCTGTATCACGCACCGCGACTGCTTGCGGCGGACGACCAGATCGAGCACCGGTTGTTCCGAAACCTCGGTTGATGCACCTTCGCGATGCAAACGGCTACCGTGAGGTCAGGAACGAACGGTCGATGTGGGACAGGTCGGAGAGCGCAGGTGTGGACGAGCGGCGCGGGATGACGAGTTGAACTCAGTGCCCGTCCAGCCGCAACGGTGAAGCGGCTACGATAGCGGGAATGGAGATCCTCTACATCTCGTCCAGCGGGTCGTCTGACCCGACCCGTGCCTCGATTCCGTGGCATCTCGCTGTAAACGGATCGATCGAATCAAACCAGACCGCCCGTCTGGTCCTTGTGGGTGACGCGGCGGAGATGTTGCGTGCCGAGGTGCGCGATGCGATCGAAGGGGTCGGGCTACCACCGCTACGCGACCTCGTCGCGAAAGCGGTCGAACGATCGGTCGCCGTACACGTTTGAAAGGGTTGTGCAGTTGCCCGGGGGGCAACCGACGACGACCTCGCCACATTGAACGGGATATGGGCGGCTCCGCCTGACGTCGTCGCACTCATCGCCGGCGCTGACCGAGTCGTCACC
>JANOSH010000030.1:0-6166 GCA_031415695.1 Actinomycetes bacterium
CCTTAAGTGGTCTTCACGATTTCGCAAGCTTCATCGATCGACCAAAGGCGACTGAATCGATGATCGCGCAGCGAAGGCTAGAGGATGGAATGATTGTTGAGCGAAGCGTTTGAGCGAAGGGAAACAGTAGCGGAATGATCCCGAACTGAAGGAGATGGAGGAGAATACGACGACATCGAAAGGAGGCTCGAGCGGCGAGGGTTGCGAGAGTCGATACCGTAGTTCCGCTACATGCGTCGGCTGACATCGAGCGCTCGATTCTTGTGAGATGCAGGATCGGCGTATCGAGTCCACATGGTTCCGGTGCGCCAGCGCCCAAGTACTGAGAGTGAATGCGAGCTGGCTCCGGCTGAGTTGAGCGTGGAAGTGGCACCGATGCGGAAGCATTTGCCGGTGAGGAATAGTGCGTGGCCGAGAGCGAGGAGTTGAGTGCGTGCGAAGTTGAGCAGGGTTGTGGCGCGTAGGGGAACGTAGCCCGATCTCTGTAAGAAACATCCAGCAACGTTACCTCGCACGCACGCCCAGCGCCATATCGCCATGACGGCTTCGGGTGCGGCGATGTGGACGAACTCTGCGCCGCGGCGCTGATTCGTCTTGCTGATGTGGAGAGCGATGGAGACATGATCGGGATTGTGGAGCGATGCGGGTGAGGAGCTGGCGGCGAGTGCGGGAGTGAGCAGAAGTGTTGCGGCAGGGTCGGCGAAGAAGGACACTTGCGCGAGTTGGAGCCGGCGCTCCGGGTATGCAGCTGAGCCTAGGAATTCGGACGGTCGCAATCCTCCTCCGCAGGCCAGGGCGCATGCCCCGACGGCGAGGAGCTGCTCGTGAGTTCCGTGTTCGAATTTGGCAGCGAGTTGGCGTATCATGTTCATGGTGACGCCATCTGAGCGGCGTTTGGCAGCTCGGCGGGACCGTTCGAGTTCGGATTTGGCATTGGCGATGCCATTGATGAGAAGGGACACGCGGTCCGATGCGAAAGGGTTGGGCGACAGCCAACGAGCTACGTGGTAGTTGCCAAGCGCCGCGCGATGGATCTTGATGGAACCCGTGGCGAGCTTGCCTCGGTCTGCGATTGCGGCAAGGTATTCCTCGGCGCGCTCTGCGTTGATTTCGGCGTCGGGGTTCCAACCCCGAGACTCTGCGTGGTTCTTGTATTGCTCGACGGCAGTTGCGTAGGTTTTGCGAGTGGCCGGAGCGAGTGCCTCTTCCAGGTAGCTGCGGACGGATGCGGATCTCGCCTCTTCGCGTTCCCAGCCGAACTGTCTTACATGGACGCGAACGGGGGCAGCGTCCCGATGGGCGAGGGCAGGTCGCGAGCGGTCGGGCATGCCTGGCGGAAGGCGGGCACGTCCTGACGAGAGAGGCGATCGGCAGCGATGTTAGTGATGCCGGGGATATGATGACAACGGAAATCGAATCCGTGTATCGCGGCGAGGTGCGTGAGGTGGCGGACGAGGGCGTTGAGGCGCTCTATCTTGCTGCTCCTCTTGCGGTAATCGAGTGCTTGCACGACTGGCATGCAATCCGAGCGGAAGGTGATGCGCTTGCCGCGCCATTGGTTTCCCCATGTGGCGGCGGCGAGGACGAGGGCGAGCAGTTCGAGGAACGGCATGGATCGTGAGCCTTTCGGCCCGAGTGCCCGATGGTACTGCTTGGGCGTCCAATTGCCGTGGAACCACTGGTCGCCGAACACGCCTCCATATCCGGTTTCGCATGCGTCTGTGAAGAGTTGGATGAGCGGAGCTTCGGACCAGTGTTGATCGTACAGCAGGGAGATGCCATTCCACTTCGGGGCAAAATCCCCCCACCACTTGAGGTCACGGCGAACCGCCTTGGTGAGTCGGTGCGGTCCAGGGCCTTTCCTTTGGGCCTCGGAAGTGAAGTCTATGAGGCGGCGCAGGTAAGATCGACCCGGGCGGACGACGTTGGTCGCCCAGTTGAGTTTGCCGTGTAGCGAGTCGAGTTCCTGGACTGTCGCGACCTCGACCCCCTCCCAATCTCGAAGGAGTGATTGAAGCTCGTGCAGCCGTTCAGCTGATAGAGACGCCGTCATGGCGACGGTGTCGAGTTCGATGCCTAGGAACGTCAGACAGGTCGCAGGGCCCTCCGTCTTGTCTGATGCGAACGGCACGCCAAGCGCGCTGCTGACCCGAATGGTTATGTCCAGCGCTGCCTGGGCTTGGTCACGAGTTTCAATCACGAAAAGGAAATCGTCGATGTAGTGGACGATTGACTTGATGCCCGTCACGCGTTCGATGATACGCTGCAGGGCATTGGCGTATAGCTCCCACAGGCGGCAGGATGACTTGAGGCCGAACGGGAGCACGCGTTCATAGTAGTATTTGCCTTCCCACATGAATCCGATGAGCGGCCAGTCCTCCGCGCGTACGGGGACTTGCTTGTACGCCGCTTCGACGTCAAGCTTGACCAGCCAGCAGCCACGGCCGAGTTTTTGGATCCAGTAGATAGCTTGATCGAATCGGCCGAGTGGCGCCTTGATTTCTGTGATGGAAGCGTTGATGGAATCGCCTCCGTACGGGTAAGAGAGGTGATGAATGACGCGGACGGCGGTCGAGTTGCGCTTGGGCACCGCGCCAATAGGCGAAGCGGAGAAGAATATGAAGGGCGGTGCGTCGAATGGTCCGGCCTTCTTACCCGAAGCGACATCTTTCGCGATCACCTTGGATACGGCGGCGATGGTGGCGGCGGAGTCGAGGGCAGAGCGGAGATTGCGACAGGTGCGGTTGGTTGAGCGGTTGCCGGTGAAATCGATAGGTACGCCGCGTTCGATTCCCTCCAAAATTTGTGCAGAGAGATCGGGAAAGTCGTCCGAATAACCTGAGGCAGAGAGGTAGGCTTTCCACCATTTCAGGTCGAGCGAGGTGAGGGTGGAGCGGGGAATCCCGTTGAACGGGAGCGATTCGTCAGCTGGAGGTGTAGGAAGTCAGTTGGATTTCGCGGCGCCAGGCTCGAGTGGCGGGGGACCTCTGTCCCGATTCCTGCCCACTCGTTTTCCGCCTGATCCGTGTGCCATCCGCGCTGACCGGGTCTCGTGCAGGGCCGGCGCGGGGCGGAGTGTGCCTTTTGAGGGGCAATTTTGAGCTGTGTGCGACTGCGGTGTCGGGCAACCCACGAGGTTGCATTGGTGCTTGTGGCGACACGCGGCCCCCCATTGGCAACCTGCTCCGGTGTTGAATTGCCAGCAGAGTTCGCCGCTAGGTGCTCGAGCGGAGGCTGGTCGGCTTGGCACTGAGGCCGAGGATGCTGCCACGGCGGCCGAGGCTGGACGACGACCGTGAGATGCCCAGACAGAGTCCAGAACGGCTCGGTCGTATGGTCCGAATGATCTCCTCTCGTGGACGCACGCGTGGAGCTGCTGCTCTGCGTACTGACGTGCTGATTCGAAGCCAGATTCGCGATCGATCGCGATCATCGTCTTGGCGAGCGCCATCCAGTCGGCGAGGGCTTGCGGTCGCTCTACTAGAGCGGGGTAAATGGTGCTCACGAGGCAGTCGAAGAAAGCGCGTAAGTCCGTCAGTGGCGGCGCCTTGAGGGTGTTGGTCGCCTTGACGGTCGAGTCTGCCGTCATGCCGATGAGGTGTGTGAACTCGGCGTTCGCTCGGCCTGACTCGAGCTCTTCGATAGTGATCGGGGTCGCGAGTCCGATGGATGTAAGCTTTCCGGATTGAATGAGGTAGACGAGTGCATCGGAAGCCGGGGCGTAAGCTGGTGCGCGGTAGGAGCGGCGGAGGTCGGCGTGCGCTGCGGTCGATGTGTAAGGTGTGGATGTGAGTGCGAAGCGAGGAAAGGGCGGGCCCGCGTCCGCGAGGCGCTGGAGCTCCTTGTCGCGGCGGGAGAGTGTGCTTTTTGTGTCTGTGTGCTGACTTTCGGTTGTGACTGGTGCGAGTAGGCGCGATTTCCGAATGTCGACGTTCTGCTCGTGCGCATACGGCAGATCTCGACGCATTCCACATCCTGTGCAGAATCGGGGCACTGACCCCGTGAGGCAATGCGGGCAATCGTCGAGATCCGGTGCGCGGAGCGGCTTGGCTGCTGCGGCGGGCGCGGTTTGCACAGGCAAAGGCACCTCGTCGTCGCTGTCATCCTCGGATGATTGCGATTCTTGCGCGTCGTCGTCCGTAGGTGCATCGAGTACGTGGTCCCCGGTTCCTACGAACGCCTGACCTGCGCGATCTTTGTAGTTCTTCTTGAGGGCGGCGACGGAGGCCGGCGGTTCGATCTTGAGATCCACGAGCTTGGCCAGGACGAGTTCGCGGTTGCCTGCGTTCGTCGCCTTGACCGGCCAGCCTTGGGAATCTGATCCCCACCACCATAGAAGCTCCGTGTCGTAACGAGCGTAGGCTGCGGCGATGGAGGCGGTCTTGGCGCGGGAGATTTGGGCGGCGTCGGCTCGCTCGAGGTCGGCGACCATGAAGTCGCTTGCCAGTCTGCGCGGCTCACCCCTCACCCGCTTCGGCCCGTCGGACCGAACCTTGGGAGGAGCGCTGGCTGCCGCCTTGCGCTTGTCTCCTTTAGCTTTCTTGGTACTCATCCTGCCCGGTCGGCGAATCTGATCCGTCTCCGGGGTATTTGGTCTCGTCCGTCCACTCTACGACGCGGTTCACGCGGTCCAGGCCGGTGCCGATGAAACCGCGTTCTCCGGCCGCTTGTCTCTGCGTGAGTGCGCGGAGCGCGTTGCGACCAGTCACTCCGAGGGGAGTCCCGCCTGGCTTGGCGAGTCTGATCTTGTTGGCGGCGCTCTTGCGCTCCTTGTACTGAGCGTTTGCCCAGGCTGATCCGGCAGGATCCTGCGGGGCCGAGGGGGCCGATGTGGTCGAGGATGCCGCGTTGAGCTCCTTGAGTAACGCGGCCTTCTGCGCCGTCGAGAGGCTGTCGACGAACGCGCTCGGGTCTTCGACGGCCGCTTTGACGACCTCTTTGTCGATTCTTTGCTTCTTTTTCTTCCTCGACGTTGTTGCGGCGGCTGCGGCCGGTGAGTCCGGTGCTGCTGCTGCGGCGGCGGCCGATCGCTTGTGCTGCTGGCGGTGCTTGGCCTTCTTGAGCGGGATGATTTCGAGTTTGGCGCCGAGATCCGAGGCTGCAAGGAGTGCCACGCGCGCTGCCTTCTCGTCGGGGGTTAGATCGTCGTCGGGCTCTGAACCCGATGCTGACTCTGCGGGTTCGTCACTCGAGTGTGGTCGCCTTCGAGTGTGGAGGATCACGAGGCCGGCTGCCCGAGCTTGTTCTCTGAGGGCGTCCTCCCTTCCCCGTCTAGCTTCGGCGCGCCGGGCTGCTTCCTCACGTACTCTCTCTTCTTTCTTTTGGGCCCGCGCGGCCCGATGGAGTCCGCGTTCGTGCTCGGTCCAAGCCTCGTTGACCCGGTCTAGCCACGCCGGCGGGCAGCCTGATGTGTCCGGGTCGAAGTTCGTGCAGGTGTACGCGTGCGCCCACGCCTTGTCCGCGGCGGTGCGTTTTTCAACCTTTTCGGAAAAGTCGACCGGTTGGTGTGCCAAGATCCACTTGATCTTCCAGCCAGTGGCCTCGTCGTAGCTGTGTGTGGCGACTCGTCTAGGCAAACGAGACGCAATAGACATGCTGTGGGGAGGTTAGCTCCTGCTCAGGTGCTGTTCTCTCCCTGTTCTGTCGTGCAATGCATCGGGGAGCACGCCCCGAAACATGCGTGAGCTGTGTTGCGAGACTCCACCCTCTCGCCCGGTCCTGCGGCTCTGCGGTGCGAGTTCAGAGCGGCGGAAGCGATGCCGACCTCCGTTACCGGTGCAGTCAGCTGTAGTGTAGTAAGCGTGTGTGTACTGTCCTTATGAAAAGATTGGGGACAGGAACGCGAATGCGCTGGAGCATGAAGCAGCGCTTCGGAGTGAGAGAAGCATGCGCGTGGGCTGGACAGGAAGGACGGAAAGACCCAACGCGGAGACGCGCCTTGCGCGTTGCGCGCAGCGCGTGCACGGTGGAGATAGTAGCATGGATGGGATTGGGCCTCTGCGCCCGCATGCACTCCGATTAACTTCCTTAAGTGGTCTTCACGATTTCGCAAGCTTCATCGATCGACCAAAGGCGACTGAATCGATGATCGCGCAGCGAAGGCTAGAGGATGGAATGATTGTTGAGCGAAGCGTTTGAGCGAAGGGAAACAGTAGCGGAATGATCC
>JANOSH010000031.1:0-202965 GCA_031415695.1 Actinomycetes bacterium
GAACGCGGGCACGAAAACGTACTGGCCGAAGGCGGCCCCGGCATCGCCGCCCAACTGGCGGGCGCAGACCTCCTCGACGAACTATGCCTCACCGTTTCGCCCCTACTCGCGGGCGGAGACGCCAAACGGATCCTCGATGGCAGCTTGCTTCAACCACCTGCACGGCTTGAACTGCACCACGTCCTCGAGTCCGACGGCTATCTGTTTCTGCGATACCGGCGGCAATGACATGACCGCACAATCCACTCACGGCACCCAAAGGAGCATCCAACCCTCCAGGCGGGGCCGTGCTGTTCTGGCACGTCGACAACTTCGAGGACACCCACCGGCGGCTCTTGGCCATGGGCGCCACAGAGTACGAACCGATCACGCCGCGCGAGCAAGGTTTCGTCACCGCCACCGTCGTTGACCCGTTCGGCAACGTACTCGGCATAATGCATAACCCGCACTACCTTGCGTGCTCGCTGCCAGCGGCGCCGTTTCGTGATCATCGGCGCGCCGTTTCGACACTCCTGACGGCCAACACCTGAGCCCGTGTTTCGGGACATGGACAATGAGCTTCCCAAGCACGTCGCCCGCGTGGCTAGCCGAAGCGTTTGGCGGGCCCCCGTGTTCGCTCGCAACCACGGCGGCTCTAAGCACATGGTGGCCAAGCGCCTACCTGTGAAGAGAATAGCCCTGGTCGCGTGTGGGGATTGCCCAAAAACAGCCCTCTCCCACCTTGAAGGCGCATCCGGTGTCGGTTCGAGACGCTCATTAGCCTTCGCGGTGGGAGAAGACCGTTTTCGACGGCTCGACGGCCCGACGAACCACACCAATTCCCAACCATCATGGCGGCCCCTGGCCATGACAGTCCCAAATGGGGAACCCGCATCGCTGCTTTCAACAGCCAACCCGATGCTGACGTTCATCGAACACGCACCGGTACCAATGTGAAGGGTGGGGGTCAGACCTGCTGGGCTGCCGGGCGCGTACCCAAGCCGTGAAGGACTCGATGCCGACGACAACGGCCCCGAATCGGATCGAGCCGAACGGGTCGCGAAGCCGTGCTGGCCTCCCGGGAGTTCGGCGTAGGCGACGACGCCGAGATGGCTAAGGCAACCAGTTGGAGTCAGCAGGCTCTTTGTGACGGCTGTTGGCACCACGGCCGCTCGTACGTTCGCTTATGCTCCGACGAGCGCGTCACCCGTCCAGGGTTGAGGTCGTAGACGTGGACGCCATCCCGAGCGCTTGCGCCAGTAGCTCGGGAACAAGATTGATGCCGATGACCTGCCCGGCGCCTTAAAGGCAGCCACACGACAGGCACCCGGCACGACGCGTGATCCGACGCGACGGCAGATGACAAGGAAACCTTGTCACACCTTTGACGACAAGCTACCCTTGTCATGTGGACACGGGAGATTTCATCAAGGAAGTTCGACACCTGTCACCAAGTGACGACCCCCTTGACCTTCTCGCGACGGCTGTTGCCCAGACCGACGAGCTGACGGCGAATATTGATGCCGTCGTCGTCCACTTCGTTGCGAACGCCCGCCAGTCCGGTCACTCGTGGACCGCAATCGGCGATCGCCTTGGTGTGAGCAAACAAGCCGTACGCGAACGCTTCGGCAACCGCGCCACGTACGCTGGGCGCGAGCGATTCATGCCCCGCTTGCAACAGTGTGTCACTGCGGCGGGGGCGCTCGCCCAGCAGCAGGGAAGCGCTGAGATTACGCTCGCTCACCTGATCGTCGCGCTCGCATCGAATGAGGGCGTCGCGGCCAACGTGCTGCATCGTCTTGGCGTCACGCCCGACAGCCTCAGCCGCGCCGCCGGATTCCCAGGTGAGTCGTGGTCGCAAGCGGCCAGCGCGCCACCACCGGAATCGGACGTGTTCAGCTGCGCACTCCGCGGTGCCGCGTCGTTCGCCGTTGAGCGAGGCCACGACTATGTCGGTACGGAGCATGTCCTGTTCGTCCTCGCGACCGATCCCGGATCATCGGTGAAACGTCTCCTCGAGGCGCTTGACGTCAGGGTCTCCGACGTCAAGCGCGAACTTGCTCAATGCGTCGGAGGTCGTGTCACGACGCTTCGACGCCGCGAGCGGCGCACCAGCAAGTGCTCGTTCTGCGGCGCCACGAAAACCCAACTGTGTGGGCCTGGTGTTCGCATCTGCGCAGATTGCGCACGACTCGCGCTCGAACTCGGCACCGACTGACAGTTCGGTGGCGAGCCTCACCCGCTCATCGGCCGAGGTAGTCGACCCATTAGCGGTGCGAGGCGGGCGACCGTGGCCGGGCCGGAGTCAGCCCTTTTGCATTTCGGCCATGCGCCGGCCCATTTCCTCTTCGGTGATGTCCTCGACGTGGGTTGCGACGGTCCACTCGTGACCCCACGGGTCCTTGAACATCCCAGAGCGGTCGCCGTAAAACTTGTCATCGACGGCTTGGATCTCGGTGGCGCCGGCCGCGATGGCGGTGCTGTAGGTGGCGTCGACGTCCGCCACGTAGACCATGAGCGACACCGGTGTGCCACCGAGGGTGCCGGGGCTTTTGTTACCGACTTCGGTGCTCTCGTCAGCCAGCATGATCACTGAGCCGCCGAGGTCGAGTTCGGCGTGGCCGATGCTGCCGTCGGGGCCGTTCATCCTCATGCGCTCGGTGGCGCCGAAGATCTTGCAATAGAAGTCGATGGCGCCAGCGGCGTCGGCGACGCTCAAATACGGGATCACTCTCGGGTATCCCGCGGGGATCGGCTGCACGGCCATGGTGGTTCCTCCTCGTCATTGGGGCTCTCCATGTTAGCGCCGATCGCGGCCACTTCAGACCGCGACGCACCCAGAACAAGAGCGCAACAGCGTCAGGACCCAGCGGATCACGAGGTCCTGCCACGGCGGAGCCGCAAACCTTCGTGGTCCAGTGTTGCATGAATCACCGTCAGTCGAGCACGGCGATGGCCTCTATTTCGACGAGGAGATCGGGTTCGCCGAGACCCGCCACGCTGAGCAGGGTAATGGCTTTGGTTGGGTCAATGCCGAGATCGGCGGCGACACGCATGACTCCAGTACTGAACGCTTCCATCTTGTCTGGCGACCAGTCGACGACGTAGATCGTGAGTTTGGCGACGTCCGCGAACGATCCGCCAGCGGCCTGCACGGCGGTGACGACATTGCGCAGCGCTTGTTCGACTTGGTCGGCGAGGTTGGCGCCGCCTACTGGCGCACCGTCGCGGTCTCGGGCGACCTGACCGGAGATGAACGCCAGCCGGGTGCCAGTGGCGATGGCGACTTGACGGTACATGTCGGGCTTGGGAAGGCCATCGGGGTTGAGTAGTTCGATGGTCATGACGTGTCTCCTTGATGAGTGATACGGATAAACATAGCAGCGCTATGCAACGTCGTCTAGGGTCTTTCGTATGCCCAGACCACCGTCGCAGGAGACAAGACGAGCACTCATCGATGTAGCAGCGTCACGACTCGCCCGACGCGAAGTGGTAACGCTTCGATCGCTCGCATCGGCGGTGGGTGTGTCGACGATCGCGATCTACACCTACTTCGACGGGATGCCCGGCTTGTGGGCCAGTGTACGCCAGGAGGGTTTCGAACGACTACGCGAGCGTCTCGCTTTGGTGCCGCAGTACCGAGATCCGGTTCGTCGACTCGCTGCTCTCGGCGTCGCCTATGCCGAACATGGCGTGGCTCACCCTGCGATCTATCGTGCCATGTTCGACACCACGGCAGAACTCTTCGATGCGCGCAGTGCTACGGCGGCATTTCAACCCCTGATCGACGGCGCCCTAGCAGCCGTCGGCGCCGGGCGTTTCGCGCGTAGCGTCGATCCTGCGGGTTTCGCCGTCCGCTTTTGGGGTACCGGCCACGGCCTCGTCTCACTTGTGGTCGGCGGAGTGCTTGGCATCGACCAACTCGTTGATCACGCACCAAAGGTTGCCATCGCGTTATTCATCGCTGCCGGAGACGAACCACAGCGCGCCCGACGATCCGTGAACGCAGCTTGGCGCAGCACCACACTAGGAAACCCGCTCGCAGTTGATCAGCACGGCGCGCTGAGCGAGCGGTGGAGTCCAAAATAGCGACCGTCGTCGTTGTGGTCAGGAGCGCTTTGGTGACGGGAAGTTTGTGGGTGCCGTCGCCGATGGCGCGTCAAGGCTCGCGGCCTCGTAGCCGGGGTGCGTGCCAGGGCCGTCCGATCGCCCCTCGCTGGCTAACAGCGGGCGGGTTCTGTTCGAGCCCGGATCTCTGCGGGCGCGAACCCAGCACGCGCTCATGGCCCGCTCCGGCGGGCTCGGGGGTTGTAGTCGAGCGCGACATCGATCCAGAACGACAAGTGGCCACCCGACACGACTGCATCGTGGGCGACGCTGATCCAGCTCGGGCCCATGACCCGGCCCGCACCCATCTGTGCCGGGGCCGCGCCGGCGACCGCAAGCAGCTCACGGTTGCGTTTCGGGTCTGCACGGACGAGGAGGTCCCCGCCAGTTCTGGCGGCGACGACCATCTTGTCGTTGATCATGAACGACACGCCACCAAACATCGACACCTCACGTATCGACGAATGCTCGCGAAGCGCGGAAATGGCGTCACGAAGGCGTTCGATTAGCTCGGCTTGGATGCCAGTTGCCTTCCGCTTAGTGGTCACGGCCGGCTAGATACTCAGATCGAGGCGTACCGAGCCAGCCGGGTCCGCCTTGAAGGATCCGCTGCCGGTAGCGCCTTTCAGTTCGTCCGTTCCGGAAACGACGACGAGCTTTGCGATTGCTGCGCCGTTCTCAAAGGTGCCGACGTGTTGGAGGACGAGGCTGCCATGGCGACCCGCAATCGTTCCCCGGACCCTCTCGATTCCGACGAAGGTCGCTGACTTGTCCGGCTCGTAGGCCATCAGCCACTCCGTGATCGACGCGCCGTCTATGTCGCCCGTGTACGTCTTTGCGACGCTAGCCCGGGTCAGCTTGGCGACGCCTACCGCCTCGTCGAACGGCGTCTCTTCCCACGACGAGACCTCGAATGCTGCGCTGATGTGCTCTGGCACGTTCTTGCTCCTCTGGTTGGAGTCCACAACGGTGGACGGAATCGCTGCGCTCCGTCCGAAGACGGATCACGCAACCATGCTGACGTCGAAGCGCTGCGTCGTATTGAACGGATCGGACATGACCGGGAACGAAGGAACGTACAAGCGAAGGAGCTGCCCGGGAGTCCTGCCGCTGATCGCCCGGCATTCGCGACAGAGGTGGGCCTGATCGCTGTAGCCGGCATCGATGGCGAGACCTCCGAGTCCGCTCGCCGGCTCGAGGCAACCCGACGTCGAGCTGATGGCAAGGAACCGCTGCAGCCGCAGCAGCCGGGCAAGGACACTTGGTCCGTACCCGAAGCTCGAGTTCGACCGCCGCAGCAGGGACCGCACGTTCATGCCCAGCGACTCGGCGAGCTGCGTAGCGTTGGCGCACGGACGAACTGTGAGCGCATTAATCACGTCGTCGGCGAATTGGAGCTCCTGCCGTCCGCGATCACTGATGGCGCGCACCTCCTCCGAGACGAAATCCATCAGCACCGCAGAGGGGGCTCGTCCGTGCGCCAACGAGCTTTGAGCCGCCGGGATCAATTGTTGAACGGCGCCGCCGCCGAGCACGTCGGCCACCCGCCAGCGGCGATTTGCCAGTTGGCACGCGGTGACGCCGAGGATTGCAGGTGCGGCGCCGGGTCGGAACCGCACCCCGGTCGCTTGCAGACCACGCGGAAGCTCGAAGTCCCACCCGAGCTTCTCGGGACCGCACAGCCACAGCGAGCCATCGTCGACGGCGACCAGGTCGATGCAGGCATCGGGAACGAGTCGATGCGGCCCGTCCGAACTCGCCGTATACCAGCACGCCAACACGGGGCGCAGGAGGACCGGCACCGGAAACGCATGGTAAAGGAGCACCGCCCTCCTGGTGCCCCGTTCTCTCCGGGCCTAAACCTCGTTAGCGCCAATGCGCTTGTCCGGCCGATGCGTCGTGCCATCGCGGGCCTGGGAACGACTCGTAACCACTGCGATCACCCGACATCTGCATTACCCGTCATCTTCGTGCTTGGAGGGCCCGTTGCCGGTGGCTTGGCGAACGTCTTGGCAATGGTCATCTTCGCCTTTATGACGGCGAAGGGCATAACAGTGTGTTGCGTCACGGGGAAGCCATGCTGGAGTGGATTTGCGAAGTCAGCTGAGCTAGCGGAGTCCGGCCTGGCGGCAGCTTCCGTTCGGAACGTCGGGACGCCGGGAGGAGTCGTGTTTGGGACCGCCACCTGAGGGGTCACTGGACATAACGCGCAAACTCATTGTATGCAACATTATTTCCCTCGACGGCTTCTTTGAGGGTCCCGATCACAATGTGATGGTGATGCCGTTCGATCATGGCTTTGGCGAGTACAACGTCGAGCGGCTGAAGACGGCGGGGACGTTGCTGCTGGGGAAAACGACATGACCTCACGGCTCAACAATTCGATCCAGAAGGTCGTGGTCTCGGACAGCCTCACTGTTGAGCAGACCGCACTGTGGAGCGACACCCGGATCGTGAAGCGGGCCGATGCCAACGCCGAGGTCGCCAAACTCAAGGCGGCAAAAGGCGGGGATATTCTCGTGTTCGGAAGCCACATCTTGTGGAATGACTTGCTTGCGAATGGTTTGGTGGACGAGCTGCATCTCATGATTGGAGCCGGGGTCGTCGGCGAAGGAACCCGAGCCTTCGAGCGCAAACCGTCGGGTTCGTTGCGCCTTCTTGACACCGTCACGTGGAAGGGTTCCAACATTGTTCTGCTTCGTTACGGGATGGAGTCGTGCCCGGCGTCGTTGCGGTTATCGCGAGAGGCTAAGCCGCCACCTGCGTCGCGACTGCGGGCGTTGTGGAGACTGGCGGTGCGCCGATGGTACGCACCACCCAGTTCAGGATTTCGTCGATGACCAAGCCGTTGAAGTAGCACACACCGTGGGGGCTTCTGATTCGAGAGCTACCCTCGCCGCGCTCGATTTGGGCCGGGCGTGCATCCATGTGCGGTTCCTCATGTCGGATCGATCCGGGGGCTGTGTCTGTTCGCCGCTGCGGCCGGTCAGAATGCCGAGACGGATCCTGCTGAGCGCTCGTGCCGGCTCAGAGCGCCCAGCACCGCGCCTTGACCCCGGCGGCGGGCGGCCAGCGCAGCGAGCAGGGCGAGCACGGGCTCGAGAACCTTCGGGTCGAACAACGGGGCCGCTACGCCGACGCTGTACGCCAAGTCGTCAGTGTGAACCAATATCTCCATCAGCCGCACCACCAAGAAGTCGTCGGTCGGTAGCGCGCAGTCCTGCCACGGCACGTACGTCGTCGGGCCCGCTGCGTCGATCGCCGTCGCTAGACGCTCGCGCGACCGGGCGAGCGCCTCCACCGACTCGGCATGTCCGGCTAGGCCCATCTGGTTGAAGTCATCACGGATGGAGGTGTTCTCGACGGCATCAACGGGCGCGTGCAGCCAGTCAACGCGGTCGTAGTGCCCGACCAGGGTCAGCACTTGGGCGTCTGGCGGGCCGGGCGTGATCAGGAACTCGGTCGCACACTCAGCCTGGCTGACCAGGTGACGCGCCAGGCCACCGACCGTCATGCCAGGTAGCGCCGACTCCTGCTCCCAGGCATCAGCCACCTCAGCCGACCCGACGAAGTCCGTGAGCTGATCAACGGCGGCGGCCACGGCTGAGTGGTCGAGGGTTCCAGCGAGGGTCAGCGACATGCCCTCCACCCTGTCACACATTCCGGACGATCTCCGTCCTGAACCTGATGGCAGACCCGACGATCTGCCAACCGGCTCCCTTCCTCGCGGCTGGTGGTCCAGGGGGCGACACGCACGTAGAGGCGCTTGAGGGCCGGGCGAGGTACAGCCGGGTCGAGGCTTGGTGCGCGGTCAATTGGTCCTGTGGTTGAGCGACCAAAAGCAGATGGCGGCGGTCGCTACAGCTAGCCAGAGGAACAGGGCGAGTTCGGTGGTTTGAAGTGCCCAGAACTGGGTGTCGGTGTGCACTTGGGCGATGTCGTGGATGCCAAGTTGCTGCCCGCACGCTGCGAGAGCGGCGTCCACATTTTCTGTGGCGCGGGTGATGTGGCAGGCCGCGGTGAGTGTGCCCTCCGCGGTGGACTTCGAGAGAGTTTGCCCGGCCGCATCGACGGTCCGCGAAGACACGATCCAACCGCCGAGCCCGTTCGGCCCAAAAGATGGGACGCTCACGGACTCGGTGGCGACAAGATGCGAGCGGACAACTCTCTGGACGAACATCCGCACGATCATGAACCCTGCGAGCGACCCTGCCATGGCTGGGATGGTGCGACGCAGCATCGTGCCGAGGAGCGTTCCGAGGGTAAGCCCGAACAGGGCATAACCGATCGGGACGATGCCGCGTTGGGCGAAGTTCGCTGTTCCGATGCGATTCCCGATTGAGTCGATCGGACTTGACCACCACGTGAACGCCAGCGAGAAAACCGTTACGGCGGCGGCGGTGATGCCGCCGGTTACGGCGAGCTTTGTCGCTAGCCATCGGCTGCGGGTTACGCTCTGGGTCCAGACCATCCGGTACGTGCGATCCTCGAACTCGCGGGCAAGCAACGGCGCGCCCCAGAACGCCCCGATCAACGCGGGTACCCCGATGAGCGCAGTACCTAATAGCCGTAACCACACGTAGAAACCAGTCAGGTCGTTGCTTCCCCCCACCCCGAACGTGTCCACAACGTGGCCGCGGGTGACCACGAGCGCGGCGGCCACGACAACGACTGCGCCAAGACCGACGGCGGCTTGCGCCCGGAATTGGCGCCAGGCGAGCCACAACATCAGCCCACACTCCGCAACGTCGGGTCCGCTGGGTGTGCGCCCGCGGTTTGTGTCGCCATGTACGCCAGCACCAGGTCTTCTAGACCGACGCCGCTGACTGTCCACGACGGGTCGAGCACGGGTTGTGTCGTGTGGACGAGGAACGTGGACTGTCGGTCGGTGTGGCTGTGTTCGATTACCGTCTGACCCGCAGGCAGCCGATCCGGATCGCGTCTGGCCCCCATCAGCACCTTGTGCGTCGCGAGCAGGACATCGACGTCACCGGCCAACCGGACCCGTCCGCCGGCGAGGACGATCAAGTGGTCGCACACCCGCTCGACATCGGCCAACAGGTGCGACGACAACACGACCGACAAACCATCCGCAGCAAGATCCATCAAGTCCGCCAGGAACGCGCGGCGAGCAAGTGGATCGAGGCTCGCCACCGGTTCGTCCAGGATCAACAATTCGGGACACTTGCCAATCGCAAGAGCGAGCGCGAGTTGCGCCCGCTGGCCGCCCGATAGTCCTGCGGCCATCTGAGAAGGGTCCAGACCGACCCTGGCGATTCGCCCTTGCGCTCCAGCGGCATCCCACTTGGGGTTGAGTTTCGCGCCGAGTCGCAGGTGGTCGCGCACCGTTAGGCCGCCATAGAGGGGGACGTCTTGAGCGAGGAACCCGACCTTGCCCAGTTGGCGAGCATCGCTGCCCGGTCGACCACCGAGCACGGTGATCTGCCCTTCGGTTGGTCGCAACAAACCGACAGCCAGGTTCAACAACGTCGATTTGCCGGCGCCGTTCGAGCCGACGAGGCCAACAACGCGACCGGCGGGGATCGTTAGGGTGCTGTCGCGCAACGCCCACGTTCGTCCGTAGCGCTTGCCTACCGCCGACGCTTCGATCACCGCGGTCACGCCACACCCTCGCTCAGCCCCGAGCGAAAAGTGCTCTCGAACAACGCGGCGATACTGTCGTCGTCCAAGCCCGCTCGGCGCGCCCTTGTCAACCACCCACGCAAGTCTTTGCGTAATGCCGCGTGCGCCGCGAACGAGGAATCGGCGAGCGAACGAGTCACGAACGTTCCGACCCCCGGCCGTCCCTCTGCCAACCCCTCGAACTCCAACTCGCGGTACGCCTTGAGAACCGTGTTCGGGTTGATCGCCACCTTTGCGACGACTTCCTTCACAGTCGGCAACTGGTCACCCTCGCGCACCAAGCCAAGCAGCAGGGCCTGACGGACCTGGTGGACCAGTTGACGATACGGCGACACGCCGCTCGTGGAGTCAATGCGAAACTCTATCATCGGATGACTATATAACTAGCTAGCTAGATAATTAATGAGTGCGGGTCGGCCGATCTGCGAAGCTTCGAACCCGTCGGCTTCAACAGCGACTGCCACCTACGTCGAGAGGCAGCCGGCCCTCGGCGGCCTGACGGGTGTGAGCTTGTACTAGGCCGTGTTGGTGTCGTGGATCACCGTTGCCTGATTACTCGGCGGATGGCTGTGATCGCTCGGGCGTAGGTAGTCAGTTGAGTCGCTGCTCGAGGTGGATGACGACGTCATCGCCGTCGGTCTTGCCGATAGACTTGCGGATTCCAGAGGCGATTGGCAGCTTGTGGCTCAGCGGCTCGTCAAAGCCGAGCATCTCGAACGGTTGCTGACGAGTTGCAACCCGAACACCGGAGCGACGCTCGGCAACCCGCTTGTCGACCGACTTCGTTCCGACGGTCATGTGGTGCGGGCAGTATCGGGTTTCGATGCCACGGTGTCGGCACCGTAATCGTTGTCGGCATGGTGGGCGCTCACCGGTGATCAGCGGCTGCTCGACGAGCACGACGTGGCCGTGAACACAGTAATCGAGATTGACATGTATTTTGCAATACCGTATCAATTCAGATACGATATTGCCGTGATTGGAACCCTAGCTCGCCTAGTGGAAGTCGCCGTGCCGCAGCACGGGTTGTTTACCGTTGAGCAGGCCTCGTCGGTCAGTGTTGGCGATCAGCAAGTACGTCGTTTGGCGGCTTCTGGCGTGCTCGAACGACGAGCGCAGGGTGTCTATCGGATCGTGACCGTCCCATTCGACGAGCATTCCGAGTTGATGGAAGCGGTGCTCTGGGCCAAAGGCCGCGCTCTCATCGCAGGCGAATCGGCACTGTTGTTGTGGGACCTCGCCGATGTGAATCCGCGAAAAATCCATCTCGCGGTTGCCCCCGAATACCGTCCTCGTCGAAGCGACGGTCACCTCTACGTTGTTCACCATGTCCGTGTCGCCGACGAGGACCGCGACGAGGCCCACGGAGTGGCGGTCGTCGCGCCAGCGCTGGCCATTCGCCAGGCAATCGACTGGGGCATCCCGGGCGACATGATCGAACAAGCTGTGCACCGCGCCGAAGCTCGCGAGCACATCGGCAAACAGACGGCAGAGCGCCTTCATGCCCATCTCTACGACCGAGCCAGAACAACCAAGACGAAACGAGGTACCCGTGGCAAGTGATCGTCGACCAGGCAACATCGCTCATCTGGAACGGTTGTTGAACGCTTGGTCACGCGAACGTGATGAGGCGCACGCAACCGTTGGCCGACTTCGGCGGTTGGTGGCGATTTCTGTTCTTGCCACGATGCTCGATGGTCTCAACCAGGACGGCGACACGCATCTCGCATTCAAAGGTGGCGCGAGCATGGAGTTTCGGTTCGGGGCGGCAGCACGGGCGTCGCGTGATGTCGACGCGCTAGCCGACATCGACCTTGATGACGCATTCGCGGAGATCGGCCGACGGCTCCTGTCGGGTTGGGAGGGATTCGCGGGAAAGCTGACCGAGCGAACCGAGATAGCCCGAGCGGGAATCGTTCCAGCACCGCAGCGTTGCAGGATCAAGCTCTCCTATCGGGACAGGCCATTTGCGACGCTTGCGTTCGAACTCGGTCGAGCCGAAGCGAACTCTTTCGAGCTGCTCGAGGAAGTCGCGAACGTAACCGACATGGATAAGGTTCAACTCGGCCCGACCTGCGACGTTGCAGTTCTTGGCGTGCACTATCAAATCGCGCAAAAGCTCCATGCCTGTACCGAAATCCCGGCCCACGGTAGGAACCAGCGCGTCCACGACCTGTACGACATCGTCCTGCTCGCAAGCCTCGCCGAAAACGCCGGCCTTGCACGAACCCGTGCGGCGTGCGAAGACACCTTCGCTCATCGCAAAAAACACTCATGGCCACCAGCACTACCGGAATGGGACGACTGGGAGTTCCTTTGGGACTCGATCGACATCCCCGACGACGTCCGCTACCCGTACCGTGACGCACGGGACCGCGTCGAGTTCCTCATCCGAGTCATCTCGTCAGCCTGAGCGCCGCCGAGTCGAAACGAGGCAGGCTGTAACCGGTTGCGGTCACGCGTTCAATTGAATCCTGCGCTCCGACCGACACCTGGGCAGTGTCGGAAATCGGGCGACGTCAAGCCCATCACAATCGGGTTTGATTAGCACGAGTGGTGGGAGGTCGTATCGGGCGGCGAGCCAATGGGTCCAGAGTCGTGCGGTGCGCCCGTTCCCGCTCGCGAACGGGTGGATTCGGGTCCAGTCGCCCTGAGTGACAGCGACGAGCGTGAGGTATATCTCGGCTGTCGATTGCCGGTCGATGAGGTGATTGTCAACGACATCGACCGCGGCGATCATCGCTGTCTCGAATGTGGTGAGCGCTGCGGGTACGTTGGCGGAGAGTTTGGGGGGTCGATCGGGGCACGATCCGCAAGTACGTGGAACCGGCCGAGACCGCAGGGATGACACCGGGTGGCACGTGGAGAGCGTGATGGCGTCACTGACCATCCCCCCGTTGGGCGGACACTTCGTGTAATCGGAAGTCCATGTCCGACAAGAAACCACGGTCGAAGGGTCGACCGTCACAGCACACGCCGGAGTTCCAGCGGCGGTGATGGTCCTTGATGAGGGCCGCTCGATCGCTGACACAACGCTACGCGTTGGGCGGGCCCCCGAGGCAATTGCGCAACAGATTGGGTGGCATCGATTGCACGAGCCGACGACCGCGAAACGTTGCGACGCGAACCCGTCACTGCGCGGACCGGGCGGCGACGAACTCTCGGAGATGGTCAACGCTGAAACGAACGGCCTAACCGATGCGAACGGGTTTGAGCTGGCCGCTCACGATGAGGTGATGGATCGATGTGCGGCCAAGGCTGAGCTTCTGGCATGCCTGCTTGACGGTCACCAGCCCTGCTCAACTACCTCGACAGCGGTTCTCGCGGGGACAGCCGACCTGACGCAACTCCCGAGAGTTACTCCCGGAGTTGCTCCCGATGCGAATCTTCGTCCGACTTTCTGTTGCGGGACAAAACGAGGGACATAACCGGGGACTTCCGACCGTCACCATTCGAACGACGAAAACCACAACGACCGACGAATTGGAGATCCCCCTGCGCACCGAACTCACCCGCCGCGGCTGGGACTGACCCAAGGATTCGCCCCATCAACAAAAGCGACTCCAAAGGTGACCGCAACCTCCGGGTCGGGGACACAGTTCGTCGATACAAACGTGGAACATCACCTTTTCGTCGTTACGGGGTGAGCCGGTAACACTGCTAGGTGTCCTCGACACCTTCGAGTGAATGTTCACCGGCGTCGCCGAACGCGAACCCGGACCCGACGACCACGTCCTTGACGGTGCGCGACACGATGGTTTCCCCGGCGTTGGCCAGCCCGGCGCGAATCGTGAGGCCGATCTCGGCTGTCTCGATGTGAGCGTGGCGAGCGCATACAACGGCGCGGCTGGGCCCATCGAAGGTCGCCAATACGCCGTCGCCGGTGGTCTTCACGACTCGGCCTGAGTAGGCGCGCAGGAGCGAACGGATCACGCTGTCGTGACGCGAGGAGCCACCGATCGGATGGCTCCGCATGACAAAGACGTCGATGTCTGCAACCGTCAGTCAGGCGACTGTGCAATCGTGGCGATGGGTAGGAAATGGATGCGGTCGCTTCCCCGGAATGAACGTTCGCCGGTGTGGGCGACGATTCCGGCTCGGAACTTCGCGCCAACGTGGTCGCGAAGCCACTCGAGATGGCGAGCAGCATCGAGCCCGGGCGCTGCGGCGGCCTTCACCTCTATCGCGACAAGATCGCCGTTGGGGAACTCGGCGACGATGTCGATCTCGTGGCGGCCGTTCGTGTCCCGCAGATGGTAGAGGCGCGGGTCGTTCTGCGACAGGGTGGAGTCGACCCGCAGCTGCGCCAGCACAAAGCTCTCCACCACTCGTCCGAGCAAGTCGCCGTTGCGCAATACGGCGCGTTCGTCAACGCCGATGAGCGGCACGATCAGGGCGGGGTCGATGAGATGTCGCTTCGGTGTGCCGCTGAGACGAGAAAGCAGGTTCGATGACCACGCCGGCAGCCGTTCGGTCACGACGAGTCGTTCGAGCGAGTCGTCGTAGGCGACCGCCGTCGCCCGGGCGATCCCCGCAGCGTCGTAGAGCGTTTTGTGTTCGACCATCCCGGCCGTGTTGGCGGCGATCGCCTGGAGATATCGTCGGACCTTGACCGGCTCAACGGCTGGCCAGATCGGGTCGAGATCTCGCCCAACGATCTGGTCGGCGTAGCTCGATAGAAACCGTCGGCGCCCATTCGACGAGGCCCGTACAACCTCGGGAAACCCACTGGCCAATGCCTGTTCGACGTAGTCGCGGAGGTCGGGGCGAGGGCCTGTGACTGTGTGAAGCGCATCGGAGTTCTCGCGGGCAACATCGAGGAACGACCCACCTGTCGCTCCACCGTGAAGTTCACGTGGTGTAAGGCCGAACATCGGTAGGCGGACGACTCGCCCGGTCATCGGCCAACCTTGAGGCGACAGGTCAGCGCGTACGGAGCCGGTTATGAGAAACGACCCCGGTGGGGCTCCTTCATCGACGGCATCTTTTATCGCCGCGAGTACTTCGGGCACGAGTTGCCACTCGTCAATCATCGTGGGTCGTGGAAGGCCACGAAGCACGGCGTACGGGTCGGCCTGCACAGCGTCGCGCTCCGCCGCTCGTTGTAGGCGAACGGCTGATGCTGCCCGGCGAGCCAGCATCGTCGTCTTTCCGACCGCCCTCGGGCCAACGATCATGACGGCGGGATGCTCGAGCAAAATCTCGTCGAGTACAGGATCCAGCAGGCGCGGAATGTAGTTCGGTAACTTCGGATCGACGAGGATGAGTGCTGTTCTAGCACAACACCTACCTATCTTCTAGCACACCATCTACCTTCTATGTAGCACGAGGAGGACGGGTTCCGCCGCGGCGTCGCGCAGTTCATTGCGCTGGCATATTCTTGCTACCGCCGGGGGAGCACCTTGCTGACTGGGCCGAGATTCGCGAACGGCTGGGTTGGAACGTGCATCGACGTCGCTTGCTTGACGGTCTTCGCGAGTGCCTGGAGGTACCATGGCCGGCGACGACGATCTCGTCCCGCTGAGCCACACCGCTGCGTTCTTCGCCGGGCCGCCAGAGGCCCAGCTTGCGATCGTGCCCGGAGCTTCACACGCCCTGCCGATCGAGCACCCAAAGGAGGTCGTCGGGCTCATTGAGCGCTTCCTGGGGTCCGACGTTCGTGACGTTCCGAAGGTTTCGACGGCGATGTCAAGAGCCAACGGTTGCTGCGGCCGGATCGCCACACTGTCGACCGCCGTGGCAAAGTATACACAAAGTGTACCTATCGAGGAGGTACGCTTTGTGGCGTGACTAATACTCTTTCGGCTCTGTTGCTGCGACTCAGACTCGACGGCAGCGAGTCCGCCGATGTGGAGGTGAAACGTGCATCGGGCGGATTTCCTGAGTCGGTCGTGCCGACCCTCTGCGCTTACGCAAACCGACCCGGGGGAGGAACAGTGCTGCTCGGGGTCGATGAAGCAATTGGATTTGCGACGGTTTCAATTGATGCCCCGGCGCTCGCTCGACGCATCGCAGACGTTGTCCGTCAACGTCTCGACCCGCCACCGTCCATCTCCGTTTCTATTGAAGACTGCGAAGGCCATTCAGTTGTCATTGCGAGCGTGGAGGAACTCGCTGTCGGTACCAAGCCGTGCAGGATCCGGACGGGCGAAAAACAGGGTGTGTGGATCCGAGCGTTCGACGGCGACTATCGAGCTTCCGATGTTGAGGTGCAAGCGTTTTACACCGCGCGACTGGCCCCAACGCATGACCGAGCTCCTGTTGACGGGGCGACTTTGCGCGACCTTGACTCTGATCTTGTCGCCGGATTTCTTGCCAGTCGACGAGCAGCGCTGAACCCGTCGGGGCGCGCTGCGGGAAAGAGCGACGCAGATCTGCTTGAAGCGTCGAGCGTGATGATTGGCGAGCAGCCAACGGTCGCGGGGCTGTTGATGCTGGGTACATTTCCGCAGCAGTTCTTTCCCGGCTTGCATTTGCGAGCCGTCTTTCGCCGTGGTGACGCAGGACCGTTGGAGCGCGCGGCTGATGCGCCGCGACTTGAAGGGCCGATTTCGGAAATCCTGACGTCGGCTGTTCGCTGGGTCTCGCAGATGACACCGACTGCCATCGTCGGAACGGGGCGAGGCGCTGTCGTAGACCGACCAACCTGGCCGCTCGATTCCGTTCGAGAACTGGTCGGCAACGCGCTGCTCCATCGCGATCTCTCATGGTCGGTCAACGAGCCCGTGATGCTGAACCTCTCGAACGATTCACTGGTCGTGCGAAGCCCGGGCGGCCTTTACGGGATCAGTGTTGAGGAGCTCGGCCGCAGGGGCGTTACCCCCGCACGGAACGCAACATTGATGGCGATCGCGACGCACGTTCGATTGCCCGACGGCCAAAACCGTGCCGTCGAACAGCTCGCCACTGGAATCCCGACCGTGCGCGCCGAGTTCGCAGAGCGAGGCTTTCCGGAGCCGCGATTCACCGACGACGCTGTTCGATTCACCGTGGCCGGGCTTCGGAGCGAACCAGCACCACGTCGGCGGCTTGGTGACGCACCGACTCGGGTTCTCGCAGCTCTAGGGAACGATCAGCGCGATGTCACCGAACTCGCGATGGCCCTCGGTCGAAGCAAACAGGTCGTGCGACGCGACCTCAACGAGCTTGCCGCCGATGGCCTAGTGGTCATCGACGGCGGACCTGGTCGACGAACGACCTACCGCCGCTCGGAGGGATAGAACGGAGTCGACCGGTGCGGTTCGCGCCGCGATCGCGAGTGGTCGCCCGCCGTCGTGCTGGCGATCGTGGGTACCGTTGTCGGGCGGGTCGCGGCGTTGACCCAAAGTGCATTGTGACATCCCCTGAAGTGGAGGTGTCAGACTGTCGGGTATGGGGTCATCGGGGGGTGGTGCGGTGACGGGTTGTCCGTCGGGGACGGTGACGTTTCTGTTCACCGATGTGGAGGGCTCGACGCGGTTGTGGGCGGCGGACAAGGACGCGATGTCGGCGTCGTTGCTGGTCCATGACGCGATCTTGCGGGCGGCAATCGAAGGCAGCGCTTGTCGGCCGAACGTGCAGTCGAGAGGAAGTCTTCGACGCGGTCCCTTTCAAGGTCGGCTAGCACTGCGCCGTCGACGGCTGCCTCGTCGTAACGCGGGCGTGATCGATTGGAGAGGAAGCCTTCGATCTCGAGTTGCGACAGCGTGTAGTCACCGTCGGCGAACCTCATGTAGGCCTGCCCGGTGCGTCGCACGACGCACGGTTTCGCCGACGCCGGAAGTTCTCGAATCCGGGCTACGACAACGTCTGCCTCTTCGAACTTTCTACATCGATCGCGATGTGGATGGCGGGCTCCATTGCCTGACGGGCACGGCTCGCAACACCAGCGGCGAGACCAACTGCATCTTGCAGCCGAACCGGTCTGAAGCCCTTGGCCTCATCGAGGCCAAGGACGATCAGGCCGCCGCCAGGCAGATTTGCGAACGCGCTCATCGTCTCAGTAATCGACTCGGGAAGACCACCGGCCGCTGACTTCACCTCAATGCCGGGAAGTTCCCCGCCGCGCAATCGCATGTCGGTAACGAGTCGTGTAAGTGCTCGAAACTAGCCGATCAAATCGGCCTCGGACCTATTTGAAGGCCTATTTGGAGGCCCATGACAGTGGCTTTGCTCGTTTGCTCAGTTCAGGCAGTGTTTGGCTGTGTCGGTCGGATCAAGTCGTCGAAAGAAGGAGGAAGGGGTCGATCCGTGGCGGGCCGAACCGATAGGCGGGCGTGGTGGCTAACAGACGCCGGTGTCCAATTGCTGCAACTCTCGGTCGAGGAGTGTTGCGCTGATCGGTCTAGAGGTTCCGCACATCACGGTCTAGGTGGTCTGCAAACATCGGCTCAGCGATTAGAGTTGGTTCGATGGATACTCTCGAGGTGCTTGGGCAGGCATATCGGCCACGAGTGATCGACGCCGGGCTGCGACGTGCGCTGGGTGCCGCAGGTGCCGTGGTCGTCGAGGGGGCGAGGGCCAGCGGCAAGACGATGACAGCGCTGCACGCTGCGGGTTCATACGCGTTCATTGACGACCCAGCGACTCAACGAATCCTGGAGATCGCACCTCGATCGCTGCTTGAGGGGGATGCTCCGCGGTTGCTCGACGAGTGGCAAGTTGCGCCTGAACTCTGGAATCAGGTGCGACGCGCGGTCGACGGGACAACGGCACCGGGGCGGTTCATCCTCACGGGGTCGGCCGTACCGACCGATGACATCGTGCGTCACACCGGCGCGGGGCGCTTCCTCAGACTTCGCCAGCGGACGATGACCTGGGGGGAGAAGCTCGACATTACCGGGCCTCGCGTGAGTATCGGAGGGCTGTTTCTCGGGGAGCGACCGGTTGCGAACATGCGAGCGGGGATGGAACTTGGCGAGGTCATTGACAACATTCTCCGACCAGGCTTTCCCGCTATGACGGCGCTCGGGCTCGAGCAGTCCGCCGATCGACTGAGGGCTTACATCGACGAGGTCGCCCGCACCGACATCCGTCGACTGGCTGACGTCCGCCACGAACCGAACGTGATCAAGCAACTCATCTCCGGATTGGCACGGTCGGTCGCCTCCGACGTGACCTACAAGACCCTCGCGGCCGACGTCGCGACGGTAGCTCCAACGATCAACGTCGAAACGATCAGCAGCTACGTCGGGCTCCTCGAACGGCTCTTCATTGTCGAACCGCAGCGCCCCTGGACGCCGAACCTACGATCCCGCGCCCGCCTTCGCACCTCACCAAAGCTGCACCTGGTCGACGCCTCGCTCGCTGCAGCGGCGCTGGGCGCAGGGTCCAAGCGGTTGTTCAGCGACCTCGAAACTGTCGGTGTGCTGTTCGAGAGCGCGGTAGTTCACGATCTGATGGTGCTCGCCTCGGCCATCGATGGCGAGGTCCGCCACTACCGGGACTCGAATAGTAAGGAAATCGACGCGATCATCACGCTCCCCGACGGTCGCTGGGGAGCAGTCGAGGTCAAACTCGGCGGAGCACAGGTGCTTGCGGGCATCCGGTCGCTGCGCGCCGCCATCGATCAGATCGACACCGACACCGTGGGTCAGCCCGCGTTTCGTCTTGTGGTCACTGGTACCGGCCCGATCCTGACAGCAGACGACGGCACGATCATTAGCCCACTCAGCGCGCTCGTGCCCTGAGCCAGCAAACCCGCATCCTTCGATGCCCTCCCGCCTCACGACGTGGCGTTCTCGCGAGACAAGAAACGCAAATCACCACTACGCGAAATCGCGCACTGCCGTGGTCACGGCGTGGTCACAGAATGTTGCGGCACTACCCATCACAAGACGGCACGCGACAGCACGAACGAACCCTCTTCGCCCAGCTCAGACGGTCTTTGGCCTTACGGGGCAGCACTACGAAATACGAGGTTCGCTGGGTTCGATTCCCGTCCACCTCCGCGAAATCGAACCCTGGTCCACACGCGTTCGTCGCTTGAGCGCGTCGCGGCCGCGGGGTGTCGAAGGTTCGATCGGACCAAATGTCGGCGGCTGAATCAGGGAGAAGGCGTAGAGGTATTCGCTACCCGCGGTTGACGACTGGACCGAGAACTACCAGTGGTACGGCACGACGCCGTCGGGGCCGGATTCATGGCGCACGTGGGTACAATGTCAGCGCTCCACATTTGTGGAGGCCGTGCTCGGTTTGACCCAGGTCGCGGTATGACGCCAGGATCGAGTGGGCGTCGGTGATGCCGACCACGTTGTCGTGATCGTCGAGATTGATGTTGGCTCCCAGAACGCGAACGATGCTTCGGTGATCTCGGTGTTGTCGGCCGGGGCATGGAAGGTGTGGACCGACCCTGCAGGCTCGTACAGGTACGAGCCTGCGGTGTTAACGACGTCGGGGGATTCTCGGCAAATCCATCGGCCGGACTGGGTAAGCCGTAGACCATCGTTCTCGCGATCATTCGAGAAGCCGAGGCTTTGCAGATTGTCGCTGTTAGGGAAGCGCCGCAGCGTCGCAGGATCAAGTTTTCCTATCGGGAGTGACGGTAAAAGTTACCGAGCGCATCTTCACCAAGCGTTTCACCACCCACCTGAGTATCGGTTCGAGCGTGACGCTTCTACGCGAGACACTAAGTGCTCCTACGAAGGTCGAGTCGCAGTACCTCGCCATGTGATGAACGTGACTATTTCGGGTAGAGAGACATATGTCTGGAGACGCGACGACATATGTCGGGCTGTCGGTTGCCGACTGTTGTCGCATCGTGGGATTGGCGGTACCTGCTGCCCCGCACCGTCGGAACATTTGCCCTCGACTCGGTGGCGGCACGGCGGCTCTGCAGCCGAACCAGCCGCGCCGAACGCTACGGAGTCAGGTTTCCATCAGATGATCGGCAGGAAGTGCTCACGTTGAGTGTGGTTCTGCCGACGACCCTTCGTAGAGCTTCCACCATCGAAGGGTGTCGCTATGGGAATGACCATCAGATATCGCAGAAACAGTCGACTGCGTACGCGCCCCGCCATTCTGGCTTCCATGTTGACGGCGCTAAGCGTTTTGGGGCTGAACCTGTCGATGGCGCAAGAGGCAAGCGCAGCGACGGCCACGGTGGTAGTAGGTGGTGGGACGATCTCGTCGCCGCCGACGTCGTTCACGCACACGAGTTTCGGGGCGGGAGCCACGCATCGCCAACGATCGTCAACGTAACCGTTGCTGGACTTGACGCGTTCGCCACCAACGACATCAACGGAACGAGCACTCTCACAAAGAACGGTCCTGGAACCCTAACCCTTGGACACACCGCCTTCGGTGTTGCTTACGGAGCTGGCGGGTCCTATGGCAACGGTGGTCGGGGCGGAGCCAATGCCGGTACACCGGGGGCGTCGGGCGGCGGGCCCGGTGGTGGTGGCGGTGGCGCGACCTCGACCGGAAGGAACGGTCGACCTGGTGGTGGTGGCGGAGCGGGATTTGTCGTGATCTCGTTCTACGACGCGACTGGTCGAATTGTCGGCGCTTACCTTGCCGGAGCAACGGGAAGCCGGGCTGTGCCGTTTAATGCCACGCGGGTCAAAGTGTGGGCGGTCGGCGCTGGCGGCAGTGGCGGCAGTGTGCCGGGTAGTTCGCCCGGATCGTTCCGAGCTGGCGGTGGAGGTGGAGCTGGAGGTACTGCATGGGCCGAAGTGAATCTCGGGGCGCTCACCGCAATCAACTACACGCTCGCTGGTGCCACCACGGTGACGATCGGCGGGGTTACCTTGTCGGCGGACGCCGGTGCCGCCGGTGGCAACTCAGGAGGTGGGGCCGGCTCACAGGGCGGCGGTGGTGGCGGAGGCAACACGTTCGGTGGAAGCGGCGGCGGGACCGTAGGGGGCGTTCCGGCGTCGAACTCGGTCGGAGGTGTCGCGAATGACATCTCGGGTCTTGACGGTTCTCGAGCGGCCGGGCAACATCAACACGTTCACTGGTGGTGTGTTCATCAACGAGGGTTCAACCAGGATCATCAAGTCCGATGTGATTCCCGACGTCAACTCGATCAACTTTGCGAACGTTGCGTCCGCGAACCTCAACCTGTTGAGTCATAATGAGACCGTTAACACTCTCATCGGGGAGGTGCGGCTGGCGGGAATGTGATCTTGCCTGTGGCCAGCACGCTGACGCTCAACTCGACGGTATCGAGTAGTTATGCCGGAGCGGTGACCGGTACTGGAAGTCTCGTGAAGTCGGGCGCTGGAACGCAGACCTTCACGGGAAACAGCACGCACTCGGGCGCGACCACCATTAATGGTGGGACGCTCATGATTAACGGAACGCAGTCGAACACTGGGGCCACAGCCGTCAATTCGGGCGGGACGCTTGCAGGAACGGGCACGATGAACGCGTCGGCCGCGAACGTGAACGGCGGCACGATTCAGGGTGGTACAGGAGCCTCGAACACGTCGACTCTGCGGGTCGGTCCGTTGAGCCTCACGGGTGCCGCGTCGAAGATTCGGGTCATAACGAATGGAACGACGGCCAACTCACAGATCCGATCGGCGGGTGCCGTCACGCTTGGCGGCTCGACTGTCGATGTCATGCAGACCCTCAACGTTGGCATTTACGACTTGGTGTACGGCACTACTGTCACGGGAACCTCGGTTTTGGGTGTCAACAACACGGGCAAAAACGCGTACTTGTTCACCAACACGGCGCTCAATATCTTGCAGCTGTATGTGACGGACGTCTACGTAACCCCTACCGGCGGATCCACCGTGGTGAGCGAGGGCGGAACGACAGACACGTTTGATGTCGTGCTCTCGACGGCACCTCTCGGCAACATTGTTTTGAACGTGGCCTCCTCCGACGCGACCGAGGGCTCGGTCAGTCCGACCACGCTCACGTTCACGCCGGCGAATTGGAATGTCCCTCAAACCGTTACCCTCACTGGGCTACCCGATGGCATCGCCGACGGAAGCATCAACTACCCGATTACGGTGAGCGTCAACGACGCTCTTTCATCGAATGAGTACGACGGCGTTACCGACAGAACTGTCCCGGCGACGACCACTGACTTCCTGGCTGACGTCATCGTCTCGAAGACCACAATGGTCGTCCCCGAACCTGGCGGCACCAACACCTTCGATGTGCGTCTGGCGGTGGCACCACTGAGCGACGTTGTCCTCACCGTGACATCGGGTACGCCGTCGGAAGGAACGCTGTCGCATTCGATGCTCACGTTCACACCGACGAACTGGAACGACCCCCAGACCATCACGGTGACGGGGGTCGACGAGCTGATCGACACGCCAGCGAACAGCACTTCGCTCGTCACGATTTCGGTCGTCGACGCGAGTTCCCACAATCCCTACGACTTCGTTCCCAACAAGACAGTGCTCGTCACCTTCGCCGACGACGACGTCGCCGGATTCACCATTACACCTGTTGACGCTGAGACGGGGGAGAGCGCGGCTGTCGGCGGAGCCGGCAGCTTCCAGATCGTGATGACCTCCGAGCCAACCGGGAATGTGACGGTTCCTCTCAGCTCCACGAACACGTTGGAGGGCACGGTCCGCGCATCTGTAGGGTTCACACCTGCCAATTGGAACGTTCCACAGACCATTGTCGTCACCGGAATCGATGACGTTGTCATCGACGGCGCGATCAACTACACGATCACGACGGGAACGGTGACTTCGGCCGACCCCGTGTACGGAGCGATGGCCGGTTCGACCGTGGCTGACGTCGCAATGGTGAACCGGGACGACGAGATCGCGAATATCTTGGTCGAGGTCGTCGGCCAGACGACCGAAGCGGGAGGCACGGCGCGAATTCGCTTCAGCTTGTCCGCCCAGCCGCCCGCGGGCGCGGACGTCGTCATTCCGCTGTCGATCGCGGACGGTACCGAAGGTTCGCTCGCCGTAACGTCGATCACGATCTTGAATGCGAACTGGAACAACCCAGACGCGAACGAGGTGGTCGTGACGGGCCTCGATGAGGCAATCGACGATGGCGACATCTCGTATGTCGTGACGACGGGCGACCCCTCCAGCGCCACGCCTGCCTTCAACGCCTTGACCGCTGATGATGTCGCCAATCCCACGATCGTGAACATCGACAATGATGAAGCGGGCGTTGTGACGAGCCGTCTCACGCTCTCGGTCGTCGAGGGTGGTGCAACTGATACGTACACCGTTCGCCTTGCGTCGGAACCGATCGCGGATGTGACGATCACTATCGCGGGTGGCAGCGAGGCGGGCGCAGGCCCGGCAACGTTGACGTTCACTCCGGCGAACTGGAATGTTCCACAGACGGTCACGGCTACGGCGGTCAACGATCGACGCGTGGACGGAACCACCAGTCAGGCCTTTACCCATTCCGTGGAATCCACTGATCCGGTATACGACGAAATGGCAGTGGTGAACGTTGTAGCAACCATCACCGACAATGACGTTGCCGGCGTTACGGTCACCGAGTCGGCTGGTTCTACCACGGTCTCGGAATGGGCGACCGTGACACGTACGACATCGTTCTCACGGCAGAGCCAATTGAAGACGTGGTGGTTACCATCACCGCTGGAGCACAGGCCACGACGTTGGTGCCGACCGTACGGTTCACATCTGTCAACTGGAACATCCCGCAAACGGTGACCGTCCGGGCAGTGCAGGATGAAGTCACCGAAGGCAACCACACGCAACTCCTAACCCACACGACGTCGTCCGACGAGGCAGCCTTTGATGGCTTGCCCGCCTCCGACGTTCTCGTCAACATCATCGACGATGACATTGATACCGATCGGGACGGCATTCCCGACAGCGTCGAGGATGACGCCTGTACGGGTGTGATGCCGTGTGTGCCGACGGATACTGATGGTGATGGGACGCCGGATTTCCGTGATCCCGATACCGATGGTGACGGCATTCCTGACAACGTTGAGGATGACGCATGTACGGGTGTAATGCCGTGTGTGCCGACGGATACTGATGGTGACGGAACGCCGGATTTCCGTGACCCCGATACTGATGGTGACGGCATTCCTGACAACGTTGAGGATGACGCGTGTACGGGCGTGATGCCGTGTGTGCCGACGGATACTGATGGTGACGGAACGCCGGATTTCCGTGACCCCGATACTGACGGTGATGGGATCCCGGACACGGTTGAGGATGACGCCTGTGTTGGTGTGATGCCGTGTGTGCCGACGGATACTGATGGTGATGGGACGCCGGATTTCCGTGACCCAGACACTGACGGTGACGGCATCCCCGACACGGTTGAAGATGACGCGTGCACGGGTGTGTTGCCGTGTGTGCCGACGGATACTGATGGTGATGGGACGCCGGATTTCCGTGACCCCGATGCTGCGGGCTGACGTATCTGCTTGCTCGGTCGAAGCGCCCGCGGCGCGAGATGTTTGGGCGAAGCGCACTGTTGTTGCTCATCGGGTTGGCGTTTGAGCAGACCCAGGGAGTCGCGGTCATCCTGCAGTCGTACGCCGCCTACTTCGTGCTTGCCGTACCATTCCGCACCGTCACCATCCCATCCACCTGATCGAGCCCGGCGGGGCGGATGGCTGGTGTCAGACCCAGCCGCCGGCGTACGCAACAAACTGGCCGGTGGTGAAGCGGCTGGTGCCGTCGAGGAAGGCCATGGTGAAGGCGGCGAATTCTTCGAGGGTGCCGAGGCGCTTCATGGGGACTTCGGCTTCGAGACGGGCTCGACCCTCGTCGGTGGTTGCGCCGGTGGCGCGCAGCAGGGCGGGGAAGTCCATGTAGTTGGTGCCGACGGCATTGACCTGCACGCCGCTCGCCGCGACTTCGGCAGCGACGTTGCGGGCCAGCATCGTGGCACCGGCCCGCATGGCCGAATAGAGCGGCAGGTTGGGGGTGGGGCGGGCGCCGGCGGCGCTCGTGATCACCAGGATCTGGCCTTCGCGCTGTTCGACCATGGGGCCGGTCACGGCCCGCAGAAAATGGTAGGGGGCTTCGACGCAGCCTCTGAATACCCGTTCCAATTGTTCGTCGGTGGACGCCAAAAATGGACCGGTGACGATGTCACCGGAGAACACCGCTGCTGCGTCGATGCGCCCGAACCGAACGATCGCGGCGTTGACGAGGGCGTCGGCTTGGTCTTGCGTCCGTAACGATCGGACCCCGGTCACGACCTCGACGTGTGCACCGATCGCGCGAAGTTCGTCGGCGAGGCCGTCGGCGGGGTCGCCGATCACAAGATCGTGGCCGCGATGGGCCAGCGTGCGCGCCAGGGTCGGCCCGACGTAGAAGCTGGTGTCGTTGAGCAGCGCAACGCGGCGCACGGTGGCGGTGGGGTCGCTCATGGGAAGAGCACCGGAACGGTGCGCGGTCCGCGGACCTGACCGCCGGCCCAGGTGACCTCGCCGTTCGGGTCGAGTCGGAACTCGGGGATGCGATCCAGCCATTCCTCGACGGCGACTCGCAGTTCCATGCGGGCCAGGTTCGACCCGGCGCAGCGGTGTATCCCGGCTCCGAAGGCCACGTGGCGGTTGATCTCGCGATCGATCTGCACGACGTGTGCATCGGAGAACGCCTCGGGGTCGCGATTGGCGGCGGGAAAGTTGAGGAGCACCCGGTCGCCCTCGCGCATCGGGCAGCCCGAATACTCGATATCGGTCGTCACGATCCGCCCCATCGTCACCGGCGAGTACGCCCGCAGTAGCTCCTCAATCGCGGTGGGCATCAGCGCTGGTTCGTCAATCAGTCGACGACAATCGTCGGGGTGAGTGGCGAGATGCCATAGCGCTGACCCGATCGCCGACCAGGCCGTATCGACACCGGCGATCAACGTGAGCGCGACAGTACCGAGGATATGGCCATCGGGCACCGGCGCGCCGTCGTGGTCGGTGTGCAGCAACGCGGTGATCAGATCGTCACCGGTACCGTTGCGACGCTGTTCGATCTCTCCAAGGAAGTAGCCGACTATGTCGTTTCGGGCGCGGTTGCGTCGTTCAGCGTCGTGGGCAAACTCGAGTACGTCACGAACCCATCCGGTGAACGTGTCCGACATCTCTTCGGGTACACCGAGGACCAGACCAATCACTCGAACCGGGATCTGTTGGGCGTAGTCCGCCGCTGCGTCGGCCCGGCCGTTGGCAATGAAGTCGTCGATCAGACGCCGGCACAGGATCCGGGAGAACGTCTCGTACTCGGCTACCCGACTCGGCGAGAACCATGGCAGCAAAAGACGGCGCGTCCAGGTGTGCTCGGGCGGATCGGCCGATATGGGCGGCACACCAGCCGGGAGCAGCGCGACGTCGGCGTCGGTGGGCACGACGCTGATCTGTCGTGAACTGAAGTGCTCGACGTCTCGAGCGATAGCGGTGACGTCTTCGTATCTTGTCGGTAGCCACGAGCCGCCAAGCCGATTGGTGTGCGCCACCGGGCATTGGGTCCGCAGGCCGTCCCAGATCGGAAACGGATCGTTGACGTACACGGCGTCGAATATGTCGTAGTCGGTCGCCCAATCGCGATCTGTCGTCGTCATCGTCTCGTCCTCCAAATGGATCGTGCACACACGGAAGGATGCGCAACCTTGTAACTAGCCATTAGGCTAGCAACATGGGAACGACCGCCGCTACAGCCGTGCCGACGCCAACCCCACAGGTTCGAATGCAGTCGCTGGCACCAGCGCTCACTTCGTCGACGTCGCGTCGGCGGGGAAGCGCACGGCTTGCGTTGATCGAGGCCGCCGCGCGGCTTCTGCCTCAGCGCGCTCCAGGTGCCATCACCGGGCGAGAACTCGCTGACGAAGCACGGGTTAACTACGGCCTCGTGCATCATCACTTCGGTGGAAAGGACGAGGCTCTTGCAGCCGGTCTCGGCGCGCTACGCGACGATTTTGTTCGGATGCACGGCGATGGAGCATCGTTGCCACTTCTCACCGGCGAGTGCCATCCGTATCTGCGGGCATTGGTCCGTTCACAGGTCGACTATCCCGACAGGGTGGCGCCCAGCAGCGACTTCCCGATCGGCACAATGCTCGTCAACGCCGTCGCCCCCCGAGTCGCCGAGCGAAGCGGCACCGACCTTGCCAGTGCTAGTGCCGAGGCGAAAGCCCGAGTCATCGCCATGATCTCGATCCAGCTTTGCTACGGGGTTTTCAGTGCGGCACTCCTTGACGGCACGGGGGTTGGTCATCGCGAGCGAGCACAGGTCGAACTAGAGCTCGCCAGCCTGTACGACGCACTCGCGCTCGTCGAACCGTCGACGTGACACACACCTGCGAGTACGAGCCTAAACTAGCCGTGTGGCTAGTTTAGGCTCTGACCAACTTGATCTGACTAGACCCACCGAAAGAGGCACGGCCGTATGGGCAAGCTCAATGACTTCGCCGGCACCGTAGGAACGACGTTTGCCGATTCCGTAGCTGCGTGGCCGGCTATCGAGAGTGCACCCGATGGCGCGCCAAATGTCGTGGTGGTGTTGCTTGACGATGTGGGTTACGCGCAGTTCGGCTGTTACGGCTCCGACATTGCAACGCCAACGTTCGACCGTCTTGCGAGTGGTGGGTTGCGCTATGGCAACTACCACACGACTGCGTTGTGTTCGCCGACCCGGGCGTGTCTGATGACGGGCCGGAATCATCACGCGAGCGGCATGGCACGCATTGTCGAGTTCTCGTCCGGGTTTCCGGGCTACGACGCGACCATCCAACCAGAGAACGGGTTCCTCCCCGAGATCCTCGTGCGTAACGGCTACGCCACGTTTGCCCTCGGCAAATGGCACCTGGCTCCGGCCACCGAAATGAGCCACGGCGCACCCCGGCATCACTGGCCGCTGAGCAAAGGGTTCGAGCGTTACTACGGCTTCCTCGGTGGTGAGACCGACCAGTACTTCCCAGACCTCGTCGCCGACAACCATCAGGTCGACCCACCCTCGACACCCGAACAGGGTTACCACCTCACCGAAGACCTCGCCGACAGGGCTATCTCCTACCTCAAGGACCTGCGGTCGTACTCGACGGACAAGCCGTTCCTCTTGTACTTCGCCCCGGGTGCGTGTCACGCACCGCACCAGGCTCCGGCGAGCTACATCGACGCATACCGCGGACAGTTCGATCTCGGCTGGGATGCCTGGCGTGATCAGGTCTTTGCACGCCAAGTCGCGTCGGGCCTGCTGCCTCCTGGAACCGAGCTCTCTGAACGGCCGTCGTGGGTTCCCGAATGGTCGACGATCAACGCTGACGAACGACGGTTGTATGCGCGCATGATGGAGGTGTATGCCGGGTTCATGACCCACACCGACGCGCAGATCGGACGTGTCATCGACTTCATCGAACGACTCGGTGAACTCGACAACACCATCGTGCTCATCATGAGCGACAACGGCGCGTCGGCCGAAGGCGGTCCAACCGGATCATTTAACGAGCAGTACTTTTTCAACTTCGTACCGGAGAGTCTCGAAGAGAACCTGCGCCGCATCGACGATCTCGGCACACCCCACGCCAACAACCATTACCCCTGGGGATGGGCATGGGCCGGGAACACGCCGCTCAAGCGGTTCAAACGCGACACGCACGAAGGCGGGGTCTGCGACCCGCTCGTCATCCACTGGCCCCGCCACCTGACCGACACGGGTGCTGTGCGGCCACAGTATGTCCATGCCATCGATGTCACCCCGACGCTGCTCGAACTCATCGGCATCAACCCACCGTCACACATCGCTGGTGTCGAGCAGGCACCCTTCGATGGGATCAGCTTCGCGGCATCACTCATGAACGGTGCCGCCCCAAGCGCCCACATCACCCAGTATTACGAGATGCTCGGCTCACGAGCCTTGTACCACGACGGTTGGAAAGCAGTCGTCTTTCACCCGCCGGCGCGGATGGCGTATGACGGGTCCGATGCCACCCGATCCTTCGACGACGACATCTGGGAGCTCTACAACGTCGCCAACGACTTCTCCGAATGCCACGACCTCGCCGCCCAACATCCGGACAAACTCGCTGAAATGAAGGCACTGTGGTGGTCTGAAGCCCAACGACACCAGGTCCTGCCGCTCAACAACCAGCCCGGTCTTCACGGCGATCGGCGTTTCCGTCAAGAACGCTACGTGTACCACCCCGGCATATCGTCCATTCCCGAAATGCTGGCCCCGAACCTGCGCAACCGCCAGTTCCAAATCTCGGCTGCACTAACCGTCCCTACCGACGGGCCATGTAACGGGATCCTTGTCGCCCATGGCGGACACTCCGGCGGTTACGCCCTTTACCTCGCCGACCGTCGACTCCACTATGTCAACAACTTCCTCGGCACGACCTACACCACGGTGTCGGCCAGCGTTCAACTACCTGTTGGTGATGTACTCGTGCGGGCAACCTTCACCCCAACGGGCCGCTTCCAAGGAACGCTCGAACTCTGGTACGGCGACGTACCCGTCGGCCGTGGGCACATCGCGACCACAACTCCGGTCACCTACGGCGTCGACCCGTTCAGCGTCGGCTACCAACGAATGACCCCCATCGCCCCCGCACTCGACGGGTACGCGCCGATTACCGATGGCGTCCTCGACCACGTCGTCATCGAAACGACAGGCCCCGCCTACCGTAACCCTGCCGCCGAGCAACAGGCCGCGCTCGCTCAGCAGTAGGTGCTCATGGAACACACCGTGCCCGACAAATAACCAGGGGAGTGACCATTGAAAGTCGAACAACTCACCTGCGCCATCGGCGCAGAATTATCCGACGTGAGCCTCGCCGAAGCTGCCGTCAACGCCGACCTGTTCGGCGAGATTCGTGCACTGCTGCTGCGTCACAAGGTGCTGTTCGTGCGCGATCAACACATTAGTGACGCCGAGCATGCCGCGTTTGCCAGTTGTTTCGGTGAGCTTGAGGACCACCCGCTCGCCAAGTCGGTCGACGACGAGCCGGGCATTATCCGCATCTACCAGTCGACGACGAGCCCGTTGGAGCGGCACAACAATGTGTGGCATTTCGACACGTGAAGGAGACCATCGCCGACCTTCACGCCAACCACAGTCTCGCGTCGGTGTTCATGGCCGCCCAACCGATCGAGAAGCGGCTCGCAACAAGGTCCACGCTCCCTGACGTAGAGCATCCCGTGGTGCGAACCCACCCCGAGACCGGCAACAAGTGCCTCTACACGGGTGCGTTCATCACGCACTTCACGAACTTCCACACCCCCGCCAACGTCCGTCACGGTTTCGACCTTCTGCCCGGCGGGCCGAACCTGCTGTCGTATCTCGTCAGCCGAGCGGCGATCCCGGAATATCAGGTGCGCTGGCGGTGGCGGCCGAATAGCGTGGCGATTTGGGACAACCGGTGCACGCAGCACTACGCCGTTGTCGACTATGCACCGTGCAGTCGAAAGATGCACCGCGCCACCATCGCCGGTGACCGACCGGTATGACGCACAGCGATAAGCCTAGGGTACCCGTCGACCATCATTACGCCGATCTCGGCGACGTCACCCTTCACTACGTGACGGCTGGGACTGGGGTGCCCATCGTGATGCTGCACGGCTGGCCCCAGACCTGGTTTATGTGGCGTGGGGTAATCGCCGGACTCGCAGACCAGTTCCAACTCGTGGCAGTTGATCTGCGGGGGCTCGGAGACTCGTCGCGTCCGCAGACGGGCTACGACACCACGACCGTTAGCAACGATGTGTGGCGCCTCATGCACGACGTGCTCGGCCACGAACGGTTTTGCGTCGCGGCACACGATTGGGGTGGTCCGGTGGCATTTGCGCTCGCCGCACAACACCGCGCTGCTATCCGGGCAATGGCCATTCTCGACGTGCCAGTACCCGGCGATGGAACTCCGCTCGATGCCATGTCGCGTTGGCACTTCGGCTTTCATGCGCTGCCGGATCTTCCTGAGGCACTCGTGGCCGGGCGCGAAGACATGTACCTCGAGTTCTTCTACCGGTTGGGAGGTGCTCGTCCCGATGCCATCAGTCTCGAAGCTCAACAAGAATACCTGTGCACGTATCGCCAACCTGGAGCGATGCGAGCGGGATTCAATTACTACCGGGCACTACGCCGCGACGCGCGGGACCACCAGCGATACCTGGCCGATGGAAAGCTCGACATGCCCATCCTCGTCTACGGAGGCGGCGCTCCGCGAGCAGGGCGCGGTATCGCCCGCCCTCGAATCGTGGCAACGCGTCGGCACCAATGTCAGCGGCGGGATCGCCGACGATTGCGGCCATTGGATCGCCGAGGAACGCCCCGCCTGGGTCGCAGAACGATTCACAGAATTCTTCGCCGACAGCGCATGACATGCTCTCCGCCTTGTCACACCGTTGCAACAGCAGATGTCCATAACGCGATGGCCGGGTTCTCAACCACGACGGTGAGCCGTTTGTGTACCCGCGCTAACATGGTCCCGTGAGTTCTGGCGAGCGTGCGGCTACAGCTCCAATCGGAGGTATAGCGCGGCGCCCATGGCGCAACTGGGCCGGTGACGTGCGCTGTACCCCGGAATTGACGTTCGAGCCCGGCTCGGTCGAGGACCTCGTGGCCATCGTTAGGTTCGCCGTGGGCACTGGGCGCAAGTTGCGCGTGGTGGGCTCGGGACATAGCTGGTCGGCGCTCGTACCGACCGACGACGTCCTGGTGAGGGTCGAGCGTCTCGATCGCGTATATGTCGAGGGGGTCGGCACCGAGCACCCGCGGGTCGTGATCGAGAGCGGCGCAACCGTCAAACAGGTTAACGACGTGCTCGAACGCGCTGGGCTGGCGCTTCCGTTTAACGTCGTCCTCGAGTCGGTGCGCTTCGGCGGGTTGATTTCGACGGGGAGCCACGGTTCCGGATGGGATCAAAAGACGCTCTCGGACCTCGTCCGTACGATCGACTTGGTCACCGCATCCGGTGAGGTTCGTTGCTTCGAGCGCGGAGTAGATCCCGACCGTACCATGCAGGCTGTCTGTCTGAGCCTCGGTACATTCGGTGTCATCTGGCGTGTCACGCTCGATGTGCTGGCCACCTTCCGTGTGCATGCGGTCGACCGATTGGTTCCCTTGGCCGAGGCGCTTGAACGGCTCGGTGAGTGGGTTCCGTCGCACGACAACTGCGATCTGTTCTGGTGGCCCTTCACCGAGCAGGCCTGGGTCAAGACCTGGGACCGAACCGAAGCGCCAGCCACGCACAAACCACGCGTGTCACGGGCCGAAGCGGCCAGATCCCGGGCGGAGGCTCATCTCTACGACGGCACGCTGGGCCTCGCCCATCGGATACCCCGGCTAACGCCGGCCCTTTCCAAGGCCGCTTTCCGTAGCACACCGTCACGAGGTGACAAGGTGGTCGACATCGTCGAGGCCATCCACTACCGCCGGTCGATCGAGATCACGGCAATGGGATGCGTCGAAGTCGCTTTCAAGGTCGACAACGGAGACTTCGGCGGTGTCCGCTTTGCCATCGAGGAAGCGGTCGGTGCCGTGCGACGTTGGGCTGCGGTTGGCCGTTACCCGATGAACGTCACTCTCAACGTGCGTTTCATTCACAACAGCGACTGCCTGCTCTCACCGGCGTCCGGTGACGGCCACACCTGCTACATCGAAATCCTTTCCAGGACCCGCCAGCGCGACTGGTACGAGTTCTCTGCGGACGTGGCCTCTTCGTGGCTCACCTTGCCCCGGGCCCGCCCTCACTGGGCCAAGGAGCACCGCCATCTGCCCGGCATCACCGAGCATGTACGAGCGGCCTATGGTGCCGAACTTGCCGAGTTCCGTCGGATTCGGGGCGAACTCGGCGTCGACCCGCAAGATACGTTCGTGAACGGCGCAGTACACGAGATGCTGTTCGAGGGCGTCGGATGACTGATCCACGTTTCGCATCTCGCTGGTTCCCGGCCAGCGTACTCACGGTGGTGACGGTGGCGCAGGTACCCGGCTATTTTTACGCACTGTGGGAGCATCTCGACGAGGCCGATTGGTCCGAACATGCCCAGTTCCATCTTATCCTGAGCTTCCTGTGGCTGTGCGGCCTGGCTGCCGCAACCTTGACGTTGGCGTGGGGCCCGGCTCGGCGCGGCGAGCGGGGGGCGTCGCGGCTACTCGTGGCTTTGGCAGCGTTCCAATTCGGCTCGCATCTGCTCACCATGATCGTGCTTCCCGCCGGTAAACCTCCGGTAGCCTGGCAGAACGGGGTGCTGGGTGTGCTCGCGGTGATCGGCGTGGGCGCGGCAGCTCTCAACCTCCGGCGCGCGACCGCTACGTGATCACCCCTCTTGAACCGCAGTTTCGTGCAGGATGGCGAGCACGACGCGGTTGGCGGATTTGGGGACGTCGTTGACTTGGCGGGCCGCTGTAGTGAAGTAGTGATGGGCGTCGAAAAAGCGAAGTTGGCTGGCGTACCAATCGACGTCGGTGAATGTCCTCCCGTGTCGGCCGAGTTCGGCTCGGAGGCGGCGATTCTCGGCGAGCATCTCGGGCCTCGCCAAGATATCAAGATCGGCGTCGGCCATCACCTGTTCGAGAGTTCCCACCGGCCGCTGCGGCACGGTCGTTGCCAGGATCATGCCGCGCACCGTGTCGACGTGTTCGGGTTGGTAGCCGAAATCGGGTAAGGCTTCGGCCGCCATTCGCGCCCCGATCGGCTCGTTGTCGACATAGCGTTCGATGTACCCGAGGTCGTGAAACCAGGCCGCAGTGATTACCAAGTCGAGATCTATGCCTCCGACGCCAGAATGTTTGGCGAGTCGCACGGCGGCGGGAACCACCGAGTCCTCGGTGTGCGCGAGGTTGTGGTAGGTCAACTCGGCCGACAACTCTGCCGTCAGTCGTCGACGGGCGTGGGCGACGGCCGCTCGAAGGTCGGGCCGGCGGGTCATCCTAATCCGCTCCGGCTCGTCTCCAGATCGGAGACACGGTCGCGAAGATGTCTGACTAGAACGCTGATGATCCCCAGCGCGACCTGGGGCTGTTCGATAAGCAGGTCGTGCAGCGGACCCTGCTCGAGCACCAACAGGTGCGTGGGTTCGAGGCTGATCACCGTCGCCGATCGAGGCCCAGGGTCGAGGACCGCCATCTCACCAAAGACCTCACCGTCACCCAGTTCATTGAGTAGATGACCGCTCCGCCTCGCCTCGACCCGTCCCGACGCGATCACGTACATCTCCTCGCCCGGATCGCCCTCTCGCACGATCGCCACGCCGCTCTCTACAACCGTCTGGCGCAGTAGGCCGGCAACGGCGACCAACACGTCATCGGGCGTTTCGGCAAACAACGAGACCCGTTTGAGGGCGAGTACCTTGTCGACGGTCGAGAACACGGCCGGTTCCTCCTGATGATCAAACGTGGTGAGGGCCCTTCGGGCTGCGTCGCGCAGCGTGGCGTCCTCGTCGTGACTCGCTGCCTCTAGGGCGATTCGGCAACTGACGACGCCCCGGATACCCGCAAGGTGACATGCGGTTGCCCGAACCCATGGATCGCTGACCGAGATGCCAGGCGAGACCCCGGTCAAATTGGGCCCGGCTATGAGTTCGGCCAGTGCCACGCCAGCGATTGCCGTGGGCGTTGACGGCCGAGCTATCCGCTCGAGAACCGGAATGATCAGTTGGCCCACCGGGCCGGAAAGTGCAGGTTCGAGGAGTTCGATCACTTCGGCCAACCGGGTGTGATGGGTGCCGATCAGCAGTTGATAAGCCATCGCTCCCCGGGCACCGTCTGGGGAGAGCACGACGGCGAGGGCGACCACATTCGAAACCGCCCGAACAAGCGCCGAATGCAGCGCACCGACCGCAGCCTGCGCGTCGGGCTCGGGTAGCGATCGAATGTGCTCCGCGATGTGGTCGACGTCGCCGGTCTCGCGTTTGAGGCGAGCCATCAGACGCAGTTGGTCTGCGGTTGTGATCGGTGTGATGCCCGTGTTGGCCGCCGTCGACGTAGCCACAGTAATCAGTGCGGCGCACGCCGACGCTCTGACGCGGCCATCGACATGATCGAGGAGTGGATCGAGGATTCTCAGCGCCTCCGCGCCGCCAATCCGTCCAAGGGACCCGGCCAGGATGGCGGATTGAGCACACGACGGCTCGCCGGACGTGGCTTCCTCGATCGCTGGAAGCGCCGGCGGTCCCACTCTGACGAGCGCCGCCCCCGCCGCCGCGCCGCACGCCGAACGCGCCGTCGCCGCGACCATCGATCGATAGCAGCTTGCATCGTCGAACGAACCGAGACTAGCCATGGCTCGGATGGCAACGCGGCTGACCCTCGGCGACTCGGCATCGATCAACTCGGCCAACGTGTTCACCAGATCGCGAGCGTCACCCGCTTCGATCATCAGCGCCGCATCGACGCGGTCCTGCTCGGATGGGGACTGCGACAAGGCGATGACTCGGTCGACGGCGAGCGCACGGACCGAACTAGTCGCCGGGGTGACAGGCGAGGTCGGGCCACGAAGCAAGCCCTCGATGGCACCCCTTCTGACCGCGGGATCCGCATGGTCGAGCCACCCGATGGTGCCAACCGCGCCGGCGAGCCGGTCACAGGCGACGAGCGCTCGTACACCGTGCCGCCTGGCCCCGGCGTCGGTTTCCCCTGACAGGGTCCACGCAGTCAGCAAAGCTTGGTCAGCCCGTTGTTCGATCGATGCCAGGGCCCAGCGGCGCACGTCCGGCGAACGATGGGTGCTCAGCGCCGGAAGTGCCGCCAAGAGTGTCGCCTCATCGAGATCGGCCAGCGTGCGCGCTGCGTATAGCGCAACGGCAGGGGCAGGATCCGTGGTCGCGGCGAGGATGGCGTCACGGCCTGCCCGGTCGTCGAACGCGAGTCGGTCGCCGGAAAATTGCCGTCGGGCCAGCGAACCGGCTAACGCCACCGGATACGACCGCCCAAGGCGCACTGCCGCGGCCAACCACACCACGATGACAACCGCGAGGGTGACCCCGAGAGCGGTGGTGCCCAGGCCCAATCCTCGCTGCAATCCAATCAAACCGAGGGCAGTTACCGTGAGGGCGACAGGCTGACCAAATCCTTCGGCGAGCGTCGCGACTTTGCCGACGACGGCGAGCGGCACCGCCCGGTAGGCAATGCCATGCATAGCCAGGTCGAGTCCGAATCCGAACCCATGATCAAGGCCTTTGAGGGCGACCGCAATCACCAGCAGGCCAACTCCCGTGGGCGAGATGCTCGTGCCGACCGTGAAGATCGCCGCCCCGATCAGCAGCAGCGTTGGCGTGCCGAGGAGTGACACCGTGAGGCCTTTGCGATGGGCGACCCGGCCGGTGATGAACGCGCCGACCACGAATTGCAGCGCTCCCGCCACGGCGAAAAACACGCCGAGAAACTTGGCGATTTGCACCTGGTCGACCGAATGGGCAACGACTTGATCGAGGAAGACCTTGTCGACCACGTAGTACCCGATCCACCAGATCGTCACATAGCCGATGATCAATCCGTAGTACTGGTGACGGACCAGGGCCACGAGCGACCGGGCACGACGACCGGGTCCGGGTCGCCGCGACAACGGTCGCCCAACAACGGGCGGCGAGGCGTCGATACGCCACACCTTGCCTATGACGACGACCGCACCGGCCAGCGATGCTGAACTGACGAGCAGAAGGGCCGGCGGGCCGACGAACTGTACGAAGAGTGGTGCGGCCAATCCGCCGGCCACGAAACCGAGCGATCGTCCGGCCGACAGCACGCCGAATAGTCGCTTGGCCTGACGCACGTCGAACAACATGTCAGCGAGCGCCCAGAAGATCAACATTCCCATGTTGATGACGATCTGGAACCACATCGGCAGTAGGTAGTGCGCGACGGCAAGCCCACCTCGCGCCGCCGCCCAGGCGATGACCGTCCCGATGGCCAGCACGATCAGTACTCCCGTGGTGAGGCGCTGAAACGACGTGCGCTTCGCCGCCACGAGGTATGCCGCTGCGGCCACAGCCGACCCGGCCGCACTGACAAGGTACGCCCCGGCCAGCTGACCCGGCCCGAAACGATCGAGAAACAGTGCGAAGCCGGCGGTCTGTAATTCGACCGCAGCGAAGCAGATCAGGAAGTTGAGCGCCATCATTAGGCTAACGGCACGACTTTCGCCGCGTTCGAGCCGCAGGCTGCGACCGACAACCCCGCCGACCGTCATCGCCGCCCCCGGTTCAGGCGGGCAGCGAGTTCGGGCAACTGGACCGCGGTGTAGGGGTGGAACCATGCGCGCAAGAACACCGCAGCCGGTATGACCAACACCTCGAGGGGAACGTCGGCAACGATGTCGCTGTTGCGTTCGGCGTGGCGTACGACCCCCGTGACCCCCACCGGTACCCAGGCCCGTCCGGGTACCGAACGGAACCCGCCGAGCGAAAGGACCCGCAAACCAGGCTGCATGGGAACCAGCACGTGTCGCGCCTCGGAGCCCGCGATGATGACCGTTTCTCCCGCGTCGACGGCCACCTGCCTCACGCCTTCGAATGCGGCGGACCCGTCGATCGACTCGGTGAGCCAGCCGATATCGGCAAGAGCGGCGATCAGTTGGTGCGCAACCTCCGAGCCCGCTTCAACGGGCACGCCTCGATGTTCCCACTCAAGATCGGGCCGCGCCGGAGGCGTCGGTTCGACCACGATCTGTAGCCCGTCGCCGCATTGTGGGTAGGAACGGGCGAGTTCTGCGCGGAGCCGCTCGGTAAATCCGATGGTGTCGTGCTGAGCGAGTAACCGTATTGCGATGCTTCGTGAATCGACCTGCGCAGTGCCCGTGTCACCAGCGAGGCGGGCGCCATCAAAGGATGGCACGACGTCAGCCCAGACGTCGGCGAGCACCCGGGCTGCGGCCCGGACCGCCGCCGCGTCGGCCAAATCGTCTTCGAACGTGCCGCGGTGGAAGGCAAAGGTGAGATGACCGTCCTCGTCGACTTCAGCCACTCTCAGGTTGGCTTCACCCGCCGCGAGATCGCCAGTCACCCGAAGGTAAAAGGACTGCAGGCGGTCTGCGGTTCGTAGTCCGTAGACCGCGAGACCGGTTCGTTGATCGACGAAGATCTCATAGCCCGCACTCGTTCGTAACGTCGTCCCTCGCTGACGCAACGCATCCGCGGCGCGCAGCACACGAATCGAGTCGAGAACGTCGGTAGCCAAGGCTCGTTGGAGAGGTGTATCCGCAGTCAGCCACTGGAACGATTCCGACATTGCGTCGCCGTACCGCCGTTGGGCATCGGTCGGGCCATTGTCCGGCGACTCGTCCATCGAGTGAAGGTCGAAAACCGCATGCTGCAGCGCCGACCGCAATACGTACGGGTCGGCCAAAACCGACATCGGAACAGCCGTCTTGCTGTGACACATAGCCAGAGCAAGGATCTCGCGCAGGACGGTCAGGTCGTCGCACGAAAACGGTTCGCTCCGGCCGATGTCGACGATCCGGTCCGGGATGCCGCCGACGTTCGCGGCCCAGATCATCTGGGCAAGGTCGTCGAATCGAGTACGAAAGGGCTCTCGTGCGGCGAACTGCGGGTGCGCCTTTCGGCCTTCCGGCGTCGGCGACACCATGCCGATATCGTGGAGGTAGGTGGTCAACACACCGCACCCGCGGATGAACCGAATCCGCACGGCATCGCGCTCGGCGATCAGCGTGCCGTTCAGCGCTCCGACCATGTGGACGAGTCGGCAGGCCACATCACGCACGTGGACAATGCCGTGGTCGGCGAAGAGAGCGACATGCCCATGAGGATCTCGATGAAATTCGGGATCGGCGACGAACCGTTCGAACGTCGCCGCTTGCTCGATCGGACGCCAGTATCGATGTTCGAGGAGCTCGCGAATTTCGCGGGCGAGCACCTCGTCCAGTAGCGATGCGTCCCCTAGCAGCACGTCAGGTTGGGGCGTGACTACATCGGGAACCACGAGTTCGAATGTACTACGGCTACGTTCCTACCGATGTCGGCGCATATCGGGCTCCTGGCGTTCGACGGTTCAAACGACGGGCGTGCGCCGTGACATACTGCACTAAGGGGCGCAGAGGAGGACCGACGAGTTGACCCAAGACGCAACCTGGCTGGCTCGCCGTGCTCGCACCGCCATCGCCCCCGCCATCGCCCGGTCGATCGAGCCATCGACCGAGTTGGTCGACGACGACGACCGCGAGCGCGCCCGGCTACTGTCGAGCCTCTCGCTTGCGCTTGCCGCGATCATGTCGGTCTCAGCGGTGATCAGCACGATCACCAGTGTGCTGTTTCCAGATCGTGGCACCTCGCTCGGCCCGAAGGGCACGGCGTTGATCGCGGTCACCGCTCTAGGGTTCTGGTATGCGCTGGCTCACAGCCGAACAACGCGCTACCAGCGCGGCGCGTGGCTCGTGATCGGCGCGACGGACCTCTTCCTCGTAGCGTTCGTGCTGCTGTACCCGGCCTCGGCCGATGCCCTCATCGTTGCCTTTGCGATACCAATCTTGGTCGCGGCAATCTTTCTTGGCTCTCAGGGGGTTGTGAGGTTGATGATCACCTCGCTCGTGCTTGCCCTTGTGCTGCTGTGGCTGAGGGCGCAGAGCGTGGTCGACGCCGCGTACGTCTTCGCGATCCTGCTCGTCGTCATGATCCTGACGTGGGTGGTTTCGATATTGCGCGATCGTGACCTCGCCGATCTCAAGTCCCTCCGGCAGCGCGAACTGGCCGATGGCGAGCGGCTACGCAACGAGGTTCGGTTGGCGCGCACGGTGCAGTTGGCGATGATCCCGCGAGAACTCCCGCTGATCGCAGGGATCGACATTGCCGCATATTCTGAGCCCGCACTCGAAGCCAGCGGCGACTTCTACGACGTGTTCCCCGTCGCAGTGTCCGACGAACATGCCGGTGGGGTGGCGGTTGTCGTATGTGACGTCGCCGGTCATGGGTTGGCGTCTGCTCTGATCATGTCGGCTGCCCGGGCGGCCGTCCGGGCCGAAACGCAACGATTTCCGGAGCCGGCGCGGGTACTCTCACAGGTCAACTTGTTGCTCGCCGACAGCATTCCACCCGGGCTCTTCGTCACGATCTTCCTCGGCATCGTCGAGCCCGTGAGCGGCGTGCTCCGCTTTGCTAGTGCCGGACATCCCCACCCGTATCATTGGGATCACCGGCGCGGTAGGCTCGCCGAGTTGGAAAGCTACGGGCTGCCGCTCGGGCTCAGCCCCGACAGCGAATACGAGCAGCATACGGTCACGTTGAGCGACGGTGATTTCGTGTTGGTGTACTCCGATGGATTGGTCGAAGCGCACAACTCGAGTCGTGAGATGTACGGCTTCGACCGGGCCCGACGCGACGTCGAAATCGCCGCCCGAATCCCCAGTCCTGCCGCGTCGCGACTGAAGCAGGCGTTGGCATCAATGCAAGAGTTCGCCGACGGCGAGCCGGCCGACGATGATGTGACGTTGGTGGGGTTATGCAAGGTCTCGATACCCGGACCGGGATCATGGACGCCCGCCAACTGAGCGGGTATCTGCCCATTGACCGCCGCGCCGCGCTTGCGACCGGGTGTCAGCTACCAGGAACGGCACACGGGGCGGCGTTGTTCGCCGATATCGCCGGATACACCTTGCTGTCGAAGGAACTGACTCGCCAATTCGGTGCCCGCAAAGGTGCCGAACGGTTGAGCAACCAGATGAACCTCGTGTACGGCGCACTCACCGGCGAGGTGCACAGCTGGGGTGGCAGTGTGGTCAGCTTCAGCGGCGACGCAATTACGTGTTGGTTCGACGATGCCCCGCAGGGCGTGAGGGTTTCGCCCGGGGCGGCGCGGGCCGTCGCCTGTGCGCTGAGGCTCCACGAGCTGACCGCCCAGGTACCACCGTTGATCGTCGGCGACGGTGCCGACATATGCCTGTCGATAAAGGTCGCCGTGGCGACCGGACAGGTACAGCGGGTGGCAGTGGGAGACGTGAAGTACCGCCTCATTGACGTCATCGCCGGCCCGGCAATCGACAAGGTCACGGCACTCGAACGACACGCCCTCCAGGGCGAGGTTGTGGTCGACGAACCAACGGCTCGCTGTCTGAAGGGTGTGCGCATCAGCCGCTGGAAGGCGGGCGACCAGATTACTGGTCGGTTAGCCGCGATCGGTGATCTCGGCGTTCTCTCGGCTCAGCGGCAACCCTGGGCCGACGTGGTCCTCGACCCCGCGGTCGCCGCCGACTGGGTGGACAGCCAGTTGCGTCATCGACCCAGCGCATCGCTCACCGAGCTGCGGCCAACCTCGGCGATGTTCGTGAGCTTCGGCGACATTCTCAGCCCCCCAAACGGCGGTTTCGACCGGCTCGACCCCTTCGTTCGGCGCGTCCAACGCATCGCGGCGGGTCAGGGCGGGAGCGTGCTGCAGGTCACGATGGGGGACAAGGGCGGCTATCTGTATGTAGCGTTTGGAGCACCGACGGCGCATGAGCACGTCGCGGCCTGCGCCGCCGCGGCGGCCCTCGAGGTGTGTGGGCCAGCGGTGGATGTGGGGTCAGTCGGGTCGTTGGCATGCGGGTTGACCCTTGGGCTCTCACGCACCGGCGCGTACGGTGGCCCGTCGTGTTGGACCTACGGCGTCGTTGGTGAGAACGTGAACCTTGCCGCCCGCCTGATGACCGTTGCGGCACCGGGCGAGATCGTCGCCGCGGCCGGCTTCGCTCGCTCCTGCGGCCCTGGTTTCGTCTTTGATGACCTTGCCCCTGTGGCCGTAAAGGGCTATCTGGCTCCGGTACCGATCATGCGCCTGACCGCAGGACAGATTGCCGGTGGTCCTTCGCGCTTCGCCACACCACTGGTCGGGCGCGACGGCGAGCTGCAAGAGATTCTTGCTCTCGTCGAACTGGTCACCACCGGCCCTGGGGCCGTTCTCGTGATCGAGGGGGATGCCGGCATCGGCAAGAGCCATCTGATCGAACACGCTCGGCGCACCGCCCTCGACAGCACCGATGTCACCTGGTTCGAGTGCTCTGCCGACGAAACGGCGTCGGGTTCGCTCACCGCCTTTCTGCCGCTCCTGGCCGACCTGTTCTTTCAAGAACTCGGCTCCACCGTCGAGCACCGGTGCGAACTCTTCGACACCACGATCGACTCGCTCCTTGAGGTCCTCGATACCCAGGGAACCATGGCCGCGCTCGAAGCCCGGCGAGCACTGGAGCTCTCTCGGTCCTATATCGGGCCATTGCTCGGACTGCAGTGGGCCGGATCCGCGTCGGCCCAACACGATCCTCGCACTCGCTTCGAGCGGTGCCTGCGGGCCGTCGACGACCTGTTGCGGGCCGAATGTCTTCGGCGCCCCGTCGTAGTACATGTTCGTGATGCGCAGTGGCTCGACGCCGATTCGGCCCGGCTGGTGACCTTGCTGGCCACCAGCGCTCGCCGCTTTCCTATCGCCGTGATCCTCGATCAGCGGCCCATTCGGTCTGCCGGCCGACCGTCGCCCGACCCGACCTCAGCGGACCAAGTTGTGCGGGATTGGTCGTTCCCGCACCAACGCGTCGATCTGGCGGGTCTCGGCCGCGACGGTGTCGGCATCCTAGTCGAGGGACTGCTGACGCGGATGGCCGAGCCAGATGTCGTCACGGCGATCGTCGCACGATCCGGAGGGAACCCCTTCTTCGTCGAGCAGTTAGTCTTGGACTTGCTCGAGCGAGGCGTGTTGGGGACCGAAGCTGGTGGCGCAGTAGCGACTATCGACGACCTTGAACGCGACCTGCCGCTCACCTTGGCGGCGGTGTTGCTCAGCCGTATCGATCGGCTCGAGGCCAGCGTTCGTACCGCCGTCCAGTTCGCGGCAGTACTCGGAACACAGTTCAGCCGCGAACTCCTCGGCGAGATGACCCGCAGCGAACTCAGCGACTCGGAGCTTGCTGAAGCGTTTGTCGCGGCAGAGTCCGCCGGTGTATGGACACCACTCGTGGATCGGTCGGGCTGGGAGACTTTTACTCACGCCCTTTTGCGTCAGACCGCCTACGACATGCAGCTCGACGAACGTCTAGCGCTGCTTCACGCCCGGGCAGGCCAGGCGATCGAGATGACCTGTCCCATCACCGAGTTCGGCCGAGCGGCCGAACTGGGCCATCATGCCGAGCGCGCCGGCAACGATGCCGGGGCATGGGCGAACTTCGTGACGGCCGGTCGGGAAAACGTGATCCAGTCCGCGCATGGGCCAGCTCTCGACTTCTTCGAACGGGCACTGACCCACGCCTTGCCTGGCTGTATCGAACGGTCGGAACTACTGGCAACCCGGCGCGAAGCGGGCGATCTAGCCGACCTGCTCGGTCAGTACGGCCGCTCGGTCGCCCACTACGACACCGCCCTCGAATTGGAAGGCTCTGATCCCGGCGATCGCACCGAGATCATCTACCGGACAGCGCGTTCCTTCGAACGGTGGGGACGATACGACGAGGCCGAGCGGCGATACGACCGCGCCCTCATCGAGCTTCAGGCCGACGCCAACGCCGGACTCGCTTCGCGTATCTACGGCGGGCTGAGCATGGTTCACTGTCGCCGCGATCGACTGGCCGACGCCGCAGAGCTGGCCGAACTCGCACTGCTGTTCGCACAGACGGCAGACAACCGTGCGCTGTTGGCGGAGGCCTACAGGAATCTGGGAATCGCCCATCTGCGATCCGGCAGCCTGGGGCAAGCCGCGGCGCACTCGCAGGCGAGCCTCGAGATTTGCCGCGAGATGGGCGATCTCGTCGGGCAGGCCGCCATTTGGAACAATCTGGGTCTGTTGGCGTCGACTGAAGGGCGCATCGCCGAGGCCATCGAACAGTTCCGCACCAGCGTCGCACTCTTCGAGCGCGTCGGCAATGAGCATGGGCTGGCCAATGCACTCGATAATCTGGCCAGCTCGTTGTATCAGGCGAATGAGCAGAATGAGGCAATGGCCTGTCTTGAGCGGGCAATCGGTATCCTGGCCGAGATCGGGCTGACCGGTCAGGACGTTTTTGGTGCGATGTGGAAGTCAGGTGCATGGTGAAACAGCACGAACGGGAGGATACTGTGAGGGCAGTCGAGTTAAAAATTCCGTCGGAAATGGGCTATGAGAAGCTGGCCATGGCACTAGCTGAACAATGCGCTCGGCTCATGGGGTTTGCGGACAGTCGGGTGGAGGACGTCAAGACCGCAGTGTCAGAGGCCTGTATCAACGCCATGGAACACGGCAACGCGTCTGACGTGACCACCAAAGTTTTCGTCACCATGACCATTGACGACGATCGACTCGCCATCGATGTCGCCGACGAGGGACGTTGTGGCCCCCCACCGAGCGATGTAAAGGTGCCAGACTTGGAGGCCCAGATTGCCGGTTTCGAAGCCCCAGGGGGCATGGGGTTGTTCGTCATCAAGGCCCTCGTCGACGAGGCAGACTTCGTCGAGCCCGGGCTCGGGTTCGGGAACCAGTTCCGCATGGTCATTCACCTCCAGCCGAAAGAGACCCTCACGTGAGCAGCGCACTCCAAATAGCGATCCGTCGTGAGCCAGCGGCGGCCGTCATCGAGCTTCACGGCGACGTGAATTCTGACGGCGAGGCCGCGGTCACGGGTGCCTATGACGACCTGACGGCCACCGGCGCGTCCACGGTGTTGCTGGACCTGTCGCGCGCCCAGTACATCAACACCTCCGGGATCTCGCTGCTCATCACCGTGGCGATGGCGGCTAAGAAGGCCGGCATCGTCGTTCTTGTCTCGGGTGCCAGCCCGCACTACAAGAAGGTATTCGATCTGGTGCGCTTCTCGTCATTCGTGACCATGTTCGAAACCGAGGCCGAGGCATTGCACAGCCTCACCTGACACCAGCTATAAGCTGCGGTATGGCACGTCATCGCTTGAGCGGTCGCCGGGTAAGAATTCTCGCACTTGTCCTTATGGCTGTTGCCCTCGCCGGTGTGGCGGTCCGCCTGGGAACTGCTCGGCGAGGTGTGACGACGCCACTCGTGCTCGCTGAGGTTCGCGAGCGTTACGCCGCTTTGGCCACCACGGATGCCGGAGCCTCACCAATCGCGCCCGCTTACTCAGGACAAGAACCGACGGTCCGAGGGACGACGATCACAGCGGTGGCAGCGAGCCCGGCAATGCCACTGCTGCCCTTGCCGGGTGTTTATGTGTATGCGACGACGGGTGGAGATTCGGTAGATGCGCTAAACGGTGATCGCCACGTGTATCCGGCGAGCACGACCGTGACCGTTGTGGCGGAATCGTGTGGGGTGACACAGCGATGGGACGTGGCGGTGCAGCGATGGGAGCAATGGACGCGCTGCATCCAGGGGAACGGCATCGTCGAGGTGGCACGGATCAATTACGACGAGTTCTTCAGTCGCGGGCAGACCGACACATACCGCTGCGACGGATTACCGCGGCCGGTCGACGCCGTCGCCGGTGCCGAATGGACCGCTACCTGCCGCCAGGGCGAGACCGTGCAGACGGTGCGAGGTGTCGTGGTTGGCGAGGCCGAAGTACGGGTGGGTGACCGTCCGGTGGTCACGACGCGCGTACGGGTCACGATCGACAATGGCCATGCGGCGGATGTTCAGATCACCGACACCTGGTTCCTGCGGGGGTCGGACCTGATCGTCGCTCAATCGGCCATGAACACTACGACGAACTCGACCTTCGTGGGCGACGTCCACTACCGGGAGAACTACCTGATCACCCTTACCTCACTTGAGCCTCTGTAGGTGACGATGAGGCACGTGAATGGGCGCTATCAGGCCTCCGCCCGCCGATGATCGCCGAGGAGATTCACTGCCATACGACCGACCACGTCTGGAACTTCGAGCTGCGGTACCGGCGATGGCGGATACGCCATCCGCCAGGGTGTTCGAGACGGCTCGACGGTTCGTAGTGTTCTGGCTCACGATCGAACTCGTCGCGGACCGGTCGGATCCGGATGGCCTCGAGCCGGCCATCGCGGCGGGCCGTCGTCATCGTATCGGTGAGCTCAGGCACCGCCGACTTCGTCTGCACCGTGACGAGCAGTTCCTTGGTGTCGGCTCCATCGGTGATGGCCGGTGGGACAGTAATCAGAACCGTCAGCACCGCCGCGATGCCCACGACGACGACCGGGGCGAACCGGGGCGTGCGGACGGTGGCAGTGGCCGATCGATCCTTGAAGGCCTGCGCGCCGACACCGGCCAGGAGGACGACCGGGATCAGGGGGTGCATCGCTAGCCACGCAAACTTCTCGCCCGCCCACGAGTAGACTGCGAACTGGACGACCGCCGCGGCGACGAACCACCCGCCGACGAGAGATCGGTGCCTGACGGCGACCTCTGCGCCGACCTCTGCGCCGACGAGCGCCACCGCGATGATGAGCTATTCACAGCCCGCGTACACCGTGGCGTAGAAGTACCAGTGCTGGCTGCCCCGTCCCACCTGTGCTGAGTGAGCCAATACCTCATGCCGTCGAAGACGGTGGTGCTCCACATCCAGGGCAAAAGTCCCCATCCGACGCATCCGGGAGAAGAACCGACGGGCGGAGCCAACGGGCGACCTCGACGCGACGACCGCGAGCACGACGACAAAGCACGCACCGGCAAATCCGAGGATGAACACGGTCTCCTTCAGCGTGAAACTCAGCGCAAGCAATGCGCCTGCGCCGATCACGTGACGAGGTTTCGGTTCGATCAGCGCATGGGCGACCACCAGGATCAGCCCGAGGGATACGAGGCCGACAAGCGAGTCCTCACGGCCCTGCGGGTCACCGTTAGCATCGCTGCTCTATCGCGTGACCCGGTTTGTCGGCCTCGCGCGCTTCCCGATTTACTTTTTCTGCGACGAGGCCACCCAGGCCACCCCTGCGTGGTTCGTGCACTCGCGGACGGCGTTGGAGTTCCGACGCGCCGACACTGACGCCCTGCTCGCCGACGCCAGCGTCGCTCACCACATCCGCCACTACCAACGCATGATGGGCCGCCACGTGGGGGTTGGTGTCTTCACCGCCGGGTTGGCTCCGACCGCCAACGGTGCTGGTTGGAACAACACCAATGTCATCGTCACCTACACCTGTGGTCACCTCATGTCGGGGACGGCCAGTTGTGGCCCGGACCAGACCGTGTCGACCGAGGGTTCAGCAGTTCCTTACTCGGGTACGGCCGTTGACAATGCGGGTAATACCGCCACGGCATCGGGAACGGTGAAGATCGATAAGACGGTGCCGACCATCTCGGCCGGTTTCTCGCCGGCGGCCAATGGTGCTGGTTGGAACAACACCAATGTCACGGTCACCTATACCTGCGGTGATCTCCTGTCGGGGTGGCCAGTTGTGGCCCGGACGAGTTGTTGTCGACCGAGGGTTCAGCAGTTCCCTACTCGGGTACGGCCGTTGACAATGCGGGCAACCCGGCCACGGCATCGGGAACGGTGAAGATCGACATGACGGTGCCGACTATCTCGGCCGGGTTGTCACCAGCGGCCAACCTTGCTGGTTGGAACAAGACCAATGTGAACGTCACCTACACCTGCGCCGACGCTCTGTCGGGGGTGGCCAGTTGTGGCCCGAACCAGTTGCTGTCCACCGAGGGTTCAGCGGTTGGTTACTCGGGTACCGCAGTCGACAATGCCGGTAATACCAGTGCGGCGGTGTCGGGAACGGTGAAGATCGATAAGACCGCACCGACGGTTGCGGTCACCGGTGTGGCCAACGGTGCGCAATATGTGTTGGGTAGCGTCCCGGTAGCTGGTTGCAGCACCACCGACACGTTGTCGGGTGTAGCTACGGCGGCGACGGTCACATCGTCGGGTGGTCCGGTCGGCTTCATTACCACTACGTGCTCGGGAGGCACCGACGTGGCCAGCAACGCCGCATCGTCCGTCAGCGTGACCTACAGCATCATTTATGCCTTCACCGGGTTCTTCCAGCCCGTTGACAACTTGCCCGCTCGCAGCAGCGTCAAGGCCGGTAGTGCGATCCCGGTGAAGTTCAGCCTCGGCGGCAACCAGGGTCTGGGCATCATGGCGGCTGGCTTCCCAACCTCTATCACCTCGACATGCGACCTCCCTGCGCCCGAAGACGTGGTGGAAGAAACGGTCACGGCCGGCAATAGCAGCCTGTCGTACGATGCGGTGGCCAACCAGTATGTATACGTCTGGAAGACCGACAAGGCGTGGGCGGGATCCTGTCGCACGCTGACGGTGAAGCTGGCCGACGGAACCATCCACCAGGCCCTCTTCAAGCTCTTGAAGTAAACCTGCGGCTGAGCCCTCGTCCCGAGTTGTCGAAACTCGGGGCGGGGGCTTCGTTCGTTAACCCGAGCGCGGTGCGGTCTCACGGCATGGAACGGTTCACGTTGTCGCCTCACGGCGCCGATACCTGGGTGGGTACCGGCCCTCAGTGAGCCTGGGGTGGGCTGTTCCGTTGCCACATCGTCGGTCTCAACCTTGAAGCCTCGTTCCACCCCCCGAGTCGACGGTTTCGCAATGACGTGAGGTCGATGCGTCCTAGTGCAGCGACGTTGACCTCGTAGAGGCCTCCGGGGTTGGTGATGCGGAAGCTCTTTGCGGTCATGCGCAGTTCGATGGCGCGCCCACCGGGTCAGGGTGCAAGGTCGCGGTGAACCACGGCGTTGGCCACGAGTTCACGGACCGCGGCGAGCGGCGGCCATGTCTGATCGAAGACGCGGCCAGCCGTGGTCGATTCGCCTGTTGTGAGTGATGGCTACGACGTGACCGCGACGAGCCGGTACAGCCGTTGAATTTCGCCAGCTCCCAACAGCTGCGACCGCGCACTTCGTAATGCTTCACCGCGCACTTCGACACTACAAGGCGGTATCAGTCGTTGAATTGGTCGAAGTGCGCGATGGCGGTGGCCGACGTGCGCGACCGGGTGGGCAAGGGCCCGACTTTTCGCTTGACTCCGCTGCGGTGGAAGGGCATGATCACGACACTTCCTCTCTCGCGACGACACTTCGCCATGGAGGACAGCCATGCCATCTCGCCAACGGGCGCTCACCGGCCCACCCGCCGCCGCCGTCTTTGACCTTGACGGTTTCCGGGGCCAAACCTGGCCCGACCTGTGGTGCGTGCCCATTGGGGGAGTGTCGAGTTACCGCACCGTGCGCATACGGGATTGGCGGTCGCCCACGCTGCTCGGCGACGTACCGGTAGCGCCGATCGAGACGGTGTTGCGGCACCTCAACCTAATACCCGACGACTTGATCGGGCATCCTGACGGCGTCGCGCCCATCGACCGGGTGGAGTTGGCGGTCGAACACGCCGCCCGCACGGGTGTGGGCCTGCGCCCTCGGCAGGGTGCGCGTACTCCGGGTGATGCCATGTTGAACACTGTTTTGGTGCGTCGACGAGCCGATGTCGCCCCGACCGAGAGCTACGCCGAAACACGGGCGGTGCAGTTGCTGAGGAGTTGGGACATCACGCCGTGGCGCCAGATCGCCGTGGCACGTCACGGTCGGGTGATGTTTCCGCGCTGACTTCATGATCCCGTTCCGGCCGGGAAGTCGTCGGCCAGACGTGGTCGGGCCAGGTGACGGTGTGCTCGTTGAGATCGACGGCCGCGAGTTCCACGATAACGATAACGATTTCGAGCGCGACCAGCGCCGTAACGCCACCTATAACGAACTGGGCTACCACTGGGTGAGTTTCACCCCTCACCAGATCGAGCACGACCCCCAACAGGTGCGGCGGGCGCTCGATGGGGCCACGCGCCGGGCGGGTCAGTCCTTGTAGTTGTGGGAGCCCGAGCCGTTCGGGCAGGTTGCAACCGAGTGAACGTTGCGTTGCTGTTCACGGGCGGCAGCCAGGTTTCGCCGAACGCCACAAGCCTGGCCCCACCGGCAGCGGCCTCGGTGATGAGCCCTACGGCCATCAGCCTACGCTGCTGGGGTCAGTCGCGTCACCGCACGCCGGTATCTCGACTTTCTGAACCGTACAAATCGCGTCCAGATGCGCTCTCGGTATGGGTCGTCGGGCCGACCTCAGCATCTCTATTCTTCCGTTGAAACCGACGTCTCCCGACGCTGAACCGTTGTCAAAACCTGATGGTGAGGTACGGCCAGCGTCGGGCATGTGTCAATTTTCGGATCTCGCGGGCTCCGGCGCCTAGTCAAGGAGCCGATGATGGATGGCATAGGAGGTGGCCTCGGTGCGCCTGCGCACCCCGATCTTTCGATAGACGTTCACCAGGTGACGCTCGACGGTTGCAACGGATAAGTAGAGTTGCTCGGCGATCTGGCGGTTGGTGCAGCCTGACGCCACGAGCACCAGCACCTCTATTTCCCTGCCGCTCAACCCGGCCGCGCCACGCGACGTGGCCGTTGCTCGGAACTGGGGTACCGGCCCATGTGAATCGGCGATCGTGGCGTCGAGATGGTGTTCGGCGACATTCTCGGCGTACACGATGGCCTCGTGGATGGCGTTGCTGCGCGAATAACGCATCCCGGTCTGCATCTCCGCGTCAAACCGGGTGTCGCCGATCTTTAGCCGGGTTCGCGCCGCGAGCGTGTCGACGCGCTGTCGTTCGACAGGTGGCATAGCCCGATAGAACGAGGAGAAGTCGGCCACGATGGCACCGTAGAACCGGGCGCTCGCTGCGGAGTCACCGATGAAGGAGGAAATGAACACGATGTCGGTCAAGCCGAACCCGATACACCTCCACTCCGACGATGCTTGGGCCAAGGCCAGTCCGAGCGCAGTCCATTTTGCGGCAGAGCGGATGTCGCGCTGAACCCAAAAGACAGGTCCGAGGGAAACCGCCGCGAAGGCGGCGTTGCGCTTGTCGCCGTAAGCCAACGAGTCGTCGTATGCGCGGATCAATTCATCTTCGGCGAGGGTAATGTCGCCACGGAACATCAGCGTGGTGCCGTTCAACAGGGTGCCGATCGCGGCCAGACGAGCGTCGTCGTGCGCCAACGCCAACGCCCGCCCCCGTAGGGCTGCATCGTGGGCAGCGGCAAGGTCACCGTTCGCCTGGTTGATGATCACCACGGAGTACAGGAACATCGAGGTCCACCAGACATGATCTTGTTCGACCGCAAGCGCCAGCCCCTCCTCGCAGAGCTGCAACGCACGTTGCGAGCGTTCGTGCTGCACCAAGCCGACCACCACGGATTCCAACGCCCGGAGCAGGCCGATCGGCTCGCCGATCTCGCGATGCAATGCCAGTCCGCGATCGAGGAACGCGATGGAATCGTCCGCACCCCGCCGGCCCTGGCCGATCAGGCCGCTCTCAGCGGATAGCCGACCGATCATGATGAGCGAGTCGCCCTCGATGCGAGGGTGAAGCGTGCCGACCTCGGCCATGGCGTACAACGCGTTCAGGCGGTTGCGTCCCTCCTCGACCCGCCCGCTATGACGCCAGAACCACCCGAGCGCGCTCAGCATCGCCAGACCGGCTTGCACGTCGCCACCACGCTGCAACTCGGACAACGCGGCCATCATATTCAGATAGTCGGCCTTTAACCCGGCCAGCCAACGGCCGTCGTCCCGGCTCTCCAGCCCGGCTTGCGCCTCGTGCGCCATCATCTGGAAGTACCGGCAGTGTCGGGCCTGCAACACCGCTCGCTCCCCAGGCCCAGAAAACTTCGCCAGCTCCTTCGCTGCGAACTCGCGAGTCGTTTCCAACATCCGGTAGCGGGTTTCCATACCCGGCTCCACCACTACCAGGTGCAGGTTCACTAGCGACGAAAGATGTCCGAGCAACTCGGTCTCGCCGCTGGCGGCGCTTCTCTCGCCAGCGGCGCCGGGCGCGCACACCGCCTCCACCGCAGCAAGGGTGCTGCCCGCCTCGAATATCGATAAGGACCGCAAGAGCGCCTGGGCTCCAGGGGCGAGTAGGTCGTAGCTCCAAGTGATGGTGCGTTCCAGCGTACGATGGCGCTCGGGGCTGTCGGCCGCACCGTTGGCCAACAGGCCCAGCGCGCCCGACCGGGAGCGCTCAAGGCGGTCGAGTAGCTCTGCGGGCGTGAGCATGGCGATCCAGGATGCGGCCAGTTCGATGGCGAGCGGTAGACCCTCCAACCGTTCGCACAGGTCTAAAACGCTGGCGGTGTTGTCGCCGCTCAACACGAACGCAGGTTGCGCGGAGCCGGCACGCTCGCAAAACAACAATATTGCGGGCGCTTCCGCCGAACCGATGGGCAATCGCTCCAGCTCATAGACCCGCTCACCACGAATGTGCAGCGGGGCGCGACTCGTCACCAGCACCGTGAGCAACGGGCACCGCTCTGTCAGAAAGCTGACGAATTCTGCCGCAGCGATGACCTGCTCGAAGTTGTCCAGGACCAGCAGCGAGGACCGGTGGCGCAACGCATCGCACACCGCCTCCTCTACCGGTCGGTCGGCGCTTGCACGCACCTCGAGTACCGCGGCAACGGCCGCAGCTACTCCAGGCGCGTCGGTGACACCAGCCAGAGCAACGAAGAACACCTGATCACCAAAGGCGGCGACGTGGTCATGGGCCACCGCTGTCGCCAGCCGGGTCTTGCCGCCCCCACCGGTACCGACCACGGTGAGGACGGGCACCCCTTCGTCGATCAGGTCCCGCAACAATCCCCGGTCGACGGTTCGTCCGATGATCTCCGAACGCGGCGAGGGCAGGGACCGGTGAGCTGCCATGGATACGATCGTAGGCGCGCTGTGACACTTGGTTCCACGTCACTCAAGGCGGCACCCATGTCACGTACGGCGGGTCTGGCCTGCGAACATCGGAAGTGGCTGACGCTCATGCGTCCGCTCCGGTCGGCGATCCGGGTCAACGAATCGCGATGGTGCGACGCGCAGTGTTGTTGGATGGGTTGACGTCGAACGTCGAACTGGTAGCCGTTGCGCCGATGATGGCCGAACCTTGGGCCGTCGCCCGGAACGTCAGCGTGAGGGTGCGACTCGCGCCGACCGCCAAGCTCGCCGTTGGCCAGGTCAGCGTTCCTCCCGAGACAGTCGCCGTGCCGAGGTTTGTCGGGCTCAGCAGCGACGGATTGAAGGTCATCGTCGCCGTGGTCGCAGCAGCTGCTGACAGCCCTCGGTTCACAAGGGTGAGCGTCACGGTGAACGATTCGCCGGAGCGGACGCTCCCGGGGGTGCTCACCGAGACGGCCACATCGGCCGAGGCCGTAACCGTGTAGTTGGCGGTGCCTGTACTCCTGTTTCCGGCCCGGTCGATCGCCGTGCACGAGATCGTCTTGGCGCCCGCAGTCCGTGTATCGGGCTGAGTGCACTTGACTGACCGCAGACCACTCCCGGAGTCGGCGGCATTCGCCGTGACGACGGCCGTGAGGCCTTGGGGCACGGGGTTGGGTGTAACCGTCGGAGCGATGGTCGGAGCAGTGCGATCGACGACAACGGTCGCCATGACCGTGGTTTCGCGGAAGCCGCTGTCGGTCGCTCGGACAAACACCTGGTGTGTGCCTTCCGGGAGCGCAGTGATGTCGAAGGAGCCGGTGAGGTCGACCGAACTGCGCCCGAACTGTCCGGTCATCGCCGTGCCCGGTCCGGTTTTGGTGTCGAGCCACATCCGGGCCGACGTGATCGTCGATCCCGTCACTGCGGTGGTGGCGGTCGCCTTCACCGTGAGCGGGCTCGCCCCTGTGGCCGAAGGAACCCCGATGCGGGAGATCGACGGGGCGGTTCCCGGAACGACGACGGTCACCACGAACGACGCGGCTCCGGTGTTGCCGGTGGCATCCGTCGCCTCACATGACACCGTTGTGGGGCCAGCCACGAAGGTGGCGCCCGAAACCGGCCTGCAGACCGGTGTGATGGCCCCGTCGGTGGTGTCGTCGGCGGTTGCCGTGTAGGTGACCACCCCACCGGCGGTGGAGGTGCCGGTCAGGCTGAAGTTGGTCGGCACGGTCAGGAACGGAGCGGTGCGGTCGACCACGAACGCCGCCGATGCGGTCGGACTGGTTCGTGCGAACGTGTCGGTCACGGCGACGTACACAGTGTGCGTCCCGTCGGTCAGCGCCGAGATGTCGGCGGTTGCCGAGAGAGCGACGGAGGAGGAGCCGAATGTTCCGGTGAAGGCCGTGCCGGTTCCGAGGGTGGAGTCGATCCAGTAGCGCCCCGACGAGATCTGCACATCCGTGCCGTTGGCCGTGCCGCTGGCCGCGACCGCTATTGACGCTCCGTTTGTCCGGGCGACGACTGTCAGCCTCTCGACACCCGGGTCACCGCCTGGCTTTTCCACGGTGATGGCGAAGCTCGCCGTCGACCGGTTGCCGACGTTATCGGTGGCGGTGCACGACACTGTCGTGGAGCCGAGCGGGAACAACGAGCCACTCGGCGGGGTGCAGGTGACGGCAACCGTGCCGTCAACAGCGTCGGTTGCAGTTGCGCTGTAGGTCACGGTCGCACCGGAAGGCGAGGTAGCCGGAGCGCTGATCGGCGCAGGTACGGTGATGACAGGCCCGGTACCGTCAACGCTAAAGGTCGTGCTCGACGTATGAGTGCGGCCGTAGATGTCGGCGGCGCGCACGAAGATGGTGTGGGTGCCGGGGGTGGCACCGTTCACGGGAACCTGGCCGCTCACCGTGAAACTGGCCGGGCCGAGAAACACCAACGGGTCAGAGGGGTTCGGCGTCGTTGTGAGCGCAGTGCCCGGACCGGCGATGGTGTCGAGCCATCCCGTCACCCCAGCGAGAGCGCGCCCGTCGTATGCGGCGAAGGACACTTTGGCGCCGACGGTCGTGGAACCGGCGGACGCCACCGCAGTGGCGGTCACGTTGGATACGACCGGAGCGGGCGTCGCCAGCGCGCTGACAGAAGTGCGGTAGGTGGTGGTCGAGGTGGCGCCGTCTTTGTCAGTGGCGACCGCTGTGGCGTTCAACGCCGTCGCCCCGTACGGAATCTGGACGGTCATCGAAAAGGTCCCGCTGGTGCCGTTACGGGTGATGGTCGGGGTTTGGGGCGCAATGCCATTGTCGAAGGTGACCACTACGGTTGGACGATCGTTCAGACCCGGATCGCTGACTGTGCCGGGCAGGGTAAAGGTTGCGCCCTCCGTCGGCGGAAGCGGAAAGCACAGCGCGCCGCATGACGGGCCGAGGGCGACGGTCGGGGCGACGTTGCGGACTTCGTAGAGGAACCCGCCTATGAAGGGCTCGTTACCGTCGTCACCCCAGGAGTAGCGGGCCGTCGCCCGGGCGAGGGGCAGCCCATCGATGGCGACATGGCGGAAGGTGAACGCGCGATCCGCCGTGCCCACTCCCGAGAAGGTAAGGCCGGGATTGCAGGACAATGCCTGGCGCGGCTGTCCGTTGCCGTTGAACACGAGTACGCCGTTGGCGGCGCAGCCGATGTCGAAGCGGTCCTGCGAGCCGTCGGCCCAATTAATCACGACATGCTCTAGATCGAGGACGCCCGGGTCCTGGATGACGCCGTGCAGTACGATGGTGTCGCCCTCGTCGACCCTGTCCTGGTTGCAATTGAATTCCGTGCTGACGGCGCAAGAATCGCTGAGGAAGAACTCGGGGTTTGCGTTCCGCACGGTCTGGGTCCGGCTGATCTCAACATACGGACTCAGGCCGTCGGTGTACCTGCCGACTACGACGACCGGTCCGTCGTCGGGGAATACCGCGTTGGCGGTGGCGACCAGGTTTGTCTCGTAGAGTGCCGGGGTCGGTCGCCCAACGAGCCGCCAGCATGACCCAGGAGGCGCCGCGAACGTGGGGCCATCGGGGGTGCTGGCGGGGAAGATGCACGGCTCAGAGCGCCAGATTGAGGCCTGCGGAGCAGGCCCGCTGTCGGGGTCTGTGATAACGAACGACAACGGCGTGGGGCGGCCCTCGGTGGCGTTCAACGCCGCTTCGAATGCAATGGTCGGGGCCGTGTTGACCCTGGAGGTCACGGTGACGGGTCGGCCGGCGACCTGCACCGTGATGGTGCTCGACACTGGACAGGTGGCGAAGTCGATGCAACTCGTCGGTCCCTCGGGCTCGACCGGGATCATGGCGAACTGCCAGACCCCATCTTTTTTCACCCTCGTGAGGGTGCGCTTGGCGATGGCGTTCGACGCGTCACGGATGTTGATGCTCGCCGCCGGAACCGTTCCGTCGACCACGAAGTAGCCGCCACGGACCTCGATGGTGTGATCGTTGCCCTGCCAGTCTGCAGCGATGAACGTGGTGGATGCGGTCTCCCCGGTCGAGCGGTCGAAGACGGGGTCGCTCGCCTGGCGAGCAGGCACCTCAAGAACGGTGCCAGCCAGCCCGCTCGACGTCGTGTAATCGGCGAACAGGTTGAAGAACAGCGTGAGGCTGTCGGCGTTCGAAAGGTACAGCGGCATGTCGACCGCGCCGGTGTGGAAGGTGTCGGCGACGGCCTGGTTGAGAGCGTTCAGTGTTGCGTCCCGTGACGCCAAGGCCAGTCCACCCATCACGATGCTGACGATTGCCAGCACCACGACCGTGATCACGAACGCGGCGGCACCGACCACGCCCCCGACCGTTGCCGCGAGACTTCCGGCCGCCCGCAGTGCGTACGGGGCGATGGTGGCGATCAGGGTGGTGATGAGCGTGCTCGAGGTGTAGATCGCCGTGAAGGCACCGGCCGCCACTGCACCAGCGGCGGCGCCGGACGCGAGGGCGACGAGTTCCGTGCTGATGGCGGCCGCCGACTTGTAAGCGGCAACGCCAGAGTTGATCCGAGCCTGAGTGACCGCCGTACCCCACTTCACGAACTGGTCCGATTTCGGATAGTCCACGGGGAGATAGATCGGTTGGTTATTGCAGCGGGGCCAGAGATGGCCGTCCCACTCGTCCTGGTAGGGGGCCGGCGCCCGGTAGGTACACGAACCGAGAGCGTCGTTGGCATCGAACTTGTTGAACTCGTCCAGCGCGGCTTTCAGGACCGAAAGATTGTACTTCATCACGACGTTACCGCTCCATGTGACGAGCGCTTGCTCGTCGGCGGTGCGCTGCTCCACCGGGGTGTTAATGGCTTTCAGCAGCCGAACCCACATCGCCGCCCGGAGCTGATCTGGTGCCGCCCGTCGCACGAGTTCCCGATCGTTGACAAGGCCGTGTCCCACGATCACATCGTCGGCCGCAGCATCCTCAAGACGATCCCACGCGCCGCATGAATCGCCGACCGCGCCATAGATGCCGCCAGCGTCCTCCTCAACCTGGCCGTAACACGGCGTGAAGCCCAGCGCCTGCGAGACGACCGGCCCAGCCAACGAGGCGCCAGCCGGCTTGATAGCGAAGCCCTGAGTGAGGAGGCAAGCGATCGTGCCGAACACCACGGTCAGGAAGGCGGCGCGGCACCGGCGGTGCCCGACACGTCCCCCGACATCGTTCGACTCGCCGACGACCTTGACTCTGGCTGCGCGCATGGAATTTCCTCTTTCACCTTCGGAACCTGTTTCCACCGATCGTAAGAATCGAGGCCGGGGGCCCGCATCCCGGAAAACCTGAAAGAACGGGTCCTCGAGCATCGCATTCTGCTCCTCGACTACAGGAAATCCTGTACGACATGACGGTCGGTGGTTGAGGAAGTGCGCACGGAACTCCTTGTCAGCGGTCCCGGGGCCGCGCTGCGCATGGCCGCTCATCGGCATCCACCGGAACTTGGTGATCGGCGTGTGCGGTTGGAGATCAGAACAACGGCCTGTCGGCGAGCGGTTGGTAGATGAGCCGGTCGCGGGTGGCGGCCCGCACGAGATAGCGGCGCACGGAGGCGACTTGCTCGCCGTGCGCGCCGTCGTGGATGAGGTGGATCGCTGCTTCGAGGGCGGCTCGCCGTGCCAGGTTGCCCGCAGCCAACGACGCGTCGGGGGCCAGGGCGAGCGAGATCGCGACACCGGCCGCGTCGAGCTCTGCGAGGAGTGCGTCGAGGTCGACGTCGTCGGCACGGAGCACGTCGTCCTCGTGTTGGACTCGCGCAGCAAGGTGGGCGAGCAGTGCGTCGATGGTGCGCAGCTCGCTCGCCGGCCAGGGTTGGTCCGCTACCAGAGGCGCGATGTTGGTGCGCAGCACGTCGGCGATGGCTGCGATGAGTTCGCTACTGGTCGGGTTCACGAGCGGCCTGCGCGTGCCGTTGCCGGTGGCGTCGGCCCGTCGTCGAGCACGTAGGGGCTTCGCTGGCGGGCGAGGATTTGGTTGCCGAGATCCTCGACGTCGCTGCCGAGCGCCGTTGCAAGCCAGGACTCAGTGGCCTTCGCCACCCCCATCCCGAGCGCAGGGCGCACCAGCCGGCCGTCTCGTCCGTCGAGGAATCCGGCGAGGCCACCGTTCGTGGTCATCGATGCTTTGATCCGGATCCAGACAACCGACCACGCCAGCCGCCGCCGGTCGATGATGAAACCTGCGGCGTCGGCGTAGTGGGCCAAGGTGTCGTCGACGTCGTGAAGCGACAACAGACCCTGTGAGAACGCCCAGTCGAGGGCCGGGTCGCCGACGGCGGCGAGTTCCCAGTCGGAGAGCGCAATGATGCGTCCGTCGCGCCAGATCTCCTCGCCCACGCCGTTGTTGCCCTTCAGCAGGCTGAGCACGTTGCCGCCGGGGGGCAGTTGCTCTTCGAGCCAGTACAGCGCCTCGGTGAGCATGGGGAACGGGTCGGTGCGGTGCTCGGCCCACATTGCCCGCCAGTGGCGCAGCTCCTCGATGAGTGCGTCGGCAGCATTGCTCGGCGTGAACAGCACCTCGTCGAATCCCATCGCGTGCCAGTCGAGGGTGTGCACGATCGCCAGCTTCTCGGCCATCTCGTAGCAGACGGCTTGGCGAACCTTGGCTCCTTCCGCTCCACCGCTTCCGGGTGCGAGTGTGAGACCAGGGACCTTCGACGAGCCGTCGACGAGCCGTCGCACCATGTGCGGTAACCCATCGGCAAAGTCGACGTCCTGTGCGTACCAGAGCGGTTCGGCGACTGGGACGGGTGAGCGCCACAGGCGCTTGTAGACCTCGAACTCGACGCGCATCGGTACCGGAACCAAGGGCCCACCGGGATGGTCGACCCGCATGACGAACCCGCCGTGTTCGGCGGTGTCGACGATCCATGTCTCACGCGAGTGCCCCGGGAACGTGCGGTGGAGGCTCGTGACCTTCAATGGGCCGAGCTGGTCGGACAGGTAGTTCTCGAGTGCGGTGATCTCCATGTCAGGACTCGATGGTGGGCGTGCCCAGCGGTGGGCGGGCGATGATCGTGAGGTGACCGTCGCCATGCACCGCTGCGCCGCCAGCGTCGGTGACGGTGAGGGCGACGTCGGTCTCGCGGTGCCAGTGCTGGCGCGTCGACCCGTCGGAAAGGCGGACGTCGGCCGGTGCCGACATGTCGTACTCGTCGATCTCGATTGCCTCGCCGCGCGGAACGCCGAGTCCCTCGCTATCGTCCCAGCCGCCGCTGTATCCGGCACCGCTGAAATCCCATGGCGACCGCAGCGGTGTGGCGTCGAAGTGCCAGACTTGTCGGTCGGCGGTGGTCGCCTGCAGCCGGGCGCGGGAGAACACGGTGTGGCCGTTGACGAAAGTGATGTCGTGGCGGATATCGGTGACCTTGAGCGACACCGACGGATCGTCGGTGTCGGGGATGAGGTATCCGTCGGTCATCTCTGGTCGGCCTTGGGAGTCGGCCCGCAGCTGGAACTGGCCGACGACGGTGCCGGCGCGAAAAGCGATCCAGATGAAGAGTGAACCGAGCTCATTGTGGGGCCCTGACCGAATCGGGTGCGCGTTCACCTGGTCCTTGCCGCCCATCCCGGGACGCACGCCCCAGGAGTGGTCGCGCCAGGAGAACCAGTCGCGGATGTCGACCCGCTCGTCGCCAATGCCGACCCAACCCGTGGCCGTGCCCAACTGGTCGAACCGGCAATAGTCCTGAACGGCCCGTGCGTTCTGACGTTGGAAGTGGGGGTGCTCCTCGCGCGGTGGCAGCGAACCCCGCCAGACGAGGTCGCAGTGCAGCGGCGACCCGAGCGACGGTTCGAGAACGAGCCGATGGGCGACCAACGGTTCGATCACCTCGATGCGCAGCGGCCCGACGGACATTGCGTAGTTCGGACGCAGGGGCCGAGACAGGCGCAGGTTGTATTGCCGGTCGCCGCGCCGCACGCACAGGAAGCCGTCGCACGTATCGGTGTTCTTGTAGGTCGCCAGGCCGTAGATGATCGACAGCTCCGGGTGCTGGACACCCGCTGCCCAGCGGTCGAAGAACCGGTGGTCACTGGTCACGGCGTGATCGAACGTCGTCGGCGCCTGGTGCATCAGCGTCTCATCGAGCGGTGTAAGCATCCGTCCCCTTTGTGGGTGCACGCCGGCGCGGTGGCGCCAGCTTCTGCTATTATTGACGATGACGTAGATAATATCTAGTGTGCAACCGAAGCCACACATCGGGGGGCACCATGGACACGACGACCGCGCAGGATTGGGCACACTTCACGCCGCATTTGCCGGAGGTGATCGAGGATCCGTACCCAGCGTTTCGTTGGTTGCGGGCGAACGCTCCGGTGTTCTACGTGGAGTCAGAGGACATCTGGGTGCTGTCGCGTCACGCCGACATCCAGGCCGCAGCGCGTGACCACCGCACGTTCTCCCAACTCGAAGGCGTCGGCTACTCACGGGCCGGCGGCGGCCTGGGATTGACCTCTCTCGACCCGCCGCACCACACCGAGATGCGTCGGCTCACCGCCGCGCTCTTCAGTCCGCGCGCCGTGCAGGAGCACCTGCCACAGGCGATGTCCGTGCTCGACCACCTGCTCGACACGACGTTCGCCACCTCCGGCGCCATCAACATCGCCGAGGCCGTGGCGAACCCGTACCTGTCGACCGTAGTGGGCGACCTTATGGGCGTACCCGTCGAGGATCGGCTGCGCGTCAAAGATGGCGCCACCGCCGGCTCACTGGCGATGGCCGGCGACTACTCCCCGGAAGTGCTGGCAGCCGTCAAGGACTTTGGCGAGTACTTCCGGCGCTTCGTTGTCGAGCGCGGCGAGGCACTGGCGGCTGGCGAGTGCCCTGCGGGGCCCTTCAGCAACAAGATCTTCGAGCGGTGCCCCAACGGCTACGAACCGTCGTTCGACGAACGTGTCACCTACGAGACGCTGCTCGCCACCGGCGGCAACGAAACAACGGCGCAACTGCTCTCCAACCTCGTGATCCTCCTCGCTGAACAGCCGGGGATCCTCGAGCGTCTGCGCGCCGAAGCGCAGCTGCGACCTGCAGCGGTGGAGGAAGTGCTGCGCTACATCTCGCCGGTGCCGGGGTTGTTCCGCCACACCACGCGGGCCGTGACGATCCCAGGTGCTACACGCGTGATCCCCGCCGGCGCGAAGGTGCTGCTGATGTACGGGTCAGGCAACCACGACGAGGCCCGCTACGACCGTGCCGACGAGTTCGTCATCGACCGCTTCCCTCGCGGATTCGCCGATGCCGACCACTTGAGCTTCACGACTGGGATCCACGTCTGCCTCGGGGCCCACCTCGCTCGGTTGTTGATCGACGTGTTCCTCGAACGATTCGCGGCGCGCGTGAGGTCGATCTCGATCAGGGGCCCGATCGTGCGCTCGCGCAACGCCCTAGTGCGGGTCATCGAGAAACTGCCGGCGCGCCTTGAACCCCTCGTCCCATGAGCCACCCGCCCGTACAGTTCTTCGCGAACCTCGTCGGTTCCACCGTGGAGCCGGCGGGTTGGGCGCGAGCGCGTGAGGCCGAGGGCTGGCACGGCCTGGGCGTGGCCGACCACATCTGGTCGGGCAGCACGACGTTCTCGCACTGGGCGGTAACGCTCGGCCAGATCGCCGCTCTCACCGAGCACGTGCAGCTCATCTCGTGCTTCGCCAACAACCTGCTCCGCTCGCCCGTCGAGTTCGCCCAAGCCGCACTAACGATGCAGCGCGCCAGCAACGGCCGCTTTGAAGCCGGGCTCGGGGCCGGGTGGGCACGCGACGAGATCGAGGGCTCGGGGCTGGTGTTCCCCTCCGCCGGCGAACGCGTGACCAGGTATGCAGAAGCCACCGAGATCGTCCGCCGGCTGCTCCGCAACGGCAACTGCTCCTTTGCCGGTAAGCACTACCGCATCGAGGTGCCCTCGATCGGGCCATCCGTGGACGAACCGCCGCCGATCGTTGTCGCCGTGGGCGGTCCCAGGTCGATCCGCGAGCTCGGCCCGGTCGCCGACCGGATCGAGCTCACCTTCAACGCAGCAGCGACACGAGGTGGTGACCTCAGCCGGAACACGCTCGGCGAGCTTGGCCGAGCACACCTCACCGAACTGCTCGAGCAGGCCCGATCACACGCCCCCGACGTGCCCAAGGGCATCTTCTTGACGATCGCGTGCGGCGAGGACGAGGCCGTCGCACGGATGCGCGAATCAGGAGCACTCGGCATCCCCGAGCTTGCTGGCACCGCCCAGGAAGTATCGCAAGCCGTGCTCGCCCTCGTCGAGGACGATATCTCACGAGTCCAACTGACCCCGGCGACACCGACGACCCTCGAGTCGATCGCTCCCTTCCTGCCGCTCACCCCACGGCGCCTCGCATCGTGACGTCACCCGCTGCGAACGACGAGGCCCCTACGACCGCTCCCGCGCGCCGCCGGGGCCGCCCGCGGGCGAGCGGAAGGGCCACCGAACTCGACGCCAAGGACGAGATCTTGCGCGCCGCCGCCACGCTCTTCTCACAGCAGGGGATAGGCGCAACGCGTCTTACTGACATCGCCGCCGCCATCGGCGTGACGCCCCCATCGATCTACTTCCACTTCGACAACCTCGACGCCATCGTCGGCACGCTGCTCGACTACGTCGTCGTCGAGTCATCGGCCTTCGCGACGAGCGTCCGCAGCGAACCCGGTGACGCCGCGCACCGGCTCCACGCGTTGATCGCACAGCACGTCGAGCGACTCACCCGTGGCCCCTTCGACCTGTGGTTCGTCGCCGGCCTGACCGAGCACGAGGCCAGACGGTTCCCCGGCGTCAGCCGCCGCGCAAACGCGTGGCGTCGAGCCGTGGCGTCACTCGTGGCCGAGGGCTCCGCCTCGGGCGCTTTTGCCCCCATCGAACCCGACGTCGCCGTAAGCGCCATCAGCGGCCTGGTGTACGCAGCGCTCGAGCTCAAACACCGGGGAACACCCGTCGATCCCGAGCAGATCGCGACGCTCGCAGTGCGGGCGCTCGCCTAGCAACCGAGCGAAGTGCACTGAAACGGCCAGTCTCCCAAGTGGGCGTTTGAACACCTGTCGCCACGGGTAGGGAATAAGAAAGTTACTCCAGAAAGCGAGGACTCCGATGTATATCGGGCTCGGCACTCTCATCATCATCGTCGTCATTCTGTTTCTCTCTTAAGGGGACCCCATGGATCTAAAGACATCGTTCTTTTTCTACCTAGCAGCGCTTGCCTGCTTCATCTTGGCCGCTTCCGGCGAGGCCTGGAAGATGGGCAGGCGAACGCGCCAAACGAGGCCGCCCCTGTTACTGCAGCCCTTAGGTTTGGCCCTTGCTGTGTTCCCGACGTTATGGACGACCGCAACCCTCGCTTGGTGAGGCTGGCATTCGGAATCGGACGTGCCGAGCGGGTGGAGTAGTGGTACTCGATGACGTCGGCGGCGATGATGGTGCCACCCGACGCCGTGCCGGCAGCTTGGAATGATCGGGGTCACCAAGAGGTGCGGGAGTCTCGCGCCCGGTCCTGTTCGACGTAGTACACCGGTCTACCATCGGGCCATGGGCACTGCCGGTCATCCCGAATCGTTGGACGAGGTCGATGTCTTTGCTCCCGAGACCATTCGACACTGGTACCCAACCTACGAACTGCTGCAGAGCGAGTGTCCGGTGTACCAGGTGCCCGCGACCCGCACGTTCTTCGTGACCAAGTACGACGACATCCAGACTGTGATGCGGCGCACGGACGTGTTCCTGCGCGGTGATGGCGGCAGTCGGCCACTGCTGCGTGACCCCGAAGCTGTCGCCTATTTTGCCAAGCACGGCTGGCCGAAGGCCCTGCCTCTCGCCGTCAACCCGCCACTCCATCGCCGCTACCGAGACATGGTCGACCACTTCTTTTCGGTAATGGGCGCCGAGGCGCAGCGGGGCCTGATCTCGGGCGTGGTCGACGACCTGATCGACGGGTTCCAAGATGCCGGTGAGATCGAGTTCATGACGGCCTTTGCCGAGCCGCTGCCGACGCGGGTGATCACGACAATGATGGGCTTTCCTCACGCCGACATTCCGCAGCTCAAAAAGTACAGCGAGGCATGGGTTGCGCCGTTCTCGCTGCAACTCGGCCCCGAAGAGGAACGCGACGCCGTCCGCTTGATGGTTGAGTTCCAGCACTACATTGCCGGTCACATCGCTGATCGCCGCGCCAACCCGGGCGGAACCGACGTAGTGAGCTACCTAGTCACCACGCCGGTGAAGCTTCCCGACGAGACACGTGCGCTCACCGACGGTGAGATCATCAACATGATCGATCATCTCTACATCGGCGGGAACGAGACCACGACATTCGCGCTCACGTCGGGTATGTGGCTGGCGGTACAGCACCCCGAGTCGACCGAGTTCGTTCACCGTGAACCGGACCGGGCCCGCGACTGGGTCGATGAAGTGCTCCGGCTCGAATCGCCTACCCAGGGCATGGACCGGCACGCTGCGCGGGACGTGGAGCTCGACGGCGTCATGATCCCGAAGGGGTCGCACGTGCACGTGCGCTACGCCGCGGCCAACCGCGACCCCGATCAGTACCCGTGCCCTGCGCAGCTCGACATCGACCGATCCAACGCTCACCGTCACCTGGCGTTCTCGATCGGCGAAACGCACTGCCCCGGTGCCGGCCTCACGCGGCTCGAGCAGACCATCGCATGGCAACGGCTCACTGCCCGCCTGACGAACTTCGCTTACGCCGAGGGAAAGAACGACTTCCAGCGTGCCGTGAACTTCACGCTACGGGCCTTTCCAAGCCTGCACATCACGTTTGACAAGCGCTGACGGAGGCGACTTCCGGTTCAGAGACGTTCGAGGGTGATCGCCATTGACGGGCAGCGCTGTGAGGCCTCGACGACGAGTGGACGCAGGGCATCGGCGGGTGTGGCGTCGACCACGATGCCCTTGCCGTCGTCGCCGACCTCGAACACCTGCGGTGCGGCGACGGCGCACAGCCCGTGGCCCTCGCAGAGGCTTGCGTCGATGGCCACTCGGTAGCGCATGCGGGACAGACTACCGTTCGGCGCGCAGTACCATTGGTGGCCATGGCCGACCGGTTCACCTACGACGATGTGAGCAGCTACACCCTCGGGTCCACTGACGAGGAACGACTCGTCGCCGAGCAGGACGAGTGCATCTTTATGTGGGCCAACAAAGAGGGCTGGCCAGTCGGCGTCGTGATGTCGTACGTCTTTCATGATGGCTGCTTCTGGTTGAGCGTGAGCGATTTGCGGCTCCGGGTGAAAGCCGTGCAGCGTGACCCACGGGTGGCGATCTCGATCACGAGTAAGGGAACCGCCATTAAGGGTTCCCAGGCGGTGACCTACAAGGGGACGTGTGAGGTGCTGTCCGACCGTGCAACGATCGAGTGGTTCCTGCCCGCCTTGGCCGAACGGCTTCGGCCCGAAAACCCCGAGGCGCAACGCGAGTTCGTTCGTTTGAATGACACCGACCGTCGGCGAGTCCTGAAGGTGACGCCGACGCAGACCATCGGGTTCGACGGCAACAAGATGCGGTCGGCCACGACGGCGGCGAAATCGGCGGGTCGCGTATAGGCGCCAACGCGGCCCGTTGCAGTGATTTGTTCGCGACTACGCTCTGGTCGCATGGGGATCACCACGGTGTCGATGACGTCCTCCCAGCCATCGTGGTCGAGCGAGTTGGACGACCTGATCCGGGCCGTCAGCGGAGGACTGTTGTTCGGGGTGCCGCTGCTCTACACGAGTGAGGTCTTCTGGATCGGGCAGCACACTACCCCGGTTCAGGCGCTTGGCCTGGTTGCCGTCAGCTTCGTGCTACTGGTCGTGCTGAACCGCACCGGCGGATTCCGCTCCTCCCGCGACCACAACCTGGTCGATGCTGCCTTGGACGCGGTCGAGGGGATTGCCTTGGCGATCGTGTTGGTTGCTGTCGTGCTGATCGTGCTCGGCGAGATCGACCTCTCGACCCCAGTCAATGTGGTGTTGGGCAAGATCTCCAACCAGGTCCTCCCTCTGTCGGTGGGCATCGGGCTGGCGAACAACTTGCTGAGCGACGAGGCCGGCGTGCCGGGTGGCGTGGACCCCGATGGCCGCAACGGTGATGTCGCGACGTCCGACGAGCCGCTCGAAGCGGGGATCGACACGCCCAGACCGGTCTGCTACAACACCCGGCCATCGAGACGATGACGTCGTACGTCGTTGCGCTGGCCGCGAGTCTGTTGTTGCTGTTCCTCTTTCAACGCCTCGACCCGAGTTGGAGCGTGTCGGCCGCCCGAGTGGTGGTACTCGGCTTCCCCGCCGCCATCGGGGCGCGGCTGGCAGGCTAGCGATATGAGCCAGGCGAATGACGACCCGGAACGCTCTGCGCGGCGGGCGACCGTCGAGTGGGTGACCCTTGGCATATCGGGAGCCGTGCTCGCCGCAGTCGTGATGATGCTCGGAGTGCTGGCATTCCGCTCGGATGAACCTGCCCGTCCGACGGTTTCGTCCGAACGGGTTGTTGAACAGATCGGCGATCGGTTTCTCGTATCAGTGGAGATTGTCAACCGCGGTGACGAGGCTGCCTCGGCCATCGAGGTCGCCGCCGAGATGGTCCGCACGGATGGTGCGACGTCTGCGACACAGGTAATCGATTTCCTCGGCGGCGGCGAAACCCAACAACTCACCTTCGTTATGCCCGACGACCCGGCGAACGCTGAACTGGTGATCGAGGTGCGCTCATTTGCCAAGCCGTAGCCGGTGGCTCACGTCCGGTGACAAAGAGGGGGCCCGCCGTGTCTGGACGCGTCGTGCACTTCGAGATCTCCGTTCGACGACGGTGACCGAGCCAGCGCGTTTCACACGCAAGCGTTCAGTTGGCAGGTGATGCCGCTCCCCGAGATGGGTTACACAATTGTCATGTCCGGTCCGAGTGGTGACCAAGGGCCGACCGAGCCCGGGTTTATCAACGGTGGGATGATGCAGCGGCAGGCTCCGTTCATATCACCGAACCTTGTCGTCGAGGTCGACAATCTGGAAGCGGCACTAGAGGCGGTCAACAGTGCCGGCGGCACGACAGTGGTCGAGAGGCAGGCCGTAGGTGACATGGGGTTCACGGCCTACTTCAAGGACACAGAGGGCAACCTAGTCGGTCTCTGGGAGACAGCGCCGTTGAGCTGATTCCCGGCCCGCTGCGGGGCGCCCGACGCTGCAAGGTCGGCGCATGCGCTAGAGACGACTGTCAGATTGGAAGATCGGGCCGCTGATGAGCCCAGGAGCGAGGTACGAGGAGCGGAGGAGTCCTTTGCCGGCGACGTTCGAGAGCAGCACTTCGGTTCGACATCATGGGTGTCGGACTCGTGAGTTTCGTAACCGTCGCCGTGGCGAACGTCGCGACGGCGACCAGCCGGGCCATTCGCGGCCGAGGGCGATGGTGCCTCATCTGAACGTGCTTGTCGTCGGCAGGGTGGAATCTGATTGATGACGTTTGCGTGGCCTTCGAACGGGGTAGTTGACAGACACCTCGATTCCTAGGAGACGCAATGTTCGGATTTGTACTTTTTCTTATTGTCATTGGCCTTGTCGGCGGGTTCGTGGCTCGCGCCATCGTCCCAGGCCGAGACTCAATGAGTGTTTTGGCAACGATCGTGCTCGGAATTGTCGGCTCATTCGTCGGCGGGTTCCTCGGCTACGTGATCGCTGGCGGCGACGTTGACAACGCGTCTGCGTTCCGGCCGGCTGGCGTCATCGGTTCGATCATTGGCTCGATCATCGCCCTTGTCGTCTACCGCCTTGCCAACGGTCGGCGTGCCGCGTGACGACGGTCGCGTCGAACGATCCGGTAATCGAGACCGCCAGTCTTGATACGCCGCCGATCCCGTCGGCTCCGGGTGACAACACCACATTGATGGAGGTGCTCGATCACTATGATGCCGGTGGGTTCAGGGGTATCTTCGGGGTGAGTCGCGATGGCCAGGTTGAATGCGGAACGTGCGGCGCTGAGTCGGATGCTTCCGACGTGACGATGCACAGCATGCGCCGACTTGAGGGAGCATCCGATCCCGACGACATGCTTGCCGTCGCCGCGGTTACGTGCCCCGCCTGCAACGCTCGGGGCACCATCACCATGATGTTCGGCCCGATGGCATCGTCGGGAGATGCGCTGGTGCTCTCAAATCTCCGTGATCGTCGGGACGACGCCGCGGCGCCGCCCAATTCGGCACCCGCAGAGATGACCGATACCTAGGCTGAACCTGATGATCAGTCCGGCGTGGCGATGCGGAGGATGTAGGCCATCGGCAAGCCCTACATGATTGCTCGGCGCCCGACCCCTGCTTGGCCGAGCGAGACTCCGCCGTCGCCGGGCGGAACGAGCGCCGGTACGAGAACGATCCAACCCCGATGGGTGAGCCCCCTGCGGCACGCCTCGCGCAGCACTTGATTTTGGAAAACTCCCCCGGAAAGCACGGCCGTGCGAAGGTCGGCGTGGCTCTCGCCAATTGCCGCAACGAGCTGCACGGCACCATCGGCCAGCGTCTCATGAAATCGTGCTGCAATCACGTCTGCTGAGGTTCCTCGGGCCAGGTCATCGACCATGGCGCGAATCCAGGGTGACGGATCGAGGTGGAACCGACCATCGTCGTTGCCGGAGGGTCGGCCATAGCCGAGTTGTGGGCCGCCCCGAATCGCGGCCTGTTCCAGCGCCATCGCGGCCTGTCCTTCGAACGATGTGCTGTCGTACAGGCCAACCAGCGCGGCAACGGCGTCGAATAGCCGCCCCACACCATGTGAGGGCGGTGACAGCGATGGACGCGCCGCGATCTCGGCAACAGCGTCCCATCGGCCGGCGTTCCGATTGACGACCGCGAGGTGGCGGGGTATGTCATGGCCATACGCAGCCTGGAGATACGCGAGAGCCATGCGCCACGGTTGGCGCAGTGCCGCCGTACCACCCGGCAAGGGCACTGCGTCGAGACAACCGACGCGCTCGAATCCGGAGAGGTCGGCCACCAGGAACTCGCCGCCCCACAGCCCTCCGTCGGTACCGTACCCGAGCCCATCGAAGGCAACACCGACCACGCGTTCATCCAGACGATGCTCGACGAGGCACGACGCTACATGGGCATGGTGGTGCTGCACGCCCACCGTTGGCAGGCCGAGCGACGTGGCGAACGAGGTCGACAGGTAACCCGGGTGAAAATCGTGCACGACGACTTCGGGCTCGACACCGAGCAGCGAGAGCATCGAGTCAACCATCCCCCTGAACGCCCCGAAGGCCATCAGATTTTCCAAGTCCCCAATGTGGGGCGACACGAACGCTTCATTGGCGCGGGTGACACAGATCGTGTTTTTCAGCCCGGCGCCGACCGCCAGCACGCTCGGACCCGACAAGGCGAGGCGAATGGGTCGGGGCGCAAACCCGCGGGCACGCCGGGACAATATCGCTCGGCCGGCAGCGACGGAGAGCACCGAATCGTCGGCCCGGCGAAGAATCGCCCGATCGTGGGTAAGGAACATGTCGGCGATGGGTCCGAGGCAACGATAGGCGTCACCGTCGTCGATCGAGATCGGTTCGTCGGACGCATTGCCGCTGGTGAGCACGAGGGGCACGCGAACCGCGTCGGCAAGCAACTGATGCAGCGGGCTTGGCGGGAGCAGGACACCAATCACCGACGACGCCGGCGCGACAGCCTCGGCAATCTGTGCTCCATCGCGCCGAGCGAGGAGCACTATGGGGCGATCGGGCGAGACCATGGCCCGAGCTTCGTCCTCGCCGAATCGGGCTATTAGGGCCGCGGCGTCAAGGCTACCCACCATCACCGCCAGTGGCTTTTCCTCGCGCCGCTTACGTTCACGAAGCCGACGAACCGCTCCGTCTTGATCGGCGCGAACAGCCAGGTGATAACCACCGACGCCCTTTACCGCCACGATTTTACCGTCGACGAGCGCCCTCGCCGCATCGTCGAGTTCCGTACCCGTCGTGCCGGCCACCGCTCCATTGGCGTCGGTAAATCGGAGCGACGGCCCGCAAGCCGGGCAGCAGATCGGCTCAGCATGAAAACGGCGATCGCCCGGGTTGAGGTACTCGGCCTGGCATGCCGCACACATCGCAAAACCTGCCATCGAGGTCGCGGCGCGATCGTACGGAAGGTCGGCAACGATGGTGAACCTAGGGCCGCAGTTGGTGCAGTTCACGAACGCGTGCCCGAACCGACGGTTCATCGGGTCAGCCTGTTCGGCCCGACACTCGTCGCACGAAGCACTGTCGGCCGGAACGACGGCGGGCGGCTCATCCGACGACTCGCTGGGGCGAATCACGAACTCAGTTGCCCCGGCCGCGTCGAGCGGCACCATCGAAACATCGTCGATTAGTGCCAGCGGTGGCTTGTCGTCGACGAGGCCGAGAGTGAACCGCTCGACCGCCTGCGGATCACCTTCCACTTCGATCGTCACGCCGGCTGTGTCGTTGACCACAAATCCGGCCAGGCCATAGCGGGCCGCCAGCCGGTAGACGAATGGTCGAAAACCGACTCCCTGAACGATGCCGCGTACTGTCAACCGGCGTCGAATACGTGCCCGCGTTTCGATCAGCGGGCACCGGCCCGAGTGGCGAGGTGCCGGTTGTCGAGCACATCGCAGAGCCGTTCCAACTCGACGGCCAATGCGCTGGCCGACGCCATGGTGACCGGCCGGCCTAACCGATCGGCGTCGACAATTGCGCCGTCGCGAGGCAGGGCTGCCACGAGCGGAATCTCGTACTCGGCGCACAATGACTCCAGCGTCACCCGGTCGGCTTCGTCGAAGATCTTGTTCCCGATTCCGACCGAATCGGCAATACCCAAATCAGCAGCAAGCGAAATCGTCCGGGCCGCGGTGACCACTGCTTTGAGAGTCGGTTCCATCACGATCACCAGCACGTCGGCGTACGCCAGGGTGCCACCCGATCGACTGAGGTGCTCGATGCCTGCTTCCATGTCGACAATAGTGATATCGGCGTAGGTTTCGAGTGCTTCGCCGAGGAGACTGCGAACCGTTGAGTGTCCGCCGCAGGTGCACCCGGCCCCGGCCGCCTCGATGCGAAGCGCCGATAGCACCGTGACGCCCGCCGGAGTCGGCGTGCCATACCGGCTGAAGACCTCATCGAGTGTGCAGTCGCCGGCGCCGCCCACCACCAGTCGCCGGGGTAGTACCGGGAGCGATTCGGTTGCAGCAACATCGAGGCCGAGCGAGAAACCGAGGTTCGGGTTTGAGTCAGTATCGACAGCGACGACGCGCAGGCCCCGGCCTGCATACGTTCGCGCCAGCAGCGATGACACAGTTGTCTTTCCAACTCCACCCTTGCCGACGACGCCGATTTTCATGCTTCCCCCCATCGAGCGCAGTAGATGTCAATGACATCTACTGGCAAGGTATACTAACGGGGAACCAAGGGGGTCTCGTCATGTGGCTGTGGTGGATAGGCAACGCTGTACTCGGGCTTGTTGTGGTACCCCTTGTGGTGCTGCTCGCCAATCGGGTCATCCGGGCCGCTACCGAGGTGCGACGGTACGCCGACGATGTGCTGGTCCACGGTGTCGGGCTCTCAGAAAATCTTGCGCCAGTGCCGGCGCTGGCCGACACCCGCGACCTGATCGGGGTGGCCACCGGTCACGCCGTCCGTTATGTCACCGCCCTCGACGGCGCGGTCTGAAAGGCGCTCTCATGTCGGCTGCCGCCATTGTCACCCTCGTACTCGTTGCCGTGCTCGTTCTGGCGCTCGCGTATTACCTCTGGAGCGTCGTGCGCATCTTGGGCCAGGTGAACGACACCCTCGGGAAGGTTACGTTCGGGGTCCGAGCCATCGCTCATCGGGTCGAACCAGTCGGCGAAATCGTCGGAGATTTCAACGGCAACCTGGCTGCCGTGGCAGGCGCTCTCGAAGGCCTCGTGGCCAAGGCCCAGTCGCAATCCGTTTCGACCGAAAGGGTGACCTGACATGGCTCTCGAATTCGCATGTTCCCGAGTTGGTGTTCTCGACTGCGGAGCAGTGGTGATGGCCGACACCAAGGAGGCGCTGCTGGCCCTCGTGGCCGAGCATGCCCTGAAGGTGCACAAGGTTGCCCTCAACGACACGCTGATCGATTACGCCCTCACGACCGTTCGCTCCGTTTGACGCCGTCGTTATGCCGCTACGCGTTGCATTCGTCGGGAAGGGCGGAGCTGGCAAGTCCACCATTTCCGGGACATTTGCGCGGCTGTTGGCCCGACGCGGCGAACCGGTGCTGGCGATCGATTCCGATCCAATGCCCGGACTCAACTACACGCTCGGGTTACCGGTCATCGACGTCGCCATCCCCGATGATGCAGTGGTGGAAGGCCCATCGGGCCAGAATCCACGTTTCCGACTTCGAGCCGACCTTGACGCCACTGCTGCCGTCGAGGCCTACGCTCCCATCGGCGCCGACGGCGTGCGGTATCTGCAGTTCGGCAACCACCGCGGTCAGGTATCCACGCAGCTCCGGGCGCAGGCCGCGTTCCGCCAGATCGTCAATGAGCTTCCTCGAGACCGATGGAACCTGGTCGGCGATCTTCCTGGGGGTACCCGCCAGCCGATGTTCGGATGGGGACAGTTCGCCGACACTATCGTGATCGTCGTGGAACCCACCCCGAAGTCGATCAGCACCGCCAACCGCCTCGTGCATCTGCGCGAGGCCACCTGGGCTCCCGAGCGGCTCGTGGCTGTCGTCAATCGCGCTCGGTCACCGGACGACACCGCGACCGTGGCCGAACGAACCGGGCTCGAGATTCTCGCTTCCATTCCCGACGACGACTCGGTCGCAGCAGCTGACCGGGTCGGCCTGGCGCCGCTCGATTCCGGTAAACACTCGCCTTTCGTTTTGGCGGTCCAGGAACTCGTCGACCAACTCACTTCCGTGTCCGGATCGAACACGGCGACTCTCAAAGGGGTTTTGGCATGAAGGTTGCCGTCGTTGGCAAGGGCGGATCCGGAAAGACCACAACATCGGCAATCGTGGCGCGGTCGCTGGCCCGAGCCGGTCACGCTGTCGTTGCGCTCGATTGCGATACCAACCCGACACTGGGCATTTCGCTCGGCGTAGGCGACACCGAAACCGACCGGTTGGTGGCCATGCGCCAAGGGCTCGACAGCGGCGACGCGCCGCATGCACCGAGCTGGGGCGAACTTATCGACCGGTTCGGTTCCGAGGCGCCGGACGGGGTACGACTCGCCGTCGTCAGCCGGATAGACAACCCCGAACCCGGTTGACCTTGATGCGGTTTGTCCCCCGAGCAGTTGCTCGGAACCGTTGATTTTGGTGAGGCCGTTGTCGTCGCCGACTTCGAGGCCGGTATCAACACCATCGTGCGCCTCGGCGGCGAAGCCGTTGATGTGATGCTCGTAGTTGTGGAGCCGACCCTTCGATCTATCGAAGTCGGCCAACGTGCGGTTGCGCTGGCCCGCCAGCGTGACATCGACCGCGTTATCGTCGTCGCCAGTCGGGTCACCGACGATGCCGACGTTGCTCGGATTTCGGCCGCGTTCGACCGGTGCGAGTTGGCCGTGGTGCCTCACGATGAAGCCATCGTCGATGCTGAGCGCCTCGGGGTCGCTCCCCTCGACGCTGCGCCAGACGCTCCCGCCGTCACCGCGCTGCTCGCCCTCGGCAAATCCCTCGCAGCCTCCGTCGCCTGAGGCCGAGCCGATAGGCGAGATCGACCAAGAGATACAGTGACGTTGTCGGCGGCGTAGCCGTCGAAAGCTTTGAAGTCCCGCAAGCCTTTGGGCTTTTGGCGCGCGCTGAGCTGAGTTAGGTCAGATCGGGGTGACGCGGCGGACCTGACCGACGGTCACACGCTGGGCAAGGCCCGTAGGTGATGTGAGCACTAAGCTGCCGTCGGCGTCGACCTCCGTGGCGATGCCGCGGACCTCGCCTCGGGGCAGCAGTGTGGCGCGTACTCTAGTGCCGAGCATTCCCGACCGGTTGGCGTGCTCGGCACGCAACGCGCCGGGGTCGACTGCAGCGAGATCGAGCAAGCGCAGGACTTCGGTTGCGAACCGTTCCACGTCTACCTGGGCATCTGTGAGAACCCAACGCCCCGCCACCACAACGGCGTCGAGGCGACCATGAGTTGCTATGGCGACCACGTTGACGGCGCCCGCCTCGGCGCTGTCACCCGCCACAAGACGATCGGGCCACCATGTCGCCGTGCCGGCGGCGCCCAGCGTCGCGGCCGTCAGGCCGGCTAGCCAGCACAGCGGTTCATGTTCGAGTCGCAAAGCGGGTCGAGCAATCACGGCCGCCCGCACGCCGTGACCGTCCCGTGTTTCCCACACACTGGCATCGCGCAGTCGGGGCACCACCTCGGCCGACAATTGCACTATCGATCCGGCTTCGGCATTGCCTTGACGCACCCAAGCTGAAGCAACGGCTTCGAGGGAGATGGCAACCGGATAGTGCTGTCGGGCGGTCCCGGTCATCGAACGATGCGGTCGACAAGCCAGGGCCGATTGGTCGACCCCGGTGCCAGCACCACCCGACAAATGGGCCATCCCCGACCGGCAGTGATCATGTCGGCGAGCGGTGCGGTGGCGGCCAACTCGACGATCACTCGACCGTCGGTCTGCGCGACCACCGGGCCGATGTCTACCTCGTCGAGATCTGCACCGGACAGGTCGACGCTCAACCCGCGCACGAGAGCGCCGAGCAGGGCATCGCGTTCGGTATCGGTCCACGTGCCCTGGCGGGCTCGTTCGGCCGCTACCGCGTCGAGGCCTCGGCGGGCCGCCACCCCCAACGCCACCTCGCGAGCGTCGGGTGTGAGCAGTTCCCACACCGTCACATGCTCGGCCCACAAGACGGCATCGAGGAACCGACGCACCGTTTGGCGCGGCTCGGCCGACGTGCACTGACCCGCCGACTCATTCACGGGCGCTGCCATCCCATTGCTTCGAGCAGGTCACGCACACGCACGCGTTGAGGGCCATGCAGCAATGTGTGGATCGCATCGTCGAGGGCACGGTCAGCCGCGATCCGGTGGTCCTCGTCATCTAGTTCGCGGTGCGCGTCGAGCTGACCGGCGAGCCCGGACTGCAACACTGTTTCGGGAAGCTCCATCAGCGTTGAAATGGTGGCCAACAGGACCGTACGTTGGGCGCTGGCGTCGAGGTGCAGCGCAGCAGCGGCAAGGGAGGCGAAGGAGCGGCGGCGGTGCGGGTCGGGGCGTTGGGCGACGTGACCGAGCCGGGTTCGGGCAACGTTGTGGCGCTCGGAGTCGGTCAGGCTGGCGAGCAACGCGACAAAATGGTCGTCTCGGTTCCAGTCGGGGTAGTTTCGAGCAAGCAGTGCGTCCACCTCATCGGCCTGCGCGAACGACTCGGACCATTGCGCTCGGTAGCGGTTCGGGTCGAACAGCGTGAGCGCCGTTTCGAAGGCCACCAGCGCCCGACGCTGCGACTCGGCGGAGCCGTCGGGGTCGGCCAGCGCAAGGCCGAGGTTGTGGCTCGCTACCGCATGCTGGAACGGGAACTGCAACGGCGTGAAGGTGGCAAGGACCACGGCGAAGTGTTCGGCGGCGCCCGCCCGATCGCCTTGTGCCTGAGCAATCGCCCCGAGGCCATTGCGGGCCTGGCCGTGTTGGATGGGCGACGACATGTAATCGGTCAGCCCGGCCGCTCTCTCGAAGTCCGCGCGGGCCAACGCCAGGGCTTCGACCCCGGAGCCGGCGAGATGCACCTGACCGCGGTTCACATGCAGCGACGCCAGCAGACGGCTGTCGTCGTCCGGCGCCTCAGCGATTGCGGCATCGAACGCCGCCACCGCATCGCCGAGCCGACCGAGCTCGGCCGCGGTCAGCCCAACATTCGATCGGGCGGCTGTGACTTCGATGGCACTGGCACGCCCGGCGAGCAGTTCCACCCCGGCGACGAACAGTTCCCACGCCCGCTGACCGTCGCCCAGCGCTCGCCGGGCAACAGCGGCGCCAACAAGCAGACGGCCATGATCGAGAGGCGCTCGCTGAGCCGTGAGAATTTCGGCCGCCGGTTCGAGCAGTGCGAGGGCACCGGCGGGGTTGCCCAACTCTGCTCGGGCCATGGCAACACGTCCGGCGAGCAGGGCCCACTCCTTTGGATGCGCCAGCCGATCAACCTGCGCCAGTTGCTGCTCGAGTGCGTCGGCCGGTGTGCTCGCAGCCGGTGAGTTTGTGGTCATCCCTGTTGGCCGACCTGTTGGCCGACCTGGAACTCGGCCTGGAACTCGGCCTGGAACTGGGCGATGCAACGATCCACCTCGGCGATGGCGTGCTCGACAGCGGCAGCCACGGCCGGCGATAGCCCGATTTCCAACCGCTCGATCTCGGCGGGCTGGCAACCGACCATGACAGTGCGCTTCGGAAGCACGCCAACAGCCCGCGCCACCATCAGCGCCCGCGATGGGGTGGCCAGGTGCATGTCGGCGAGCATGTCATGGCGAACGTCGGGCGTGAAGTCGTGCACGTCGATGACGTCGGGCTCGATCACCATCACGGTGCCGGGAGGGCGGCCCCGGTCGACGGCGTCGAGCACGATGCAGGCGTCATACCCTGCCATAAGTTCCTGCACGAGGGCGATGCCGCCGATGCCGATCTCGTCGATCTTGACACCGTCGGGCTGGGGGCGTTCGGCGAGCCGTCGAGCCAACTCGACCCCGAACCCGTCGTCGCCCTGCAGCATGTTGCCGACCCCGACCACCAGGATTCTCATGGTTGCGGGGGGTGGCATCGAACTCCTTGCCACGATGCCCGTCTCGGCGGCTCGAGCCGCGTAGCCGAATGTCACCCACCACGCGGCGTAGGTCTCGAACTCGGACCATTCGGCCTCGCCAACCTGCTCGCGCCACTGGTCGGACCGTTTTGCAATTTCGCTCGTGATCACCCGGTCCAGCGCCTCGATAACCACGGCGTCGTTCAGGAGTGTGACGGGTTCTCCCGCCCGCAACGCTGCTGCGACCTCAGCGGCGCGATCGATCGAATCACCCTCCGCAATGGACGGCACTACATCACAGGCCGACTCCTCGACCCGGCGCACGCAGTAGCCGGACAGGAACGCAACTGCCGCCCACTCGGCGAACTGCGCCATGGCCTGGCGGTCCCGTTCAAGCGCAACGTGGTAGGCACGAAAGGCAGTGGCGGCGTCAGTTAGGGGGTGGCTTTGGGCGAGGGCGCGGGCTCGGTACGCCAGTTCTTCGGCCTGCATCGCTACGACGGCCGTCGACCGATTTTCAGCCCGGTCGCGATCTGGCCGGCCGCGGGTGGCGGGTGCAACGCGGCGGTACTTAAGACCAGTTCGACACGGCGGTAGTCGTCCCAGGTGCGCCGCAATGCCTCATCGACACGGTCGGAAATGGTTGCATCGATGCCGGTGCAGCCGTCGCACGTGCCGTGGCGCTCGAGGGTGACGATGCCGTCGCGCACGCTGACCACTTCCAGATCGCCACCGTGGCTACGCAGGTACGGGCGAACCTCGCTGAGCGCGGACTGCACGAACCCCGCGCCCGCCACCGCATCGCCGGGCATGAGTCCGTACGCACCGAGCAATTCACCCGCGACCGCATCGGCGGCCAAAGCCTCGATGAAGATCTCGCCACGCCACTCACGGGCCAGTTCGACGAACCGGCCGAGTCCCTCGCGGTGGAAGGCGTCGACCCAATCGAGGAGCTCTCCTACGCGAGGATTCTCGACCAGTTCCTCGGCCAGTGCGGCGATCCGTTCCAGCACCTCTCCGAGTTCCAGTCGTTCCGTCATTGAGGCGATTCTTCCCCACCGGCTAGGCCACGGCGAACCAGCACCAGCACTTCATCAATCGCTCGCTCGACAGCCGGCGAAAAGCCGAGGCCGAACCCGCGCTCTTCGGGTTCCACCTCCACGATGGTGGTGTCATCGGGGAAGGCCTTGGCCCAGCGACATACCGCAATCGTGTGATCGAGGTCGATAATGCCTCCGACCGCCTCGGTGAGCCGTTCGTGTACCTCGACCAGATCGAGCGGTGGAAGGTCGGCAACCGCGTAACGCCGGATGGTGCCTGCCGGAGCGTCGCCTCGCGGCATACAGCCCACGATGACAAGTCGCGACGGTTGCAGTTCTTCGAGTCGGTGCATCACCCGGTGCGCGGCATACGAAAGATCCTCGAAACGTACGTTGTCGGGCCAGCCTCCCTCGGCCGACGCACGGTCGACCCAGGTGGTGCCGAAGTCGAGGTCGCGGAGCCACGGCAGCCCGATGCCGCCGAGCAACGTGCAACCGGGCGGTGGGTCGCCGGGCTGGCGCGAGAGCTTGAACCCGGGGATCGGTGCCGTGGCGTACTCGTGCACGAACCGTCAGTCCTCGAGCGTGCACCCGCACGAGTTGACTTCGCGGGTAATGATGCCGTGGCCGGTGTCGATATGGGTGGTGCACGGCATGCACGGATCGAAGCTGCGAATGGCCCGAAGGATGTCGATGCCCTTCACATCGGTGTCGCGGCCCGATTCCAGAATGGGTGTGCCGACAATGGCTTCTTCGTACGGCCCGGGCTTGTCGAACGGGTCACGGGGCGAGGCGTTCCACGTGGATGGCGTGTTGATCTGGTAGTTCAGCAGTCGGCCCTTGTCCATGTGCATGTGATGGGTCAGGTAGCCGCGACCGGCTTCCCAAAAGCCCACCCCGACCCGCTCGTCCTGGGGCACCTTGTAGCTGGTAGCCACCTTGGTCTCGCCCTTACGCCAGTACTCGAACGCCTTCATCAAGTTGATCATGCCGATGGACGCTGTGAATGCCACGCCGTAGGCCCGGCCACGGTTGCGCTCGAGTGCGTTGAGCCGGGCGGGCACCTTCCATTCGAGTTCCATTTCCGGAAGTTCGTGGCGAGGCAGCACCATTCGCAGAGAATGGCCGGTAGCCGTGATGTAGGGATTGTCGGGCAACTGGCGAGCCATCGCCGTGGTCCACATGCGGCCGTACACACCGGTCTCCATCGACAGGCGGTCCCAACGCGGCGCAGTGGCCCATGAGTACTTCTCCTTGAAGTTTTTGCCCTCCGGACGCGGGATAGTCTCTTTGTTCCACATGTGATACGGCGACATCGGATTGCCCAGCGGGTCGGTCGGGAAGTGTCCCGCCTTGCGACCCTGATCGGTCCAGTCGTCGTAGTAGGAATGCTCGACGAATTCCTCGATACCCATGTTGATCTTCGTGAGCTGCGTGGTGATGAGCTCACCGTTCACGATGATGCCCGGTGCCGAGTAGCGCTTTTGTCCCCACGCGTCGCAGTTCTTGTAGGTGGCGTCGTAGGCCTCGGGATCGTCCCAGATACCGGTCTGGATGAGGTTACTCGGGCGCTCGCCGACCTCGGCGTAGCGAGGGTTCGCCTCGAGGAAGAAATCGCACAGGTCGTCCCAGATACCGGCGAGTCGCTTGGCGTAGTCGATGATCTTGCCGAGGTTTGCGTAGTACTCGTTGAAGGTGGTGGTGGTGATGGTGGTCGACACCCCGCCGGGAACAAGCGTGGACGGGTGCGGGTACTTGCCGTACATGAGTGTGCACATGACGCGAGCAATTCGGGTGTACTCGAGCGATTCGAGATAGATCTTTCCCTCAAGCGGGTTCAGACCATCCATGATGTCTTTCACCGTTCGATACCCGTGTACATGGGCATGACGAGACGGTGTGCGCTCGGCGAGTGAGATGAGCTCGGGGTTCGTGACCGACACGATGGCTGTCGAGTAGTCGGGTCCGGCCAGTAGGCCAAGGTGAAGCGGGTGGTCGTAGAACATCTCGGCTACTTCGCCGAGGTTGCGGACCAGTACTCCGAGCGGTGGCGGGCAGATGCCGAAGGCCATCTCGATAGCGAGCGACGAGCAGGTGGAATGTACAGCGCCGCACACGCCGCATGCCCGCGATGAGATATCGATCGCATCTCGAGCGTCACGGCCCTTCAAAATGACCTCGTAGCCGCGGAACAGCATGGCCATGGAGTGGGCCTCGACAGCGACCCGAGCATCGAGATCGAGCACGGTATGCACCGCAAGCGCACCGGCCACACGGGTGACCGGGTCAATGCTCCACTCCTTCAATCGGGGTGGCGCATCGGCGAGAGCCGTGCCGGTTCCCGACGACGGTCGCACGTAGCGCTGCGAGGTAACCGGGTCGAAGGAATATGGGTTGGTTTGCCCGGGTTTCAGGAACGCCTTACCGTCGGCGTCGAAGTCGACGGGGAGATTCTTGAAACACATAGCTACTTTCCTCCGATGCGGCTGTGCTGATACTTCGCATAGAACCGCTGGGCCACTTTTTCGGCACCGACGGGGGTCGTGTTGTAACGGGCCCAGCCCGACGGCAGGTCGCGTTCGGACTCCCAGCGCGCCGACATCTGCTTGTCGCGCATGGACAGCGTGCGCAGACGACGGATGAACGAGCCGACGGTTCTAGACATGGTGGCTGACACGAGCGAGCCGGGGGGTGGAGCGTAGAACGGTGCGAACTTGTCGGGGAAGCCAGGCATGGTGCAGCCGATACAGATGCCGCCCATGCTCATGCAGCCGCCGTGGCCGTCGATCATGCCCCGCTCGGCAATGTTGCACTGTACGACGGGGCCCCAACAGCCAAGCTCGACGAGGCACTCCTTGTCGCCGTAGTGCTCGGCAAACAGGCCCTCTTCGTAGTACCCGGCCCTCGGGCAGTGGCGATGCACGGTCTCGGTGAACAACCACGCCGGGCGACCCAGCTCGTCGAACTCGGGCAGGGGTGCCATGCCGTTCAGGAACAGGAGCGTCGCCGCGACGGTTTCGAGGATGTTGTCGCCGATCGGCGAGCAGCCGGGCACGTTTACAACCGGCAGTCCGAGGGTCGAGCGGTAGTCCTTACCGAGGTGATCCATGACGCCCATGGCCCCGGTGGGGTTGTTGTGAGCGGCCGGGATACCGCCCCAGGTTGCGCACGTTCCCACGGCGACGACTGCGGCGGCACCCGGCGCCATGCGATCGAGCCATTCGAGGCTGGTGATCTGCCGACCGGTTTCGGGGTCTTCGCCGAGGCCCATGAAGTAGCCCTCGCCCGAGAGCGTTTCGTCCATGACCGACCCCTCCCACGCAATAAGGTAGGGCGCGTCGAGTTCGCCGGCCGCGGCCATCCGCAAGTTCTCGATCCACTCGGCACCCGACTCGACCGAGAGCACCGTGTGGATCAGCTCGATGCGAGGTAGCCCCGGCACGATGCCGTTCAGCAGATGCTCTACTTTCGGGTGCGTCGCGCCCGACACCGCTATGGTGCAGCCGTCGCACGACGCGCCGACCAGCCAGAACAGGTACGCCTTCTCGAGCGGGCCGGTAACCACTGAGTCGGTCTTGGGCGGTCGGAGTCGACTGCGACGACCGATGGGCGCCAGCGGATCGTGGGGGTCGGTAATGAGTGGAATTCGGTCGTATTCGAACTCGTGATGCGGATCGACGGCGGTGTACGTCGCCATGAACGCTTCCCCTTGTCCTACCGCCGCAACGGCCCGGCGGGTGTCGGACGAGTGCGATCGGTAGGTGTACTATACATCTACTGTCCGGTCGGGGTCACCTGCTGGCGCGAACGTCAAGGGGGACGCATGTCGGGTTGGTCAATCGGCTGGATTGTCGGGACCATTGTGGTCGCGCTCGTCGTCGCGCTGCTGCTGCTCATGATTCGCGGCGCCGCACGGGCGGGAGCGAAAGCGGGAAACATTCTGTCGGCGCTCGAGTCGGCCCGGGACAACACGGCACCCCTGTGGGAAATCAACACCACGAATCGCACGGTGGACCGCATTACCGCCGCTGCCACCGCCGCCCGCGAACACCTCGCCAGCAAAGGGGCGTGACATGTCGACCAACACCGCCTGGTGGATTACGCTCGGGCTGGGCCTCGTTGTGGCCATCGTGGCCGTCGTGCTTCTCGAAATCTTCTACCGCAAGGTCCGCGCCATCGAGGAAGGTACCGAGGCGATCTGGCAGATGGGCAAACAGGTGGCTCGAAATACCGCCACTACTTGGATGCTGGCGCAAACCCCGAATCGGCTCGATGCCCTGACTGCCGAGGCGCTACGCCACGATGCATTTCTCAAGGGTGCCCTTGGCGGAGATCAGTTATGAGAGCACTGCTCACCGTCCTCACGCTTGTCGAGATCGTACTCGTCGTCGCCGCGCTGGCGTGGTACTTGTCTCGAATCTCGCGTTCGCTGCGCAACAGCTCGGCATCGCTGTCACGGGTCACATTCGGCGTTCGTGCCATCGAAACGCAGTGCGCTTCCATCGGCCCGAATGTCGTGAAGGTAAACGGTCAATTGGGCGTCATCGCCGGCGCACTCGACGGCATTGCTACCCAGGCTGAAGCATTGGTGGCGGTCGCCGAATGACCGACCGCGCGCCGTCGCCGAAATCGCCGGCTCTCGCTGCGCTGTACTGGCGCAGTGAAATACTGCAGGTGATGTATTGGTTGCGAGGTGAGGGTTTCGGCGATGTCGTCGACGCAGGGCTCATCGAACGATTTCTCGGTGTCGACGCTTCCCTCGGGGTCACCTACTTGCATCGACTCGTCTCCGAAGGTCGCCTTGTTCTCGATGGCGATTGGTTTGCCCTGTCCGAACTGGGTTTACGCGAGGGCGCCGAGGAGTTCCGGGCGTCGTTTGCCGACATGATGAAGCCAACACATGGTGAGTGCAGCGACGACTGCTGGTGCCACTCCTCGGTCGACGAGGCCGAGGCATGTGTCGCGGCCCGACGTGGTAACGGACACGACGACCAGGAGAGACACGACCATGGCTGATACCGGACTGCCCCGATCGTTTCTGCGATCGATGCTGCTGCTGTTGCTTCGAAGCGGTTCGAGCCACGGTTATGAACTCATGGAGCAGCTCGTGGCTGGCGGGCTGAGCGTCGACCTGGCCGGCGTCTATCGCATGCTGCGCACGCTAGAGCAGAGCGAGTACGTCGATGCCGGTTGGGAGCCGTCGAACGTTGGTCCACCACGCAGGGTGTACGACCTGACCGAGTCAGGTCGGGGGGCGGCCGACGAGGCCCTTGTCGAACTTTCACTGGCGCACAGCCAGCTTTCGTCCGCAATCGCCGCTGCGGAAGTTTCCCGATGAGAATTGCTGTGGCCGGTAAGGGCGGGGCCGGTAAAACCACGCTGTCAGCGTCGCTGGCCCGTACCTTCGCTCGGCTTGGTTACCCAGTAGTGGCTATCGACGCCGACACGAACCCGAACCTAGGCCCTGCGCTCGGTGCAGACCTCGCGCTCGTTGAAGCCACCCCGATCCTCCCGCTCGATCTGGTCTCGCGCAAGCTCGGCGGCGCGGCGTTACGGCTTCCCCTCGACGAGGTGCTGCGCGCTCATTCCACCATCGCGCCCGATGGCGTTCGCCTGGTTCGAATGGGCATGCCCCAGCACGCCGACGAAGGCTGCCTATGTGGTGCCCACGCGGTCGGCTCGGCGCTATTGGCCGATCTCGGAGGGGCCCTCGGCACTGTCACCATCATGGATCTCGAAGCATCACCCGAGCACCTGTCGCGCGGCACAGCCCGACACGCCGATGTGCTGCTGCTTGTCGCCGAGCCGTACTTCCGGTCGCTCGAAACCATCCGCCTCCAAGCTCGTCTTGCTCGTGAACTTCCGCTGGTGCATCTCGGCGTGGTGGCCAACAAGGTGCGGTCGCCCGCCGATGGCGACGCCATCCGCGAGTTCGCTGCCACCCTCGACCTCGTGGTCGACGGTGAGTTGCCGTTCTCCGACGAAGTCACAACCGCCGACCGGGCCGCAACGTCGGTACTCGACCACGCACCTCACGGTGCAGTCGCCGTGGCGGTCGGCGCGATCGCCGGCCGCCTGCTGCAGGTCGGAGCACGAGCATGTGCGTAGGAGTGCCAGCGCAGGTCGTCAACATCATCGATGAGCGTCAAGCCCTGGTCGATGTCACCGGCCTGCAGCGCGTCATCGACATCAGCCTGGTGGCTCCCGACGGATTGGCGGTGGGTCACTGGGTGCTGCTGCATGTGGGATTCGCCATGGCGATCATCGACGAGGACGAGGCTCGCCGTCAGCTCGACTTCATCGTGCTGCTCGACAGTGAGAACGACGAGGATGACGAGTTGGCGGCCTATCGAGCCAGCATCGCGCGATGACCGAGGCCCGGAGCGAATCCGTCGCGGTGGCGACCGCCGCACTGATACTGGCTCGTAGATTTTCGGCCGGTGCCACGCTGTGGTCTGTTGCCCCTGGCCGCGACGATCACGCCCGCCATGTTGCGGTCGAGTTCGTACATCCGGTCATCGTCGGCAGCCCGACGCTGCCGAGTGCCGCCATTACCGGATCCGACCTCGTGAACCAGGCCCGAGCCCTTGTGCAAACCGGTGATGTCATCGTGCAGATTGGCGAGCCCACGTGCGAGCCACTCGCCGAATTGGCAGCGCGGGCCGAGGCGTGGGGCGCGGCCGTTGTGTGGCTCAGCCTGCACGACTCACCACCCGCTGGTGACGCCGATGTGGTCGTGCTTTGCCGTAACGAGGCCGATGTCGTGCGGGCCTATCACCTGCTGTGGGAACTGTGCCATGTGTGCCTGCAGCACCCCGACCTTGTCGCTGCCGTTCCCTCTGCGACTGATTGTGCTGTGTGCGCCGACGATGCGGTCACGGGCGAAATCAGCGTGGTCGGCGACCATGGCATGGTGCGGGTCCGAACTGCATGCGGACCCGTGGAAGCTGGCGACCTGGTAGGCAACCTGGCCGTGGGCGACCTCGTGCTCACTCACGCCGCCACCGTCATCGGGCGGCGCAGGTGACCAGTTTCCTGTACCCGTTCCTCGACGAGAACGCTATAACCGATCGCACTGCGCTGCTCACCGATCTTGCTCGTTCGGCCGAGGACAAGTGGCGCGAGTCCGGCGAGCTGGCGACCAGCACCATCGTCGCTAATCAGTTCGTGCTGCACCACGCGGTCGGCGTGCTGCGCTCGTCGTCGCAAATTCTTGTCGCTGGCAACGGAGGCTCGGCGTGCGATGCCGAACGCCTGGGTCGTCTGCTGCGTTCGGCCGGGTATCGAGTTCGTTCGTTGGTGGCCGACCCAGTCACCATCACGGCGCTTGCCAACGATGTGGGCGTCGAACTGATCTTCGCTCGCCAGGTCGAGGCGTACGCGCGGGCGGGCGACTCGCTGATCGTTTTTTCTACCAGCGGAGCGTCGGCCAACCTTCTCATTGCCTGTACCGCAGCGCGTCGCCTTGGCATCCGCACCGTTGCGCTTGCAGGGTACGATGGTGGCCCCATGGCCGACCACAACTCGGTCGAGTTCTGCCTGCGGGTTGCGTCGGCGAGCGTCCATCGAATCCAGGAGGCCCAAGCGGTGCTCATCGATCATCTTGTCGCCGCGATGTCCAACGACGCGCCGACATGAGGTTTGTCGACGAGTTCCGCGATCCGGCGGCCGCTAGAATCCTGCTCGAACGGGTCGCCGAGTTGGCCGCAGGCCAACCGCACAGGCGGCTTATGGAGGTGTGCGGCGGCCACACCCACGCCATCTATCGCCACGGCCTCGAACAACTGCTGCCCGAGAACGTCGAGCTCATCCACGGACCCGGATGCCCCGTGTGCGTCATTCCCATGGGTCGAGTCGACGATGCTATTGCGGTGGCCGAAACCCCTGGCGTGATCTTCACCACCTTTGGCGACATGCTGCGCGTACCCGGCAGTGCATCCACGTTGCTCGAAGCCAAGGCGAAAGGCGCCGATGTGCGCATGGTGTATTCGCCGCTCGACGCCCTCGACCTGGCCCAACGGAACCCCGAACGCGAGGTCGTGTTCTTCGCTGTGGGTTTCGAGACCACCGCACCGTCCACGGCACTCACGCTGCAGCACGCGAAGCGGCATCACGTCACGAACTTCAGCGTGTTCAGCAACCACGTCACCATCGTGCCGCCCATCAAGGCCATCCTCGACAGCCCCGGTCACCGGCTCGACGGGTTTCTCGGCCCCGGCCACGTGTCCACCGTCATCGGCACCCGGCCGTACCGGTTCGTACCCGAGCGGTACGGCCTACCGTTCGTGGTCGCCGGCTTCGAGCCCGTCGATATCCTTCAGTCCATCGTGATGCTGCTCGCCCAGCTGGCCGAAGGTCGCCACGAGGTCGAGAACCAGTACCGCCGGGTGGTGCCCGACGACGGCAATCGCGTAGCCCTGACTGCGCTCGAGGATGTGTTCGAGCTTCGGCCGCACTTCGAATGGCGGGGCCTCGGGTTCATCGCGCAATCGGCCCTGCGACTGCGCGATACCTATCGCTCCTTCGATGCCGAGGACCGATTTACCGTGCCGGGTATCCGGGTCGCCGACCCCAAGGCCTGTCAGTGCGGCGAAGTACTTAAGGGCGCCATCCGGCCATGGGAGTGCAAGGTGTTCGGCACCGCGTGCACGCCACAAACGCCAATCGGCACGTGCATGGTGTCGTCGGAGGGCGCGTGCGCCGCCTTCTATAACTACGGTCGGCTTCAGCTAACAGCCAAGCCGCGTTGAGCCGCGCCGCTAGGAAGCGCCGCTTCACCGACGAGGTCGTGACGCTAGCCCACGGAGCTGGTGGTCAGTCGTCAGCCGCACTTTTCGATGCCGTGTTCGCGCCGGCGTTCGCGAACGCCTGGCTCGATCGTCACGAGGATGGTGCAGTACTTGACGTACCCGCGGGTTACCGATTGGTGGTCAGCACCGATAGTTTCGTTGTGAAACCCCGCCGGTTTCCGGGCGGCTCCATTGGCCACCTTGCAGTGCATGGCACGGTCAACGATCTGGCGGTCATGGGAGCGCAACCGCGCTGGCTCACCGCAGCGTTCGTACTGGAGGAAGGTCTGGCCATCGACGAATTGTCGGCCATCGTGGCCGACATGGCCGAAGCCGCAACATCGGCCGGGGTGTCTATCGTCGCAGGCGACACCAAGGTGGTGGAGCGCGGCGCGGCCGACGGTATGTACATCACCACCACGGGTATCGGCGTTCGATCTCTGGATGTGCATCTCGGGGCCGACCAGGTTCAGCCCGGTGATCGGGTTGTGGTGTCTGGTCCCATCGGTGACCACGGCGTGGCGATCTTGATGGCGCGTGGCGACCTGCAACTCACCGGCGACATTCGTTCCGACAGCGCATCGGTATACCCGCAGGCTGCTGCGTTGCTGGCCGCCGTGCCCGACACCCGCTGGTTGCGTGACCCCACCCGCGGCGGGTTGGCGAGTGCACTCAACGAACTGGTGCGTGAATGCGGGCTAGGCGTATGGCTCGACGAACCTACCCTGCCGGTGAACCCCGTAGTGGCGGGTGCGTGCGAACTGCTTGGCCTTGATCCGCTGTATATCGCCAACGAGGGCAAACTGGTGGCGATCGTGCCGCATGACCAGGCCGAGGCGGCCCGCGCCGCCCTAGGCCCAGCAGCCAGGGTGGTGGGTGAGGTCGCGCCGGAGCCCGAAGGCATGGTGGTGCTGCGCACCACCATCGGTGGAACGCGTATCGTCGACCTCCTCGTGGGCGACCCGCTCCCCCGCATCTGCTAACGACGTCGGCTGGGCGCTAGTTTACCTTCGGCGTCACAGCTACCGCTCACAACTACCGCTCGCTTTAACACTTCGCCATCTAGCCGAGGAAGATGAACCGGGAGGTTCCGTCGGCCACTTCGGTAAGGATGTCGGCCAGATCGCGCCGGACGCCACCAATGCTGTCGATCTGATCGTCTGACACCCCACGGGTGTCGATGCAGCCGGGTCAAAGACTGGTGTAGCCCTTGAGGGTTTGGTACTCCTCCAACTTCTCACGGGCCTCGCGTCCGTCTTGGCTGTCGGCGAGTCCGTCGGGTTGGACGACACGAACGGCGTCGCCGGCGAGGCGCACTTCGGTCTTCAGACCGGCCTGTTGGCCGACCAAGGCGAAATGCAGTGCGTTGCGAATGGGTCGAGCGTTTTCGCGGCAGTCGGCCGAGGTGAAGAAGATGAGCTTTGCTCGTTGTGTCATGGGATGGTCTCCTGATCGTGTTGGGATGGCTGGATGGGAATGAGATGTTCGCTGGCGGCCACGAGATCGGCTACCAGTTGGTTCGGCGGGTTGCTCACCAGATCGTCCGGGGTGCTGTCGGCCACGAGGCGGCCGTCCGACACCACAACGACCCGATCGCACAGGCATCGGGCCGACGCGAGGTCGTGGGTAATGAAGACGATGGCGGTCCCCACGTCCGCACGCAGCACGCTGAGCAACTCCAGGATCCCCGACCGAAGCGAGGCGTCAAGCATCGAGGTCGGCTCGTCGGCAACGACCAGCCGGGGGCGGGCCACTAGTGCACGGGCGACGGCGACCCGCTGACGCTGGCCACCAGACAGCTCGTGAGGAAAGCGGGAAGCATAGTCGCTGACCGGTGTGAGGCCGACCCGCTCGAGGCTGGCGTGTACAGCTGCGCTGCGCTCAAGACGTCGCATGTGCTGCACTATCAACGGCTCGCCAATGATTGACGCGACCCGCAACGACGGGTGCAGACTGGTGAATGGGTCCTGAAGTATCAGCTGGAACTGGCGTTTGATCGTGCGCAGCTCTCGATGGCCTACAGCGGCGAGGTCGACACCGTCGAACAGGACCCGCCCGGTGTCGGGGCGTTCGAGGCCGAGCAGGAGTCGACCTAACGTGCTTTTCCCGGCCCCGCTCAGCCCGACGACGCCGACGATCTCGCCGAGCGCAACCGCGAGATTGACGTGACGGACCGCTTCGACACGATTGTCGTCGCCGCCGTACCCGCGCGAAACACCGAGCAGCTGAGCCAACGCGGTCATCGAGACAACTCCGGCACTGCGTCGGACAGCACGCACGCGACGCGGCGGTTGTCGGTGACCACGGCGAGTTCGGGCCGAGCGGTGTGGCAGCGGTCGTGCACAAACGCACATCGGGGAGCGAACGAGCATCCGACCGGTAAAGCCCGAAGGTCGGGTGGATCACCGGGAATACCGCGCAACTCACGCGGGCCGCGCAGCGGCGGAAACGACTGCAGCAGACCGCGCGTATAGGGGTGCGACGGGTTGTCAATGATGAGGCGGGTGGGTCCGTGTTCCACGATTCGCCCGGCGTACATCACCGCGATCTCGTCGGCGACCCGGGCCAGCATCGGTAGGTCGTGGGAGATTAGCAGCACACCCAGGCCGAGCGATCGGTTCAGGTCGGCGAGCAACTCCAGAATGGTGAGTTGCGTCGTGACATCGAGGCCGCTTGTCGGTTCATCGGCGACCAGCAGGCTTGGTCGGTTCACGAGCGCAGCAGCGATGGCGACCCGCTGGCGCATGCCGCCGCTCAACTCATGCGGAAACGCCGACCATCGTGCCGGAGGGATCTGCACCCGTTCGAGCATCTCCGCCGCCCGGCCTGACGCGTCGTCCAGACCACTAACCTCGGCAGCTTCGATCACCTGACGCAGCACCCGGTAGGCCGGGTTCAGCGAACTCATGGCGTTCTGCGGAACGAAGCCGACGGCACGCCCTCGGAGCGGTTCCACCGTGGCTCGACGGGTGAGCGCTACCGCGTGGCCTGCGATGGATCCCTGCCCGCTCACGACCCGCGCCGGTGGCCGGTGCAGTCCGAGCAGGGCGAGCGCCAGGGTCGATTTGCCGGATCCCGATTCGCCGACCAGTCCCACGATGCGACCGGTGGCAACATCGAGATCGACATCACTCACCGCCGGCACGTCGCCGTGCGGCGACCGATAGACCACGCTGAGATCGGTTAGCACGAGAGCACGCGTGTCCGATGTGACGGTTACCTCAGGTGACGCCAACCGGCGAGCTGAGGCTCGTCGACCAATGACCGGCCCGGCACCGGTGACGAGGCGCGGGTCGGCCCACTCCTCGATGGCATAGCCAAGCAATGCCAGCCCGACGATCGTGACCGTCAGCGCAAGTCCGGGCGGCACAATCCACCACAGCCACGCGTCGGTGAGCACCGCATTATGCGTATTGGCGAAATACAGCATGCCGCCCCAACTGATTCGTCCGACGTCGCCGAGCCCGAGGAAGGCCAAAGCAGCTTCGATGAGCACTGCTATGTTGGCGACCCGAACGATCTGCGCCACGGCGATGGGCACCAGACGCGGCAGCAGGTGGACGCCGACAATTCGGATCGGGCTCACCCCCATCGCCTGTGCCGTCGTCATATGGCCGTACTCGATGACCTTGAGCACCTGGGAACGAAACACTCGGGCTGGCCGGGCCCACAGAACGCTGCTCAGTACCAGGACCATTGCGGCAACCGACCGACCGAGAAACGTGGACAGCACGACGACCAGCACGAGGAACGGGAAAGCCAACGTGATGTCGACGATGCCCATCAGCGCCGATTCGGCGCGGCCACGGCGGTAACCGGCCAGCACCGCTACCGCCAGACCAAGGACCACGGCGATAGCGGCCGAAATGGCCGCAACGGTGAGCGACACGCGTGCACCATGCAGGAGTTGCGAAAAGAGGTCTTGGCCGATGTCGTTCGTACCGAGCAAGTGGCTACCGCCCGGTCGCAGGTACGGCAGCCCCGAGCGTTCGCGGGGACTGTACGGCGTGAGCCGCGGGGCGAACACGGCAGCCGCTATCACAAGACCGAGGAGCGCAACCCCGATGCCACCGAGCACCCGTGCCGTCGGTGAGAGGTCTCGGCGACGACGGTTCACGTTCGTCGGATGGCTGGTCATTGCGATGCCGAACGCGATCGACGCACCCGCGGGTCGAGCAACGGGTACAGCAGATCGTTGACAAAGTTCGCCGCCACCACCGAGAGCACGAGCAACAGAGCGGCTCCTTGGATAACTGGATAGTCGCGGGCAACGATGCTCTCGTACATCAGCCGACCGAGACCCGGGTACGAGAACACGGTTTCGACCACGGTGGCACCACCGACCATTGACCCGATGCTGACCAGCACCACCGTAGAAACGGGCAGCATGGCGTTGCGCTGCGCGTGTCGACGAACTTGCCGACCCTTCAAGCCACGAGCCTGAGCGCCGAGCAGATAATCTTCGCGAGTTTCGGAGATCATTGCTGAGCGGGCCACGAGAAAGACCGGGCCGACGCTGGCGATGACCAACGTGACAAGCGGCAGTACGAGGCGTTGAAGTATCCCGCCGGCAAGCGCCAGACCACTCGCTCCTTCCCACGGTCTCGCCCCGAATGTAGGGACCCAGCCGAGCTTTACCGAGAACACGAGCAGCAGCATGCTGCCGACGAAGAAGGGAGGCGTGGAGTCGGCGAGCAGGACCGCGCCAAGAGCGCCCACATCTCGAGCACCGCCACGACGCCAACCCGAACGGAAGCCCAGCGACACACCAATCACGGTGGCAATAAGCAAGGCGCTGCCCACAAGCAGCACCGTCCAGCCGACGCGTTCGAGCAGCAGATCCCGCACGGGTCGCCCGTATCGAGCGCTGACCATCAGGTCGCCCCGAGAAAGGTTGCTCAAGTACACGCCGTACTGATGGGCAACCGATTTGTCGAGTTGAAACTGGCGGAGCAGCCCTTGACGATCGGCCTCGCTCACCGAACCAGCCACCTCTGGTGGGAGCAGATAGTCGACGACGTTTCCGGGCGCCATACGCGGCAGAGCGAAGTTGAGGGTGATCGCCACCAGCGTCACGAGTGCGTAACGGGCGAGCGTGAACATCCCTCGCCGACCGCGACGTGGCCGGCGAGGGGAGATGATTTTAGTCGTCGGCATCGTCATGGGACCGGCGACGCCGTGATCGCGCTGCCACTGCGACGCCACCAACGACAACGGCACCGATACCGAGTACCCACGCAAGTGCACTCGATCGGCCATCACCTTCGGACGTCGTAGTGGCAGTGACCGTTGTAGTAGTTGCTGCCGCAGTCGAACCGCTCGATGCCGCGACGGTTGTCGTGGTCACCTGGACCGGGTGCGCGGCCTTGACGGTGTCGGGAGCGAACGACCGCTTGGTGAAGATGCCGTGCCCGGGATCCGACACCCAGCCGCCGTAGGCGTCGGGGCGGTAGGCGTATTCTCCGGTGCGATACCAGAGCACCTGCCCGGGGATCTCGGCCGCCAACACATCTTCGGCCGCCTGGAGTTCGTCGAGGCGGTCACCAAGCCCAATCACCGTGGCACCCTCAACGGTAGCATCGAATTTGGCGTTCGAGAACCCGCTTACCGACACACCGAATCCCTTGGTGCCAGGGCTATGGAAGAAGTAGTAGAGGCCGTCAGGGTCAACGTGGGCGTGCGCTTCGAGCGTTGATACATAGGCGTCGAACTTGGGAACCTCGGCCACCGTTGCGGTTCGTCTCGCACGCAACGCAGCGGGGTCAAGCGTCTCGACAACGAGCGTGACTCCAATGGCTGCAGCCTGTTCGGCCACGAGTTGGGCGGCGCGGATCTCGGTGGGCTCAAACGAGTTGACCAGTACGGAGAACTTGAGCTTGGTCCCGTCGGCAGAGGTGCGCACTTTGTCGGCACCGAGTGTGTACCCGGCCTTGTCGAGCATGGCGTTGGCGCCGGCTACATCGAAACCATGAGACGATTTCAGGGACGCCCACGGAGAATCGGGATGGATGAAGGTGTCGCTGCCCGGCTCGCCCTTGCCGAGCAGAGCGGTCTCAACGACGGCCTTCAGGTTCAGCGACATCGAGATGGCCTTGCGCAGAACCGGATCGCTCAGCGGTGCCTTCCTGGCGTTGAAGAAGATCTGCGACGTCTCGAACTTCGAACCTGCAATCACCTTAATTTTGCTGTCACCTGCGAAGTCCTTGGCGAGTTCCGGCGGAACGTTGCGGGCGACCATGTCGACATCGCCGGTCTTCAAGGCCGCAAACGCCGCCGCAGGATCCTTCACGATAACGAGATCGATCTCATCGACCGTTGGTTTGCCCATCACGTGACTGGGATTAGCCTTCAACTTGTAGAGCTGATCTGGTTGAATCTCGACCAGCTGATACGGACCCGAGCCGATCGGCAGCGCAGTCATGGTCTTGATATCGGTGACGGACTCCCACTGGTGTTTCGGAATGATCGGAAGGTCGGCGCCGGGCAATGCCTTGAACTGGGGGGCCGGTGTAGAGAAGTCGAGGCGCACGGTGAGCGGATCGAGGACGACGCCGCTCTTGAACGGAGGCACATCGGCCACGTGATGGGCGTACCGGCCCGACGCCGACTTGTTCTTTAAGAAATATTCGAACGTGAACAAAATGTCATCGGCGGTGAGCGGCTTGCCATCGTGCCAAGTGAGCTTCGGCTTCAGCTTCACTGTCCACGATGTGAAATCGGCGTTCGGAATCGCACTTTCCGCCAGCCACGGATCGGGCTCGGGTTTGACCTGCGACCAAAACAGCGAGTCGTACACCATCATCAAAAAGTCGTGCGTGTTCGGCGTGGCACCAAACGTGATGGTGAATGGGGTGAGGTTGTTCTCTGCACCCGGTATCGCAATCCGAACCTTGGCTGCCGTGAGGATGGGCGCGGTCTGAGCCGCGGCCGTGTAGGAGCTCTGTGTCACGCCGACCAGGAGTGAACCAACTGTCACGGTCGCGATGAAAACACGCGCCCAAAAGCGCCGGTGTGGACCGATCAACATCGAATCTCCCTAAATATTCTTGCCCCCAGGAATCGTCGGGGTGGCGAGTCGGATTTGAACAGCGGCATCCGACCCGAGCACGCCGAATTATAGATCGCGCCCCTGGTATATGCGTCCCGCATCTACCCAGCCGGGCCTTCGTCCCCCGGAGATGAGTCGGCGACCTCCGGTGTGACGAGTAGCTACCCTGGGCTGGGGTCGGACAAGAAATGTTTGAACCTTTGGGTTTCCGGGCAAGCCCATTTGTGCAACAAGTGGACAGTGGTGTCCCTTCCATCGAACGCAAGCTGGAGCTCCTCGCAAGGAGGAGCCAGTGAGGATCGACCTTGAGCAGTTCGACCGCGCCTATCGCTCGGATACCGACCCATGGCGCTTTGCTTCGTCTGCATACGAGCAGCGCAAGTACGACGTGACCGTGGCGTGCTTACCCCGCCGCCGCTATCGGCGCTGCTTCGAGCCCGGGTGCTCGATCGGCGCCTTGACTAGTCGGCTGGCAGAGCGCGCCGACAAAGTCGTTGCCATCGACACGTCGCCTACCGCGATCCGATCAGCCACCAAAAAGCTGACCGCGCTTGCGAACGTCTCCATTGAGCAGGGTGCCCTTCCCGAGGACTGGCCATCGGGTGCCTTCGACCTCATCGTGTTTTCAGAGATCGGCTACTACTGGGACGAGTCGGAGCTGGCCACGATCGTCGGACAGGCGAGAGAGCGACTCACCGCCGACGGGCAGTTGATCGGGGTGCACTGGCTCGGCTATTCCGACGACCACCTGCTCGGCGGCATGGCCGTCCATCACGTCATCACGCGGATCTTCGGCAAGCCCATCGTGCACCACCGCGAGCCAGCATTCGTACTTGACGTTTGGGACCGGCCATGAGGGTGCGCCCTCGAATCGATGCGATCGTGATTGCGGTTCCGGCCAAGGACGAGGTGCATCGCATCGGCCCGTCTATCGCCGGCCTTCTCGCCGCGGCCGACGAGCTCCATCCAAACGTTTGCGTCACCATCTCGGTTGCTGCGGACACCTGCATCGATGGCACGGCCGAACTGCTCGACGATCTGGCGCGCGTGTGCCCCCTCATCAGGGTCGTTCATGGACGCTGGAGCTCGGTCGGTGCCGCTCGGCGGGCCGCCGTAACAAACGGACTACGAACGCAGCGTTCGGCGCGTGTGTCATCGATGAAGGCAACATGGATCGCGTCGACCGACGCCGACTCACAGGTTCCCCTTGACTGGCTGGTCTCTCAGGTCAGCCTGGCAGAGGGGGGCTATGACGCCATAGCCGGCACCGTCGAGATCGCCGACGACGCCGATCGAACCGAGGCGTTGATGGATCTATTCACCCGAAACTATGCCCTTCGCGAGTGCGAGCATGACCATGTCCACGGCGCGAACATGGGTCTGCGCGCCCAGGCGTATCTGGCGGCCGGCGGCTTCCCTGCGGTCCGAAGGTCCGAGGATCGGCTGCTCTGGAACGAAGTTGTCCGTCGACGCTTTCGGACAGTGTCGCCGCTCGGCCTCACCGTCTCGACGAGCGGTCGTTTGTCGGGCCGGGTAGCCGGTGGCTTTTCGCACGCCCTGGCGAACTCATGGGAATAGCAACCGGGCCAGACCTCGCAGCCGAGGTGCATCGCCTCCGCGACGCGCTGATTGGCGCTGTCCGAGTGGCCCTGCCGGTGCCCGGTCGCGGCTCGACTCCCGACCGGTTTCGTGCGCTCTACGAGGTTGCTTACCGAGATGTGGAACTGGCGCGGCTTGCCGAGGCGCACCATGACGCTCACGCCATCGCTGCCGACCTTGGCCGGGAACTTCGTCCTGGCCTCTACGGGGTGTGGGCGGCACGCGGGCCCGAGCCACTCGTGGCCACGGCCTTTGAACACGGGTACCGGGTAACCGGGATCGTGCCATGGTGTACCGGCGTTGGAATTGTTGACCGTGCGCTCGTCGTTGCCAGGACGTCCGACATTGCTGGCGGTCGACGCGAACTCCTCCTCGACCTTGGGGCTCAAGAGGGTTCCGTCGTCAAGACCTCGCAACAATGGTGCTCTCCGGCCTTCGCCGCCACCGGCACAGCATCGATGCGATTCGAGGGCTCGATCGCGGCGACTGCGGTGCTCGGCGAGCCGGACGCCTACGCCCGACGCTCTGGCTTCTGGCATGGCGCTATCGGTGTTGCTGCCTGCTGGGCCGGCGGTCTTGGCGGCCTCGTCGATCACTACACGGCACTCTGGCAACGAACTGACGGACACTCTTTCGCCCGCCTCGGTGGCGCCGGAGCGTGGTCCGAAGCCGCCGCTTCACTCGTGACGAAGGCGGCATTCGATATCGATACGAACCCCGACGACTATCGGTCTGCGCAAGCGCGGGCCCGGTCGGTACGGCACGTCGTTGAGCGGGCGTGCATGTTCGCAATGGAGGACCTTGCGGTCGGAGCGGGTCCGGGCCCGCTGGCGTTCGACCCGACGACCGTCACGCGTACGCAGCAGCTCGCGCTCTACATCCGGCAGTGTCACGGCGAACGCGACCTCGAGCCTCTCGGTCGGAGCCTGATCGCCGTGCCCGCCGCCGCAGCAGGTGACACACAATTGGCCGTCTAAAAACTTGCAACACGGGGTAGTGAACTCGAACGGAGAGTCAAGCCGGATAGGGCTGCATGCGCGTCGTTATCGCTTCACGCGGTTCGATAGCCGCCTGAGCGGGTAGAGGGGGGCATGGCGATTGATCAATACGATTCCCCGCGGCTGTCTGCGTCACCGGTTGAGGGACTGCGGGCGGACATCCGCCGGGTCATTGCTCGCCCATTTCTGCCGAGTTCGCAAACCCGTCTCGATAGCGGTCTCGTGCGGCGTGTCTGTGAACTGTCGGACGATGACGTCAACCGATCTCTTACTCGTGTGATCGAACGGTTCGATGACCGCCACCTGGATCTCGACAGTGTTCTTGTTGAGAACTTTGCCTTCGTGGCGCACGGTTCGCACGAACTGGATTGGCTGTCCCTGGCGCGTCGCAAGCTGCTCGGCGCCTACTACACGGAGGAATACGCCCTGGAGTCGGCGGCACTGACGAACCCGTCGATCGTCGCTGCAGTGGATCAATCCGGGCTAGGCGAGGGCGAAGTACGAGTCGTTTTGAGCGTCCGGTCGATTGGCGAGGGTCACCTGTCCGCCATCCAATTCCGGTCCGCGATCGTCGACGCCGACGGCGAGGTTTTCGTGGAGCCGCCGAGCCGGTTCGCTGTCACTGGACACTACGAACCGCCTCTGTTCGACAAGGAAGCGTTCCGGGAAAAGCTAGAGGACATGAACATCGTCGACGAGATCGCGTCGCTCGTCATTGAAGGCCTCCCTCGCCGGTTCGAACTGGCTCACCTCAGCGAAGCCATTGAAGCGATTGAGGGCACCAGCGCACCAGCGATGTTGTCTTGCCCTGCGACCAAGGCAATGCACTGGCTAGCGACGTCGAACTACACGCTCTCGTTCCCCACGAGCACCGACCTGTCCGAGCGTGTCATCTTCCCGTTCTCCCCAATCGAAAGTCACGGATTGGAAGATGCCCGGTTCGTACGGTTCGTCGAGGAGGGCGAACCCGTTCGCTACTACGCGACCTACACGGCTTTCGACGGGTTTCGAGTTCTTCCTCAGCTGATCGAAACGAGCGATTTTCTGACATTCCACGTTTCGACTCTCAGCGGGGGGTGCGCGGCCAACAAGGGTGCCGCCCTCTTCCCGCGCAAGGTCGGCGGTCAGTACGTGGCGCTCTCGCGTTTCGACGGCGAGAACAACTACGTCATGACCTCCACCAACCCGCGGGTGTGGGAAACCGCCCACAAGATCGAAGCCCCTCTGGAGCCGTGGGCGCTTGCGCGTGTCGGAAACTGTGGGTCGCCACTCGAAACGGCGGCTGGGTGGCTTGTCATCACACATGGCGTAGGCCCGGTTCGCGAGTACAGCATCGGTGCGATGCTTCTCGACCTCGACGACCCTCTCCGCGTGATCGGTCACCTGCAAGAGCCCTTGATCACGCCGCCCGACGATGGCCGCGACGGTTACGTCCCGAACGTCGTGTACTCCTGCGGGAGCTTGATCGTGGGACAAAACCTCGTCGTCCCATACGGCGTAGCCGACACCTCCGTGCGCTTCGAACGCTTTCGCCTCGATGACGTACTCGACCGCCTCACGTGACGGGTGCACACGAACGCCGTTCATCGCTTCTCGTTCCGTTGACGTTCTCGACGCGCTACATCGTGCCTCGCGAGCGCTCGCCAACGCGCTGACCATCGACGCAATCGTCAAATCACTCACCGACGTGACGCTGGAGGAATTCGGTGCCGAACTAGGCACGCTTCTCCGTCGTGATCTGCACGATGACACCGTCCTGACGCCGCTCGGTGGATGGGGTTACGAAGACCGCTCCCGGATACCGCGGTTCCAACGGTTTGCAATCGACGCCTCTCGTCCCCTTCGCGATGCGTTTGTTTCAGGCCGACCAGTGCTGATCGGGTCGCTCCAGGAAGCATTGGACCGCTGGCCTGACGCCGAGTCACCCGGCGTTACACCAGACCATGAGTCGTGGGCAGTGCTCCCGTTCGAGATTGGAGGAGTGACCGCGGGCCTCCTGTCGCTGGCCGACCCCTTTGCATTGCTTTTCTACACGGACGGTTTGGTGGAACGCCGAGGGACGCCTATAACTGAACGTATCGAAGAACTCGCCGTAGCATTCGGCAACACGGCCGGGCAGCGGCCGGATGCGGCCGCTGCCGCCGTACTCCGGGCGATGTGGCCGGACGGAACCAGCTCTGACGACGTAGCGATCTTGTGCATCCAGGACGCAGCGCGCGATCAAAAGACAGGCTGACCCGGCTGCGGACGTGGTGGATCACCCGGAATCGGCTCCGGAGTCGGGTCGTCCGGGATGTCCGGTAGCGGTCGAGTCGGCGGAACTGGCGGCGGTGTAGGCGTTGGGTTGCTCATGCTTTTGAGTTACCCACCCAGCTCGTCGGCCAACCATCAAATGTTGGGCCGAATGTCCGGCGTGGTTTCGGCCGCCCTATCCGGCTTGACTCTCCGGTTGACGGTTTCGTGAGAGTGGGTGGACCCACCACAACGCGCAAGCGATGATGAAAAGCCCAATCGATGCAGCGCACGATGCCCACCTTTCGTACAGCACGTCGGTGATCAGAAAGACGCTGGTACTCATTGCGACCGATAGCAGCGCCAAAGCAGCAATAGCCTCGACATTCGCGGCGCGCATCATGGCTTCCTTGTCGCCTTGACGGAACCGGACACGGTGAAACGCCGCCGGTGCGAGCAGCAGCACCAGCGACAACCCCGCGCAAAGAAACGTCGCAAAATAGATTGCTCGTTGAGTCTCGGTCAACAACTCGAATCGCTCGCTGAACGCAACGGTCAGCAAGAACGCGAACAGGACCTCGACACCGGGGATGATCGACCTCAGCTCATGGAAGAGCTGTTCGTGCTCCCGCTCCAAATTCTCGGAAGAACTCCTTGGATTGTCCATAGCGGTCCGTCTACCCAAATGTGTCCCTATCCATACCCCGCGTTTGCCTACCTGACCGGAGCCGAATGAACCGGGCTAGTGCGATGCCACATCATGAAGTCGATGCGTCAGGCGAGCATGTCGCTGTACTCGGGCCTACTATCTATGAACGCACGTACAAACGAACACTCGGCCACGACGAGTCGGTCGTTCGTTCGAAGGTCGTCGAGAACTTCAGTTACTAGCGAAGACGCTACTCCCTTACCACCGAACCCGCGCGCTGTTTCTGCATGCTCTAGGACTGTGTTGGGGCCTTCCTGGCGGTACCTGAGAATCCCGACGACTACACCTCCATCGATCAACTCGTAGCGCAGTGCCGCAGCGTTGTGACGAAACTCAGCCATCGTCGCCAACCGACGACCGACGATAGCCGTCGATCATGCCCGTCACCTCCAGCGCACGACGAACTGCACCGCTCGCCCCCTCGACGTAGAGCAGGCCATTGTATTGGGCGAGGGTTTGTTTCGCCCGAATGAGCACACGCAGGCCGGAGGAGTCGAGGAACTCGACTCCTCCGAGGTTGATGACCATTAGCCGAGCTCCCGACTCGATCATTTCGTGAATCTGTTCGTCGACTGCGATAGCGGTCGACGAATCAAGGTCCCCGCGAAGGCGCACCCGGCAGGCGGCCCACGAGTCACCCGAGTCGCTATGGCTTGACACCCTGAGAACTCCGTCTGCGCCGCCGAACTCGTTCACGACGTACGAGTCAGCTGTCGAGTCATTGAACCACTGACCGGGCTCGATGAAATAGCGGAACCGGTACTTTCCCGGCTTCAGGCCGACCGACGCGTACCAATGCCCGTCTGCCGTCTGCAGCAGCCGATGACGTCCGGTATCCCAACCATTGAAGTCGCCCACCACCGATCCGGGGCCGGCAAATTCTGCCGGCGGCCAGAACGTCACTGGAATCGTTCCGTTTCGGGCTTTCTGAGAAGCCTTCGTGATCATGTGATCCTCCGCTTTCCCCAATGGTTGCTCCGAAGTACCCAGCTCGGCATAACTCCAAACATCCAGGTTTGCCTCACACGCCTCGGGGCTAGAGGGCACACCTTGGAAGAGGTTCGGCTTGATTTCGTGATGGAGTTGCGTTTGGCACGTCCTGTTTGGCTGATCGTCACGGCGGGTAGCAAACCTGAGTACACAACGATGAAAGAGAGACATCATGTCGACAGATGCAAAGGTCACGAAGCAGGTAATGCAGACACTCGCCGACGGCCGAGAGGGGTTCGAGAAAGGGGCAACCAAGCTCGACGAATCCAATGCTCCGGAACTGGCCGGCCAGTTTCGGATGTACGGCAACCAACGTGACGAGTTCTACCGCGAGCTTGAGGTTATGGCACGCAACTACGGCGACAACATCGAGGACTCGGGCTCGGCAGTCGGTGCTCTACACCGTGGGTGGATGACGGTAAAGGACGCCTTGGCCGGTTCAGATCCCGACGGCGTGCTCGATGCCGCCGAACAGGGTGAAGACCACGCCATGAAGGTGTACCAGGAAGCCCTTGAGGACCCTGATGTGTCTACCCCTTTGCGCACTGTGCTCCAAAGGCAGGCAAGCAAGGTGCGGGCTGCTCACGACAGCGTGCGCGACCTACGTAACGGCTTCCAAAACTGATTTGGTGTTTGCCCAGGGTCAGATCAGGGTATAGAAGAATCGACGAACAAACGCACCCCCAAGCGTATCGTCAAGTCAGAGATCGGGGACGTTGCGCTCCCGCCCCGGATGCGCCGTCCCCGATCTTGGCGCGCTCGGTACGCCCCACCCGGCTCGTACGACGTCCGCTGGCCTCACCAGTGTTTGGCGACCTACCGACGAGGGTAACGACGTACCAGTTACCTCGATACGCAGAAGTCACGCCTTGGCACGACGAACTTCCATCTCCTCCCAATCAATGCGCCGAAGTGCCCCTTCGGCAATTTCCAGCGTGACGGGATGATGCAGATGTTGATCGCCCCGAGGCTGAAGGGGATCAAGACCGGAGGCGGCGCGCTCGATGCCGACGCCCAATTAGCTGGGGCGCCGTCGGCGACTGTCGACGCCATCGCGTTGGTCTTGACCGAACAAGCCGCCACGGCGCTTTGTGCCGACGCCGCAGCAGTGCAGTTCGTCGCCGACGCATTCGTCCATCTCAAGGCGATTGGATGCACATCTGATGCGCCGCTGCTCGACCGAGCAGGGGTGGTGAACGATGGCGGAGTGACTGGTCTGGATTCGACCTTCATCACCGCGGCCGGGCAACGGTTCTACGACCGCGAACCGGCTGTTCGTGCCCTCGCATGAGGACGCTGTTCGTCGGTGAGTACTCGCCATGACCCTTGGAATCGTGGACGGCGCGCACCCAGGTACTGATCCTGCCGTCTGGGCGCCGATACTGAGCGGCCTTCGTCGCTGGGACGACACGATCGCCCCGGCCGCCGGACGCTCGCGCCTCATCGTCATTTCACCCCACCCCGATGATGAGACCCTCGGTGTAGGGGGCTATATCGCTGACACGGCACGGACCGGGGGGCGTGTTGTCGTGATCTCCGTCACCGATGGCGAGGCTGCGGCAAGCACCATGGCCCCGCTCAGCTCAACACGACGCAGAGAACTCAGCGAGGCGTTGGCGTTGCTGTCGCCGACCTCGGCGATTCCCACGATTCGCTACGGCCTGCCTGACGGTGGCGTCCACCTCGCTCTGCGGGAACTGGCCGAAATGCTCGGGGCCGAGATTCGCAGCGACGATTTCGTCCTTGGTCCACTCCCGAACGACGGACATTCCGACCATGACGCCGTCGGCGAGGCCACACGACTGGCCGCCCGCCGAGCCGGGGCGACGTACGCGTTCTACCCCATTTGGGCGTGGCATTGGCACACTCCCACCACCTCGGAAATCTCGCGCAACGGCTGGCGCGTCGATCTCTCGAACGAGGCCATCAGCGCAAAGTCCAATGCGATCAGGTGTTTTGCCTCACAAACAGCGGGTGCGGCGCCGGTGCTTCCAAGCCACTTTCTCGCGCGGTTCGCTGGGTCGTGTGAAGTGATCGTCGCGGACGTCAAATCAGCTCGCCGTAGCCGATGACCCCAACACATCAACAACCGCGACGCCTGCCGGAACGATTCAGTACTGTAAGACGGTTTTCACCAACTGGCCGTCAGACGGGCTCGTGGTTGGCACCTGCCATCAGTAGACCTAGTCGTTCGATCGTGCAGTCCAATCGGTTGAGTTCGCCCTGAACGTTGCCGTCGAACATGACGACAACGCGATCGGCGAGTCCGAGGACCTCGTCGAGGTCTTCGGAGAGGACGACGATAGCGGCGCCGGTGGCACGCGCCGCGATGATTCGTTCGTGGATGTACTCGGCCGCGCCGATATCGACACCACGCGTGGGCTGCGATACCACCAAGACTTTGGGGTTGGCGTGAAGCTCACGCGCAAGGATCATCTTTTGGATATTGCCCCCCGACATCGTCGCCGCCGGTGTGTCGACGGAAGCGGTCTTGACAGCGAAATCGTTGACCAGTTGCTCGGCGTGCTGGCGCACTGCGTCTCGTCGGATCATGCCGCGCCGCGCAAACCTCTCGTGGGCGTGATCGATAAGCAGGAAATTTTCGGCGACGGTGAACTGCCCGATAGCGCCGTCGCGCATGCGCTCCTCGGGCACGTAGCCGAGCCCTGCGATGCGTCGAGCACCCGGTGAATTCGTCGTGACATCGGCCCCATCAAGCCGAACGACGCCGGAATCAGCTTTTCGCAACCCGGCGATGGCCTCTGCCAACTCGCGTTGGCCGTTACCGGACACCCCGGCGATACCGACGACTTCCCCGGCTCGAACCTGGAGATTCACGCCCTTCACGGCCATATGTCCGCGATCGCCCCTCACGGTCAGACCTCGGACCTCGAGGCGGTTCGCGCCGACCTCGACAGGAGTCTTGTCGGGTGCAAGCTTCACGTCGCGCCCGACCATGAGGTGGGCGAGTTCCTCGCGGGTCGCACCCTGCGTCGGTCGTTGGCCGGTGACCTTGCCGAGCCGAAGTACGGTGATGCGGTGTGACAGGTCGAGCACCTCATGCAGTTTGTGTGAAATGAAGACGATGCCTTTGCCGGCCTCGGAAAGTGATCGCAACGTGCCAAAGAACTGGTCAACCTCGAGCGGTGTGAGCACGGCGGTGGGCTCGTCGAGTACCAACACGTTGGCCTCTCGGTACAGCGCTTTCAGAATCTCGACACGTTGACGCTCGCCAACCGCGAGCTGCCAGACATGTGCGTCGGGATCGACCTTAAGACCGTAGGCGTCTGCCAACTCACCAAGGCGACGGCGCAACGGCGCGAGATCGAGACGCCGGCCCCCCTCGCGTAGGCCGAGCGCTACGTTCTCGGCAACAGTGAGCGTCGGAACCAGCATGAAATGCTGATGCACCATGCCGATGCCACGAGCGATGGCATCGACCGGTGACCGGAGCACAACCTTCTCGCCGCCGACGACTATGTCGCCTGAATCAGGCTGCATCATGCCGTACAGCATCTTCATCAGCGTGCTCTTGCCCGCCCCGTTTTCGCCGAGCAGCGCATGAACCTCACCCGCTCGAACGTCGAAGTCGACGCGATCGTTCGCCAGTACACCGGGGAAACGCTTCGTTATCCCTCGCATGGCGAGGAGCTGCTCTGCACTCATCGTGTCTCCTCAATCGTCCTCGGCGGGTGGGAAAGCCCATGCTTGTCCACCCGCCGGAACGGTCATCAGGCGGTGGTCTTCACAGATCCGGCAATCACGGCCTTCATAGCATCGTCGGCCTTCGCCTTCGCAGCCGGGTCGATCTTGTAGCCCGGGTTATAGGCGATCTGCAGACCCTTGTTCGCGAGGGTCAACGCGAACGTCTTGCCCCCAAGGGTGCCCTTCTCGACTGAGGAGAGCATTTCGCGCACGGCGTCTTCCCAGTGGTACACCTGCGAGCCGACCGTGGCCTTCTTCGAAAGCGCCGACTGGTCCGACTGCGTGCCGAACCAGGCAGCGCCGGCAGCATCTGCTACAGGCACCGCACCGGCAACGGCTTGCGAACTACCGGTCAACACGTCGGCACCGCCGGTCGTGAAGGTCTTGGCCGCTTCGGCCATCTTGGCCACGTCGGAGAAGCTGCCCGTGTAGGTCACGTTGACCTTCGCGGTTCCTTTGCCGTCGGCGGCACCCTTCTTGAAGCCTTCGACGTACAGCTTCGCGTCGCCGACCTCGACTGGTCCGATGATGCCGATGTTGTCCTTCTTCGTTATCTGGCTAGCGAGAATGCCGAGAACGTAACCGCCCTGGTCCGACTTGGCCTCGTAGGCCCAGATGTTTGGCTGACCGAAGGTGTCTGCAGCGGTACCCCAGGCGAAACTAACCTTCGGGAACTGCGGGGCGATCTCCTTCAGGAGCGCGCCGTACTGGCTGCCGTGGGCGATCACGATATCGAAGCCCTTGGTGGCGTAGTCACGGATGGCCGCTCCGGCGTCGGCAACGACGAACAAGTTCGGCGATTTGGCGATCTCGATACCGTCGGCCCCGCGCTCTTTGGCAACGATCGCTATGGAGTCGAACATCGACTGTGAGAAGGCGACGTCGTTTTCGGCCGACGGCGTGATGATTGCCACCTTGAGCTTCTTGGCTGCTTTGGGTGCAGCGGTTGTGGCCGGTGCCGCCGTTGTGGCCGGAGCTGTGGTTGTGGCCGGAGCTACAGTCGTTACGGCCGCGGCGGTCGTAGCCGGAGTTGCGGCCTTGTCGCTTCCGCAACCAACGGCGAGAAGGCCAACGGATGCGAGCAGAGCCCCCATTAGATTTCGTCTGTTCATAGGATTTCCTTTTCGGTAGTGGGTCGGGTACTGCGGGACGTCAGCCGTGGCGAATGAACGGAATACCGAGAGCGCCGGGCTGGCGAGATCGCCGGGCCACAAACACCAGAACGATGATCGTGACGACGGCAGGGGTCATGGCGGCGATGTCGCTCCAGCTCTGCGGAATGATCGACAACGCTTTCAAACGGAGAACGGAGGATTCGACGAAGCCGAACAGCAGTGCGCCACCCATGACACCGGCTGGGCGCCACCCACCGAAGTAGACGAGCGCTACGGCGATGAAGCCGAGTCCGTTGGTGAGGTTCTGCTGAAAGATGCCGAGGTTAATGGCGAGGACCGCACCCGCCAGGCCGGAAAAGGCCCCGTTGATGAGCTGGGCTTGAAGACGAATACGCGGAACCGACACTCCAAGACTGTCGGCAGCCTCTGGGTTCTCGCCGACGGCGGTTATGTTCAGACCGAACCGGGTGCGCTTCAAGATGTAGGCACTCACCGGGACCGCAAGGAACGTCAGGTAGACGAGCAGGTGTTGCTTGAAGAACATGTCCCCGACACGCGGGATCTTCGACAGGAGAGGAATCTGGAGGTTGGGGAACGATTTGATGGGAAGCGGAGTCCCCACCCACTTCTCGAAGAGCAGTTCGCTTAATCCCAACCCGAACAGGAAGAAACCGATTCCACTAATGCCCTGCTCGGCCCAACCAAGCACGTTCACCACACCGACGGCAAGCCCCAGCATCAGGCCGACCACAATTGCTACGACGCAACCGAGCCACACATTCTTCGTCTTGAGAACGGTGTAGTAGCCGGCGAAGGCACCGAGCAACATCACGCCGTCGACACCGAGGTTGTACACACCCGAACGCTGGCCGAAGGTCTCGCCGAGGCTCGCCAGAACGTATGGGGTTGCGAAGGAAAACACGAGTCCGATGGTGGCCGTGAGCGCGTTGAGCGCAAAGAACTCGCTGAGCGAGCCGGCGAATATCACGACGTCACCTCGGACGGTTCGATCTCGGCCACGTCGCCCGAATGTCGGCGCATCAGTCGACGACGAAACCGCTCACTCGAGACAACGAAGATCACGATGAGTCCGTTCATCGCCGTGATAAGTGCAGCAGGCACCTGCGTGTTACGTTGGAGTTGGTTGGCGCCGACGACGAGTCCGCCAAACAACAGCGACGCCGGAATCGACCAGATCGGGTGAAGGCTGCCGAAAAGCGCTGCGATGATGCCGTTGAATCCGGCCGACCCGGTAAAGCCCGCCGCCGAACCGTCCGTGAAGAATCGATGCGATTCGCTACCGAACACCAGCACCGCGCCAGCCAGACCACAAAAGGCACCTGACAGTGACAGCGCCAACATGACGTTACGAGCGACTGGCATGCCGGAATACCGGGCGGCGTCGCGACTGAACCCGACCGCACGCAGCCGGAATCCGGTGGTGGTGCGCCAGAGCAGGATGAACGCAGCCACGGCTGCAAGCAGCGCCACGATAATGCCGAAATCGATACGTGTCCCCGGAATGACGATGGGGAGGTCGGTGCTTTGTGGGAGTCGCCGAGTCTGGGGAATGTTGTTAAGCACACCATCTTGCTCAGGGTCGATCATGGGCCCACGGAGTAAGAAGTTCATTACCTGGATGGCAACGAGGTTCAACATGATGGTCGAAAGAATCTCATTCACATTGAAGTAGGCCTTGAGCGCTCCAGGAATGGCTCCCATGAGCCCTCCACCGACAAACCCCGCCACCATCACGAGGGGGATGGCGACGATTGCGGGCACTCGATCACCGACGCCGAGTGCGAGAGCTGTTGACAGCAGCGCACCGGCGACGATCTGTCCTTCGCCACCGATGTTGATCACGCTGGCCCGAAAGGAGATGCAGATTCCGGCCGCCACCAGCATGAGCGGCACCGAGCGCAACACCGTGCGCGAGATCTCCTCTGTGCCGCCAAAGGACCCGCTGACCAGTGCCCCGAGGCCTTTTGCCGGATTGGCGCCGAGGGCGGCGATGAGCATGGCTGCGATCAGCAGCGCCAGACCGGCGGCAATGAAGGGCACCATGAGCTGTGTGCCCAGTCGTTTCCCCGATCGACGCCTGGCCGCTCCGACTGCTTTCGTGTCCATCATGCCCTCCCCCCGGATATGGCTAGACAAAGAGTACAACACGTGAGACATCCTGTCTGCACGTTTCAATCGACGGGACATCCTGAGCGCGCCGCAGAGACGGCCCGGCCTCAGCGAGTGCGCGAGTTCAGGTAGTTGTACAAGGTGGCTCGGCTGACATCGAGCGACTCGCTCACGATCTCGACGGCGTTTCGGATGCTGAATGCGCCCAGATCTTCGAGTTTTTTCGCCGCCTGCTGCTTTCCGGCTCGATCGAGTTGGCCGAGCGAGGCTCCCATTTCCGCTTCGACCCGAGAAATCAACTTTGGAAGGGCATCGTTGATATCGGCGTCCTCGACGACCGGCCGAGCTCCGGCGACAACTGCGCCCCGCCATTCCAGCGTCTGGTCCCCGGGTCGAATCTCTGCACGGTCAACGAGAGCGACACCATTGGCCCGTAGAACCGGCGCGATGGCCGCCAGGAAGGCCCGGGCGTCCTCGGTCAAAGTGGTAATCGACCGGATCGAGATGGTTGTCGCCGTCGCTCCGGCAGCAAAGGCCGCCGAGATTGCCGAGCCCACAGCGAATGCAACTTGCTCGACAGGCCCGTCGATCGAGGTGGCGAATGGACCGATCTCGGGATCGAAGGCAACTGAAAGCGCGGCGATGGCCGCAAGGACGTGAGCGCCTGGCGCACCTTCGACAAACGGCTCGACCGTCACCTCGGCGCGGACATCATTCATGAGATGGCATTCTAGGGTCCTGGCTACATCGTAAGACAGATCATCCAGCATCGCCTTGACGATTTGTATAGCACCGACAATGATGGCGCACTGGGAGAGGACATACCATGAGCACTGTAGGAACCCAAGGTCCCTCTCGGGTCGAATTCGTCCTGAACGGCACGCCCGTTTCGATCCGAGGCGACCACCCGCATCTGCTCGCGGCGATCCGTGAAGAACTCGACGTCACGAGCCCGAAGGACGGGTGTTCGCCATCGGGCCAATGCGGCTGCTGCACGGTCATGATCGATGGAAAGACCCAGATATCGTGTCAGTACCCGCTCGCCAAGCTCGCTGGTCGGTCCGTACTGACCCTCGAAGGTGTTGAAACCGCCGAGCGTGAGCGCTACGCCGCGGCTTTTGCTGCTTGCGGCGGCCTGCAGTGTGGGTTCTGCATCCCGGGCATCGTGATGCGTGCCAAGGCCCAAGTCGACAAGAAGGGCGACTCACTCACTCGCGACGACATGTCGCGACACCTCGGAGCCCATCTGTGCCGCTGCACCGGCTACGTCAAGGTGCTCGACGCCATCGAGTCCGTGGCGCTTGGCAAGATCCAAACTCCGGAGTTGTCCGGTGTGATTGGTGGCCGAGGCGCAAAGTACGAAGCAGCCGAGTTGGCGCTCGGTGACCGCGGATACGTCGACGACATTCGATTGGCGGATCGCCCCATCCTTCACGCGGCGCTCCATTTCACTGGTCACTCCCGGGCAGATATTAACGCTATTGATCTCACCGCAGCGTTGGTGGCGCCGGGTGTGGTGGCGGCGTACACGGCGGCCGACATTCCTGGTGAACTGATGGTCGGCATCATTTACAAGGACTGGCCGGTCATGATCCCCGTGGGCGGGCGCACGAGCTACGCCGGTGACGTACTCGCCATCGTCGTAGCCGAAACCCGCCAGCAGGCGCGGGCCGCCGCCGAGCTGGTCGATGTTGCCTACGATGTATACCAACCGGTAACCGATATCGATTTCGCGCTGACCGACGGTGCCCCGGTCGCCGTATGGAGGACCGACTCCAACGTGCTTTCGCGCTCCGCGTACTCCCGTGGCGATGTCGACGCAGCACTGGCCGTCAGTGCACACGTGGTCAGCGAAATCTTTCTTACACAGCGCATCGAACACGCCTTCCTCGAACCCGAATCAACCTTGGCCGTACCCGATGTCGAGCAGGGCACCATGCTCGTCTACTCCGGCGGTCAAGGCGTTTGGGACGACCGAAACGACATTGCCCGAATGCTTGGCGTGTCGAACGATCGGCTCACCGTCGAGCTGGTCTCGAACGGCGGCGCGTTCGGCGGCAAAGAAGACATGTCGAACCAGGCCCACGCGTCGCTCGCGGCGTGGAAACTCGGCCAGCCGGTGAAGTGCACCCTCAGCCGCGAGGAGAGTTTCCGCATGCACGCGAAGCGTCATCCGATTCGGCTCGAGTACACAGCGGGCTGCGATGCCGACGGCCGACTAGCGGCGCTGCGAGTTCGTGCCGTCGGTGATTCAGGCGCCTACGCCAGCGTGGGCATGAAGGTGCTCGAGCGGGCCGCGGGCCACGCCAGCGGGCCATACGAGGTTCCCAACATCGACGTCGACGCCATCGCAGTGCGTACGAACAACCCGGTATGCGGTGCTTTTCGGGGGTTCGGCGCCAACCAAGCGCAGTTCGCCATGGAAGGCGTTATCGATCGGCTCGCCGAGGCGGCTGCTATCGACCCGTGGGAGATGCGCAAGCGCAACGTCATCCGCCCCGGTCGCACCTGGGGCCCCGGCCAGATCATGGACGACGGTTGCCTCGGCGCCGAGGCCTGTCTCGATGCGGTGAAGCCCGCTTACGACGCTGCGGTCGCTTCCGGGCGTGCCATCGGGCTCGGGTTCGGGCTGAAGAACTCGGGCCTCGGCAACGGCTTCAAGGAGATCTCCCGCAGCCTCGTGCGTTTCGAGGCCGACGGCACCATCACGGTTATGCACGGCTGGACCGAAATGGGCCAGGGCATTCACACTGTGGCGCTGCAGGTTGCGGCCGAGGAACTTGGCGTTGTCCCCGAATCGATCCGGGTGAAGGTCGACACGACTCGCGAACTCGGCCTCGGACAAACGACGGGAAGCCGTGGCACCCTCATGGGCGCGGGAGCGGTGAAAGCAGCCTGCGACGAAGCTCAGGCCGGCGGTCGACAGGTCGGCGTCGACTACATCGGCGAGTACCGCGTCGACTGGACGAACAAGCTTGGTGAGGTCGAGAACCCCATCATCCATTCGACCTTCAGCTACGCCGCGCAGCTCGTCACGATGGACCCCGACACCCTCAAGGTTGAACGCGTGGTTGCCGTCCACGACGTTGGCCGCGCCGTCAACCCGTTGCTGTGCGAGGGCCAGATCGAGGGGTCCGTTCATATGGGCCTTGGCTACGCGCTCACCGAAGACTTTCCGAGCGACCCGGCCACCGGCTTCCCCACCGTCGACACATTGCGCGGCTTGGGCATCATTCGCCCGAAAGACATGCCGCCGATCGACGTTGTGCTCGTCGAGAGCGCTCAACCCAACTCGCCCTACGGGATCAAGGGCGTCGGCGAGATCGGCCTGGTCCCGACGGCCGGTGCTGTCGCCGCCGCGCTTCATGCCGCCGATGGCGTGTGGCGCAACCAACTTCCCATGCGGCGAACCAACACCGAAACCGACTGAAACTCGTTACTCTGAGGATTGCCATGCCTACCCCTGCAGCGATGTACCTTCAAGACGCCCACCCCATTCGAGATGGCATGTCGTATGTGCAGTACGCCGAGTCGAAAGGATTCGATGCCGTTTGGCAAGCCGACAGTCGCCTCGTGCGCGACTGCATGATTCCGATGTCGGCCTTCGCCGCCGTGACCGACCACATCAAGATCGGTTCAGGTGTCGTCGACTGCTGGACGCGCAACCCGGCCCGCCTCGCAGCGATGTTTTCGACCCTCGACGACCTCGCTCCTGGCCGTGTCATTTTGGGTATCGGGGCCTGGTGGGACCCGCTCGCCGCCAAAGTCGGCATCAGCCGCGATCGGCCGCTCAAGGCCATGCGCGAGATTGTCACAGCCGTTCGTGCTCTGCTGCACAACGAAACGGTCACCTATAACGGCGAGTTCGTGAAGCTCGACGGTGTCGAACTCGATTACGTCTATCAGGAGCGCCGCCCGAAAGACGTGCCGATCTACATCGGTGCGACCGGCATGCAGATGATGGAACTCACCGGCCAGATCGCCGATGGCGTCGTCCTCAACTACCTCGTGTCGCCCGAGTACAACGACAGAGCCCTCGAAGCCTTGCAAGCGGGTCTCGACAAGTCGGGCCGTAAGCTGAGCGACATCGATCGGCCGCAACTCGTCGTGTGCTCCGTGCACGAAGACCGCAAGATTGCGCTCGACATGGCCCGCATGATGGTCACGCAATATCTCGGCCAGCAGCCCCACATCATGAAGGCATCGGGCGTCCCGCAGTCGCTGCTCGACAAGGTCGGCGAAATCCTCACGTGGCCAGCCACGCATGAGCAGGTCGAGGCGGCCTCCAAGCTTGTGCCCGACGAGATCGTTCAGATGCTGACGGCGTCGGGCACACCGGCCGAGGCACGCGCCCGTGTGTCGCACTACATCCGGCACGGTGCGACCTGCCCCATCCTGTATCCGCTCGGTGACGTTACGGCCATGATCGACGCATTCGCCGGCTGGGAAGCAGACGCCTAAATGCCGGTCGCGTGGTTGGGATCTACTCGAAAAGCAGCCCTCTCCGGCCTCAAAGGCGCATTTCTTATCGGTCTGGGTCGCTGATTGCCCTTTGGGGCGGGAGAGGACCGTTTTCCACGTCCCGGCCTTTAGGGTATTCGATCGGATACCATATGCGACATGAATGCGTCGACGGTACTGCGATCGGTTCGGGAGCGAGCGGGAATGTCGTTGCGGGAGCTGGCGAAGCGGGCGGGAACGTCGCATTCGACGCTCGCGGCGTACGAAGCCGGTCGAAAGGTGCCGACAGTCGACACGTTCGATCGGATCGTGCGGGCGACCGGCCATGACGCAACTGTTGATACCCGGCTCGTCACGTTCTCGGGGCCCGAGCGCGAGGCCGAACTGCTCGCGGTGCTCGAGCTGGCGGCGATGTTCCCGGCCCTGCACGCTCGCACGCTCGACTGTCCGGTGTTCGGCCGATGACGCAGCTTTCGCTCGCCACCAAGATCGTCCGCTTGCACCGAGCGCTCGACCATGATCGAGCCGGCTTCACCTGCGCGTACGGTCGTTTGTGTGCGCCCGGTAGCTCCGGGAGCAGGTGGGCGCACAAGTATCGCGGCGGGGGCATGATGCCGATGATCACCTCGATCAGTGATCGTTGGGGTGGTTCACCACGTCGTCGGGCGCACTCGCGGTTGGGCTGGTGCCGCCGGCTTGTTCGAGCCGCACGATCCACGTTCCGGCTGCGAGTGGCGGTGACGACGAGGACGCCAGCGGCGCGGGCACCTGTTGTGATGGCTGGTCGCTCTTTCGCTCCAACCCTGTTGCCGACAGCATCTGGCCGATCACCGGCAGCGCTACAACGTTGGCTGCGTGGAGAAGCCCCATGATGAGCAGGATCCCGCCTAGGCGCCCGACCTCGCTCTTCCACTGATCGGCCCGCACATCCCAGATGTCCTCGAAGTTGATCGTGAACAAAATGAACGCTGTGAATATCAGGTAGTAGGCAACATCGGTAAGCACGAGGTAGCTCTTCCCGGTGCGTGGATTGGCGCGGAACACGTCGGCCGCGTACGACCGCCCGAACCGTTTGATGAACGGTCCTAGAACGACCGCGATCGTGACCAGAACAATGTTGGTAAGCAATTCAATGAGCCACCAGGACATGGTGAACCTCCCGTTGTCGAGTTCTCCGAAAGAAAATGCGAGCGCACCGAGCACTGCGATGTACCCGGCAACGCCACCGGATGCACGCCGCCGCCACCGCCGCCGAGCCCACGCGTCGTCGACCGATCGGCTGACCCGTGCAAACAGGTCCGGGTTCGGCGCGGTCGCTATGCGGGCGGCACCGAACGCTGCTACCAACCGGTCTTCGAGGTCGGTCATCGTGTTTCCGCCAGCGAGTGCTCGAGTGCGGCCATAGCGCGCTGCAAATGGGTCTTAACCGAGTTTGGTGACAGGCCGAGCATGGTTGCGATCGACTCGATACCCATCTCCTCGAAGTGCCGCAGCGTGATGCAGTCACGTTGGCGTCGTGGCAGGTCGCGAACGGCCTGCAGCACCGCTTGGTGCGCCTCGCTGCGTACGAGATCGTCGTCGTAGCTTCCCGGGTCGACACCGATCTCGCGGCCGGCCGTCTGATAATGACGAAGCGATAGCAGGCCACGGCGATTGTGGTCTCGCGCCAGGTTCAGCACGATGGACCGCAAGTAGGCCGGAGCCTTGCGCTCGTCCTCGATTCGCCCCGCCGACCGCGACAACCGAATGAACGCCTCCTGCACAAGGTCTTCGGCGGCATCGCGGTCATCGACGAATAGTCGGGCCAGCCGCACAAGCGATCGTCCTTCCTGGTGGAACATCCGCACGACAAGAAGGCGAGCCTCGTCGGTCGCCGGAGCAACCTCGGTGACCAGCGCGCTCATAACGGCTGCCAAATTGGGCGAAACAAGCGCGGCCATCAAATGAACAGACGTCTGAAACGCGTTCGCGGGTGACATGTCACCCGCGAACGTATGGCCAACCGTCGGTAGGTGGCAGATTCATCACGATCCACAGCAATGGAGGAGCTATGAAAAAGATAGGTGCAGCAATCATCGCCACCGCAGTCATCGGCGTCGCAGTCATCACATTGGGCATCGCCCGTGTCGTAGCAGGAACCGACCCTCGGGGCACGGCCGCCGTTCGCGACGCAGCCGGTACCCGGCTTGGAAACGTAACCTTCACGTCACGGCGTGGACTCACCGAAGTACGCATACAACTCACGCTCGATGTATCCAAAGTGGCGGCCGATGCCCACCACGGTATCCACATTCACGCCAACGGCGATCCGGCCAACGGGGTCGGCTGTGTGGCCGACTCCGCCAAGGAGGCAGCAACGTGGTTCGTTTCGGCCGACGGACACTGGAAGGCCGACGGTCAGGATCACTCAGGCCACATCGGTGACCTCGGCAGTGTGTACGTCACGTCCGACGGGCGCGTCGATGCTCGGTTCCTCACCAGCCGGGTCGATCGGAGCGCGCTCGTCGGAAAGGCAGTCGTCGTGCATGCCGGGCCCGACAACTTCGGCAACGTCCCAGTCGGTACCGCGGTGAACCAGTACACCGCCAACGGCCCGACGCCACGACGCTCACGAAGAACACGGGCAACGCTGGAGCCCGTATCGGCTGCGGTGTGATCGGGTCGTGAGACGCACCCTTGCCGACCTCGGCGGTGGCATTCTGGCCGGTTTCGGCTGGGGTGTCAGCGCCCGGCTGTGGATGCGGTTCATCAGCGATGAACCCGAGTTCACCTGGAGCGGCACAATCTTTATCCTCGGAGCGGCGACCATCGCTGGACTCGGAATGGGTATCGCCCGCCGGTGGCCACGGACCCTCACCCAGGTTACCGGCACCGTAATGCTCCTGCCGCTCGGCATGGGCGCCGGAATAATGATGCTGCCCACGATCTTGGCCGGTGCAACCGGGTGGACCCGGCGGACTCAGCGCGCCACGGGCATCCTATGCGCCGTCATCGGCCTAGTCCCTGCAACATTCGTCATCATGGGGCTCTTTGGTGAACTCGGCGTAGGGCGAGCCGTTGCCGGCACGCTCGGATATGGGGCGCTCTGCGCGTTGATGATCTCGATCGCCAGCGTCAGCCTTCAACCATCCGCACTGCCTAGTCGCAACTAGTGGCACCATCGTGCGAGCAGGAGTGACGGCGAGCGATCGCCTGTGAAACGATGTCATGCCAGGACGCGGTACTGTGACCGAGTTGGCCGCGCGCTGGGCACGGCCGCCCGCTGCGTCGCGATTGCGTCGCATGCGTCTCGACTGTGAGGGCACCATGGCACTACTTGCATATCGGTTCTTCAGTAACAACAACTGCCGAGAGGCCATGACGAACTATCAACGGGTTCTCGGTGGGGAACTCGAGTTGATGACAGCTGCCGACATGCCGGCGGACAGCGGTGCGCCTCAGGACATCGATCCGGAGTTCGTGATGCATGCCGCATTGACGTTCGCTGACGGCGGCATGTTGATGGCATCGGACGACCCGACGGGTGATGGCGGGCCGGTCACCGGTGTGGCACTTCACTTCACCGCGGCCACGGTGGCTGACGCAGCACGGATTTTTGCTGACCTGGCCGAGGGAGGCGACGTCACTATGCCGTTGGACGAGGTGTTCTGGGCGTTGCGTTTTGGGACCTGTACCGATCGCTTCGGCACGCCATGGATGATCAGCGTCGATCACCCAGGTAACGCCACGTAGCTGCTCCCGTGGCCGTTGTCTTCACATGATCAACTCGAACGCAGCGGCGAGCGGGACACCCAACCGGTGACCGGCTGCCTCGGCTGCGCCGCGCAGGAATGCGTCGGGTGAAGCCATGTCGCCACCGAGGTTGGCAAGGTACACAGCGTGGCTGGCAAGCGAGCGGACACCGGCGTCGAACGACTCGGTTACGTCAACGGCGTGCGTGGCTTGTGGGCTTCCCGAGAACGCTGTGAACTGAATATGGGGCCATGGCGCTCCGGCATCTGGGAAGAGCCATGGGTTCCCCGAGTCGCGGGTTGCATCGAGCAATGCCCGCCCAACGGCGCGGTGGTCGGCGTGGTTCCAGCTCGGGCCGCCCCACGAGTCTCGAAAGTTGATCGATAGAACCACGTCGGGCCTGTGTCGGCGCAGGACTTGGCACAAGCGGTCACGCAACTCCAAACCTTCGGTTACCAAGCCGTCGGGCAGACCTAGGAACTCGACCGTATCGACCCCAACCTCTCGACACGCCGCGATCTGTTCCGCGCGACGAAGCGGGCCTACCTCGGCGGGTGACATGCCAGTGACGCCCGCCTCGCCATCGGTCACCAAGACATAGGCGATGCGCTTACCCTGCGCGGTCCAGCGCGCCACAGCGGCGGCCGCCCCGTACTCCATATCATCGGGATGAGCGATGACCGCAAGGGCGGTTTTCCAATCTTCAGGCACTGTAAGTAGAGCGTTCATTCTCGCCAGCTTACGCCCGAGTGCTGGGATGCTCCCGGGAAAGTCATGCAGCGAGCGTCGCGCTCAACGCCTGACTGTTGCCGTCGCCCAACTCAACCAAGGTCGTCGACGAAACCGGCCGCGTCGGTGTTGGCCTTGGCTATCTCGCCGATGACTTTCACCTTGTGGTGCTCGCCCCGAAGTAGCGAAAGGGCATCTTGCTGATCACCCACATAGCCCAGCGCAAAGGCACCCTGCTGGTAGCCCATCAGCCGGAGCAGGTCGTCATCAAGGGTTCGAGCGATGTCTGGTGGACAGGCGAGATACTGGTTCTCCTCCTGGCGCACCCAGCCCACGGCGTAGGTGATGTTGACCCCGCGCCGTGCACGACTGGAGCGGTTCGCTCCGCCGCCATGCAGCACTTTCCCGTCATAGAACAGCACGCTGCCGCGACGCATCTCGGCTTGAAACTCGGCCAGGTCGGCGGCATCTGCGTCGCTAACGGCCGAACTTCCCGGCACCACGTGGGTGGCTCCGTTGGCGGCGGTGAAATCGGTGAGTGCCCACATCGTGTTGCACTGCACGTGATAGTCGGTCGGGAAGGGGAAAAAGTCGAACGCCATCTGGTCCCGATGCAGTTTCTGAGCGGTCTCGCCCGGCTCGATCGAGATGAGCTGTGTCAGATGCAACTGGATTGCTGTGGCGTGTGCGAGGAACATGCGGGCAACCCCGAGCACGGTGGGATGCATCACCAGACTCCGGGATGCGGGGCACCTGGCGATGAGAGAGCCGGTGCGACGGGTGTGCAAGCCGTCGTACACATCACGCCCGTGGGCCGACGCCTCGACGTAGGGAAGAACCTCGCGCGCTAACTGGTCCAGGACGTTCTGGCCGCGGACGTCGTGGCCGATGACGTTATCGATGATGGCGTAGCCGTGGTCGCGAAGGTGTGTGGCCACGACGGCAACATCAGCATCCGAGGGGAAATGCCATAGTGCCATGCGCCGAAACCTACCTCACTGGAAGACGGCACTTAGGGTGTTCATGAGTACCCGTTTCACTGCGCGGGGATTTTCGGTCATCATCAAATGTCCGGTGTCGGGCAATTCCACAACCCGTGCTCCCGATAGTGCCTCAGCTAGCGCCCGGCCACTCTTGGGTGGGGTCATCTTGTCGCCAAGTCCCAGGACCACGGTTGCGGGGCAGACGACCGAACCGGCGGCTGCGGATGCATTGGTGTACGACATGCAGGCGCGAAAGTCGGTGGCCAAAACCCCCGGCCGACTGTTTTCAACCAGGGCGCGTGCGCCGCCCAGCATCCACAGCCCCGGTGTTGGATGACCGCCGACGTGGGATGTTCGGTCGTGCCCCCACGCTGCCATCAGGGCTGCTGCCGCTTCGAGATCGTGGTCGGCAGCCGCGAGCAGGTCGGGGTGAACAGGCATGCCGGTCGCCGTGCCGCACAGGGTTATCGACGATGTCAGAGAACCGTGACGACTAGCGAGTTCGAGCGTTATGAACGTGCCCATCGAATGTCCGACGACGTTCACTGACCCGAACCCAGCCTCGTCGATAAAGCGTGCAACCCAGTCGGCCATCTCGTCGATCGACGTGAGCGGCTCGCCCTCGCTTCTTCCGTGTGCCGGCAAGTCGACTGCGACGGCACGGTACCCGTGGTACGCGAGGTAGCGGGTCTGCAGCTGCCAGACAGTGGAGTCCATACCGGCACCATGAATGAGCAGCACAATCGGCTGGTCGCCCTGCAACACGATGCCGCCGGTCGAGGCATGGGCGGCGTGTCCATCGACGCTGATGATCATCGCTGACTCGCCTTCAATGCACGCTCAAGGTCCTCGATAATGTCGTCGGGATCTTCAAGACCGACCGACAATCTCACCAGGTCTTCAGAGATACCCGACGCCGCGAGTTGGTCGGCGGTGAGCTGGCCGTGGGTTGTGGAACCGGGATGAATGACGAGTGTTTTCGCGTCGCCGACGTTGGCAAGGTGGGTGGCAAGTTGCACCGCCTCGATGAACTTTCGCCCGCCTGCCCGACCACCTCGCACCCCGAAGCTCAGGATCGACCCTGCGCCCTTGGGATACAACCGTTGTGCCAGTTCGTAGTCGGGATGCGACGGCACCCTCGGGTGCTTCACCCAACTGACCGCGTCGTTTGTTTGCAGCATGTCGAGCACCCGGTCGGTATTGCTTACGTGGCGGGCCATGCGCAAGGGCAGCGTCTCTATTCCTTGCAGAAGCGCAAAAGCGTTGTGTGGGCTCATGCACGCACCGAAGTCGCGCAGTCCTTCAGCGCGTGCGCGCATGCCCAACGCCGACGGGCCGAATTCCTCGGCGAACACCACCCCGTGGTATCCGGCGTACGGCTCGGTGAGCGTTGGAAACTTGCCACTTGCGATCCAGTCGAATCTTCCGCCGTCGACAATCACGCCGCCAAGCGCAGTGCCGTGTCCGCCGAGGAATTTTGTGACCGAGTGCATCACGATGTCGGCGCCATGTTCAATGGGACGAAACAGGTACGGGGTCGAGAACGTGGAGTCGATCATCAGCGGCAGGGCGTGGGCGTGGGCCACGTCGGCCACCGCGGCCACGTCCATAACCTCGAGGCCGGGGTTGCCGAGTGTCTCGCCGAAGCACAGTTTCGTGTTGGGCTGGATTGCCGCGGCAAATGCCGATGGGTCACGGGGATCAACGAAGGTGGTCGTGATGCCGAACCTCGGCAACGTCCGGTTCATCATGTTGTACGAACCGCCGTACAGGTTCTTCGATGCCACGATGTGATCTCCGGCGCTCAACAGAGTGGCAACCGCGAGGTGCAACGCAGCCGTGCCGCTCGCCGCGCACACCGCGCCGACCCCACCGTCGAGCGCCGCTATCCGCTCTTCCAACACGGCCACCGTCGGGTTCGAGATCCGGCTATAGATGTGGCCGGGCGTTTCGAGATTGAACAGAGCTGCGGCTTCGTCAGTGTCGGGGAAGGCGTACGACGTTGTGAAGTAGATCGGGACGGCACGTGCACCCGTCACGGGATCGGGGCGCTGCCCGGCGTGAAGGCTCAACGTGTCGAACCGCAAGAAATCCGGAGTCGCCATGAAGCGACCGTAGCAAGCTGCGGATGTAGAGCGAAGCGAATAGACGCATGCAGGCCGAGGCCGTGGTAGCGAAGTTACGGACAGGCCGACCGCTTGTCACCCGCAACGAACGGTGTTTGCACCACGAAATGCAGGTAGTCATCGGAGCTACACGTAAACGTGTGGGCCTCGCCGGGTTCGACGACTAGTAGGTCTCCCGCCCCGAGCTCTACGATCTCGCCGCCGACGATAGCCGTGCTCGTGCCTTTGGCTATCAGGTACAACTCAAACATTTCGCCGTGGGAGTGTGGGTCGTCGACCCCTTGATCGGAGAACCCGACTGCAACAGGAACGCCGCTATTCCACGGCCCGACGAACCATCCCTTGCCGATGCTGTTGATCGATGACTTGATCACCCGCCAGATCTTAACCACTCGTTGCTGACCGTCGCTGCAGATATCTACGGCAAAGACGTCGACAATGTGCGTATCACACAGTGATTGGGTGACTCTTGTAGGTCATGGAATCAAACCAAGAACAATCGAGCATCCGCTGGTGGACGGTAGCCAAGTTCTTGGGCCTGATCGCGCTAACGACCAGTGCCACGGCAGTTGGCGTCGAGCGACAGGCGCGCATCACTTGGCTGGTCGGCTCGTTGACGACTGCGAGTTTGCTGTACCTCGCCAACCGGGCATACCGGGTGTGGATTGAGACGCGCCCGGGAGAATTTATCTGGCGCGAGGAAACTGGACTGGTCGCCGGCCTAGCGGGTATCTGGCTCGCCGCATACATGTTGAAGTGGTCGTCGGCTCGAAGTAGTTCGACTCAGGCGACATTCGGGGTTGGAATGATTCTTCTGAGCTTGGTACCTGTAGCTAACGCGGTCGGCAAGGATGTTTCCGAACGCGCCAACAGCGGGGTCATGTCGTCGCGCCTATTCAGGCTGTCGCTCAACGCGTTCGTCGTGGCAATTGCAGTAGTGCCTGCGTTGCACATTGTTGGAGTGCGATGGCTGGTGTGTCTCGGCGTTGCGTTCATGTGGTGGTTGGCGGGTGTCATCGACCGATCAAGCTCTTTCGGTTGGTGGAAACTAGTTGCTGTCACAAGTGGCGCCGCGGCCGTGGTCATTGTCGCCGTCTTGCGGTTGTTGAATGTCTCGTCGCTCTCCCAGACCCAAGCTGCCGTGGTAATTCTCGGTCTTATCGTGGCCTTTGGGGTGGCCGTCGATTGCATCTCGGCGCGTGCCCGGCGCAATCGTCAGAGCTGGAAGCGTCGGCTAATGGCGCGAAAATGGTGCCCCAGGCTGGCCGGGGTGATTGGGCTGGCCAGCCTGGTGTGGATGTTCGTCGCACTCGGTGGAACGTCTCGCGCCATCAAGTTGGTTGTCATTATTGGCTTGCTGGTGTTGGGACTTTCGTTCCTGACGTCGGGTGAGGGATTCGTGATGGCGGCGCTGGTCGGGGCGTTGGCTGTGTGGACGGTGCAGGGTCGCGTTGATGCCAAGCCGACCGACCCGAATCCCACCTCGGCGTCGCGAATTGTTGCCATTGGCGATTCGTACATGTCGGGTGAAGGGTCGCTCCGGTTCTTCCCCGGTACCAACATCGCTCGCGGCAACGAGTGCCGACAAAGCTCGACCGCGTTCGCCTACCTCTTGGCCGACAAGCTTGACAAAGGTCTCGACTTCTACGCGTGCTCCGGTGCCCAAGCCAAGAACGTTTGGGATGTCGCCCAGGTCAGTGCCACCAAACGCGGCTCCGACATTGGCAAAAAGCCGCAATTGGGTAACGTCGACACGGCGGCGGTTGGCAATTCGCCGGCGCTCATACTCGTATCGATTGGTGGCAACGACGCCTTCTTTGGCGACCTGGGCCTTGGGTGTGCGCTACCGGGTACGTGCGACGAACTCAACTCGGTGTTCTTCGGTCGGCTCCACGATGTTCGTGCCAACGTTTCGAACGCGCTGAACAAGGTGGCGGAAACGTTTCCAAAATCGCCGATTGTGGTGGTGCCGTATCCGGACATGTTTGGTACTGGCAGTTGTGATGGGCTGCCTCTCGAGGGCACCGAGGTGACGTACCTCCGGTCGTTCATTATGGAACTCAACCAAACCCTGGTAGCGGCTGTGTCCGACTCGAACGGTCGACTCGCCGAAGCACAAATCGCGTACCTCGTCGCTGGCGAAACTGCCTACCAGGGTCACCAACTCTGCGACCCGAACCGAGCGGGACCCGATCCGTTTAACACCATCGTGCGTCACCCCACTGAAGGGCTCACACTCGCCGACCGGTTCTATCCTCGCAACTGGTTGCATGGGACCTTTCACCCAACGCCGTTCGGGCATCAACTGATTGCGACCGAGCTCGAACGGTGGTGGCTCGCTCGTTCTTCAGGAACCGTGTCGAACCCGCCGGCGGTTGAACCGGTCGTAGCCTCGACGTCTGTTTCAGAGTGTCCTGATGATGCGTCGCTCTGCAGGCGCGAGGTGGGCACGTGGATGGTCGCCCAAACAACCCAAGCGCTGCGAAAAGTGCTGTTGCCCGGCGTACTTCTCCTTGCTGTCGGCTGGATGTTGGGCGTGGCGCTTCCGGGCGGAGATGGCTCCTACGACTGGTTACGGAAGCTGAAGGCTGTCCTCGCCGATTTGCGATAGCTCTCGCGCCGGACCGCGCCGAGGACGCGCCCATGCGCGAAAGCTTGCCTTGGGTACCGATTGATCCTTGGTGCAACCCAGGGTGTAGGACTGTGGGTCATGGGACAGACCAACACTCGTATCGTGCTCGCTCGCCGACCTGTTGGCGAGGCCACGCCCGATTGCTTCTCGACCGAGGTGGCCGAGCTTGTGCCGCTCGACGCCGATCAAGTCCGCGTCGCCGTGGAGTTCATTTCAGTCGACGCCGGAACGCGCACCATGCTGCGCGGTGAAGGCTTCCATCAGCAAGTCGGTATCGGCGATGTCATTCTCGCTAGCGGCGTCGGGCGAGTGGTCGCTTCGACGGCCGATGGTTGGAATGTCGGCGACGCGGTGCGAGGCCGTTTGGGTGCACAGACCATTGCAACCGTGTCGCCCAAGGTGATCGAGAAGGTCGATGACTCGGTCGGTCCGTTGAGCGCTCATCTCGGGATCTTGGGCGGGTCAACCGGGGTCACGGCGTGGATTGGGGTGCGGCGGGTTGCCAAACCACAGCCGGGCGATGTGTTCGTGGTTTCGGCGGCCGCAGGTGCCGTTGGGTCGATCGTTGGACAGATCGCGAAACGCGACGGCGCTCGCGTCATCGGTATCGCCGGCGGCCCAAAAAAAGTTGCCTACCTCATCGAGACGCTCGGATTCGATGCTGCTATCGACTACAAAAACGAGAACGTTAACGAGCGGCTGCGAGCGATCGCTCCCGACGGAGTCAACATCTTTTTCGACAACGTGGGCGGGCCTATCCTCGATGCGGTGCTCGACAACCTGGCGTTAAGGGCGCGCGTCGTGATCTGTGGTGCTGTGTCCCAATATGACGACATGGACAATGTCACGGGTCCGTCGAAGTATCTGCGTTTGGCCGAGCGCCAAGCATGCATGGAGGGCTTTGCGTACTTCCACTTCCCCGAGCTCATTGCGCCGGCCAAGGCGGAACTGGCTGAGTGGCTCGTCGACGGGTCCCTGGTCCTAGCCGAGGAGATTTTTGAAGGTGTCGAACGGTACCCCGAGGCGTTGCAGTTCATGTTCAACGGTGGCAATACCGGCAAGCTGCTCGTTCGGGTCAGCTGATTTCAGAAGCGGCGCGAGGCTTGGGCCAGGCCAGTGCGATGACAACGGCACTGACCAGTGACGACAGGCTCAGCACGAAAAAGGCGCGGCGGAACGGACCGAGGGGATCGGCGGCTTGGTTGTTTCCAAGAGCAGCGACCACTGCGGCAATGCCCAACGCTCCGCTGAGGAATCGCCCGGTGTTGAATGCGGCGTTGGCTTGGCCGAAGAGCGAGCGTGGAACATCGAGCAGCGCAGCACCGTTCAGGGGGGCGAACGTAAGACCCATCCCGAAGCCGAACAGTACGAGGCCCGGAAACATGTGCGTCCAATACTGCGGCGTTTGGGTCTGCTGTGTAACGAACCACAGGTTGGCGAACGTCGTGAGGATAGCGCCAGCCAGAAGGATCCGGCGGTAACCGATTCGACCGACGATGCGACCGACAAGGATCGACAACGTGCCTCCAATTATCGGTGTCGGTGTGATGGCGAGGCCAATATCGAGGCCTTTGTAGTTCCAGAGTTGGGCCAGCATCAAGGGCCACACCAGCCACACGGCCATGCCGACAACCGACACGAACACATTGGCGATACTGGCCACCCGAAACGTCGGTATCGAGAACAATTCGAGCGAGATGAGGGGCCTGGGGTGCCGTCGCGAGCGGCGTAGAAAAAACCACAGCAGCGTGCACCCGACGATCAGCGAAACAAGTATGGAGCGACTCGCCCATCCCCACTTGGGTCCTTGCACTATGGCGAGCGCAAGTAGCCCGAGGGCCACGGTGCCGATGACTACGCCGACAAGGTCGGGCAGTACAGCCGCATCTGCGCGTTCCGCGGCCGAGGGCTCGGCATCGCCCAAGAACATGGCGACGCTCAGCGCAACGCCGGCGCAGATGGCGGGCGCAGTGAACACCCATCTCCAGCCGCCAACCTCCAACAATCCGGCGGCGAGGACTGGAGCGATCGATGAGCCAATAGGGAATGCGGCCGTCCAGGCACCTATGGCGACTGCCCGTCGGGAGTCTGGCCAACGAGCTAGCGCAATCGTGAGTGACGAGGGAACGATAAGAGCCCCGCCTGCACCTTGTAAACACCGTGCTGCGATGAGGGCACCTGCGCCCGGTGCAGCCGCGGCCGCTAGGGATGAGACCATGAAAACCACGAGGCCCGCGACGAACATTTTGTGCGACCCGAACCGGTCTGCGAGCTGTCCGCCCAATAACGTGAACGCGGCGATAATGATCGAGTAGCCCGACAACGCCCACGACAAAACCGATCGGCTTACGTTGTCGAAATCGGCTTCGATACTCGGGAAGGCGAGGTTCGTGCCGGTTACGGCCAGTGGAATGGAGGCCATAGCCAGGATTGCGACCGCGAGCCCAAGGCCGGCGTGACGATGCTCGACGACCAGGACATCGTGCACCTTAGACATATGCCATGCTTCCACGGCGCACCGACGACACACGTGTCGCACCGCTGTACGGATCGGCTACTGAGCGGGTCGGCGGATGCCAAGAGCCGAGATCAAAGCAACCGACGACACCGCAGCGGCCACCACAAAAGCGGTGTGATATGAACCGGCCAGACCGTCTCGGGCGAGGCGTGAGACCTGGACGGTCTGCATCAACTGGACGCCGCCGGCGGATCCAATTTGAACCATCATCTGGCTAGTGGCGGCAACCACTCCAAGATCGTGCAGTTCGACTGATGTCGTGAGCATGGCAAGCAGCGGTGCAACGATGACGCCAACTCCCACACCCGCGAAGCCAAGAAGGAACACGATCTCGAGCGCCGAGGTGCCGGTGTCGATACGGGTCAGCAGCAGGCATGCTGTGATGTTGAGAATCACACCCGTTACGACGATGCGTCGGTTGCCCGTTCGCATCACTAGCCACGCGCTCAGCGGGCCCGCCAGCCCCCACATAAGGGGCCGGCCAATGGTGAGCAAACTGATGTGAGTCGCCCCGTAGCCATAGAGCTGGGACAACATCAAGGGAATCAGTACGAAGCCGCCCTGGTACGCGACCTGGCAGAAACCTTGGGTCACCATCGGGATAGTGAACTCGCGCATACGGAAATAGTGCAGCGGCAGTAGAGGGTGCGGCGTGCTTCGCTCGCGCAGGACAAAACCCACGGCGGCGACGGGCGTAGCGATGAACAGTGTCAGCACAATGGGGTGGTTCCAGCCCCAGAGCGGCCCGCGGTTCACGGCGAACAGCAAGGCGAACGCCGCGACTGCCAACAGCGTGGTGCCCGGAATATCGAAGTGGACAGTGGTGGTGTGCTGGGATTGTGGAAGTACACGTGACGCCACGATGAACGCGGCAATTGTGAGGGGCACCTGGGCAATGAATATCCATCGCCACCCGAACTGGTCGATGACGGGCCCACCCGCGACCATGCCCAGGACGGGGCCGCCTGCCATCACGAGCCCCCAGTAGCCGAGCGCCTTGACTCGCTGATCGCGGGGGAACACCTCGCTGATAATTGCCATGCCAGTTGGTGCTGTGGAGGAACCGAATACGGCACTCGCAGTTCGAAAAAGAATCGCAGTGAGAGCGGTTGGCGCTGCTGCGGTGAAACCTGCAAACACACAGCATCCTGCGAGGCCAATAAGGTACACGCGTCGACGTCCGTACAGGTCTCCGAGCTTGCCCGCTGTTGGCCCGAGGACGGCGTAGGCCAACGTTGGTCCCACGACAAGCCATGACACGGTCGACGGCGGCGCCGAAAAATCACTTACTAGTCGGGGAATAGCAATCGCCAGAACGCTGACGTTGAAATTCGTGCTGAATAGCCCGAAGAGCGCCACGAGAAGCAATAACTGCGACGAACGAGACCTAGTACCCGTACCGTCCACCATCGAACCAGACGATACTCGACACAACTTGACGAAATCGGGGTGTAACACACCAGGGGTTCCTGACGATGTAACGGGTACATCCCTCTACCCAAGGAGTTCACATGAAGAAGTTTGTCGCCGGAGTCGTGCTCATAGGCACATTGATGGGGCTCAGTACCGCAGGTTCAGCCGACGACGGGGGTTCCAAAGGTGGGCGCGGCCGGGGTGGCGACCGCACTACGTCGACAACGGTCGCCGGGTCGTCGTCAACGACTGCAGCTGGCACGGTGGGCTCGGGTCGCAGCGGCGAAAAACGCAGTGATTCTGGCAAGGAGCACGCTCGTGACGGCGTCGCGAAATGTAACCGGCTGCCAACACACTTGGAGCATCTCAAGAGACACCTCGCCCGTATCGAAGCGGCTCAGGTCAAGCTTGAGCTGGCACTCGTTGCAGCCACAACCGCCGGTGACACCGAGCTCGTCGCCAAGATTGAACGCAAGTTGGCCAAACTGGCTGGCTATCACACGCGGGTAACGGCAGCCATTGCCGCGGCGCAGGCGGCACTCGAAGCGTGTGCTACGACGTCGACCACGTCGACCACGTCGACCACGTCAACGACTATCGGCTGACAATGAGCTTTCGCACCGCAGTACTTGCGATAGTTGTTGCTGGCGGTGTTGTGGCAGGTTGCGGTGGTGAGCGGCCGGCCGAGGTTCAACTCGGTCGGCCCGCCCCGGCTCCGGTGGAGGTGCCGGCAACAACGGCGTCGGCGGCGACGCCCTCGTCGCTCTCGCGAGTTGCGGTCGTGGCTCCGAGCGCTCCGGTGACGGTAGTGGTGACGCCCGTGGAAGCCTCCACCGCGGCAGTTGAACCTGTTGATCAGCCGCCGACCGCCGCGCCCGCAGCTGTGTCGGTCACGGCTAGTTGGTCGGCTAGCCGTGCGGCCATTGCCGCGCAAACAACCCTGGACGAGGTCGACGCACTTCTGGCCGAAACCGATGCAGTGCTAGCCGAGCTCGGCTAGTACGCCGCGTACCGATGAGCACACCCCGGCCCTAGCCTGAGATGGCAATGGCGGATCACGAGGCTATCTTTAGAGCGCATTGGCGACGGCACCAGCCGTCGTTGTTGCGCTTTTTGCGGGCCCGGGTCGGCTGGAACGACGCCGACGACCTCGCGCAACAGGTGTGGGTGGAAATGGCCCCCCGCCTCGCACCGGGCGAGCTAGCCGAGGATGATGTCCGAAAGTTGTTGTTCACGGTGGCCCACCGCCGGGTTATAGACGAATACCGGCGACGCGAACGTCGGGCGGTACCGTCGGACCATCTACCCGACGGAGTGCATCACGATGTTGATCGACTCGGTGACGAGTTGTCTCGCCTGCTTGATTGTGTCGCCGATCTTGCGCCCGATCAGGCCGATGCCGTGCTGCTTCGGATCCTGGGTGATCTTCCGTTTGGCGATGTCGCCGCGATTATGCAGCGCTCGGAGGGCGCGGTTCGAGTGCTCGTCCATCGAGGCTTGCACCGGCTCGCCGAACTGGCTCGTGCAGCAGGTGTAACAACTCAGGTGTCTGCTTCGATGAAGGGAGCACAGTGACCGAGTTCGAGCTACCCGACACCTACGACACCATGGTCGACTTGTTGCGTTCACCGGCGCGTGCCGACGAGTTCGCGGGCGAGGACGTGGCGATCATGGCGATGATGGCAGCCGTCGAGATGCCCGAAGTCGATGAGCCCACCCGAGCAACTGTCACCGCGCTTGTGCCTCGTGCGTCTAAACGAATGGTTGTCCCGTTCGCCATAGTCGGCGCGTTGCTCGTGAGCGGTGCAGCCGCGGCGGCCACGGGCACGATGCCGCTTCCTCGACTGCCCTTGTTGCCCCGACCTGCGACAACGGTGCCCGTCACCACCACGGTCGACGTCGTACTGAATCAACCAGTTCTCGATGATCCGATCGCCGATGAATCAGTCGAGTCCGACGCGACCAACACCGGTGCTCCCGCTCCGCTGCTCACACGCCCGCCAGTCATCACCTCGGGCCAACGATCGCGGGCCACGCCGCCTACGACGGTGACGCCAAGAGTGTCGGACCCGACTCGCCCGTCGACGTCACCGCCCACGTCGGTGCCGGACGAAACCAACAACAGGCGAGGTTCGTCGTCAACCATCGCTCGCCCCTCAACCACCGACGTGCCTCGCTCGACATCTGTTCCTCGGTCGTCGACGACCGTACCTCGACCCACCAGCACCGCTGACAGCAGCGGCAAGGGCTCCGGTGGGGATAGCGGTCGAAGTGGGTCGGGTTCGAGCGGCAAGGACGGCTAGCGCTAGCAGCGTTGACTGCGTGGGCCAGCCAGCGCCCGGGCCGCCCTCGGAATTCGTGCGCGCTTACCTGGCCCTCAGCGCTACGGATCGCGCATGTATCAGCCGGCCGGGCAATTGTGTAACACCCTTGCGCGAGAGTTCCCGGGTATGAGGGGTACGCATTCCACGTTCGAGATCGACGCGAGTCTTCGACGCATCGCGCTGGATCAGCTCGGGCTGGTCACGGTCGCGCAAGCGGCGGAAGCGGGCGTTGACACGTTTGCGTTGGCTCGGCGTCGGAAGGTGGGTGCTTTGGTGCCCGTAATCGCCGACGTAATGCGGCTCGGCTCGGTCGAACTGACGCCTGCGCATCGGATTCTGGCGGCCTCGCTCGCCGTGCCCGGTTCAACCGTTGCCGCCACGTCGGCCGCTGTGATCCACGAGATGCCGGTGCTGTCACTTGGCCATCCCGTGCTGGTCGTTTCACCGGGTAGGTCTGCTCGCGTGAAGGGCGTCAGGGCGATTCGAACGGTAGCGGCGTTGCCGAGCCAGCCCTGGATGACGACTCGCGTGGCGACCCCGGCGGCAACGCTGGTGCTGCTGCCGCGTTTCGTGAGCGACCGAATGGTCGAACGATGTCTCGATCATTGCCTCGCTCATCGGCTGACAATGGTCGCACAGGTCGGCGAGCTACTTGAACAGGTTCCCGCTCGTGCGGTGCATGGTCGCCGGTTTCTGCTGGAACTGCTTGCGGACCGCTCGACCGGTATCGGGCATCGAAGTGGGCTTGAGCAGCGGGTCGCTCCCTGGTTGAACGCGGCGGGGCTTCGGGGCTGGCAACGCAACTACGGCGTACCCGTCGGTGGAGCCCGGACCGTCGAGGTCGATTTCGGCTGGCCCGACGTGAAGGTCGGTCTCGAGGTTAGTCCGTTCTTCACCCACGGTTCTCGGGAGAAGCAGGAGCGTGACGCTCAGCGACGACGGCTCCTCATCGAGCAGAGTTGGCGTATCGTCGAAGCGACCGACCCCGACCTCGAGAACAAACAGGCTTTCGCCTGCACCGTCGCCGCGCTCAAGACACTTCTGCGAGCAGCGTAGGCCCAGCCGGGCAGCCGTCCTTGCGCCGGATGCGCGACACTATGGCCATGACCACTGAGATCGTTGTGAGCAGAGACATCGCTGTGCCACCCGAGGTGCTGTTCGCGTTGATCAGTGACATCGCCAAGATGGGGCAGTGGTCACCCGAGAGCACCGGCGGCCATTGGGCCAAGGGGGCGACCGGCCCGGCGGTCGGCGCCCAGTTCGTGGGCGAGAATCGCAACGGGAAGAAGTCGTGGAAGACATCGTGCAAGGTCGTGGCCTGTCAGCCTCCTTCACTGTTCGGTTTCGACGTGACCGTCGGGCCGATCAAGGTGGCCAACTGGTCCTACGCCATTGCACCCCATGCCTCCGGCAGCACCGTGACCGAAACCTGGACCGATCAGCGGGGCTGGCTGGCCAAGAAGCTGGGCGGTCCGGCGAGCGGCGTGTCGGATCGGATTGCCCATAATCGCGCGGGCATGGAAGAGACCCTGCGCAAACTCGCAGCGCACGTCGAAGGCTGAACGATGCGATCGACCAGGCCGAACGTAACTTTCCGACGAAGGTCGTAGTCAGCGAAAAAGGTCTGCGATGTCGATGATGGCGGGCGGGCGGGCACATCAACGTGTGCGACGTACCCGTGGGAAGTGACAATGATCGCCATGGCTGCGAAACGTCGTCGCGCAGATGAGCCTCGACAGTGTCTCGTGAAGGGTCGACAATGAGGTACGTCAGCAACGAGTGAATCTGCAGGTATGCGATGGCTTTCGTTTCGTAATCGTGCTGGCGGCTAGAGGGCGACACGACTTCGACGAGCGACAAGGGTTCCGGCGAAATTAACCGTCATCGGGCTCGTCACAAAAGACGGCGACGTCCGGGTAGAAGCCGATCGCGGATAACGAGCCGCTGATCCGACGCCACGGCTCGGAACCCATGGGTTCGGGACGGTCGGTACAACAAGGCGAGTACGGCCGCTGAAATGTCGTTGTGCCGATTCGATGCGCCAGCCATCGCGTACACGACACCCTCAATGAGTTCGTGCTTGAGTTCGCTGTGCTGTTCCTCGAACACAAGCCACTCCTCGACCGAGCGGTACAGCTGAGACGGCAGAGCGTTCACGAGCCCAGGCTATCAGCGGGATTCAAGGCTGTAGAGGCGCCAGGTACCGTCGATACCCTTGAGGTCGTGCGGGCCGCGATCGGCGAACGTGACTGCGCCGCCGAGCATCATGTCTCGCACCGTCGAGGTGACCCAGAGGTGCCCAGGCACGGCCTCGTGCTCAACCCGTGCGACCAGGTTTACTGCGATGCCGGTGATATCGCCGTCGTCTCGAACTTCGATCTCACCGGCGTGGGCTCCTGCGCGGATCTCGATGCCGATTCCGGCGAGCGCCTCGAGCAACTCGCCGCTGCAACTGACTGCTTGGGACGGTAGGTCGAATATGGCAAGCAGACCATCACCAGTGCTCTTCACCAGCCTTCCACCGTGGGATTCTACGAGCTGGCGAGCAATTCGATCGTGGCTATCGAGCAGTTCGCGCCATCGACTATCGCCCACCGTCGACGACGTGCTGGTGGAGTTGACGATGTCGGTGAACAGCACCGTCGCGAATCGCCTGGTTGTGGCAACCGTGACGTGGCGATCGAGCACAAACTGGAGGTACTGGTCGAGCATGTCGTGCCAGTTCGGCATGCACCAGGCAAAGTGATCGTTGCCGGGAAGTTCGACGAAGCTGGCACCGGGAATGAGGTCGGCGAGAAGCCGCCCCGCTGCGACGGGTATGACAGCGTCGCCCTTCACGTTGGTGACCTGTGTTCGGGCTGTGATGTTTTCGGGCGCGTCGCCGGGGTCGAGTTCGAACACGCTTTTGATCTGACGACGGAAGTCCCGCGGGCTGGCCGACAGTCGCTGCAGCCGCCCGAACCAACGAGTCACCGAGTCGTTCCCCGATTGGCTCGGAAGAAACCAATCGACCATGAGTTCGGGATTGCTCGGCCAACCGTCGGCCAACTCCATGAACCGTGGTAAGAGGGGTTCGGCAACCGGGTCGTCGGCGTGCGTATACGGGGGTAGTCGGCTCCAATATCGATGGCTGATCCCCGAGTTGAGCAAACCGAGGCTCTCGACCCGGTCGGGGTGCTCGGCCGCAAATTGCTGGGCCATGAGCCCACCTTCGGACATGCCGTGGATGTTGGCGCGCTTCCAGCCGACAGCGTCGAGCACGCTGATGATGTCACCAACGCGTTGTTGCGCACAACAAGAGTCTCGCAGGCCGAATTCCTGAGCGCTCAGAAGCTCCCAGCGCTACCGATCGCGCAAGTAACCTGCTCAGCGCGAGTTCGCCCGAGTCATGTCGACACGCTTCACCAGTTGGCTTCAAGTTCCGCAGAAGGTGTGATATTCGGTGTCGGTCGGCGGGGCCGGTGCGGCGTAGGACTCTAAGCCTGGCCGTAGCGTGAATGGCTCGGCGAGCACCTCGAGCAGCTGGTCGAACGGTGTCATGTTGCCTGCGGTTGCAGCGGACAGCGCTTCTTCCACCTTGTGATTTCTAGGGATGTACACAGGGTTTGCAGCATCCATTGCGTCGGCTGTGTCGCCTGGTTCGTGTGCCGCAGTCGCCAGACGGTGGTGCCAGCGCGCCGCCCACGTGTCGAACGCCAGACGGTCGGTGAACAATTCGTCGACGCGAGCGCTATCGCCCCGCAGGAGTGACGCGAGCGCTCGGAAAAGTGAGGTGTGATCCACGTGGTGGGTTTGCAGTAACGTGAGCAGGTCGTTCATGAGTTCTGCGTCGCCGTCATGTGCTTCGACGAGGCCGAGTTTGGCTCGCATGCCATCGGTCCAGCAATCGTGAAATCGTTTGGTGAACGAACGGAGCACCTCGGTGGCGAGAGCGATTGCCGTAGCGTCGTCGGGGTGAATGAGTGGCAGTAACGTCTCGGCTAGGCGAGCGAGGTTCCATTGCGCGATGTTGGGCTGATTGCCGTACGCATAGCGGCCACCATGGTCGATAGAACTGAACACAGTGGCCGGGTCGTAGGCGTCCATAAACGCGCATGGTCCGTAGTCGATGGTTTCACCCGAGATGGTCATATTGTCGGTATTCATGACGCCGTGGATAAACCCGACGAGCATCCAGCGGGCAACCAACGCGGCCTGTGCATCGGCGACGTACTGAATGAACGCGAGATATGGGTTCGCAGCGTGCGCCGCCGCAGGGTAATGGCGCTCAATGGCGTAATCGGCCAAGCGGCGCACCAAAGTTGGATCGTCGTGATGCGCGGCGTACTGGAAGGTGCCGACCCGCAGGTGACTTGCCGCCACACGAGTCAGCACCGCCCCCGGCAGCATGGTGTCTCTGGCTATCTGTTCGCCGGTTGCAACAACGGCGAGCGCACGGGTAGTTGGGATGCCGAGCGCGTGCATGGCCTCGCCCATGACGTACTCGCGCAACATGGGGCCCACCGCTGCCTTACCGTCGCCGCCTCGTGCGAATGGTGTGCGACCCGACCCTTTCAGATGCACATCACGCCGCTGGCCATGAACATCGTGGATCTCGCCGAGCAGTACTGCTCGTCCATCGCCTAGCCGGGGCGAGTAACCGCCAAACTGGTGTCCGGCGTACGCCTGCGCAATGGGAGATGACCCTGCGACAACGGTATTGCCGACAAGAACGGCAACCCCGTCAGCTGTTTGCAACGTGTCAGCGTCGAGCCCCAGTTCGGTAGCGAGTTGCTCGTTGAAGGCCAGCAGCGTTGGCCTTGGCACCGTAGCTGCCTGCCACGCCACGAACAGCCCGTCGAGATCTCGAACGAACGAGTCGTCGAGGCTGAAAAAGGTCCCAGCGGCATTGCTCATACGTGAAGGCTACCGGCGCGAATGCGGCTGGGCGCTGGCCTGGGCGTAGGGATCGACTAGACCAACGGGTATGACCGAACTTCTCCCGTTGACACTCGATGAATTGCTCACAACCACCCGCGCCGTACGTAAGCGGCTCGATCTCGATCGATCCGTGTCGCGCGAACTCATCGTCGAGTGTTTGGAGATCGCCATGCAGGCGCCGTCGGGTTCCAATCGTCAGGCATGGCATTGGGTGCTTGTCGACGAACCGGCCAAGAAGCGGGCGATTGCCGACCTGTACGGCGAGGTGTTCGACAACTACATGAAGGCCCCGGCAAGTGCCGCCTACACGGCTGGCGATACGCGGGCTGAACGCTCGCCAATGATCGCCGACTCTGCCCGTTATCTTCGCGACCATTTTCACGAGGTGCCTGTGTTGTTGTTGGCCTACCAAGAGGGCCGACGCGACGGCACGCCATCGAGTGATCAAGCCGGGTTCTGGGGTTCGGTGCTTCCAGCGGTGTGGAGTTTTATGTTGGCTCTACGGGCCCGAGGTTTGGGCTCGGCGTGGACCACCATGACGTGTCGTCGCGAGGCTGAGGTAGCGGCGGTGCTCGGGGTCGATCACTCGAAATACACCCATGTGGGTCTCTTCCCTATCGCCTACACAATCGGTACCGATTTCAAGCCTGCGCCACGTCTCGACTCGACCGACCTCATCCACTGGAACAGCTGGTAGGTGCCACCAAATCTTTATCCAATCCAGAAACAACTCGGCTCCGAACGTGTGCGAGCGCAGCATCCGTTGCGCCGGATGAAGGGAACTTCCATGACACGAAACAAGATCCGCATGATCATTGGGGCCGGAACTATCGTTGCCGTCCTCGGTGGTGCGGCAACGATAGCGACGGCAGGGCATTCCAACACGCTTTTGGAATCAAGCCTGAAAGGCAAGAATGAAGTTGGGCCTGCTGGCTCGAGCCGTAATGTTGGCGACCCCAAAGGCGAGGGTGAGAACTATGTCTTCGGCATCGACGGAGACCTCAAGACGCTTTGCTATGTGCTCACGGTCGAAAAGATTGCACCAGCGACCGCTGCACATATCCATAAGGGAGTCACGGGCACCAATGGCCCGGTCGTGGTGAACCTTGCCGCCCCAGCCGACGGGAATGCCGCCGACTGTCTTACCGAGGGGGAGACCGGGAAGTTTGCTGTCGATGCAAACGGGGTGCCATTGACAACGGTTGCCGAGATTCTTGCGAATCCTTCAGGTTTTTACGTGAACGTTCACAACGCTGCCTATCCCGGCGGAGCGATTCGAGGTCAGCTCGAAGTCCAAGACTGACACTGACCAGGTCTCCGTCGTGTCCTCCCGGGCACGGCGGAGCCACGGTTCCTATGCGGCGGTGGTTGCCTCGTTGAGTACCTTGGCCGGTCGGAAGTACAGCCAAAGCACGGGCAACAGATACAGCACATAGGTAAACACCCGGATGCGTTCAGGGTTCTCGTGCCAACCGAGAAGACCGTTCAAGAAATCGCGAACGGTGCCGCTGGCGAGAGAACCGCTCTGAATGTTCCACATCGAATCGATCAGCCAGCCGTTCTCGATGCCGAAAAGTTCACGCAGTTCGTGAAAGGCCTTACCGACTAGGCCAGCGGCAAACAAGATGAGGACGAACCCGGTTATAGCGAAGAACCTGGCGAGGTTTACTCGGCGACCGCCCACGTAGACCAACCACCCGATGACGGCTGCGACAGCCAGGCCGAGAAACCCGCCGACGACCACTTGTGCTCCGGTCGCCGATTCAGTTTCAGCACTCAGGAGGAAGAGTGCCGTTTCGAAACCCTCTCGTGCTACCGCTACAAAGGCGACGATAGCGACGGCGTAGCCAGTGGTCGAGGCGTCGAGCCGGGCTCGCAGCTCGCCGCTCAGTCCTCCAGCGTGTTGTCGCATCCAAAAGATCATCCAGGTGAGCACTGCGGCAGCAACGACCGCGATGATTCCTTCGATCGCCTGCTCCCACTTCCCGGTGAACTCACCAACCACGGCGCGAAACACGACGCCGGCGATGATGGAAAGCAGTAGTGCAATGGCTGATCCAATCCACATTGGGCGCAGCATCGAGAATCGATTTGTTTTGACCAAATAGGTCGCAAGGATGCCAAGAACGAGACTGATCTCGAGACCTTCGCGAAGCGTGATAACGAAACTTGCTCCCACTGATTTCCTCCGTGTTGCTGGGCTATCGCGCTATGTTAGTCATGCCTAACAATTTTGCCCAAACGAGAGTGATCCTCTAGGCGGAGCCAGTCCGGAAGGTGTGTCGACACCAGTGGGGCGTCTCTACGAGCCGCGATCGCTTAGGACATATGGGCTCGATGGCCCATTGGCGAACTTAGTGGCGTCGAGCTGTCAGGCCTCAGGCTGGACGAAGGTCACGGTGACATCGAGGTCGGCGTCGCCGCGAACGATGCCGAGACGTACGTCGTCGCCTGTGAGCCGATCGAGTATGTCGCCGAGTGAACCGGCATCGAGCAGGGCTTGGCCGTCGGCGGTGGCGATGACATCGCCCCGACGAATGCCGGCCGTGGCCGCGGGTGACTCGTCGGCGACCTTGGTGACGAGCAATCCATCACGCGGCTCAAGTCCCGCGGCTGCTCGTACCCGTCGGGCGGCGACCGGTGGGGCGAGTGATAGTCCGATGCGTCGACGCTCTAGGTGTTCGCCGGCCGACAGTCGAGCGAGCCGGCTGTGCAGGTCGGCCCCCGCGGGGATAGCCAGGGAGAACCCGTTTTCGAGGCGATGCGTGTTGATACCGACCACGGTGGCCATTCCGGCGTCGTCGACGGTGACGATGGGACCACCGGACCCGCCGCGGGCCACAGGCGCGCTGTGTTGCACGGCGCCACTGATCAATCGTCCGAGTGGGCCGCGAAAGGCTACGTCGGCTGAGCCGACCAACCCGAATGACACCTGGCCTTGCCCAAGAGCGAACACGACATCGCCAGTCTCGGGCGATGCCTCCGCCCAACTGAGAGATGGCACGTCGGCGGTGTCAACGGCAAGAACCGCGAGGTCGCCGTCGGGATCGATGCCGACTGCGGTAGCTTGCGCTTGGCGGCCATCGAAGAAGGTGACTTGTGTGGTGCGGTCTCGCAGGTTGTGGGCACACGTGACAACCTGGCCCGATGCGATTACGAGACCACTTCCTCGACCACTGCGACCAATGGTGACGATCGATGGTGAAACAGCGCTGTGTGCGGCTCGCGCCGCCTGGGTGAGCTCTTTAAGTAGTGACATTGAAACCCCATTCACGTAGTAACTTGCGAACTGCAAGTGACTCTATCGACGTCGGACACAATGACAACCCGATGGTCGCAGATTCGCCAAAATCATCAACACCGCTCGATCAGGCTCTGGCCCGCGTGGGTGACCGATGGACCCTGCTCATCGTCGAAGCGCTATTGCGAGGGCCACTCAAGTACGGCGAACTCGCCACCGGCGTGAACGGCATAGCACCCAACATCCTGGCTGCCCGGCTGAAACGACTTGTTGCCGACGGTCTCGTTGTCGCTCGGCCCTACTCGCCTCGTCCCCTTCGACTCGACTACGAACTCACCGCGAGCGGCAGCGAGTTGGCGGCCGCTGTACACCGACTGGCCGAGTGGGCAGCGCGGTTGTCCGGTGCCGATGTGGAGTACCACCCAACCTGTGGCACGCCCGTCGAGTACCGGGCGTGGTGCCCAACGTGCGACAGCCCCGTCGATGTCAACGACGACGGCATCGTCGAGTTGTGAAGGGCTCGGGACTATCGGCAAACCGCGCCCGTCTTGCGCTCGTCGCGGCCACGGTCGCCATGTTGATGATCAGCTTCGTAGGTACCGCCACCAACATTGCGGTCCCCACACTTGAAGCCGCATTCGAGGCACCGCTCTCGTCGGTGTCGTGGGTGGTTACGTCGTACAACGTGTGCATGGTCACGCTCATGCTGCTTGGGGGACGCCTCGCCGATCGGCGCGGTCGCAAGCGGATCTTTCTTATCGGCCTCGGGCTTTTCACGATCGGTGCGGCGGGCTCGGCCGCGGCGTCAGGATTATGGGTGCTCGTTGGTGCCCGCATGGTCCAAGCCGTAGGCGCCGCGCTGGTTCTTCCTGCGTCGTTGGTGGCGATTTTGCCCACCTATCCGGTCGAACGTCATGCGTCGATTGTGTCGTTATGGTCGTCGATGAGCGTGGCTGGCTCGGCAGTAGGGCCGTCGGTATCGTCGTTCGTGCTCTCGGCGGCAGGGTGGCGTTCGGTGTTTGCGCTGGCCATACCGTTGGCCCTCGGCGCCATGTTTCTCGCCTACCGTAACGTGCCCGAAAGCCTGCCCGACGAAAAGCCAGGCCCGCTCGACGTGTTGGGGGCTATCGCCGGCACGCTGGCCGTTGGCGGGTTCACTATCGCGCTCGTGCAGGGTCGAGTATGGGGATGGGCGTCACCGCCAGTTATCGCAGCGGCAGCAACGTTCATAGTCGCCGGATTCGTGTTCGTGCGTCGGTCATTGCACCACCCCGAGCCGCTCGTGAACCTGCGTGTGCTCGGTGTTCGGTCCTTCGTGGTTGCTGCTCTTGCGGCATTGCTACTCGGCGTTGCCGCAGGCGGAACATGGTTTCTCTATCCGCTCTTCATGCGACAGGTCTGGGGGTTCTCTATCGTTCAAACCGGCCTGGCAATGAGTCCCGGCGCCATCATCATGGTCTTCGTAACGTTGGCGAGCGAACCGGTTGCCCGCCGCCTTGGGTACCGACGCGCTCTCACGCTTGGGGCATCCATTGCCGTGTTCGGCGTGGTGTGGCTGGCGGTGTTCATGAAACCCGACAATCCCTACTGGTTGGCATTCGTTCCCGCCACCACACTCATCGGAACAGGTATGGGGCTCAGCGTCGGGCCGCTCAACGCCGCCGGACTGCGCGCAGTGCAGCCGGCGATGATGGGTGCAGCCAACGGTGCGTTCAATACGCTGCGAACTCTCGGCGGAACGCTCGGTGTGGCCATGGCCGCGGCCGTCTTGGGAGCCGCGAAAGGCGCCGAGCAGGCCGACGCGTTCACCCTGGCTTTCGTGATCACCGCGGTGTGTACGGCAGGTGCGCCGATGCTCATCGCCGTCGGCTATCGCGACGCCCACCCGATCTAGAAGTGATCTAGCTGCAATGTAGAAGTGCCGAAAACGGGAAGAACGCCCCTGGCCTCCCGATCGGAACCGGGTGCCAGAGGCGTTCGACGTTCGAGACCATCCCACACTGACGAGCTTCGGGCACGTAGCCTTCGAATCGTTCAGATTATTCGCCCGTCAGAGCCAAGGCTCCGGCGGGCGAATCCGTTTGTAGCCCGGTTTCCTGCTAGCTGCACCGAAGTGCGCTTCGCAGATTCCGTAACCACCAGGATGCGCTCTCCCGCTCGTCTTGTCGAGGCTGTCTCGGTTGCCCGATTCCGCTTCGACGTAACTTGCGGACTGAGGAGAGTCTGTACCTGCTGGCAATACAGGTCAAGCACTTTTTTGTTCGTGCACAGGGTTATCCGCAGTATTTCTTATTCATCCCCAGGACATCTGAGTTGTCCACCGGTTCATCACAGGTTTGCTCACAGGTGACTCGATTGCTGAGCCGAACTAGCGGCTCGAGATGATGCCGGCGAGTTCGAGGATTCGTGTTGGGGGAAGGTGTTGTTCGGTGATGGTGACACCTAGGTGAGCCAGCGCGTCTTCGATGGCGTTCGTGATTGCCGGGGGAGCGCCGATCATGCCGCCCTCGCCGACGCCGCGGTAGTTCGCCTCGATAGTTGACAGTGTTTCGATGTGATGTATTTCGATCTCGGGGATTTCCATAGACGTTGGGATCAGGTAATCCATGAACGTGCCCGATTGGAAGTTCGCCTCGTTGTCATAGGCAATCTTCTCGTACAGCACCGCACCGATGCCTTGGGCCACCCCGCCACGAATCTGGCCTTCCACGATGGCCGGGTTGATGAGTTCGCCACAGTCCTCGACCACGACATAACGAGGGATAGTGACAAACCCGGTTTCGAGGTCGACCTCAACCCAACACACGTGGGTGGCCATCGACCAGCCGCCCTCGCCGCCGTCGTAGTCGTGGCTCGCCTCCAACGACCCAAGGGCACCTACCTCGGCAAACGACACCGAGATCGACGGAACCCCGGCCACATGGATCCGCCCATTGATGATCTCCAAGTCGGCGACATCGGCTTCGAGCAGATCGGTGGCCCGTTCCAGAATCTGGGTCCGTAGCTCACGCGACGAGAAGGTCACGGCACCCCCAGTCATGGCGCCGGCCCGGCTTCCACCCGTGCCCGACAGGCCGAATGGCGTGACCTTGGTGTTGCCATAGCGCACCCGTACGTCGGCTGGGGCCACGCCCAACTCATCGGCGGCTACTTGCGCGAACGTTGTTTCGTGGCTCTGGCCATGCGGCATTTGCTGGATGTACACGCTGACCGACCCGTCGGATTCCAACACGGTGCGGGCCGGTTCGCCGCCAAGCAAAGCGCCGCCCGACATCACGTGGTCCATGAACCCAGGCGGGCCGGGAGCGGCCTCGTGATACGTCGCCATGCCGATACCGAGGATGCGCCCTTCGGCTCGGCCCGCCAGTTGCGCAACCCGGAAGCTGTCGAGGTCGGCAACCTCGATGGCCTTGTCGAGCGTGGTTCTAGCCGACATGCGAATGTCCATCATCGGCCCCGTAATCATCGGGCACGGCAACTCGGCCCTGGTCACCATGTTGCGCAACCTGATTGCCTCGGCAGTACTGCCGATCTCGCGAGCGACAATGTCGAGCATGCGCTCGCGGACCCAGGTCTCCATTGCCCAGGGACCTCGATATGGAACGTACGTGCCCTTGTTCGACGCCACGATCTTGGCGTTGAACTCGAACGCTTTGAGTCGATAGACACCCGGCATCATCACCCGCATGATCTGGGTGAACAACGCCGCGTTGATCGGCACGCTCGGATACGCGCCCTGATCGAGCACGAGGTCGACCCGGAACGCCAGCACCTCGCCGTCGTTGTTGACCGCCGCCGAAATGCGCATGCGTTCGTCGCGGGCGTGACCGCCAACGGCTAGGTGCTCGTTGCGGTCCTCGATCCATTTGATCGACCGGCCCAGCTTCATCGATGCCGCGGCGACTGCGATTTCCTCGCGTCCGAACACGGCCTTAGCACCAAACGCTCCGCCGATGTCTTGGGCTTCTACCTCAGGAAGACCGCGGCCATCTTTGGCGATGAGGCCCACGAAGCTGCGCATCATGTGCGGCAGCAGCGACTTGTCTTTCCTGACGAGGTATTTCATCCCCGAATTGTCGGATCCTTTCATCGCGGCCTTGTTGGCTCCGGCGAAAGCCTTGGCACCGGATACGAAACGCTTGAGCTTTGAGCGGTTTTGTAGCAGCCATTTGAGCGACGCCGGCACTGTTTGCCTGCCGGTGACGAGCCCGAGGTACCACTTCATGGCGTGGGTGTTTTGTGTGGCCGAATGGAATGTGAGTTCCTTCGTTGTTGAATCGAACTCTGCCACGCATCCGCGGGTTTCCATTGGCTGATTCGAATGACGATGACAGTCGAACGTGTGGGTGATGACCCGATCGGCCGACGCGAAAACTGCGTCGACGTCGCCGTAGCGCCGGGTGCTATTGAACATCACGTTGCCGTCGGCTTTGTCCCACAGTTGCGGCGATGTCGGCTTGAGCGCCTGGTCGATGGTGGCGACCGAGCCGAGCGTCTCGTATTCGACGTCGATGAGTTGCAGGGCGTCCTCGGCGATATACCGAGACGTAGCCAACACAAGTGCCACCGGGTCGCCGACCATGCGCACCTTGTTTGTCGCCAACGCCCAGAAATACGGCGTGTACAACCCGTTCACCGCCAGCGGGCTCAGAAGCGGGTTGGTGTACTTCGCCATCTCGTCGCCAGTGATGATGTCGTGCACACCCGGCAGTTGCTGGGCGGCGGTGACGTCGATTGCCTTGATGCGGGCATGCGGGTACGGGCTGCGCAAGAACGCGGCGTGCAGCATATTGGGCACGGTGAGATCGGCAATGAAGCGGCCCTTACCGCTGAGTAGCCGCTCGTCTTCCACGCGGGTAACGCTGGTACCGACGTAGCGGCCGGCGATGCTCTGCCTCATGATCGGGCTTCCCCAAACTTGCGTACAGCGACTTGCACACTGTCGATGATTGAGTGGTAGCCGGTGCAGCGACACAGGTTGCCCGACAGTTCCTCGCGGATCTCGTCACGTGTTGGAGCCGGGTTGTTTTCCAACAACACCTTGGTTGTAATCAAGAACCCTGGAGCGCAGAACGCGCATTGGAAACCGTGAGCCTCACGAAACGCTTCCTGCAACGGTGACAGCGAACCATCGGCGCTGGCCAGGCCTTCGATAGTGGTGATCGACGCGCCGTCGGCTTGCACAGCGAGGAGCAAACACGAACGAACGACACGGCCGTCGAACTCGATCGTGCATGCCCCGCAGACACCGTGTTCGCAACCAAGGTGGGTGCCGGTGAGACCGAGGTCGTCGCGGATGAAGTCGGCGAGCGTGCGGCGAGTCTCGACCTCGGTCGCAACCTGTGCACCGTTCACAGTGAGCGACACGCCGATACGCCCACCCGGTTCGATCATGGTCATGCGATGGTCCTGTCGTTGTGCGAGGCGTTTGTAACTGCTTCGTCGAGCGCTCGGCGGGTGAGCACGCCCGCGAGATGCTTGCGGTAGGCGCGTGAACCGTGGTTGTCGTCGGGCGGATCGAGATAGTCGGCAACGATTGTCGATGCGACGGCGAACGCATCGGCCGAGGGTGATCGGCGCAACAGCGATGTCTCGGCATCGGCCACACGAATCGGCGTCGATGCCACGCCGAAGAACGACAGAGCGCAGGCGTCCACGGTCCCGTCGGCGGCGAGTTGAATTGCCGCCGCCAAACCCACGAGCGCGTAGTCGCCGTGGCGTCGTGACAATTCCACGACAGCGGCTCCTGTTCGCCGCGGCCAAGCGGGGAACCGGACCTCAGTCAGCATCTCGTCGCCGTCAAGCGCGCTAGACAGGTAACCGGTAAAGAAGTCGGCCGCATCGATGGTGCGTTCGCCTCGTACCGAGCGGGCGACGAATATGGCCCCAGCGGCCAAGGCAACGGCAGGTAGCTCGGCGGCTGGGTCGGCGTGGGCCAAGCTGCCGCACACCGTGCCTCGGTTACGGATGGCCCTATGCCCGATGTGGCACATGGCCTTGGACATGAGGGGAGCCGCCGACGCAACTATCGATGAATCCTCGACGTCGGCATGACGCGCGAGCGCACCAATAGCTACGCCACCATCGACCTCGCGGATGTAGTTCAGTTCGCTGAGGTGTCCAATGTCGATGATGTGTTCGGGTTGGCCAAGCCGCAAGGCCATCAACGGCACAAGGCTCTGTCCACCGGCGAGGATTTTGGCGTCGTTACATTTCGCGAGGATGGCGAGCGCCTCATCGACCGACTCGGGGCGATGGTAGGTGAACGGTGATGGCTTCATGACAAAAGCATCATGGCAGACCAATGATCTCGCAGCGTCGGCGGTACGATCACGTGGTGACTTTCGCCCCGCCAATGACACTCACGCGGCTAGCGGTGAACATTGCGGCAGAACCGGCTGACGAATCGAAGTGGCGGCTGCTTTTGGGGTTCCTCGATGAGTACCAGCAGTCTGCTGGTCGCGACCGGTTACTTCTTATCGCCGCCGAACCTGCGGCCGCGGGTGACCGTCGGTGGGATGTCATGCTGGCTGCCGTCGCCGAGCACTTGGCCTACCAAGCCGACAGCGCGGCTCCGGCATGGGTACGCGGCGAGGGCCGAGAGTGGCTAGGACGTATCTGGTGGGTTGTGCCTCTGGCGTCGGCGCGGCCGTGGGCGTTAGCGCATTCCCCGGCGTCGTTCCGTCGGCGAGGAATTTTTCTACACCCCGACGATTTGGCCGTAGCGTGAGTGACGAACCGCTGCTGACAGTCGACGCGCTGAGAGAGGCTTTCACGGCGCTAGATCGCCGACTTCGACGCCTCCATCTCACCGCCGACATTTTTGTCTTCGGCGGTGCTGCAATGGTTCTCGGATTCGACGCTCGTCCTGCCACACGCGACGTCGATGCAGTGTGGCACCCTCATACGGCGGTTCTCCAAGAAGCGTGGGCTGTTGCCGACGATCTCGGGCTCCCGCGATCCTGGCTCAACGATCAAGCAAGCGCCTATCTCCCCTCGGGACCCCGATCCGGTGACGCCGTCGCGTTCGGTGGTTCCGCGCTGAGGATCACGCTTGCATCGGCTGAGCTGCTGTTGGCGATGAAGGCGCGGGCCTCGCGACGAGGCGATCTCACCGACATTCGGCTATTGAGCGCTCACCTTGGCCTCGACACTGCTGCGGCGGTGATTGCGCACGCTGAATCGATATTCGATGAACCATTAGGGGACCGTCAACGAATGGCTATCGAGGACCTTTTTTGATGCGCAAGACTACTCGGCCCAGGCTTTGACCTGTTCGAAGATCTTCAGAGGCTCCTCGCCAACCACGTGGATGTTCAGATAGCTCACCCCGACCTCCTTGTACACCGCAATGCGGTCGCGCACATGGCCGGGGTCGCCGCACAACGTTGCCAGATCGACGTACTCGTCGGGCACCTTGGCGAAAGCTTCGGCCCGTTTGCCCGATAGGAACAGATCCTGGATCTCCTTGGCTTCGTCGACCCAGCCGTAGCGTTGGAACAACTCGTTGTAGAAGTTCTTATCTCGTGCGCCCATGCCCCCAACATAGAACCCGACGTTGGCGCGCGTCGCCTCTCGCGCCTGCTGAACGTCGGGCCCATTTCCCAACGCCACTGTGCCGCCAGCCATGATGTGTAGGGGTGCAAGGTCGGGGCTGCGTTTAGCTGCACCTGCCTGCAGCGCATCGCCCCACACCTGGTTGAACCGGTCGGGCACAAAATGAATGGGCTGCCAACCGAACGCCATTTCGGCGGCCAGCTCGACGTTCTTGGGTCCAATGGCTGCGATCCAGATGGGGATGTCTTCACGCAACGGCTTGGCCGCCAACTTGAGCGGCTTGCCCAACCCCGAGCCTCCCCGTTCTGGCGACAACGGCAACTGGATGGTCTTGCCCTCGTACGACAGAGGCTCGCGTGACCACACTTTGCGGCACACCTCGATCGTTTCGCGGGTGCGCTGCAATGGCTTGTCGAACGGCACTCCATGCCAACCTTCTATGACCTGTGGGCCCGACGATCCGAGCCCAAGGTGGAAACGGCCACCTGACAGTGCATCGATTGTCGCTGCCGTCTGGGCGATAAGCGCTGGCGTGCGTGAGTACACCGGGATGATGCCGGTCATGAGTTCCAATGTGGTGGTTTGGCCTGCGAGGTAGGCGAGCGACGACACCAGGTCGTACCCGTAAATCTCGCCGCCCCAAACGAGGTCGACTCCCGCCGATTCGAGGTCTTTGGCCTGACGGGCGAAAGCGACTGGGTCGCCGTTGAATCCAAGTGTTGTCGAGATCTTCATGCCCGGAGTCTTTCGCGACGCACGAGAAAACGTGCGACTGGCGCTAGCCGCCGGACAACGCCTGCATCAGCGTGACTTCGTCAGCCGCTGACACCGCCGTGTCGAGATCACGGGCCATGTCGTTGTTGATAAAAACCCGCATATGTTGGCGTAGGCGGCCCTGCTCATCGACAACCCGAAAGCGTAAACCGGGGAACTGGCGGTCGAGATCGAGCAGGATCTGATCAATAGTTGCGCCCGCCGCTGTGACGTTCGCAGCGTCGGCGGTGTACGACCGCAACGGTGTGGGAATGCGAACGTTCATTGCAGGTCGGCGAATTCAACCGAGTAGATCTCGGGGAGGTGAGCGGCGATACATGCCCAGGTGACGCCCTCGTCGGTGCTGGCCCACACCTCGCCGCTGGTGGTTCCGAAGTACACCCCCACCGAGTCGGCGTTGTCGACGGTCATGGCTTGGCGTTTCACCGTGAACCAGGCGGCCCGAGGTAGTCCCGTGTCGCCTCGCGTCCATGATTCACCCGCATCTCGGGTGACGTAGACACCAGGTCGTCCGTCGGGGCTGGTACGCGGCCAAACATCGGTGCCATCCATAGGGAACACCCACGCGGTGTCTGGTTCACGAGGATGCAGCTCGATGGGAAAGCCGATATCGCCCACGTCGGCTGGCATGTTGTTACCAACGCGTACCCAGCGAGCGTCGGCGCGGTCCATCCGGTAGATGCCGCAGTGGTTTTGTTGGTACAGCCGGTCGGGCTGCAGCGGATGGAGTCGCAAACAATGCGGATCGTGACCAAACTCGGGGTACGGGTCGGGGAAGAAACCGGCTTCACAACCAGCATTGAGGGGCACCCAATTGCGGCCCGCATCGGTGGATTCGAATACACCGCCAGCCGACAGACCCAGGTAGAGATGATCGGCATCGCGGGGGTCGACGTTGATGGAATGCAACATAGAACCGTCGGGCGTGTTTTGCTCGGGCCACTCGGCCCAGGTGGCCCACATCGGGTGGTCGTTCCAGCCGTCGACTGTGGTCCACGTGTCGCCGCCATCGTCGCTGCTGAACAGCCCCTGGGGTGAACCTCCGGCGTACCAGCGGCCGGGCTGGTCGGCGTGGCCTGGTGTGAGCCAGAAGACCGATTTGAGCGAGCGGCCAAGCGCCTCACCCGTTCGAAACGCAGGGGGTTTGGTTGCTTCGGTCCAGGTAGCACCGAGGTTGTCGGAATGAAAGACGGTGGGGCCGAGGTGTCCGGTACTGATGGCGAGCACGAGTCGTTGCCGATTACGGGGGTCGAGCATCACATGCTGGGCAATGTGCCCAAGGAAGTGCGGTTCGCTAACCGCCCACGATGTGCGATGTGCAGTGCCCGACACGATGAACACACCTTTTCGAGTGCCAACAAGCAGCGTTGTCATGCCAGTCATTCTTCCAGATGGTCAGTGGCTTATTTGCTGGACCGCTCCGACGAGGTGGTGGAGCTGCGTCATGGCGCTTACTGCGGCTGTGGATACTGCGCAGCCCAGCGGCAGGCGCCGTCGTGCCGCACCACTTGTCGCCGGTTGTAGCAAGGCCTCGACTCGGCCAAGCAGCGAGTCGCTGCGCAGTCCAAGGAACGCCGCCTCATTGTGGTCGGTTGCCGCCAAGGCCGCTTTGCCAAGCGCGGATGCCATAAGGCCCCGATCGCCAAGTTCTTGAGCTGCGACTTCGTCGGCCCATCGTTCGATGGTCCACAACAAACGCCGTACGAGGGGTCGTAGGGGAGGTAGAAGACCCTCTACCGTGCGACCGAAAAGAAGGTAGCGATGATGGGCTAGGCGAAGATGCGCAGACTCGTGGGCGAAAAGTGCACGCTGCTCATCGCACGTAAGCGCGGCGAGCATCCCGGTGGATACGACGATGTGGCCGCCACGAGAGTGCCGATTCCTGCCCGGCACCGCGAACGCATACGCCGCCGCGCTCTCCTCGATATCTACTGTCGATCGGCCGAGCGATTCCGCGAGCCAAATTCTACGGATGCGACTGGCCACAACACCGGAACGGACGCCGACAGCGATCACTAAACCGAGCAAGGTCGCACCGGCGACAGGGCGATGGTCCGCCGAATGGCCCAGCATCCTTTGGCACCAGAGCGCATGCTCGACCGGGATCATCCAGGCCACAGCAACCAATGAGACCGCTAGGACGACGGCGGCACTCACGAGACCGAGCGTGACCGCCAGCGATCGGGCGGCAATGTCGGGGCGCGCCGACAGTGAACACGCCCACACGACGACTAGCGATGCCAGCGCAAATGCAGCTGGCAGAACGGGCATGAGCATCATGTCGTTGCGTTGCGTTGCAGCAGCAACCGAAGCGCAGCGGCGTCGGTTTCGTTGAGGGAACTCACGAAACGTGTCAGCGCCAGGTCCTGATCGGAGGCGGATTCGAGTGCGGCGCGCATCTTGCCTGCAATCCATTCGGCCTCGTTGGTCGTGGCGGTGTAGCGGTGCGCCTTGCCCTCGCGCAGACGTGTGAGTTGCCCTTTTCGCCAGAGCCGAGTGAGAACAGTGAGGGCCGTTGTGTAGGCCACTTCACCCTTGAGTCCATCGGTAGCCTCGGCCGGTGTAAGCCCGCAAGCCGACGTCCACACTATGCGCATCAGACATGTTTCGAGTTCACCCATGGCTCGGCGAGGTCGAGCCTCGGGGATGTCTGGTGCCACGGGGCAAGGTTACTAGATAGATGTACTACTCACTGTCGGAGTTGGTAATGTCCGATCGTGTCACGATGGCTCCGCTTAATGTTGAGGGTGGTAAGCGCGCTCGGACTTGCGCTCTTCGTCACCATCGGGTCTGCTCGTCCGGTATCGGCGCACAATAGTTTCGTCAGTAGCGACCCGTCCGATGGAGCCACGGCGGCGACGATCCCAGCCCAGCTTTCGTTGGTGTTCGTCAACGCGGTGCCCCTTGGTCAAGTGAGCGTCGACTTCTTCAACGCTGCAGCGGTTCGCACGCCCCTAGCAGGCTTTCAGCATGGCCCAGCCGGTCAGACCGAGGTGCTCGTCGCCATTCCAGCGACCGCCGTCGGTGCTGTGTCGTTCCGCTGGAAACTGGTGGCCGCGGACGGTCACACCGTGACCGGGCGCGTTGGAATCACAATCAATCCGCCATCGTCGTTGGCATCGCCGGACTTGGCGACAGCCTCGTCGACGGTCGCAGTCATACCGATCGATACCGATGTCTCGACGGATACTGGGTCGGGGGCTGGCACCGCCACTCGATGGTTGTTGCGGGTCGCGTCTTTCGTCGGTCTTGTTGGGCTTCTAGGCGTACTGGTCACTGCTGGGTTTTTGTGGCCGGGCTCGTGGGGGCAGCGATCTCTCCATCGCGCCGCCGTGTGGGCGGTCAGCCTCGTCGCTTTGTCATCGGCAGGCCAATTTGTGGACTTCATGACGGTTGCGGGCAGTTTTGATGTAGCCATCGGCACCTCCTACGGGTTCGCGCTTGTGGTCCGTTTGTTGTCACTCGTAGTGTTCGCGGCCTACCTCTTCACCTGGTTTCCGAAGGACGACGAACTGCGTTGGACGGTGCTTGCGTTTGGGGCTGTAGTGCTGGCGGGAACCTGGAGCTGGTCGGGACATCCACGTAGTTTGCGTTGGCCGATTCTCGGTGTCCCGATCGACCTGGTTCACCTCGTTGCGGGATCCATCTGGCTTGGTGGTTTGGTGTTCATGGCGGCGGTGGTGATGCGGGAGGCAGACGACGGAATTCAGACGATCGCGGTGCGGCGTTTCGCGCCGGTAGCCGGCCGGTGCACCGCAGCGATCGTGGTCACTGGTCTGATTCAGTCGATTCGTATCGACGGTGGCTTGTCGGCATTCATCAACACAACCCACGGTCGCCTCGTTGTGGCCAAAGTAGTCTTGTTGGGGCTGATGCTCGTCGTCGCCAATGTCAACCGACAACGTGTGGCCCTGCACTTTCACTCGGGAGAACCAGTTGCAACCGCGACGAAGAAGCAACTTGCACGAGCCATGGTGACCGAGACCGTTGTCGGCATGGTGATACTCGGCCTCAGTGCAGTGCTCGTGGTGAACAGCCCGGGGTGACCACCCACCGATGAACGAACCCACTACACTGTGTAGGACATAAGAAAGGCTACCCAATGAATCGATCTATTGCTATCGCTCTACTGGTCACCCTGGCGCTTCCTCTTGGGGCCTGCGGAAACTCGACGGAATCAGCCGACAAACCTGCTGCTTCGGCGACGGCTGGTTCGTTCAACGACGCCGATGTCACATTCGCGCAAGGCATGATTCCTCATCACGAGCAAGCGGTCGAAATGGCCGACATGGCGCTCGACCCCACGACGAGCGCTGGCCCGAAGATTGTCGACCTGGCCAAGCGAATCAAGGGTGCCCAAGACCCCGAGATACGGTTGATGAAGGGTTGGCTCACGACGTGGGGAAAAGACCTCATGGGTTCTGATCATTCGGGCCATTCCATGTCAGGCATGATGACGGTTGACGACCTGGCCAAGCTTGGCGCTTTCAAGGGCGCCACGTTCGACAAACGGTGGGCAGAATTGATGGTCGAACACCATAAGGGCGCTCTCGAACAGGCCAACGCAGTGATCCGTGATGGAAAAGCCGCAGCAGTCAAGACACTCGCTGCCGACATTCTGAAGGGCCAGAAGGCCGAGATAGACGAAATGTTGGGCATTATCAAGACATACTGAGGTTCATGAGACCAGCCCGTTTGCTCGCAGCATTCGGGATTGTTGTTGTTACGTCTGTCGGCGTGCTCGCCTGGCGTACTGGTTATCCGGTTCTGTCGTGTGGAGTACTGCCCGTCGATTACACGCCGCCGCCATCTCCTACTGGACCTGGCGCTGCAGTGCGCCATGTCGTGGTGGTGGCTATGGAGAACACGCCAGCCGTCGAGGTGTACCAGGGTGCCGACACGGGCTATCTCCAGTCGCTGCTCACCCGAGGCGCTCATGCAACGAATTTTGTCGACCTTCTTAAGCCTGCGGTGCCGAGCGAGCCGCACTACTTGTTGATGGAAGCGGGCACCGCAACGTTTGCCGACCGTCAACTGTGTGACAACGAAGCGCCGTCGCCCGATCATGTGACCGCGAGCACCGACCACTTGGTGACACAAATGGCCGCGGCGTCACCACCGGTGTCATGGATGAGTTATCAAGAGGGCCTCGATCCGGCGACCACAGGCGCCTGCCCGATCGTGGCGAGTGGTGCCTATGCCCCGAAACACAATCCATTCGTTTTCTTCACTGACATTGTCGGTAACCCGCCGTCGTCGACCAACGAGTTCTGCGCTTTGCATCATCGCCCTGCAAGTCGACTTGCCGAAGATCTCCAGAGCGGGGCGCTCGCCGACTATGTATTTGTCACGCCCGACTTGTGTAACGACATGCACGATCGGTGTGGGTCAGCACGAAGCCGCGAGGCCGGTGGCGATGAATGGCTTCGGGTGAACCTGCCGCCCATTCTCGATTTTGCCGACCGCAACGACGGCGTCGTTTTCCTGGTCTGGGACGAGGGCAGCCTGTCCGACTCCGTCCTGCCGTTCTACGCATTCGGGCCTGCGGTCAAACCGGCGTATGCGGCATCTGGCACCTTCACTCACCGGTCCATGCTGCGATCGATCGAGACCATGTTTGGTTTGCCGATACTGCCAACCGTCAAGGGTGCCAACGACCTAGCCGAGATGTTCGTAGGCGACCGTTTGCCGGTTCGCCAACCGTAGCGACATGCGCGTGTACCTCGAGATAGCTCGGCTGAGTTTCAGGCGATACTCCACGTATCGCGGTGCAGCATTTGCCGGAGTGTTTACCAACACGGTTTTCGGTTTCGTGCTGGCCAGCATCCTACGAGCTGCTGTTGGTGACCGAACCGTTGGAGGTCTCGACCGAGACGACGTCACGCTCTTTACGTTCGCAGCACAGGGCATGTTGGCTGTGGTTAACGCCTTCGGCGATTTTGAGCTGGCGAACCGAGTGCTCAGCGGAGAGGTCGCAACCGAGCTCCACCGCCCTGTCGATTTCGCTAGCTTCAAGCTCGCCAATGATGTGGGTCGTTCCGGATTCAACGCCTTGGCACGGGGCATCCCACCGTTTGTGATCGGCTGGATTGCCTTCCGATTCGAACTCCCGGGACCGTCGCGAGTTGCATCGTTCCTGATGGCGATAGCGGTTGCCGTGGTGCTGTCATCACGTCTGTGGACGATCGTTGGCCTTGTCTCGTTTTGGCTCACCGATGGCAACGGCGTCGTCCAGATGATGGTGCTGGTGGTCAGTACGTTCGGTGGTGTTTTGATCCCGCTGCAGTTCTTTCCCGACTCGATGGTGCGGGTCCTCGAAGTGCTGCCATTCGCCGCTCTCGTGCAGCTCCCCGTCGACGTGTACCTCGGCTTTCGTAACGTCGGCGCAGTCCTCGTAGTGCAGTCGGGTTGGGTGGTTACGTTGGAGCTGGTGCTTCGTTGGGAACTGCGCCTGGCCTTGCGTAAGTTGGAGATCCAAGGTGGTTGAAGTTGTCGTTTCCGCCAGGCTGTACCGCCGCCTTGTCGGAGCGCGTATCCGGTCGGACTTCACGTACCGGGCCTCGTTTTTCTTACGGGTGTTGTCGGCCGCGCTTGTCACTGCGTCAGCGTACGTGGCCATTGCTGCGTTGATCTCTAAAGTCGGCACACTTGGCGGCTGGGGTCGGTGGCCCATCACATTTCTGTACGGCATGTCGAGTTCCGCTTTTCGGTTCGCTGATGCGTTCATCGGAGGCTCCATCGAGCGGTGTAGCGAACAGGTCCGCACCGGCAAGTTCGACAAGTTCCTCACTCGTCCCGTGAATGTATTGGTGTCGGTCCTCGGCGAAGACTTTGCGTTTCGGCGGGTGGGCCAGTTCATCGCTGTTGTTCCGTTCGCAGTCGTCGCCCTTTCACATCTCCCGATTCATTGGACGCTGGGTCGGGTCCTGTTCATCCCGTTCATGTTCGTCGGTGCCGTGGGTACCTTCTCGGCCATCTTCGTGGTGTCGGGTTGCCTTGCGTTTTGGTCGCCAAACACCACCGAGATTGCAAACGCGTTTACCTACGGAGGTGCCACGGTGGCCGAGTACCCCGTGCACATCATGACGAACTGGGTGCGAGTGCTAGCGGTGAGCGTCGTACCGGTTGGTTTCACCGTGTATCTACCGTCGTTTGTGCTGTTCGACGCCCCCAACCCACTTGGCGTTCCCTTGTGGGTGTCGCTGATCTCGCCGTTGGCCGCCATTCCCTTTGGCCTGCTGGCTCGAACAGTGTGGCGTTACGCCCTGCGGCACTACAGGAGCACCGGATCATGACCGACGTCATCGTTACCAACGATTTGTCCAAGACGTTCGTGGTGCGCCGCAAGACCGGCGTGCTGCGCCGTGAACGCGTCGAGGTTGCTGCTGTTTGCGGCGTGAATGTTCACGTCGCGCCCGGTGAAATGGTTGGCTTCATCGGCCCGAACGGTGCGGGAAAGTCCACCACTATCAAGATGCTGTCGGGTGTTTTGCAGCCCTCGGGAGGGAACGCCAGAGTACTGGGCCTGACGCCGCTCGACGATCGGGTGAAATTGGCCCGGCGCATCGGCGTGGTGTTCGGACAACGAAGCCAATTGTGGTGGGATCTTCCACTTGCCGACAGTTTCTCGTTGCTGCGCCATATGTACCGAGTATCGGCCGCCGATCATCGCGACACTCTCACGTGGTTGTCGGATCTGCTCGAACTCGGCCCGCTAATGTCGGTTGCGGTTCGGCAATTGTCGCTTGGGCAACGCATGCGCGGTGAGCTTGCTGCGGCGCTGCTGCATCGCCCCGAGTTGGTGTTCCTCGACGAACCCACCATTGGCCTCGACGTGGTTTCGAAGCATGCCGTTCGCGAAGCGCTTGAACAGCTCAACCGCGACCAGGGAACGACGGTAATTCTCACCACTCACGATCTCAAAGATATCGAACGGCTGTGTGAACGCGTGGTTATCATCGACCACGGTCGAGTCATCATCGATGGCCCGCTTGCCGCTGTCGTCGAACGGCTGGACTCGACGCGAATACTGGTCGTCGACCTCGACAAGGTGTACCCGGCGATGCAGCTCGATGGTGTCGAGTGTCAGCGTGTCGAGGGCTCGCGCCAGTGGCTTGGGTTCGACGGCACCAAACGGTCGGCTACCGACGTGCTCGGAGCCCTTGCAGCAGTGGCCGACGTAAGAGATATCAGCTTGGAAGAACCCGATATCGATGCGATCGTGCGGCGTATCTACGCGGGCGGTTGATTGAGTGCGGCGACGAACGGACCAATCTGGGACGCCATGATTTTGGTGTTGGCGCGAAGTGTGAGGTCCGGATGATCGTTGAAACTCACCGTGATGGGTACGACGCCTTTTTGGGGTGCGAGGGCCACTGCGTGAGTGATAGTGGTAGTTAGCCGGTCGGCGATGAGGGACCCTGCCTGGCGGGTTGCCATGGCAAAGACGGCGATACGTCGGTCGGTCACCGCCACTGCTCGGGGGCTGGTGAGAGACGCAGCCAGCTTCGACAAGTTGCCGACACGTTCGCGTCGCTTCTGTATGAGCCGGACAATGAGCCCCCCGAAGAGCCCGCCTGCGCCACCGGCCACGATGGCACCAAGAAAATTCCAGTTGGCCCCGGCCCGACTCACTTGTAGAAAAACCACACCGAACACGACGGGCAGAATGCTCATGGGATCGTTCGGTGGGCTATGTACGAGTAATCCCCGTAGCGTCTCGCCTGGCTCGAGCTTGGCGATAACCGACTGTTGCAATGCGTCGATGGCGGGCATTAGCTGATCGTCATTTCTGCGTCGAATGGAACTGAGGTTGTGCCGGTTGCCGGGCGAGCCACCAAGGTGTAATGCCCTGTAGCGGGTAGGACGAGGGACACTGGTGTTGCCGACGTAGCGATGGCTAGCACTGTCGTCCCTTGACGGATGTCGATCACGGCTGCGGTGAGGCCAGGTGATGCCGGCTCTACGACGAGTCGTAGCGTCTGGCCGCCAGATGCGTCGAAGCCCCCGGCCGATGCCGTTCCTGTTCCACCCGAGATGATTGCTCCCGACGTGCCCGGCAGGAAAGCGATCGGCGCTTCGACCGCCGGTGCCCCGGTATCCAAGCCAATGAACCGTCGCTTCGCGGGCGATCCCGATGCCACGAGCGTGGAACCGGTGAGCACGAACGCTTGTCGCTCGGCAGCAGTTGGGCAGCAGGCGCCTTCGGCATCGGTGTAGCGATCGATCACAAGCTTTCCGTTGGCGATGGCCACTGATCGAACGCCGTCGAAGGCCCGATCACCCGCTCCGGCCGACACGATTCGTGTTGCCACTCCAGATGTGCAGCGGTACACGTGAACATCGGTGAACTGCCCGGTGCCGCCGGTGTTGACGTTGGTGTGCACTGCCGTCTCGGCTGCGGTATCTACGCCACCGATGTCGCCGATGGCCGTACCCCGGACCTGAAGTGCGGCATAGTCGGCTGATGCTGGCGTGCCCCGAACGCCCTGCCCGCTGACGACGGTGATAGCGCCAAAGTCGGGCAGATCAAACGTGAAGTTCCGAAAGTCAATAGCCGCGCAGGGTTTGATAACCACCGTTGTCGTGACCGCGGTCGTGGGCGCCGGTCCGGTCGTGGTCGGGGCGTTTGTCGACGTTGGCGGCGCGGTGGTCGAAGCGTCAGTTGAGGTGCTCGCGGCGATGGTGCTGGACGCGCCAGTGGTGGAGACGCTGGAGCCTCCACCACTGGTACATGACATTGATACGGCGAGTGCGGTGCACCCGGCAAGGAGTCGTCGTCGGAGTCGCATGGCAACCACGTTACGTGGCCACGATGGTCGTGCGCGGGCTAGACAGCCAGAAGGTCGCGGGCACCTGTGTCGCTTGAGGGATGGCGCAACTTCGACATGGCGCGCGCTTCGATCTGCCGAATGCGCTCTCGGGTCAAGTTGAAGTGTTCGCCGACTTCTTCGAGCGTGCGGGGCTCGCCACGATCGAGGCCGAAGCGAAGCTTCAGGATCTCTCGCTCGCGGTCGTCTAGCGGAGCCAACAGCCGGTTGATTTCGTCGGGCAGCAGTGCCGTGGCGGCGACCTCGAACGGTGATTCGGCCGACCGGTCCTCGACAACATCGCCGAGTTCGGCATCGCCGTCGTCTCGCAATGGTTCGCTGAGCGACAACGGTTCGGCGGCGAAGCGAAGCGCCTCGGTAACCTTGTCTTCTGGCATCTCGACTTCGGCAGCCAGCTCAGTGAGCGTGGCTGGACGACCCATCTTCAGTTCGAGACGAGCGCGAGCCTTTTGCAATCGAGCCAACGTGTCGCCGGCATGCACTGGGAGCCGAATGGTACGGCCGGTGTTGGCGATACCGCGGGTAATGGCCTGACGGATCCACCAGGTTGCGTACGTGGAGAACTTGAAGCCCTTGCGCCAGTCGAACTTTTCGACGGCATGCATAAGGCCGAGGTTGCCTTCCTGGATGAGGTCGAGCAACGGCAAGCCTGAGGCTTGGTACTTTTTGGCGATCGACACGACAAGACGAAGGTTCGACTGCACGAACGTGCGCTCGGCATCTTCGCCTTCACGAGCCGCACGGCGAAGTTCACGTTTCTTGGCCGGCGTAATCTCTTTCCCGCCCTTTTCGAGTGCGGCGGCAGCGGTGGCACCGGACTCGATGGCCTTGGCTAGCCGGACCTCGTCGTCCTTTGTAAGAAGGGGATACTGACCAATGTCAGTGAGATACAATCTGACGAGGTCTTCTTCGTCGCGTTCTATGCGATCTTTAGCCAATTGCCCTGCTCCTCAGTGATGCTGGTGTGCACCGGACGACCCGATGGTTGGGGGAGAGAATCCAAAATCCGCGCCCTTGGTGCTTGTTCATGATACGGGACCGGTCAACCCTACCAACCGGCCTAGTTTCCGTGACATACCGGGATGTCACATTGACGCAAAGTGGTATTTCGACACCAAAGTTGACAATGAGCCAACATTGAGCAATGACCGATGACATAGAACTTACCGTCGTCACCATGCGTTTCGACGCGGCTGATGCAGAAAAACTGTTGGCAACGCTCTCGAAGTACCTCGTGTTGGCGCGACATGCACCCGGCTGTCGAAACATCGACCTAGTCGCGTCGACTACGACACCGGGTCGGTATCTGGTCATCCAGAAGTGGGAATCCCACGAAACGCAACGTGCCCATTTCGATTCGGACATCATGGTCGACATGGCCCGTAGCTGTTCAGGGTTGCTGTCTGCGGCCCCCGAGATCGACCTCTACGACTCGGTGTCGGCCCACGACCTGCGCTAGCCGGCCCGAGCTTTCGCGCAGTGGCGCGCTGTCAGCGCGCCGGTGTGCGTAACCTGCGTAGGGCCAATACTGCGGCGACGTCGGCAACGGCGGCTGCCCGGCGATGTTTGATGTCGTCGTCGGTGACGCGCAGCGTCAGGTATCCGAGCGCCGCTGTCTGGCGGTCTCGGCGTTTGTCGCTCTCCGACTCGGTGCGGCCGCCGTGCCACGTGACGTGATCGACCTCGACGATCACGCGCAGGTCGGGCCAGCAGAAGTCCGGATGAATCTCGCGCCCGTCGGGCAGCGCGAGGCGATACTGACGTTGAGGTGCCGGAAGCCCAGCGCGGGCCATCGCCGACTCGAACGTCAACTCTTCATGAGAGTCGACGGGCGGCAGTTCCGCCTCCCTCGAAGCCAGAAGCCGGCGTATGACCCCAGCGCCGCTGCGCCCGGGGATCGCGAGCCGTTCCACGTAGGTCAACAGCGTGGGCAGCGTAAACATCTGACGATCGAATGCCTGCTCGATAACCGATTCGAGATCGTGCACAGCTAGAACCGTTGCTAGATCGACAACGGTGCGCGGCGGACTTGTGAGAGCGATGCCATCGGGTCGTTTGACGAGGTCTTCGGGCAGCAACGATTCCGTCCAGTGTGTGGTCACGTTCGTCGTGGCGCGAACCCCTCGGCCGTTGTCAATCGATACATGAGTCGAACTCGATGCTGGAATCCGCCGGAACTCCCAGATCTTCGCGGCGCTGTGATGCGACACGACACCATTGGTGTGATGGCATGCGATCAACGCTTGTTGCAACGGCGTGGTCACGACATCGGCGGCAACGAACACGCCGCGATGCTCGCGTGTGAGCCGGCCCGACCGAACAAGATGCCGGATCTGGTGCTCCGTGCATCCGAGCGTGGCGAGTTCGGCTCCAGTCGCGACTCCGTGGCGATCGACTAGCCAAGCCGACAGTTTGCGTTCGTACGTCCCCATGACAACCTCGATGCAGCGTGAGCCGAAAGGAGGAAGTGACAAGACTCTACAGCCTCACGAGCATGCGCCGAGCTTTCGCGCAGGGGCGCGCCGACAGCGCGCTACCGCGCGAAAGCTCGCTTTTAGAGTCGGGCTAGCACACCGAGTAACGCGGCGTTGAACGCCTCGGGCTTTTCCTGCTGCGTCCAGTGCCCGGCACCATCGATGAGTGACCAGCCGCGATAGCCAGGTAGCAGCGACGCCATGGCTTTAATCGACGCCGCGGTGCGCGAAACGACGAAGTCCTTGCTGCCGCCGATAAACCAGCTCGGCATTGTGAGCCGAGTTGTTGGCAGATCGTGGACCAGGTCGAAGTTGGCGTCGAGGTTGCGGTAATAGCTGATGGGACCGAAGAATCCCGAGTGAGCGAACTGGTCGGCGTAATGGCGGATGTCGGCTTCGGGCAACCAAGCCGGTAACTCCGTAGGTGCGTCGGCCATCTGGTCGAGCCAGCCTGTTCCTGCCGCGGGCGGCAGCGGTTCGCCGGCACGAGCCGCAAGCCCGTCGTACGCATCTCCCGAACCGCCCCACAACGTGTTTCGCATAGTGCGGTACGGATTGACTGCCATCTCGGTTTCGGCTGGCCCCACCTCCTGGAAATACAGCATGTAGAAGTACCGGTCGCCGTAGAGGGAGCGGAACAGATCGGTGGGTCGCATTGGCCAATCGGTGAACGGGACACTGACCCCAATCACGGACTTCACCCGTTCGGGGTACAGCCGAGCGAGATCCCACACGATGAGCGCCCCCCAGTCGTGACCGACGAACGTGGCCTGGGATTGGCCGGTTTCGTCGACAAGCGCCAACAGGTCGCCAGTGAGCTGCTTAATGCCGTAGTCGGTGACGTTTGTCGGCACACTGCTGTAGCCATAGCCGCGCTGGTCGGGGGCAATGACGTGATAGCCAGCATCGGCCAGCGGCTCCATTTGATAACGCCAGCTGTATGCGCCTTCGGGGAACCCGTGACTCAGGATGATGACCGGGTTGCCCGATTCACCCGCCTCGGTAACCTGCAGGACAACACCATTGACGTGCGCTTCGCGATGTCGAATTTCGGACATGGCCGAAATGTAGCGCGCCGCCTCTAGAACCGGCGGTCGTTGGTCTTCTTTTTGGGCGGCGCCTTGAATGGGGCTTCGACCAAGATTTCGAACAAGGCATCGTCGGGTTGCTTGGGCTCGTTCAACCGCTGCAGGTAGAGCTTCAGCGACGCGCGGGCCGGAGCGACGTGCTCGCCACGAAGGCTAACCGAGCGGGCCATGGCATCTTTGGCGCGCTGTACGCGCTCCTTACGCTTGGCCTTTTCCTCTTCGCTTCGCCCGCCACCAGACGACGGCGCAGCAGCAGCTGGTTTGGCTGCCGGGGCTGCAGGGGTCTCTTCGGGGGTGGTGGACTCGTCGTCGGCCGTGGCCATGAGAAATATCTCCGAGATAGCAGGCAGCGTGGGCTGCGTTTGGGTGTCGAAGGATCATAGTTCACGAACCCCGTAAGTGACCGGGTCAGCTTGGTGTGACGTTTAGCGTTGTGGGCCGTTCGGTGGATCGTTGCGGGAGCGTGATGCGGGGTTTGGGGTTGACGGCTGGGGTGTCAACGGAGGCATTGGCGAGGTTGAGTTGGTCGAGGGGGTAGCCGGGGCCGGGGCCCATCCAGCCGACGAGGTCGGCGATGATGTGGGTGTTGGCGCCGCCCGTTCCGATGCGGATGGATCGGTCGGGGCCGAGGGTGGCGATGACGAGGTTGGGCACTGTTTGGCCGTTGGTGAAGTTGAGGTTCGAGGCGAGGGGCCGCGGTTCGCCGTTGGGCCACGTAACCAGGAAGCCGCTGTTGTCGGGTTGGGTGGCGGTGAGGTTGATGACGGCGGCGGTGGCGCCGTAGGGAATATCGCGTGCGAGTGCGAGGCGTATGTCGTTGCCAGCGCCGATGGGCGCTGCAGGTGCGCCGGTGCCGAACCGGGTATCGAGCATCCGTTTCGGCGCGGGGGTCGCCGTGAACTGCCCGTCCGGGATCGGAGCGCCTGCGATGTAGACACCGAGAACGTCGACGATGACGTGACTGGTACCTGCCGAGTTGAGGACCCAGATGCTTCCATCCTCCCCGACGGGTACGACAACCATATTGGCCACGGTCTGACCCCGAGTGAAGTTCAGATTCGAGGTACTAAAGTCATCGGTCGTGAAGTAACCACTTGGTCCGCGACCGCCAATAACTGCCACATACCCCGTGGTCGAGGGCTGGGTCACGGTTACGTTAAGGGCTACGGCACGCACTAACGACTCTGGTCGGTACAGGGGTACGCGCATGCCCGATCGTGGGTTCAGCGGAATGTTGTCGTCTCTCGTGTCGACTACGCGTTCGGGAGTGAATGGCACGTAGGCCGTCCCTCCGGACGACGGCGACGAGTCGGCGTACCAACCAACGACATCGATGAGCACATGAGATTGGCCGTCGGAATTGAAAGCCTTGATCGTGCCGTCCGGAGCGACCGCAACGGTCACTAGGTTGGGGACCGATTTTCCTGCGGTGAAGTTAAGGTTCGACGCAAGCGGCCGTTGCTGGTCGCCAGCGAACACCGAGAGATAGCCAGACGCTGTTGGTTCGGTCACCGTAACGTTGGCAACAATTGCGCTAACTCCGCTCTCTGGGATCCAATTGATGCCAGTTACCTTCCAGCGGGCCGATTCTCCGGCTCCGAGCTTGCCCGATCGACCGCCAAGCCCCGACCGCGTGTCTACTACTCGGTACGGTGCGAGCGGATGGAATTCGCCATCGTACGGTCGTACGATTGCACCATCGGGAATGACAACAACGTTCTGGTAAGGATGTCCGAATGTCACGTCCCGGAACCCGTACGCCGCATCGGGGGGAATCCGGCTATCGGAAGTCACACCTCCTACGGCCACAGGGTGCGCTTGGAAATGAGGATGTGTCCAGCGGTACACGAAGGGGAAGACCTCGGCCGGATGTCCAACAGCGTTGTGAGGAAATCTCGACGAGCGGTCGATCGTTATCGTGGCGTCGAGCACGTTGATCGCTACCGGGGTTTCGCATCCGTCGATCGTTCGAAGGGTTATGTGATGGACCCCCACTTCTAATGTGGACGGTAGCCAAGCGCGAATCCGTACGTGGGTGCGAATGTTGGTTGGTATTGCTTCGGCCCGGAATGTAGCCGAATTGGCGGTGGTCCCGTCTCTCGTGACTCCCTGAACCTCCAGCTCCATCATTTGTCCTCGGACGAACGTAGCCGGGATGTTGCCGATGCCTACGGCGAGCGAACCGGGAGCTTGAATGATGACAATCCATCCGCCGAAATAGGACATGACGATGCGTTTTCCGTCATTTGAGAGTTGCCAATTCCCGAATCCGGGGATGATGGGCACCCCCGAATACGATCCAATGTAGCGGTGACTGCCGGTCGTCCTGTCCAGAACGTAGGCGCTGCTGTCGGCGTCCAAACCATCGTCACCGATGATAAATCGGGCATCGTCGGTGACGGCGTGGACACGAAACGGGTAGCTGGCGATGATCGTCGCCGTCGTAGTGTCGAAAATCGAAGAACCGTCACTGACCCGGATGATCTTGAACCGGCCGTTGGGACTGCTGGTTTCACGTACGGTTGAGTCGGCGACAGCGATTTGATCAGGACCAACCCGATAGCCGTCGACGCCGTTCGCGTCAAGGTAGTAGATGGTCAGCCCGTCGTTCGACGCATGGTGGATTGCAGCCCCCGGAGGGCCAGTCAGTTCGTTGAACATGCCGGTCATCACACTGATACGCAAATTTCGGCTAACGGTTGGTTGGCCATTGGCGTCGGCAATAACAATCGTGGCGTGAACTATTGCTGTGCTGGCTGACAACCCCCACAGGGTTATGTTTTGGAAAGCTGGCAGCTGAGGATGGGAAGCGGTGGTGCTGGTGCCACTAGCTAGGTCGTGCACCCGCAAATCGCCGTTAGATGTAATGGTTACGAGCTTGAGAAGCTGTGCATCGCCAGCGGACGATAGGGCACCAGGGTGGGGGATGTTTATGGGGATTCTGGCGGTCAGATCCATCCACTTTAGATCGAATGACGGAGCTACTCGCCACATGACTCGTTGTCCGTCGGGTGACATTTGCACGTACGTTGGCGTGGTGTCTGGCGGACTGAAGTCGCCCAAATCGACCGCACACGCACTTGATGAGCCGGCCGCGCCCACAGGCTCGGAAGGAATTGCAGGCGTGATCAAAATCGACACCAAAAAAGCTATTGACACTACCCGCCAAGGTCGCCGCATCGGTGCAGCCTACGTGACCTCACACGGTGGTGGTGTTGGTAATGCCCTTCTGACTGATGGCATCGAGTTGGCCCCAGGTGAGGCCGGTGGCGTTGAGCACGTCGTCAAAGGTTTCGTCGGTCACGTCGGTAAAGCCGTGCCGGTTCCTGTAGTTGTAACGCCACCGCTGTTCGTTAATGGGGTAACCCAATCGATGGACTCGCCCGATGGCATACACATCCCACGCTGCCGATTGCGCGAGTGTGAGATCGTCGTCGGCCGGTGCCTCACCGAACCCGCCGTCGACACGGTCTTTTGCCCGCAGCAACACTCGACCCAGCGCAAGCGCGGTTGCATCGGCAGAAAACTGGCGGGGCATTTTGGTGTCCTCGAACGCGCCGCTGTCGGCCGTGACAACCCATGCGTCACCGTCGGACTTGGCACGGATGCGTGCGAGTGGGCTGGTTTCGTCGATAGCGATTGAGAGATCGCCCGATAGCCCGATGGCTGCAGCAACCTGACCAGCAACGCGGGCTATCTCGGCGGCGTCGTAAAAGACGAGAGTGAATGCCTGGGGCGAGACGTATACCGCCATCAGCCAGCGGCTGCCGCAGCCAAGGCCTCGGTAGCAGCAGCGCGAGCGGATGCGGTTTGGGCTTTGATGTCATTGAGGCCCTGCATCGACATCTCGTTGATGTCTTCGATCTCGTCGTTGGTGAACCCGGCAAGTTCACGGAAGCGTCGGGCAAGGCGAATTGACGACTCGTCGGATTCGGATCGGAATGCGCCGAAACTAAAGAGCTTGTCGACCACCTGTTGGAATTCAAGCGCCTTCTTGCGACGATCGGGGTCGTTCTCGGTGATCTTGCGCAACCAGTCGCTGCCCATCTTCACGTGGGTTACCTCGTCGGCCAGCATCCAGTCTTCACAGAACGCCAGGAACGGATCGCTGCTCAACTCGCCGAATTCCTTCATGGCCGTGAACACATCGATAGCCAAGCCTTCAAGCGCTCGATTGACGCCAGCCAGCCGGAACACCGGATCGTTGCTACATGCCGCGCTGAAGAGCAACGTGTTCTCGGCAAACTCGCCGATCTCGCCACCCATCCAGTCGCTCAGCTTCACGCTGATCTCGACGTGACGCGCTTCGTCCCAGGCCTGGCGGGCCATGTCGAGCTTGAGTTCGAACGGCGCTTCGACGCCGGTCGTGAAATCCCAGCACGTTCGGCCCGCACCTTCGAGCGCTTGGATCTCGCCGACAAAGATGCCGTGCATCAGTGCTCGTGCGGCGTTGGGAGCGTCCTTGCGAGCCGGGGTGAGCCGGTTCGATTTCGAACCCTTGGCCGTGGCCACCATATTGGCATCGGTTCGAGGGTCGCTCTGACGGTCTGCCATGGTGATGAGGTTGAATCGCTCGTCACGGGCTAGGTCTTCGACAGGGAAAAACTTACGCATGGTCGCCTCCGCTCAGTTCGGTGATCCGATTGTACCCGGGCCTGCAATTCCACCGGCCGCGAGCATGATTTTTTGCAGCTTCGCTTGATGGGCCGTGGCCCGATCGACTTCCTCGTCAGTCTCGATAAGCGACTGAATAAGCATCTCGCCGTCTCGCCAGTCTTCGAACTCGTCTTGCAACGCAAACTTGAGCGACCGGATAGTCGGTGCGTCCGTAATGGTGCTGGTGTTGTTCAGATGGAACGTATAGGCGGCAATTTTCGCGGGGATGAGCACGCGGTACACGCCAACCAGTTTTTCGATGGTGAGCTCTGGTGCTTCTGGCTCGGTCATGGCCTCGATGAAGGCAACCATCTCGTCGTTGGCGGGTTTTGTGAGCCGCTCGGGGTTCATCTCGCGAAGTTCTGGCAACCGCTTGTGCCATAGCTCGGCGTGCCACGCATGTTTGTAGCAGTGCGTGCCGAGCCGCATTTTCACATCGAGTTCGGGAACCGTGGCAACCCAGCCGCCGAGGGCTTCGAACAGTTTCATCTCGGTCCATTTGTAGTGGCCGATACGCCGGGCCGATTCGGCAACGTCGAAGGAGCCGGGGAGCTCGCGTCGATCCCATGGGGCAAACGGTGCACGCGGTTTGGATGGGTCGGCCATGGGTGCCGATGTTACCCACGGGCTGCAGTTCGCGCTCTACCGGGCGTAGGGCCAGCGCGACGGGAACCCGGCCTGGCGCCAGGCGGCTGCCGCCACTGCGGCGAACACGGCATCGGACCCGTTAACCGGTTCGGTGTCGTCGTCCTCGATCGCGACTTCGACCCGGGGCATATCGATGGCGCGTAGAATTCCGAATGAACGGATCGTGAGATCGTGCACGTCACCTGATTCGGCATCGACGTAGATTCCTTCGCTGCGCACCCAGCCGAGTGCCTGATGGGCGGCCCCGATGCAGTAGCTGCGCAGCACCGTTGCCGACAGTACCTGGCCGCACCGAACCCGCACATGGATCGTTCCCTCGTCGTCGAGCCAAGCGGTTGCGACGGACCCGTCAGGCGAGGTGATGACGTCGGGACCGTCCCGCAGCGACGACAACAGCACAGCGGCTTCAGCCCACCCAGCGGCGCGTACGGCTACCGAGGTGGGTGGGCCTGGTACATCGATCTCGATGACGTCGAAGCCCGGTGCGACCGAGTTGATTGCGGCTGCGATTTCGTCAGTGCGCCGAACATGGACAACACCAGTACCGTCGGTACGAATGGCCGCAGCAAGCGGTGGGCGCTTTGGTCCGAGTCGCACGACGTCCTCCCGGCTGTAGGCAACTCGCACGGCTTGACTATGTTCGTCGGCGAGACGACGGGCTACCGCAGTAACGTCACTCGCGAGCTTGCCGCCGAACGCTCCACCGTTGGCGAGCACAGCGACAGGTTCGCCACCAGGCAGACACCACGCTGCATCGGGTTCAAGATATCCCGGTTCTACCCATGTGGTCTGCAATTGGCGATGCCACACGCCAGGGATTGGGTCGATGGGCCAGTTGAGCGCCACGGTCGTACGGCGGCCTTGCACCTTGCCCGCAGCGGCGCGTGCAGCGGTCAACGTCTCGCCGACGAACCATGTGCCCTCGTCGGAACGGGCAGCAACGAGAGCGCCCTCGGGCGCAGTGTCGTCGGCGAAACCGCCTCGGCCGAGAGCTACCGACGGCGACACCATTTGAGGCGACCGTCCCTCGATCGACGCCCGCCGGTCGGCGAGTGGTCCAATATCACCTGTTCCGTCCGTGACGCTGGCGGCGGCCTCCATGATTGTCTGCCAGCCAGTACACCGGCACAGATGCGCTAAAAGAGCCTGACCGGGGTTGGCCGGTCGAGCCGACAATCGAACGATGATTCCCGGCGTGCAAAAGCCGCATTGACTGGCGCCAGCGGCGCAGAAACGTGTGGCCCACGCATCGGCATCGGCCAACCCCTCGACAGTCGTGATGGAACGCCCAGCTATTCGCGCCGCCGGGGTCACGCACGCAACGCGGGGCTGACCATCTACGAGAACCGTGCAGCAACCGCACTGGCCCTGAGGGCTACAGCCATCTTTGACCGAGCGGATACCGACGCGGTCGCGCAACGCTTCCAACAATGAGCACCCGTCGTCGGGAACCTTCACAGGCTGGCCGTTGACGGTGAAGGCGATCTGCGAAAGCACAGCCAAGACACTACGGTCTCGGACATGCCGCTCACCCGTCGACTGTTTCTCGCTGGCTCTGCTGGAGCCACGTTGCTTGCCGCCTGTGGTGGAAGTTCCGGCGGCTCGACGGCGACGGGCGATGTTCTCGTGAACTTCTTCGCCGACGGTAATCAGGTCGTGGGAGCCCAGCGTCTACCAGTAGGTATTGCTACCGCTGGCGGTGTCGTTCGCACCGATGGGCCTGCCTCACTATCGGGTCGAGTCGTGGACGTAGGCGGAAGGGTCGTAGTGCCAAAAATCGATGCTGCACGCCGCGGCGTAGGCCTGCCCCGTTCGTATTACGCATTCAACCTCGCGCTCGATCAGCCCGGTACCTACAGCCTTGAAGTGGGCAAGGCGACGACGACGTTCTCGGTCCTCGAAGCGGCGAAGGTCGACCTACCCAAGCCTGGCGACAAGTTGCCGGCGCTCGACACGCCCACGCTGGCCAATGCCAGGGGAGTCAAACCACTCTGCACGGCGAACCCAGTCTGCCCGTTTCATTCCATCACCGTTACTGAAGCGCTTGCGCTTGGAAAGCCGTTAGCGCTCCTTGTCGGCACTCCCGCTCATTGCAAGACAGCGGTATGCGGCCCGACCCTTGAAATGTTGATGGCCGAGCAAATCCGGCGTGGCGACTCGTTCAGCATGATTCATGTCGAGGTCTACAAAGACGACACCATCAACGACATTACCGACACCATGTTGGCGCTGCGGATGAAGTTCGAACCGGCGCTGTTCGTCGTCGACCGCGGTGGGATCATTCGTACCCGGCTCGATCATGTGTGGGACAGCGGCGAAATGAACGCAGCCCTCGACCAGGTCAAGTAACCAAGAGCATCGAGCTGTCGCGCAGTGCCGCGCTGTCGGCGCGCCAATGCGCGGAAGCGTTTCGCGACTAGCTGAAGGACTGGCCGCAACCGCAGGTCTTGGTAGCGCTGGGGTTGTCGATGGCGAAGCCGGAGTCCTGCAAGCCGTTCTTGTAATCGAGCGTGGCGCCCTGGAGTAGCTGCGCGCTCGACGAGTCGACAATGACGCGAACACCGCTGTAGTCGGTGGTCTGATCGTCGGGAGAAACGTCGCCGTCGAAGAACATCTCGTAGCTGTAGCCCGAACAACCACCGGGCCGAACCGCAACACGCAAAGCCAGCGTGGCGTCACCCTCGGCTTCGAGAAGTTCTTTGACCTTGGAGGCGGCGTTGTCGGTGAGCGTGATCACAAAGGAATCCTATCGACTATCGGGACAAAAGCGTCATCTGGCAGGGCTCTCGGTGTTCCAACGTGTGGAATTCTGCGACGATACCGTCGGGTAGGCCATCGACGAAGCCACGGACGAGGCCGCGATGCAAGGAACAGACGACCTGGGGGTTCTGTTCGGCGAGTTCTCGAAATGGGCAATGGGCAAAACCAATAACCGCTTCTTCATCGTCGGATCCTTCGGCTATTGCCGGGTCGAAGCCCAAAGCGTCGAGTCGGGTGACGAGTGCTTCGAGGCAACTTGGCGCGCTTCGAAACAATTGAGCGTCGTGCGTGCCTTGCTCGTGGCCAGCAATCTCGGCCTCTTCGGCACCGGCGCCCGTGAGTTCGGCCAGCCGGATAAGCATTCGTGCCAATAGTGGAAACGTGGGCGGTTCGAGCCCAAGCGACGGGGCGTCGGCTGACACGGTGTACACGTTCTGGGGTCGCCCAACGCCGGTGGGCAGTTCCGTGCGAACGTCAAGCAAACCAACGTCGCGCATGCGTTCGAGGTGCGGACGGATGGTATTGGGGTGCAGCTCCAAGGTTGCTGCGATATCTGCGGTGGCCAAAGGTTTGGGTGAACGCGCCAACTCCAAGTAGATGGCGTACCGCGTGTTGTCGCCAAGCGCCTTCAACACATCGAGCCGGGCCAAGTCCACGACGACAGTTTACAAGGAATTCGCCGGTAGAATAGAGCCATGTCTGGAACCACCTTGCCTGGAACCACCTTGCCTGGAACCGTGCGGCCGTCCGTCGACGACGTACTTGGCGTTCTGCGCAACGTTGTCGACCCAGAACTCGGCGGCGACATTGTCAGTCTCGGCATGGTCCCCGACGTGTCGGTTTCCGACGATGGCGTGGTGCGAATCACCGTCAAGCTCACCATTGCCGGCTGCCCCCTCAAAGCCGAGATCAAGAAAGACGTCGAGTCGCGACTCAAGACCCACCCGGGCGTCACCAAGGTCAAGATCGACTGGGGTGAAATGAATACCGAGGAACGGGGCGAGGTCATGAGCAAGGCCCGTTGGGCCGCTCGCGAGAAGGCCCCCGATACGCAGATCCCGTCGACCACGCGCATCCTTGCTATCTCGTCGGGAAAGGGTGGCGTCGGCAAAAGCTCTGTCACCGTCAACCTCGCAGCCGCTCTTGCTGCTCGTGGCTTCACGGTCGGCGTACTCGATGCCGATATCTGGGGCTTTTCAGTCCCGCGCATGTTGGGTATTCCCGACCGCCTCGAAGCACACAAGGGCGCCGACGGGCGTGCGCTCATCAAACCCAACGAACGCCGCGTCGGGCCCGGGCTCCTCAAGGTGGTGTCCACCGGAAACCTGGTCGAAGACGAAGGCACAGCGCTCATGTGGCGCGGGCTCATGCTCACCAAAGCGGTAGAGCAGTTCCTTCGCGATGTCGAATGGGGCGAACTCGACTACCTGCTCATCGATATGCCGCCAGGTACCGGCGATGTGCAAATGGGCCTCGCCCGCATGTTGCCGCGCACCGACCTCATCGTGGTCACCACCCCGGCCCTAGCGGCACAAAAGGTTGCCGTCCGCGCCGCCGACATGGCCCGGCGTAGCTTCCTGCGGGTGGTCGGCGTTATCGAGAACATGAGCGCCTTCACGTGCGAGCACGGAACCGCCTACACCCTCTTTGGCGAGGGCGGAGGCCAAGCGTTGGCCGATGCCACCGGCGCCCCGCTCCTCGGCCAAATCCCCATTGAAGCGTCCGTTGCGGCTGGCGGCGATTCCGGCGAGCCGGTCGCACTCACAGGTGTCGGGCCTGCCGCCGACGCATTTCGAGCTATCGCCGAACGGCTATCTACCGAGATAGTGCCACCCGTCGATATGGGTGGCTGCTCGGCCCGAATGCTCGCAGCTGTCAACGCTGCGTTCGACAACGTGGGTTGACCGCCGACATTGTGAACTTGTGCCCGACTATGTCGGGCACAAGTTCCCGGGTTGCGACTTATGTGACGGTGAAGGTCGACTCGTAGGTCTGGGTGGTGCCATTCGCCCGGGTCAATACCGCTCGTACGGTGTGCGTACCAACGGTGAGGTTGTTGGTGAATGGTGTGGCTGTTGTGAGGTTGCCGCCGCTGAAGTCCCACGGTGCTGCACCCTCGGTTCGTCGTGGTACGCCCGTTACGGGCGTGTCGAGATAGAACCGGACACTGACGGCAGCTTGGGCGGTGTCGAGGAAGATGAAGAGTTGTTCACCTCTCGCCGACGTATTGCCCGCCAGGACGACGGCAGGCGAACGTGTGGCCGACCGTGACACTTTCAAGATGTCCGTTGTTGGAGGCACTACAACTGCGGTGGTGAACGTGCTGGTGAACGCTGCGGCGAGTGTGTTCCCGGCGATGTCAGTAACAGTTGTCGCAGCGGTGATCCGGTAGGTGGTTCCAGCTGCCAGCAAGGCGGCCGGTGTGATCGTGACGGTGTTTCCAGTAATGCCGCTTGCTGCGGCGACGGTGGCGCCGCCGTCGATAGCCAAGGTGATTCCGGCGAGCGCGGTCACGGGTTCGCTGAAGGTCACGGTCGGAACTGCGCCGACGGCGATGTTGGTCGCAGCGTTAGTTGGGTTGACGCTAACGACCGTAGGCCGTGTGGTGTCGACGGGTGGTGCCGCAACGGTGGTGAAGGTGCTGGTGAAGGCGGTGGCGAGTGTGTTGCCGGCGGTGTCGGTGACCGTGGTAGGGACCGTGATCCGGGTGACGGGTTCGCTGAAGGTCACGGTCGGAACCACGCTGACGGTGATGCTCGTGGCGGCGTTAGTTGGGTTTACGCCACTGATGGTGGGCCGAGTGGTGTCTGGTGGCGGTGGCGTGGTGCCGACGGTAAATATCGATTCGTAGGTTTGAGTGGTGCCGTTGGCGCGAGTTAGCAGAGCGCGGATGATATGGGTTCCCGCCGTGAGATTATTGACGAAGGCGTTTGCGGTGGTAATGCTTCCACCGTTGAAGTCCCATGGGGCAGCGCCTTCTGTTCGTCGTGGCGTCCCCGTAGTTGGTGTATCGAGGTAGAAGCGGACACTTATAGCTGCTTGCGGGGTGTCGAGGAAAACGCTCACCTGTTCGCTCGGCAGCCAGTTGTTACCGGTGAGAGCCACGGCAGGTGTTCGTGACGTCGACCGCGACACTTTCAAAATGTCGGTCGTTGGTGGGGTCACGACGACGACCGAGGTGAAGGTGCTGGTGAACGCGGTGGCAAGTGCGTTGCCGGCGATGTCGGTAACGGTGGTCGGGACGGTGAGGCGGTAGGTGGTGCCGGCAGCGAGAGGCGATGCGGGCGTAAGGGTCACGATGTTCCCGGTCAACGTTGCGGTGGTGGGCACTGTGGCGCCGCCGTCGATAGCGAGGGCGATCCCAGTGATTGCGGTGACCGGTTCGCTAAACGTGACGGCCGGAATGGTGCCGACGGCAACGCCGGTAGCCGCGTTAGTCGGGGCGACTGCGCTGACTGTTGGTGGTGTGGTGTCGGCGGGTGGCGGTGTTGCCGTGGTGAAGGTGCTGGTGAACGCAGTGGCGAGTGCGTTGCCGGCGATGTCGGTAACGGTGGTTGGGACGGTGATGCGGAAGGCGGTTCCGACGGCAAGTGTCGTGGCCGGGGTGAGCGACACGGTGTTACCCGCGATGGTGTTCGTCGTGGCAACAGGAACGCCTGCCTCGGTAGCGAGCGCGAGACTGGCGAACGCGGCAACTGGTTCGCTGAAAGTGACCGAGGGGATGAGACCAGCGGCGGTAACGGTAGCTGCGTCAACCGGTGAAACCGACACCACCGACGGGGCAACAGTGTCTGGGATGAAGCCTGGAGTTCCCCCGACGATGCCGCTTGCTGCCCAGTTCGTGGGGAGGCTCAGACCTGTGGTTGTGAGCGCAACGAGCGACGGACCGGTACCGTCGGGAGTTAGTGGCCAAGGAGCAATGTCGTCGTAGACAAAATCGATGGCGTTGATTCCGGCGGGATATGTGGCGACGACTTGCTCACCGCCGTTGGACAGAGTCCCTGTGTACGTGCCAACGACGCGGGCCGTGGCACCATGACGAGAGGCGAAGCCAGCAGCGTTGAAGACAAGTACTACCACCTCATTGGGCGCAACTGTGCCCGTGAGTGGCCCGGTCGTGACGCCGGTGATGAACGCAAAGTTGGCGAGATTGAGTGGCTGACTGGAGTTGTTGCGAATCTCGATATATTCGAACGCGTCTCCGGTCAGGAATCCTGCTGCGATCTCGGCTGGTGATGCGGGTGCAGGGTTGTAGTTGATCTCGGTGACTGAGAACGACGACAGAATGTAGGTGTTTGCCGTGACCGGGGTAAATGAGGTGCCGATTCTGACGGTGGCGCGCACGGTCGTACTAACCGATAACGAGATTGGCGTGGTGTAGGTAAGAGCCGCAGGGTTCACCGTGGGGTCGCTGCCGTCGGTCGTGTACAGGATTGTGCCGGTTGCGTTCGGGTTAGTGATCGTAACGTTGCCCGTGAGCAGCCCAGGTGCCGGACTTATAGCAGGCGGAGTTGTGCTGGGGTAGTAGCCCTCCGCACGAAGGGCACTGATGAACCGTGCCGTGTTGCCAGCGATGAGTGCCCGTAAAGCGGTTACTTCGCGCTGCCAATCGACGTCGCGAGTACGTGTGGGCTGTCCAATGCTGCTGAGGGCATCACCCCAGCGGATCGATTCCCCGATAACGGCGTCACGCACCTGGTTATTGAGGGCGTCGTACCGTGCTGTGACGGCGGCATCGGACAGCGCACCGCCGGGTGCAGTGTGCAGAGTCACCCGGCTGTGGAACAGCGCTTGGAACGACGGGTTCGCCCACGCTGCCTTCCAAAGTTTGCCGATTGTTGAGGCAGGAGTCGCGCCTGGGAGAAACTCAGGGTGAACCGAAGCGCCCTGGACCAGGGTGTCTTTCTTTCGGTCCATGGACCATTCGCCGTCCCATGCGTAGTACCGAGCGGGCGTAGCGGTGTCGGTACCGGCGGTATTGCGGTTGTTCGCGTACCAATTGTTAAGGGGCCAGTCGGTCATTCCAAACCAGGTGTTGAGTGCCGCATAGTCGGCAAATGCCGATACATCCAGGTAGCTCTGGAGCTCGGCGTAGTTTGCGGGGATGGTCATGTCACGGTTGACCAGGGTGCTCGTCAGGTAGTTCCAGCGCGTCGGGTCGCCGTTGCTCGCGGCCCCATGATTCACGAAATGCCAGTTGTTGTCGCTGCCGCCGAGGTAGTCGGCCGCCCAATCGTCATCGGGTCGTTCAGCGACGTCGTAGAGGCCCCAGTACACGCCGTTCAGGTACAGATGAACAAACGTTCCGTGTGAGCCGTATCCGTTCATAGCGACCTGCGAGCCGCGGTATAGCTCATCGAGTGTGTAGTCGGTGGCATCGGGGTTTGAGGCCCTGGCCCACGATCGGTTGTTGCCGGCCCGCAGCACCATCGTACGAATCTTTGTCGTTGCCGATGCAGCGTTGTTGGGGTCGGTCTTGAGCAAATTCCTCGTCCACGTCGAGTTGCCGTAGGCGGCTCGGAAGTTGACACGCAGCGAACGCTTCAATCGGACGTGACTGTGGCCCTCAACGCCTCCGTCGATCTGTTGGTTACCAGCAGGGTTGTTCGGATAGAGCAGTTCGACCGAGACCGGCTGTTCGATGTTGTCGGTGTAGTAGAAGCCCCCGGCGCCAAATACCGTGTCGATTGGGGCGGTGAGTGACATGGTTGGGATAGCGGTGAGCGCGTTCGTTGCTGCCGGTAGACCAACTGCGTCGATGACGTTGGTATCCATTGCGGTGAAGTCGGGAACTGTTGCTGTGCCGTTGCCGTACTCCGACGGCGTGCCGTTCGGGAACCCGGGAATCCCATTGCCTTGCTGAAGAACGTTGGCCACAAAGACGTATGTGTCGGTGGCGATTGCCGCATTTGACAGCCCGGCCAGGATCGCAGTGGTGCGTAGGGTCTTAGTTGTGCTGAGCGTAAACGGCGCAACGTAGGTGGTTCCGTTTGTGGCCGAAGGCCTAGAACCGTCGGTGGTGTACTGGATCTGCGCACCGACAGTTGCCGTGGTAAGCGTGACAAGGGTTGGGGTGGTGTAAAACCCCCGCTTGGGAGCTGCAACGACAGTTGCTGCCAGGGGCAAATCACCGGGTCCGTTGGCAGCGCCCGGCGTTGGGGTGCTGAAGATTCGCTCGTCGCCAACGTTGTTGATTCCGTACGAGGTGTTCGGAATGAGCGACGGGAACGCCGGGCTGAACTCATGAGCGATGGAGAGGTCAGGGCGGAGCAATCCGAGGTACTCGCCGCCGCTTGCCAAACCGAAGCTCGTGTGCAGTTGTGTACCCGACACAGGTGGAGTGAGGATTGTGTCGGCCCAGACCACCAATTGACCACCTGCGGGCAAGACTGTGGGCGTTGGGAAGGTCCACGTGGCTGTCGCTCCTGCGCCGCCGTCCTTGAGCTTCCAACCACCGAGGTCCTGCGACGTCGCTCCGGTGTTCGTGATTTCGATCCAATCGAGCAGCGGATTAGCGCTCGTCGTAGTGTTACTCGACACGACCTCGCTAATGAAAATCGGCGACGTGGGGGGCCGAGGAAGTGTTGACAGCTATGCCCGCAAGGAGCAAGGTCGTGCCGAAAGCAGCCGCGATGAGTCGCCGAAGAGCCATGGAGTGTTCCGCCGTCCATTGATGAGTACCACCCGAATTGCCGATGTCTTGACAGGTTTCAGAGCTTCTTGCGAATGTCTTTAGGTCGATCGGATCATGGCGCGCACTTGTAGACCCCCGATGTCACGATTTGTGTTCTCGCGAAGAGTATAGGCGATGCGGCGCACCACTACTTCTTGGTGGTAGTTGGCCCCGACGACGCACACACATCGAACTTGTCGGCCGCCTTGGCTCCGACCGTTTGATTCGACTCGAGCTGTTCTAGGTCGGTCACGCCCAGCGCAGTCAATTCCTTCACATAACAGCGTGCAACCGACTCCTCGACGCCCAGGCCCGTGTAGTGCGCCAGCAGCGTGTTGGTGGCGTCGTTGGTGGCTGGTTTGGTGGCCGAGCATGCAACGAGTGCCATGCTCGAGAGCACCAGCGAGACTCCGAGGAGCAGGCGGGTATGAGCGTACGTTGTCATAGTTTGGCTATCCGTGTCCGCTAGTGGGTGCGAGGGCGGGTTGGCCCCCTCGAGATCAGGAATGTTAGGTGACGGTGAAGGTTGCTTCGAAGGTTTGGGTGGTGCCATTGACGCGCGTGAGAACAGCGCGCACGGTGTGTGTGCCAACGGTGAGGTTGTTGGCGAACGGGATGGCGGTGGTGATGCTGCCACCGTTGAAGTCCCAAGGGGCGGTACCTTCGGTGCGTAGCGCTGCGCCCGTAACCGGTGTGTCGAGGTAGAAGCGTACGCTGGTCGCCACTTGGGCGGTATCGAGGAAAATATAGAGCTGTTCACCCCTCGCCGACGTGTTCCCTTGCAGTGCAAGGCTAGGCGCTCTCGTTGCCGAACGTGACACCTTCAAGATGTCAGCGGTCGGCGCAGATATGGCGGTGGTGAAGGTGCTGGTGAAAGCGATAGCGAGTGCGTTCCCGGCGGTGTCGGTGACGATGGTGGGTACCGTGATTCGGTACGTTGTCGCGGCGGCGAGTGGTGCTGTGGGTGTGATGGTGACGGTGTTCCCGGCCAGCGATTTGGTGGTGGCCACCGTGGCGCCCCCGTCAACAGCAAGGGCGACCCCAGCCAACGCGGTCACGGGTTCACTGAAGGTCACGGTTGGGGTGATGTCGGGTGCAACACCGGTCGCAGTGTTCGTGGGTGCGACGACGGTGATGGTTGGAGGTGTGGTGTCGACTGGTGGGGCCGCGGCAGTGGTGAAGGTGCTGGTGAAAGCGATAGCGAGTGCGTTTCCGGCGGTGTCGGTGACGGTGGTGGGTACCGTGATTCGGTACGTCGTGCTGGCGGTCAAAGCGACGGTGGGGGTGATCGTGACACTGTTCCCCGTTGATGTTCGGGTGACAGGCACAGGGGCACCACCATCGATAGCAAGGGTGATCCCGGTGAGCGCGGTGACGGGTTCCGTGAATGTGACGGTCGGGACAACCCCAATAGCGACACCGGTGGCGGTGTTAGCTGGCACGACACCAGTAACCGTTGGTGGTGTGGTGTCTGGTGGTGGTGGTGTGGTTCCGACGGTGAAGGTTGATTCGTAGGTTTGGGTGGTGCCGTTGGCTCGGGTGAGCAGAGCGCGCATGATGTGTGTGCCTGCGGTGAGGTTGTTGGTGAACGGTGTGGCGGTGGTGATGCTTCCGCCGTTGAAATCCCATGGCGCTGTGCCTTCGGTGCGTCGCGGTGTTCCTGTTGTGGGTGTGTCGAGGTAGAAGCGGACGCTGACTGCGGCTTGGGTGGTGTCGAGGAACACGGTGACTTGCTCACCGGGTATCCAGTTGTTATCTGCGAGTGCGACAGCGGGAGCCCGAGAGGTTGATCGTGACACTTTCAAGATGTCGGTGGTTGGTGGTGGTGTGACGGTTGCGGTAGTGAACGTTGACGTGAATGTGGTGGCGAGTGGGTTTCCGGCGATGTCGGTGACTGTGACCGGGACAGTGATGCGGTAGGTGGTACCCGCAACAAGCGCGGCGGGTGTGATCGTGACGGTGTTCCCGGCCAACGTTTTGGAGGTCGCTACAGCAGCGCCGCCGTCAACCGCGAGGGTGATCGCGGTGAGCGCGGTAACAGGCTCCGAGAACGTCACAGTCGGGAGAGCACCAACAGCGATACTAGTCGCGCTGTTAGCCGGCGCGACAGCGGTAACCGTTGGTGGTGTCGTATCGACGGGTGGCGCGGCGACAGTCGCGAATGTTGAGGTGAACGCGGTGGCGAGTGGGTTTCCGGCGATATCGGTGACCGTGGTTGGGACGTTGATGCGGTAAGTGGTGCCCGTAGCTAGCGCGGCGGCGGGTGTGATGGTGACAACATTCCCGGCCAACGTTTTGGTGGTCGCGAGGGCAGCGCCGCCGTCAACGGCCAGGGTGATCCCCGTGAGCGCGGTGACAGGCTCGGTGAATGTCACAGTCGGTAGCGCACCAACAGCGACACCAGTAGCAGTGTTAGCCGGAACGACAGCAGCGACCGTTGGAGGAGTCGTGTCTGGCGGAGGTGGAGTGATGCCCACCGTGAACTGTGCGGTCGACACGAACGCCGACAAGTCGGCACGAATCGCGCGCGTCGTAACCGAGTGGGTTCCGACCGACAGTGAAGCGAGGTTGGTTGCACTCGCGTTAGTGACAGACCCCCCATCGAAGTCCCATGGGGCCAGCGACTCGGTGCGTCGTGCTGCGCCCGTCATGGCCGGGTTGTCGAGCCAGAATGAGACGGATGAATAGATGATTGCACCCGGGTCAAAGAACACGTAGCGCGACCCCACAGCGGGCAACGTGGCGCCCTGCAGAGCGATTGACGGTGTTCGAATGTCGGTTTCGGAAACGCGTAATTCGCCCCCGGCGACACAACCAGCGATCGGCACATAGCTTGCCGTCAGCGTCATCGAAGCGGGGACGCTGACATCGTGGGTAGCAGCGCCGGCGTCAGACCACGACGAGAATGATTGACAGCCGACGACCGGGTTAGCAGCGACTCGGCGCACCGCGCCTTCGCTGATCTGCGCAGTGAACGGGGTCAGTTGGGTGAGTCCCGCCAGTGTGACGGGCAGTGCCGTTGGGTCCGATTCGATGGTGACCGTGACCAACCGGACCGACACCGACCTGCATTCCTCTAACGATGGAATACCAACTTGGTTCGTAACCCGCGCGCACATCTCGTAGCGAATGTCGTCGTCGTGATCGTTCATTGTCACATCGACGGTCGGGCCTGTTGCGGCGACGACTGGATCAGGGTGGAGGTGCCCCGCGTGGTAGAGCCGCGATGACCAAATAATCTGGCTAGAGATGTCACCTTGTACCGGATCGATGGCTGTTGCGGTGAATCGCTGGATAGCCCCGAGAGGCAGGCTAAGTCCCGCTTCGGGCGCTGTGATCGTGATGATCGGCACCGGCCCAACGCGCACAATCACCGACGCCGAGGATGTGGCTCCACTGGTGTCGCTAGCAACGACAGTGGCCGTGTAGACGCCCTGATTGGCGTAGTTGTGCGATGGCTGTGCACCCGCGCCAGAGGTTCCATCACCGAAGGTCCAAGCGAACGTCAAGGGATCGTTGTTGGGGTCGCTTGACCCTGACGTTGAGAAGCTGACATTGAGCGGCGCAGGCCCTTGGCTCGGAACCGCGGCGGCGGCAGCCACCGGAGGAAGATTTCCGGCTGCTGTGTACTTGAGCCTCCACAACGTGCCGCTGATGGAGCTGCTGTTGAATCCTCCGAGCGTGAGCATGTGTACGTCGCCACCCGGTTGTGCGCCCATACTCACAATGCTGTTGACGCCGAAGCCATCGCCGAAGGGCACATTCGAATAGTTAGCGCCTGACGGCGTTAGATACGCAAGAGTTCCTCGGCCGTAGTCTCCCCAGAAGAAGCCGTTGCGGTAGGCGGTCGGGTACGACGTTCCGGTGTAAAATGCTCCGGCGGTTACCGAGGATCGAATGCCATTGTGGGCGTAGGTATACACGGGCGTGACGCCGGGCGTCTGCGCGTACAGGGTCTGGCAGGTCGTCGTAGACGCCCACGCGCCGAATGGCTTGTTGCCACCTTCGTAGCACGGCCAGCCGTAGTTGGCCCCGCTCACACCGCGGTAAATTGCCTCCCATTGGTTTTCCCCTACGTCACCAATCAGCATCTCACCCGTGGTTGGATGAAAGACGAAACGCCATGGGTTGCGGTTGCCGAGTGTGAACACACGTGCCGCGTTTGTGTTCAGGTTCCCCGCGTAGAACGGGTTGTTCGTATACCCCAATCCATTCGCCGGGTTGATGCGAAAGATCTTGCCTACTGGTGCATGAGGATCTTGCGGGCCAGTGGGCAGTCGGTCGCTGTCGCCAACACCTGCGTAGAGAGCGCCGTCGCCACCGAACTTGAGATCGCCGGTAGCATGGCGATTGCTGTCGACGGCAATGCAGTCCTCGACAGGCGCGCTGTTGCGCCGGCATGCCACACCCTGAATGGCGGTGGCACTCGCGGCACCGCCGAAGAGCACGGTGCGAGCGTTTGTCGAGGCGGCAACGTTCGTGTTCGCAGTATTGGCGGTAATCCGCTCGACTCGTGCGAATCTCACGCCTGGGGCATCGGCGGCGAGGCCCGGCGGGTCGTACACGTAATAGAGGTAGACGTATGGTGACGCCGGGAATGCTGGGTCGAGAGCAATGCCGGTCATGCCGTGCTCGAAGTAGTTGTTGACGTCGGCGGAAATATCTATAAACGGTGTGGGCAAGAGCGCGCCGTTCTCGACGACGCGTACTGTACCGGCCTTATCGGCGAGAAAAATTCGGCCATCGGGGGCAAACGCCAAGCTGGTAAAGATCACATCTTGAGCCGTGAATACCTGCTCGAACGAGAAGCCCGACGGCAGTGTGATTACCGCGGCCGCCGGTTGGGCCTGGATCACAACTCCTGCAGTGAGAGTTGCCAACACGGCAGCTACAAACCGTACGACTCGGTGGCGCGTGCGCCGTCCAACCTGAGTTCCGCCAATACCGTTTCGCATCGTTTGCCCGCCGCCACTGTGTGCTTCTGATCTCGATCAAGATCCGGTCTGATTCTTGTCGTCGCTCTAGGTGGGATTCACTGGGCCGTTTGACCCTCTCGCGTTCCAAGGTCCAACGACCCCTGGGAGTGGCGGGGTTGCGACATTTATACTGGGACACCTCAGACGTCGTCAGACAGACCCGTCGAAGAAACAAGGGTGATTCATGAAAGCGGTACTGCTAGCGGGTGGCCTTGGAACGAGGATTAGCGAAGAAACCTCGGTGCGTCCCAAGCCCATGGTTGAAGTCGGCGGCCTCCCCATCTTGTGGCACATCATGAAGATGTATAGCCACCACGGAGTCAATGATTTCGTCGTCTGCTGCGGGTACAAGGGCGACTACATCAAGGAGTGGTTCGCCAACTATTACCTCAAGCTCAGCGACATGACCCTCGACCTCGGCACGAATACCATCGAGTATCACAACACCCGCGCCGAGAACTGGCGAGTCACGCTTGTCGACACGGGCGCATCCACCATGACCGGTGGTCGCCTCAAACGGGTCCGCGAGTACCTCGGTGACGACACGTTCTGTCTCACGTACGGCGACGGCGTATCGGATGTGAATATCACTGAACTGATCGCCACACATCGCGCCGAAGGTCGGGCCGCGACCATGACAGCCGTTCAGCCTCCTGGGCGATTCGGCGCGATCGTGCTTCGGCCCGACAGCCGTGAGATTCAAAGCTTCAGCGAGAAGCCTGCGGGCGATGGCGGCTGGATCAACGGCGGGTTCTTTGTGCTGGAGCCGTCCGTTATCGACCGGGTGGCGGGAGACGAAACCGTTTGGGAGCAAGAGCCGCTGCGTGGTCTGGCTACCGATGGTCAACTCACTGCATATCATCACGAAGGTTTCTGGCAGCCCATGGATACCTTGCGTGACCGTCAGGAGCTCGAGACACTTTGGGCCTCGAATAAGGCTCCTTGGAAGGCTTGGTAGCAATGTTCGATCTCATCGTGGTCGGCGGCGGTATCGTCGGACTGGCCACCGCGCTCTCTGCAACCGATCGATTTCCGGGCTGTCGCGTCGTCGTTCTTGAAAAGGAAGCCAGGCTGGCGTTCCACCAAACGGGTAACAACTCGGGCGTTCTGCATTCGGGCTTGTATTACAAACCAGGCAGCCTGAAAGCAACGTATTGTCGGGACGGCAACGTGGCGTTGCGTGCATTCTGCGACGAGCACGACATCAAGTACGAGGTCTGCGGCAAGGTAGTCGTCGCCACCGATGCGGCCGAATTGCCTCGTCTCGACAACCTGTACGAGCGGGCCATGGCCCACGGCCTCGTCTGCGAACGAATCGGTCCCGACGGGCTTCGTGACCACGAACCGAATGTTGCCGGCATCGCTGGCCTCTACCTGCCGAGTACTGGCATTACCGACTACAAGGCCGTCGTTGCCGCATATGCTCGAATCGTCGAATCTCGGGGGGGCGAAATCCGCCTCAACACCAAGGCAACGGGTATTCGTCGCGACGGCGACAACTGGGTCGTCACTACCAGCGGAGGCGATGTTCGTGCCCGCTCGCTGGTGAACTGCGCTGGACTGCACAGCGACCGAATCGCCACGCTCGCCGGGTCCAAACCCGATGCTCGCATCGTGCCGTTCCGGGGCGAATACTACGAACTCTCGGTCAACTCACGGCACTTGGTAAAGGGTCTGATTTACCCTGTCCCCGATCCTGATTTTCCGTTCCTCGGTGTGCATTTCACGCGGATGATCGACGGTTCGGTTCACGCCGGGCCGAACGCGGTTCTCGCCCTGAAGCGTGAGGGCTACCGTAAGCGTGACATCAACGTACGCGACATCGCCGACGTTGTCTCGTACCCCGGATTCTGGCGGCTAGCACGTAAGCATTTTGGGTCGGGCATGCAGGAGGTGGCTCGGTCGTTCAGCAAGAACCTCTTCCTGAAAAGTCTTCAGCGGCTCGTGCCAGCGGTACAAAAAGACGACCTCGTACCTACACACGCCGGGGTCCGCGCTCAGGCGCTCACCACCTCTGGCGGTCTAGTCGACGACTTCTTGATTATCGAATCCGACCACGCACTTCACGTCTGCAACGCACCGTCGCCGGCGGCCACATCATCGCTGGAGATCGGCCGGGCGATCGTGAGCCGACTTGCGCTCGTCGCTCATTAACCTGAGTCCAGGCGGGTCGGTCGGCTCATTGTTGCCAGCGCGCTTGGGCCAGTACGGTACATAGATTCCTCTCGGTGCATCACCCCGACTTCTCACCCCGTCGTCGCTCATCGACAATTGCTGTAGAAAGGTCAACATAATGAAAGTTTTGCTCACCGGCGCGGACGGCTATATCGGCATCCGGATGGCGAATTACCTTCTTGGCCGCGGCCACGAGGTCACGGGTCTCGATGCGGGTTTCCATCGCGTCGGCTGGCTCTACAACACCGACGAGCAACGCCCGGCCATGTTGACCAAAGACACTCGTGACATTACCGAGGACGACCTCGCCGGTTTCGAGGCAGTTGTTCACCTCGCCGAGGTATCCAACGACCCGGTCGGCGAACTCAACGCCGAGGTCACGTATCGCATCAATCATCATGGAAGCCTGGCGCTGGCTCAGAAAGCAAAGCGGGCCGGTGTCGAACGATTCGTCCACATGTCGTCATGCAGCGTGTACGGCGCGTCGGGCGATCGTCCGTCACGCGAAGGCGACCCAACCGAGCCACTCACCTCGTACGCCAAGTGCAAGGTTCTCATCGAGCAAGACGTGGCACCGTTGTCCGACGACAACTTCTCGCCCACCTTCATGCGCAACGCAACGGCGTACGGAGCGTCCCCACGACAGCGCTTCGACCTGGTCGTCAACGACTTGGCAGCCAGCGCGTTTTTGTACAACGAGATTCGCATGGCTAGCGACGGCACGCCTTGGCGCCCGTTCGTGCACGTACTCGATATCTCCCACGCCGCGGCCTGCATTCTCGAAGCGCCGCGAGACATCATTCACAACGAGATCTTTAACGTTGGCTCCGACTCCCAGAACCACCAGGTGCGTACTGTCGCCGAAATCGTCGGCAGCCAGATCCCCGGATGTTCGCTTGCATTCGGCGATTCGTCAGCCGACAAGCGAAACTATCGGGCCGACTTCACGAAAATCCACGAGCAGCTTCCAGGCTTCGAGTGCGCGTGGAGTGTCGAAAGGGGTGTGGCTGATCTGCTCAGCACGTTCGCCCGTATCGGCTTCGACGAGGACCTCTATCGTTTCCGTGGGCATACCCGCATCAAGCAGATCAAGCATCTCTTGGCGACCGGACAGATCGATGAGTTCCTCGTCTGGAACGACTGATCTCCGATGCATTTCACCGAGACTCCTCTCGAGGGTGCGTTCATAGTTGAGCTTGACCGCAAAGAAGACGATCGCGGGTTTTTCGCCCGAGCGTTCTGTCAGCGCGAGTTCCAAGAACACGGCATTGCCTCCGACGTTCGCCAGGCCAACATTTCATTGAGTTCTCGTGCTGGCACGTTGCGAGGGCTGCACTTTCAGTACCCCCCGGCGTGTGAGAACAAGTTCATCCGTTGCATCGCCGGCGCAATTCTCGACGTTATTGTCGACCTGCGGCCAGAGTCGCCAACCTTTCTGCAACACACTGGCGTCGAGCTCAGTGCCGGCAACCGGCGAGCATTCGTTGTTCCTCCCCGTTTCGGCCATGCATTCTTGACGCTCACCGATGATGTTGAAGTGTTGTATCTCGTCAGCGAGTTCTACACCCCTGCCGAAGAGGGTGGGCTGCGCTGGAACGACCCTGCACTCAACATCGATTGGCCTCGGCCTGTCGATGTCATCTCTGACAAGGACGCGGTGTGGCCGTTGCTGGGCGAACAGCTTGATCGAATTTCCACGAAGATGAGGCTTGAAGGAGATCCGTCGTGATCATTATTGACAATGCATTACTCGCCCGTGAACGTGCTGGGAAACCCATCAGGGTCGGCATCCTCGGTGCTGGTTTCATGGCCAAGGGCTTCGTCAACCAAGTCACCCATTCGGTGCCGGGCATGGTGGTGGCAGCCATAGCAAACCGCACGGTCGATAAAGCCCGCGATGCGTACACGTACGCCGGTGTTGGCAACGTCCATGCCGTTTCGAGCGTTCGCGAGTTAGATGCGGCCATCGATGCTGGCCTGCCAGCTGTAACTGACGACCCGTCGTTGTTGTGCCGTTCGTCTCTGATCGATTGTTTGGTCGACATGACCGGCTCGGTCGAATACGGTGCCAAGGTTGCGCTCGACGCGTTCGCACACGGTAAGCACCTAGTGCTCATGAACGCCGAAGTCGACGCAACGCTCGGACCCCTGTTGAAGCGTAAGGCGGCTGAGGCTGGGGTCATCGTCACAGCGTGCGATGGCGATCAGCCCGGTGTACAGATCAACCTGTTCCGGTTCGTCAAAGGTCTGGGACTCACACCTCGCGTGCTCGGCAACATCAAGGGCCTGCAAGATCCGTATCGCACCCCGACTACCCAGAAGGGTTTCGCCGAGAAGTGGGGTCAGAATCCAACGATGGTGACGAGTTTTGCCGATGGCTCGAAAGTCAACTTCGAACAAGCCATCGTGGCTAACGCGGTTGGTTTCAGAGTCGCTAAGCGCGGCATGTTGCAGTACGACCATCGCGGGCACGTCGACGAACTCACCGCAAAGTACGACATCGACCAGCTCCGCGAGCTGGGTGGCATCGTCGAATACGTCGTGGGTTCTCAGCCTGGCCCCGGTGTGTACTGCTTAGCGGAACATAACGACCCGAAGCAGCAGCACTATCTCAACTTGTACAAGCTGGGTGAAGGCCCGCTGTACAGCTTCTACCAGCCCTACCACCTGTGCCATTTCGAGGTCCACAACACCGTTGCGCGGGCCGTGCTGTTTGGCGACGCCTGCGGCCAGCCCGAGGGCTGGTCGAGTATTGAAGTCGTGGCCGTAGCCAAGCGTGACCTTGTGGCGGGCGAGACGCTCGACGGATACGGCGAGTACATGACCTACGGTGAGGCCGAAAACTCTGACGTGGTGCAGCGAGACGGTTTGCTACCCGAAGGTCTAGTTGATGGATGTCGTTTGCGTCGTGACATTGCCAAGGACGCTGTCATCGGCTGGAGCGATGTGGAAGCGCCAGCTGGCTTGGCCCACGATTTGTATTGGGAGCAGTGCAAATCGGCGCAAGCTGAGTTACCCGAATAGAAAATAGTCAATTTCGCGCCCGGACGGACCTTCGTGGTTCGGCCGGGCGCTGTATCGTTTTCTGAATTGATCTTGATGGAGTGTTGAGGCGAACACATTCCGTCCCGTGCAGTGGCAAGATAGGCTAAGTTGCCTATCTTGACCATTCGCTGAATCACTTAGATTCGTTGGCTATGCGGCGGCTAGGTGTCTTCCTACTTGTATCGGTCATGCTCGGGTTCGGCTTGGGAGTGGTTCGCTCGGTGGTGCGTCCAACCTCTGCGTCGGGGGCCCCAACCTTCGGCCCAGCCGACATTGCCGACGAGTTCGTCGCTGGTGGTACTTGGACAGCGGTAGTAGCGGCCGACTTCATGCCTGACGGGCGAATGCTGCTGGTGCGCACCAACGGGATTGTGTACCTCGCTACGCCGTCCACCGGTGCGTCGGCCGCACACTTCACCATTCCGGGCGTGCTCTCGGCTGGCGAGGCGGGACTTCTCGACATCGTCATCGACCCGAACTTCGCTACCAACAACTACTTCTATACCTACTTGAGCGATTTGGCGACGCGCCGCTTGCGAGTTGACCGGTTCACGTTTTCGGCGTCTGGCACCACCACACTGGCGAGCCGGACCCAGATATGGCTCAACCCTGGCCCAGCTATGAACGGCGGCGACTACCACATTGGCGGCTCCCTGAATATCGGTCCGGACGGCAAGTTCTATCTCTCAACAGGCGACAACCTCACGTCAAGCAACTCCCAGACATTCAATAACGTGTTCGGCAAGGTTCTACGATTCAATCTCGACGGCACGGTGCCTACCGACAACCCGTTCTACGACGGCGCAGGCCCGAACGTCGACGAGATCTGGGCCTACGGCATTCGTAACGGATTTCGCTCATCGTTCGATGGTTCTACCTACTGGTTCGGCGACGTCGGCGGAAACAACGCCGCAACTGCCTATGAGGAAATCAACCTCATCGAGCGGGGCAAGAACTACGGCTGGCCGCTGTGCGAAGGTCCGCTCGGTTTGCCGAAGAGCGGAGCAGTATGCCCGAGCGGGGTCGAGGCGCCAATCCACACCTACAGTCACGACCTCGCCATAGGCTGTTGCGCCAACCGCGCGATCGTGGGTGGCGAGGTCTACCGCGGCAACAAATTCCCGCCGTCGTTCGCCGGTACCTATGTCTTTTCCGATTACGCCACGGGGGAGTTCTTTTGGCTGGAACGAAACGGTGCCACCGTCACGAGTGGTCTTCTCAAGACCTCGGTCGCTCATGGAGGCGGTGTGCCGGTCTGGATCGGCGTGAGCCCAGTCGATGGCCACCTGTACTGGCTTCACTATGGTTTCGGCAACGGTGATCTGCGTCGACTGCGTTACACCGGGTCGCTCCTCAGCCCGCCAGTCGTTACACAAAGCACAGCATCGGTCACATCCGGGGACGCGCCATTGTCGGTCACGTTCGCGGCCACTGCCACCGATGCCGATGGTGATGCAGTGACCTACAGTTGGAACTTCGGCGACGGAGAATCGTCGGCAACAAGTAACCCAACCAAGATCTATACAACACCGGGCCCGTATAGCGCCCAGTTGACGGTTACTGCAGCGGGCGATGTCGTTACCGCGCCGCCCATCACGATTTTCGTCGGTACCCCCCCGGTGGCCACGATTGTGTCGCCAGCCAACAACACACCGTTCCAGGCGGGTCAGACCATTACCGCCACTGGGAGCGGGACCGACGCTGACGATGGAACACTGGCCCCGTCGGCGCTTTCATGGAATGTGGTGTTCCGACACGATCAACACGACCATCCCACCACCACCGGCACCGGAGCCACAATCGCGATACCAGTGGCCACAACTGGTCACAGTTGGGAAGGCGACACTGGGTATCGAGTGACGCTTACCGCTACAGACTCGAGTGGTCTTACGCACTCAGTCACCAACAATCTGGTGCCGACCAAGGTTCAGATTCCGGTGACCTCAAACATCGCAGTCGACCTCACTGTCGATGGCATTACGAGGGCGCTCCCAAGCAACCTGGACTCCATAGTCGGCTTCCAGCACGCAATCACAGCCCCCGTGCAACGATGTATTGCGGGGCTCAACTGGAACTTCAACGACTGGAGTAGCGGAGCAAGCCGCGACCATACCTTCACTGTTTCGCCGTCTACGCCAGCCTTGGTGGCGACCTACATCCAAACCGGAACCTGCGGCCCTGACGTGTACCGGGCGGTAAACATCAACGGACCTGCGCTCACGGTTAACGGTGTTGCGTTCGAAAGCGGATTGACGGCGCCGAATTTCACGTCCGGTCCGTCCACGTTCTGCAGCACAGGCGTGGCGTTGGTACCGGCCACAAATGCCAATGAAACGGCGATGATCCAATGTTCGTCGTTCGGTTTCGGGAACGCTGCGACAACCATGTCGAGCGTTCCAAATGGCTCCTACAACGTCGAATTCTACGTCTGGGAAGACAACTTCTCCGAGGTGTTCACGCCCAGTCTCAACGGCACTGCGCTTCCTACGATTGTGTCTGGAGGACCAGGAACATGGAGCAAACCGGGTCCATACCCGGTCACGGTTACGAACAACCAGATCTCGCTGACAGCAACCGGTGGGGCATCGAACTTCAGCGGCATCATTGTCTCCAGACCCACCAGCCCTCCTCCGGTCGATACGACGCCGCCGACGGTGGTGTCGGTCGTGCCAGGCAATGGTGCGCCCGGTGTTGCGGTTGGCGTCGTGCCGGTCGTCACATTCTCGGAGCCGGTGGTGCCTGGCTCGGGCGTAACCCTGTCGGTCGATGGCGGGGCAGCGGTCGCAACGACGGTTGCTGCGGTTGGGAACACGGTGGTAGTCACGCCGTTGGCGCCGCTTGCCGCCTTGACCACCTACCGAATTTCGGTGGGTACCGCGGTGCTCGATACCGTTGCTAACCCAATCGCCGCTGCATCATTCACGACGTTTACGACGGCACCAGGCGATTCGATCAGGCCAACGATTGTGTCGGTCGCTCCGGCCGATGCGGCGACCGGTGTGGCGGTTGGCGTCGTGCCGGTGGTGACATTTTCGGAGCCGGTGGTGCCGGGTTCGGGTGTAACGCTGTCGGTTGATGGCGGCGGCACAGTTGCGGCGACGGTGTCGGTGGTTGATCGCACGGTGATGTTGACGCCGTCGGTTCCGCTTGCATTCTCGACCACGTATCGGCTGTCGGTCGGTACGTCGGTGGTCGATGCTGCCGGTAACGCGGTGGCTGCTGCGTCATCCACGACCTTTACCACGGCTGCCCCTGCACCTGATACGACGCCTCCGACGGTGGTGTCAGTAGCACCGGTGAACGCAGCGACTGGCGTTGCCAGGGCCGTGGCTCCCGTGGTGACGTTCTCGGAGCCGGTGGTGCCGGGTTCGGGTGTGAGTTTGTCGGTAGATGGTGGTGCAGCGGTTGCGGCGACGGTGTCGGTGGTGGGTAGCACGGTGGTACTTACGCCTTTGGCTCCTTTGGATTTCTCGACCACCTACCGACTGTCGGTCGGTACCACTGTCGTCGATGTTGCTGGCAACGCGGTGCCGGTTGCGTCATCTACGACGTTCACGACGTTGGCTGCGCCCGATACGACGGCTCCAACGGTGGTGTCGGTCGCTCCGCCAAGCGCGGCGACGGGTGTTGCTACATCGGTGGTGCCGGTCGTCACCTTCTCGGAGCCCGTTGTGCCGGGTTCCGGTGTGAGCCTGTCGGTTAATGGCGGAGCCGCTGTCGCCGCCACGATCACAGCTGTTGGCAACACGGCGGTGGTCACACCGTCGGCACCTTTGACAACGGGCACGACCTATCGGATCTCGGTGGCGACGTCCGTGGTAGACGCTGCCGGGAACGCGGTGGCAGCGGCGTCGTTCACTACATTCACGGTGGCGGGGGTTCTTCCTCCGACGACCGACATCTTGAAGGTGTCACGATCAACGACCCGAGCGCCCGCCGTGGCGTTGGAGGCCAACAACTTGCTCCCCAACGAACTGGTCTACATCTTCTTGGATTCCACGCAGGCGGCAGTGAGTGTGCGGTTCTACCTCGATGTGCCGGTAACTGGCACAGTGTTCCGAACCGAGGGATCAGCGCCGTGGGACTTCGCTGGCGGTTCACTGACGACAGCCAGTTCATACCGGGTGACCCTGGCGGCGGGAACGCACGTCGTTCGAGCAGTCCTTACACGGGCCAACGGAACAACGCAGACCTATTCGTCCACCTTCACCGTGGGCAATACCCCGCCACCGGTTGATACGATTCGCCCGACGGTAGTGGCGGTCGCTCCGGTGAACGCGGCGATGGGTGTTGCTCGGTCGGTTGTGCCCGAGGTGACGTTCTCGGAGCCGGTGCTCCCTGGTTCGGGTGTGAGCCTGTCGGTTGATGGTGGAGCGCTTGTGCCGACCACCATGTCGACCTTGGGCGCGTCGGTGTTGCTGACACCGACGGCACCGTTGGCCTTCGCAACGACCTACCGGATTTCGGTTGGCACCTCCGTAGTTGACGGAGCGGGAAATGCCGTTCTTACGGCGTCATCCACGACGTTCACAACGTTGGCCGCGCCTCCAGTCGATACGACGCCTCCAACGGTGGTGTCGGTGGCGCCTCTGAATGCCGCGACGGGTGTTGCTCGGTCGGTTGTTCCGGTGGTGACGTTCTCGGAGCCGGTGGTACCGGGTTCGGGCGTGAGCCTCACGGTCGACAGTGGTGCAGCTGTGGCCGCAACCACGTCGGTCGTTGGTAATACGGTTGTGCTCACTCCGGCAGCGCTGTTGATCGTCGGTACGACGTATCGAATCTCGGTAGGAACGTCGGTGATTGACGCCGCGGGTAACGCACTCGCTGTCGCATCGTCTACGATCTTCACGACGGTGGCCGCGCCTCCAGTCGATACGACGCCTCCGACGGTGGTGTCTGTTGTTCCGCTGAATGCGGCGACGGCTGTCGCAGCCGGTGTTGTGCCAGTGGTGACGTTCTCCGAACTCGTCGTGCCAGGGGCCGGTGTGAGCCTCTCGGTTGACGGCGGGGCAGCCGTGGCGGCTGCTGTTACGACGGCGGGAAATAGCGTTGTGATAACACCTGCTGCCGCCTTGACCCTAGGTGCGACGTATCGGATTTCGGTTGGCACGACGGTGGTTGATGCAGCGGGGAATGCGGTACTCACGGCGTCATTCACTACGTTCACCGTGGCAACCGTTGCGCCGACGACAACAGACATCTTGAAGGTGTCACTGCTCGCGAGTCGTGCGCCGTCGGTTGCATTGGAGTCGAACACATGGGTTCGAGGCACCTCGGTCTATGTCTTCCTCGATACGCCACAGGCTGCGGTCAGTGTCAGGTTCTACCTGGATGTTCCGACAACAGGAGCCGTATTCCGAACAGAAGGCACGGCGCCGTGGGACTTTGCTGGAGGTGCGATCGCGACCGCTAATCCCTATCTGAACAATCTTGCCGTCGGTACACACACCATTCGTGCGGTACTCACCCGGGCTAACGGTACGACGCAGACCTACACGTCGACCCTTACGGTCGTGTAAGTCCGGTTGCAGTTGTGGCCAGAACCCCGGCTAGGGCGGTGTCGTAACCGTCGTCGCCAGGTAGCAACAGACCAACGAACTTCCCGTCGTTCACTAGGGCGACGGGAAGCATCGCAGGAGGACCATTCACCGACGTGGCGGCGGCCATAGCCTCGCCGACGGTTGTGTGTGGCTCGAGGAAGCCGAGGCAGGCCATTGTTGGTGGCAGCATTTGCAGCTCGCCTGAGGCCTGGCGTCGAAGTGCATCGGCGGGCCGCATCCATTCACTGTCGATGGTTTCGTTGTCGTCATGGAGCGGGGTTTGACCGTCGGGCATGCGTGTCACAAAGAACCGGGTATCGAAACGGCGGGGTTCGGCGTGAGGTGTAATCCAATGCGCCACGTACTCCACTTGGCTCACGTTCAACGTGAGGCCCTCGGACCGGCAGATGTCGACCATGGTGGCCGTGCGGTCGTGTATGGCGTGTTGGTAGCCGCTGAAACGATCGGCGGTCGATGGGTCGGCGAAATCGACACCCTCGGCGAGCAGCACCCCGGCCTCCTCGAAGCATTCGCGCACGGCGGCCACCCAGAAGGCCAACCCACCAGATTCCAGGCCCAACTGGGCGCTTGCATTTGCATCGGTAAGGCCGTCGCACAACGTCTCGATGTCGGTGCCGCCGTCCTCGGCGTCGACAACCCCACCGGGAAAGACGTAGAACCCGCCGACGAACGCCGCGTTCATCGTGCGCTTCAGCATGAAAACTTCGATTCCGACATCACCACCGGATGCCCTGCCATTGGATGCCTCGGCGTCGCGTAGCAACATCACGGTGGCGGCATGTCGTAGAGGCTTGGCTGCAATGGTCACGCCGGAACGGTAGTGGGCACAGGCACCAGACCCTCTGACTGTGACACGATTCGACCAGTGACTGCTGTAGACCGCCCCCCGTCAGTCGACAAACTTGCCCGGTCGCTCGCTTCGAGTGGTTTACCGCATCCACTACTCGTTGATTTCGCCCGCGAGGCTATCGCCGCAGGCCAGCCCGACGAAGCCACTCAACTGGCCGAAGCATTCCGCCGTCAACTTCTGGGCCGGGTCATCAACGCAACTGGCGTGCTGCTCCACACCAACCTGGGCCGAGCACCGCGAGACAGCGGGCAGGGCGACGCACAGGGCGCGGGTTACTCGAACCTTGAGTTCGATCTATCGACCGGTCAACGAGGTAGTCGGTATGCCGGCCTCGGGCGGTTGCTGGCGAGGCTGTGTGGCGCCGAGGCCGCCATGGTTGTCAACAACAACGCCGCTGCCGTGTTGCTCAGTCTTGCCGCGCTGGCCGACGGCCGGCAGGTGGTTGTCAGCCGGGGCGAAGCTGTCGAGATTGGCGGCGGCTTTCGGGTGCCCGAAGTCATGGCCCAGTCAGGCGCTCGACTCGTCGACGTTGGTACCACAAACCGCACTCGTCGCAGTGACTACGAACGCGCAATCGACGCTCCCGGAGCCGACGTCGCCGTTGTCCTCAAGATCCATCCGTCGAACTTTCGGGTCGAAGGATTCGTGGAAGAAGCATCGGTCGCGGTGCTGAGCGATCTTGGCGTGCCGGTGCTCGCCGATATTGGTTCTGGCCTGCTCGATGCTGCGTGCCCGTGGCTGCCGTCGGGACCGCCAGCGTGGCTGGCCGATGAGCCTGCGGCTCGCCAGACTTTGGCCGACGGTGCGAGTCTGGTGATGTTTTCGGGCGACAAGTTGTTCGGAGGACCCCAAGCGGGAATCATTGCGGGCCGAGCCGACCTAGTAGCGGCATGCGCTCGACATCCGCTCGCCCGGGCATTACGGCCCGGGGGTTTGGTTCTGGCTGCGCTCCAGGACACCGCGCTTGCCTACCTACGTCGTGACCTGGCGGCGTTGCCATTCTGGCGTATGGCAACGATCGACGTCGGGGTGCTACGTCGTCGTGCTGCAGACATTGCGGCCAACGTTGGCGGTGCCCGTGTTGTCGACAGTGAAGCAATGCCCGGTGCGGGCAGCCTGCCTGGTGTCACCATTGCGTCGGCAGCTATCGAACTCGACGGCGATCATTCGGTTCGCCTGCGAGCGCTTGCCCTACCGATTGTGGCCCGTGTGCGTGACGGTGTCACGCTGCTTGACCTTCGCACCATCGACTCGGCCGACGACGCGTACGTCGCGTCGTCGTTGTAGGCCGAACTGTGCACGTCGTCGCCACGGCAGGACACGTCGATCATGGCAAGAGCTCGCTCGTCCTAGCGCTCACCGGCACCGACCCCGATCGGTTCGAGGAAGAAAAGCGTCGTGGTCTCACGATCGACCTCGGGTTTGCTCACACGGCGTTGCCGTCGGGGGCGGGGATCAGTTTTGTCGATGTTCCGGGTCATGTTCGATTCCTCAAAAATATGCTGGCTGGGGTCGGTGCCGTCGACGCCTGCCTTTTTGTGGTTGCAGCGACCGAGGGCTGGAAACCCCAGACCGAGGAACACCTCCGCATCCTCGAGCTGGTTGGCGTTCGCCACGGCATCATCGCGCTCACGAAGGTCGATCTTGTCGATGACGAATGGTTGGAACTCGCTCAGCTCGAAGTCGCTGATCACGTCTCGGGCACATTCCTGGAAAGCGCCCCGGTCGTTCCCGTTGCCGCCACCCTCGGCCGAGGCATGACCGACCTTCGCGAAGAACTCGACGCACTGGTTATTCGCACTCCGCTCGCCGCCGACCGGCACCGGCCGCGAATCTGGGTCGACCGGGTGTTCGCGGCCAAGGGAGCGGGAACCGTTGTTACCGGCACGCTCACCGGTGGTGCTGTCAATGTCGGCGACGCCATGGTGGTGGGACCCCAAGCACGACCCGCACGCGTTCGTGCTATCCAGACATTGGGCACGTCGGTCGACACCATTGGCCCCGGTAATCGCGTTGCGCTCAATTTGAACGGAGTCGATCACGCCGATATCGAGCGAGGCGATGCGGTTATCGCTGGTGGGCAATGGCGTCCCACGATGCGCTTCGACGCCAGTCTGCACGTACTCGATTCGCTCGATCATGTGGTCAGTCGACGCGGGGCCTATATGGCCTATGTCGGGTCGGGCGAGTACCCGGTTCGCATGCGCGTCCTCGGTGCCGAATCGGTGCAACCCGGCGGGTCGGGTTTGGTCCGCCTGCATGTGACTACGCCGATCCCACTTCTTCCAGGTGACCGATTCGTCCTGCGTGAGAGCGGGCGTGACGAAACGGTCGGGGGTGGCGAGGTACTCGATATAGCGCCGCGCCTTCCTGCTTCCAAGGCCCGGCCAGATCGACGTGTCGACCGCGTGGTGGCCGAACACGGCTGGATCGACGTTGCCGACCTCGAGGCCCTAACCGGCGAACGGCGGGCGCCAACGCTTGGTCGCTGGGTTGGCGGTCCGCAACAGTTGGAGGAACTGCTGGCCCGACTTGAGGTGCAGATCGAGGGGGCCGGAGGACTGGGGCTCGACGTAGCGGCGCTGTCGGAGCGGGAACGAGCCGGGCTCGATCGAGTCGATGGTGTTGTCGTCACTGCGGGCCGGGCACGTCTCGTCGCTAAGCATGACCCGCTCTCCGATCATCCATTCGTCGCAGCGCTTCTCGGCGGATGGTTTGCTCCGCCCGGTGCCGATGGCGTCGACCGCGCTGAACTTCGAGCGCTCATCCAACGCGGTCTGGTGGTTGAACGAGACGGGGTGTGGTTTCATCGAGATGCGATCGATGCAGCCACCCTGGTTGCGTCTGAGCTGCTGGCGGCGTCGCCCGCAGGTTTTACGGTTGCCGAGTTCCGAGACGCCGTACTCGCCAGCCGAAAGCACGCACTTCCGCTTGTGGCCGAACTCGACGCCCGAGGGGTGACCCGACGGCGCGGCGATATGCGCATTGCTGGGCCTCGGTTACCGCCAGTTGTACTGGGCGTCGAGTAGTGGGCGTCGTTCGGACTCAGTGAGCCCGCCCCACACACCGTGCGCCTCACGGATACTCAACGAATAGTCGAGACAGTCATGCCTGACTTGGCATTGGCCACAGATAGCCTTGGCCGCTGCTTCGCGCTTAGAGCGTTCGTCACGGCGCTCAGAGGTGGATGGTGGATAGAAGGCATCGCTCACGATGCCTCGACATGCGCCGCGCTCTTGCCAGTCGGTCCCGAGACGTAACGATGGGTTAAAGTTCTTGAATCCTAGTTGGGCTTGGCCCACGGGTATCGCCTCCCGGTACAACGCTACGACGAGGCGCTCTACCGTTGCAAAATGGACCGGTTTCACACCTCAGGGGTCGGGGTTGGGTTCGCCCTTTGGTCGACGTTCCCGATAGTCACGCGCCGCTCCGGTAAGCGGCTCGACTTCGAGCGTGATGCCGTCGATCGCAGCTACACGAATAGCGTCGCCGCTTGCAATGGGCGTCGCTCGGTTGGTCCGAGCCCGCCAGACGCCCTCGCCGACCCGCACAACGCCATCGGGCTTGATATCGGCTGTGGCCACGCCTTCGCGGCCGATCATCCATTCACGGCCGATGGTTGGAGTGGAAAAGCGGGTTCGAACCATGGAGGGCATACCCGACAGGAATGTTGCGAGTACGCCGCCAATGCCGACCAGTAGTGAAACCCACGACAGGTAGATGCCATGGAACAAAAACCGCGATGCGACCACGAAGGCGGCTACACCAATGCCAGTCCAGAGTCGTGGCAGGCCTGCTTGAACATCGATGCCGAACGCCACAATGGCCAGCACAAGAAGGCCGAACGCCCACCAGCGGGTGGGAAGGGCCACCAGCCCGAAACACCCCAGAATGGTGCAAATGGCCGCCAAAACGCCGGCGACCCCAACTCCCGCCGTGAAGAACTCGAACAGGAGCAGGCACAGCCCGATGATGATGAGCAGGTAAGCAACGGCGGGGCTGGCCACCGTATGGAAAAGTTGGTCGACAAGCCCGAGCTTCGAGAACCGGGTGTTGCCCGACACGGTGCGACCCGGTTGGCCGTCACGTTCTATCGATCGTGCCGTGTGCAGCGTGGTCCCGTTCACTGTTACTCCGTCGAGCGCAACGATCATTTCGCCAAGTACGGCTGTGCCGCCGGCGTCGTTGCCGGGTTTGAGCGCCCCAAGTTTTCGGGCATCCGTATATCCCAGCCGCCCGTTTCGAAGCCGGTCGGTCGCCTCGCCGAATGCCAACGATTTTCCACCCACGACGAGCGGGTCACCAAAGTTGCCAATCTTGCTTCCGGGGGCCATGCCGTTGACCGCGGCAACAGCCATGAGCTGACCGGCAACGCCAACTGCTTTGGCGCCCGATGGCCCCACCCACATGGCAACTGGCACCTTGGACCCCAACATAAGCTCGGCAAGCTCAACGACGTCGCTGTCGGGGATCACCGTTCCCTTCAGGTTGACCTGGAGCACGAGAGCTTGCGAACCATCCGAGCCGGCGGTCACGATGGCCTGCCGGATGCCGTTGGCCATGATTTTGTCGAGGAACCCGCTTACCTGAAGAACATCGACTGGTGGTGTTTGTGGCTCGTTGGGCTGGGCGCGGGCAGTGCCCTGCCCCAGGCCAAAGCCTGTGATGACCACCACGAGCGCCGCTAGCGTGCGCAGGTATGGAGTCAGTTTCGATCGGATCGGCGTCGTTGTTTTCGGCATGTCGGTTGTTGATCGTTGCCGGAAAGGGCGGCGTCGGCAAAACGACCATATCAGCGGCCATCGCTCGCGCCGCGGCGCGGTCGGGCTTTCGAGTGCTTGTGGCGGCTGTCGACGTCGGTTCGCCGCTCGGCGAGTTGTTGGGTCGCGATGGTCCGATCAGTGCCGTGCAACCGGTCGATTGCGGGGGCGGTGTCTGGGCCCAGTTGGTGACTCCGGCGCAGTCGCTCGACGAGTATCTCGACGGCCACGGGCTGGGTCTGGTGTCACGCGCCATGGCTCGCTCCGGGGTACTCGACATCGTTGCAACAGCGGCGCCGGGTATCGACGACATCGTGGTACTTGGAAAATTGAAGGCGCTCGAACGCGCCGCGGGGCACGACGGCCCGTACGACTTGGTCGTTGTCGATGCACCCGCCGCCGGCCATGCGGTCACGTTCCTGCGCTCACCGCGTGCGCTCAGTTCGATGATCCGAGTCGGTCCAATTGCCACGCAAGCCCGTGAGGCAGCCGAGCTACTTGGCGACGGAGCCCGTTGTCGCGTCGTTCTTGTCACCCTCGCCGAGGAAACACCGGTGAACGAGGCGATCGAGACGGCATTCGCGCTCGAGGATGAACTTGGGCTCACGCTCGGACCCATCGTGGTGAACGGCTTGTACCCCGATCTCGTCGGGCTGGACGTGCCAAGTCGGGGCACCGACGCGATCAAAGCAGCAGCCCGGTTCCGGCTCACCCGAAGCGCGAATCAGCACGAGCAACTGGCCCGATTGGCGGCGGCGTTGCCGCTACCTCAGCGCGCCGTGCCGTTCATCTTTTCGGCCGGCTTGGGGCCTGCCGACATCGACACGCTCGCCGATGCCCTGTGTTGATGGAGCTGTTGTCAAGTCGAAGCATCATCGTCACGTGCGGACCGGGAGGCGTCGGCAAGACAACGACGGCAGCCGCACTTGGCCTGGCTGCAGCCGAGCTTGGGCGTCGCGTCGTGGTCGTCACTATTGATCCCGCTCGACGGCTCGCCGACGCACTGGGGCTGGGCGGCGAGTTGTCGAATGAGCCAGCACGAGTGGAACTCGACAACGTTCCCGGTGAGCTGTGGGCGACAATGCTCGATGCGAAGCAGACCTTTGACGGCGTCGTGACGCGGCATGCATCAAACCCAGATCAGGCCCAGCGGATTCTCGAGAACTCGTTCTACCGGAATATCTCATCCGCGCTCTCGGGTACCCACGAGTACATGGCAGCTGAACGGCTTTTCGACTTGCATCATGATTCCCGGTTCGATCTTGTCGTTGTCGATACGCCGCCAACGCGCAACGCGTTAGACGTTCTCGACGCGCCTGAACGATTGACACGCTTTCTCGACCATCGCTTGTACCGCGCACTTATCATGCCGACGCGCGGTTACCTGCGTGTCGCCAATGCAGCAACCCAGTTGTTTGTGAAGTCAGCAGCGCGTGTCGTCGGCGCCGAGGTCGTAGCCGATGCAATGGCGTTCTTTCTAGCGTTCGACGGCATGGAGGCCGGGTTTCGGAAGCGGTCGACCGACGTGCTTTCGTTGATGCGTTCGGATGCTGCGGCATTCGTAATGGTGTGCGCGCCTCGCCACGACAGCGTGGCCGAAACCCATTGGCTTATTGGCCGCCTCGCCGACCGGGGGCTAACCCCGTCGGCACTTATTGTGAATCGGGCCCACCCCGAGTTCGGCGTTCCTTACGCGGAGGCGCAACGTCGTCGTGACGAGTCGCCTGCGTGGCATAACCTGGCCGAACTTGCCCAGGTTGCTCAGGCGGAATCGGCGCTGGTTGCCCCACTCGCCGCCCTGTTGGCTCCCGCTCCGGTCGTCACGATCAGCTTGAGAGCAACCGACATTCACGCGCTAACCGGTCTTCGAGATGTGGCTACGGACCTGCTCGAACGGTAACCTTGGCGGCGATGACGTACGTCTTGCTAGCTACCGATGCCGACTGGATTCGAGACGAGGTCCAGGCGGCCATTAGTAGCCCAACCATGTCGATTGGCGTTATCTCCAACGGCAAGGACCTCATCTCGGCGGTCAAGGAGCGAACGCCCGATCTAGTGATCACCGATCTGCAGGTAGGAAACATGGGTGGTATGGCCATCACAATGACCTTGCGGCTCGAAGAGAGCGGTGGCCGGCTTCCACGTATTCCCGTACTCGTGCTGCTCGATCGGCGCGCCGACCTGCATCTTGCTCGCCGTTCGGCGGCCGACGGCTGGCTCATCAAGCCGCTTGACCCCACCAGAATTCATGCCGCAGTGGCGGCGATACGGGCCGGTGGTACGTGGTTCGAAGGTATCGAATCGCCGAGCGATTCTGCGGCCCTCGAATCTGACGTGCCAGCCGAGGCCACAGCAGGCTAGAGTCAGGAATTGCTACGGGTTGTAGCGCAGCTTGGTTAGCGCGCCACGTTCGGGACGTGGAGGCCGAGAGTTCAAATCTCTCCAACCCGACTAGAAGTAACTGTTTGCGATAGCCACCTAAGATCCGACCACGGAGAGCGTTTTGATCGCTACGGCTTGACGTCGGTCCTTTTTTTTTTGTGGAACGGTGGGGGTAAGCCCGGCGGGGGCCTTTGGAATGGGGTTCGTATGCGGCGTTGCACGGTTCTGTTGGCATTGGTGCTCGTGGTTGGCGCGGTTGGTGCCCCGCAACAAGTGGCTGCTCAGGTTGAACCGGTGGCTCCAGTGGGGGTGGCCAGCGCGGCGGACCCTGAGGTCGCTCGTGTTGGTTCGACTGGCTCGGCCCCGATTGAGGAGAGCCCTCGTGCATCGTCGGCGACGGTTGTTGCTGTTCAGCCGGGGTTGTTGCGAGTCGTCGCTGCTGGTAACGGCAAGGGTGGTCGGGGGACTGTCGGCAAGGTCTCGGCGGCGATTACCGATGAGGTGATTGCGAGCCGCGAACGTGGTGGCCGCAACGTCCCGCCCGAGGTGTTGGTCGATGTTTTGGCTTCGAAGAATGCGGTGGCGGCCGGGTTTGAGCATCTGGCTTTTGATGTTCGACGAGTGGACGACGGTGACGATGACGTTGCAGTGGACGTGGTGGTCGATGTGTCTGGGTTCGCGGGCGCGTACGGTGGCGATTGGTTGACCAGGGTACAGATCGCTGAGTTGCCTGGGTGTGGTGGCACCGTGGCCGGGCGGTTGTGTGCGACTGATTTGGTGCGTTATGAAACCAAGGTCGACTTGGTTGCGATGACGGTTTCGGCGACGGTGTTGGCGCGCCGGCGTTCCGATGTGAAAGGGCCGCCCGATGTTACGGCTGAGCTTGAGGTTGGCGGCGAGGCTGTTGGTGGGCGCGGTCGTTCGCGGTCAATGAAGATGCAAACGACTCCGTCGGGTTCGGCGTTCGGGTTCTCGTCGTCGCCTGGTGGCCAGGCCGGTAACTGGGCGGCGACCCCGTTGTCGAAGTCGTCGAAGTGGGACGTGGCTCCGGGGACGGGTGCGTTTACGTGGTCGTACCCGATTCCGGTGCGTGATGGTGTCGTTGGTTCTGGCCCGGGTTTGAGCGTCGCGTACAACTCGGCGGGTATCGATGGTCAGACGGCGGAGGCGAACAATCAGGGTTCGTGGGTTGGCCCGGGCTGGTCGACAACGAACGAGGCGTCGATTCAACGGCGATATCGGTCATGTTCCGATGATGGCGGCAGCGCCGGTGATTTCTGTTTCTTCACTGATTCGTCGGGGGTTTGGGATCATCTTGTTTTGTCGTTGAATGGTCATAGTTCCGAGTTGGTTTCGTTGGGTAACAACGTGTTTAGGCTGAAGGACGATCCGGGTTGGCGTGTTGTGAAAAAGACGTCGGGTCAGGGTGCGGGTACGGGTCCGGCGAACACGGATTCTGCTGGTGAGTGGTTCGAGGTGACGATCCCGGACGGCACGGTCTATAGCTTTGGTTTGAACAAGGAACCTACGTCGAACTTGGCGACGCAGTCGGTGTGGTCGGTGCCGGTGCGGGGGAACCATTCGACTGAACCGTGTTTCGCGGCGCCGGGTTGGTGCCAGCGGGCGTGGAAGTGGAATTTGGACCGGGTTGCGCGTCCGGTTCGTACCAGTGCTGGTGACGGCTGGTCGGTGTCGACGTATATGTATCAGATTGAGACGAATAGGTACGGGTTCGGCGGCGCTCCCGCCGACGCCAAGGAGTACGCGCGGGCTGGATCGTTGACCGCTATCGCGTATTCGAAGATCGGCGGGCATGAGGCTGACAATCCGCCGGCGAAGGTGACGTTCGAGGTGCACCGGCGGTGCACGTCGTCGAACGCGTCGTGTGATTCGATTGACCCGGTTGCGAACCCGACGTTGTTCCCTGATGTGCCGGCCGATCTGATCTGCACCGGTACGTATTGCACGAAGTATGCGCCGTCGTTCTTTTCGTTGAACCTGTTGACGGCAATCAGCTCTGAGGTGTTGGTGGCGGGTTCGTACGTGACGAATGATCGGGTGCAGTTCACGTATGACTGGCCTGTAACCGATGTGTCGGCGAGGTTGTGGTTGCGTACGATTCAACGCATCGCGAAACCTGGCGCTGGGCAGTTGGCGTTCTATCCGTTGCGGTTCGATTCGTTCCACAGTTTGTTGCGTAACCGGGTTGATTCAAATCCGGCGGGCGGGGTGCCGCACACGAATTTGTATCGGGTCGATTCCGTGAAGGACGATTTCGGGACCCAGACTGATGTGACGTACGGGCAGCCCGACCCGTGCACACCGCCGCCGTATGGGGCGTTCAATACGAACACCAAAAACTGTTTCCCGGCGTGGTTTGCGCCGACGGGTGGCAGTGCTGGTTTCGCAATATTCAACAAGTATTTGGTGACACAAATTCGTGAGATCGATTTCGCGGCCGGGTCGCCAACGGTGACAACGAAGTACACATATCTTGAGGGAGCGGCATGGCGTTACGACGCCGATAAAGTCACGCCGCTTTGTCGGCAGTCGTGGGGTGATTGGCGAGGTTACGGCCGGGTAAAGATCGAACGTGGCGGTACGACGAGCGGCTGGTTGACAACCGAGTTGACGGTGCATCGTGGGATGAACGGCGACGCGCAAACGTTGACGGCTTCGCCGGGGTGTTTGCCAACCGGCGTGCGCTCGTTTTCGACGGCCGACGCGTCTGACGTTCCGTACAGTACATCGGTAGCAGATGAGTGGTGGACTGAAGGCAAGGTGCGAGCGTCGTTCAGTCGCGGGTTCGCTGGCAGTGTCGAGCGGGCTACCCGACATGACTACAGCGTTGTGTCGAACTTGTCGGGCGCGGTGATGTCGGGCGAAACGTTGACGCGAGATTGGACGTGGCAAGGTGGCGGTTCGAACGCGGTTGTCGGGTTACCGGATCCGTGGAAATGGGACGAAACGGTGTCGACGTTCGATAGCGACGGTAACGTCACGAGCCGTTACGAAGCAGGGGATCAGGCCACGTTTGTCGATGACCGTTGTACCAACACGACGTACGTCAAGAACACGACAGCATGGATCCTCAACACCCCGAAGTCGGTAACGACCGTGGCGGGCGCGTGCACGGCGACAGCGGTGTCGTCGTCTGTGAGCTTCTACTACGACGGCCATGTCGCCTTGACCGATCAGCCGAGTTCGGGTGTTGTTACCAAAACGGCAACTGTGTCGGTGGCCGGGTCACCCGCCAACGACTTGATCACCGAGGTCACAGGTTTCGATTTGTACGGGCGTCCAACACAATTCAAAGACGCGAACGGTCAGACAACCACAACGGTGTTCTCACCGGCAACGGCTTGGCCAATCAGCTATCCGACTGGCGTAACCACGAACACCCCCATTGCTGGGGTGTCGTCGTTGGTGACGTTGGACCCGGCACGCGGCTCAACGTTGTATTCGTATGACGCGAACGGTAACGCTACGGTCGCTGCGTACGACCCGGCTGGTCGGTTGGGTCAGGTTTGGAACCCGGGCGACGGTGCCGATCCTGGTGTCCAGTACTACTACTCGTTGTATATCGACTGGGCTGGCGGTGTGATCAACCCGCCGACGGTCACTACGCGTCGAAAGGTCATGAGCGCTGGTGACCCGAACGGCCCGGGAACTACCGCACCGGCAACGTTGTTCAAGTTCGAGACCGTGATGTACAACAGTTTTGGTCAGGTGCAACAAACCCAGGCCGAAAACGATGTGAGCGGCAAGACGGTGGTGGCGCACAAGTACGACGAACGTGGTCTAGAAATAGGGGTGACTGCACCGATAGCAGCGCCGATGGGTTCGGGGCTCGGTTACTGGTATCAGTGGCCGTATCCGACGTCGCCGCCACTGGAAACACGGGTCGCTTATGACACGTTAGGTCGGGCGGTGCGTACTGATGAGTACATGCCCGGTTCGTTGTTGCGCACGAACCGAACTCGTTTGAACGGCGATTGGACAACATCAATCGGGCCGATCACGAACTCGGCGAACACCGCTACCCGAACCGACAGCCATGGCCGCGTAGCCGAGGTTCGTGAACTCGAAACACCTTGCTGTTTCGTTGATACAGCGTTGGCGTTCAATGGGACACGACTCGGGTTGTTCAAAGCCGGGTCCGGTTCAGTCGTCGCCTCCCAACAAGACCTCAGTACCGTGGGTAACGGCGTGTTTTCTCCGGCTGGCGACCATGGTAATCCTGGCGCGGGGGTGCAACGTGTTGACGCGACGGCGTTACCTGATGGCCGTTTTGTGATGGCGGTTATCGATGCAGCAAATAACATTTATGTGCGTCGTCAGAACGTTGTTGGTGACGTAGCTAGCATCGCGACATGGAACGCGTGGGAATGGGTGCCGGGTCAAGCCTTAGACGTCGGAATCACGACTGATAGCGACGGGTTGCCGTACATGTTTGTGGTCGGCACCGACCGTGTCGCGTACGCAGCGAAGTGGTACGGCGCGTGGTTGAATTGGAGTGTTGCTGGAAACGCTGCCGGCTTGTACACGATCGACGCTATCCGGGCACCTAATGACAACAAGATCCGTGTTGTGGGTACGGTCGCTTCGGGTGGGGTGTGGATGGTTACCCAGCCGGCAAGCGGCGCGTTTAGCGGTACTGATGTGTGGGCGTCGTTGAATTGTTGCGTGTTCGACATCTCGATCGCTGCTCACCCGACAGCTGGTTTGTTGACGATCAGCGGTCGTAGCAGTGATTGGCAGATCTGGTCAATGACTCAAACAGCGCCGGGTGCCGGGTTCGCGGGTTGGGTGTTGCGTTCGCATAACACGGCTCCTGATGAACTGTCGGGGTATACCGCGTCGAGTTCGGTCGGGGCGACGATTAACGGTGTTTCTTGTGTTGTGTACGCCGGTGTGAATCATGGTGACCAATCGGTTGATTACAGTCCGTGTTCGGGTTGGCAACCTGCTGACACGGGCCGACGGACTGTGTACAGCTACGACCCGAATGGTCAAGTTCTGAGTATGGTTGACGCGGCTGGGAACGTTACGTCGAATACGTATGACGTGGCGGGGCGTCGTACCCAGAACGTTGACCCGGACCAGGGGACTACATCGTTCGGGTATGACCCGAACGGCAACCTGACGCTGAAGACTGATGCTCGTGGTAAACAGGTCCACACAAAATATGATGTGTTGAACCGTCCGTGCCGACAATCCGCGAACTCGATCGCGTCGTGCACGACGGCGTTGACTGGGTCGGGTATGACTGGTGGTTGGGCGTATGACACCACCGGTAAGAAGGGTTTGTTGGACACGGTCACGTCGGTGCAGTGGGGTGGTTTGTTCACAACGAGTTATGTGTATGACAGCCGGTCTCAACCAGTGTCAGTGTCACGGGTGATCCCGGTATTAGCCGGTGTGACTGATGGTTTGGCGGGCACGTATACCCAATCGTATGGCTATACCGACGCGGGTTTGAAGAACATGGTTTCCTACCCGGCGGGTGGCGGGTTGGTTGCCGAGTCGGTGTTCACGTCGACGACGGGCAAAGGTGCTGTTGATCAGGTGAGGTCCGCTACCGTCACGTATGTGAACGGGTCGGTGTATGACGGGGTGGGCCGACTCACGACGCGTAATGTCGGGTTGGGGGGTCAGCTTGTTCGTTCGTTTCGGTATTCGTCTGATCCGTTGCAACGTCTTGATCAGGTCCGGACAGTCGCGGGTGCGGTAGTGGTTCAAGATGATGTGTTTGGGTGGTTTGTGGATGACACGATTGGGAATGTCACCGATGTGGTTGGTGGGCAGGTGCAGTGTTTTTCGAATGATCAGCGGCAGCGTTTGGTGAGCGCGTATACGAACACGTCTGGTAACGGGGGGTGTGTTGTTTATAACGGTGGCGGTTCGAACAACCCGTATCAGGAGTCGTTCGGGTATAACCCGGCGGGGAACGTGACTGCCGTGTCG
>JANOSH010000032.1:2500-114474 GCA_031415695.1 Actinomycetes bacterium
ACCATTCCGGTCGCCCCGCCAGCCAATGGGTACGGCTGGTGACCAGCAAGTTGAAACCGTCGCATCGTCATCTGGCCGACCAGGTTGCCGATGTGTAATGAATCGGCCGTGGGATCAAAGCCCACGTACATCTTGATCGGCCCGTCGTCCAACCGTGAGCGCAGCGCGTCGCGGTCGGTGGAATCGTGGATTAGTCCACGGGCCTCAAGGTCAGCAAGTAGGTCCATAACAAAGAGAATGCTCGCGCATCGTGAGCCGTATCATCGGCGATTATGAGCGAACGTGGTGACGAGATAGCCGGATGGTTCGAGCGGCAGGCACAGAGCTGCCAGGAATTGGGCTCATCACTTTGGGCGGGGGTGCTACCCGCGATGGCTCAGAACGTACGCAGCCACGGGGTCATTTGGGAGATCTTGGAGACCCGGCCAGCGAATCGCTTCGGCGACGCCGCGCCACTTCGGCTGCTAGGCCAAGCCCATCGGATGGCGCTGGCCGGGGAGGCACCGGAACTGGCTGCCGTACTTCCGAGCTGCGGCGGCCAATCATCACTCGGCCACCCACCCCAACTGATTCTCGACCTGATGGCCGAACAACCCGACCAGTTCGCCGCAGCCCTCACCAAGCCACCCCAGACCAATGAAGTAGCGAGGGCAGCTGGTCTCATAGCGGGTTTACTCGCTGTCAGCCAGCGGTATCGACAAGCGTTGCGGCTTTGCGAGGTGGGCTGTAGCGGTGGTCTCAATCTGCGAATGGATCATTTTCGATATCAATCAAACGGCCATGCCATGGGGCCTACGGCCAGTCCCGTTCAACTCATCGACCTCTGGGATCTCGACCCAGGCTTTCAGCCCGGCGCCATCGCCATTGTCGATCGGGCTGGATGCGACCCCGATCCGGTCGACGTACTCACTAGCGACGGCGCCCGATGGCTTGAATCTTTCGTGTGGCCCGATCAGGCCGCTCGTCGCCAGCGTCTGCGAGGTGCCATAGAGCTAGCCGCTCGGGTGCCGGCCGCCATCGAACAATCGCACGACACGGCGGGATGGTTACGCCAACAACTCGACCAGCCAACACCGGGGGTTACCACCGTCGTGTACCACTCGATCGTGTGGCAATACATCGAAAAGGACCAACGCGCCGCCATCACTGCCGAGATTGTCGTTGCCGGCACGCAGGCCACGCATGACACACCGCTCGTTTGGATGATGTTCGAGCCCGATCCTACCGATCGGAGCCAAGTGGCTGTCACACTGCGGATGTGGCCGGGCAATGTGAGTCTGCGCCTAGCATCCGCCGACTTCCACGGCCGCTGGGTGAAGCTGGGCTAGCTCGCGTCTCCGCCGGCCGTTTGCGCAACAGTTGCAGATTTGGCTGCTCAGCTTCAGCGGCTTGTATGAGCCCGCCAGCGCCATGGCAGGTCGACGGCCTTGGAGATACCGACCCTGGGGCCGACATACGGCGACAGTTCAGGTTCGCAGCCGTCGTCACCTACCCAGATGTCGGAATAGCCACACATATCGTGCCCGTTGTGCCCGAGATCCAATCCGAATGCCGCACACAGCTTTCCCGGCCCGTTGGCCAGGTCGGCCGTCCGACGCGCTGCGGGTCGGCGCTCCGTCATTGCAGCCACCCCCACGAGTGGCGTTATGCCACGCAACAACACCGCTTCGGCTCCGCTTTCGCTGCCCGTCACGACGTTGGCGCAGTGATGCATGCCATAGGTGAAATACACGTACAGGTGCCCGGCTGGGCCGAACATCACTGCATTGCGCGGCGTCCGCCCCCGAAACGCGTGCGACGCCGCATCGTCGGCACCGCCATACGCCTCAACCTCGGTGATCCGTCCGCGACAGTCGCCAACGACCAAGACTTTGTTCAACAGGTCAGGCGCAACTACCGACGATGGCCGGGCATAGAACGATCGAGGCAGACGAGACGTCTTCAACGGCCGACCCGCTGCAACTATTCGTCTCCCCCGGAGCCGAGTTCGAACAACCCGGGTTCGCCCGGCCCAATGGTTCCAGCCGACCGGTACACCCTGAGCTTGTCGCGGCTGTCCTGGATATCGAGATTCCGCATGGTGAGCTGTCCAATGCGGTCGAGCGGCCCAAACGCGCCCTCGGTCTTCTCCATGGACAACCGTTCCGGTTGGTACGTGAGATGGGGTCCGGTGGTGTTGGTGATGGTGTAGTCGTCGCCCCGACGCAGCCGCACCGTAACCTCGCCCGTGACCGCCGCACCGACCCACCGTTGCAAGGGTTCTCGCAACATCACGGCCTGGGGATCGAACCAACGACCCTCGTACAGAAGTCGACCAAGCCGACGACCCATGGTGCGATAGTTGTCGATGGTGCCCTCGTTGTGGATGGCCGACACCAACCGTTCGTAGGCGATGAACAGCAGCGCCAAACCCGGCGATTCGTAGATGCCTCGACTCTTGGCTTCGATGATGCGGTTCTCGATTTGATCACTGGTGCCTAGGCCATGGCGGCCGCCAATTGCATTGGCCTCGGTAACGAGGTCGACTCGAGACAAGAAGTCGTGCCCGTTGAGCGCTACCGGCCATCCGGCTTCGAAGCGGATCGTGACCAATTCAGCCGAGATACGGACAGCGTCGTCCCAGTGACGTACGCCCATAATTGGCTGCACGATGTCCATGCCCGTATCCAGGTTCTCCAACGATTTCGCTTCGTGCGTCGCGCCCCAGATATTGGCGTCGGTCGAGTACGCCTTTTCCGTTGACGCCCGGTATGGCAGGTTTCGAGCAAGCAGGTACTCGCTCATCTCGGTGCGGCCACCAAGCTCGGTGACGAACAGATCGTCGAGCCACGGCTTATAGATACGCAACGCCGGGTTCACCATGAGCCCGTAGCGGTAGAACCGTTCGATGTCATTGCCCTTGTATGTGGAACCGTCGCCCCACACATCGACGCCGTCGACCCGCATGGCCTGTACCAACATAGTGCCGGTAACAGCACGACCAAGCGGCGTGGTATTGAAGTATGTCTTACCAGCGGTGGAGATATGGAACGCGCCGCACTGTAGAGCGACGAGCCCTTCATCGACGAGCATCTCACGGCAGTCGACGAGTCGTCCCGCTTCGGCGCCGTACTCGACGGCACGTTGTGGGATGCCATCGATATCGTCCTCGTCGGGCTGACCGAGATGGGCGGTATACGCGTACGGGATAGCGCCCTTTTCCCGCATCCACGCCACTGCAACCGACGTGTCGAGACCACCCGAAAACGCAATGCCAACTTTTTCGCCAACAGGAAGAGACTGAAGAACCTTGCTCACGAAGGTGCCACCGTATCGGTTGTTCCGAACACTCGCATCCGGTCGAGCGAAAGCTGCTCGGCAAACGCCGCCATCTGCACCGCAACCGGGTCAGGCCCCGCACCACCGCGGGTTGTACGCCGGGTAACGCCGACACCAGGCACCAGTAGCGCTGCGGCCTCGGGACCGAGGTCGGGGTGGGCCATCACCAATTCGACCAGCGGCGTCTCCTCCGGGGGCAAGGAGTGTCGCACGACGGCACCGACAATGGCGTGAGCCTGACGAAATGGCGTACCGCGGGCCACCAGCCATTCGGCCAGATCGGTCGCTCCCATGGCCGGATCATCCGCCGCAGCCTGCATCCGGTCGGGCCGAAACGTGGCCGTGGCAATCATCCCCGAAATTGCTGATAACGCCAACGACACCTGATCGACAGCATCGAACAACGGCTCCTTATCCTCCTGCAAGTCCCGATTGTACGCCAGGGGCAAGCCCTTCAACACAACGAGCAGACCAGTAAGATTTCCAATGACCCGGCCAGCCTTGCCACGGGCCAGTTCCGCGATGTCGGCGTTCTTCTTCTGCGGGAGCATCGACGAACCCGTGGCATAGCCATCGTCGAGACGGGCGAAGCCAAACTCCTCGCTGGTCCACAACACCCACTCCTCGCCGATACGAGACAGGTGGATCGCAACGAGGGACAAATCAAAAAGCGCCTCCGCCACGAAATCGCGATCGGATACAGCATCAAGGCTGTTTTCGAAGATCCGGGCAAAGCCGAGCAACTCAGCGGTGCGTTCCGGCGCAAGCGGCAACGACGAACCTGCTAGCGCACCGGCACCGAGTGGCGACACATCGAGCCGATCAATAGTGGCAAGCAACCGATCGACATCACGGGCGAACGCCCAGGCGTGGGCCAGAAGGTGATGGCTGAGCAGCACGGGCTGTGCCCGTTGCACATGCGTATAGCCGGGCAGGTACACACCGCCCGCCGTCGCGGCGCGTTCGGCCAACACCTCTTGCAGCCCAACTATCCGGGCCGCTACGCCACGAAGTTCGCGTTTGCACCACAGCCGTAGATCCGTCGCACATTGGTCATTGCGGCTGCGCCCGGTGTGCAACTTTGCGCCGGCATCGCCCGACAGCTCGGTGACTCGACGCTCGATTGCGGTGTGGATGTCCTCATCGCTCGCAACAAAACCAAATGCACCGGCTTCCATTTCCATCCACACGATGTCGAGTGCCGACAACACCGCCGAGGTTTCGTCGGCCGTGAGCAGGCCGACCTCGCAAAGCACCCGAACGTGAGCCCGGCTGCCGGTTATGTCGTCACGCCACAAGCGTTGATCGAATGGCAGGCTGACCGTGTACGCCAACAGTTCGTCGGAGGGACCCGATGCGAACCGGCCATGCCACAACGTTTGGCCGCTCATGACAACCCCGCTAGCTCTCGGAGATGATCAGCAAGCTTGCGCCCGCCAACACGTTCGCTGGCAACGCACAACAGCGTGTCGTCGCCCGCCACCGTGCCGAGCAACCCGCTCACGCTGCTGCGGTCTAGGGCGGAAGCAACGACGTGGGCGCAGCCCGGCGGAGTGCGCAGAATGACGAGATTGGCGCTGTGACTCACATCAGCCACCCATTCCCCCATCACTCGTCGCAAATGATCGACGGGAGCTTTTCGTTCCGGTTCAAACTCGGGAATGGCGTACGCCGTTTCGCCACTGGCTGTTCGCACCTTTATCGCACCGAGTTCGTCGAGGTCGCGAGACACGGTGGCCTGCGTTGCCGACATGCCAAGCTCGACGAGCAGGTCAACAAGTTGTGGCTGGCTGGTAATCGTGTGGTGAGCAATGAGGCGCGATATCTCGAGGCGTCGACTCTGCTTGGTGGTCATGGCCGAACGCCGAAAAGGAACGCCAGCAGCGCACGCGCCGTGTGCATCCGGTTATGTGCCTCTGCGAAGATCCGGCTGTTCGGGCCATCGAGTGCATCGTTGGCGGCTTCCTCGCCACGATGTGCCGGCAGGCAGTGCAGAAAGATCGCCCCGGGTTCGGCCCGTTCCAACAGCGCCCCGTTCACCTGGTACGGCCGGAACACCGGGCGACGCTCGTCGGCTTCGGCCTCTCGACCCATCGAGTACCACGCATCAGTCACGACGCAATCGGCACCTTCCACCGCATCTTCCGGTCGGGTGACCACAGCCACCTGGTCAGTGGGCAACGGGCCAAAGCCCGGGGGGCAACACGTGATCAACTCGGCGTCGAGCATCGCGGCACCGAGTGCGAGCGACCGAGACACGTTGTTGAACTCGCCGAGCCAAGCAATGCGCCGGCCGCGCAGACTGCCGAATTCTTGTCGGAGCGTCAAGAGGTCGGCCAGGCACTGGAGCGGATGCTCGTCGTCGGACAACATATTGACCACAGGAATCTGAGAAACCGCAGCCATTCGCTCGACCTTCTCGTGGGCGAATACACGGGCCCCGAGAACGGCGTGATACCCGTTGAGCACCCGCGTAAGGTCCTCGATCGTCTCTCGTTTGTCGAGCTCTGTGGTGTCGCTAATGGGATGTCCGCCAAGTTGTACCACGGCCATTTCCATCGAGTGTCGCGTACGGCTCGACGGCTTCTCGAACAGCAACGCCGCGCCCTGGCCATCGAGCACTCGACGCACGCTGGCCAACTCCGCCAAATCGAGCACGGCCGTAAGTTCATCAGGATCAAGATCGTTGATGCGCAGAAAATGTCGGGTCATGCGCTGAGGGCCGCCTCGATCATTCCAACCGCCTCGTCGATCTCGGCATCGGACACATTGAGCGGAGGCGCCAGTCGCAGCGCGGTACCGGTAACAGCATTGACGACGAGGCCTGCGTCGAGGAGCGCAGCAGCGACGACTTTGGCATCGAATCCGTCGAGTTCGACCGCGATTAGCAATCCGAGACCGCGCACATCGCTTACCCCCGGCAAGGCCCGTAGCTTCGTGCTGAGACGTTCGGCATTTCGTGCCGCCAACCTAGGCGCGTCGATTCGTTCCATCTCGGCCAGCACAGCCATCGCAGCCGCCGTCGCCAAGGGTGTGCCGCCATAGGTAGTGGCATGATCGCCAGGCTGAAACGCTGCCGCCGCCTCGCGCGTAGCCCAGCACGCACCGATCGGGAAGCCGTTACCGAGCGCCTTGGCCATGGACACAACATCGGGGCGAACACCGAAATGCTGGTAGCCGAACCATTCACCAGTGCGGGCAAACCCGGTCTGCACTTCGTCGACCAGCATCAACAGGTTTCGCTCGTCGCACAACGCACGAATGCCGCGGAAGTAGTCAGCCGACGCCGGGTTCACGCCGCCCTCACCCTGAACAGGTTCGATAAGCACCGCCGCGACGTCGGGGGCAATAGCCGATTCCAACGCGTCGAGGTCGTTCCAAGCAACATGACGAAAGCCATCAGGCAAAGGTTGGAACGCCTCGTGCTTGGCTGGTTGGCCGGTTGCATGCAACGTCGCAAGCGTGCGCCCGTGAAAGCTGCCATATGCGCTCAGCACCACGTGGCGTCCGCGCCCACCCCATTTACGGGCCAGCTTGATGGCGCACTCATTGGCCTCAGCCCCCGAGTTCGCAAAAAATACTTGGCCACCACCGCCATGGAGGCGGTCGATGGTGCGCGCCACCTGCCACGCGTTTGGGTTGGCAAACAGGTTCGACACGTGCAGCAGTGTGCTCGCCTGCGCCGATATGGCAGCAGCGACAGCGGGATGGGAATGGCCGAGTGACGTGACGGCCAAACCCGACAAGAAGTCGAGATAGCGCTTGTCGGCTTCGTCCCACAGGTAGCTGCCCTCCCCCCGCACAAACATGATGGCTGGCGGGCCGTAGGTAGGCATCATGGGGCAATGGTCAAGGCCGTGCGTATCGAATGGGTGTGAGTTCATATCTGCTTGTCTCCAAGAATCATGGTGCCAATGCCTTCGTCGGTGAATATTTCCAGCAGCAACACGTGGGGAATTCGGCCATCCAAAATGTGTGCGCGTCGAACACCGTTACGAACCGCACTCACGCAACTCTCGATCTTCGGGATCATGCCGCCAGACAAGGTACCCGACGCCATCATCTCGGCAAGCTCGTCGGCCGTTGTTTGGCGAATCAGACTATTCGGGTTATCAACATCGGCCCGAAGACCCTCGATATCGGTGAGGTAGACCAGCTTTTCGGCACCGAGGGACTCGGCGATAGCACCCGCAACGGTATCGGCGTTGATGTTGTACGCCTGACCATCGGCATCGGTACCGAGTGTCGCTACAACCGGAATGAGTTCCTGAGCGATGAGCTTTCGCAACAAATCGGGGTCGACTGCAGCTACATCGCCGACGAACCCAAGTTCGGGATCGCGGGCCACAGCGGTGATGAGCCCAGCGTCTTCGCCACTGACCCCGACTGCAAGTTTGCCGTGGACATTGATGGCTGACACCAGTTGCGGATTCACCTGGCCTTTGAGCACCATGCGTGCAATGTCGACCGTTTCTGCATCGGTGACCCGAAGCCCATTTCGAAACTCGGGAGTCTTGCCCAACCGTTTCATCAGTTCGCTGATCTGTGGGCCACCGCCGTGCACAACGACCGGATGCAAACCCACTGCATGCAGCAAGACAATGTCTTGGGCAAACAAGGCCAAGGCATCGGTATCGCTGACCGCACCGGCAAGAGCGCTGCCGCCGTATTTGACAACGACTACCTGTCCGGCAAACCGGCGAATGTACGGAAGCGCTTCGACCAGCACGTTGGCCTTGGCGGCAGCCTCAACCCGGTCACTGGCGTTGGTACGCCGCACCCACGTCACGGATACAACCCGACACGAGGCAAGCCGGCGGTCTCGTCGAGACCGAGCGCAACGTTGGCCGACTGTAACGCCCCGCCCGACGCCCCTTTTGTGAGGTTGTCGATGGCGCACAGCACAATGACCGTGTCGGTGCGACCGTCGTAACGCGCCGTGAGATGAGCCGTATTGGTGCCGAGCGTTGCCTTCGTCGAGGGCGGCTCGTGGCTCACGACAATGAACGGTTCGGCATCGTAAAAGGACTGCAATTCGGCAATGAGCGAATCGGTTGATACAACCTCGCCAGCAGCGGGCCGGGCGTAGCAGGTGGCCAGAATGCCTCGGTTCATCGGGACCAGGTGAGGAGTGAAGATCACCTGACCACCGATCTCTTGTTCCATCTCCGGCGTATGCCGATGATCGACGAGACTGTAGGCAGCGACATCCTCATCGACCGTGCAGAACGAGTTGTTGTGCTTGGGCTGGCGGCCCGCTCCCGACACCCCCGTCAGCGTGTTGACAACGAGGCCTTTGGCATCGACGAGGCCTGCTCGCACGAGTGGTGCTAACGCCAACGTTGCCGCGGTGACATGGCAGCCAGGCGTGGCGATGAGCCGTGCCGCCTTCAGCGCCGTTCGGTGGAGCTCGGGGAGGCCATAGACCGCTTCGGCCAACATGGCTGGCTGCGTGTGCTCGAAGCCGTAGAACTGCGGATATTGCGAGGAGTCCTTTAAGCGATAGGCGGCCGACAGATCGACCACAACGCCAACCGAACCGACGAGTTGCGGGGCCAACGCCAGCGATGCCTCGTGCGGCAATCCAAGAAACACTGCGTCGAGTCCCTGGCATCGAGAAGCATCGAAGGTCTCGAACACCAGGTTCGGATACACCGCAGCAAGGCTCGGGTACAGCGAGGCCGCTCGCACACCCGCCTGGGTATCGCCTGTGGCGTAGGCGACCTCGATATCCGGATGTTGAGCAAGTAGCCGAAGGAGTTCGACACCGGTATAGCCCGATGCTCCCACGATCGCTACTCGGCGTTTAGCAGTTCCCATAAGCGCATGACCATACACTATCGTGCATAGTCATGCATGTCGATTACGCAGTGGGGCTAGGAGACAGCGGAGTTTCGGCTACCGGTCCCACAGGGGCCTCGCCCTCAAAACGCACGTCGACGTACTGATAGCCGAGCGACATAATCAATGTCGTCAACATCGCCCGGGTGTTCTCCTCGGCCCGCAGCACCAATCCGCTCTCTGCAGCGGCCGCGTCCATCTTCGCGGAGGCTGCGGCATACAGCTCCTGATCGGTCGTGGCACTGTCGTTGAAGGCACCGGCAATTCGATTGAACAGCCCCCGCTTACGACTGGCGACTCGACTCGTTTCAATGTCGAGCATTGCCTTGCCGAGCGAGGCATGAGGCAACGTGATCACGGCTGCGGTTCGCTTCGGGTCGGTCCACACGGCTCCATCGCCAAGATTGCGGAAATCGACCGACGCGTCCACCGAACCCAGGCCAATAAACAGGGTTCGCTCACCGGCAAGAGCCGTGGGCAGATTCTTCACATCCTTTTCGATGTCGACCAGCACCTCGTACTGACCATCGGCGGCCTTGTACAAGGCGAGGTCTCGCAGCGTCGTCAAGACAGGCGGCGGTGTGCGGTCGACCGATTCGGTCTTGAACGGCGAACGCAACAGCGCGGCACCGACAAAGATGCCCATGCCAAGGAGCCCGAGAACCACCAGGCTCATAGCGGCCAAGCCAGCGAGCCCACCGCGACCGCGTCGCTTGGTTGGAGTTGAAGACATGCTCATATGACGCAATTCAACCGGGTTCCGACGCGTCGTATTCCAGCAATTCGGTCAGAATACCTCTGTGCCAAGCAAGCAAGACCACCACTCGACGCCTAGTGCCGGACGTTTGTTGGTTGCCGGACCGCTCATGAATGACCCGAACTTCGCACGAACAGTCGTCTACCTCTTGGATCACACCAGTAACGGCACCGTCGGTATCGTCATCAACCTCGCCACATCGCATGAATGTCCTGAACGGCTCTCGCTGTGGGAATCGGTTCTGGCACCGCCAAACACGGTGTTCCGTGGAGGTCCGGTGCAACTTGACGGCATAATTGGCGTAACCCTCGTCGACTCACGAATAGAAACCGTGGATCTTGCCAACGACGTTCCCACGCATCAAAGCACGGTTCGACTCTTTCACGGCTACGCCGGATGGGGCCCCGGCCAACTCGCTGGCGAGATTGCCGACGACGCATGGCTGGTGGTCGATGCTCAACTAGGCGACGTGTTCACAGCAACACCAGAGCTGCTTTGGCGGGAAGTTTTGGATCGCCAAGGAGGAGAAATAGCCTGGTTTGCCAACCTACCCTCCCACCCGAACCTGAACTGAGCACCGGCCGATCCACGGCCGTTATTAGGCCAATCCGAGCTTCGCCCCATGTTCACGGATTCTGAGGGCTTCTGTTTTGGTGGCGGAGACAAGCGAATCGACCGCCGAGCGGTTGTCGGACACCCAGCCGTCAAATGAGGCGCTATTAGTTGGAACGTCGTACGGCACGAGGTCTTGGCTGCCCGCGATTCCGTCTGCCGCCGACGTGCCAATCGCTTGTGGAACCGACACCGATCCAGCCGCGTTAGTCCGGCCACCCTCCACGCCACACCCCGCCGCAGCAAGACTGAACCCAATTGCCACCGCGGCGGCTCTGATACGAAGATTAATCATCCGAGAGCTCCTAGCTACTACATTTCCTCAGGTACTTACCGACCTCAATCAAACTATGCCCGGCCCGAACACCGAACTTGGCCCAACGTGCCAGAATAGTGCAGTGATCTTTGACGGCTACGTCCAGCAACTCCCCGACATCGACCCGGTCGAAACCGAGGAATGGATCGAGAGTCTTGCCGCCGTTGTCGATACGCACGGCAAGGTTCGGGCTCGGTTCCTCCTCTCCAAGTTGCTGGCCAAAGCTAACGAGCTACAGGTCAGCTACCCCGCTACCGTTTCGACGCCCTATGTAAACACCATTGCTCGCGAGAGTGAGCCGTGGTTCCCGGGCAACGAGCATCTAGAGCGCCGCATCCGGGCATATATCCGGTGGAACGCCGCCGCCATGGTCAACAACGCTAACAAACATGCCGACGGCATCGGCGGACACCTGTCGACGTTCGCATCATCGGCCGCGCTGTATGAGATCGGCTTCAACCATTTCTTTCGCGGCAAAGACAACGGCCTACCGGGCGATCACGTGTACTTCCAAGGCCACGCAGCACCAGGAATCTATGCCCGTGCATTTCTCGAGGGACGACTGGAAGCCGACGACCTCGATCATTTTCGTCGGGAAATCGGGCGAGTTGGGTTGTCGAGCTACCCGCACCCGCGCCTCATGCCCGAGTTCTGGGAATACCCCACCGTTTCTATGGGCTTGGGGCCAATCAACGCCATCTATCAAGCACGATTCAACCGGTATCTCCACAACCGCCGGCTCGACGACACCACCCAAAGTCGCGTCTGGGCGTTTATCGGCGACGGCGAATGCGACGAACCCGAGACGCTCGGAGCCCTGTCACTTGGCTCGCGCGAGCGACTCGACAACTTGGTCTTCGTCGTCAACTGCAACCTGCAACGACTCGACGGCCCCGTTCGCGGCAACGGCAAAATCATCCAAGAACTCGAAGCCGTGTTTCGAGGTGCAGGGTGGAATGTTATCAAAGTTGTGTGGGGCTCGAAGTGGGATGAACTACTCGCTCGCGATGTCGACGGCGTACTCCTCAACAAAATGAACACCACACTCGACGGCGAATATCAACGCTACGCCGTGGAGACCGGGGCCTACATCCGTGAACACTTCTTCGGACCCGACCCTCGGCTTCGAAAGATGGTCGAGCACCTCAGCGACGACGAGCTTCGGACGCTACCTCGCGGTGGCCACGACCACAGCAAACTGTATGCCGCCTACAAGGCCGCAGCCGACAATCTCGGTACCGGTGCTCCTACAGCCATTCTGTGCAAAACGGTAAAGGGCTGGACGCTCGGACCCGAGTTCGAGGGCAGGAACTCGACGCATCAGATCAAAAAGATGACTCCCGATCAGATGCGTCGATTACGAGAACGTCTGTACCTCAATGACGAAATTCCCGATGCAAGCCTCGACGGCGCAGACATGCCGTACTATCGCCCCGAAGTCGGTAGTGAACTGTACGACTACATGATGAACCGGCGAAAGGCTCTCGACGGGCCCCTGCCAAGCCGGGTTATCACCAATCGTCGCCCACTCAACCTCGCTCCCGACACGGCATTCGCCGAGATGTTAAATGGCAGTGGCAAACAGCCGGCTTCGACCACCACCGCGTTCACTCGGCTGCTACGCAATCTGTGTCGAGATGAATCAATGGGTGCCCGTGTGGTGCCAATCATCCCCGACGAAGCACGCACGTTCGGCATGGATTCACTGTTCAAAGAGATCGGCATCTACGCCAGCCAAGGCCAAAAGTACGAACCGGTCGACCATGATTTGCTGCTCTCGTATCGAGAGTCAACCGACGGCCAAATACTGGAAGAAGGCATCACCGAGGCCGGTTCAATGGCCAGTTGGATCGCCGCCGCAACCGCGTACGCAACGCGGGGTGTCCCCATGGTGCCGTTCTACACGTTCTACTCGATGTTCGGGTTCCAGCGTGTAGGCGACCTCATCTGGCTTGCCGCCGACGCTCGCGCTCGCGGTTTCCTGATGGGCGCCACCTCGGGGCGAACGACCCTGATGGGCGAAGGTCTGCAACACCAAGACGGCCACAGCCTGCTCCATGCTTCCACCATTCCGTTCTGTCAGGCCTACGACCCGGCGTTCGCATACGAGACTGCCCTCATCGTGCGCAACGGGCTTCGGCGCATGTACGGCCCCAAGCCCGAGGACATTTTCTATTACATAGCGATCTACAACGAAAACCAGCTCATGCCTGCGGCTCCCGATTCGCCCGATATTGAAGATCAAGTTGTTCGAGGGCTCTACCGATGGCAACAGGCGCCAGCCGGGACGACGAAGCGAGCCACGCTGCTCTTCTCGGGTTCGGCCAACGTAGCGGCCCGCGCCGCGGCTGAAGAACTCGCAACGCACTATGACGTCGGTGTCGACCTGTGGTCGGCCACCAGCTACAAAGCGTTGCGTGATGAAGCGCTCAGTGTCGAACGCTGGAATCGACTGCATCCGGCGCAACCGGCGAAAGCGCCTATGGTTACACAGCTACTTGCCGATGCCACCGGCCCCATCGTCGCAGTGACCGACTTCATGAAGGCCGTACCCGAACAGGTAGCCCGTTTCTTGCCAAGCCACCACTTCATCCCGCTCGGCACCGATGGTATGGGCCGTAGCGACACACGAGAAGCGCTTCGCCGCCACTTCGAGGTCGACACCGGCCATGTCGTGGTCGCAACGCTTTGCGGTCTCGCCGAAATCGGCGAAGTGAAACCCGAGGTCGTGCTCGACGCCATCAATCGGTACGGCATCAATCCCGATTCACCCGACCCGTTGCTATCCTGATCCAGCGTTCGGTCGGGTAATCGGCAACAATTCTGTCCATGACCATCGCGCCACCACCGCTCGAGTACCTATTCACCATGACCGCGGCCACAAAGGTCAGCGGAATGATCAAGGGCGGACCAAACGGGACGCGACTCGTTGTCGATGCCTCGAGCGGAACCGTTGAAGGACCGCGACTCAACGGAACCATTGTTGGACCTGGTGGAGACTGGGTGCTGCTCGGCGCCGATGGAGCAATGACACTCGACGTGCGTATCCTTATCAAAACAGCCGATGGCGATGTGTACATGACGTACCACGGCTTCGGCGTCAACGGAGACATCACCACCGCACCTCGATTCGAAGCCTCGGGCGAGGCCAACTCGTGGCTCAACACATCAGTGTGTGTCGCCAAGGGCGAACTCATCGACGGCGGAGTGAAATACAACGTATTTCGCGTCGGCTAGTGGCGGAGCGTTAAAGCGAGCGGTAGCTGCGACGCCGAAGGCAAGCTAGTTAGGTACGCTCAGGTGGTGTGACACACCGCGTCAGGATCATCGGCAACGGTCGAGCAGGTGGTTCGCTACAGCTCGCACTCGCAGGCACCGTATGGAGCCCACTGGGACCAGTGCGCCGAGGCGAACCGCTGCGGGATGCTGGCGTTGGCGTCGACGCAATCGTCCTAGCAGTTCCCGATGCCGCCATAGCCGAGGTAGCCGAAGCGATCGAGCCTCGCGATGGCGTTTGTGTGGTGCACCTTTCAGGTGCCGCGCAGCTCGATGTGCTGTCCCCGCATCGTCGTGTTGCATCGTTGCACCCGCTCGTCTCGTTGGCCAACCCACAGCTCGGGGCGGCACGTCTGGCGGGTGCGTGGTTCGCCGTCGCCGGCGACCACGTTGCGGCAGACATCGCGGCCGCGCTACATGGGCGAACGTTTACTGTCGCTGAGTCCGACCGAGCGCTCTACCACGCAACAGCGTGCATCGCCGCCAACCACCTAACCGGTCTGCTGGGCCAAGTCCAACGACTTGCTCGTTCGACAGGCACGCCATTTGAGGCGTTCGTGGACCTGGCCCGAGGTTCTCTCGACAACGTCGCCCGTCTCGTCGACGCCCAGGACGCACTGACAGGACCCGTTTCCCGAGCCGACTGGCCAACGGTGGCAGCCCACCTCGCCGCGCTACCCGACGACGAACGGGCCGTTTACCTGGCGCTCGCCCACGAGTGCGCCAGGCTCGCAGGTCGGGTCTGGCCAAACAGCGGCGACAATAGCTACCCGGACGCGAGCTAGCGCAGCGTCGCACCGAGTTTGGCCGCACCGGCAATGCACGACAGCTGCAAGGATGCCAGCTCCGTTTCGGACAAGGTCCGGTCGGCCGCCTGCAACCGCAGCCGGTACGCCAGGCTTCGATGGGCCGACGGCATCGACGGACCACGGAATACGTCGAACAGACTCACGTCGACGAGCAGCTCGCCCGACGCTTTGCGCAAGGCTCCCGCGAGCTGCTCGGCCGAAACCTTATCGGGGGTAACAAACGCCAAGTCGAGATCGCTCGACGGATACCGTCGTACCGGTTTGTACGCCATGGCGCCATGCGGTGAGGCGAGTAGCGCATCGAGATCGAGGTCGAGCCACGCCACGCGTTCGCTCACCGAGAACGCGTCGAGTGCATCGGGATGAACTTCGCCTACTGCACCCACCGGACGGCCAGCGGCGAAGATGGTGGCACTACGACCAGGATGCATTCCAGGGTGTAGCGCCTGTTGGAGCCGCGCCCCTTTGATGCCAAGAGCAACAACCAATTCGTTCCAAACCTCGACTGCAGCCGGCGCTTGTGCCCCGGCAAGTACAACGCTGAGGCGTTCGTGTTCGGCTGGTAACACGGCTCCGATTTCGCCGCGACGAACGACTCGACCGATCTCGAAGAACGCGACACCTAACGCACGATGCCCTTCGTTGTAGGCCACAGCCTTGAGAAGGCCCGGTAAGAGGGAGCCGCGAAGTACCGCTTCGTCGACGGTCATGGGGTTGGTAATGGCTACGGGCTCGCCCAGCGACGCGAGCCCGGCTCGAGCGTGGTCGTCGACTCCGAGCCACGGGTTAGGCATCGCTTCGTCGCAGCCCAGCCCAAGCAGCACCTGTCGCACGGCGCGACGATCCTTTTGGTGGGCGGAGAGTCGGCCGTGCAGCGGGGACGATGGCACCGACGGCACAATTTTGTCGTAACCGTACTGGCGCGCAATCTCCTCGATCACCTCGATCTCGGTTGTGCAGTCGGGCCGCCACGACGGCACCGTGACACGCGCACCGTCGACTGTGAAGCCGATTGGCTGCAAAAGCGGACCGATAGCAGCCTGCGCCAATGCGGTTCCGAGCACCGCATTCACCCGTTCGATGCGCACATCGACACTAGTTGTGTCGGGCATATTCCCCCGACTGTCGACTTGACCAGCGACGAGTTGCAGCGCGGGGCAGGTTTCTTGCAACAGTTCCACAATGCGACTGACGACCGCGTCGCACCCCAGCGGGTCGACACCTCGCTCGAAGCGGATGCTGGCCTCACTTCGTAGACCGTGGCGCACCGTTGCTCGCTGAATACCGGCCGGTTGAAACCACGCGACTTCGAGAGCGACTGTGGTGGTTGCGTCAGTTATCTCGGTAGTGAGTCCGCCCATGACCCCGGCGAGACCAATGGCCTGATCGGCGCCATCGCAAATGAGAAGGTCGTCTGGGTCGAGTTCGTGGTCGACGCCATCGAGAGTGACCAGCCGCTCGTTGGCGCGGGCCAAGCGGACAACAAAACTGGCACCACCCAACGTATCGAGATCGTAGGCGTGGCTCGGCTGATTGCGTTCGAGCATCACGTAGTTCGTGACATCGACGACGTTACTGATGGACCGCATGCCAACGGCGACCAGCCGGTCGGCCATCCACGGTGCCGACGGACCCACCTCAATGCCTGTGATGACGGACGATGTGAACCGGCCGCACCGGTCCGGTGCTGCAATGTGAACCGCAGCCGAAATGACCGTTGGCGATTGTGCGACGCCCGAGCCGGGGACGGTGAACGGCAACCCAAGCCGAGCCGCGAGGTCGCGGGCAATGCCAACAACTCCCCACGTTTCGGGGCGATTTCGTGTGAGGTCGAGGTCGAAAACATAGTCGGGCAGCAGCCCGGCTCCGACCCACGGCGACGAGCCGAGTTCGAGGTTGGGTGGCAGAATCCAGATACCCGAGTCCTCGTGGCCAACACCGATCTCACGCTGGCTGCACAACATTCCGTTGGACAACTCACCGCGCATGGTGCCTTGCTGGATGTTGCGGCCGTCGGGCATAACCGTGCCAATGGTTGCCAACGCCACGAGATCGCCTGGTTGCATGTTGAACGCACCGCAACAGATTTGGAGCGACTGCCCGTCGCCGCGATCGACATGGACGATACCGATCTTGTCGGCATTGGGGTGCTTGGCGCGGGCAAGGACCTTGGCAACGACAACCCCGTCGACTGGACGATTGATCGCAATGATCTCCTCGACCGCCATTCCGAGCTGTGTCAGATGCGCGCCTATGTGATGCGGGTCATCGCCGAAAGCGGCGAACTCGTTGAGCCAAGACAGTGTTACTTTCATGGCCGTCTCAGAACTGCCGCACGAAGCGGATGTCGTTGGTGAACATTTCCCGAAGGTCGTCGACGCCCCAGCCCGATAGGCCGAAACGGTCCATCCCGAACCCGAAAGCGAACCCGGTGAACTCTTCGGGGTCGATGCCGCACACCGTCAGCACATCGGGATGCACCATGCCGCACCCGCCAAGTTCGATCCACGAGCCATCGGGGCGCTGGATGTCGAACTCGGCCGACGGTTCGGTGAAGGGAAAGTAGCTCGGCCGCAGCCGGCTGTTGAAGCCTGGACCAAAGAACGCTTCGGTAAACGCCTGGATAGTGCCAGCGAGATGGCCCATGGTGATACCGCGATCGACGACCAGACCCTCGATCTGATGAAAGACCGGCATATGGGTGGCGTCGGGTGTGTCGCGCCGGAACACCCGACCGGGCGCAATGATGTAGATAGGCGGCTGGGTCGATTGCATCGTACGGATTTGCACCGGGCTGGTGTGGGTCCGCAAAACCGTCGAACCAGGGGCACCCCAGTCGACAAACAGTGTGTCCCACATGCTTCGCGCCGGGTGTCCTGGCCCCATGCCTAGTGCTTCGAAGTTGTGGAAATCGGTCTCGACTTCGAGTCCCTCGGCTACGGTGAAGCCCAGCCCAACGAATACGTCTTCAAGCCGCTCCCACACCTGGGTGACGAGATGGGCGTGTCCTCGGGTCGGGCGGGTGACGACCTCGGTGAGGTCGAGTCGTTCGGCAGCCAACGTGGCCGCCCGTTCCAGAGTCCTCAGCTCGATTAGCCGGGTGTCGTGCGCATGCTGGGCGGCAGCGACCGCCTCGTTGACCGCCTGACCAGCGGTCTTGCGCGCTTGCGGATCGAGCTGGCCGAGCCGGGCCTTAAAGCCAGCCAGACCTTGCTTGCCGAGGAGCTCGCCACCGAGCAATTTGAGTTCGTCGACCGTGGACGCAGCGGTCAAGCGACTGCTGGCGTCGCTGCCAGCTAAACGGACTTCATCAATCAGATCAGGCATCTACTGGCGCACTTTCGGACAAGAGAGACGATGGTAGCGCTCAGCGACGTTGCCGAGCCGCTTCAAAACAGATGACCGTTGCCGCCATGGCCACGTTGAGGCTTTCGGCGCGTCCGACATGGCTAATGGTGAGCCATCCGTCGACCCGAGTGTCGGCTCCCAAACCATGGGCCTCGTTACCGAGAACGAGAGCAAACGGTTCAACAAGGTTGGCCTGGTCGTAGGCCACACCTGCTGCCGCCGACGTTCCCAGAAGGCGAAACGCGATTGCATCGAGCTCACATTCGATAACCGGGATATGGAACAACGCCCCGGCCGAGGAACGAACCACTTTGGGTGAGAACGCATCGACTGTTCCTGGCGTTACGACAACCCCGTGCGCTCCTGCCGCCTCGGCCGTACGCAATATTGTCCCGAGATTTCCGGGATCGGAAACCTGATGCGCGACAACGATAAAGGTTGCATCCTCAGGAGGTTTCGCCAGCGACAGGCGAACGGCCAATGCCACTACCGGACGCGCTGTCGCCACGTCCATTACCTTGGCCAAGACCCCGGACCGCACGATCGTGGCGCCTTCAGGCGCTAGGTCGACGGCATCCTCGTCGACGAAGATCCGTTCAATCGGCCAGCCGCTCTGCACGGCCTCGGCTACCAGCGACGGGCCTTCGATAACAAAGCGTTGGTCCTCGAGACGCGAACTACGGCGCCCCATCAGGCGCCGCAGCTGTTGAATCTGAGAATTCGTAGACCCAAGGGGGTCACTCACGCAGCGAGGGCACCCTTCGCGGCCTCAACCAATCGGCTGAAAGCTGCTGGGTCGGTAACCGCCAGATCGGCCATGACTTTGCGGTCTACGACGATTCCCGCAACGTTGAGACCTGCGATGAATCGGCTGTAACTCATGTCATTGAGGCGGCAACCAGCATTGATTCGCTGAATCCACAGACGGCGAAACTCGCCCTTCTTAGCTCGACGGTCGCGGAATGCGTACTGGCCAGAACGCATGACCTGTTCGTTGGCTGCACGTACTGAGCGGCTCTTGTTGCCGTAATAACCCTTAGCCCGTTCAAGGATGACGCGGCGCTTCTTGCGGCCGTGTACGGAACGCTTAACTCTTGCCATGGTGTAGCTCCTTCCAGGTCTCTAGATCAGCGCTCGGCGAGGAGCCGCTTGATCTTGCGGGCATCGCCCGGGTGGACATCGGCCATGCCGTCGAGGCGGCGAGTAACCACCGACGACTTCTTCTCGAACAGGTGCTGACGATTTGCCTTGAGGCGGCGCAGCTTGCCAGTTCCGGTTTTGCTAAACCGCTTAGCCGCGGTCTTGCTCGTCTTCATCTTGGGCATATCAGGGAACTTTCTCGTAGAAAACTGCTGGTGCGAACACCGGCTTGTATGAACATTACTGAACTGCTCAGGGCGTAGCGGGGGTGGCCGCTTCGACCGGTGCTACATCTTGAGGAGATGCCTTCTTCTTATTACGATCGGGCGCAAGCACCATGATCATGTTGCGGCCGTCCTGCTTGGGAGCCGCCTCGATCTTGCCGACATTCACCACTTCTTCGGCCACATGATGCAGGATCTTCATACCGAGTTCGGGGTGTTGTACCTCTCGACCCCGAAACATGATGGTGACCTTGACCTTGTGACCTTCGCCGAGAAATTCAGCAACCTTGCGGGTCTTGGTATCGAAGTCGCCCGAGCCAATTTTGGGCCGGTACTTCATTTCCTTGATCGCAGAGCTACTGCTCTTTCGGCGTGATTCCTTCGCCTTTTGCGCTTCCTCGTACCGATACTTGCCGTAATCCATGATTCGGCAAACGGGTGGGGTGGCAAGTGGGGCGACCTCGACTAAGTCGAGATCGGCCTCTCTCGCCAGCTTCAACGCATCGTGGACCGCCTTGATTCCAAGTTGCGATCCGTCAGCTCCAATGACTCTGACTTCACGTGACCGGATGCGATCGTTGATTCGCGGCTCGGTGGTGGGTGGCGGTGCTATTGGTGTTCGCTCCTACGCAATGGGCTCCTCCCAAAATTCGGACATGGACGCCAGCAAGAAGCCGACGCCCTAGCAGAGGAGAACCCACTGTTCGAAACATCGACCCGGACGCACAAGCTGTGGCCGGGTGGGAACTCGTAACGAGCACCACTTCCTATCGGTTGTGACAAGTAGGTTAGCTCATGTGAGTAACGAAAAGACATCTTCCGGTGACCGACCCTCTGATGACGACCTCGCCAAGGTCGAACAGGCCATGGCCGAAGCCCGCGAACGCATCGCCGAAGTCCCAGCCGAAATGATCGTAACCAACCATGCCATGGGCCTGTACGAGCTGGCGGCCATTCATCTCAGTGCGCAACCTCCACGCCTGTTCGAAGCCGCATTGGGCATCGACGCCTTCGCCTGTATGGTCGAAGGACTGGGGGAACGACTTGGCGAGAACGCTGCTGTTCTGCGAGACGCGCTTCAGCAAATTCGCTTGGCGTTCGTACAGGTGAAGGGCGTTCAGACCACCGTGACAGACCCCGCCTCGTAGCGACCCAAACGAGGTATCGCCACGAACTCAACCGTTGTTCCCGTTGAAAGCGTGCGTGAGCCATCGGCCACTTCAGTGCAATGTACGAACCATCGGTCGCCGTCGTCGTCGTCGATCCAGCCGAACCCGGCGGCATCGTCGAACTCGGCTACCAATCCGCGCATCAGTGCACGATCTTGGCGAGAGCGAGTTCAAGAATGTCGCTCGCTCCCGCACCTTTGAGATTGGGAATGAGCAAGTTGATGTCACGTTTGGGTACTACGGTCTCGATGGCGTATCCCCCATCAGCTAATTTCGACACCGTTGGCGACTTCATCGACGGAAGAACGCTGAGCACGGCCTCGTACTGGTGCTCGGAGACATTGAGCTTTACCAAGACCTTACCGCGGGCTTCGAGGGTGCCATTGAGCAGGGTCATGATCTGTTCCATGGCGTGACGCTTGGCCGGATCGGCAAACGACGCCGTATTGGCGATGACCTCGGTGCGGCTCGTAAGGATGGTGTCGATAATGCGCAACCCGGCTGCCTTCAAAGCCCGCCCAGATTCGGTGAGATCGACAACGACGTCTGCAATGTCGGGAATTTTCGCCTCGGTGGCGCCGTACGACAACCGAATATCGGCATCGATACCTTTTTCGGCGAAGTAACGCCTGGTCATTTCTGGGTACTCGGTGGCTACCCGCACTCCCGGCTTGAGATCTTCGATGCGCTCGACTGACGAGTCGCCGGCGACCGCAACGATCACCCGAATCGGCAAACTGGTTGCCTTTGAGTACCCGAGTTCACCGAGGCTCACAACGTCTGCGCCGGTTTCGTTGACCCAGTCTCGACCAGTGATACCGACATCGAAGAGACCCTCGGCGACATAGATGGGGATTTCCTGCGGACGAAGAATGCGCACCTCGTCAATGCGAGGATCGTCGACCGAGGCTTTGTAATCCACCGACGAGTGACGGATGATGGCGAGATCAGCCGATTCGAAGAGCGCAAACGTGGCCTTTTCGAGCGAGCCTTTAGGGACAACGAGTCGGAGCACACCGCCAGTCTAGTAACCTGGTGTCAGTGACCAGTCGGAGTTTCGGCGAGGAGTCGCAAAGCGTGAGGCAAGATGTCGATGACCGCTTCGAGCTGTTCGACACAACCTTTGGGCGAACCGGGCGTGTTGAGGATGACGGCTTGACCGCGAATGCCTGCCATGCCACGAGACAATCGTCCGAGTGGGCTCACGAGTCGCATCGCCTCGGCTAGGCCCGGAGCCTCTCGTTCCAAGATGAGCCTGGTTCCCTCGGGAGTGAGATCTCGCGGTGTAAACCCGGTTCCCCCAGTGGACACGACAAGCCCGGCGAAATCCGCCGTCATATCGGCCAGAGCTTCGGCCACTGATTCGACACCGTCGGCAACAACACGACGTTCAACAACGAGGAAACCGTGCGACACCAAACAGTCGGCCAACGCGACCCCGCTCTTGTCCTGCCGGGTGCCGTGGATGACACCGTCCGAGACGGTCAGTACTTTGGCTGCTAGATCCGACATGAGATCAGTGTGCCATCACGATGGGCCGCATGTCACCGGGCGAGCACGACATTGTCGAGGCCGCTCGCAGCCAGCGAGGCATCGAGCGTTATGAGCGGCACCCGCAAGACCTCGGCCAACGCCAACGACAGGGCCGACTCAATCGAATCGAACTGTTGTCGCAATTCGAGCGCTCGGCTGTACAACGCCGATGCCGGGAACCGCTCGAATGCTCGATGCGCCAATTCGACGTCGAACGACACGTCGATCGGGCGGGCGGGTTGCCGCAGCAGCCAACATACGTCGGCAACCGAGTCAAGAAGTTCGCCGACGATAGAACCATCGGCCCGGTCGAATTGTGCGGGCCAGGTTCCAGCTAGACCGAGCCATGCGGCAGCACCACCGTGATCGACGACCCAACTCATCGAAGGTTCGCTGTCAGACTGGCTAGCCGGACCCTGCGTTCAGCGTCGACAACCGCGAACTCTTCCACTGTGATGGGTGACCGATGACTGTTGCGGCCCACCATGGCCGCAACCTCCTCAGGCGACGGTCTGTCGGCCGCCCTAATAAGCAGACGCCTTACGTATTCCTCCAAAGATGTGCCGGCAACCAACGCGCGGACCCGTAGCCGGGCAACGACGTCGGGGTCAAGGTTGCGAACATTGAGTGCAGACATGACCCCAATGATATCACTGTTGATGGCAGTCTCTAGGACGGGCGGGTCCAACGAAGAATTGTCATGCCATCGGTGCCGGCATCGTGCGGCAAGACACGAGCACCTCGACCATACGGACGCCACGGCTCCGCAGGGGCAGCCAACTCCGGCCACGAACCATCATCCAGATCAATTGACTCGGCCGCTGTGAGCGTGCAAACGCTGTACACGAGCGTGCCCCCAGGCCGAATCAGCACCCTGGCCGCGTCGAGAAGCCGGCGCTGAAGCACGACCAATTCGTCGATATCGTTCGGCGTCATGCGCCAACGAGCGTCGGCACGTCGTCGAAGCGCCCCCAGTCCCGAACAAGGAGCATCGAGTAGTACGCGATCGAACGAGCCAGGACGAAACGGTGCTGCCGTGCCATCGGCGACAATCGACATAACGTCCAGCTGCAATCGTTTGGCGTTCTGACGTACCAAACGAGCCCGATATGGATGCAGGTCAACCGCGACAACCGTGGCGCCCTGCGCCGCAAGCCGGGTGGATTTACCACCGGGAGCAGCGCACAAATCCAGTACCAACTCGCCTGGACGAGCTTCGACGAGGTCGGCAACCCAGGTAGAACTCGCGTCTTGGATGTAGCCATCGTCTCGCGTCGTGACCACAGCAGCTTGGTTCATAGCAACAAGGGTTGACCGGGCGTCATCGGCACCCAGCTCGCGGGTCAGGCGTTCGACAATCCAGTCGGGGTAACTCAATTCAGTGGCCAGATCGGGCCAGACAGGCGGATTCCCCGCCACCTTTCGCAGTACTGCGTTCGAGACACCCTTCCACTTACCGACAGCGAGATTGACCGTCTCGCCAACAGCGGCATGGGTTGGCACTCGCATGAACAGCAGTTGGTACGCACCCATACGCAGGATGGTTCGCAGTTCGGGCTCGGGAGGCCGGGCAAGAAACCGATCGACAGCAAAGTCGCAGGCACGACGCATACGCGTCGACCCGTATACCAACTCGGTAACAAAGCCACGGTCGCGGGTATCGAGACCGCTGTCAGCCAGAAGCTTGGGAACAACCAGATTGGCGTAGCCGCCTTCGTGTTCAATAGTGCGTAACGCTTCGAACGCCACAGACCGGGCGTTCATGATCCGAGCCGATCGACTGTTGTCCAGCGCACGCCGTTGCGCCAATCGGCATATGACATTGGTCCCTTACCTTCTGGTTGCACGCGTTCTAACACCAGTTCATTGTCGACTACTGATGCTCCTAGGACCTTAAGTCGGCGCCCTCTGAATGTTGTCCAGGCCGCGCCCAGGCGCACAACCCGATGTAGCTGGACAGCCGAATGGTTCCAGTCGAGCGCGAAATCGTCGGAGGTCAACTTGGAGGCAGTGGTTGGGACGCCGACCTGGGGTTGAGGATCTCGAAGGCCGGAGCGTAGACAGCGCACCAACTGTGCCGAACCCGCTTGAACGAGTGAGTTACGAAGCTCGTCGGCTGAGGACGAGCCGACACGAACCTCGACACGGTCGAAGACGGCACCGGTATCGAGGCCTATGTCGACTTGCATCAGGCACGTACCGGTCACCTGGTCGCCAGCAAGAATCGCTCGCTCAACCGGTGCGGCACCGCGCCAGCGCGGCAGCAGGGAGAAGTGAATATTTACCATCGGCAGTACTGCGAGTACGTGGGGCTTGATCAGTTGGCCGAATGCAACGACCACTGCGAGTTCGGCACCTACGTCGAGCGCATCGTCAACTGAATGACTGACCGGCAACCCCAATTCGAGCGCCGCAGCCTTAACCGGGGACGGGGACAGGTCGCTCCCCCGACCTCGACGTTTGTCGACTCGCGAAACGACCAGGGCAACATCAAACCCGGCGCTGACGAGCGTCTTGAGGGGCGGCACAGCCATCGATGGTGTTCCGAGATACACAAGGCGCTGTGGAAACTCGGGTATAGGGGCAAGCATCAGCGAAGAAAGAGGCGCTTACGCTCGCGCCCCTTAGGTGGCGCGTCTTGCATTCGGCGCCATTCGGCTAGTGCATCGCGGCGCTGATCTGGGAGCATCCGTTCAAACATCAACACCCCGTTCAGATGATCAAGTTCGTGTTGGAACAGGCGCGCTAGCAACTCGGTCGCCTCGATCTGGACCTCGTTGCCATCGAGGTCACGAGCTTCGACCAACACATCTTTGGGTCGCATCATCTCGACATAGAGTCCGGGAATCGACAGACATCCCTCCTCGTACACCCACTCGCCACTGGACTCGGTAATGCGTGGATTCACAAGCGTGAAGGGTCCATCGCCGACGTCGTAGACGAACAATTGCTTCTGGACGCCAATTTGGGGTGCCGCAAGGCCGAGCCCCGGAGCGTCGTACATTATGTCGAACATCTCATCAACAAGTCGAACAACTTTGCCGTCAATGTCTGCAATTTCAGCCGCTGGCGTCTTGAGCACCGGGTCGCCGAAGATGCGTATCTCGTGAGCCATAGATGACAGGCTACTGAGGTGAGCCAGTACTTCGCAGAGTCCCCCACAACGGCCTCGAAACCGGCGTCGGTGCAATTGGCCCTTGCCGACGTCACGTTGCAGCTCACAACCGACCGCGGCGTGTTCAGCCATGGCGACATCGACGTCGGCACCAAGCTCCTGCTGCAGGAAGCCGGAACCCCTGCGGGAAACACTCTCGTTGACCTAGGATGCGGGTACGGACCCATGGCGTGCACGATGGCCGCTCGATCGCCGACCGCAACCGTCTGGGCAGTGGACGTCAACGAACGAGCACGAGATCTCTGCCGTACGAACGCCCACGACAACCGACTGACCAACGTCACAACGCTGAGCCCAACCCAATGGCCCGCCGGTCAACTCATCGACACGCTGTGGTCCAACCCGCCCATCCGAATCGGGAAAGTCGCACTTCACGACATGTTGACAACATGGCTCGCCCGACTTGCGCCAACGGGAACGGCGCTGCTTGTCGTGCAACGACATCTCGGAGCCGACTCGCTGCAAACATGGATCGAGGGACTCGGGCGGAGCACGAAGCGCGTCTCGTCGCGGCACGGCTATCGATTGCTTGAAGTGTCATGAGCCGACAACTCGACGGCACCGGAATGAAACGGCTCCACCGTTCGTGGCGGCAACGCTCAGGAGGTCGGCTCGCGCTTATCTTGGATGGTCTAGGAACTCCCGCCAACGTGGGCGGCATTATCCGTTCGGCCGCGGCGTACCGCATCGAACAGGTCTGGCTCGCCGGGCCGACACCGGGTCCTGATCACGGCGGCGTGGCCAGGACAGCACTAGGCACCGATCGCTACATCGAGTTTGTGTCGACGTCGACCACAGTCGAGGCTATTGCCGCCGCACAAGCAAATGGATATCTCGTAGTCGGAATCGAACTCACAGACGATGCCGTTGCTCTACACACCCTGGACCTTCCCAGCGATGTGTGTCTTGTCGTGGGTCATGAGGATCACGGCATTGGCAAGCTCGCCATCGCGGCGTGCGACCGCGTGGCCTATCTTCCGCAACTCGGCAAGGTGGGCAGTCTTAATGTCGCTACGGCGACGGCCATTGCAATCTACGAGGTCCGACGGCGATCGTGGGCGGGCGACGAGTTGCCTCTGGGTCCAGACGACGATGACGTCTAGCGGACCTAGCAACATTCGTGGCCGCGCCACGACTCGCGGCCTTCGCGTACGGCAAGTACGGCAATGCCGATAGCGGCCACGGGATCAGCCCAGGTCCATCCGAGCGTCGCCCGGATGACGAGTCCGGCGAGCAGAATGGCGGAGAGATACGTACACAGCTTCGTTTGCTTTGATTCGGCGATCAAGGCTCGGCTGTTCAACCGCTCGCCGGTGATCCGTTTCGCCCGTGCCAATGACGGCATAACGAGTAATGACAGCGACGCAATGATGATACCGATGGTCGAGGTTTCGGGCTCGGACTTGCTGACCAGATCGCGGACGCCGTCGATGGTTACGTACGCCGCCAGCGCGAAGAATGACAAGGCGATAAGCCGTAGAGCCAGGCGTTCGCGGTCCTCGTCGACTCCCTTGAGGTACCACAGCGCAACAACCGCGGCGCACACCTCGATCGATGCATCGAGGCCGAAGCCGAAGAGCGCCGATGAGTTCGCCGATGCTCCGGCAATGAGCGCCACTGTTGCCTCGACCACGTTCCACGTGATTGTGGCCATGACGAGCCAGGTGGAACGTCGGCGCAGCGCGTTAAGGTCAGTGGGGCGAGCGGTGGTGTCGGTCATGATCCGCTCGTGTGACGTAAATGCTCGGCCGTGACATCGAGCAGCAGGCGGACATGAGCATCAGACAGCGAGTAGAACACCATGCGGCCATCACGTCGGGAACGAACAATCCTGGCCGTGCGCAAGAGGCGAAGAGCGTGCGACACCGAGGTCTCCGGTGCCCCGACTACCGCCGAAAGATCGCAAACGCACAGTTCGCCGGCGTCGACGAGCGCGTAGAGCAACCGCACCCGGTTAGGGTCGCCGAGGAGCTTGAAAAGTTCGGTGACGCTCGTGATCTCGATTTGTGGCAACGCCCGATGCCTGGCGGCTGCCACCTTGTCGGCATCGATGGCGCGAACTTCACACTGATCGGCTACGGCTTGAACGTATTGCATATAGGAACAAGTGTACATATATACGACAGTTTGAACAAGGGAACCGAGCATTACACGCGCAGCGGGTCGACCTCGACACGCAGACGGCCAGCCGGCCGCTCGACAGCAGCGAGGACCCTGCTGAGGTGCGTATGGTCGGTCGCCCGTAGCAGATATCGGCCATTGGTAGGCCCCAACACATCGACTCGGTCAGTCACCAGTCGGACAGCGTTACAAAATCCCGGAGCCCCAACGCCGGAGACTTCGGCGAGTGCCGAGGACGGCGGAAACCCGAGCGCAGCACGCTGAAGTCGTTCGCCCGCCACCAGACGACCTGGATCAGAATGCAGGACCGCATCGAACACAGCGTGTCGAGGGTGGCGGGTCTGAACAATGATTCGCCCGCCACCCGATCTGGCACCGACCAGTCTGGCCGCCAACGACAACAGTGCCATTGCCTGCTCGTTGGCACGATATCGGGGCGCAAATAGCTCACCGTCGATGTCGACAAAGACAACAACATCAGCGCCGCGAACCTGCCGCAGCACAGCTTCAGTGCCAACGTACACACGCGCTTCGGGGAGAGGAAAAGAAGTTGACGCAGTCACCTCGACCACCGGTTCACCTACGGATGCCTCGATCTCGGACCGAAGTCGCGCCGCCCCACGACGCAACCGCTTCATCCGACTCGAACCGCACGCCAAACAGATCACTGGACGGTTCGTACCACAACGGGCACACACAAGCTGCTCGTCGGGCTGGCCAACAATCGCATCGCAAGTCTCGCATCGGGCCAGCTCATCGCAGGCGACGCAAGCAAGGAGCTTGGCCTGACCGGTCACGTTGGTAACGACAATGACACGGCGTTGCGATCCCAATTCACTCATGGCGCGGTCGGTCAGCAACAGGCCCCGATTTTTGTCGGTATCGCGGCCGACGTCGACAATGTCGATGATCGGCCAACCCTCGCGTTCCTCAGACCGAGACACAGTTGTCAGCGCGAACGTGTCGAGCGCCTCCAACGTAGGCATCGGCGATACGAGCACACACGGCACCCCTGCACGCCGGGCCCGCTCAATCGCCACATCGCGGGCATTCCAGGTCGGTGATTGTGCCTGTTGATGACTCTCGTCGTGCTCGTCGAAGACAACGATGGCCTTGATGTCTCGTACCGGTGCCCACACCGCGGCACGGGTTCCGATGGCGGATCCGCCCCCTGCGATCTGAGCCCAGTCACGCGGCGCGAGCGAGATGTCGATGCCACCGCGGCGCAAGCGAGCCCCAAGCTGGCGGGCCGCTCCGACCGTTGGAACCAGGATGAGCGCATTGCCACGACGGCATGCGCTTATAGCAACGTTGTAGCCGTCGCTTGTGGGTGGGAGCCGAAAGACGGCTCCGGCACCCTGGAACAACCCATCGTGCAAAACATCGAGGGTGACCGGCACCGGCAGCGCGACCGGCTTGCGCTCGACAACGTGGAGCACCGTGTTGTCGGGCGAAGCGGTCGTCAGGAGGTGAGCAGTCCGGCCGAACCACCGATGCGCGGCCCAGTGAGCCAAGTCAACCAGTTCAGCTCGGGGACCCCAACCCACGACCCGGCGAATCGGTGAAAGCACGACACCGGTGGGCGGCTCGACATCGACTGCCACCACCCAGCCGCGAACGTCTCGACCGCTGAGGCGAATCCGCACGATGGTGCCAACGCGTATCTGGTCCCGGAACGAACCAGGAACCAGATAGTCGAACGTTTTTTCGAAACCTTTTACGTCGGGTAGTACCCGTACGGCAAGCGACATGCCTGCCTGGCTCGGCAAAATCGAGACTGTACTCAGGAAAGAGCTGCCGTGAAGTCGGCGAGGCGGCTGACGGTCTCCCAGGTGAAGTCGGGGTCGGGACGGCCGAAGTGACCGTAAGCAGCGGTCTTTTGGTAGATAGGTCGACGCAGATCGAGATCGCGAAGAATTGCACCCGGGCGAAGGTCGAACGTGGCCCGAACGGCGCGCTCGATGACGTCGGGAGCCACCGTTTCGGTACCAAACGTCTCGACCAGGATGCTGACCGGCTGGGCCATACCAATGGCGTACGCCACCTGGACCTCGCAGCGCGTTGCCGCCCCGGAGGCAACGACATGCTTGGCCACCCAACGGGCCGCGTACGCAGCCGAACGGTCGACCTTCGAGGGGTCCTTACCGGAGAACGCACCGCCACCATGACGACCCATGCCGCCGTAGGTGTCGACAATGATCTTTCGACCCGTAAGCCCGGTGTCGGCGTGCGGACCACCAAGGATGAAGACACCCGTGGGGTTGATATGTACGTCGTAGGCATCGTCGGCGAACTGCGCTGGGACGATTGGACGGATGACCTGCTCGATAAGATCGGGGCGAATCATGCTGTCACGATCGACGCCCGGCGCGTGTTGGGTCGAGATAAGCACCGACCGGAGGCGCACTGGGTGCCCATCTTCGTAGTCGAAGGTGACTTGTGTCTTACCGTCGGGGCGAAGGTAGGGCACGACGTCGGCCTTGCGAACCTCGGTGAGTCGTTCGGCAAGACGGTGAGCCAGCCAGATGGGCAACGGCATGAGGTCGGCAGTTTCGTCACATGCGTAACCGAACATCATGCCCTGGTCGCCGGCACCCTGGGCATTGAGGATGTCTTCGCCGCTCTTGCCTGCTCGAACCTCTTCGGACGAATCGACACCCTGGGCAATGTCGGGCGATTGCTCGTCGATAGACACAATCACGCCGCACGTGTTGCCATCGAAGCCATAGAGCGCGTTGTCGTAACCGATGCCGTTGATGACCGAACGGGCCAACTTGGGAATGTCGACATACGCACTGGTAGTGATTTCTCCGGCGACCACGCACAGCCCTGTGGTGAGCAATGTTTCGCACGCAACCCGGCCGGCGGGATCCACGGCGAGAATAGCGTCGAGCACGGCATCGGATACCTGATCGGCCATCTTGTCGGGATGGCCCTCGGTTACTGATTCCGAAGTAAAGGTCCAGCGGCTCACACTTGCTCCTGATGTTCGTTGATAGAGAGAATTTCGATCACGCTGTCCAGAACGGCGTGGGCAATAACACGTTTATCGGCTAGCTCTAGCGTACGCGACATGCCATTGGGGCGCAGAATGGTGACCGCATTGGTGTCGTGAGCAAACCCGACACCCGGCGCGCTGACATCGTTGGCAACGATGAGGTCGAGTCGCTTGGCGATGATTTTCTTGGCCGCATTGGCCAAGAGGTCGTCGGTCTCGGCGGCAAACCCGACGAGTACCTGACCGGCGCGTTTGGCTATACCCAGCCCGAGCAGGATGTCGGTAGTTTTTTCCAGAAGGATGGTGGGAACACCGTTGTCCTTCTTGATCTTCCCGGCCGCGGCTTCAACTGGGCGAAAATCGGCAACCGCGGCCGCCATGATCACAATGTCACTCACCAGAGCTTCGGCCTCGACAGCTACTTGTAATTGGGCGGCGGTCTCGACGCAAACCAGCGTGACACCGGCGGGAGCCGCACGATCGACAGTGGAGATCAAGACCACACTCGCCCCACGTTCGGCGGCCGCAGCAGCAATGGCGTAGCCCTGCTTGCCCGACGAACGGTTGGCGATAACTCGAACCGCGTCAATGGGTTCACGCGTACCGCCCGCAGTAACGACCACACGTCGACCGACAAGGTCACCCGCCGACAAGGCTCGGATAACGGCAGCCACTACGACCTCGGGCTCTTCGAGGCGGCCGCGGCCCGTATCGCCACCGGCCAGATGCCCGACTGCCGGGTCGATCACCAGCACACCGCGACGTCGCAGCATCGCAACATTGTCCTGGACCGCTGGATGTTCCCACATCTCGGTGTGCATTGCCGCGGCCACGACAACTGGTGCACGACTGGCAATAAGAACGTTGGTCAGTAAGTCCGACGATATGCCATGCGCATACGCCCCGATGAGGCGGGCGGTGGCAGGGGCAACCAGAATGAGGTCGGCCGTTTGACCCAGTTTGGTGTGCTGAATGGGGTCGGGACCTTCCCACAGCGACGTGCGAGCGGGCTCGCTCGCTAGGGCCGAAAACGTTGTGACCCCGACCATCTTTTCAGCTGCAGCTGTGAGTACCGGGATGACATGAGCACCAGCGTCGACCAAACGACGACAGATGTCGACCGCTTTGTAGGCTGCAATTCCTCCAGTGACCCCGAGAACGATCCGCCTACCAGCCAGCGGAGACAACGGACTCACAACGAGGCGGGTCAGGCCGAGGCGGCGTCGTCGACAACGTCGACAGGAACGTGGCGGCGAAGAACAATCTTGTCCGCGGCAATCTCCTCGAAACCGATGGACAGCGGCTTACGCGACGTTGAGGTGACCTGTGGCGGAACCATTTGCCCAAGACCATCGCCGAGATGATTGAAGTAGGAATTGATCTGGCGAGCGCGGGTGGCAGCCAACGTTACGAGGCTGAACTTAGAGTCGACACGGTCGAGCAAGTCTTCGATTGGGGGGTTGACCATTGAATCATGGGCGCGGTTCATTGAGAATATCCTCCACAGTTGACGGAAGAATGCTAGCAGGCTGCGGACCGTTGTTCGCGTTCACTGCGAATGATCTGCAACAACTCGTCGACGGTACGGTCGATGTCGTCGTTGACGACCACAAAGTCGGACAGAGCCAGCCCCACAGGTTCTTCCTCGTCGGCCTTTCGCAGCCGCTGGGCAACCTTGTCTTCCGGGTCGCCCCGCCCCCGCAATCGACGCTGCTGTTCGGCACGCGACGGCGGCATGACAAAAATGAGAACCGCATCGGCATTCAGGTCACGCACCTGGCGGGCACCGTCGACTTCGATTTCCAGCACGACAACATCGTTGACACCTGACCGCGGCACCGGGGTGCCGTAGTAATTGCCCAAAAACTCGGTCCACTCGAGAAATCCGCCCTCGGCAAGCCTGGCCTCGAAGGTCGGGCGGTCGGTAAAGACGTACGCATCGTCTCGTTCGCTGGGTCGACGCTCACGTGTGGTCCACGAACGTGACAGCCACAACGTAGGGTCCCGTTTGAGAAGAGCCTCGACAACGGTGCCCTTTCCGACACCACCTGGGCCCGAAATAACGACAATCACGGTGGCAAGCTAGAACCGTTGGAGCAAAGCAGCGCGCTGCTGTGAACCGAGACCCTGAACACGCCGATTGTCGGCGATGTCGAGTTCTTCCATAAGACGTCGGGCCTTGACCTTACCCAAGCCGGGCAGACTCTCGAGCAGGGTCAGCACCTTCAGTTTGCCGACGATATCGTCGGTCTCGGCCATCGAAAGCGCCTCGGCCAAGGACACCGAGCCCATTTTGATGCGCTCTTTGAGGTCGGCTCGTGCTGTGCGTACCGTTGCGGCCTTAACAAGTGCGGCAGCGCGTTGTTCAGGGGTGAACTGTGGGGGTGATGCCATGTTGGGAAGCCTAGTCGTTGCGTCGCAAGCCGTTCAGAGGGCGCGCACCACTGACTCTAACGACGCCACAAAACGCTCGGCCGCTGCGATCTGATCGTCGGCATGAGTGACAACCCGACCAACGACGAGCAGGTCGGCACCGGCATGCATGGCGTCGATCGGCGTGGAGATCCGCGCCTGGTCGTGGGAGTCCGACCCGCTCGGTCGAGTGCCAGGAACGATGGCGAAAACTCTCGGAGCGACGAGTTTGGCCTCGTGAACGTCGAGTGCAGAACACACAATGCCGCCGCAACCAGACTCGATAGCAGCGGCGACGCGGCGAGGCAGAATGTGCGGCGGAGCGTCGGCGTCACTAGTTAGCACCGTGACCGCTACCGCCATTGGAACTGGAAGTCCGGCCGCGCTAGCTCCACCGAGAAGGCCTTCAACCCCGGCGTTCAACATCACCTCACCGCCATGGGCGTGAAACGTGAGGAACTCGGCTCCCAATGCTCCGAGTACGCGAGACGCCTTGGCCACTGTGGTTGGGATGTCGTGCAGCTTAAGGTCGAGAAATACGCGATAGCCCATATCTCGCAACGTGCCGACCGCTTCTGGCCCGGCGGCGCTGAACAGCTCGAGCCCGACCTTGGCGACGCCGAAGTAGGGCCGAAGTTTGCGGGCGAGGCGTGTGGCATCGACGAGGTCGTCAACATCGAGGGCCAGGGCCAAATGGTCACGTACTTCCATGAGCACCTCCGATGAGTTCATTCAACGACCCAATGCCATTGCGAACGCACCATCGTCTCAGACCCTTGAGCACTTTGAAAGCACTCCGCGGATCGGCGAATGAGGCCGTACCGATCTGTACAGCGTTCGCCCCAGCGAGGAGCATGGCCACGACGTCTTGGGCGGTCGAAATACCCCCTACCCCAATAATGGGCAGGTCCGGAAGGGCGGCGCGGACATCCCATACAGCTTTGAGAGCGACCGGCCCGATGGCTGCGCCCGACAAGCCTCCGGACCCGTTTCCGAGCAGTGGACGCCGACGACTGATGTCGAGCACGAGCCCTGGAACAGTATTGATGAGGGTAACCGCGCTCGCTCCCCCGTCAACCGCGGCTCTGGCGATCTCGGGCACGCTCGCCACAGCCGCTGTGAGTTTCGCCCAACGCGGCCGGTTGACCAACGCCGTGGCAGCCATAACGGCAGCCGCCGATGCGGGCGACTGCGCGAACATCTCCTTGCCCTTGAGATTGGGACACGAAAGGTTGACTTCAACCGCTACGACGCCCACGGGTGCCTGGGCAAGCATCTCGGCGGCCTGCAGGTAGTCATCGACCGTGCGACCCCAAATACTGACGACCACAGTGGCGCCGGTCGACAACAGGCTGGGAAGATCGTGCTCCAACCATGCCGCCACCCCCGGACCCTGCAAGCCCACTGCGTTGAGCATTCCCGCTCGCGTCGGGTGGACGCGAGGGGCAGGGTTACCAGCCCATTCATACGCGGCAAGCGACTTTGTAACCACAGCGCCAATCTGGTCGAGCGGCAGAAAGGAGGCGAGTTCTGGCCCGTACCCGGCGGTGCCAGATGCCAACATGATGGGGTTGACGAGGGGCACGGTACCAACCCGAGCGTGAAGGTCGGTCATGGCGTGAGCTGGTGCCACTCCTGCAAGCTGCGAACGGTGAGGCCCGCCTTCGCCGCTTCGGCCGTACCTTGAGCGGCCGCGAGAGCAGCCGCGACGGTCGTCAGGCAACTCACTTTGTGCGTGATCGCGGCCTTACGAATCACTTCGCCATCGGTTCGGGTATCACTCCCCCGGTACGTGTTGACCACCAGCGCAATTCTCCCGGCTTTGATGAGATCGATGGCATTCGTGCCAGCGCCATCGCTGATCTTGGCAACACGACTTTGGACCGGTACACCAAACCGGGCAAGAAAGTCGGCGGTTCCATCCGTGGCTACCAGCGTGAGGCCCAACTCGGTGAATCGGCGTGCAACGACAAGTCCGGCGGGTTTATCGCGGTCGGCGAGCGACAAAAAGACCATCCCCGATGTCGGCAAGGTCGTTGACGCTGCAGTTTGCGCTTTGGCGAATGCGAGGCCAAACGTGGATGCAATGCCCATCACTTCGCCGGTCGACCGCATCTCGGGCCCGAGGGCGGGGTCGACTTCGGGGAAACGGTTGAACGGAAGGACAGCCTCTTTCACCGACGTATGCCCAACTATCGGCGGGCGAACGATGCCTTCGGCGCGCAGTTCGGCCAGCGTTGCTCCAAGCATGATGCGCGCCGCAGCCTTGACAAGCGGGACTCCTGTTGCTTTGGCCACGAATGGAACGGTACGGCTGGCACGAGGGTTGGCCTCGATAACGAAGACCTGATTCTGCCGGACAGCAAACTGCACATTGAGCAGGCCTTTGACGTCGAGCGCGTGAGCAATGGCGGTGGCGTATGCCTCGATAACTTCGATCACCCACGGTGCCAGATTCGGTGGCGGCAGGGCACAAGCAGAGTCGCCCGAATGCACGCCAGCTTCCTCGACATGCTCCATGACGCCTCCGATGAGCACGTCTCCGGTGGCGTCTCGTAGTGCATCAACATCGACTTCGGTGGCGTCCTCTAAGAACTGATCGATGAGTACCGGACGTTGCGCCGACAGCCCACCTTCTCGACCTAGCGACCCGAACCCAATGAGTTCGCGCATTGCGTCGCCAAGCTGGTGGTCGGTGTCGACGATGCGCATGGCGCGCCCACCAAGCACATAGCTGGGGCGCACCAACACCGGGTAGCCAATGCGCTCGGTGATGGTCAACGCCTCGTCGAGAGTCACGGCGGTTCCGCCCGGCGGTTGGGCGATACCGAGTTCGCCGCACAAGATGTTCCATCGCTCGCGATCCTCGGCAGCGTCGATGGAGGCCGGCGACGTTCCGACTACCAGTTCCGGCGGCAACAGCCCGGCGAGTTTGAGCGGCGTTTGGCCCCCCAACGACACGATGACACCGACTGGACGCTCGGCCTCGATGACATTCATCACGTCCTCGAACGTGAGCGGCTCGAAATACAACCGGTCGCTGGTGTCGTAGTCCGTCGACACTGTTTCGGGGTTGCAGTTAACCATGATGGTTTCAAAGCCGGCCTCACGTAACGCAAAGCTGGCATGCACACAGCAGTAGTCGAACTCGATGCCCTGACCAATACGGTTCGGGCCGCTGCCCAGGATCACTACCTTGCGACGATCCGACGGCCTGATCTCGTCCTCATCTTCATAGGTGGAGTAGTGGTATGGCGTAGCGGCATCGAACTCCGCCGCGCACGTGTCGACCGTTTTGAACGTTGGCACCACCCCGGCGCCAATGCGTGCAGCTCGCACGTCGGCCTCGCTTACGGACCACAGATACCCAAGTTGCGCGTCGGAGAAGCCGAGGCGTTTGGCTCGACGCCACGACCGACGGTCCATCGCTGCGAAGCCAACCCGGCCCAGTTCGCCACGTTCCTCGGTGATAAGCAGCATCTGGTCGAGGAACCATGGATCGACCCGGGTGGATTCGTACACACGATCGAGGTCAATGCCTCGACGCAACGCTGCTTCGAGTTGGAATGGACGCTCGGGTGTGCCAATGGATGCTGCTGCGAGCAGCGCTCCGTCGGACAAGGCGTCGTATTGCACCTCGGCTGGATCGCAGTTGAGTCCGAGGCGGCCGGTTTCCAACGAGCGCAGTGCCTTTTGAAAGCTCTCGGGAAATGTTCGTCCGATTGCCATTGCTTCACCAACGGACTGCATCTGGGTTCCGAGGACGCCTGACGTACCGGGCAGTTTCTCGAAGGCCCACCGAGGAATCTTGGTGACCACATAGTCAATCGAGGGTTCGAAGCTTGCCGGTGTCTTGCGGGTGATGTCATTGGGGATTTCGTCGAGCGTGTATCCGACGGCAAGACGCGCTGCAATCTTGGCGATTGGAAAACCCGTCGCCTTCGACGCCAATGCCGAAGATCGCGATACCCGAGGGTTCATTTCGATCACGACCATGTCGCCGTTGTCCGGGTTTACTGCGAACTGCACATTGGATCCGCCGGTCTCGACCCCCACGCGTCGGATACACGCAAACGCTGCATCACGCATCTTTTGGTACTCGACATCGGTGAGGGTTTGCGCGGGGGCAACCGTGATCGAGTCTCCGGTATGCACCCCCATCGGATCGAAGTTTTCGATCGAGCAAACAATCACGCAGTTGTCGGCGTGGTCACGCATGACTTCGAGCTCGTACTCCTTCCACCCCGCGATGGACGTCTCGACAAGAATTTCGCTGATGGGGCTGGCCTCGAGCCCAAGCGCGGCGAGCTTTTCAAACTCGGCCCGAGTACTGGCAATACCGGTGCCTCGACCGCCCAGAATGTAGGCAGGCCGAACAATGAGCGGCAGCCCAATTTGATCGACGAGCGCCAGAGCCTCGTCGATCGTGTGAGCCGTACCCGACACCGGGACCGACAGGCCGATCTCAATCATTGCTCGCTTGAACAATTCTCGGTCTTCGGCCGTTTCAATGGCCGCGGCGTTGGCACCGATGAGTTCGGGTGTGCCCGGCACGCCAACCCGACCGAGGCGGAACAACTCCATGGCCAGGTTCAGACCGGTCTGTCCGCCCAGTGTGGGTAACACCGCGTCGGGCTTTTCTTTGTCGATAATGGCAATCAGGACGTCGACGGTAAGCGGCTCGATGTATGTGGCATCGGCGAACTCTGGGTCAGTCATGATGGTCGCTGGGTTGGAGTTGGCCAAGATGACCCGGTAACCCTCCTCTCGAAGTACCCGGCAGGCCTGGGTACCGGAGTAGTCGAACTCGCAGGCTTGTCCGATGACGATGGGCCCTGAGCCAATGATAAGAATCGACGAAATGTCGTTACGGCGTGGCATTACGCAACTCCTGCTTCGGGCATTGGCAGGCCGGCCAGATCGTAGGGAAGTTCGGGCAACCAGCCGGAGACCGACGATGTACTGGCGATCCGGTTGAAGAAATCTCGAAAGAGATAGGCCGATTCGTGCGGGCCAGGCCCAGCTTCGGGGTGATGCTGGACGCTGAACGCGTTTGCGCCGCACACCGACATGCCTTCGCAAACGCCGTCGTTCAAGTTGACGTGGGTGAGGACGGCCACGCCGGTGAGAGATTCGATGTCGACAGCAAAGTTGTGGTTCTGACTTGTGATCTCGATGTGGTTGGTCACCAGGTTTTTGACCGGATGGTTAGCGCCGTGATGCCCGAACGGGAGCTTCACAATGTCGGCACCGAGGGCGAGGCCCATGAGCTGATGTCCGAGACAGATGCCAAACATCGGCACCCCCGAGTCGAGCAGCGCCCGGATGTTGACGGCTGCATCGACAACATGTACTGGGTCGCCCGGGCCGTTCGAGAGAAAGACTCCATCGGGGTTGTGGGCCAACACCTCGGCTGCCGAGGTTCCGGCGGGCACGACGTGCACCGTCGCAAACTGGGCAAGGTGACGCAGAATCGTGTGCTTGAGACCAAAGTCGTATGCGACTACCTGCAACGCGCCAGCGCCAACAGTGTACGGAACGCGGGTCGACACCGACGTTGCCAGGTCGATTCCGGCGGTACCAGGCTCGGTGTTCGCTGCATGCAACAGCGTTGCCTCGTTGGCGGTGCCGAACGCTCCCGACATGGCACCGCGGTCACGCAAGTGCCGCGTGAGGCGGCGCGTGTCGATGCCGCCAATGCCAGCAATGTTGTATCGCTGGAGCAGCGTGTCGAGGTGATTTTGGCTGCGATAGTTGCTGTCACGCCTGGCCATCTCACGAATGACTATTCCTCGGCAGTAGATCCCTCGCGACTCGAAGTCCGTGAGGTTCACGCCGTAGTTCCCGATGTGAGGATAGGTGAACGTGATGATCTGGCCGGCATAGCTGGGATCGGTGATGATTTCTTGGTAGCCCGACATGGCGGTGTTGAAGACAACCTCGCCTGAGGCAACTCCGACGTTTGGTTGGTAGCCGAGTGCGTCACCTTCGAACACGGTTCCATCGGCGAGAACTAAGGCCGCTTGTCTGATTGTCACAACGTCCATCCTTGCATATTCATGCATTTTGATGCATGGTCATTCATCTTGTCGCTTCTCCGTCTTGTACAACAGCCACCCCGTTGAAGACGGTGTGGCGAACGCGTCCACGCAGTGACCGGCCAACGAACGGACTATTGCGCGACTTGCTCGCCATCGCACTGGCGTCAACTGTCCACGTCGCCAGCGGGTCGATGACGCAGAGATTGGCGGGTCGGCCAGCACGGAGCACCCCACCGTGAGCATCGATGGCACGAGCCAGCCGAGCCGGCTGCCACGACATAAGCGACAAGACCTTCTCGATCGGCAAATGAAGCTCGGTGAGCGCGAGCGCCAAAGCTGTTTCGAGGCCAATCATGCCGGGAGGAGCCTGATCGAACGGCAGCTCTTTGTCGGTCGAGGTGTGCGGGGCATGGTCGGTAGCAATGCAGTCGACCGAACCGTCGCCAAGCGCGACACGCACCGCGGCGACGTCGTCGTCGGTACGCAGCGGTGGGTTGACTTTGAACACCGTGTCGTACCCGGCGCAGGCGGCGTGGGTCAAGGTGAAATGATGAGGCGTGGCTTCGGCCGACACGGGCAGACCTTCGGCCCGCGCTTGACGGATGTAGTCGAGCGAACGTCGGGTCGAGAGGTGTTGAAAGTGCACCGTGGCACCGGTGAGACGAGCCAAAATGATGTCTCGCATCACCATGAGCTCCTCGGTTTCCGAAGGTTGTCCCGGCAGACCGAGCCGGCTCGACCATTCACCTTCGTGCATAACGCCTCCGCCGCAGATGGCGTCGTCCTCACAATGCTGAGCCAACGTGACACCGAGTCCAACGGCGTACTCCATTGCTCGGCGCATGAGCCGACCGTCTTGCACACCGTTGCCGTCGTCGGTGAAGAACCGCACCCCCAGTGCAGCCATCTCCCCCATCGGTGCAAGGTGCGTACCCTTGCGGCCAACGGTAATCGCACCGGCCACGTACACGTCGACCAAGTTTGCGGCGCGGCCCAACTCCTGCACTTCTCGCACGACCGCAGCGCTATCGATCGCTGGAGTGGTATTGGGCATGGCGACGATGGCGGTGAACCCGCCGAGCGCAGCCGACCGACTACCGGTCTCGATAGTCTCCGCTTCTTCCTTGCCCGGCTCACGAAGGTGCACGTGGAGGTCAACGAGGCCAGCCGACACCACGCAGCCCGCCGCGTCGAGTATTCGCCCCCCGCTGAGATCGGCTCCGACGCCGACAATCCGGCCATCCTCGATGGCGACATCGGCCAGCCGAGACCCCGATTGGTCGACGACTCGTCCGCCTTTGACGATGAGCGTTTCAGACATCACTACCTCCGAGAGTTGTGCCCGAACCGAGCAACCAGTACAGAACCGCCATCCGGACCGATACGCCATTCGTTACTTGCGCAGCGATGACCGAATTGGGCCTGTCAGCTACCTCGGGGTCGATTTCGACGCCCCTATTCATCGGTCCAGGGTGCATGATGATGGCACCCTCGGCGAGGCGATCGGCCCGGTGCGAGGTGAGGCCGTAGAGCTGGGTGTATTCACGTAACGACGGTACGAGCGACTGCTCCTGACGTTCCAACTGCATCCGTAAGCAATAGGCAACATCGACCGTGCCGACCACGTCGTCGAGGTTGTGGCTGACCTGCACCGGCCAGCCAACGAGTGACGGCGGAAGCAACGTTGGCGGGGCGACGAGCGTGACACGAGCGCCAAGCATCGTGAAAGCCGCGACGTTCGATCGAGCCACCCGGCTGTGTTTCACATCACCGACGATCGCAACGTGAAGTTCCTCGAACGGCTTTTTGGCTTCGTTACGAATGGTGTAGGCATCGAGGATTGCCTGGGTTGGATGCTCGTGCCAGCCATCGCCAGCGTTGATGACCGAGGCATCGAGCCAATCGCTCAGCCTCCAAGGAACGCCGGCCGACTTATGGCGAACGATGACTGCATCGATTCCCATGGCCTCGATCGTTTCGACCGTGTCACGCAGGCTTTCACCCTTGTTGGCGCTCGAGGTACTGACCGAGAACGTCATCGTATCGGCGGACAAGCGCTTGGCCGCCGTCTCGAACGACAACCGAGTGCGCGTCGAGTCTTCGTAGAAGAGACTTACAACAGTTTTGCCGCGCAAGGCTGGCACTTTCGGGATGGGTCGACGGTTGATTTCGGCCATGTGATCGGTGAGATCGAGCAGCGACCGTAGACCTTCGGCGTTCAGCTCGGAGATGGAACGCAGGTGCTTTGTCACACGCTCTCGCCATGGTCGGCGGCACGCTTTTCGATGACGACGCCCTGAGCAGTAGCCGTGACACGTTCGTCGCTACTGGTTGGAAGGTTCTTTCCAACATAGTCAGGCCGAATTGGCAGCTCTCGATGCCCGCGATCGACCAGCACTGCCAGCTGAACGGCTCGTGGTCGACCGTGGTCGTTCAGAGCATCGAGGGCAGCTCGAATAGTGCGGCCGGTATAGAGAACGTCGTCGACAAGGACCACTACCGATCCACCGATGGGCGGGACATTGGAAACGACCGAGGGCAGGACGGGACGCAGACCAATGTCGTCTCGGTACATCGACACATCGAGTACACCGGTGGGCACGGCCACGCCCTCGTGGCGGCTGATTGCTGCAGCCAGCATCTCGCCGAGCCAGATACCGCCGCGGGCAAGCGACACCAGCACAACGTTGTCGAGCCCCCCGTTTCGTTCGGCAATTTCGTGTGCGATACGGGTGGCAGCCCGGCGCACGTCGTCGACATTCATCACCTCGGACCGGGCAGCAAAAACGCCCCCGTTAGGGGGCGCGTCGGGCGAGGAAGAGTTGGGCACAGCTGGCTCCTTCCGTTCAGGTCTCACAGAACCTGCTTCACGGTCAGACCCCAAACGTACTACACGATGAGGTCGACCAGTTCATCTGGTCGGTCGACTACCCATCGCGCGCCAGCCGCTACGAGTTCTGGTTGATCGCCGTAGCCCCAGGTGACCCCGATGGCACGAATACCGTGATGTGCTGCACCCCGAATGTCGTGATGCCGATCGCCAATCATAATGATCCTGTCGGATGCAACCGGTGAACGTTGCGCCAGGCAATGGGCAATCACATCGGCCTTCGCTCCCCGCGTTCCGTCCAACGTTGCCCCCGCAATGACGTCGAACAAGCGCGAAAGTCCGAAGTATTCAAGGATTCGCACCGCATACGGCTCGGGCTTGGACGTAGCCACTGCCAACGCCACACCGTTCGCACTGAGCGCCGACACAACGTCGGCTATACCCTCGTAGAGCTCGTTTTCGAAGAGTCCGATGGTGGCGTACCTCGACCGGTAGGCATCGATGAAACTGTCGTGCAGCTCGACAGGTACGCCAAGTTGTTCCAACATTACCGGCAACGGCGGCCCAATAGACCTGAGCAGATTGCCTGGAACGGGCAGCTCAAGCCCAACAAAGGCGTGCTCGAGCGATGCCACAATACCTGGCGCCGAATCGCTCAGCGTGCCATCGAGGTCGAAGAGCGCAACGTCGAATCCCCGAACGACGCGTTTCACTCTGGGCGGAGCCGTCGAGAAATGGTGGCAAGCATTCCGTTGACGAAGCGACCCGAGTCGTCGGTGGAATAATCTTTGGCTAGCTGCACAGCCTCGTTCAAGATTACGGCCACAGGAACGTCGGGGCGATACATCAACTCGTAGCACGCAATTCGCAATACTGTCCGGTCGATAACCGGCATGCGTTCAAGGGTCCAACCCTTAGCCGATTCACGCAGGATGGTATCGATTTCGCCCCGGGCGGCGTCGACCCCTTCCACGAGCATGACCGCCAGAGGGTCGGCTGGAACCGGGAGCGCAGCGAGAACCTCGGCACCGCTCATGGTTTTTGCTTCGGCTTCATACAGCAGGGCGAGCGCGCGTTCGCGTGCCTCGGACCTCAGGTCGTCGCGTTCGGGGCTAGCCACCTCAGACCCGGGTGATGTAGTCGCCCGTGCGGGTGTCGACCTTGATTCGGTCGCCCTGGTTGACGAACAGCGGAACCTGGATAACCTTGCCCGTTTCGACAGTGGCTGGTTTGCGTCCGCCGCTAACGCGGTCGCCTTGGATGCCGGGCTCACACTCGGTGATGAGCAATTCGACCGATGCCGGAATCTCGACCCCGATAATTTCGTCATTGAACGACGTAATCATGGCAATGGCCTGCTCGATCAGATAATGAGCAGCGTCGCCGAGGGCTTGGCGCGGCACATTGACCTGGTCGTACGTGGTCGTATTCATGAATACGTAGTCGTCGCCGCTCTTGTACAGGAACTGCATGTCGCGCTTGTCGACGATGGCCTGCTCGACCTTGATGCCCGCGTTGAACGTACGATCCAGAACTGCACCGGTACGGGCGTTGCGGATTTTGGTGCGCACGAAAGCACCGCCTTTACCGGGCTTCACATGCTGAAAGTCGATAACGGTGAACAACCCGTTATCGAGCAGCAAGGTCATGCCATTCTTAAAGTCGTTGGTGGAAATTGCAGGCACTTTTTACCTCTTGCTGGTGGGGTCGGTGTGCAAGGCTAGCGGAGCAGGCGCGAAACGGCTGCAACCGCTAGCTCGTAACCATGCATGCCGAGGCCCACAATGGTGCCTTTGGCAACCGGCGACACAACGCTCGTGTGCCTCCATGCCTCGCGAGCATTGGGATTGCTGATGTGCACCTCAAGGATTGGCCCGTTGAACGCCGCCAGCGCGTCATGAATGCTCCAGGCGTAATGCGTGAACGCCCCGGGATTAATGATGATGGCCGCCACGCGGTTTCGAGCGCCATGAATTGCATCGACCAACTGACCCTCGTGGTTCGATTGGAAGGTCTCGATATCGTGGCCCTCGCTCGCGGCCGCAGCGCGCGCTGCGTCTTCGTAGTCGGCCAGGGTAGCGGTGCCGTAGATATGGGGCTCTCGTTGGCCCAACAGGTTCAGGTTCGGACCGTGAAGCAAAAGAATTGTGCTCATGCCATCTGCTCCAGTGCGGCTTGAATTGGCTCACGGGCCACGTTGGGCACCACTTCAAGACCTGTGGCACCGTCGAGCACAAATGTGAGACTGTTAATGGCCTTCTTGTCGCGACCCATGAGCGCAACGAGATGGTCAACCGACAGCCCAGAAGGAATCCGGGTGTCGAGTCCGTAACTTTCGACGACGCGGATGTGATAGTCGACCCGGTCGGCATCGATTCGGCCAAGACATTGCGCCAGCCTGGCCGCGTACACCAAACCAATGGCGATGGCCTCACCATGTTTGAGCGCATGTTCGGTCGCGATCTCTAGGGCATGACCCAAGGTATGGCCGTAGTTCAATAAGGCCCGACCACGGGTGTTGTCGAAAGACACGGACTCTCGTTCGTCGTTTCCGACGACGTCGGCCTTGATGCGAACACATGCCGCTACGCGGTCGGTCAGCGGCATGGCCGCCAAATCATCACCGGTAAGAAAATGGTACTTCGCCATTTCACCCGTGCCGCAACGCCATTCTCGGTCGGGCAGCGTAGCAAGATGATTCAGGTCACACAGCACCCCGCTCGGTTGCCAAAATGCGCCGACCAGGTTTTTGCCCTCGGGGATATTGACGGCCGTCTTGCCTCCGATTGCGGCGTCGACCATGCCGAGAAGGGTGGTTGGAACATGAACGACGCAGATACCGCGTTGGTATGTCGCAGCAGCGAAACCGGCAACATCGGTCACCATCCCTCCGCCCACCGCCACGACACAATCGCTTCGGTTCATTCCCCAGCGGGCAAACGCACGACACAACGCCTCGATTGAGGCAAGGGTCTTGTTCTGCTCTCCATCACCGATCGTGAAAACCTGATTATCTCGCCCGGGGTGAACATGAACGGGGATGCCCTTTTGTGTGACCACTGCAACGCGTCGAGCCGACGCTGGGAGCAGGTCGGGTAGTTGGGTGCTGACCCCGTGGCCTACCAAGACCGGGTAGCCACGATCACCGAGCGACACATCGATTCTTTTCGGCGCGACACAGTTGCGCAACGCGTTAACGACGGTTTCGAATGTCAACGGGTCGACATCGACAACGCGATGGGAAGCCTCGGAGTACAAGGCGTAGCGGGTCTCCCACATTTCTTGAATCTGCCGTGCCAAGTCGCCGTCGAGAAGCGGTCGATGTCCTCGAGGACTTTTGGAAAGCCGACTCACCAGGGTGTTCGGTTGGGCGCGTAACCAGATCACCGTGGCGTTAGACCGACACAACGCGCGGTTGGCGGCCGAGAGCACTGCACCGCCACCCGTGGCAATTACTAACGGCTCGTGTGTCGAGACGAGGTCGGCCAGCACCGACGATTCGATACGACGAAATGTCGGCTCTCCGTCGGTGGCGAAGATCTCACGAACAGTTCGACCTGAACGTTGGGTGATCGCCTCGTCGCTATCGACAAATCGAAACCCGAGTTGCTGAGCGAGCTTTCGGCCCGTTGTCGATTTGCCCGACCCGGTCATGCCGACGAGCACAATGTGAACGCCGCCCATTAGAGGGAATCCTGAAATCCTTGCGCGTTGCGAACGAATTCCGTCACCGAATCGCCGCCGAATTTTCGCAACGCCTCGGTGGCGAGTACTAAGGCAACCATCGTCTCGGCAACCACGCCCATGGCCGGCACAGCGGTGACATCGGTTCGTTCCTTGAACGACACCGATGCTTGCTTCGTGACAACGTCGACCGTGGGCAATGTGGGCCGGTTCAAGGTGGCGAGAGGTTTCATAGCGGCGCGGACAACAAGGATTTCGCCAGTCGATATTCCACCTTCGGTGCCTCCTGCAAGCGACGATGTGCGTCGGTAGTCGGCACCATCCCAAACGATTGGATCGTGGGCATCGCTCCCCCGCCGGCCGGCCACCTCGAAGCCGTCGCCGATTTCAACGCCCTTTACGGCTTGGATGCTCATGACCGCTTGGGCCAACTGGGCGTCGAGTTTGCGGTCCCAATGTACGTGACTGCCCAGCCCGACCGGGACGCCGTAGGCCAGTACCTCGACGATGCCACCGAGCGAGTCGCCGACTTTTGCTGCCGCTTCGATTTCGGCGATCATGGCTTCTTCAGCCGCCGGGTCGAAGCATCGCACGGCCGAATCGTCGACACGCGCCAGGTCCGTTGCCAACGGGCGATCGACTGATTTCGAACGGGCCGTGCCCATCTGAATGACGTGACTGATCACCGAGATGCCGAGTACTTCGAGCAGTTTCTTGGCCACGGTGCCTGCGGCAACTCTGGCCGCTGTCTCGCGGGCCGAGGCCCGTTCGAGCACGTCGCGAGCGTCGTCGAAACCGTACTTCTGCATCCCGGCCAGGTCGGCGTGGCCGGGTCGGGGCTGGGTCAGCCGGGCGGCTGTTTTTCCCGGTGCCGGCGACATTTCCTGGTGCCACTTGTCGGACCGAACCCATTCGGAGTTGCCAACCTCGATGGCAATCGGGCTACCGAGGGTACGGCCGTGGCGGACCCCACCCAACAGGGTCACCTCGTCCTGTTCGAAGCGCATTCTTGGCCCGCGACCGAACCCAAGGCGGCGCCGGGCCAGCTCGCCTTGAACGTCTTCAACGGTCAATGACAAACCTGCGGGCACGCCTTCGATGATGACGACAAGGGCCTTGCCGTGTGATTCTCCGGCGGTGAGGTAGCGAAGCATTGGTTACAGGCTATTCGCCCGGCGCGAACATCTTGAAGTGTTGAGGAAACTAGCGGCCGGGAACCAGGTGGCCGAGCGATAACGTCCAACCTGTATGGACCGACGATTTGTTCGACAACTCTTTGCAACACTGGTCGTGTTTGGCGTCATCGGTGCCTGCGCGGCCAACCCTGGCCAACGCGGAACCCCAGTTACTCCCGCGACGACAACCGAGCTGTCTGTGGCACTGTCCACAACACCAAGTCCCAATGACGGTTTGACGCTCCGCTTCGGCGCTGTGCGTCAACGAACAATCGATCCGAAGGCCGACGGCAGCCAGCTTCCCACCCTGGTCACGGGTATGAATCAGTTTGCCGTCGACCTGTACCGCCGAGCCTCGAAGGAAAAACCCGGCAACCTTGTGCTCGGGCCGTACAGCGTTACCACGGCTCTCGGCCTGGTCTATGCCGGTGCAGCGGGGCAGACCGCCACGGAGATGGCAAACGTGCTACACACCTCGATGCCGGCCGAAGCCTGGCACAAGACGCTGAACGCCTACGACCTCACACTCGATGCCCGCACAGCAGGATCGCCAACCGAGTGGCGCGCCGCTAACAAGGTCTGGGTGCAAAACGGAACCGACCTGCTGCCGTCGTTTCTCGACCGAGTCACCGGCGATTACGGAGCCCCGGTCGCCGAGGTCGATTTCGCCAGTGACGCTGAAGCAGCCCGGCGGTCGATAAACGGTTGGGTAGAACGCTCTACGAACAAGCTCATTACGGAGCTGTTCCCGAAAGGCACCATCGAACCAACCACACGAGTCGCGTTGGTCAACGCCGTTGCGCTCGACGCACCGTGGGAGTTCCCATTCAGCAGCGCGGGTTCGATGCAGTTCACCCGGGCCGATGGCACACCGGTAGCCGTACCTGCCATGGCCTACAACGAATTCTTGCCGACGGCGTCGACCGAACGTTACCAAGCCGTTGAATTGCCCTACGCAGGTGGCGCTTTTGCCATGGTGGTCATTGTTCCACGCGACCTCACAGCCTTCGAAGCGGGACTCGACGCGGCGGCGCTTGCAACGTTGTTTGGCTCAATTCGTGACGGTGGGGTTCATCTCACGATGCCGAAATGGACCTCGCGCAACCATCTCACACTCAACGAGACACTGATCGACCTCGGCATGCCATCGGCGTTCGGCGCAGCCGATTTCTCGGCCATGACTGCACGTGGCGGTCTCTTCGTCAGCACAATCGAGCATGAGGCGTTCATCGACGTCGATGAGGAGGGCACCCGCGCTGCTGCCGCCACGGGTGGCGCTATGGACTTGTCACATGGGCCGACGATCAACGTCAACAAGCCGTTTGTCTACGTCATCCGAGACAAAGGGTCGGGAGTCGTCCTGTTTATCGGCCGAGTCACCGACCCCTCCGTTCCCGGCTAGCCGAGAACGCCGGCGTCCTGGGCGGCTTGGACGTTCACCAGGTGTTGCGCATAGCTCGTAGCAAAAACATGGTGGCCCTCTTTATCCTTTAGCACGTAATAGAGATACCCACAGCTCACCTTCTGGTCGGGACATTCTGACAGGGGCGGCGGAGGCGACGGATTGAGCGCAGCACGGATGGCGGCAGCGCCCGGGCTTGCGATGGGCGTTGGCGGTAACCCCCGGTACTTGTACGTGTTGTACGGCGTGTCGAGATCCTTGATTTGACCAAAGGTCAATGTCGGATCCTGAGCGTAGAACAGACTGGCATCAATCTGTAGCGGAATTTGAGGTTGGGCACCCAGACGGTTGTAGATGACCTGGGCAATCTTTGGCCGGTCCTCGTCGAACTTGGCCTCGCGTTCGATCAGTGAGGCAACAACCAACACTTCGTACGGCGAGTAGCCAACCTTCTCCACCGCCTTATCCAAGCCGACGCCGACACCGATGCGCTCCATTTGCTTCACCAGTTTCTCGAGCACCTTTCGTTCGTCTTCATTTCCTGACACCTGGTAGGTGTCGGGGAAGATGAGACCCTCAAGGCTCGGCTGGCCTTCGGGCTGGAAGGCCGAACGCACCTCGCCCGATGCGGCCAAGGCCGCAAAGCGGGCCGACGACAGCCGTGGCAATTTCGACGCGAGTCGCTTGCCGAACTGGTCGACCGTAAATCCCTCGGGGAACGTGACCTTTTCGAAGGTTTGTTCTGGCAGCGTGCTAAGGGCCTGCATGACTTGGCCCATGTCGTCTTTCGGGCGGACACTGAAGTAGCCGGGCGTGAGTTCAAACGAGCCCTTCTGGTTCACATACCAGCGAAACACCTTGGCCGACGAGATAACGCCCTGGGTTTCGAGCCGGTTGGAAACCGACATGAGGTCGTCGTCGGCGTCGACCGTGAAGTTGATGCGTTCGCCAGCTGCCCCGGTTGGATTGACCTGGTTGACCACCCACAGCCCAACAGCACCGGCGATGAGCACCGCAACGACCAGCAAACTAAGCGCGGTAAAACCCACCACTCGCAGCACGCCACGATCGCCACGCAGTGCTTCACCTTCGAAGTCGTAGAGCACCTCGGGCGTGTCCCATTCGTCGTCTTGCCAGTCATCGACGTTGTCGGAGCGATACCGCCTCATGCGCGTGCCTCGCGACGGTTTCGGTGGTCGAGCCAACCTTGCAAAATGACGGCGGCAGCAACCTTGTCGACAACCTTGCGGCGGGCATCGGCCTTCAAGCCGGCCTCGATGAGCATACGATCGGCACTCACCGTAGTGAGGCGTTCATCCCACGTTTCCACCGGCACGCCGACCACGCTAGTCATGATTGCCACCTCATCGAGGGCACCCTGCGCCGCGATGCCAATACTGCCGTCGAGCGACAGTGGTAACCCGACGACAACGCGGACAGCCTCCTCCTCGGCCACGATGGCAGCGATGCGACGATGATCGACGCTTCGGTCCCCCGAGCGTTGTAGAACGGTGAGCGGTCCAGCGATTGTGCCCGACGAATCGCTCACCGCCACCCCGACACGCTTGGACCCCAAGTCGAGGCCAATAACGCGCATCAGCTCAGACCGGCTGCCTCTCGCGCCAGCCGCAGGGCGTCGTCGATCCCGGCCGGGTTCTTGCCTCCAGCCGTAGCTATGTCGCCTTTCCCTCCGCCTCCCCCGCCAACGGCCTTGGCCGCGTTGGCGATAAGTTGGCTGGCCTGCAGCCCACTATCGGCGGTAACAACCCCAGCGAGCGACACCCCGCCGGTGTCGGTGATGCCGGCGAGTACGACGGCTCGCACGCCCCCGTGTTGGCGTACGGCAACGGCAAGGTCCTTGATCTCACCGGTTGACAGGCCATCGACTCGGGCAACAACTACACCGCCTACTGCACTCGCGGCCAGCTCGGCGGCTTGCCCGGTAGCGTTGGCGGCGCGCAACTGCTTGATCTCGTCACGAAGCGCTTTGATCTCGTCGAGTTTTCGTTCCACACCGTCGACCATCGAGTCGGCCGGCACACCAAGCAGTTGGGCAGCGCGGGTGATATCTCGGTCGACGCGTTGTAGCAACGCCACAGTATTTGTGCCGGTAACGGCCTCGAGCCTGCGCAGGTTCGAGCCGATGGACCCTTCGCTGAGGATCTTGATGGTGCCAATGTCGCCGGTGGCGCGCACGTGCGTGCCGCCGCACAACTCGATGGAACTGCCCGCTTCGAGCACGCGCACGATGTCGCCGTACTTGTCGCCGAAGAAGGCCGTGGCGCCGGCTGCCATGGCTTCGTCCTTAGTGGTTTCGTAGGCGCGGGCTGGAGAGTTAGTGAGTACCTCGGTGTTGGCCAAGAGCTCGATCTCGCTGATTTGCTCTGCAGTCACTGGCGCGAAATGGTTGAAGTCGAAGCGCAACCGGTCGGGAGCGACGAGCGAACCTGCTTGTTGTACATGCTCGCCGAGCACACGACGCAAGGCCCAGTGCAGAACGTGGGTGCCGGTGTGGTTTCGACGAATCATGTTGCGGCGTTCAACATCGATGACAGCAACGGCGGTTTGTCCGGGGACCATCGAGCCCGTTTCCATGTGAACTACATGGCGACGTAGTCCAGGTAACGCAAACGTGGTGTCGACAACTCTCGCCACACCCGTTGGTGTGGTTATGGTGCCGGTATCGCCCACCTGGCCCCCGCTTTCAGCGTAGAACGGGGTGCGTTCGAGGAGCACTTCGATGTGACCGCCAGTGTCGATGACATCAAGAACGAGCGCCTCTGTCGTGTCGGACGAGTAGCCGACAAACTCGGTGACGCCGGACTTTTCGACAATGGCACGGTAACGGTCGACGAGTTGATCATCGACAACACCCTGCTTGCGGGCGTCTTTGGCTCGACGCCTCTGCTCGGCCATTTCAACGTTGAAGCCGTCGACGTCGATCTCGACGCCTCGTTCACCGGTGATCTCGGCGGTGAGTTCCAATGGAAACCCGTATGTGTCATGCAGCATGAAGGCAGTCGAGCCGCCCAGCGGTTGGCCGGGGGTGACCTCGGCAAGGTCTTTTTCGAGGATGGTAAGCCCGGTTCGCAAGGTCTGGCGGAACTTCTCCTCTTCACGAGTGAGGATGTCGACAATGAGGTCTCGGCTGGCCGAAAGCTCGCTATAGGCCCCCTCCATGACATCGATGGCGGTTCCCGCCAGCAGCGGCATGACGAGCGATTCGGTGCCGAGGAGATAGGCGTGGCGAACAGCGCGACGAATAATGCGGCGCAAGACATAGCCCCGATTTTCGTTCGAGGGATACACGCCGTCGCTGACAAGCATGGTGGCGCTACGGGCGTGCTCGGCCAAGACACGAAGGCTGAAACTGGCCCGATCGTCGTAGTTGCCCACCTGGTACTTTTGTCCGGTGATGCCAGATGCATGCTCAATGAGCGGTGCCATTACGTCGGTCTCCCAGACCGAGTCGACCCCTTGGGCCAAGGTAAGGATGCGTTCAAGCCCTGCACCGGTATCGATTGACGGCTTGGGCAGCGGTGTCCGGGTGCCGTCGGGGGCCTGATTGAACTGCATGAAGACTAGGTTCCAGAACTCCATGAACCGGTCGCCCTGCGGATCGTTCAGCGGCCCACCTGGAGGACCAAACGCCTCGCCACGATCGATATGAATCTCCGAGCACGGCCCACATGGACCTGTTTCGCCCATCTGCCAGAAGTTGTCCTTGTCGCCCAAACGCTGAATGCGGTTCATAGGAACGCCAACTTGGTCGTGCCAGATCTGCTCGGCTTCGTCGTCACTGTGGTGGACCGTGATCCACAATCGGTCGCCGTCGAGGCCGAAAACGTTCGTCACGAGTTCCCACGACCAGGGAATGGCGTCGGATTTGAAATAGTCTCCGAAAGAAAAATTGCCGAGCATCTCGAAGAACACCAGATGCCGTTTGGTGCGACCGACATCGTCGAGATCGTTGTGCTTGCCGCCAGCACGAGCACACTTTTGGACGGTAACCGCACGCTTGTAGGGCGCGGCCTCGTCGCCAGTGAAGTACGGCTTGAACGGCACCATGCCAGCCACGCTGAACAACACGGTGGGGTCGTGCGGGATGAGGCTGGCCGATGGCACTGCCACATGACCGCGCTCGGTAAAGAACCCCGTGAAGGCGGCTCGAAGTTCGTCGGCAGTTCGTGGAGTCACAGACATGGCGTCCCCGAGGTTATCGGGCTACGCGAACGCGCATCATGGTTTAACGCCCCTATAAGGACGACCCATCTAGCCTGTCTTCGGCGTCGCTTGCTCACTACCGTTTACTTTAACGCTCCGCCATCTAGCGAGCGCGGCGACGTCGGTGGCGGTAGTCGTCGAGTTGCTCGACACTTCCAGAGCTGTCGGGAACGCCATTGACCGGATGTCCGTCGATTCGGCTTCGCATTTCGGCTTCCTTGGTCACCATGGCTGAGCGCCCCTCGCGCATGGCCAAGCTGACACGTCGACGAGCACCGTCGATGGTCTTTCGAGCGATGTTTACCGGCGTAACTTTCTCGGCTACAGCCTGGATGCGCTTTTTTGCCAGCCGTGCTCCAGCAGCGCCCGCGACGGATCCGGCAATAAACCAGCGGAGTCGTTTCATGTGTCCTTCTTTCGAAGCCGACGTGCGGCCCTGCTGGTTCCGGTAGCGAAGGCGACGGTCTTTATCACCGGAGTGGACAGCGCGGCCTTAGCTACCCTCGTCGCTCCGCCGACCGACGCCGAGATTGCTTCCGCCGATCCGAGCACCCGATCAAATCGATCGAGATCATCACGTGCGGTATCGACAGTAGCGCGCAACTCGCAGATCAATGGACGAGTCTCGGCACGGAGCTGCGTTATCTCGTTACGCAGCTCGGAAACAACACGCAACAAGCGGCCGAGTACGACGACTAACCCCACGAAGCCGAGCACGCACAAAATCGTCGCAACGATGAGAGCAAATTCGGTGGCTGTCATGGCAGGTCTCGCACAGTTGGACAATAGAGGGTCACGTCGACGCCCACGGGGAGATAGCGCTGCGCCACGCATCCGTCGACGTGATCGTGCGGGTACAGATAGCCGGCCCCATGGCCCAACTGTTTGGCTCCTTGATAGTGACCGTCGCGTAAATGCGCTGGCACTTCGCCGCCTGGATGTTCCTTGAGGTGGGCTCGGGCATTCCATATTGCCAGCGCCGCAGCGTTGCTTTTGGGTGCTCGGGCCAGGTGGATCACCGCTTGGGCCAGGTTGAGTTGCGCTTCGGGTAAACCAACGAACTCGACCGCCTGCGCGGCTGCCGCGGCAACAAGCAGACTGGTGGGGTCTGCCATCCCCACGTCCTCACTGGCCAAGATCACAAGCCGACGGGCGATAAACCGAGCGTCTTCACCGGCTTCCAGCATTCGAGCAAGCCAGTAGATGCTGGCATCGGGGTCGCTCCCCCTGATCGACTTGATAAACGCGCTCACTACGTCGTAGTGGTCGTCGCGTCCGTAGCGTAAGGCTCGGGTGCCGATAGCGTCTTCGACGTCGACGAGTTCAACGCTAACGTGCCCGCGCTCGTTCGCCAGCGCAACGGCAACCTCGAGCGAGGTGAGCAGCTGGCGCCCGTCACCGCCAGAACGTTCGCTGAGCATCTCGACAGCCTCGTCACTCGCGGAGGCTGCTTCTGCGTGCAGGCCACGCCGTGCCAGCTGGGCAAGGTCGGCCGGCCCCAGCGGTTCGAGCCGAAACAGCGTCGACCGACTCAATAGAGGCGGGTTCACCTCGAAGAACGGGTTCTCGGTCGTAGCTCCGATCAGCACGATCAGGCCTTCTTCGACGCTTGGCAACAGCGCATCTTGCTGCGATTTGTTGAACCGATGGATCTCGTCGAGGAACAGCACGGTGCCTTTGTCGTGGTGGCCAAGCCGTTCGGTTGCCCGTTCGATCACCTCGCGCACGTCTTTGACCCCGGCGGTGACCGCCGACAGTTGTTCGAAGGTTTTACTTGAGGCTTCGGCGAGTACCCGAGCGAGGGTGGTCTTGCCGACGCCTGGGGGTCCCCACAAGATGACAGACGAAAGACGGTCTGCATCGACGAGAGCCCTCAACGGTCGCCCAACCCCAAGCAAATGGGTTTGGCCGACAATCTCGTCGAGCGATCGGGGCCGTAGCCGAGCAGCGAGTGGCGCTTTTCGAGCCAACCGATCGGCCGCCGCGGCGCTAAAAAGGTCGTCGGGCACCCGCCGAGGCTACCCCACCGCTTAGGTAGACCGCGGAAGGACCCGAATGCCGAGATCGTTGAGCTGCTTGGCATCGACGGGAGTCGGAGCGTTGGTCATTGGGTCCGAACCCGACTGCGTTTTGGGGAATGCAATGACCTCTCGGATGTTGTCCTCACCGGCCAAGATTGCGACCAATCGATCGAGCCCGAACGCAAACCCACCATGGGGTGGTGCGCCGTATTTGAACGGGTTGAGGAAGAACCCGAAACGACGGTTGGCTTCTTCGTCGGAGATGCCGAGCAACCGGAATATGCGCGACTGCAGTTCTGGCTGATGAATTCGGATGGAACCCGAACCAAGCTCCCACCCGTTGAGCACGAGGTCGTACGCTTGGCTGCGAACCTTCATTGGCTCGGATTCGAGAAGATGCAGGTCGTCGGGATGCGGCTGGGTAAAGGGGTGATGGCCGGGCTTGGGGGTTCGCGTGACAGCGTCGACACCGACGAACTGTGGAAAGTCGACAACCCACACGTAGTGGTATGGCCCCTGATGCACCGGCGGTCGACCAAGGTCGTTGCGCAGTTGGCCGAGTACTTCGCACGTGGTGATCCACTCGTCGGCGACAATAAGCACTAGGTCGCCCTCGGTAGCACCCATGGCGGCAATGAGCGCCGACTTCTCGACGTCGGTAAAGAACTTGGCGACCGGCGAGTCGAGGGCTCCGTCGGCACCGACCTTTATCCATACCAAGCCCTTGGCACCGATCCTCTTGGCCCGGTCGGTCAGGGCGTCGAGCTTGTTGCGGCCGAACTCCTCGGCCTTGCCGGTGGCGCAAATACCTTTGATTGCCCCAGCGCCCGCGAACGCCTTGAACTCGGTGGAGGCAAACACCGAATCGAGATCGACCAGTTCCATGCCGAACCGCATGTCGGGCTTGTCGACACCAAACCGCTCCATGGCATCGTGCCAAGTAATCGTACCGATAGCACCCGGGCGCACACCGGTTGCTGCCTCGGCCGCATCGAGCACCGCCTCGCCAATACAGGCAAAAACGTCATCCTGGTTCACGAAGCTCATTTCGGCGTCGAGCTGCATGAACTCGTACTGCCGGTCGGCGCGTAGGTCCTCGTCTCGAAGGCAACGAGCGATCTGAAAATAGCGGTCGAACCCGGCCACCATGAGCAATTGTTTGAATAGCTGCGGGCTTTGGGGAAGCGCGTAGAACGAGCCGGGTTCCTTACGCGACGGAACCAGGAACTCCCGTGCGCCTTCGGGGGTAGAAGGGACCAACATGGGCGTCTCGACCTCGACGAAACCCTGACGCTCCATGGCCTTTCGCACGGCCGAGTTGACGGCCGCACGAAGCCGCAAGTTGCGCTGCATTCGCTCGCGTCGAAGGTCGAGGTAGCGATGGGTCAGGCGAACGTTCTCGTCGACGTTGTCGGCACGATCGTCGATGGGGAATACGGGGGGCTCGGCGGCGTTGAGAATTTCGACCACGCATTCGCCGAGCTCGACAGAACCGGTCGGCAGCTTGTCGTTGAGGGTGCCGGCGGGCCGCTCGCGCACCACGCCGGTGACACGCACTACGTATTCGTTGCGAACCTCGACTGAGCCGTCGAACACACACTGCACAATGCCGGTGTGGTCGCGGACATCGACGAAGGCGAGATGCTCGCCATGTTCGCGCCGACGCGCCACCCACCCGCACACGGTTATGGTGTTGCCGACGTGAATGGGCCGAGGTTCACCGCAATAGTGGGTACGCATACTCATGACGGGAGATTGGTCCTGACGTAGTGAAGAAGTTCTGAGCGAGGAATTTGTACTTGTTCGCCGGCACCACGCAACGGGCGGACCGACACAGTACCGGCCGCGGCTTCATCGCTGCCGACGATTACTGCGAGACCAGCACCCGAACGGTCGGCTGCTTTCATCTGGGCCTTCATCGAGCGAGCGTCGAAGGCCCGATCCGCAGAGATACCGGCCGATCGAAGTTCGTGGCTGATGAGCAAGGCGTGCGAGTCGGTGGTGGTGTCGATGACAAACACATCGACACGCGCCGTAGGCGCCGCGAACACACCTTCGGCGTCGCACGCAATGAGCAGTCGTTCGATGCCGCATCCGAAACCGACACCGCCTGTGCCCGCGGGACCGCCAAGCGATTCAACGAGACCGTTGTACCGGCCACCACCGCCAATGGCGTTCTGTGCGGACGCGCTGGCATGCGAGGCAAACTCGAAGATGGTGTGCGTGTAGTAGTCGAGTCCGCGAACGAGACGGTGGTTCAGCTCGTAGACAAGGCCGAGGGCGTCGAGCCCGTGTCGAACAGTTGCGAAGTGATCGGCTGCGTCGCTCGACAGATAGTCGGCAATGCGGGGTGCTTCGTCGACGACGACCTGATCCTCGTCTCGTTTCGAGTCGAGCACACGCAATGGATTGAGGGCCAGCATCTGGCGGCTCTGTTCGGACAGTTCGCTCCTGCGTTTGTCGAAGTATTCGACGAGGGCGGTTCTAAATGCCGGACGACACGAAGCATCGCCGAGTGAGTTGAGATACAACGTTCGCTGCGTGAGGCCGAGGGAGCGATGCAAACTATCGAGCAGCACGATTACCTCGATATCGGCAGCCGGATCGTCGGTACCGACAATTTCGGCGTCGACTTGGAAATGCTGACGGTAGCGACCGGCTTGGGGTCGTTCATAGCGAAAGTTCGGGCCGACGGTCCACGCCTTCCACGGCGCGGCAGGTCGGTGTTCGGCGTAGGCCCGCATCAGTGACGCTGTCATTTCGGGACGCACAGCAATGCGTCTACCGCCCTTGTCGTCGAAGTCGTACATCTCCTTGCGCACGACGTCGGTTGAATCGCCAACTCGCAAAAAGACTTCGACATGCTCGATGACCGGGGTGAGAATGAGCCCGAAACCCGACCGTTCGGCGAGGGTGGCGAACGATGCGACCAGCCGGCTCCAGCGCGCCGACTGTGGCGCGAGAATATCGAGCATGCCCTTGGGCGCTTGGTAGACGGGATCAGCCATGGCTTCGTAACGCTAGTGGGTGCGAGGCGCTCGGTCGGGGTTGTTACTCGGGTGAGCATGCGGCATGATGCGGGCAGCCTCAAACACGCCGTCCACGGCTCGAAGACCCCGAATGACCGCGGTGAGATGGGTGCTGTCGGCCAGTTCAATCTCGAACTTGAGTCGCGAAATGTGATCTGGGTTCGTTTGCGAACTGGAACCCATAATGTTCAGTTGATGCTCGGAGAGAACGCTTGCGAGGTCACGAAGCAGCCCCGGCCGATCGTACGCCGACACGTCGACTTGCACCACGAATTGGCTCCGGCCGGCATCGACATCCCAGTCGACATCGATAACCCGCACCGCCTGCGCTTCCCCCAACGACACGGCATTCGTGCAGTCAGTGCGGTGCACGCTGACACCACGGCCGCGGGTATGGAAGCCCATGATGTCGTCGCCGGGAACAGGAAGACAGCATCGGGCAAGTTTCACCGGCACATCGTCGAAGCCCTCGACGTGCACGCCAACCTCGGCCCGTGATCGAGCCCGTCTGCGCCCGGTGGCTGCTGACACGGAGACAGCTACCGCCTCGTCATCGCCGACGTCGAGGCGATTCAACCGGTGGGCAACAACGGCGGCACCAACATGGTGCTCGCCGATGGCACGCAAAATAGCCTCGCCGTCGGCGTAGCCCATGTCGACAGCGACGATGTCGAGCCGTTCGAGTTTCATATACCGGTCGACCGGTAGACCCTCTTTTTTGAGCAGGCTGGTGAGTTCGTCGGATCCGGAGGCAACCGTATCGCCACGGCGCTCGCGCAGCTCCCACTGACGGATTTTGTTTCTCGCCCGCGGCGACTTCACGAAGTTCAACCAGTCGGCACTGGGTCCGCCGATGTCGGTCTTGCGTACGACGATCTCGCAGGTCTCACCCGACCGTAGTAAGTAATCGAGCGGAACGAGTCGGCCATTGACACGCGAACCAATGCAGCCATGCCCCACCTCGGTGTGCACGGCGTAAGCAAAATCGACCGGGGTCGACCCAATGGGAAGTTGCATCACCTCGCCCTTGGGTGTGTAGACAAAGACGTGTTCGGGAGCCAGATCGGTCTTGAGGTCGTCGAGCCATTCTTTAGCATCGGGATTCACCTGGTTGGAGTCGACCAGATGATCGAGCCAACTCAAGTCGTCACCACTATTTGACTTGTAGGCCCAGTGTGCAGCGACCCCTGTCTCGGCTTTGTCGTGCATTTCCTGGCTACGGATCTGCACTTCGATTTGTCTACCCTCGGGCCCGATGACGGTGGTGTGGAGGGCTTGGTAATCGTTGAACTTGGGCATGCCCACGTAGTCTTTGAAGCGACCCGGCACATGGCTGTAGGCCATGTGAATACACCCGAAGGCTGCGTAACACTCCCTCAGATCACCGACCACGATGCGGATGCCGATCAGGTCGAACACGTCGTCGAACGTCTTTCCTTTGATGCGCATCTTGTCCCAGATGCTCCACAAGTGCTTTCCCCTACCCGTGACTTCAGAGGTGACGCCAGCGTCGGCCAGTTTGGATCGGACATCGTTGACGATTCGGCGAACAAGCGCATCTTGCTCCGGCGTGCGTAGATCGACCATGTGATCAATACCGGCGTACCTGGTGGGGTGCAATGCTGCGAAGGCCAGGTCTTCGAGTTCGGTGCGTAGCCGTTGCATGCCGAGGCGGTTGGCCAATGGTGCGTAGATTTCTAACGTTTCGCTAGCAATCCGCTGCTGTTTCTCGGCCGACAACGCCGCCAGTGTCCTCATGTTGTGTAGCCGGTCGGCCAGCTTGATGATGAGGACCCGGGTGTCTTTCGCCATCGCCACCAGCATCTTGCGCATCGTGGCCGCCTGTTGTTCTTCTTTCGAGTCGAAGCGGAGCCGTTCGATTTTGGTGAGACCGTCGACAATGCTGCTGACGTCTTCGCCGAACAGCCGCTTCACATCGACAAGTGTGATGTCGGTGTCCTCGACCACATCGTGCAACAGGGCAGAGATCACGGTGGTTTCGTCGAGCCCCAATTGAGAAACAATTCTGGCCACGCCGATCGGGTGAGTGATGTATTTCTCACCACTGCGGCGACGTTGACCTACATGTGCTCCGGCGGCGAGTTCGTACGCTTGAACCAGGCGAGTGGTGTTGGCCTTTGGGCGCAGTTCGCGATACAAGGCAACCAGCGGGGCTATCTCTGGATCGAGGCCAGCACTAGCGCTACGGGGCGACTTAGCGCGTTCAACGGCCGGCAACTCAAAACCTCAGCAGGCTGATTCGTTCGTGAATTCCAAGTTTCGAAGCACCGTTTAGCGCAGCTATTTCGATGAGGAAGGCAAGGCCGGCGACCTTGCCACCGAGCCCTTCGATCAGACGAACCGTTGCCGCCGCCGTGCCTCCTGTGGCCAGCACATCGTCGACGATGAGGACATGTTCGCCAGGAAGAAGTGCATCGCGATGAATCTCGAGTTTGTCGCTGCCGTACTCCAGCGAATACTCCTCACGCGCCACCGCCCAGGGCAACTTGCCGGCCTTACGAATGGGAATGAATGCAGAACCGATTCGGTACGCAACCGCAGCTGCAATGATGAATCCGCGAGCCTCCATACCGGCCACTCGGTCGATTTTCGCACCAGCGAAGTGGTCGGCCAAGGCATCGATGGAATAGCGGAACGCCGAGGCATCGCCAAGTAACGGTGTGATATCGCGAAAAGTCACACCGGGCGTGGGGTAGTCCTCGATGGACCTAACGAGTTGGGCTAGCCAGGCTGCGTCGGTCGCCATCGCTACAGGTTAGCGCCGCTTGTTCTTGCGCGGGCGTGGTGGGTGCCCTAACCCAGCAGCCAACGTGATTTCGGGGTTCGCTGCTACCCCAGCCGCCGCCGCTCCCGCCGCTGCCTTCGTGACGGCTGCGGCACTACCAGTTGCCCCAGAGCGAAGGGCCGCAAGCGAGTCGCCTTTGCTGATCTTGTTGCGCAAGTCACGATACTTTGGCTCTCGTTCCTTCAGAATGGCGAGCAGTGGCGTGGCAATAAAGATCGAGCTATACGAGCCCGCGAGTAGGCCGACCAGCAGGGCAAGTGCGAACTCTCGCAGTGTGATGGCACCAAGCATGTACGAGCCAACTACCAGGAGCGACAGTACCGGCAGTACCGCGGCCAACGATGTGTTGATCGACCGCATCAGGGTCTGGTTCATCGACAGGTTGACCACGTCGGAGTAGCTGTACTTTCCTGAACCGAGCCGGCGGGTGTTCTCGTGCACCTTGTCGAACACCACGATGGTGTCGTACAGCGAGAAGCCGAGGATGGTGAGGAATGCGGTAAGCGTGGCGGGCGTAACGGCGAACCGGAAAATTGAGTACACACCGACCGAGATGAGCACGTCGTGGAGCACGGCGACGAATGCCCCGATAGCCATTTTGGGTTCGAACCGGATGCCGATGAAGATGGACAACGCAATGAAGAACATAACGAGGGCGATGATGGCCTTACGTGTGATCTCCTTACCCCAGGTAGCCGACACCGACGACAGCGGCACTTCCTGGTTGTCGACGCCAGCCGCCGTGGCGAACTCGTTGCGGATGCTTGACTGCAGCTCTTGAGACTGGGCTCCGACCTGGACTCGGATTCGTTCACCGGTGGAACCGTTGAGGGTCTGAACCTTGGCGTCGGACCCGCTGATACCGTTGGCCGTCAAAATGCTTTCGGCTTTCTCGATGGTGAGTTCACCCTTAGCTGGTGGTTCCCACACAACACCGCCCTTGAAGTCGAGGCCAAGATTGAGACCTTGGAACAACAAGGAGATGACCGAGACCAGTAGCAACAGGCCACTGATCGCGAAACCTATGTTGCGCTTACCGACGAAGTCGTAGGTGGTTTCGCCGTGATACAGGCGATGCGCGAGGCTTGTTTCGGGGCTGACGACGTCGTTCATGAAACCGCTCCTGCCAGGGGCACGTTTGGCGTAGCAACACCAAGTACCCGTTTGCCGCTGAACCATCTGCTGCGTGCCATAAGCGCAACTGCATTTCGCGTGAAGAACCAGGCAACGAACAGGTCGATAAGGGTGGATAGCCCAAGGTAGAACGCAAAACCTCGCACGCTGCCGACGGTTCGCCAGTACAACAGCCCGGCGGCGATAAGCGAAACTGAGTCGGCGGCGAGAATGGTGCGCCAGGCTCCGGCAAAGCCTTTGGTGGTGGATGCCCGAAGTGTTCGACCCGAACGAACTTCGTCCTTGAGCCGTTCGAAGAACACCACGTAACTGTCGACCGTTACACCAATAGACACGATGATGCCGGCTGCGCCAGCCAGGGTCATGACCGCGCCTCTCCAGCTGATGATGGCGTACATGAGGGCGCTGGACACAAGCAGGCCAGCGACGACGACGATAGCCAGCATGCGGTAGTAGAACAGCATGAAGAGCAGTACCAATCCAATACCGACGACTCCCGATATGAGACCGGCTCGCAGCGAGTCCTTGCCGAGTGTGGCCGAGACGGTTTGTACAGCTTGAGGTTCGAGCTCGACCGGCAGCGAGCCGAAGTTCAAGACGCTAGCCAACTGGCGGGCCGACTCTTGGTCGAACGAGCCGCTAATGCTCACTTTGCCATCGGCGAATGACGGCTCGTTGACCTCGGGGGCCGAGATGACGTTTCCGTCCAAAACAATGGCCAACTGTTTGGTAGGACACTGCGGCGTGGTGTTAAAGCATGCGGCCGCCAGTTGATTCCACAACTCGGTACCTGCCGCACCGGACTTCAACTCGAGAGCAACCGACCACTCACCGGTATTGGCGAATTGCGGTTCGGCCGTCTTGACGCCCTTGCCCGTAAGGATCGCCGGGCCGAGAATGTAACGACGCACAACGGTCTTGTCGATGGTCTGGGGCAGTACCACCGTGGCCTCGATGAGGTCTTCGTCGCGCGTGCTGGTTTTGTAGATGGTGGTGGGAATCGGAGGTGACGCGGTGGTCACCGATGGATCAGCCACCGTCGTCACCGGAGCTGCGACTGTGGTCGTTGGAGTCACCGTGGTCGTTGTTGGGTCTGCTTGGCGGGGCTGGCGAGAAGGTCCACCGGCAGCGGTGGTGCTGGTCGAGGCGCCAACGTCGACAACTGACGTTGAAGTGGCGGCCACCTCCGTAGCATTGAACGCTTCTTGTACCTGAGCTTGTTGATTGATGACCGATAGATCAGGAGCTGACTGGCTTTCATCGGCTCCGATAGCGAGTAGCACCGGACGGAATCGAAGCTCGGCTGTTGCACCAACGGCGTTCAATGCAGCTTCTTGATCCTTTACACCCGGCAACGACACCACGATGGTATTTCCCTGCTGAGACACCTCGGGTTCCGAGACTCCAAGGCTGTCGACCCGGTTTCGAATGATCTCTTTCGCCTTGCTCATGGCATCGGCACTGGGGCTGCCCTTCGCTTTGAGCACTACCGATGCTCCACCCTGGAGATCGAGTCCAAGTTCGGGCTTGCGGTTGGTGGCAAGCATTATCGCCAAAAGCCCGAACGCGCTGAGCACGATTCCCAGCAGTGGCACAAGATGTTTCCGTCGCATTGTTAGGCGTCCTTGTCGGCGTCGGCCGGGTCGTCAGGTGGATCCTCAGGTGGCCGGATGGTGTCGTCCGCCACCTCAGCTGTGTCGAGATCGGTCGAGCGAACAACTCCGTCTGGTGCAGGGGTGATCACCTTGGAGATTGCTGCTTTGGCGATTCGGATCTCGACGTCCTCGGCGATTTCAAGCCACACAATGTCGCCTTCGATAGCCGATACAAACCCGTAGAGTCCCGAGGTTGTGAGAATTTCGGCGCCCTCTTTGGCGCTATCTCGTAGTGCCGCTAAAGCCGAGGCCTGCTTCTTTTTCTGTGTGCTCATGACGAAAAACAACGCCACAAGCATCAACGGGAGGAAGAGAGTTTCCATGTGCCTTCTACTTCAATCAGAAATCGCCGCGAAAATTGACGAGTTACAGAGATTACCCAGTCGGCACGTCATCGCGGGGATCAACCCCAAATGCCAAGAATCTCGGCTCGTAGTGCGCTGAAGGTGCCGTCGATGATGGCGTTGCGCATTTCGCTCATCAGATTCAAGGTCCACGCAATGTTATGGAGCGAAACCAGGCGACTTGCGGTGGGCTCGCCGACCTGGATGAGATGGCGTAGATAGCCAACGCTGTGACGCGAGCACACGTCACAGACACACGTTGGATCGAGCGGCTCGTCACTGCGGATGAACCGGGCGTTCTTCACCTGCACTCGGCCCGCGCTCGTCAGAGCTGTACCGTGGCGTCCCAGGCGGGTCTGCAGCACGCAGTCGAACTGATCGACGCCAAGTGCCACGGCCTCGACCAGGCCGGCCGGGTCACCAACCCCCATGAGATAACGAGGTTGATCGGACGGCAATTCACTCAGCGCGGCAGCCAACGCCGGCAACATCTCGGCGCGAGATTCACCGACCGACAATCCCCCGATGCCATAACCATCAAAACCAACCTCAACAGTTCGTCGAGCGCTTTGCACTCGCAACAGTTCGTCGATGCCACCTTGAACGATGCCGAATTGGCTCTGGTCGGCCCGAGTGTGGGCCGCTCTGGCCAGGTGTGCCCATGCCACGGTTCGGTCGACGGCCCGCCGGATAACGTCGGGCTCGGACGGCAACGGCGGGCATACGTCGAGCACCATGGCAATGTCGGCACCCAATTGTTCTTGCACCCGGACCGCAATGTCGGGGGTGAACCGATGTAACGAGCCGTCGTAAATCGATTTGAACGTGACGCCGTCGTCATCAACTTTCGGGTTAAGTGAAAAGACCTGGAAACCGCCCGAATCGGTGAGGGTAACGCCACCCCAGCCCGAGAAGCGTCCCAGACCTCCAAGCTCGGCCACAACGTCGACACCCGGCCGCAACATCAGGTGATACGTGTTTCCGAGCACAATCTGTACGCCAAGTCGATCGTAGTCAACTGCCGAGAGATACTTGATGGTGCCTCGCGTGCCAACTGGCATAAAGCATGGGGTCTGATACTGGTGCCGGGCCGTCGTTGCCACGCCAGCGCGGGCTGTCCCGTCGGTGGCGACGACATCGAGTTGCACTCGATGCGTCATGCGGATCGGTCTAGCAACATGGTGTCTCCGAACGATAAAAAGCGATAGCCGGTCGACTGAGCGTGGGTATAGAGGTCTCGCCAACGCGGCCCAATGAACGCGTCGATCATGACGAGAAGAGTCGACTTGGGTACGTGAAAGTTCGTCATCATGAGGTCAACTACAGCCCAGGGATATGGACGCTGAATGAACAGGCTCGTCCGCCCGGACAATTGACCCAGCGCCGCCGCCGACTCAAGCGCGCGTGTCGTGGTTGTGCCTACGGCAACAACACGACCGCCGCTATCGTGAGTGGCCTGAATGGCCGCGAGCGTGCTCGCCGGCACGGTGTAGGCCTCGGAATGCATGAGGTGATCGTCGGTATCGTCGACCACTACCGGGCGAAATGTGTCCAAACCGACGACTAGCTCCACTCGCTCGATTCCAACTCCGCCGTCACGCACCTGATCCAGTAACACGTCGGTCAGATGCAACCCAGCAGTGGGTGCCGCGGCGCTGGCTGGTCGCTTGGCGTACACGGTTTGATACCGATCTGGCGCCGCGGTTGACTGGGTGATGTACGGCGGCAGAGGCATCTCGCCATAGGCCGCTAGGGCAGCGTCGGGGTCGTCGGTGTGCAACGTGACCCGCCGGCGACCATCGTCGCCGAGCACCTCGCCAACGACGATATCGAGTTCCCCGACCCTGACGACGGACCCGGGTTTGAGCTTTCGACCCGGGCGTACCAGCGCTTCCCAGACGCAGCGAGATGCGTCGATCGGTTCGAGGAGAAGAACCTCGGCCGCGCCGCCCGTGTTGCGGGTACCTACCAGTCGTGCTGGGATGACTCGTGTGTCGTTCACGACGAGCAGGTCGCCTGGCTTCAGACATCGGGTTAGGTCTCGAACGGTCCAGTCATCGGGCCGGCCAACGCCGCGATCGACAAGCAGGCGAGCCGAATCGCGTGGCTCGGCCGGTTCCTGGGCAATCGACTCGGGTCGAAGGTGATAGTCGACCTCGCTCAGCAGCACAGGGGTGAAATACTAGAACAGTCTGGGGCCGGTGGATCGGTCGGGGGCGACCATCCCGAGGTGTTCGAACGCTGCTCCCATGGCCACGCGACCCCTTGGAGTACGGGCTATGAAGCCTTGCTGGATAAGGAACGGTTCGTACACGTCTTCGACTGTCTCGGTTTGCTCGCCAACGCTAATGGCAAGCGTTGACAACCCAACCGGACCACCACCGAATTGGCGGCACATGGCGGACAGAATGGAGCGATCGACCTTGTCGAGGCCGCGATCGTCGACTCCGAACAGCACAAGGCCATCGCGCGCCGTCTTGATGTCGATCTCGCCCGATGCTCGAACCTCGGCGTAGTCGCGCACGCGACGCAAAAGACGGTTGGCAATTCGAGGGGTTCCGCGACTGCGCCGAGCAATTTCCCGGGCCGAAGGCTGATCGATGACAATATTGAATATTCCGGCGGCTCGGGTGACGATAGCTTCGAGTTCGTCGGTGTCGTAGAAGTCGAGGCGAGCGACAAGACCGAACCGGTCGCGAAGTGGACCCGTGATCAGACCGGTTCGAGTAGTTGCCCCGACCAGGGTGAACGGTGGCAGGGTCAGCCGAATGGAACTTGCGGCCGGGCCCTTGCCGACCACGATGTCGATCTGGAAGTCCTCCATGGCCGGGTACAAGATTTCTTCGACGGAGCGAGAGAGCCGGTGAATTTCGTCGATGAACAAGACATCGCCCGCATCGAGCTTGGTGAGAATGGCCGCGAGGTCTCCGGCTCGCTCGAGCGCCGGCCCGGACGTCACAAGCAGATGGGCTGACATTTCGGCGGCGATAATGCCTGCCATCGAGGTTTTGCCGAGGCCGGGAGGACCGGCTAGAAGGACGTGATCGGCGGGTTGACCGCGACGCCGGGCAGCCTCGAGCACAACGCCGAGATGATCTTTCAGTTCCCGTTGACCAATGAACTCGTCGAGATGTCGTGGGCGAAGGGACGCTTCCTGCGAGACGTCGTCACCTTCGTCGGGCAACCCGACAGGTTGAAGAAGTTCGTCACGCACGATTCTTACCCAGCAGCCGTAAGGCTTCACGAAGACCCGTAGCCGCATCGACGGCAGGTGCCAAGTCGCGAAGTGTGTCGCGGATCTCGTCGGTGCTGTAGCCGAGCGAGACGAGCGCCTCGCGCAAATCACCCGTGACCGAACTGTGCCCGTTCGCACCAGAGTTGTTGGCGTCGATAGTGACATCGAGCTTGCTACGTAGCTCGATCATGAGCCGTTGGGCCGTTTTCTTGCCAACGCCGGGCACCAGGCACAAGCTCGCCTCGTCATTAGTACTAACAGCGACCCGCAATGCATCGGGTGTGTGCACGCCGAGTATGGCGAGGGCGAGCGCCGGGCCTACCCCGTGTGCGCTGATGAGCGACTCGAAACAGCCTTGCTCGTCGGCGGTCAAGAAGCCGTACAACAGCTCGGCGTCTTCTCGGATGTGATGGTGGGTGAATAAGAACACCTCGCCCTTGGACGGGACTGCGGCAAGTGTGCGCGGGGTGACGATGACCCGATAGCCGAGACCACCGACCTCGACCAACACGTCACCCGAGGGTCGACGGGCAAGAACGTCGCCCCGAACGGAACCAATCATGCCAACCGCGCCAAGGCTTGAGCGACACGAGCACGTGACGGCGCATGCGCAAGGTGACACAGGGCGATGGCGGCGGCATCGGCGGCATCGGCAGGGTGGGGCGCTTGAGCGAGACCGAGTCGTGCCTGCACCATTTGGGCCACCTGACGTTTGTCGGCCCCGCCCCACCCGGCAACGGCCGATTTGACCTCGTTTGGGGTGTATTCCGCTACAACGCAGCCTCGAATGGCCGCTTCGGCGAGCGCCAGCCCGCTTGCTTGCCCTACCCCCATTGCCGTTCGAACGTTTACCTGGAAAAACACCTTCTCGACGGCAACCACACCGGGCTCGAGTTCGTCCATGAGTTTGGTCAGCTCAAGTCGTAGCTCGCCAAGACGTTGGGGAAGTGGATTGGTGGGCGGGGTGGTGATCACACCGATGGCAATGAGTTTGAGCGCCCGACCCGAGCCCTGCTCGATGCAGGCGTAACCGCAACGAGATAGCCCCGGATCGATACCGAGGATGCGATAGGGCGGGCCAGCAGCGAACACAGGTTCGATCCTAGTCGATCGCACTCAACCGGTGTTGGAATGGCCGATGCCGCGTTGTATTGCTGACCACAGCGGCGTACCAGACGTGGCGTCCTGCTGACCGGTCCACCAGAACCCGCCACCCCTGAGCCACGGTTGGCTTCGAGCAGCCGCGTGGAACCACGCGGCGATGGCCACCGCGGCTTCGGACGGCTTGGGTTGCCCAAACCACCAGTCGGCATAGCGGCGGTCAGTGAGCACCCCGACTTCGGTGATCGATATAGGCGTGCCAGGAAACCGGTCGTGAAGGGCCCACAACACCCGATCAGTGCTGATACCCATCGGGTTCGATTCGACCCAGACAGACAGACCAACGTCGTCGAACAGCGGCCGGGTGTCGTGGGGTAGCTCATCGTCGATCCAGTTGAACAATGAACTACGCGCCGTGTCTTCGCCGAGTTCCCAATACAACGTAAGGAGCGTTCGAGCGCGAGTGCGTGCTTTCACCTGTTGCGCCGCGTACCGAATCTTGCCAACGACATCGGTGCCAGCCCACGATCCGTTGACTTCGTTGCCGACTTCCCATGCGTCGATATCGGGATACAGCGTGAGGAGTTCGTCGACCCGCGCCCGCCACGAACCGAGGGACAGCTGAGCCATCTGCGACGAATCGGAAATCTGCCCCATCACTCGAACACCGTTGCGGTGGGCGTCGTCCACGAATCTACGGAACATCGCTGGGTCATCTTCGACGTGCATGACGAGGCGAACCCATGTCTTGCCGGGCGCGAGATCCTTGATCGATTGCAGGCTCGGCGCATGTTCTGCTTTGTCGAACGTCAGGCCCCACCAGCGTGTTTGAGATGCATCAGGGTCCGAGGCATCAAAAAGCGCACCAAGCGCCAGCACACTGCGGTCGTAGAGCGTATCGCCGACCGCGGCTCGTTCCTGTAGATCCGTCATTCCGGCAAGCCTGCGATTCAAGTCTCGGAGTTGCTCGAGGAGGGCTAGCACGTTCGGTGGAGCGTGTAACCATGGCCGCCGCGAAACGGCCATGAATACCTCGTTGGCTGCCTGCTGGCCAATGGCAACATTGAGGACGCGATCGATGTGGTCGGTGAGGTCGATGATCACCGTGCCGTAGCCCGAGGACGCCGGCCAGGCAAGAGCGAGAGATGCAGCTGGCAGCCGAGGGGCCGTGACGCGCGCGAAGCCCTGAGAACACTCGACCACGCCAAGGCGAATGGCACGTAGCGTCGCGGATTCGACCAACGCGTCGTTCGTCGAATCGTTGTGTCGACCGTTGCCCGAGAGAGCAACAAGTTCGGCGCACAACACAAGGTCTCCAGAGCGCGTGAACGCCACGAACTCGTAGGAATCGGACGCCCCGCTTACAGCCGCAGGGTCGCTTGTCGGTTCAGTCACGACGTGCCCCGTCGGCACTGCGGCAACAGCGGCGAGGACGCCCGCCACAACGAGGCACAACACCGCGAACCCAAGTCTAGATGTCGGGTGCGGTTCACCGGCCGACACGTACCGGCTCTCCGACCACGGGGGTCGTGTCGGGCAGCCGCGCCGTTTTTGCCCAGTCGTTGCGTTGAACCGCGGCGCGCCCAATGGCCCGCAATCCCGAGATCAGCCACAGATATTGGTAGCCGACCAACGCATGTGCATCGACCACTGCTCTCCATAACCGCCTCGGAGACGTATGTAGCCAATAGACGTAGCCGTAAATCCAACTCGGTCCGAATGTCAAGGCGTACAACGCAGCGAGGCGACGAAGCGTGCCAACACCAACGTCATATGTTCCGTTGAAGAGCCCTACCACGGTGGAGCCAAGTGCCACGATCGACACGCCAATGCCGAACAAGCTCATGCACACGACTGCTATCGGTAAGGCAAGGATAAAGATCAGTTCGGTGACCGCCGCAAGGGGTAAGTCGGAATTGATCAACATCGGTATGCGTTCAAGGGCCTGTAAGTGGCCTTGGAACCAGCGGGTGCGTTGACGTAGTAGACGTCGAGCATCGGTGATGGCTTGTTGGCGAACCGCAACTGATCCACAAAACGCCGTCCGCCAACCGAGGGCGACGAGTCGCAAACCAAGGTCGAGGTCCTCGGTCAGACTCTCGGTCCACGGATCGGCACCCAAGGTATTGAGCGCCGACAGACGGGTGAATTGTCCGTTACCTCCGAGACCAGCAATGGCCCGCGGGGTGCGAGAACGCTGGAACACCTGGGCGTAGGCGACGAATTCGAGGTCTTGCAATCGTGCAAGAAGGTTATCGGCGGCGTTGATCATGCGTACCGCGATCTGCACACCGGCAACTTCTTGCTCGTTGAACAGTGGTGCGACCGCAAGAAGTGTTGCCGGGTCGAGTCGCCCATCGGCATCGACAATGCAGACAACGACATCGCTCGACGACCATCCGGCAATAGCAGGGCTCGTGCGCAGCCATCGCACCGCTGCGTTGAGCGCCTTGCCTTTTCCCTGGCGAGCTTCTGGGAGCGTGCGACTGAACAGGTGAACGTCGGGATGGTTGAACGCCGTGACAATCGCCGCGGTTTCGTCAGTGGAACCGTCGTCGACCACGACCACCTTCGAGGCCGGGCCTTCCATGTTGGTGAGGCGTTCGAGCGTTGCGCCGATCACCTTGGCCTCGTCGAGGCAGGGAACGACAAAAACGTACAACTGCTCGTAGTTTCGTCGGCTCGAAACCTTTGGGCGGCGCAACGCGCCGAGCAACGACACGAGGGCGTAGTAGAGGGATAACGCGATCACAATGGTGGGTGCGGCTATCACGATGCGTGTCACTTGGTGGGACCTCGCGGTTTGCTGGTGAGTGGTTTGCTGGTGAGTCGTTCGTTCAGTAATGCGTCGGGCGTCGTGAACACGTAGCCCATGAGCTTCATTTCGTCGACGACTTTGGCCAGATGGCCGATACCAGCACCGGGGTGATCGACCAGGGTCGGATGCCAGAAGAATGACGCAACGCCGTCACGTACGACCAGCAATCTGCGGGCCGCGGCCACGATTGATTCGGGTCCACGGGCAATGGAACCGTCGGCACCAATGGTCTCCCAACCGAGGTTCTCTGGAATCACGACCGAGCCGTATACATCATTAACCACGTAGGGAAATGCTTGATTCACCGGCCGGGTGAAGTCGGTCTCACCCGTTGGCGTCGAGGCGAAAATGAGTGGCCGGTCATAGCGAGCTGCGAACATTTGGGCGATGGCGGCATAGACATTTGGAGACGCAGCATGGTGAGCCGGCGTGACCATCTGGGGCACAGGCAAGCCGGCTGCTTTGACCTCGGCCCGCGCCCGCTCAAAGCGATTGGTCGCCCACGATGTCGAATCCTCCGCCACCGGACCAAGGAGCTGTAATGAGCCGTCGGCACCTCGCACCGCTCGATAGAACTCGAAGTCGGCACCCGACGCTCCATTGTCGGGGTTAGCAGTGGCTCCGTACTGATGGGTTAGGCCGTGGAGTACGAGAGTGGCCCCCTGCTTGATCGCATCGTTGAGGACGGTCGTGAGGGCGGGCCGATCGGCAAGACGCACCTCGGTGGGTATTCCCCCGTGCTGTGCTCCGAGAGGGTCGCTGTGCACCGGGATGAGTTCAATCGCGAACGGCACATTGCTCGCCACCAATAGGTTCGTAATGGCCGAAAGTTGAGCCGGGCTGGTCAACGGACTGACATCCTCGATCCGAACCAGCGCTCGATGCCGAGATGTTGTGGCGGGCCGAAGTAGATCGAAAAGCAGATCAGCGAAAACGAGGCTTCGATCTGCGTCGGTCGAGAAGCCGAAGGGGGTTTCTCCCAGATAGGTGAGGTTGGCGGAACCGATGGCGTACGGGTGGGTGGAACCGTCGACGTGTTGAACATCGGCGAGTACGCGAGCTGTGCTACCGCCCGCCACGAGGTCAATTGTCATGATGCCTGCGGTGTTCTCCGCCAGCCGAGGCAGGGTCGTGTCCCGGTAGCGAATACCAGCTACCGCGTCACGTCCGTACACCGTTGGGCGCCAGCCGTACCTCGTAGCGAACGACGGTAGCGCTGTGTCCTGCCGAGCAACGAGCTGCCAAATGTTGGCCCCGATCCAGAACAACGGGGTCTGACCAGCAAGCACGTCGTCGAGAAATGCGGGCGGGAGTGGCGCGTCGTAGACCGAGCCGACATAAATCGCTGCCGAATACTTCGACAGATCGCCAGACGTGTACTCGGCTGCGGCTTTGCGTTCCCACGTTCCGAAATGCGCAACGAGTTGGCCGGCTTGCAATGCATCGAGTTCGGCGACGCTTGCCGCGTTGCCCGTTGAGTCGTGCAGAACAAGCACGGCAGGTCGCGTCCTGGTCGATACCTCCGTCACCTCCAATGGCCGTGGCGGCGTTGGCACTGACGTAGAACTGCAGCTCGCTACAGGCGCGACTACCAATGCGACGAAAGTGAGAACGCGCAGGCGGCCTAGGGCTCTACTGACCACGTGTCCGCGCCGGATTTTTCGCCGAGCGTTCGGCCTGGGGGGCGTCGACCTTGATGAGCCGGGTAATGACACCTCGGTCGGCTCGCCGGTTCAAGGCGTCACCAAGCTCGACTGCTCGAGCTGGCTTGCGTGCGGCATATTTTCTGGCCTTCACCGATGAACCGTCGCCCTGCTTGTTCGGATCGACCCGGGGGTTGTCGTCGTCTGCCCGGGGTCGCTTGACCGGCAGCACGTTTCGCGCAGTGGGCCCGATAGCACCCAACACCGCGGCACCAGTAGTACTCGTTGGAGTACTGGCAAGCACGGCGGCAGGAGACACAAACGTGTATCCGAGTGCCTTCATGCCAGTGACTATTTCGCCCAGGTGAGCAACCCCGGCGCGAGGGTCCGACGCCAGATAGTGATGCCAAAAGAATCCGGCAACGTTGTCACGGACGACAAGGGCGGTCTTGGCGTTGCGAATGATATCGGCGGGCAAACGAGGAGGATTGTTGTTAAACGCATCGAGCTCCTCATTTCCAAGGTTCTCCGGCACAATCCGACCGCCGTAAACGTCAGTCACTGGGAACGGGAAGAACTGACCCACCTCGCGGCTGTAGTTGATTGCCGTGTTCGACAACAGCCCCGGGAAGTACAAACGGCGCTCGAAGGATCCCGTGAACTTGGTGGTGATTGCCTTGTAGGTCTGAACTGAGCCGGCATAGTGCGGAACCGTGTGAAACTTGGGTGCCAACCCGGCGAGCGCCAATTCATTGAGCCCTGCCTGCAGGCGATTGTTGTTCCACAGAGCGCCGGTATTGCTGGGGCCGGTGAGCCGAACAAAATTCTGGTCATCGACGTAGGCCTTGTAGAACTCGAAATCGTCACCGGTCACCTGATTGTATGGGTTGATCACGCCGCTGAGCTGGTGCGTATTTCCGTGCATGACCAGCGTCGCACCCTTTGTTTGGGCGTACTTGAGGGCCGCAACCATGGCGGGGTCTCGGGAGACTCGGCGCGTGAGGCTCACTCCGTCGTTGTACACACCGGCTGGATCTCGGTATGTGGGGATGATCTGTAGGGCGAACGGCACGTTCACCGATTTGAGGTAGTCGGCAATGGCTCGGATGTCGGCGGGCTCAGAAGCCGAACTGACATCCTCGATTCGCAGAACGGCCTGGTGTCGTTCCGGTGTCGTCGGGGCAAGGGCGTCGAACATCAAGTCAGCAAAGATCAGGTAGCGGTCGGATTCGTTGACGTAGGCGAACGGCATCTCACCTATGAAGGTAAGATTTCTCGACCGAGTAGCCCACGGAATCGACTCGCCCGCTGCTGTGCTCGCGGTTGCTAGGACCCTGGCAATTGCCGGATTCGACACCTCGACGCCCATGATGCCGGCCTCGTTTTGGCCATCGCGAGTTGTGACTCGCCCCTTGTACGTAACTGTCGTGAACGCTCGCGTGTCGAACTCTGTCCAGTCCCAGCCATCCGTTTGGACGAAGTAGGTACCGGTTGTCGTTGCTTGCCGAGCAGGCAGTTGCCAGATGTTGCTCCCGAGCCACATCACCGTGCTCTTTTGAGCAATGACGTCGTCAAGAAACGCTGTTGGCAGCGGTTCGTCGTAGGTTGACCCGAGGTAGATGACCGCCTGGTAGTTGCTCATTTCATTGGCGACATACGACGTCACCTTTTTTGCCTTGCGGCTACCAAATCGTGATGCCAGGTTGATTGCTTCTATGGCGTACATCTCGCCAAGAAACCCGTAAGCTCCAGTTGAGTCGTACAGCACAAGCGTGCCGCTTGGGGCAGCGCTGGCCGCTCTGGCACTCTGGACCCCGAGGCCACCGAGCACCACCGCCATGCCAACAATGATCCGAACGAGGACCGTTGTTCGAAAAGTTTTCATGAGACCTGACCTCTTTTAGTGAGTGCTGGAATAGGGACTTGTGGCGAGATTCGGCGGGCACGAACAACCGCTGCCCATGCAACGAGTGCGACGAGCACGAGCACCCAGATCGCCATAATCGCCGCCAGCGAGAGCAGGATTGCGCCGATGAGGCGGCCGAACATACCGACGCCTATTCCGCCCGTTGTTAAAGAAGCCACTACTAATCCGCCAGCGAGAGGAAGGTGAGATGAGTGGTACAAGGTGGCTCCGAGAATGAACGTGGTGAGTTGTGGTCAGCCCTGGGCCGACGAAACACCGGCATTTGCCGGGGTCCGAGAGTTGAGGAGGTCGTAGATGGCGTCGAGGCAGCGCGGTGATGCATCGCCGTCCCCATAGGGGCTCACTACGCACGACATCTCGGCATACGCAGCGGGATCGGTCAGAAGCCGTTCAACTTCCGAGACGATGAGGTCCCGGTCTGTGCCAACGAGGCGGGCGGCTCCCGCGTCGACGGCCTCTGGTCGCTCGGTGTTGTCTCGAAGGACCAGCACAGGAATGCCGAGGCTTGGTGCCTCCTCCTGCACGCCACCGCTATCGGTGACGACGATGGTGGCAAGGCTCAACAAGCGTGAGAAGTCTGCGTAGCCGAGCGGTTCGATGACGACGATGTTCGAAACACCATGCAGTAAGGGCATCATCGTGTCTCGCACCAGTGGATTTCGGTGGATGGGGAAAACAATGACGATGTCAGGATGACGACGCGCTAGTTCGGTCAACGCCTCGCCAACAAGCGCCAAGGGCTCACCCCACGATTCGCGCCGATGGGCGGTTACCAAGATGATCCTGCGAGTCTCGGATTCAATCCAATGCAACTCGCTGCTTTCCCATCTCGTCACCCTGCCTACCACGCGATGCAATGCGTCGATAACGGTGTTGCCGGTCACACGAATGTCAGCCTGAGACACACCCTCCAACAAGAGGTTCTGCTCGGAGCCCGCTGTCGGGCACAGATGCAACGCCGCGAGTGGAGCAATGGCCCGGCGATTCATTTCCTCGGGGAACGGTGACCTCATGTCTCCGCTGCGAAGTCCGGCCTCTACGTGGACAACGGGAATGTTCTGGTAGAACGCAGCGAGGGCTCCGATATAGGCAGACGTTGTGTCGCCTTGGACAACGACGCAATCGGGTTGATGCCGACGCAACATAGCGGTGAGTTCTCGAAGTAATACCGCGGTCATGCTGGCCAAATCGGGAGCTTCAGCCCGATCGATCTTCAATTCTTCGTCAACTCGCAACGAGAAGACCTCGAGCACTTGGTCAACCATCTCTCGATGTTGGCCTGTAGTGACCAGAATAGGCTCAAATCGTGGATCTAGATCGGCACTTTCAACGAGAGGTGCCAGTTTTATCGCCTCTGGACGAGTGCCTACGACAAATAATATCCGTGCCAATTTGAGGTTCCTCTGCGAGAACTGTGGAGTAATTGTTGAATCCGTCGCTAGCGACCTGATGATCAATCTAGACGGCAAATCCACAGCACAGTCAACGACCTAATGGACCATTATCCAACGGGTGCGACTAATTTCAAGAGAGGCTCAAGGAACGTCAGGCATTATACCCGGATGGACCACGATCAGCAGTAGCGGCACCCCTCCTTGTGTCATTTGTTGCTAATCGAGCAGGTCCATAACACTCTCGGAAATGTCAAAGTTTGCATAGACGTCTTGAACATCGTCGTTGTCTTCCAGAGCATCCATCACCTTGAGTACCTTCTGAGCATCGCTGGCGTCGGTGATATCGATGACGGTTGACGACACCATCGTCGACTCGGCACTCACCACTGCGATGCCAGCAGCTTCAATGGCGTCTTTGACGGTCCAGACATTGGATGGCAGCGAAGTGACTTTCCAGGCATCACCATCTCGGGCGACATCGTCGGCACCAGCGTCTAACGCTGCAAGCACCAAGGTGTCTTCGTCGACACCACCGTCGACATAGATGACACCCTTACGGCTGAACTGCCACGACACCGCGCCCGGCTCGGCCATGGCGCCGCCCAACTTGGAAAAAACGGCACGAATATCAGAGCCCGTACGATTGCGATTGTCGGTAAGAACATCAATCAATAGCCCCACACCGCCCGGCGCGTACCCCTCGTACGTGATGGCCTCGTAGTTTGCGCCGCCATTGTCGCCAGTACCACGCTTGATGGCACGGTCGATAGCGTCATTGGTCATCTGGGCTTGCTTGGCTTTCAACACCATCGTACGCAGACTGGCGTTGGACGACGCGTCGCCGCCACCCTCTCGGGCTGCAACCTCAATCTGGCGTGCCAGTTTGGCGAACACCTTGGCGCGAGTCTTGTCAACCGCCGCCTTCTTGTGTTTTATCGTTGCCCATTTCGAGTGTCCGGACATTGATTACAGCCTTTCGATGAGGGTAAGAAAATATTGGTGTAACCGAGGGTCGGTGGTCAGTTCCGGATGGAACACTGCCGCGAGCAGCGGCCCCGATCGAATCAGCGCTGGGTGGCCATCGAACGTTGCGAGAATGTCGACACCGGCATCGACAGACTCGACTCGGGGTGCACGAATAAAGACCAGGGGAAATGGGTCGGTCCCCAACGCAGCAATATCAAGAGCGCCTTCAAAACTCTCGATCTGACGGCCATAACCATTTCGACGTACCGCAATAGGCAGCACCCCGAACGAGCGTTGATCGGCGCGGCCGTCAAGTACGTCCCGGGCTAAGAGGATCATTCCTGCGCACGTTCCAAATGCCGGCATTCCCGCACGAAGGCGGTCGTTGAGCGGATCGAACAGGCCGCTCGCCACTAGCATCTTCGACATCGTGGTGGATTCACCACCGGGCAGGACCAGAGCATCGACACTAGCTAGTTGCTCGATCGTGCGGACCTCGACAGTTGAAACACCAAGGTCACGCAACATCGTGTTATGAGCGCCAAACGCTCCTTGCAGAGCCAAAACGCCAACCGTTGGATTCACCTGGAGGCCTCGCATTCATGATGGCTAGGCCGGCTACTGGCCGCGATCGGCGTAACGAACGTTGAGCTCGTCCATACCAATACCGGTCATCGGAGCGCCAAGGCCACGGCTGACCTTGGCCAAAATATGTGCATCATTGAAATGCGTAGTGGCTTCAACAATGGCTTTGGCTCGCGAGACGGGATCGTCGCTCTTGAAGATGCCCGAACCCACAAAAACCGACTGCGCACCAAGCTGCATAGCTAGAGCCGCGTCGGCGGGTGTAGCGATGCCGCCGGCGCAAAACAGCGGCACAGGAAGGACCCCGGTCTCGGCCAGTTCTTGCACCAGGGACAACGGCGCTTGCAACTTTTTGGCCCATTCGAACAACTCGACCGAATCGGCCTGTGTGATGCGGCGAATGTCGCCCAAAATGGACCGCAAATGCCGAACGGCCTCGATGATATTGCCTGTTCCGGCCTCACCCTTGGAGCGAATCATGCACGCTCCCTCGGAGATTCGCCGTAACGCCTCGCCCAAGTTGGTAGCACCGCACACAAACGGCACGGTGAACTTCCACTTGTCGATGTGGTGGGTCTCGTCGGCTGGGCTCAAGACTTCGCTCTCGTCGACAAAGTCGACTCCCAGCGCCTCGAGAATTTGTGCCTCGACAAAGTGGCCGATGCGAGCCTTCGCCATGACCGGAATGGTGACTTCGGCCTGAATACCCTCGATCATGTCGGGGTCGCTCATTCGAGCAACACCACCCTGCACCCGTATGTCGGCCGGTACTCGTTCGAGCGCCATAACCGCAACGGCCCCCGCATCCTCGGCAATGCGAGCCTGTGACGGTGTAACGACGTCCATAATGACGCCGCCCTTGAGCATTTCGGCTAGGCCACGCTTTACGAGCGGGGTGCCTGTAATTCGGGTAGTCGACGAAGAATCAGCCATACGCTCCAGTGTATTGCCCGGAGTGTCTGAATGCCCGTTGACTTTCGACTTAGCCCAGGATTGTGACGTCAGCGGCCGATCGTGGCAGCTCGACCCACGTCGAGCCGGGCGTCAACACAATTACTTTACCCGCTTCGTCCCTAAGCTCGGCGGGCTTCTTGGCATCGGGCCGATTCCACGTACCTTTCACCAACCGACCAGCGGTCAGCACCCAGGCTTCACCCCGGCCAATCGTCACGGCCTCAGGGGAATTGGGATCAGCCGGGCTCCGCCGATACTCGGTCACGAGGACGACCACGTTGGCCGGGGCTATCTGCGTGCCCGAGGGAGACTTGTGGTCGTACCCATATTGACTGCGACCCCATGCCGTGCCGTTCCAGAGGTACTGCACTTGAGTACCGTCCATTTTGAGATTTACGGTGAGGGGCATCGCCTGACCTGCAGTCTCGACAGCGCCCGCAGGACGATACGAAAACAGGGGCGCTACCGGAGTCTGGCTGCCCGAGAGCGTGGCATAGGCCTCGGCGGGCTTGGCGAACAGGTTGTGAGGTGCGGGCCGTTCGTTCGAGCGAAAATAGATGGCATTGGCTCCGTTGAAGGTTTCGCGACCCACATCGTTGATGTCGGCTTTCTGCATTGCCCCAACGACCCCGTTGTTGCCACCGCTCCACGCCAAGAGCGGCCGCGCCAATTGGGCGATGATATCGATATCGCTCGTGCGGGCCGAGCGAATAGGCCCGACGCTCTCAGGAATGCGCGATTGAAACACGGCGGCAAACCGAGTGATTCCCTCGATAATCTCTTCGAACACAACGTCGGCCTGGTCGAGACCGACTTGGGGCTGGACGCCTACCTCGCTCGAGTTGTCGATCTTCACAACCAATGCGGGACGATTTCGCTCGAGCTCGTTGGATGCCGCCAAACCCGTCAGGGCAAAAGTTGGTGCGGGTCGAGCCGTGGTGCTCGTAGCGGCGGCAGTAGTCGCTGACGTGCTCGTCGCGGCAAGCGTTGTGCTCGTTGACGTCGTCGTTGCGACCGCCGTCGTGGATGCCACGGTGGTCGCTGGCACCGAGGTGCTGCCCGAGCAACCACTCGCCACCAATAGCGCGGCTGACGCGACAAAACAGATGTGCTTCACATGCATGATCTAGAGCTCCTCGAGTAGGGCAATTCGCTCGGTGAGCGGCGGATGGGTATCGAATAGGCGGTTCAGGCCACTGAGGCGGCCTTCGGACTCACTGCGAGCGACTGGCTGCTCGATCCACATATGGGCGGTAGCCCGAGACGCAGAATGGGTAACGGTGCAGTCGGCATTGAGCTTATGCAACGCCGAGATAAGCCCCGGCGGATAGCGGGTGAGTTGTACCGCCGAAACGTCGGCAAGAGTTTCGCGGCGACGTGATAACGCCAACTGAAACATCTTGGCGACAAGCGGGGCAACGAGCAACAACGCGAAACCGACAAATGCCAGCGGGTTGTTTCGATCGTCATGGTCACCGGATCGAGCAGACCGGCCGCCGTTCCACCAGCTGAGGCGAATAACGGTGTCGGCAATAAGGGTGATGCTGCCCAGCAGAACGACAGCAACAGTCGACACCAGAATGTCGTAGTTACGGATGTGCGACAGCTCGTGTGCAACGACCCCTTCAAGCTCAACACGATCCATCATGTCGAGCAGCCCGGTCGTTACAGCAATAGCGGCATGTTGAGGGTTCCGTCCGGTAGCGAAAGCATTGGGTGCCGGGTCGGTAATGACGTACACACCGGGTTTCGGAAGCCCGGCCGCGATGCACAAGCCGTCGACCAGGTTATGCAGCCGCTGGTACGTGACTTCGTCGGCGGGTACGGCACGGCTGACCCGCAACGCGATCTTGTCCGAGAACCAATATGACCCTGCGGCCAGAGCAGCCGACACCACCAGAGCCACCCCTACACCGGCCGGCCCGTACCCAACAATCCATCCGAGCGCAGCACCGACCAGCACGACGAGCGCGACAAAACCCATGATGAGCAACACGGAACGGCGTTTATTTGCGGAAATTTGTTCGTACACGAAAACGAAGCGACGCGGTTAGAACTGAACCTTGGGCACCTCTCGTGCACCAGGCTCCGCCTCGAAGTATTCGCGCTTGAGAAACTTACCGATACTGGCGATGAACGACGACGGAAACGTCTCGATTTTGGTGTTGTACTTCATAACCGTGTCGTTATAGAACTGCCGGGCATACGCCACCTTACCTTCAGTGGCCGACAGCTCCTCTTGAAGCGCCAAGAAGTTGGTATTCGCCTTCAAGTCCGGATAGCTCTCCGACAGGGCGAAAAGCTGGCGAAGTGCGCCCGTGAGCTGGGTATCGGCCACCCCCGCGGCGACAGGACCTTGGCCAAGTGACGTTGATGCCGCGTTACGCGCCTGCACCACAGCCTCGAGGGTGCCGCGCTCGTGAGCCGCATACCCCTTCACTGTTTCCAACAGGTTCGGGATGAGATCGATGCGGCGCTTGAGCTGCACATCGATTTGCGACCAGGCATTTTCGACCCGGTTCCGCAATTTTACCAAGCCGTTGAACGCGCCGATCGCCCACAGAATGGCCACAAGGACCACGGCGAGAAGTATGTAAAGAAGAGTCACCTCTACATGATAGGGCGTTGGCCCGTTATCGGCGCGTCAACAACCGGCGCAGCGCACCCGATGAACTCAGACCGCCGATGCGTGTGCGGGCGGGCGACCGACGGGCTTCGTCGTAAATCTCCTCGTAGCGCGAGGCCAGCACCGACATCGAGAAATGGTTGGCCCGCTGTCGGCCGGCGACCCGCAGGCGCTCGGCCAATTGACGATCGGACAGCACTGCCAACAGTGCGCGGCCGAGCGCCTCGGGGTCTTCAATGGCAGTCAGCACGGCATCGACATCGTGCGTCGCCACATTTCGATAGCCATCGATGTCACTGGCCACCACAGGACACCCGGCCGCCATTGCCTCGATCAAAACAACCCCGAAGGACTCGCCCCCCGTCGACGGGGCGCAGTACACCGAAGCGCCAGCCATTCGAGCGATCTTTTCAGCCTCCGGGAGAAATCCCAACCAATGAAGCCTCGCGTCGCCCGCAAACATTGACGTGAGTCGAGCCGTTTCTGGACCCTGACTACCAATCCACAACTGCACGTCGCTCGGCAGGAACGCCATAGCTCGCAACAAGGTTTCGAGGCCCTTTCGGGGTTCGTGCCGACCGCAGAAGAAAATGGTGGGCTGATCAACCTTCATGGGCTGGACCGCGTGATACCGGACGAGTTCGACACCGTTGTACAGAATTTCGTACTCGCCACCCAGGTATCGCTTCGCCAGTTCCTCGGCGTCGTCGGACACCGCAATCCGCACGTCGATTCGATCCGCGAACCAGCGCACGGGCGAGTTGAGCACCCGGTACAGGGTGCTGTCCCCGGCGGCATGAAACGTCGCCACGATAGGTACCGGCTTCACAGTGAGCGCAGTAAGCGTTGGGCCGGGGGCCAGCGGTTCGTGCAGATGCAAGATGTCGAAATCTTCGTCGCGCAACGCTCGAATTGTCCGCAGCGCTGCGGCGGGGTCAGGCGCTAGGGGCGCGACAGAACCATTCGCCGAAGCGGGCACCGATGCACCGAGAGGCGTGACAAACAGTTCGGGAGGGGGTCCGTCGCACGGTGCCAGTACCCGGGCTTCGTGGCCGCGGGCCCGAAGTTCGCGTGCAAGACCAAGCACTTGTGCCTGGACGCCGCCAGGCACTGTGAGGCTGTACGGGCAGATCAGGCCGATGCGAATACTGACCAATGTAGTCGTGTCGGACCCAAAGCTCGCTCTAGCCTCAGCGGAATGACAACAGTTGCCTTCCTCGGCCTGGGCGTCATGGGCACACCCATGGCTCGCCATCTTGCTCAAGCCGGACACGAGATCACAGTCTTCAATCGCACGACAGCTACAGCCGACGCATGGGTCTTGGCCAACGGCGGTACTGCAGCCTCCAGCCCACGGCTTGCCGTAGCCGGTGCCAGCGTCGTATGTATGTGCGTCGGCAACGACGACGACGTGAGGTCGGTCGCACTCGGCCCCGACGGCGCTCTAGCCGGCATGATGCCGGGTTCCGTCCTGGTCGACCACACAACAGCGTCTGCCGACGTTGCCCGCGAAATGGCAGCAGTGGCGCAGGGGCTTGGCGTTGGCTTCATCGACGCACCGGTATCGGGCGGTCAGGCCGGTGCCGAAAATGGAGCGCTCACCGTTATGTGCGGCGGAGACCCGGCAGCATTCGCTACGGTCGAGCCGATACTTCATGCGTTCGCCCGGGCCGTCACACTCATGGGCCCAAGCGGCGCAGGCCAACTCACCAAAATGGTCAATCAGTTGTGTATCGCCGGGGCAGTCCAGGGGCTCGCCGAAGGACTGGCATTCGGCATGAAAGCCGGACTCGACATGGATCAAGTCATCGATGTCATCGGGAAGGGGGCGGCCGGGTCGTGGCAGCTCGATAACCGCGGACGCACCATGGTTCGGGACCAGTTTGAATTCGGCTTTGCCGTCGAATGGATGCGCAAGGACCTCGGCATCTGCCTCGACGAGGCTCGCCGCCTCGGTGCCCGCCTCCCAGTCGCGGCGTTGGTCGATCAGTTCTACGCCCAGATCGAGAACCGAGGCGGTAAACGCTGGGATACCAGCAGCCTCATCCAACCGCTCACGCACGATTAGCCCAATGCGACTCACACTCGCCAGCCCGGCCGATCACCACCAGTTCGGTCTGCTCCCCTGGCATCAACCGCTGGCGGAATGGACCATCGCGGGTCTCGTAGAAACGGGCGGATACCACCGCCATGTGGTGCGCTTTTTCGAATCAGGACAAGACACCTACGTTCTCAAAGAACTCCCAGAACGCCTGGCCCTACGCGAATATCGCCTCCTGCGCGAGTTGATCGACAAGAAGATCCCTGCTGCCTCACCCATAGGTGTCGTCGCCGATCGGGGCGAGGCGTTACACGACGATGCGATCCTCATCACCCGACACGTCGATTTCTCGCTCCCCTACCGCGTGCTGTTCGCCGGGCGCGGACTCAAGATTCCCTTCCTCGGTGAACGACTTTTAGATGCTTTGGTGGGCTTGCTGGTTCGGCTACATCTGGCGGGCTTTTACTGGGGTGACTGTTCATTGTCGAACACGCTCTTTCGTCGTGATGCGGGGGCATTGGTCGCGTTCGTCATCGACGTGGAAACTAGCGAACTCCACCCGAGGTTGTCCGATGGCCAACGCGAAACCGACCTGACTATCGCAACCGAGAACGTGGCCGGAGGGCTCTTCGATCTCGCACAGTCGGGCCATCTGGCCGACGACATCGACCCGATCGAAACCTCGCTCGATGTTCGGCGACGCTATACGGCGCTCTGGTCTGAACTCACCGAAGCCGAAGTGTTTCCTTCCGACGACGAGTACCGAGTCGATGAACGGTTGAACCGGTTACATCGGTTGGGGTTCGATGTGTCAGAAATCGAACTGGCGTCGACCCCGGAGGGCACCAGAGTCCGCCTGACGCCTCGGGTGGTAGAATCCGGGTACTACGCCCCACAATTGGCCAGCCTTACCGGACTGGCCACCGGCGAGAACCAGGCCCGCCGGCTGCTCAACGAGATTCACACGTTCTCCGCCCGGCATGGAAAAACATCTGGGCGTCGGCTCTCCGAGGCCGTAGCCGCCACCCGTTGGCTCGACAATGTCTACGAGCCAACTATCGAGACCTTGGCTAACGATCTCGACGGCAAACTTGAACCGGCCGAAGCATTTCATCAGCTTCTCGAGCATCGCTGGTTCATGTCGGAACAAGCCGGAGCCGATGTCGGCCACGATCAAGCGTTGAGGTCGTATATTGCCGATGTGCTTTTAGCCGCACCGGACGAACGAATGATTCTTGAGACCGACGGTGCCGACTGAGCGGTAGCTGTTCGAGCCAGCGACGCCGAAGGCGTCCTAGTTCTTGCGGCGGGCAGCAGCCGATTGGGCTCGGCGCGCTGCGCCTTCTGCCTGCTTGACTTGGCGCTCTTCTTTGCGGCGAACCCGAACGATTTCGCGCAGTTCGAGTTCCTGTGCCGTTGGTACGACGACAGTGCGGGGCGACACGGCATCGACCGGTGGTAGCGCCACGAGTTCATGGCTCTTGAGCAACTGCATGATCGCCTGGCTGGCCGGAGCCTGCCCGGCTACCGCTGAGGCAAGCATCAAGCGGGCACCCGCTACGCCGTGTCGCTCGACCAGACCTGGAAGTACCTCGGCCAATTGATCGTACGAAGGAAGTTCGGCATTTTCACCAAGTTGCTCGACGCAGTCCGCCAAACACGGATCGGAGAGCAGCATCGCAACCTGCTCGAACTCGCCGCTGATCTTGCCGCGCACAGCAACCTCACGGACTGCCGATACCCGCACATCATCGTCGGGAGAATCAGCCAACTCGGTGATTGCATTGCGATGCTCGTCGGGAAGTGCCGACATGAGTGCGGTCAGTTCAGCATCGGAAGTAGCGATGAGCGAGCGACTCAATAGCGAGATGCCGGTGAGTCGTACTTTGGTGGAATTCGTTTTGGCGGTATTCACGGCTTACGACCCTAGTTCGTTCGACGCTGCTACGTTCGAACGTCAGCGCGCAAGATAGCCACCGTCGACTGCGAGGGCATGGCCTGTCGTATTCGACGACCCCTCACCGCACAGCCACAATGCAGCGCTAGCGATCTCGGAGGGCTGACCGAAACGGCCGAAAAGGCTCAGGCGATTGGCCGTGTCCTCAGCGTCACGGCCGCGTCGGGCCATGGCCGTGCGCAACATCGGTGTGTCGATTGCACCGGGACAAATAGCGTTCACGCGAATACCGTGCTTGGCATAGTCGATTGCGCCGCTTCGAGTCATGCCGAGTACTCCATGTTTGCTGGTGGTGTAAGCGGGCTGATTGGGCTGGGGCCGGAACGAGTTAGTGGAGGCAATGTTGACAATTGCCCCACCCTGCCCATGCCCGAGCATCGCCCGTAACTCGTACTTCATCGACAGGAATACCGAGCGAACGTTAACGGCCATCATCTTGTCGAAATCGTCGTCCTCGCACAGATGCAATGGCACAGTTTCGAACTCGATCGCGGCGGCGTTGACCGCACAGTCCAGTGAGCCGAACATATCGACTGCTCGTCCCACCGCTGCCGCAACCGCCCGGCTGTCGGCAACGTCGGTCCGCACAAACTCGGCCACACCGCCGGCGTCACGAATGAGTAAAGCGGTCTCCTCGCCACCCTCGGCTGCGATGTCGGCAACCAGGACCTGGGCACCCTCGGCCGCGAAGGCAATTGCGATGGCACGCCCCATGCCTCCTGCTGCGCCTGTGACGAAGGCGACCTTTCCATCGAATGAAGTCCCGCATGAATTCCCGGTAGCCATGAGCGCTCCTGTCTGGGGTGATTCACGCATGTAACACGCAAGAGCAACCCGCCAACGAGCCAGGCAACGCATTTGGACGGTATGTCAAGATTCGACCATGAGATTCGCCGGAAAAACAGTACTGGTAACCGGAGCAGCCTCGGGGATGGGCGCCGCCACGGCACGAGGCTTCGCCACCGACGGTGCAAACGTTCTCGTCGTCGACCGCAACGGCTCACTGGCGGCACAACTCGCCCGTGACATCGGCGCCGGCGAACCCTGGGTGGGCGATGTCAGCGACTCGCAGTTCTGTTCCTCGGCGGTGGCCGAAGCAGTTCGTCGCCACGGCCGTCTCGACATCGTGGTTAACGCGGCAGGAATCATCGTGCGTGCATCCGGCGAGCAAACCAGCGACGACGATTGGCGCCGCATCATGAGCGTCAATGTCGACGGTACGTTTTTCATGTGTCGCGCTGCGATACGAGTCATGAAAGCAGCTGGCAACGGTGCCATCGTCAACTTCGGGTCCATTTGGGGCGACCTTGGCTCGTCGGGCGTCGCGGCGTACTGCGCCAGCAAAGGCGCGGTGCACAACCTCACTCGGGCCCTAGCCATGGATCACTGCACCGACGGCATTCGGGTCAACGCCGTGTGCCCGGGAGAGGTGAATACACCCATGCTGCAGTCGGAACGCAACGCTCCTGTCACCGCCGAGATGATGGCGGCCATCGCTGCGTCGGTACCCATGCAGCGTCTGGCCGACCCATCGGAGATCGCCAATGTGGTGATGTTCCTCGCATCGGACGACGCCAGCTACATGACCGGTGCGCTCGTTCCCGTCGACGCTGGCTATTCAGCCCGCTGAGGTCATCAACTCCCATGGATTATCGACACCTTGGTCGAACCGGTGTGCAATTGGCACCATTGGCGCTCGGCACCGACAACATTTTGAATCCCACACCCGAGGACGAGTCAGTCCGAATGATCCTTACGGCACTCGATGCCGGTATTACCATGATCGACACGGCCAACAGCTACGGGCAAGGGGCGAGCGAACGCGTGATTGGCCAAACATTGGCCGATAACGGGCGACGCGACGAAGCCTTCATTGCCACAAAAGTTCACTACCCAATGGGCCCCGGCCCCAATGATCGAGGCAACTCGCGGCTGCACATCATGAAGGCGTGCGAGGACTCCTTACGCCGGTTGCAGACCGACCACATCGACCTCTACCAACTGCATCGTCCCGACTTCGCCACGCCCCTCGACGAAACCCTCGGCGCTCTCACTGACCTCGTTCGTCAGGGCAAGGTTCGGTATGTCGGTTCGTCTACGTCACCTGCGTGGAGAATTGTCGAGGGTGTTCTGCTCGCCGAGATGAAAGGGCTCGTGAGATTCGCTTCCGAACAGCCGCCGTACAACCTGCTCGACCGACGAATTGAGAACGAAACCGTGCCGGCAGCGTTGGCGTATGGACTGTCGCTGTTTCCATGGTCACCATTGGCGATGGGCGTCCTGGCCGGACGCTATGCCAACGACAACATCCGCGTCGACGGATCCCGAGCTGCACTTCGAGGCGGCATCTATGCCGAACGAGTCAGCCAGGCCGCAGTTGAAGCTGGAAACGCATTCGTCGAGGTCGCACGCCAAGCGGGCATGGATCCAGCGCATTTGGCCATCACCTGGGTGAAGGACCAACCCGGTGTCACGGCACCACTGATCGGGCCGCGCACCGTGGCCCAACTCGAACATCTACTACCTGTCCTACACATGTCGCTCGACGCCGATGTTGCAGCAGCCTGCGACGCAATTTGCCCTCCCGGCAGCGCCATTGCCGACTTTCACAACTCGGCGCCGTGGATGAAAATGACCCTTCGCCCCCACCCGAACCGGGTTACGCAGGTACCAACGGCACCTCGGTGATTCGAGAAGTCCCCGGCGACGAGACCGGTGAGTTCAACGCGAAGTACCGCTCGAAGGCCGCAAGATCGTCGCCACCACCGGTACGAATAGTTCCAAGGGCGAATGCCGCAAAACCATCACCACCGTCGGCCAAGAAGTTGTTCACCGTCACCCGATAGTTCGTAGCCGGATCAATGAGGATGCCGTTCAACGCGATCTTCGCGGGATCGATACGAGAACCGAACGGCTGGTTCGGGTCGTACTCGAAAGCAAAGCCTCGTGAGACCCCAAGCATGAGAACTGGACGGCTTCGTGTGGCGATCGCTTGTTATTCCAACGCCTGTTCAATTTGTGCCCCATTCATCGTAATGGTGACGAGCAGGTTGCCGAATGGTTGCACAGCGAACAGTTCGCCGAACGTAACCTGCCCGGGCAGTTCGCCACCGGCAACGCTTGACCGGTTGATGTCGGACCGAACACCACCGGGGTTCATGAGCGATCTGGGCTCCGTTCGCAACGGTGGCATCAAGTTGGGAATCGGCAACGAGATTGCCGAGGCCCGACTCGGTGTCCCGGTTCGGCGAGCGCAACAAGTCGTCGGCCTGGGTGCGGATAATGCGGTTCGCTTTTGGTGCCGACGTCGCATTGAACTTGGCGATAAGCGCGGTCTGTGCCGCATTTCTTATCGCAGTGCGAGGAACCAAGTGGTTGGCCGACACCACACTTGCCCTGATCACGTCACCGGTGGAGCGAGACAGGGACAGGTTCGTTTCGGTGACCACGCGTCCGAACGACGAGGCCGAGGTGACCATGCGGGGCGCGCTCGACGGGTCGGGGATGTTACAGACGTAGGGCTGCCCCGGAGGCAGCACCGAGGGGCAACAATGTGTCGGCACCGGCTATTGTTCGAGCGGCGGTGCGAGTATCGAGCAGACGTTCGGCCAACGGAGCAAAAAGTCCGGCACGGACGTTCGGTGCATCGCTCCCCGTGTAGAATCCAAGCAGATCGACAATAAGGTGCGTGCTGGGCTGCGTGAACAGCGAAACGGTGCCGTCGGCGGCGACGGGGATGGTGGCTAGATTCGCCCTGGTTTGGCCGACATCGTCCAGGTTGATTGTCGAGGCCTGCGGCCGTGCTCCCCCGGGAAAGGCGATGACAAAACCGCTACCGTCCGCTGCCGTCGCGGTGATATTCACCGTGACAGCCGTTGCGTTGGCGGGAACACCGCCTACCCCAACAATGGGCAGCACCGTGGTGGACAGCGCTGCAGGCTTGGTTGCGGTGCGTCGCGTATCGAGCACTCGACTGGGCCGTAACGTTATGAACCGGCCGGAGGATGACGTCTGCGCCGGAGCGTAGTAGCCAGCTAGGTCGACGACGAAGTGGGTTCCAGCGTCGGTGAACAGGCTGACCATTCGGTCAGTACCGATGGCTACGGTGACCTGGTTCGCTCGGGTCTGGCCGACCTTATCGACGTTGAGATGCGACGTTACCGGCCTCGTCGCGCCCTTGGCGAACGCCGTTATGTACCCTGCGCCAGCCGTGTTGACCGCAGTGAGATTCAGCACAGCAATTGCGGCGTCACCGGGAACGCCGACAACGGTGACGTCGACAGTTGTTCCCGGGCCGGGCCGCACGCCGTTTCGTGTATCGAGGAGCCGCGAAGGTGCTAGCGGAGTAAATGCGTGGGTTTCGAGAGAAACCAACGCCGATTCGCTCGACCAGGCGTACCCACACTTACCAGCAATGACATTGCCGCAAACGCGGCGAACACACGGACACTTCGGAACATGACAGCCTCCAAGGAGTCAAACTCTGGATCGACCGTATCGCGCTCTGACGACCCCACCGAACGAGACGACAACTGTTGTCTAATTGTTCATTGGCCGGACCACGGGTAAAGCTGGCCAACATGACCTATCGACGATCCGGTGACGGCTTCATGCGTTGTTCGGACGGCCACGTACGTTGGGGGGTCTATGGCGCGGCAGGGGTGGTATTCGTCGTTGATGACAAGGCCGATGGACCAGTCGTCATGTTGCAAAAGCGGTCGGCCTTCGCGCACGAGGGCGGCACATGGTCGTGCGCTGGCGGCGCGCTCGACGAAGGCGAGACGCCATACGACGGGGGGTTACGCGAGGCATCGGAGGAGGTTGGCAATGTCCCCGATAACCACCGGTTGCTGGGCGAATACATCTTCGCCCCCGCGTCTGACTGGATCTACACCACCGTCGTCATCGGGGTAAGCGAACGGTTCGGCTCGTCGATGAACTTCGAGACCGACGCGGTGGCCTGGGTCCCAATCGACCGCGTCGACGAACTATCCCTGCACGCCGGCTTCGCCGCGGCGTGGCCCCACTTACGATCGATTGTCCAGACGGCATGTCCACAGCCGTAGCGTCAGTTCCTGCCACGATGCAGGTTCGTCTCGCGTTGTTGGCCATGGTCACGTTTTTCGGTGGCAGCATGCCTGCCTACAAGATCGCTGGGCGCAGCTTTGGGCCGGCCACCGCAAACCTGGCTCGTTTCGTGATCGCCTCGGCGTTTCTGGCCTTCATTGCTCGCAAACGGTTCGGTTCAGCACGCGGGCACGCCAAGAAGCTAGTGCTTATCGGCATGTTCGGGATTGGCCTGATGGCTGTATGCCTCGGAGTCGGTGTCGATCGTGGATCGGCAACTATCGGGTCGGTGGTTATTGCGCTCGAACCCATCGGCGTGGCGTTAGCCGGCGCTGCCATCGTTGGCGATCGGCCATCGCGCCGGTCGGTCGTTGCGCTCGTCATTGGAGTAGTCGGGGCATTCATTGCCTCGGGCGTGTTCACCGAACGTTCCGTTGACACCCCGTATCTCGCTATCGTATTGCTACTCGGCACCGTCGTCACGTTCTCCGTCTACACGGCTCTCGTTCGCCGGGAGGCGAAGGGTATCGACCCACTCGCTGTGGCGTCCCTCACACAGCTTGGTGCCTTGGCGTTTGTGATACCCGCGTGTTTGTTCGATCTGCTCGGCGACGGAATGATTCGCGCCAATGGGATCCGAGCCGATGCTGTTTGGAGCGTGGTTTTTCTCGGTGTCGGCTCCGCGCTCGGGTACCTGCTTCTCATAGCGGTGCTTGCAAACCAACCGTCGAGTCGAGTCGCAGTGTCGATGTTCCTCACCCCGATTATCGGTGTCGTGTTGTCGTGGCTGGTGGTCGGCGAACACCTCAATGTGCGCGTCGGAGTCGGTGCGGCCTTGGTGTTGGTCGCAGTGTGGATAAGCGAAGGATCAAACGTCAGGCGGAAACGGGCGCTGAGCGAGTAACGCCTGTAACGCATCGATGGAGTCGGCCTCGTCGGCTCGCTTGTCCGGCCGGTACCGCTTGACCCGGGCGAAACGTAACGCAACGCCGCCCGGGTAGCGAGTCGATCGTTGCACGCCATCTACAGCTATCTCGATGACGAGATCGGGGGTTACAAACACCGTGCCGGCCTTGTCGAGCGTGCATCGACGTTGCAGCTCGGCGGTTTGCCAGGTGAGCAGTTCGTCGGTGAGCCCTTTGAAGGTCTTACCAACCATGATCGGTGACCCGCCGTTCGGGTCCCGAGCGGCAAGGTGCAGGTTGCTGAGCCAGCCTCGGCGCCGACCATGGCCCCATTCCGCCCCGAGCACAATGAGGTCGAACGTAAACACGGGCTTCACCTTGCGCCATGAGGTGCCTCGTCGCCCTGCCTCGTACCGCGACGAAACGTCTTTGACCATCACGCCTTCATGACCTGCAGCGAGCGACGCGGCCGCAAATGCCTCGGCGGCAACGTGGTCGCTCGTCACCAAGGTTGGAACGCGATTGGGTCCCGCAACACGTTCCAATTCGGCGTGGCGTTCGAAGAGTGGCCGATCAATCAGGTCGACCCCGTCGATATGCAACATGTCGAAAAAGAACGGGCGCAACGACACAGCGCTTTCGGCATCCGACGCGAAGCTCGATGCGGTGTCTTGAAACAGACGCGGTAGGTCGTTCTCGGTCAGTCCGATCAGTTCTCCGTCGAGAATCACCGATGTAACCGGCAACGCGAGCAACGTGGCGACGACGTCTGGGAACCGGTGCGTTACGTCGTTGAGATTGCGAGTGAACAGAACAACGTCATCGGCGTCTCGGTGCGCTTGTATACGAATGCCGTCAAGCTTCCATTCGACTGACACAACTCCCGTAACCGCGTCGGCGACAGTCAGCGCGGTGGAAGCGAGCATAGGCTGCACCCCAGTAAGCGGTCGTAGGCCGATTGCGTCGAGCGCTGACTTACCTGCGCTCATCGCTGCTGTTGCTGCCACCGCCAGCGATCCGCTCAGCATCGCCGCCCGACGCACTGCCCCCGCAGGCACACCTGCGGCTCTGGCGACAGCATCAGTGACGACACCATCGAGTGCGCCATGACGAAGTTCACCAGTGATAAGTTGTTGGAGAAACTCGGCCTCGACGGCAGTTGCGGCACCTAACAAGCCGGCAAGTAAACGCTGGCGCTCAGCCTGCGAACCTTGGCCACTCGTAGTCGACAGCGCCTCGAAACACGTGTCGACATCTGCCAATGTCACCGTTGCCTCGGTAGCCGGTTGCACCGTTACTTGCTCAGCTGATGCCCACCCGACACCCAATCGTTGCTGACGGGTAACCCCGGTGAGGTAGAACACGACCAGTGCAACGTCGGGGCCTTGAGCAGCCTTTATAACAGCACTCAGGATCTCGGTCTTTGCGGTTCGCGAGCGGGTGAGCGCCAGATCGCGAGAAGCGGCAACTATCTCGGCCAATAACACAGGGCAGAACCTACCCGCGTACATTGACGACCATGACAGATACGCGCCTTCCCAATCCCGGTATGGCCCGGTGCCCCGCGCCCAGCACGCGCGAACTGCTCCTGCGCGACAAGGGTGGCGCCCCCGAGCCGCTGCTCGAAGAGTCCTACGACTTCCAGGGTGATCACGACATTTCGTACGACGCCTACACGTCTCAGGCATATGCACTCCTTGAACAGGAGCGGTTGTTTTCGCGAACCTGGCAATGGGCCTGCCGCGAAGACCACATCGTGAACACGGGCGAGTACTACATCTACGACATCGGCTTTCGGTCAGCCATCGTAGTTCGTACCGCCGATGGACAGATCAAGGCGTATGACAATTTCTGTCAGCATCGTGGTACGCAACTCAAACCGTCAGCGTCACAAGGACGTGCGCAGCAGATTCGTTGCCCCTTCCACGGCTGGACCTGGAACCTTGATGGACAACTCACCGACCTGCCGTGCCGCTGGGACTTCCCCCATGTCACCGACGAGGAATTCGCGCTTTCGGAGTTACGCGTCGGCACGTGGGGCGGGTTCGTGTTCGTCAACTTCGACGAGAACGCGGCACCGTTGCACGATTATCTCGGTGTGCTTCCTCGCCACTTCGCCACCTGGGACTTAGCTGACCGGTACGTCGAGGTGCATGCCCGTAAACGATTGCCGTGCAATTGGAAGGCAGCGATGTCGGCATTTCTCGAGGCGTACCACGTTCTCGAGACGCACCCCGAGGGTATCCGAACCACCGGCGACGCGAACGCCCAATACGACGTGTTCGGTGAGAACGTCACCCGCTTTATCCACACCGTCGGCACCAAAAGCCCCCACGTCCGCGAGGAGTTCACCGAACAGGAACTGCTCGACTTGTTGCTGGCCCGCAAATTCCCCACCGCTACGCAACGGCCACTCGTTCCGCCCGGCGAGGTTGCTCGTGACGTGTACGCAGGGTTTGTGCAGAACATGATGTCGCAACGTTACGGCCGAGACTTCTCGCACCTGACCAACACCGAGACCATAGATTCCATCGAGTACTTCTTGTTCCCGAACGCCTTCTTCTTTCCGGGCTTGCAACTCTCGATGTGTTACCGCTTCCGCCCCGATCCCGAGAACCCGGATTTTTGTACGTTCGATCTGCTCATCATGCGACCCAAGCCCATCGATGGTCCGGCACCACGACCGGCCAAAGCGTTTGATCTCGATGTCAGCGAAAGCTACAAACTCACCCCGGGAATCGACCAGGGTTTGGCGTACGTGTACGACCAGGACACGAACAACCTTGCCGCTCAGACCCGCGGTTTCAAGGGAAGCAAGAAGCGGGCTCAAACCCTTGGCAATTACCAGGAGATCCGAACCCGACACCTGCACAACATGGTCGACCGTTATGTCTCGGTGCCCTGAGTTAGGACGCCTTACCGAGGAGCAAAGGCTTCGTCGCGCAGGGCTTTGGGAAGAAACGACGTGTCGGGCGCATAGTTGCCGCCAGCCAAAAGGTCACGAGTTATCTGAGCCACAGCGCCCTGAGCAATGCTGGCGAGTGAACCGCCTACTGACACACGACGCACTCCCAAGTCGGCAAGCTGTTGAACGGTTGGGCCGCCGGGCATGAGCAACACGTTCACTGGCAAACCAATGGCCACGATGGCCTCGATCTGGCCAGGGTCTACCAAACCGGGGGCGTACAACACCTCGGCCCCTTCGGCAGCGTAGGCACTGAGCCGCGCAATCGTGTTGCCCAGATCGGTGATGCCATGCAGGTGGTTTTCGCACCGAGCCGTGAGCACCATGCCCGATTGCCGCGCCGCCGCAGCTGCGGCGCCGACGCGTCGCGCCGCGCCGGCTAATGAGTCGATCTGGTTGGAAACAGGGTCCCAGTCTTCGATCGAGAATCCGGCGGCACCTGCCTCGGCCAAAAGTGCGACAGTGATGCCAATGCCGTCGAGGTCATCGGCGTAGCAGCGCTCGGAATCGACGTTCAAAGGTACAGTGGTTGCATTGGCAAGGGCAGCAACGTGGGCGACAACCTCGTCACGGGTTACCGTCATGTCCAAGCGCCCCAGCGTGCCAGCGAAACCTGCGCTGGTAGTGGCAAGCGCACTGCAACCGAGGCGTTCGAGCAGTCGAGCCGTACCTGCGTCAAACGGATTCGGCATGAGAAAACTGCCCGATGAATGAAGTGAACGGAAATGGTCGGATCGTGACGTCATGGGGTGCTCGTTTAGCCGCAGATTTCGTGGGCGATGTGAATCCAGAAGTCTGCCGCCATGCCGAGCGATTGGGTATCGATTCGTTCGTCATTACCGTGGAACCTGGTACCAAACGATTCCATCGTGACTGATGGAGAAAAGATGCCAGCACCGTAAGCGACAACACCTTTCTGGCGGAAGAATCGGGCGTCGGTGCCGCCCACCAGCAAACCCGGAGCGAGCTGCGCGCCGGGATACGCCACCTGCGTTGCATTCGACACCGCATGCCAGAGCGCGTTGGGTTGAGGCGATTCGGTCGCGTCGACCTGCTGGAGTTTGCTGACTTCGATGTGGTCGATAAGTTCGCCAAGGGCTTCACGCAGATGGGCGTCGACATCGGCTTGGGTGGTTCCGGGCACGGTACGAATGTCGACTTCGATCTCGACCATGTCGGGGATGATGTTCGTTTTTTGCCCACCGTGGCACACGTTTGGCGAGAACGTCGTGTGCGTTTGGGCATGACAGGTTCGAGCGGCAGCGGGCGGCAGCTTTTCGATGGTTGACCAAATGCGAGCCGGATCAATCAAGCCTTCCTTGACATCATCGGGCAAACGCATCGTTGCCACCTGGGCTTTCCACTGGTCGCTGATCTGTGCCGCAGGCCTATAGGCCGACAATCGACGAATGATCTCGGCTGCTTTCACAAGTGCATTGTCGGACCCAAATGGCATGGACCCGTGCGCGGGCGTACCGCGCACGGTCAGCGTTCGCCAAGACAGACCCTTCTCGCCTGTGTTGACTACCACTCGCCGCACGCTGTCGCTGCCCACGCTGGACCAGCCACCAAGTTCGGTGAGCACGAAGTCGCTTCGCACCGCGTCCCAGTGGTTCTCGATCATCCATTCGGCACCCCACGTGCCACCCGCTTCTTCGTCGGCAACCCCGAAATAGATCAGCGTGCCGCGCGGCTTCCACCCACTTTGGGCTAGGTGGCGAAACGACACTGCCATCGACGCAGTGACATTCAACATGTCGATAGCACCTCGGCCCCACACTTCACCGTCGACAACCTCGCCTCCGAACGGATCTCGAGACCATCCGTCAGGATTCACAGGCACAACGTCGGTGTGACCCATCAGGCACAAGGTGGGTGCGGTGGGGTCGGAGCCCTCGATGCGAGCCACCACGGAGCCGCGACCGGGCCGCGACTCAAACTGCTCGATCGCTAGTCCCCCGCCTTCTAGGTAGTCCCGAAGGAGTTCTGAGTTTCGAACCTCGCCGCCGGAATCGGGTTTGCCGTCGTTTACGCACTCATTGCGGATGAGCGCCTGCAGCAATTCGGTAGTGGGCCCAGTGAAGTCGTTCGCCATACTCAATCAGATCACATTCACGAGGGTTGCTGGGCCTATCGTTACTGGATGGCCACGACCCACCAAAACCAACCCGGCTGGCTCTCGGTGAACGACTGTTCCGTCAGCGAACTTGATCTCGTCGTGCAACAGCGCGCCGACATTGCCGATTACCCGTACGCAACCTCGATCGAGCGCGAAATCGTTGTCTACGACGCCGGTGAACTGCGCCGGGCGCTCGCGGCCGGGCAGCGTCGAGCGGTACTAGCGGAACTGGCACAGGCATTGTCGGTAGGCCCCGGCATCGTGGCATTCACCGGTGCCATTGCATCCGGCATCGTCACACCGGCTACCGCCGTGTTCGAGGAGTTGATTGCCGAACAGCACCGGACGGGAACAGCTAGGGGTGACCATTTTGCCAAGCCCGGGGCGAACGATCGGGTTTGGAACGCGTTGGAAAAACTCGCTGTCCAGGCACCCGACGTGTTTGTCGACTACTACGCAAGCGACATGCTCGCTTTGGTGTCGCAAGCGTGGCTGGGACCGGGCTATCAGATGACTTCGCAGATAAACATAGTGAATCCAGGTGGGCAAGCACAGAGCCCGCACCGTGACTATCACCTCGGTTTTCTGAGTGACGCCGTGGCCGAGGGCTACCCCACTCACGTCCATATGGTGTCACCCATGCTCACGTTGCAGGGCGCAGTTGCTCACTGCGATATGCCCGAAGCGACGGGTCCGACGCTGTATCTGCCGCATTCCCACAAGTACCCAAGCGGGTATCTGGCTTGGCGTCGACCTGACGTTATTGACTACTTCAATCAGCACTACGCGCAGCTACCGCTGGCCAAGGGCGATGCTGTTTTCTTCAACCCGGCCGTGCTGCATGCGGCCGGCACAAATGTCACCAGCGACATCAAACGAATGGCGAACCTCTTGCAGGTGTCAAGCGCCTTCGGCCGTGCGATGGAAACTATCGACCGGACCCGCATGATCGAGGCCGTCTATCCTTCGCTTATGGCACGTCGAGCTGCCGGACTCAGCAACCAAGCTGTGTCGAATGCCGTTGCCGCGATGGCCGAAGGGTACGCCTTTCCGACGAACCTCGATCGTGACCCACCTCTCAACGGGCTTGCTCCTGCATCTCAGGCGGATGTGGTGCATCGAGCACTGGCACAGAACTGGACCACCGGCCAGCTCCAGAACGAGTTGGCTCAGTATAGTACTCGGCGTCGTTCGCACAGCTGAACTTCCAGACGCAACGATGTACACCGCCGCGGTATCGTCGCCCCGCACCGCCGCGGCGGCCACCCACTTTTCCGACTCGAAGTCGAAAACCCCGGCGCGAACTGGCCCTTTTTCGACTCTGAGGCCGTGACGCAGGCTTGCAGGCGAGGCGAACGTTGCGTTTGGGGGACTCGAAGTCGAAAGCACGTACGAGACCTGACACCTTTTCGACTATGAGTCGCACGGGTGATGCTCGTGTGGATCGAAGCGCCACATTCAACGGTGAGCGTTAGGCCTGTCCGATGTGTAGCTCGGCGATGGTCGACTCGTAGGCGTGAGCGATGCGTAGCAGCTCGACATCGCCCCGTGGTCTACCGATGAGCTGCATCCCCATCGGTAGACCGCGTTCATCGAAGCCGACCGGCACGCTGACAGCAGGCAACCCGGCGAACGTGGCGTAGACCGACACCTCCATCCATCTGTGGTACGAGTCCATCTCCCGCTCCCCAATATGGGTGGGCCAGCGTTCGATGGCTGGGAACGGCCACACCTGGGCGCTTGGGATAGCCAGAACGTCAACGTTTTGGAACATCGAGACGACCCGATGGAAGTACGACGTACGTTCCATTGACGCCCAGAGCATCCGCTCGCCTTCGAGCAGCCGTCCCTGGTCGATTTCCCATAACAACTCGGGCTTGGCAAGGTCGCGTTGCCACGGCTCGGTGATCATCGGGCCAATACCGCTGGCAAAATGCATCTGTCGCCAAACAAGCGCTGCGTCCCAAATCTGCCCGGGCTCCATGTTGAACGATGCCGGTTCGACCGTACAGCCGACCGATTCGAGGCGCCTCAGACCGTCCGTGCATCGGTCAAGGATGCCGCGTTCCATAGCCAGGTAGCCATCGAGGTCACCAAGCCATCCGACACGGGTGCCGGTGATGTCACCACACAACGCCTGGCGCGTTGACGCGCCGGAATCGAACTCGGGCAACCGGCCCGAGAGCGACAACGGCACTCGTTCGTCGTACCCGGCTTGCGTTCCGAGAAGCATGGCTAGATCAACCACTGTTCGTGCCATGGGACCTTCGGTGGCGAGACCGATGTAGGCGTCTCGGGCTGGATACAACGGCACGCGACCCAGGCTCGGACGAAAGCCAAAGACATTGCACCAACCGGCCGGGTTACGAAGCGAGCCCATGTAGTCACTGCCGTCGGCCACAGGCAACATCCGGCTAGCAAGGGCGACAGCAGCACCACCGCTACTACCGCCGGCAGAGCGGGTGATGTCATACGGATTGACCGTTGTACCGAAAAGGTCATTGAAGGTGTGTGAGCCAAGCCCGAACTCTGGCACGTTAGTTTTACCGACAATGACGCAACCAGCGGCCCGCATACGTGACACGGTCAGGCCGTCGCGTTTGGGAATGTTGTCAGCCATTAGGCGTGACCCAAGGGTTGTGCGGAGACCTTCGGTTTCAGCCATGTCCTTAATGGCTTGAGGCATGCCGTGCATCCAACCGCGTGATTGCCCCGCCGCGAGTTCAGCGTCGAGCACTGCGGCTTCACGAAGGAGCGCGTCGCTGTCTCGCATGCTCACAATGGCGTTGAGGACAGGGTTTCGCCGGTTGATCCGGTTGATGAACGCATCCATAACCTGGTGGCAGGACACGGTTCGAGCGTGGATGGTCTCGGAAAGTTCGGCTGCCGACAGCGACGTGATGTCCATCAATCAGCCTGGCTGACGGCGGGCTGTTCGGGTGACGCCCGCCGAGCAGGTTTGGGTAGGCCTTGATGGTCGGGCGGATACGGCAGGAGTTCGGCATTGATGCGATCCCATTCGGCGCGCATGGCCGCCAGCTCCCGGGGCTGGTGGCGCTTGATGTCGGCGGCTTCGCGGCCATCGACAGTAACGTCGTACAGGAACTCATAGTTACCGTACGCGCGCGGCCAATTTCCCATCCAGGCCCGATCGCGGCCGTCGCGCAGGTACTTGAAACGGCCTCGACGTAGCGCCCCCTGGCTCGATATCCGCCAGAACAAATCGTGCTCGGGAAATTCGACGCCGTCGACCAGCCACGGCAACAAACTTACGCCGTCAAGCGGCCAGTCTGGGTGCGGGTTCGTTCCCGCGGCGTCGAGGAAGGTAGCAGTCCAGTCCATGGTGATGTTTGGCTGGTCGCAGACCTGGTGCCCCGACACGGCTGCGGGCCAACGCATGATGAACGGCACGCGAATGCCTCCCTCGGTCAGGTCGCCTTTCTCGCCAACGAACGGCCAACTCATCGACCATCGTTCGCCGCCGTTGTCAGAGCAGAAGACCACAATGGTGTTGTCGGCTTGCCCTGCCGCTTCGAGGGCATCGAGCACCTGACCGATCCCCTGGTCCATGCATTCGACAAGTTCGGCATACTTCTCCAGGGAGCCGCCGTCGAGGTGTAGCAGCGGTAACAGCATTTTCCCCGACTCGTAATCGGCGCGAATCTGAGCGCCGATGTGGGCATCGCCCGGGCCTTCCCAGGGCCAATGCGGGGCGGTGTAGTTGAGTTGCAGGTAGAACGGCTTGTCACGCTTGGTCGCTACAAACTCGGCGGCTCGTTCCGACACAAGCCAGGTGTAGTAGCCGACCTGTTCCACCGGGGTCTCACCTTCGAAAAGATCGGGCTCGCCCAGTGTGCCGATATGTTCGAAGTAGTCGACCGCACCGTCCATGTTTCCGAAGAATTGTTGGAAGCCCGATCGAAGCGGTCCGTGCCATGGCAGCCAACCGCAGTGCCATTTGCCGATGAGCGCGGTCTCGTATCCGGCATCGACGAGCAACGAAGCGAGCGTCGGGTGCCCGTCGGGGATGCCGTTGCCTTGTGCCCGGGTGCGTAGCGGTTCCTCGAGCCCTGCTTCCAAACGACCAGGGTTGCGACCGGTGTACAGACTGAAGCGGGTGGGCGAACACCACGACGACCCAGCGTACGCATGCGTGAACCGCACCCCCTGTGCCGCGAGCCGATCGAGGTTCGGCGTGCGGATGTGGGGTGAACCGAAACAGCCCAGATCGGCCCAGCCGAGATCGTCGGCCAGGATGAACAACACGTTGGGGCGTTGGGTCGAGTCGTAATAGACACGGCTGGCGAACAGTGTTTCTGCGGCATGTTGCGGGGCTGTAAGCGTCACGGTTCGTATCTTTCCACGCACACAAATCGACCGAGGCCACCAGGTTGCACAGTGTTCGCCGTGATGAGTCGATTTTCCGCCGGTCCGCCCGCATCCACCCCGAATGATTCGCCGCCGGTCTCGTCGCGCCGAGGGCAAACAAATGGGCTGGTCCAACCGATCGACCAGATCGGCCAGGCGTTTGTCATGAGCAATTCCGACGTGCTGCGCATCCTCACGACGTGGATGGCTGTACACCACGGCCCGTGAACGTGTCGGTCGGCATGCTATCTCGAGCCGATGTGTACTCGGGATCGCCACACGATGCTCTGCATATGGTTAAGTCGTGGCGATTTCGTAGGTGTTGACCCGCTCAGCGTTTAGGATTCGTCGTTCATGACGTTTGTCTCGGAGCCACGCAATGACATCAGTGAACCGGCTATCGGGTCGCCCTTGCGCATTGGTGTCATGGTCGACGGCAGCGACGTTGCCGGCTGGCAGTACACCATCCTCGAGGGCATCGTGGCTGATCCCCGGTTCGAGATAGTTGCTGTCATCGAAAATGCTCATCGGCCCGAACGCCTCGCCCGGTTTCGGCTGAACCGAGACTGGTCACGACTACTGTGGCGCCAGATCGATCGAGTCGAGGCACGTATCTCTCAGCGGCGATATGCCTCGTCGTGGCAAGACGTGTCCAATTATGTCGATGATGTCTTGGCCTGGCGTGCTCTCGACATGGATCCTCAACATCTAGAAATCGATCCTCAGCGGTCACCAAGTGGGCTAGTTCACCGCCTCGCTCAGACTGATCTCGATCGGTTGGCCATGCTCGAGCTCGATGTGATCATTCGTTTCGGTTTCAAGATTTTGAAGGGCAACGTGCTGTGTGCAGCGCGGTTCGGTATCTGGTCATTCCATCACGCCGACCCCGACATCAACCGAGGAACACCTCCAGGATTTTGGGAAGTGGCCGAGAATCAACCCTTCACCGGCACCGTGTTACAGGTACTGAGTGAGGATCTCGACAATGGGGTGCCGTTGCGAAAGGCAATGTATGTAACGAAATCGGCATCGTGGAACGAGAACCGTCGTCGCGCCTACCACAAGTCCATACGCCTCATGCTCGATGCGTTGGGCGAGTTGGCCGACACAGGACACGTCACATCGAGTTCGGATCCTCGACCCTTCCGGCTGTACGACAGGGCACTGCGAGTTGCCCCCCGACCCGTTGATATCGCCCGAGCCGCTATTCGTCAGGTTGTGTCGAGCGTGCGGTCAGCTACCTTGTACAAAGCCAACGTTCAACGCTGGCAGCTACTGCTGTTGCGTGGCCCATTCGAGGGGCAGTCGCTCCGGCGTGCACACCGAATCGTTGCGCCGGCCGGGAGGTATTGGGCCGATCCGTTCGCTATCACTCACGACGGCACGGATCAGGTTTTCTTCGAGGATTTCGATCTGGAAACCGGCCGCGGCCATATTGCTACTGCTCGTATAACCGACACCGGCATCGCCGAGGTTCAGCCCGCGCTCCAACCCGACTATCACCTGTCGTACCCGTTCGTTTTCCACCAGAGCGGCGAACTGTTCATGGTGCCGGAAAGCTACGAGAACTCCTCGATCGAGCTCTGGCGCTGTACAAACTTCCCGGCCACGTGGATCAAGGAACGCGAGCTACTGAGTGGTGTCGCCGCCGTCGACTCCACCATTGTCAGCCATCAAGGAATTACCTACTTGTTCACCAATATCGATCGCTCGGGTCTGGGTGAACACGGCGACGAACTCCACATCTTCATCGCGAACGATCTGGTGCACGGCGAACTCCAACCCCACCCGGCTAACCCGGTTGTCACCGACGTTCGTTACGCGCGCATGGGTGGTTCGTTTAGTCGTGCGGCCGATGGAACGTTGGTGCGTCCGGCACAGCGCGGCGGCGCCACGTACGGAAGCGGTTTGAATTTCATGCAGGTCGAACATCTGTCTCCTACGGCGTACCGTGAGCGACTCGTGGAGGAGGTGTCGCCGTCGTGGGCAGGAGGCGTTATCGGCGTGCACCATTGCTCACGCCTGGTTCACTTGACGTTCATGGACGCCTGCCGCAGTGAGTCGACGCTTCCCTGGCGACGCCGCCGAGCACGCACCTAAACAACCGCGTTATACTTTCGTTATGACAACCCTGAAGCTGACTGCCATAGGGAATTCAACCGGCCTGATCCTTCCAAAGGAAATGCTAGAGCGTCTACGAGTTGGGCGGGGCGACGCTCTGCACATCGTTGAAACACCGAGCGGCATCATGCTCACACCATTCGATCCCGAGTTCGATCGCCGCATGAACATCGCTGAGCGCATAATGCGCGAGGACCGTGATGTGCTTCGCCGTCTCGCCGAATGACGCTTGAACCCGAATGGCTCACCGTCGACGACCTCGTTGCCATTCACAGTAGGCAACTGGCCGAGCATGGCGGTGGTGACGGCATTCGCGACCTCGGGCTGCTCGACTCTGCCCGCGCCCGCCCCCAGTTCACGTGGCAATACGCCGAGACTCCTGCCGACCTCGCCACGCTTGGGGCCGCGCTCGCCTTCGGCATCATTACGGACCACCCTTTCATCGACGGCAATAAACGCACCGGCTACGTTGCCTGCCGACTCTTCCTTGTGCTGAACGGCGTCGATCTCGAAGCAAGCGCGGACGACAAATACCTCGCAATCTACGCAGTAGCTGCCGGGGCACGGAGCGAGAACGACCTAGCCGACTGGATTCGCCACCATGTCGTCACGCTTGACTAGCCCGCTTCGGGAGGCGCGAGATGATGGCGATTAGCAGGAACCCGACACCTAGCCCGACAACCGCCGAAACCGCCGTGTTGACCAGCCAGTCCAGCACACCGCCGATTCCGCCGACGTCGTGCACTTTGTCTTCGAGCTTGTGCACGAACTTGTACGGGCTGTGCCACCCAAGCTCGTCGGTGCCGACCAGTAAAATATGACCGCCCACCCACACCATGGCGGCCGTGCCCACCACCGACAGCAAGCCAAGAACTTTCGGCATACCCAGCACCAAAGCCCGGCCGGTGCCCATGGCTGGCTTCCGGCCCGACTCCACCATTCGCAGGCCGACGTCGTCCATCTTCACAATGAGCGCAACGACTCCGTAGACCACCACCGTGATTGCGACGGCGACAATCACCAAGATGACGGCCCGTGACACGAACGAGTTGTCGATAACGTCTTTAAGTGCAATGACCATGATCTCGGCCGACAAGATGAAGTCGGTGCGAATGGCACCGGCAATGGTCTGCTCCTCCTGATCGGGGCCAATCGCCACCGATGGCAACTCGTGGTCATCGCTGTGATCGCGATGGGTCACGCGGTGGTAGATCTTCTCGGCACCCTCGTAGCACAGGTATGCGCCTCCGCACATCAAGATGATCTCGACGAGCACCGGCACGAACTCGCTCAGAACCAGCGCCGCCGGCAAGATGAACAGCAGCTTGTTCTTCAGCGACCCCATGGCGATCCGCTTGATGATCGGCAGTTCCCGATCGGCAGCTAGCCCGTGAACATAGGTGGGCGTGACCGCAGTGTCGTCGACCACCACACCCGCGGCCTTCACACTGGCGCGCCCGGCAGCCGCCCCGACATCGTCGATCGATGCCGCCGCCAACTTCGCCAGCGCCGCAATATCGTCCAAAAGACCGACTAGGCCACCACTCATTGCACATCCTCCATGGCCGACAACGGTATACGACAGCCTATCGACAGCGCCGGACTCGCTGCGGATGACTGCTAGTTCACGTTTCGTTCACGGCCAGCCCAGTAGGGCGCACGCAGATCCTTCTTCAGCACCTTGCCCGATGGGTTTCGGGGCAGGTCGACAGCAAACTCAATCGACGTCGGACACTTGTAACCAGCGAGTCGTTCCTTGGCGTACGCCATCAGTTCGGGGGCTGTCACGGCTGTCCCGGCTTTCACAACGACAATCGCTTTTACGGTTTCGCCCCACCGGTCGTGGGGCACACCAATCACCGCTGATTCCGACACCGACGGGTGGGACGCAAGCGCGTTCTCGACCTCGGTCGGGTACACATTCTCGCCTCCGCTCACAATCATGTCTTTCACCCGGTCGGTCAGGAACAGGTAGCCGTCGCCATCGAGGTACCCGGCATCGCCGGTATGTAACCACCCGTCGGCATCGACGGTTGCCGCTGTCTCGTCGGGCTTGTTCCAGTAACCAACCATGTTCTGCGCAGACCGACATACGACCTCGCCCGACTGACCCACATCGCACGGCTCGCCTGTATCGAGATTCACCACTCGCAGCTCAACCCACGGATACGCCCGGCCGGCCGAGCGCAAGAGATGTTGGCGGGGACCATCGACATCGTGTTCGGCGGCCGGTAGCCGAGTAATGACGCCTGTCGTTTCGGTCATGCCGTACACCTGAACATGGGGGCAACCAAGGGTGCGCATTGACGCCGTGAGCGTCGTTGTGGTGATGGGCGACGCCCCATAGTTGACGGCACGCAGGCTCGAATAGTCCCGTTGATCGGCACCAGGAACCATCGTCAGCGCGTGCAGCATCGCTGGCACAAGGAGCGCGTTGGTGATGCCGTTGTCGACAATGAGATCGAGGATTTGGGTAGGGATGAAATCACGCGCCACAATCGATGTTCCACCGCTGGCAAGGCCTACCATGGCCCACCCGCACCCACCGATATGGAACAGCGGCATGCACACAAGGTTGATCGAGTTCTCGTCGAATCGCCAGTCGTCAGTGACATTGGCGATCAGCGCCATAAGGTTCCGGTTGGCCAACATGACGCCTTTAGGAAGGCCGGTTGTGCCACTGGTATAGAGCTGCATACAGATGTCGTCGGCGACGCTCGGCACGAGCGGATCTGCAGCAGGTTGCGCCTCACGCCAGTCGTCGTAACTAATCCACTGTGGGTGATCCCCCACCGCCACGATGCGCGTCACAGTCGTCAGCCGGTCGGCAATCGCCTCGATATGGGCAAAGAAGTCGGGCCCGACGATGAGTACCGTGGCGCCCGAATCGTTGAGAATTGTCTCCATCTCCGGCGGGGCCAGACGCCAGTTCAGGGCAACGACCACTGCGTTCACCATCGCCGCGCCAAACGTCACCTCGAAATACTCGAGGCCGTTCTTGTCGAGGAACGCGACGCGATCCTGTGAACCGACGCCATCGGCCACAAACGCATTGGCCACTCGGGCAGATGCCTGCAGCAATTCGTGCCATGTGCGTTGCTGGTCACCCATGATCAATGCAACGTGATCCGGGCGATGCGCGGCGTGCAGTCGAACAACATCGGCAATGGTGGTGGGCGTCATGCAGTCATGCTGTCGCGCTCTCGTTCCAAAGTCGAGGGAGACACCATCAAAGTTGGTCGCGCAGTTTGAACTTTTGAATCTTGCCGCTCGGGGTCCGCGGCAACTCGTCGACGATCTCGATGCGCTCGGGATGGTACGGCCGCGCCACGCGATGGTCGGTGAGGTGCTGGCGAAGGTCGTCCAACGTCAACTGCGACCCCGGCACCAGGCTCACAAACACGCACGCCTTCTCGCCGAGCCGGGCGTCGGGGTAGCCCACGATTGCGCATCCAGTCACGGCTGGGTGTTGGTAGATGAGGTTCTCGACCTCGACCACGGGAATGTTCTCACCGCCGCGAATGACGATGTCTTTGCTGCGACCGTTGATGCGCACATAGCCCTCCGCGTCGATGAACGCTAGGTCGCCGGTATCGAACCAGCCGTCGGCATCGGTGGCGTTGTATTCGGGGCGGTTTAGGTAGCCGCCAAACATCGACGCGCCGCGCACCAACAGCCGGCCCGTGATCCCCGCCTCGACCGACGCCCCCAACTCGTCGACAACCTTGATCTCCATCCCCGGCACCGATCGCCCGTCGCTCACGCCCGACTTGTCGAGTGCCCGGCTCGGCTCAGTAATAGTGACGGCCCCGTTCTCGGTCATGCCCCACGCTGAGCACACGGTAAGGCCAAGCAGCGTGTACGCCCGCTCGATCAACACCGGTGGAATCGGCGCCCCGGCACAGCAGAAAATGGCGAACGAAGGCGACACCTGCGCACCCGCTTGCACTGCGTCGCACAGGTCGGCCACGAACGGACTGGACGCCATGGAGAACGTGACACCCTGGTCGCGTACGATGGCGAGCGCGTGGTGAGGCTCCCACACGTCTTGGAGCACAGTTGTGGCGTTCAGCACAAGGGGGGCCATCGCCAGGTAGCCGTAGCCCGTCAGGTGAGCCATTGGCGATGCACCGAGCACTACATCGTCGGCATCGAGTTCAAGCCGTTCTATGAACCCGCGAATGTTGGCGAACAATGTGTTGGAGGTGTGCATCACGCCTTTGGGCTCACCGGTCGTGCCCGACGTGTACATAACGAGCAGTACGTCGTCGGCGTTGAGCGGGCTCGGCGGTAGCGGTGGCAGCGAGGAGGTCTCGGTGAGACGGTCGAAGCGGTTGTCACCGGTTCCGTCGACCACAAACAACTCCACCTGATGATCGAGAGTGGGCACGAGTGTCGTGGCCATCGCCTCGTAGTCGAAGCCCCGGTAGACCTTGGGCACAATGAGCACCTTCGACGCGCCAAAGTTCAACATGAACTCGAGTTCGCGTTCACGGAATATCGACATCAACGGGTTAGCAACCGCACCCAACTTGGCGCACGCCAAAGCAATGACGACGAATTGCCACCAGTTCGGTAGCTGGAACGACACCACGTCGAACCGGCCCACACCTCGGGCTCGAAGGCCCCGAGCGACACGGTCGGCGAGATCATCGAGTTCGCGATACTTAAGCCTGGTCGGCAACTCGGTATCGGACCGATAGGCGACCAACGCAATCTTGTCGGGGCACGACTCAAGCGCTTGGCGCATCGCATCGATGATGGTCTCGTCGCGCCAGAACCCGTGCTCGATCATGTAGAAGCGTCGGGGTGCGATCAGGATGGGATCAAACGTCACAACCTGACAATGTATTGCCCACACGCCTGGCCAGGCCGTCGTAGGAGGAACAATGGATTTCACAGATGCCGTAGTACTGATCACGGGAGCCGCGTCGGGTATCGGGCGCGCCACAGCCGACTCGTTCGCCGCGCTCGGAGCAAGCGTCATCCTTACCGACCTCGACGCGTCGGCGGGCGAGGCAGCGGCGGCCGAAATCTGCGCTGCTGGCGGCTCAGCGGTGTTCCATCGACTCGACGTGTCAGCCCAGGGCGCCGCCGGCGAACTCGCCGAGATCGTCCGTCACGAATTCGGACGCCTCGACGCCCTCATCAACGTGGCCGGGTGGGACATCGTCCAGCCATTCGCCGACACCACACCCGACTTTTGGACGAAGGTCATGGCCATCAACCTGATAGGAACCATCGCCACCACACACGCTTTCCTGCCACTTCTCATCGAGAACGGCCACGGCAGTGTCGTCAACATCGCCAGCGATGCAGGGCGAGTCGGTAGCAGTGGCGAAGCAGTGTACGCAGGAGCCAAGGGCGGCGTCATCGCGTTCACCAAATCTCTGGCCCGCGAGGTTGTGCGCCACGGCGTGCGGGTGAACTGTGTGAGCCCTGGACCAACCGACACGCCGCTCTACGACACATTGCCCGAAGGCATCAAGGCCGCGCTCGTCAAGGCCATCCCCATGCGCCGACTGGCCCAACCGTCCGAAATCGCCGACGCCATCACCTTCTTCGCCAGTTCCCGCGCCAGCTTCGTCACCGGTCAGGTACTCAGCGTCAGCGGTGGCCTCACCATGGTCGACTGACATGAGAACGGTTTCGTCTTCGCACAGTTGGCTTGATCTCGTCACCCTCGATGCCGCTGATCCCCGAACGGTTGCGCAGTTCTGGTGCGCGTTTGTGTGCTTGCGATCACAACTCAACGAAGACGATGGCCGATGGATGGTGCTTGAAGACGACAGCGGTCATCGCGTCATCGGCTTGCAGCGTAGTGACCCTCGAGAGCTCGCAGCGCGATCTGTCAGCCGAGTCATGCTCGATGTCCGATGTGCCGATGGCACCCTGGCCGCCACCATCGCCCGAGCCGTCGAGCTCGGAGCAAACCTGGAGTCCCACGCGCGCTCTGGCGCGGCCATGCTTATCGACCCCGGCGGCACCCGGTTTCGCCTGCGCGCATCGGGGACCGAGCCGCTTGGCGTCACATTCGACGTAGCCACCTTTGGTGTGCTTGATCCGTCGGCATCGGCGGAATTCTGGTGTGCCGCTGCCGGCGTCGTGCAGCTTCACGGCCATGGTAACGAGCGGGCGGTGCTCGGCACATCCGATGGAATCCGGCTCGTCGGTTTTGAGCGCGCCAGCGCAGAGGCCATAGCCGCGAACATGCGGGCGCGCGTTCATATCGATCTCGAATGCCTACTCCCCCACTTCGACGCTGAAGTCGATCGCCTTATCGACCTTGGCGCGGTGCGGCTGGGAGCCAAGCGAGTAGAGCACTTCGCGTGGGGACAGATACTTGTCGATCCCGACGGCCTCGTTTTCTGCCAAAACGCCTACACCGCCAGCGAACTCGCCAGCCGGCTCAGCCCAGCCACCGCCCGCGGCCGCTGATAGCTGGCGGCAGCCACTGTGTCTTGGGCTGGTGGTCTCGGAGAAACCTCTCCCTGCCGGCCTGCGCAGCATCGGTTGGCGACGAAGCCCCGATGGATGGCGTGTCGGTTGTTGCTGTCTCCAGAAAGCGACATTGTTACGGGTCGTCAACACATCAGGATGATCCGCACCCAACACCTTGCAGCGTAGTTCGAAGAGCTCGGCGCCGAACGTGAGCGCCGTTCGGTAGTCGCCGAGCCGGTGGGAAAGGTCGGCGAGCGCATCGATGATCGGCAGGCGTTCATCGTCGCTGGCGGTCGGTTCGAGTGCCTCGTATCGCTCCTCGAAGGCCGCGCGTTCGAGCAGCAATTCACCGGCCCCAGCGGCGGACAACACCAGGTGCTCGGCCCTGGCACGGTCACGCGGGTCGGCATCGCTGGCCAGGAGCGGGGCAAGAAGGTTCGCCGCCAGCGTAGGGTGGCCTGACCCGATGAGCCGGTGAGCGAGCAGCAGACGCCAATCACTCGCTTCGCCAGAGCCGGCGAGCTGATCAAGCTTCAGGGCTAGCGCATCGACACGTTCAAGGCCCTCATTCACCCGGCTTGGTGACCGCAGCAGCGCGGCAGCCAGACGAACCTGACTTTCGGTGCCGATAATCGATTCGGCCGTAAGCCCCTCAAGGGCAATGCTGGCGGTCAGATCAAGTAGCCGAACAACGTGGGCCGACACTGGCTGTGACTGTCGGGCCGAGCTTGCGGCGAGAAACTCGGCAACGCGACGTGCCTCACCCCCGTCGCCAACGCCGAGCCTTGCCTCGGCCAACTGTTCGAGCAGCCCGCAGACTTCAGTGCTGGGTGCGTCGTCGCTCTCTGAAATCAGCCACACCGGTTGCAGTAAGCAGACCAAGCCGAAACCGTCATGGATCTCGCCGTGCAGGCTTGCTGCGGCGCTAATCACCGCGTCACGGACACGTTGACTTTCGTAGCCCGAGAGCCATACCTCGGCCGAGGCAGCAAGCCTGGTTTGGTCACCACGATAAATGAGCCGCACGAGGCTGTTCGAGCGAAGAACACCATGCTCGCGACTGGCATCGACGTTCAATGAGGCAACCAATGCGTCGTACACTTGAAAGTGAACGACGCCACCGAGCCAGGCGACGACGACCGCCGATGTGGACGGTTGGAGCAGCGGTGATGCTGCACCGACCAACCGGTCGACCATTTCAACCGAGCCGGCGCCGCCGGAAGCAACGTCGGCCCCGCCGCCCAACGCCAAAACCGCGAAGATCTGGGCGAATTCACAGTACGTTCGGCAAGTCTCTCCATTGCCGCGTCGGGCCAACCCTTTGTCAGTTCCTTCGTCAGTGCGAACCGGTGCTCCTCGTTCATCGAGCTGTCGATATCGGCTAGCCGAACGCGACCACTCGCAGCGCCAAATCGGTCGGCCCTGGTTAGCACCGCCACGCTTGGGCGGCCTGGCGTGACTCGATGGCCCGCAATGCTGTTGGCAGCCAGGCCGCCTGTAATTCAACACCGTCCGGAGCCTCACGGCCCTCGAGGGTCACAGCCAACGCCTGGCGGTGATCCTGTTGTGCAACATGGTCAGCGAGGCATTCCAACACGGTCGTGCGGGCCCACCCCTCGGCGACTGGTAACACGACGCAGCGCGCGCCGATTCCTAAGTCGGCATCGAGCCCGGCTACATCTTCGAACCACTCGATCAACTCGCTGACAGCATCGTCATGTGTGCTCACGGCAGGCCCCGTTCCCCTCGCCTGTTGTAGGCCCTACTGACTCACGCCACATGCGCTCAGCCGATTAGCGGTCAGATGCCCCGGTGCGACAGGACGTTACGAACCGAACTGACGGCCGAGCCAATCGTTCAGGTAGCGCCTGGGTACACATACAGTTCGGTCGGCACGCCCGCTTGGTCCAGCCGTGTTGCATAGTCGACGTCTTCATCACGAAATCCGTCGACGGCGCCAACGCAGATGTAAGTCGGTGGTAACCCCGTGAGGTCGGCCACCCGGGCTGCTGCGGCGTACATGGGAATGTTGTCGGTGCCGTATAGCGCACCCAGGTACGACACCCACCCGAACGCATTCGATTCGCGGCTCCAAATGAGCAGGTCGTCGATCTGGCTCGATGGTGTGATCTGTCGATCATCGAGCATCGGACATTCGAGAAGCTGAAAGATGATCTGCATCTCGCCGCGGTCACGCACCAGTAGAGCTAGGCATGCGGCTAGCCCTCCGCCAGCGATGACCCCCGTGATACCGATGCGGGTCGGGTCGACTCCAAACTGCTCGGCGTGCTCGAACATCCATTTCAATCCTGTAGCAGTCCTCGACCGGCCCGGGATAGGGCGTCTCGGGTGCCAGCCGATACTCGACCGATACGCCAACGATGCCAAAGCGGGTGCACCACCGGTCGAACTTCAGGTCGTCGGTCTCGTACGAGCCAAGAACGAAACCGCCGCCGTGGATGGAATACACGCACGGAAGACGGCCTTCCAATCCCTTAGGTCGGTGCACCCCGTACCAACAACTCCGGATCACCAGGAATCACGTGATCCGGATCTGTGCGGTCGACGCGGTCGGACAATTGCGGTGTCGGTGCAAGCGGTGTAGCCCTAACGGCGGCGAGGTTGGAGGTCGATACCCGCCGGAGAGGAACCGAGTCGGCGAGCGAAGCAATGTCGGGATGCAAGGAGAGCGAGGCCATGATCACCAACGTCGCAGATTTCACCGGTTCGAGAACAAGCGGCCGCGTTGCCGAGCTTTCCAGTCTTGACTTTATTTCAGTAATTGACTTGCCGAACAAAGTGTTTTATTTATTGTATTGATGTGGGTACAGGTGTACGCTTTAGGTATGTCGTTAGCGCTGTTGGAACAGGTTGTGGGGGATCTTGAACTGTCGGTCGATGGTGGCGAGATCACGCGTCTGTTCGCGGTTGCCGACCAACTGTTAGCTCGTGCGTTCGTCACGTTGGATGGGTTTGATACGGCCGGGTTGTGGGATATCGACGGTGCCGCATCGCTACCAGCATGGCTTGTCACCCACGCGGGCAGGTCGCGTTCTGAGGCGTTCAGTCTGGCGCGTACCCTGCACCGGTTACGTCAGTTACCAGTCACGTTCGAAGCGTTACGTACCGGCGTTCTTACTCACGCCCAGGTGCAGGTCATCGTCGCGAACATCAGCGACCGTCACGTCACGGCGTTTGGTGATGCTGAAGGCGAGCTGATACCGCTTCTCGCCCCGTTGTCGATCACAGAGATCACGACAGCGATGCGAACGTGGGCTGCTCGTGCTCACGCCGCCGCGGTTGCTGCTGCGGACGCCGACCCGAACCTGCCGGCTGAACCTAAAGAG
>JANOSH010000033.1:0-40606 GCA_031415695.1 Actinomycetes bacterium
GTCATCTGCCGAAACGGCAAACGCCCCCGTGATGTTTCGAAGAGCGCCAGTCAGTCGCCACATAGTCGGTTGGGGGCCGAGACGAGCGAGTTCTTTTTGGCTAACCCTAAAGTAGTCGTGCTCGGGTTCGGTGACAACTTGTGTCACCGCTGTCCCGTCCTTGGTCGCTACTTCCAATCTGACCACCGCCTCGACCGGTCGGAATCGGCACACTCCACTTGGGCTCACTGATTGTTATCGGGTCCGTCAGATCGAAGCCAACATCGACCGTCTTCGTCTCGAGGCTCTCGGCCGATTCGGCAGGGCGAGGCTCCTGAATTGTGCCCCTGCTCGGGGCCTTTCCACATGACGTAGCCAAAAAGCACAACGTTGCGGCGGCGGCCCAAGCCTTGCGTAAGGAACGAACGACGGTCATGTTTGCTCCAGATCACTTGCGGTGGGATTGCTTGGACCAGCCGAGCAACGCAACGATTTGTATCTACCCTTTGTCGAACTGCCGATGATCGCGCCGTGTGCGAGTTTGCCAAGGAGCACGGCCTGAGACATGCTTCGAAGTCGAGTGTGCTTCGAGGCGTCGAACGTCGGCTCCTCGATCAGCCATGCCGAAATCCAAGCTAGACGGCCATAGCCCCGTTTAGAGGGAACCCAGCGTCGCCGCCAGAATCATGATCCGAGTTTTGTATATCTATAGATATACACTAGAATTTTAAAACACAGCTGTAGCACCTCAAGACGCGATGTAATATATACTCGTAGCTGTACATGGAGTCCCACGTGAGGGGAAGGTGCGGTTATGAAGCGTAACCAGCGGGCGCAGGCGCGCCACGCGCTCGACATGAAATTGTCTGTGTTTAACCTGCGGGCGTTCTCTCCACCGCCGGCTGGCTGGGTGCGGGCTATCCGTGACTCGCTCGGCATGACTACCCGACAGATGGCGGGTCGTATGGGTGTGACGGCGATGGCCATCTCAGGTCTGGAAGAGTCCGAACGAGCCGGGACGGTGCAGCTCGGGACTCTGCGTCGCGCCGCCGACGCGCTCGGGTGCGACCTCGTGTACACCCTTGTGCCGAGGGTCGGCCTGGACGAGGCCGTGCAGCGCCAGGCCCTTGTGCGCGCTCGACAGGAACTCCAGCGGGTGGATCGCACGATGCAGCTCGAAGATCAGGGCCTCGATGACATCGAGCTTCAGCGTCACACCGTGGAGTTCGCCGCCCGGCTGGTCGACACCTCTGCGATCTGGGACGCTCCACACGCGTGATCCTTTTTGACGGACCCGACCCGATGGGGGCTACACCACTCACTCCCGAAGACGTCGAGGGTCTTTTGCCGACTTGGGTGACGACCCGTGCTGACCTGAATCGAGTTGAGCAGACCAACATCGAGACCGCGATGACGTGGGCTTTTATTGGTCGCAGGCCGGTGAGCAACGTCACCGCTCTCCTGACTCCGCGGTTCTCCGACCGTTTGCACAACAAGATGTTCGATGATGTTTGGGCATGGGCAGGAAAACGTCGCCGTTGCCTCACCAACATCGGGGTCGACCCTTCCGACATCGCCACGCAAATGAAACTTGCGTTTGACGACGCGGCTTTCTGGCACGCCAACGACGTGTTCGCGCCCGCCGAGCTCGCCGTACGGATCCATCATCGGCTTGTATGCGTGCACCCGTATCCGAACGGCAACGGCCGCCAGACCAGACTGATGGCCGACCTGTACCTCCACATCACTGGACGGGTCCGACTCACCTGGGGCGGTGGTGTGCCACTCGGGTCGCCGGGTGTGGACCGCTCCCGCTACATTCAATCGCTGCTGACTGCTAACGACGGCGATATCAAACCGCTCCTCACCTTCGCTACCACCTAACGGCCTGCCAGGCTCGGAGACCGTTGCAAGCCGGGGAGGGCACAATGAGCCGTCAACGAGAGCCGTTTAGGAATCCGGCCGTGACCTGGCCTTTTGCGTGCGCCCCCTGGGAGTCGAACCCAGAACCTGCGGATTAAGAGTCCGTTGCTCTGCCATTGAGCTAGAGGCGCATTGACTATGAGCATACGGGCGACCGAGGGTCGGCCGCCAGATGGCTCATTGCCTTGGGGTGGCTGAGGGGTCTCGAACCCCCGGCCTTCAGGATCACAACCTGATGCTCTAGCCAACTGAGCTACAACCACCACGTATCACATGACTTTCGACCTGCGACACACAAAGTCTGCCATATCAGCGCGTCAGGACGCGAAAGATTTGTCGATGACCGGCCTGGCCCCAGGATCCGGTATCTGCGGATTCCGTGGTGAGGTAGCATGTCCACAACGGATTCCTATTGGGATGTGAAACTATGACAACCGAATCAGTCATCGAGCGTGATCTGTCACAACGTGCCAGGCAAATCATCGGCGAAGAACTGGTCCGCTACGCCGGGGCAACTCGTCGTTCTGAACAACTGAGCGAGCGTGCCCGAAAGTCTCTGCCGAACGGGGTCACGTCGTCGTTTCAAGCCTACGACCCTCATCCAGTTGTGGCGGTGTCGGCTAGCGGCGGGTGGATCACCGATGCCGATGGTCGGCGTTACCTCGACCTCAACATGGGCTTCGGGGCGCTGTTTGCTGGCCACGTGCATCCAATCGTTCGCGCCGCTGTCGACGAGCAGTTGTCGAAAGGCACGCTGTTCGTTACGCCGTCCGATATGAACGCCGAGGTCGCCGAACTGCTGGTGGAGCGTTATGGCTTGCCCATGTGGCGCTTTACCAACTCGGGAACCGAAGCGACGATGGACGCCATTCGCGTGGCCCGGGGTATCACCGGCCGTCACAAACTGGTCAAGGTCGAGGGGGGCTATCACGGGCATCACGATGAAGTGATGATTTCGATGAAACCCTCGCTCGACCTCGCCGGCCCGCCCGATAATCCGAACTCGGTTCCCGCTACTGCCGGAATCACGCCGTCAATCCTGGCCGACACGCTTGTCATTCCCTACAACGATGCCGACGCACTCGACCGGAAACTCACCGAGTTCGAAGGACAGGTGGCGGCGTTCATCGTCGAGCCCGCCATGGAGAACATTGGCATTGTCTTGCCAGACGATGGCTACCTGGCCAGGATCCGCGCCATCACCCGCAAGCACGGCGTCATGCTCATTTTCGACGAGGTCAAAACCGGTATCACTGCTGGCTATAACGGGGCCACGGGTCACTTCGGCGTGCAGCCCGATTTGGTTTGCCTGGCGAAATCTATCGGCGGAGGCCTTCCGGTTGGGGCCTTTGGTGGCACGGTGGAATGTATGGACCAGATCACGTCGGGTCGGGTGCTGCACCTCGGTACCTACAACGGCAATCCGTTGGTGCTAGCCGCAACTCGGGCCGTCTTACGTGATGTTTGCACCCGCGAAGCAACTGGGTCGGTTATCGCTAAGAACGAGCAGCTTGTGGCCCACGCCAACGTCGTCATCGACCGATCAGGCATCCCGGCCCACACCGTGAAGCTGGGTGCGAAGGCATGCATCACGTATTCCATTGACCGCGTGCGTAACTACCGTGACTACAAAGCCACCAATTTCGACCTGGCCTATGCCAGCTGGATCTGGGGCATCAATCGGGGAATCCTATTACCGCCCGGCCTCGACGAACAGTGGCTCATTTCGGTGATGCACACCGACGACGACGTTGCCTTTGCGGCGAACGTTTTCGAAGAGTTCGTCGATGAACTCACCCGGTAGCCCGTCGATTCGTCGAATGTTGCTGCGCGGCATGCGCGGGCGGTGCCCACGATGTGCGGGTCGGGCGTGGCGGGTGCGTTGGGTGCTTCGTCTTGAACGGTGTCGTACGTGCGGATACAAGTACGACCGGCGACCTGGCTTCATGCTCGGTGTTACCACGGTGAACACCATGGCCACCTTTGCGGTCATGACCTGTGTGATGGCCGGCTTCTTTGCCGCTATGTACCCGGATTTCGACGCCATGCCGGTAGTGGTCGTGTTGCTGGCGGTCGCCGTTGTGCTGCCTTTTCTGTTGCAACCGGTTGCGTCGACCGTGTGGGCGGCGATCGATCTTGCCATGCATCCGCTTGAACCGGCCGAGGAAGCCGATGCGCTCACATGGGTGGCTGCCCAATCGTTCGAACGAACTTCCCGATAGTGCTTGCATCGAACAGGCGTTCGAAGTTACGCTCTTGTTGTTCGCCCGAGGGAAACTCTGTCACACCCCCTCTTTAGGTTGAGCGTTACTAATCGGGGCTTCTGGCCCCTCATCCGTTACCGAGGCAGGAGAGACAGATGGCAGCAGCAGTGGAACGTACAAAGGCACTCGACATGGCGCTTGCGCAGATCGACAAGCAGTACGGCAAGGGTTCAATCATGCGAATGGGCGAGAAGACATCGCTCACTATTGAGGCCATTTCTACCGGCGCATTGCCGCTGGATCTTGCCCTCGGCGTTGGCGGTCTCCCACGCGGTCGCGTCACCGAAATTTATGGGCCAGAGTCGTCGGGTAAGTCCACATTGGCTATGCACGTCGTGGCCGAAGCTCAGCGAAACGGTGGCATTTGCGCCTATATCGATGCAGAGCACGCTATGGATCCCGTGTATGCCAGGGCCCTTGGTGTCGATGTCGATGCGCTGCTCATCAGCCAGCCTGACACCGGCGAGCAGGCCCTCGAAATTGTCGACATGCTCGTTCGATCCGGCGCTCTCGATGTAATCGTTATCGACTCGGTGGCCGCCCTTACTCCTCGGGCAGAAATTGAAGGCGACATGGGCGATAGCCATGTCGGTCTGCAGGCCCGTCTTATGAGCCAGGCGCTCCGAAAGCTCACCGCCAACCTCAACAAGTCGAACACGGTGTGCATTTTCATCAACCAGCTTCGCGAGAAAATCGGCGTCATGTTCGGTTCGCCCGAAACAACTCCGGGTGGTCGGGCCCTCAAGTTCTATTCGTCGGTCCGTCTCGACATTCGTCGTATCGAGTCCATCAAAGACGGCGTCGAGGTGGTTGGTAACCGTACGCGGGTCAAAGTGGTCAAGAACAAGGTGTCGCCACCGTTCCGCCAAGCCGAGTTCGACATCATGTACGGCAAGGGAATCAGCCGTGAAGGTGCGTTACTCGACCTTGCCGTCGACATGGGCTTAGTAAAGAAGTCCGGTGCCTGGTTCACCTACGATGGTGAGCAGCTTGGCCAGGGTCGTGAAAATGCCAAGGGGTTCTTCATGAAGAATCCCGAGATCATGGTCGAGCTCACCGAACGAGTCCGTACGCAGGCGGGTCTCAATGGTCCGGTCGAGATCGATCCTGCGGCGTTCAGCGAAGACGACGACGAGCCGATCGAACTCGACTGATGTCAGCCGTTCCGGCCCGGGCTTCCATCGTCACGTTAGGCGTGGCCGATCTTGCCCGGGCCACGGCGTTTTACTCGTCGCTCGGTTGGCGGCTGTCGCCGGCCTCGCAGGCCAGCATCAGTTTCTTCGAGCTGGCGGGCACGGTCCTCGGGCTGTACGGGTGGGACGATCTCGCTGCCGACGTGTCAGTGCCGGGCCAAGGTTCGGGGTTTCGTGGGGTTACCTGTGCTATCAACTGCGATAGTCCCGATGCGGTCGACGCCGCTTCGGCTGCGTGGGTGGCGGCTGGTGGAGTGCTCGTCAAGGCGCCTCACAAGGCCTTTTGGGGTGGCTACTCGGGCTATGTCGCCGATCCCGATGGCCACTATTGGGAACTGGCACATAACCCGTTTTTCCCTATGACCAGCGACGGGCGTGTTGTCCTGCCATGAATAACGACAGGTGAGCCAGCTCGTCTGGCGGTAGCCTGTCGGTTCTGTGAGCGATACGCCCCGCCGTTACCTGGTGCGCACCTTCGGGTGTCAGATGAACGAACACGACTCTGAACGGATCTCGGGGCTGCTCGAAGCCGACGGTCTCGTACGCACCGAGTCAGAAGTCGACGCCGATGTCGTCGTGGTGAATACTTGTTGCATCCGCGAGAATGCCGACAACAAGCTCTATGGCAACCTTGGCTACCTCAAGACGTGGAAGGGCAAAGCGGCTGACCGCCAGATCGTGGTCGCTGGTTGTCTTGCTCAGAAGGACCGCGACCTTGTCCGCAAGAAGGCCCCGTACGTCGACGTTGTTATGGGTACTCATAACGTTCATAGGGCCGCCGAGCTCGTGGCGTCGTCCCGTGCTGGCACCGCCATCACCGAGATATTCGACGAGGCGGTGCTCGACGACCATGCCTTATTCCCCTCGGCATTGCCGGCACGTCGCGAGACAAGTTACAACGCCTGGGTTACCATCCAGATCGGGTGCGACAACGGCTGTGCATTCTGCATTGTGCCATCCGTGCGAGGTCGGGAGATAAGCCGTCCGTTCGCCGACCTTGTCGCAGAAGTCACCCAACTCGCAGCCGATGGAGTCACTGAGATCACGCTGCTCGGTCAGAATGTCAACAGCTATGGCCGCGATCTGCAACTCGCTTCGCGCCAGTCTGGTGGCGACGTCCGCGTCCGCCCACTGTTCGCCGAACTGTTGCGCGCTGTTGGTGCAGTGCCTGGTATTCGGCGGGTTCGGTACACCTCGCCCCACCCCAAAGACCTGCGACAAGACACCATCTCGGCCATGGCCGAGGTGCCAACGCTGTGTGAACACCTGCACTTGCCGTTGCAGTCAGGAAGCGACGCCGTGCTGGCGACTATGCACCGCGGGTACACGGCTGACCGTTACCTCGACAAGTTGCGGATGGCGCGAGGCGCACTGCCCGATCTTGCAGTATCAACCGACATCATTGTGTCGTTCCCGGGCGAGACCGAAGCCGACTTCGAATGTACCCTCGAGGTGGCCGCCGAAGCCCAATACGACTACGCCTATACATTTATCTACTCGCCCCGGTCGGGCACCGAGGCAGCGCAGCGGTCCGAGCTCTTCATTGCTCCCGATGTCACCGCGAACCGATTCGAACGGCTGCGCATCGTGACCGAACGCAGCGCATTCCTCAAACATCGAGCTCGCGTTGGCCGGGTCGAAGAAGCACTCGTCGAAGGCCCGAGTCGCAAGGACCCGACTAGAACCTCGGCTCGCACCCGGGGCAACAAGCTCATTCATTTTGCTGCGCCCCTGCCGTTGCGCCCAGGTTCGTATGTGTCGGTAGAAGTTACGTCGGCTGGACCGCATCATCTCGCCGGGGAGTTTCGCGAGCTGTTGATCGAAGCATCGCATCGGCGTCGAATCCCTGTTGCCAGCGTCTAGGTATCCGCGGGTAGCCATCATCGGCTCCACCGCCACGGGCAAATCGGCAGTAGCACTGGCTGTTGCCGGTGTGCTCGGTGACATCGAGCTGCTCACCGTCGACTCGATGCAGGTCTATTGCGGTATGGATATCGGGACGGCCAAGCCCACATCGGCCGAGCAGCAACTGGTTCGGCATCACTGCATCAACTTGGTGGAACCCTCAGTTGAGTTCACCGTCGTCGACTTCGTGGGCGCTTACGACCTGGCGTGTGTTCAACTGTCGGGGCGCGGGCTGCTTGTGGGTGGAACCGGGCTCTACCTGCGCGCCGTGATCGATGGCTTGTCGCCAGCTGGAAGCTGGCCAGACATTCGTGCGGAGCTCGAAGCGGAAACTGATACAGCCGTTCTTGCCCGCCGCCTCGCCGATCTTGACCCGGTGGCGGCCGCCAAGATCGAACCAGCAAATCGTCGCCGTCTTGTGCGGGCTCTCGAAGTCAGCCTTGGCTCGGGCGCCCCGTTCTCGTCGTATGGGCCGGGTATGGAGGTGTATGCAGAGTCGAACGTCCAACAGATCGGCCTTCGCTGGTCCCGCGAACATCTCACCCATCGAGTTGGCCTGCGTGTGCACCAGATGATGTCGGACGGATTCCTCGCCGAGGTGGAAATGCTTGCACGAGCGCCGATCTCGCGTACGGCTCGCCAGGCACTCGGCTATCGAGAATTGCTTGAGTATCTCGCCGGCATCCTCTCGCTCGACGAGGCCGTCGCAACGACGATCATGCGCACCCGTCAGTTCGCCGTTCGCCAAGAGCGGTGGTTTCGTCGAGATCCACGCATACGCTGGATCGAGATTCACGAAGATGCTGCCGAGGCAATCCCGGCAGTCTTGGAGGCACTCGACGCATGAGACAACTTGAGTTCGGCAAGTACCATGGCTTGGGCAATGACTTTTTGGTGCTCTTCGAGCCTGTCGGGCTCGATCTGGCCAAGCTGGCGCGCCAGGTCTGTGACAGGCGCCGCGGTATCGGCGCCGACGGGCTGCTCACTGTGTCGCATGAGCCAGGGGTCACTGCCCGAATGGTCCTGCATAACGCCGACGGTTCTCGGGCCGAAATGAGCGGTAACGGCATCATGTGCTTTGCCCAGGCCGTCGCCCGCCAGACTGGCGGTCTCGAGAGTCAGATCATCGCTACCGATGCCGGAATTCGCTGCGTCGAACTGTTCGCGACCGACAAGCCATGCACCATTATGGCTGCCGTGGGCATGGGCTCGGCCACACCGATTCCCGCGCCCGATAATTGGCACGTACTAGAGGTCGATCCTTTGCGACCCGTGCGCCACCTCAGCCTCGGCAATCCGCACAGTGTGGTGGGAGTCGACGACGTTCATGCCGTGCCGCTGGCTGAGCTGGGTGCCTTGGTGCCCCACATCAATCTCGAAATTATTCACCCCGGGCCCGAGGACGACGCCATAACTATGCGGGTGCACGAGCGCGGTGCGGGCATTACCGAGGCATGCGGTACTGGAGCTACGGCGGCAGCTCTCGCCGCCGCCCAATGGGGACTCGTTCGCGCTGGCACCAAAGAAATCACCGTGCACATGGATGGCGGAGATGCGAGAGTTCGTCTAGGCGATGAGCTGGTACTTATTGGTCCGGCCACGTTTGTGGCAAACGTGCAGATCGAAGGGTAGGGCGGCATATGGCCGGGTACAACGAAGCGTTGGGCAAAACCCTTATCGACCGGACGGTTCGTGAAAAGATCGTTCTGGTTGGAGTATCTGGTCGGGGCGTAACCGACGAAGCAACCGAGGCCAGCCTCGATGAATTAGCCCTACTCATCGACACCGCGGGTGCCAATGAGGCAGCCCGAATCACGCAGCGCCGTGACGCACCCGATCCAGCGTTGTACATCGGTAAGGGTAAGGCTCAAGAGCTCCTCGAAGTGTCTCTGGAAGTCGATGCCGACACGGTGGTGTTCGATAACGAGTTGGCACCTGCACAGCAGTTCAACCTCGAGAAATTCCTCGGCCGCACCGCTATCGACCGAACTGCGGTGATCCTCGACATCTTCGCTCAGAACGCCCACACCCCCGAAGGCCGGGCGCAAGTCGAGCTCGCCCTGCTGCGCTACCGCCTTCCGCGCATGCGTCGCGTGAAGGGCAGTTTCATGCAGCAGGTCGGGCGAATTGGTAGCCGAGGCCCTGGTGAAACCCAGCTCGAAACCGACCGCCGAAAGATCACCGGACGAATCAACCGACTTGAGGGTGAACTGCGTGATCTGCAAAAGAACCGCCAGCTTCAACGCAAGGCGCGGCAACGCACACGCCTCGCCCAGGTCTCCATCGTTGGCTACACGAACGCAGGAAAATCCACATTGCTCAATCGCTTGACCGATGCTGGCGTGCTGGTCGAGAACCGATTGTTCGCCACGCTCGACCCCACCACGCGCCGCCTGTCGCTGCCTGGTGGCGAGCCGGTGTTGCTCACCGATACGGTCGGCTTTGTCCGAAACTTGCCTCACAGTCTGGTCGAGGCCTTCAAGTCCACCCTAGAGCTCACGACCGAAGCCGATCTCCTCGTGCATGTCATCGACGGCTCGGCCGCTGACCCTCATGGCCAGATCGCAGCTGTTCGCATTGTTCTCACCGAGATCGGAGCTGGCGAGGTGCCGCAGTTGTTCGTCATCAACAAGGCCGACATATCGCCCCAAGCGGCTGCAGAGCTTGTCGAGGAGTTTCCTGGCTCTGTGGCGATCTCGGCGCTAGCTGGCACGGGTATCGAAGCGCTTCTCGACGCGCTGAGCGGGCGGCTTCGTGCACTCGCGGTTGTGACCCACCTTCTGGTGCCCTACGACCGGGGGGATATTTTGGCATCAATTCATCGTGAGGGCCAGGTTCTCGACGAAACTCACGAGCCGGAGGGAATTGCAATCCGAGCCAGACTCGATCGGGGCGCGTCGGGCAAGCTCGCAGCGTTCGTCGTTGCCTGACAGGCTGTACTGATGGCTGGCTTTGTCCCACCCCCGTACCCCTACGACCGCCTGGATCTCGCCAGGCGGTTAGGCGAGCAACACTTTGGCAGCATCATCGATCTGTCGGTCGGCACGCCGTGCGACCCACCGATCGACGCAGTTCTCGCCGCCCTCTCGACGTCGAACACCGAGCGGGGCTATCCGCCCAGCATTGGAACCCCGGCACTGCGCGAGGCAATCTCGCAGTGGCTCAGTCGGCGCTTCTCGATCGCTGTTCCAGTGGCCAATATCGCCGCCTGTATAGGCACGAAGGAATTCGTGGCGACGACCCCGCAGTACCTGCGCTTACGGTCACCCGAACGCGACACTGTGCTGTATCCAGCTATTGCGTACCCAACGTACGAGATGGGCGCGATTCTCGCCGGCTGTCGACCGGTGGCGGTGCCCCTCACACCCGCTGGTGGTCTCGACTTGTCGGCCATCGGCGCCGACGATGCCCAACGCGCGCTCTGCCTGTGGGCCAACAGCCCGTCGAATCCCACGGGGGCGCTTGATGATTTGATGCGTGTGGCGGCATGGGGGAGGGCCCATGAGGTGTTGGTTCTTTCCGATGAGTGCTACACCGAGTTCACCTGGGATGGCCCACCCCGCACGATTCTCGAAAGTGGACTCGACGGAGTCGTAGCCGTACATAGCCTTTCGAAACGATCGAACCTTGCCGGTGTGCGAGTAGGCTTTTACGTCGGCGATGGCGATGTTGTCGACTACCTGCGAGAGGTGCGCAAACACGCTGGTTTCATGGTCCCGGGTCCTGCTCAGGCCGCCGGTGTCTCTGCGTTGAACGACGATGCTCACGTGGTGCGACAGCGCGGGCGGTATCACCATCGGCTAGTGGAGCTTGCGGACGCTCTTGAACAGCGCCTCGAACGACCGGTTCCGCTACCGGCCGGAGGCTTCTATCTGTGGTTCGAGGTGGGTGATGGCTGGAACTTTGCGGAATTCATGGCGGTGTCAACCGGGGCCTTGGTGAGCCCGGGGGAGTTCTACGGACCGCAATCGACCTCGTTCGCCCGAATTGCTCTGGTTCAGCCCGATGATCAAATCGAGCTGGTTGTGCGACGGTTGCGAACGAGTCGGTAGTACAGTCCCCAGCTAAATATGTCTGCGAAATTGCGTCCTACCAAGTTCTGGTTCTGGCTCGGCGGGCTTCTGATTGCGTCGGGCGTCATCGGGGGCATCGCTATTGCCTCGTCGGCCTTCGTCGTTTTCAGTAGAACAATCGACAACTTCGCCCGGGTGAGCGTTCCCAATACTCAAGGTTGCCGTCTCACATTCGACAAGCCCGGCAAGTACCGGATGTACTACGAGTATCAGGGCACACGCCCCACTCGGGACGCGGCATGCGAGGTCACAGGCGAAGAATCGTTCACTGCATCGTCCAAGCCACCGCTTGGGCTCACGGTGACCCTACAGGCGCCCAATGGAGACACGGTCACGCCCCAGCGCGCCGAGCCGACTGAAACTATGAAGAATGTTCGTCACTCGGGCGTGTCAATCGGTGACGTCGAGATCGCTGCCGCTGGCGATTACTCGATGAGCGTGCAGTCGGCAGGGGAGGAATCCTTCGTGGTCGCTCTCGGCATATGGCCGACCTTACGCATGATGCAGTCAATGGCGATTGCATTTGGAACAGCACTCGCCGGTGTGGCTATCGGTCTGACCATGATTTTCGTAGCGAGGTCGAAGCGCCGCAAGCGACGCATCGCGCTACAGAGTCAATATCTTGAGCTGCCACCGCCAATAGCGCAGGTCTCAACGGACTTCCCGTCGTCGCCCCCGGCGGTGCAGATATCGCCGCCTCCGGCTAGCCAGTGGCCGCCGCCTCCACCGGTGCCGGGCGATCCCCCCGCCTCCTGGTAGGGCTGCCCGGGCCGCTACAGGCGACGCATGACCGTAACAACGCGGCCGTAAATGGTGACGTCGCTGCTAGCGAACTTCATCGGGTTGAGCCGGCTGTTCGCCGGCAACAACGTAACCGTGGTGCCGGTGCGGCTGTAGGTCTTAACCGTGGCTTCGTCGCCCGGAATGCCAGCAACTACGATCTCGCCGTTGTTCGCCGTTGGCTGTTGTCGAGCAATGACAAAGTCGCCATCGAGAATACCCAGTTCAATCATTGAGTCGCCCCGGACACGAAGCATGAACAGGTCGCCCTCGCCCGTGAAGTCCACAGGCATTGGCAACACCTCCTCGATGTTCTCTTGAGCAAGGACATCGGTTCCGGCCGCGACATCGCCGATGAGCGGCACATGGCACACCGGGCGCCGTTCGACCGGAACGTTCGACGATGGGTCGTACCGCACTTCGATGGCTCGCGGTTTGGTCGGATCACGGCGCAGATAGCCCATCCGCTGAAGTGAAGCCAAATGATTGTGGACAGTAGATGGGGAGGTGAGGCCGACGACCTCGCCAATCTCGCGTACAGAAGGTGGGTAACCCCGTGTACGCATGTGCTCCTGGATCATGTCGAGAATTTGGCGTTGACGGTCCGTAAGGCTGGCATCAGTCATAGGGGTATCGTACAGGTGTTCGCAATGTACGTCAAACATTCGTTCGTGGAACATTTGTTCGTAGGGGCCTTGACGGGGAACAAATGTTCGTGGTTAGCTGACGAACGTTCGTTCCCCTTGTTCGAGGAGTTACCCGAGATGACCGCAGTAATCGCCCCCACCTCCTTACGGTCCGCTTCGTCTCAACGTGTGCGGCCGGTTAGGTCTCAGCCGCCTCTGTCTCGGCCCGCCCAAGGCGTTTCTGGCAACCTCGCGGCTGTCCTCGCAGCGGTGGTCGCGCTCGGCGTTGCAATTGTCGTTGCGTCTCGAATCGTGATGGCGCTCGGGGGCGCACCTGCCTCCACCTCCGAGCGCCATCCGAACAATCCTCAGATTCACGTTGTTCAGCCGGGTGAGTCCATGTGGAGCATTGCGCAGTCCGCACGACCCGATGCCGACATTGCTACAATTGTTCGGGCCATGGTGGTCGCAAACGGCGGAAGTACCTTGCAGGTAGGACAACAGCTGGCGATTCCGCTCTGAGAGGCGTCAGCCGCATGGGACGCAGTTGTTGAATGGGCGCTAGCGTGTGGAAGCTATGCGCTGTCCAATGTGTCTCGCCGACGATACGAGGGTCATCGACTCTCGTGCTGCGGATGAGAACACGTCTATCCGGCGTCGACGTTCGTGCCCCGTGTGTGGTGAGCGGTTCACCACCTTTGAACGTCTGGAAGAGCTACCGCTTATGGTGGTCAAGCGCTCGGGTGGTCGACAACCGTTCGACCGGTCCAAGGTCGTTGGTGGTGTGCGGTCGGCTGCGAAAGGCCGGCCACTAGAGGTTGGGTCGATCGACAGCCTTGCACTCGATGTCGAAGACACCTTGCGCTTGTCGGGACCGGAGGTAACGTCTACCCAGGTAGGTTTGGCGGTGCTCGAAGCGCTGCGCTCGTTGGATCATGTCGTGTATATGCGGTTTGCCTCGGTCTACAAGAACTTCGATGGTGTGGCCGATTTCCAACGGGAACTTCGGCTTCTCGCGAAGGGTACCGAACCCAAAACCTTAGAGTCCTCGCGCTAGTCATCGGTCCTGTCGGTTCGGATGTAGCGACAAAAGAGCAGCCCGTCGCTCTCAAGGACGTGAACCAGTGTGTAGGCCACGAACACCTCGTTCGAATCGGCTGCGAGACGACCAACGCTACCGGCGATGATCAGCGGAGCGATGGTGATGCAGATCTCATCGATCCGTCCCGCTGCCAAGAGTGGTCCGTTGAGCCGGGGGCCACCTTCCACGAGAACCAGCGACGCGTCGAGCTGATCAATCGCGGTCGCAACATCGGCCTGACCGCTCCCGGCCTGGATGGTAGGTAAGGGGAAGGGGCCGACGCCTACTGGTGTAATCAGGAAAACACCGGGTGATGAATACAGCGGGCGCTCCCACGGGAGCTTGCCACTAGCGGTAACGATGCCAATGCGTTGGTCGTTTCGCCGTAGGGGTTGGTAGTCCTCGCTGATCGCAGTGCCGGCCCCAACGATAATCACGTCTGCCCGGCTGCGAAGTCGGGCGAAAACTGCCTTGTCAGCAGGCCCACCAAGGGTGCCAGAGGTGCCCGATGCGCTAATGGCACCGTCGATCGAGGCAATCATGGACAGTACAACCCATGGCCGAGACGCTCGTACCGGCATGGATGGATACGCCGATGCGAGGTCGACCAGTAAACCTGGTGTTGGCGAGAGCATTCGCATAACTACCGAGATGTTGCCAGATTCTTGAGCATCTGGGGAAAAGCCAGAACTTGTGCACATAAAGCTCACAGGCCAGCGGGTCTCGTCCCCAAGGTCGTACACAAGAATTTGCCCACAATTCACAGGCTTATCCTCTTTCTCCCCACAGGCATCCATCTCTATCCTGAGGAACCTGAACGGTTGTGGTGTGGGAGTTAGGCGGATGGACTGCGAACCGGAGGGGGCGATCCGACGGTTCCTGTTTGGGAGTGTTCGCTCCAAACCTGCCCTCCCACATCACGACCGGGCGGCGGTCGTTGACACGTACGTAACTACAGTGGTGTAATACTCAAGCGGTAGTGTGGCAGGAGAACAAATGTGTTCTTCGACCACAAGATCTAGTGATTCGGGTGCCGCCCGTTGTCCGAAACGTTCCGATATCGCCGTAAACAAACTCGAGACGTTTGTGCCGGCGGCACAAACAACATGAAATGGAGTAGCAATGTCACTTGCCCCAGAGCGCACGCAGATCGGAATTCGCCGTTTCTTCACGGCGCCAGGTCAGCACCCCTACCACGACGTTGTGTGGGAGCGTCGCGACGCACGCCTCACGAACTATCGCGACGGTTCCATCAACTTCGAACAGCTCGGCGTCGAGTTCCCGGTTTCGTGGTCGGTAAACGCCACGAACATCGTCACGCAGAAGTATTTCCGAGGCACGGTCGGTACGCTGGAGCGAGAATCGTCGTTGCGTCAGGTCATCGACCGTGTCGCAGACACCATCACCGCCTGGGGTGTCGAAGATGGCTACTTCGCCGACAGTGCCGAAGCCGAAACCTTCACCGCCGAACTCAAGCACCTGTTGGTCAATCAGAAGGCCGCTTTCAACAGTCCGGTTTGGTTCAACATTGGGGTGAAAGGCGTACCTCAACAAGCTAGTGCCTGCTTCATTTTGTCGGTCGACGATCAGATGGATTCCATCTTGAACTGGTACGTCGAAGAGGGGGTCATCTTCAAGGGTGGGTCAGGTTCGGGTGTGAACCTGTCACGCATCCGTTCGTCGAAGGAACTCTTGAAGGGTGGTGGCGAGGCGTCGGGGCCGGTCAGCTTCATGCGAGGCGCCGACGCATCGGCTGGAACCATCAAGTCGGGCGGCAAGACCCGCCGGGCCGCCAAGATGGTCATTCTCAACGTCGAGCATCCCGACATCGAAGAGTTCATTTGGTGCAAGTCGAAAGAAGAAGCCAAGGCTCGCGTCCTGCGAGATAACGGCTTCGACATGGACCTCGACGGCGCCGACAGTTTCTCGATTCAATATCAGAACGCCAACAACTCGGTCCGTGTCAGCGACGATTTCATGCAAGCCGTTGAGCGCGACGACTGGTGGGACCTGAGGGCAGTCATCACAGGAGAGTCACTCACTCGAATTCGCGCTCGCGACCTCTGGCGCCAAATTGCACAGGCCTCATGGGAATGTGCCGATCCGGGTCTGCAGTTCGACACCACTATCAACAAATGGCACACCGCCCATGCCACAGGCCGAATCAACGGATCGAACCCGTGCAGCGAATACATGCATCTCGACAACTCCGCCTGCAATCTGGCCAGCATCAACCTGCTCAAGTATCTGCGAGACGACGACTCGTTCGACGTCGAGGGGTATAAGCACACCGTTGAAGTCATGTTCACGGCCCAGGAAATCTTGGTCGGTAAGGCCGATTACCCGACTAAGTCAATCGGCGAGACAAGCCGACAGTTCCGTCAGCTTGGTCTGGGGTACGCCAACCTTGGAGCGCTTCTCATGGCCTTGGGCATGGCATACGACTCCGACGATGGGCGAAACTACGCTGGCGCTCTCACGGCGCTCATGACCGGCCATGCCTACGCCACGAGCGCTCGTATCGCCAGCCGAATGGGTCCATTTGCTGGCTTTGCCGAGAACGAGCGCTACATGCTCGACGTTCTTCGTCTCCATCGTGACGAAGCCCGCACCTTGACTCAAGCGAACGTCCCGGCCGATCTCCTTCGTGCCGCTGCCTTATCGTGGGAAGAGGCAGTCGCTGGCGGCGAGGAATGGGGCGTGCGCAACAGCCAGGCCACCGTCCTTGCCCCTACGGGCACTATCGGCCTCATGATGGATTGTGACACCACGGGCATCGAGCCCGATTTGGGGCTGGTCAAGTTCAAGAAGCTCGTTGGCGGTGGTTCCATGAGCATCGTCAACCAGACGATCCCTCGGGCGCTACGACGCCTAGGCTATGGCCCGCAGCAGGTCGACGAGATCATTGCGTACATCGATACGAACAAGTCACTGATAGGTGCGCCGCACCTGGCATCCAATCATCTCTCTGTGTTTGCCTGCTCCATGGGCGACAACACCATCCACTACGAGGGTCACGTTCGGATGATGGGAGCGGTCCAACCGTTCATCTCGGGCGCTATCTCTAAGACGGTCAACATGCCTGAAGATGCAACCGTCGAAGAGATCGAAGCCTTGCACATGCTGTCGTGGAAGCTCGGTATCAAGGCAGTCGCCATCTATCGTGACAACTGTAAGGTTGGTCAGCCGCTTTCGGCCGTCAAGAAAGACGATCCGGCAGTTCCGGTCGCGTTCGTGCGGCCCGAGCCTGAGGTACGCATTGTCGAGCGCATCATTCACCAGCCGGTGCGCGAGAAATTGGCCCGCAGTCGCGCCTCGCGCACCTTCGAATTCCGGTTAGCCGATTGCAAAGGGTTTGTCACAGTTGGCGAGTACAGCGATGGCCGCCCGGGCGAGTTGTTCGTCCGTGTGTCCAAGCAAGGTTCCACGTTGGCTGGCATCGTCGACGCATTCGCTATCGCCATAAGCCATGGCCTGCAATATGGCGTGCCGTTGCGAACCTTCATCGAGCAGTACACGAACATGCGCTTCGAACCCGCCGGTATGACCGACGATCCCGATATTCGCTTCGCGTCATCCATCATGGACTACCTGTTCCGTCGTCTGGCCTTGGAATACTTGTCCTACGACGAGCGGGCCGAGCTGGGTATCTTCTCGGTCGATGAACGTTTGCAGCCAACGCTCCCGGGCGTCGAGGAAACCGCCACGGTTACCGTGCAGGGCTACGATCTTGTCGCCGACCCTAAGAGCATCCCTTCGGCCTCAGAATTGGCCATGCAGCTCGACCTGCCGATGTCGCCAACGGTTCGCCCGGCCGCTCGAAAGAGCGACGCGCCGATGTGCATGCAGTGCGGCGTCCAGATGAACCGTGCCGGAAGCTGCCATGCGTGCCCAAGCTGCGGGAACACCAGCGGCTGTAGCTAAGCTAAGCTAAGCTAAGCTAAGTAAACAGCCACCACTCGAGTACCAACGAAGCCCGGCCAATTCGGCCGGGCTTCGTCGCGTCATGCGATGCGGCAGGCCCAATTTGCCTATCGCTAGTTCCTTTGGCCCGATTCCAACGAATCACTTTGTATTGCAGTATGTCGACAATCCTCAACTTGTCGTCATTCTGCCGTTGGGAGAACGTCTTGATTGATAAGAATCCATCAAGAACACAACAAGGAGACACAATGAATCGCGCTTGCCGCAGTCGATTCTTCATCACAGCGAGCCTCGCCGGCTTGGTTGGCGTTGGACTGTCCACGTCTGCCGGCGCCGCTGAGAGTTGCTCATTGCATCGCTGGTCTGGCACCGGAGTGAAGCTCGTCGCCGGTGTCACGACACGCATTGATACCGGCATCATCGTGCAAGCCGGTCAGGTGAGATCCGCCACCTACATATCTGGTGACGGTTATATAGGTCGTCGCCTCGTTCGCCAAGACGCCGAGCAATGGACGCTTGCCATTGGGGGCGTCGCCGTCGGGTCGCTGACCAAGGACGTTCCGGATCCCACAGACGTCGATGAGGCTGGTGTCGCCGGAGAACTCGGACCGTTTTCTACGACAGGGGGCGCAGTATCGATACTGCATGGCTCGCTGGTGCAGCCATCGTCGGGCCCTCAATCAGTGCGACCTATCTCGCTCATCATCGAGATCTGCGAACCACAGGCAACAACCACGACTGCTGGACCTGCGACCACGGTTCGAGCCTCGTCAATCTCGGTTGCCGTCCTTCCCACGACGCTCGTACCGACGACTATCGTTCCGACGACTACCGTCGGTACATCACCCGCCACGGTACTCGGTCGGCTCCCTGAGACCGGCAGCAGCGACAGCCGGTCGCTCGCTGCTTTCGGGTTTATCTTTCTTGGAATCGGGGTACTGCTTACGGTTAAGCGGCGACCGCTCTAAATGTGGTGTGGTGTGAATAAATTACTATGCGCTGTCGACTGCTGAAAGCTATTTGCAAGATTCTGTCAACTTGCCCGCACTGTGGGCGAGACTCGGAAAGACTTCGTTTAGGAACGGCGAAAGGTGGTTGCGGGCGATGAAGACCTATGGCTTACGACGGGTGTTGATAGCGACGTCCTGTGTGGCTCTGGCGTTGGCCAGCGTGCACGCTGGCCCCGCAGCCGCAGTCGAGCAATGCGAAGTCGTGAGCTGGGCTGGTGCCGGTGTCAGGCTGTTCACTGGCGGCACAACGGTCATCGACACTGGCAAGGTCGTTTCGGCGGGAGCCGTGTCTGACGTGGCGTATGTTTCGCGCGATGGCTACGTTGGGCGCCGCACGACGGTGCAACGTTTCGAGCAATGGGGCATCCAGATCGGTGGCGTTTCGGCTGGCGGGCTTACTGGCGACGTGCCTGACCCAGTCGATGTTGACCAGGGGTCGGTTTCGGGTTCGTTGGCCGGGTTCAGTACCAGCGGGGGAGCCCTGCGCCTCGTTCACGTCAGTGCACTCGGGTTTGGTGACGGCGGCCTCAACTCGGTCGAGCCGGTCAGCCTGTCGTTGCGAGTATGTTCCGAGCCCGTTGCAACGTCGTCAAGCAGCACTACTGCGGTCCAGGTATCGACGTCGGCCACAACTGTCGGGCCGACAATCGCTCCTACCGTCCTCGGAAACGAGCCGCTCAAGCCCAACACTCTGCCCGATACAGGTCGCGCCGGTTGGATACCACTCAGCGTTGTTGCCGTCGTGGGCCTCACTGGCGGGTGGGTTCTGCTGACGATGTCCCAGCTGCGACCGCAGATCCGTCGATAGGCACGCGAGGTCGGCCCGCTTCTAAGATGGCCGGTCGTGCCGACGAGTGTTGCTAGATGTCAGTCCTAAGGTTTTCATTCGGGACCATGGGCTCGGGCAAAAGCACGCTCGCGCTCCAGATTCATCACAACCTCACCGAGGCTGGTTTACGCGGCCTGCTGCTCACCCGGCTTGATCGCGAAGGAAGCCGCGTGTCGAGCCGCCTTGGGGTTTCGGCCGACGCCGTCGAGGTGTCACCTGGGCTCGACATCTATGCGTTGGCGCTTTCAACCCATCGCCTGCAGTTTTTCGTCTGTGACGAAGCGCAGTTCTATACGCCCGAACAATGCGATCAGCTGGCGAGGGTTGTCGATGATCTGGATGTCGATGTCTATGCCTTTGGTCTGATCACTGACTTTCGGGGCCAACTGTTCGATGGCACAAAGAGGCTCTTGGAGGTCGCCGACGAGCGGGTGCCGATGCAAGTCGAGGCCAGGTGCTGGTGCGGAACCCGCGCCACCCACAACGCGCGACTGGTCAACGGCACCGTCGTGTACGAAGGCGACGTGGTCGTCGTGGGCGACACCGAGGATGAGGAAGCCAAACTCTTCGGTGATCAGATCCGCTACGAATTGCTGTGCCGCCGCCATTGGCGAGCCGGAACACCACGTTAGGTGACCATCGCCGGCGGACGACGACCGTTACGAGTGGCGGCCGAACCGTAAAGATTCGAGAAACGTAGTGAAAGTGTCTCCGTCTGTCGTGCATCATGCCGACGGAGACAGCCATGGGTGTACACAAGCGGGCTATCACTGTTGTATCGATGTTGGGCGTGAGTGCGCTGTGCGTGTCGTTGCTGGCGTTTGTCCCGGCGGCGGGCGCCAGCCTGGCGGACGCGGTTACAGAGCAGTCCCTTCCCGCAGGGGTGCCCGCTCCCGCCGAGGTCCCTGTACTCAAACCGAAAACTACTGGCTACACGCCGCTCGTTCCCGCCCGGCTAGCTGATACCCGATCAGGTGCCCCGACGGTCGACGCACAGCTCGCAGGAACTGGTGCCCAAGCTGGCGGAACCTCGCTCGATGTTTCCGTGCTTGGTCGAGGCGGAGTCCCCGCGACGGACGTGTCCGCGGTCGTCGTCAATATCACCGCCGTGTCACCAGACGGCACCGGCTATCTCACCGCGTACCCAGCGGGAATTGAACGGCCGCTCGCGTCGAACCTCAACTTTGCTGCTGGAGACGTCGTGGCGAACCAGGCCATCGTGCGGGTTGGAGCTACTGGTGCCATCAGCGTCTTTACCTCGACGACAACTAACCTTTTGATCGATGTTGTCGGCTACGTCAATGCCGACTCCGCCGCGGGCATCATGGCTCCTGCCCGGCTGGCCGATACCCGTGTCGGCACCTCGACGGTCGATACTCGATTCGCCGAACTCGGCCGTCTTGGAGCGTTACGAACTCTCAATGTCAGCGTGCTCGGCCGCGCCGGTGTACCCAACGAAGGCGTGCAAGCGGCGATCCTGACCGTTACGGCGGTTCGTCCGGCCGCAGCGGGTTACCTCACGGTGTACCCCGCTGGTCACGGCCAACCAAATGCGTCGAGCGTCAACTATGTCGGTGGTCAGACGGTTGCCAACCAGGTCATCGTTGGCGTCGGTGCCGATGGAATGGTCAGTATCTTCACTGCGTCCGATACCGATCTGATTGTCGATATCGCCGGGTGGGTCCCAACTGGCACCGATCTCCATACACAGAACCCGTCACGGCTCATGGATACCCGGGCCACGGGCGCCACCGTCGACGGTCTGCATCAAGGCGGCGGTGCCGTAGCGGCCGAGAGCACCACGGTCCTTGGGTTAGCCGACCGGTCAGCTGTGCCTGCGAACGGGTTCGGTTCGGTCATCCTCAATGTCACTGCGGTGAACGCCCGTGGCGATGGGCATTTACGCGTGTACCCGGCTGGAGCACCGATGCCCAACGCATCGAGCCTCAACTTCGAAGCTGGCCAAACCATTGCGAACCAGGTGATCGCCCGTGTCGGCACCCATGGTGAGATCGTGATCTACGCATCGGCTGGCACTGATCTCATCGTCGATGTTGCCGGCTGGCTTCCGCCCGGCGAGAACCAGGTCGACCCGCGGGTTGTCACCATCAGCGACCCGGAAACTCCTGTGGCCCTAACGTCAGGAGGCCCCGGTACTGGCGGGGCTCGTCTGGTGCCTCCTGCTGGTGCCGACTTGCGCGTCGATGATCTCATCGCCATCACCACCCCTGACGGTCGCGCCTATTACGGCCAGGTCTCGTCGACCAACGTGGGGTCTGTCGACACTGTCGAAGTACCGCTCAACAAGATTCTGCCGACCCTGTCGATCTCGGTCCAAGGCAACGGCGAAACCGGCATCCTCGATCCGTCACTGTCCAGCGGTCCCGCGTTGCGCACGTTGGAATTGCCGGGGCAGCCGCCTACCGCCAACTTGTCGATTCCACGCTTCGGAGACGTCGAATGCAAAGCCATTGGCGGCCCCGCGACGCTTCCTGTCGGCTTGCAGTACGAGGTGAACGCCACGTCGTTCGTGTTCGACGTCGACTGGGGCTGGACCGGGCTCAACAGTGCCAAGGTGGGTTACAACCCCAGCTTTACCTTCATGGCCGAAGCAGAAGTGGAAGTTGGTATCACGTGCTCGAAAACGATGAATCTCGCCAGTTGGAACCTGCCGACAATCAGGTTTGCAGTCGCGGGAATTCCCGTGGTTATCACCCAGGAGATCTCGGTCGATATCGAGCTCGGTCTTGAAGCCAAGGCCAGTGCCGATTTCAGCAGTGGCATCAGCGGTAGCGCATTTGCCGGTGTGGTGTACGACGGTAGTTGGCACCTAGCTAAGGAGCTCAACCTCGACAAGCGCTGGAAGGCCGACAACGTCAAAGTGTCGGCTGAACTCACGGCTTCCCTCACGGTGAAGTACGAGGCTGCGGCGTACGGCATCTTAAAGGTGGGTGCCGGTATTGGGCCAGAAATTAAAGCCACCATCGAACCGTTGGAAGAGACCTGGCTCACCATCGAAGCGTCACTGAAGGCCGAGGCGACCGCCGGTATCGAACTCGACTTGTACTTCTTTACATACGAGAAAGAGATAACGCTGGCCGAGATAACGTTGATCGGGCCGTACACGATTTATGAACGCACCCGTAGTAGCACGCTCGATCTCAGTACGTCCGACGTACCGTCGTCGGTAGTTGAGAACACGCCATACACCGGCGAATTCAAGGTGGCTGGGGGTAAGGACACGTCGGACTACACCTTTACGGTCACCGGTCTGCCGCCCGGCCTGTCGGTCGCCACATCGGGCCGCACTGCCACCATCTCGGGCACACCGTCGGCGACTGGCTACTTCAGCGTCAAGGCGGTCGTCAAGGAAGTTGGCGCGGCCAACACCGAAGACGGCGCCGAGACGTTCGCTATACGCGTCACACCGCGACTGAAGCTCAATACAACGGGTCTGTTGGCCGGCGAGGTCGGCGCCACCTACGACCGTAACCTCGTTGCCGGTGGTGGCAAAGGGCCCTTCACCTGGCAGGTCGACGGCCTGCCGGCGGGTTTGTCGATCTCGGCCCTACCAGGTTCACCCGTTGCGATGATCGCTGGCACGCCGACAACAGCGGGTTCATCATCGGTACGGGTGCGCCTGTCCGACGCTGCTGGCTCAGCGCCTATCGACACCACATTCGCCCTTACCGTCGCGCCGCCGATTCTCATCACAAATCCCACCACTCCGGACTCTGCGGTCGGGGCGCCCATTCGCATCGTGTACACGGCCAGCCAAGGCGTGGCCCCGTACAACTGGACTACGTCAGGACTGCCAGCAGGAACGTCAGCGGTGAAGGAAGGCGCTAGCGGCGAACGGCTCGTCATCAGCGGTTCGGCAACGCTTGCCAACCCGTATTCCCTGCGGGTCACTGGCCATGACTCGGCCCGTGGTCGTACACGCCCAAGCGCCGGTAGTGGCAACATTTCGGCACCACTGTCGATGCGTTCAACATCGAGCACTGTTCCGCTGGCCCCGGCGGTGTGGCAATCCGACGATGGTGTTGTCGAGGTGAAGGGCGGCGTCGCCCCGTACCAGTGGACTATCACGGGACTGCCGACTGGCGTCACCTTCGACGCCAGCCAGACCACCAAACGAGTTCGCATTGCTGGTGCCGCCACAACGGCCGGTTCTTACACGGTGCACATCGTCGTGAATGATGCAGCCGGATCGCCACCGATCTCTGTCGACTTCCCCGTTGTTGTCGCCGACTCGCTACGGATCGTAACGACCACCGCCAACGACGGCACAGTCGGCGCCGTGTACTCGACAACGCTACAAATCGCTGGCGGTGTCGCCCCGTACAAGTGGACGATTGCCCGGATACCCGACGGCCTCACTCTCGGCGGTACCAACAACGACGCCACCCGCGTCATGTCGGGCACCCCTCAGGTGGCGGGCGCTTACCAGATGACGGTGTATGTGTCCGACAGCAGTGGTCGTCCAGCGCGGCAGAAAACTTTGGCGTTCTCGATGACGCCCGGCGTCTCGTTCATCACGTCGACGCTTCCCAACGCCAGTCTGAACCGCGACTACACGGCCGCGCTGGAAGTCACTGGCGGGCGCGCCCCGTACGTATGGACGGTAAGTGGGCTACCGGCCGGACTGACCCTCGACACCAACACCACTCAGGTTCGTCGTACCTTCGTGGGTGCACCCACTTCCGGCGGTACCTCGTCGGTGGTCGTGCGGGTTACCGGTGCCGACGGCGAGTCGGTCGAGCGCACGTTCCTGCTCAACGTTTCGTCGATCCTGCAGATGGATGCAACGGGCCTGTCACCCTACGTTCGTCGCACTGCCTACACCGGCCAAGTGGTGGCTCAAGGTGGCATAGCCCCGCTCGTCTACTCGGCCACGGGCCTTGTCGATGGATTGTCGCTGAACTCGGCGAACGGTCAGATTACCGGATCGTTCCAACGTCAACAGACCAGCAACGTGGTGTTCACCGTGACGGCAGCGAACGGCGAATTCCGCTCTCAGAACTTCGTTATGTTCGGCGTCGACGATCTGGCCGTCACGGGGCCAGCGATGCCAACATCGGGCTTTACGACCGTGGCCTACAGCGGCCGCCCCACTCGCACCGGCGGGCTCGAACCATTCACCTGGTCGGCTACGGGCCTGCCATCGTGGGCGTCGCTCGATCCGTTCACCGGCACCATCTCGGGCACCCCGGCTGCGGCCAACACCGGTACGTCGACCATCAGCGTAAAGGCGGTGAGCGCCGACGGCCAGCAAGCCACGTACGCTCACACCCTCGCCGTCGCCGCATCACAGGCGATGACGCTCAACGTGTCAGGCGTCCCGACCACCGGTACGGCGGGCACGGCGTACACCGGCACCGCATCGTTCACGGGTGGTAACGCCCCGGTGCTCAGCATCGTGCAGCGTCCGTCGTGGGCCACGTTCAACACCTCCACCAGAACGATCTCCGGTACCCCTACGGTCGCCGGCGACTATGTGATCACATTCCGACTATCAGATGTGGGCAACGCCACCCAAGAACAAACGGTCAACATCTCGGTGACCGCTCCGAGCGCGGTCGCTTTCAACTGGGTGAGCCCGGCGTTGCCGAACGCAGTGCTCAATAGTGCCTACACCGGAGCGCTTGAAGTCAGCGGCGGTGTCGCCCCGTACACATGGACGGTGACCGGCCTGCCCGCGGGATTGAGCCTCGACGCCAGCACCACCGCCGCCCGTCGCACATTCACCGGGTCGGCCACGACGGCCGGTACATCGAGCGTGGTGGTACATGTCGTTGACTCGGCCGGCACGGCCATCGACCGCACGTATTCGGTTTCAGCCGACGACTTCCTCATCGACCTGTCGAACATCTCGCCGTACCTGTACACCAGCGCTGCCTCGTACTCACGTGAGGTACGAGCAATCGGTGGCGTTGCTCCGATCACGTTTAGCGCTACCAACCTGCCGACACCATTTTGTTGCGCCGCGGGCGGTGGCCCGCACGCAACTGGTTTGAAGTTGAACGCCACTACCGGTGTGCTATCGGGATATCCAGAAATGGAGGAAACGAAAAACACCACGTTCACCGTCACCGACGCCAACGGCGCAACGCGAAGCCAAACCATAGCCATGTACGTGCTCGATCCAGTGGAGCTGATCGCCATTGATCCAGCCGGCAACAATTTCGACCCGACCACGGTGTTCCCCCGAGTGGCATACACGGCCCAGGCATTTAGCGGCCTCGTGTTTAGCTTCGGATCATTTCCGTTGACATGGTCAGTGCAAGGTCTGCCAGGCTGGGCGACCACGGCGCAAGAATTCGGCGGCAGCTCGCAACGGTTGAGGGTCACCGGCGTTCCAGGACCAGCCGATATTGGGACGTCGACCCTGACGTTCACTGCGATTAACCCCGACGGAATCCCGAGCTTCTACAGCACGCTGTCGGTGCCCCTTGAGGTAAGGGCAAACACCTCCACCGACATCGTCGTGACCGGCGTTCCGTCGTTCGGCACCGTTGGTCAGGCGTACAGCGCTACGGCTACCGCCACCGGCAATACACCGGTGATGACCATGACGGCCACGCCCTCGTGGGCCACGTTCGGTGCCGATACCGATGTGCTCCCCACGGCAGTCAGTCACACACTCACGGGTACACCTACGGCTGCTGGTGACTATGTCGCGACGTTCAAAGTGGTTGACGGTGTGAAGCCGGTTCAACAAAAGTCGGTCGTGGTCAAGGTATCGAACCCGCTGACCGTTCCCGCGGCCGGCCTACCGGCCAGCGTGGCGAAGGACCAGGCCGCTTCGTTCGCGATTGCTTCGGCCGGCGGTCGTGCCCCGATCACGTGGAGCATCACCAACCTGCCAACGGGCCTTGCGGCCAATGCGTCGACCGGTGTCGTTAGCGGCACCGCAACCACCGTCGAAACCAAGACCGTATCGGCAACTGCAACCGATGCCGACGGACGAGTATCGGCGACGCGCACATTCAGCCTGGAAGTGCTCAACGCTACCGCCATTGCCGTAACGGCGACCGGTGCCCCGCAGACGGCGACGGTGGGCCAGGCATACACCGGGTCCATTACCGCTACAGGCGGCCTCACGCCGTACACCTACACCGCGTCGAACCTGCCTGCGGGCATTGTGCTCAACGCAACGACGGGCGCCATTACCGGCACTCCAGCCTCGCCTGGCCTGTTCACCGTGGTCTTCCGGGTAAACGGCGCCTTCGGTACGACCGGCACGGCGACGCGGGTCATCGGTGTCGAGAACACCGCCATGGTTGTCACCCTCGGCACCTTGCCGACGTCGATCGACCAGGGTGCCAGCATCAACCCGGCCAGCATCACGATCACCGGTGGCACCCCCGATCTCGATGGTAGGTACACCCGGCGCCTGCGAGCATGCACCCTCACCTGCCAAACCTGGTCAACGGGCAACGCATCGAACTTGACGCTCGACGACCTCGACGGCATCGTCGGTATCGTGTCCACCCAGACGCCGCGTGACTACTACGTGTCTGTAGTGGCGACGGACAGCGTTGGCCGCGAGGTGTCGTCGGCCCAGCACAAGATCACCGTGCTGCCTCGTCTGTTCATCGACAGTACCAACTTACCGACGTCGATCAACGAGCGCTCGTGGTACCCGGGCAACCTGACTGCGACATACACGCCCGAGAGCGGCAAGACGTACGCCTGGAGTGCGTCGGGCCTGCCGACCGGGGTGACGCTCAATACCACGACAGCCAAGCTTGAAGGCACCGCTACCACCCCGGGCACGTACAACGTCACGCTGAACTTGGCCGAAACCACCACGGCCACTGGCACGACGCGCGTTGCCGCCACTAGCTACGCCATCAACGTGGTCAACCGACCCAATGTCATCGCTGTGAGCGCTGGGGTTGACCACAGTTGTGCGGTCTATGCCGAAACCGGCGGGTTCACCTACCCGAACCAGGGTCGAGTGTTGTGCTGGGGTCATGCCAACAACGGTCAGCTCGGACGCAAGTTCGACACCGGCGAAACCTCGACCGGTGACCTCGACCCGGTGGAAGTTACCGATGCCAACGGCACGATCCTCACCACGATGTCCGATGTGTACACCACGTCATCGACGGTGGCCGGCAAGCAGTTCTCGTGCGCGAACGGCAATGCCACCGCGACCATCTTGGGGGCAACCGAATCGCACTACATCTGGTGCTGGGGGTATGGCGGCGATGGCCAATTGGGCAGCGACGAATTCGGCACTCACGCCACAATCTTGCAGAGTGACAGCGCCGTGCCAGTGCAGTTGTGGCGAGAACGAACCGACGACACCTGGGTTCGGGATTCGTTCTCGGGCAGTCTTGCCGTCGGGCCAACGTCGGTGTGCTCGAACAACGGTCCATGCACTGGCGCCACCACCGTGTACACCACCCCGTCGGGCTCGGAAACGTACCGCAATTGGCACCCGTTCGACTTTTACGGCTTCTATGGCACCAGCGGCCCCGCCAACTTCACCGGCCGGCCGTTCTCGTCGGCGATGGGTGATGGTTTTGGCTGCTACGCCGCTGAAGGCAGTGGCTTGTCGAGCCGTATTATCTGCAACGGCGACAACTCGATGGGTCAACTCGGTGACGGCACGACCACCAGCAAAACCCATCCGGCGTTCACTACGGTCACCGGTACCGCTGGCGATATCGGTCAGTACTCGCGGGTCTTCGCTGCCGGCAAGTATGCGTGCTACCTATCCAATGCATATAACACCAGCACCCCCAAGTGCTGGGGTGACAACACCGGCACACAGCTCGGCCGTAGGGACGCAGCTACCAGTGTGCCCGGTGACGTGAAGAAGGAGAACGGAACCAGCCTCACAAACGTCACCCATGTGTCGCTCGGCGTTGGCGGCGGGTGTGCTCGCAACAACACCGGCGAATACTGGTGCTGGGGTAAGTGGGGCAGCACCACTGCTGCCACCCTTGGCCTGGCCATAAAGGTTGGGCAAGGTTCGCCACAGTGGGATCACTGGGGCCCAGGATCGAATACTCCCGTGGGGACCAGCAGCCCAATCGCGGTTCACCAGGACCACGTCATCTTCATCGACGCCACCAGCATTGTGCGTTCGTGGGGCGATAACGACCATAAACAACTCGGTCGAGGTAATGATCCGACACCCGCGTCCGATAAGTCCGGCACGACGGACATCTAGGCGGAGATGACAATGAACGCTGTTCAAACCCAATCAACCAAACGCCGTCGTATGTTTGCTGCAGTGGCTGCGCTGCTTGCCGTGAGCGGCGGCCTGGTCGTCGCGCCGGCCGGGGCCGATGTGCCCGATATCTCGGTGCCGGAGATTGTGATGTACTCAGCCGAGTTCCCCACGCAGAACCTCGCCGTGGGTTTCACGACGTCGATGAATGCAGAAGCGATTCGTCTAAACGTCGGCACGGGATGGGTTACAGGCGGCTCATCATGCACGTCCGACGCCGGTTCATACACGCTGTCGGCAGTTGGTGGTAGCGGGTTCGTCGGCTCAGCAATCCCGGCTGCTACGGCTCTTACATGCAACCTGCAGATCACCCCGACGGCACCCGGCCAAGTAACCGTGACCGTTGAAGAATTCGATGAACTCGGCCCTGCGAACACGCAACACGCAACTATTGACGCCCAGTTGGTGGCGGTGACCTGGACCTCAGGCCCAGTAGAACGTGTAACTGGCAACTGGTCGGCGGGTGAGGCACTTGCGCCGGGCGACATCCTCCGGTATGACGCCACGTTCCGCCTCGACGGGTTTGTTGAAGCCCAGCGTGACTACTTCGAGTTATCCCTGCCCCTCGGAACCACCATTACCTGCCAAACCGAAACGCTCGGTACCGGATCGGTCACCGTGCCGTGCACGGTTTCTCGTGTACTCACAACTGACGACCTGGTCGCCGGTGTTGCTCCCATGACCTTCGGCCTCATCCAGGTGCCCGGTGGGACACTGGGGGAGTTGGCCCGATCGGTGCCGGTTTCGGCCGAGCACCGCGTCGAACTGTCGATGTCGGCTTTGCCGAATGAGGTTGCTGTTGCTGGCACAACGGCGGTCACGCTAACGGCCACCAATGTTGGGTCGGTTGCATTGACCAACCTTGCGTTCGAGGGGTTTCCTGCCGCCGAACTGGAGGCGGCCAATTGTCGAACCACGGCGACGCTGACGGCTGGCAGCAGGTGGATCTGCACGTTTGACCATGTCGTAACGCTCGCCGAGGTGACCAACCCGGTTGCTCCACGAGTTCGCGGATCGAGCTTCGATGTGGACAGCGACGGCGTGAACGACAGTACGACGGCCCCTACCGACATCGATGCTCAGGCGGCCAGCGATCTCACCGCACTCGGCGTTGGTCTCACCGTTACGCGTCTTGACCAGCCGGCACCCATCGCCCTACCGGTGGCGGGAACAGTCACAGCTGTCGGCATCGTTGATCTGGCATCAGCCTTGCCCGTCGGTCATGTGCGGCTGCGTGTCGGAGTCACGAATACTGTGGCGGTACAGGGTTGTACGCCCTTGGACGGCTTGTGCGACATCGCCGTTCCGGCGGGTTTACCCGTCGTCGACGTTCCTCTCGTCGTAACTGCGCAGGCGGCTAACGCCGGGCTCAATGTCTCGTTGCCTGTGCGCGTGCTCGCCGATGGCGGCATCGATCTTCCGGTCGGCTCGCTGTTGATACGGACCTTCGGTGTGTCGGTCGAGGTTGGCGGCCGTCGCGACCCGGTCGATGCTGGAACGGCAAGTTCCATGACATGGCCGACCACCTTCACGCTAGCCGCCGGGCCGATCAGCGCATTGTCGGCTACGATTGTCCCGCTCGGCTCGTCACTGTCGGCATGTACGGCCGGGGGCCAACCGGTCGTGGTCGTTAGCTCACCCGAGGGCATCAGCCTCGGCACGCACGCCGGTGGCGTATCTGTGATGTGTACGGTCACCTCGCCGATACCCGATCATGTCGGGGATGGCATCGACGTTCAGGTCACAGCCCGTGTCCTCAACAGCGGCGTGCAGGCGTTGGCCGTGGCCGATGCTTCGGCTCGTGCAGCAGAACTCGAAGTGAGTGCCAGCCCCATCCCTGCTGTTCCAACCCATGGCTATTCGGTTGCAGGCGGCGCTGAACGCCCGAACCATTTTACCCAAACCTTCGCCATCACTATTGACGGTGACACAGCCGTCACCGCCATCTCCACGCCGACGGGCGTGACCTGCGACGGCGACAGTCTGGCCGCGCCTGTTGACGACGAAACGCTAGAAATTATCTGCTCGGTACGCCACACCGTGTCAGCGGCCGATCTGCAGGTGGGCCGTGTTCTGGTGACGTTGCCAGTGACGGGCACAGCATTCGACGGAGCACTTGCACTGGTGAGTTCGTCGTCGGTGTGGGTGCCGGTTCCTCATGAGTCCATGAGCGTGCGTTTGTCAGAACTTACAGCGCCACCGTCGGGACCCACATATGCAGCGGGTGACGTCGTGCGTCTGCTGGTATCGGTGTACAACGATGGTGGGCTTCCACTTGAGGTGTTATCGGTGCAAGTCGGTCCGAATCAGTCAATGCCCGACCCACCAGCCGGGTTGCGCACCCTTGCCCTGGGGGCTCGCACGGCCGGTCTGGGTTCCTGCGTGCCGACGACGCTAGTTGCGCCGCAGTCGGGTTTCGAATGCCTGGTGGACTACACCGTCACCCCGTTCGATCAGGCTGCAGGAAGCCTGTCGTTCACGGCCACTGTGCACACCAGTCAGGGCATAACCGCCACCGGACACAACGTGCTCAGTGTGGCCCGTCGAGAGGTGGAATTGCCTGCGACCGGAGCGCGAGTTCTCGACCTGGTAACACTGGCTGGCGCTGCTGTCCTGATCGGTCTATTCCTCACTGCTGTCAGCCGGAGACGGTGGGCCTCAGCTGGCTGAGGGTGGCGGCAGCGTTTGGGGCTGGGCCCAGAGGAGTTCGGTGGCAGCAATCTCTCGGCTGATCTTGTTGCGTCCGAATCGCAGGTACAGCGCCGGGACGATAAACAGGTTCAGAATCGTAGCGACTACGAGTCCACCCAGGATGACGATGGCCATGGGGTATTCGATTTCCTGCCCGGGCACGTTGCCACTAAGCACTAGTGGAACCAAGGCCAGTCCGGTGGTAAGTGCCGTCATCAAGATCGGAGCCAAGCGTTCCACTGCGCCGCGAATGACCAGTTGCAGCCCAAACGTTTCACCCTCGTGTTCTTCAAGGTGTTGGTAGTGGCTCAGCAGCATGATGCCGTTTCGAGCCACGATGCCAAGCACCGTGAAGAATCCGACGAGCGAGCCGAGAGAAATGATTCCACCCTGTAGCCACACGGCTATAGCGCCGCCGATAAGGGCCATTGGGAGCGTGACATACGACAGGATGGATGCCCGAGCGCTCTTCAACGCCATCATCAGGAGCAGGAAGATTCCGGCGGCCGCCACCAAGGCCCAGCGGCTGAGATTGGCCGAAGCTTCGCGGCGAGCGGTGTAGTCGCCGAGCAGTTTGTAGCTGTAGCCGGTCTCAAAAGTGACCTTGTCGAGTTTCTCCTCGAACTCGTCGATGATCGAGCCAAGGTCGCGACCTTCGATCTCGGCATCGACGTCGAGGCGGCGTTGAGAATTTTCGCGCTTCACGCTGTTGAATGTTGGGGCGATGACTACGTTGGCGATGTCGCCGAGTCGAACGCGGCCGCCGCGGGGAGAATCCAGCATCATGTCCTCAACGTCGGTGACGCTGTCTCGGTCACCGAGTGATGTCCAAACATTCACATCGAAGGCTCGGCCTCCGGAGAAGAAGTCTCCAACCTCCTCACCCGAGATCATGGTGGACGCCGCTCGCCGAACGTCGCCCGGTTTGAGCCCGTATTGCTGGGCTTTGGCTAGGTCGACCTTAACCTGCAGTTGGGGCATCAACGTGACGAGTTCTTTGCGCTCCTCGACTACTCCATCGATACCGCCAAGGATCTCAACGAGTTCGTCGGCCTTGCCCTGTAGGACCTTGAGGTCATCACCGTAGAGTCGCACCACTATCGGGTGCGAGGAACCGGCCAGTACTTCTCGGGTTCGTTCCTTGAGGTAGGTCTGAACATCGCGGCGCAGACCGGGGTACCGATCGACAACACGCTGGACCGCGGCCAAGGTGGTGTCGTAATCGACGTTCGGGTCGATACTGATCCAATTCTCGCCAAAATCCACGCCGTACACCTCGTCGGCCTGCATTGCCTGGCCAATGTGCGAACCAAAGTTGCGCACCCCGGGAATCTTGGCCAGGTCGTCGTAGGCCGACTGGGTAATGCGTACTTCCTCACCGAGTGACGTGCCGGGCTTGGTGACCCAATGCATCAGAAAGTCGCGCTCTTTGAAATCGGGTAGTAGTTCCTGGCCGAGGCGAGGAACGATGGCGACGCCCGCTAGGACAATGGCAGCGGTGGCCATTAGTGCCGGGAATGGGTTACGCACCACCGGTGTAAGCACCTTGGCATAGGCGTTTTGCAACACTCGCACTACGGGAGATGTGCGGTGACCGATCTTGCCAATCGACAGGAGGATAAGGCTGAGGGCAGGTGTCACTACCAGGGCAATAGACATCGACACGATGACTGCAAGCGCATACGCCAACGCCAAGGGCCTAAAGAACGCCCCGGTCAAGCCGGTCAGGAAGAAGACCGGCAAAAGTGCCAGGGCCTCGATCAACGAGGCATAGACCACGGCGCCGCGTACCTCGAGAGATCCTTCGAGAATGATGGAGGCGGTCGTTTGCGAACTACCGTTCTCGCGCGCTTCTCGTAGTCGTCGGATGATGTTTTCGATGTCGACGATGGCGTCATCGACCACTGCACCTAGTGCAATTATCAGCCCGGCCAAGATCATGGTGTTGATGGTGGTGTCGAGCCAGGCAAGCACCATCATGGCGGCCATCAACGACAGCGGGATCGTAATCACACTGATGAGGGCGCTGCGCCAATCGAACAGGAACGCCAGAAGCACAACAAGCACGAGAACCGAACCGAGCAACAACGAACCGGTCAGGTTGTCGATCGAGGTTTTCACGTAGCTGGCTGGCCGGAAGATAGTGGTATCGATCTCGACGCCTGGAAGCCCTGGTCGCATTTCGTCGATGGCGCGCTCGACGCCGCGGGTAACGTCGAGTGTGTTACCCCACGGCAGTTTCTCGACGATCAGCATCAAGCCGGGGCCGCCGTTGATGACGGCATCGCCAAACATTGGCTGGGGCCCCTCCTCGACGATGGCGACGTCGGAAAGGCGAAGTGGGCCCGTGCCCCGGTTTTCGACCACGACCTGTCCGAGGTCCTCCGGTTTCACGATTGGCAGAATGTGTTCGACTTGGAGGCGTTGGTTCGGTGTCTCGATGAAACCGCCGGTTCCAATCACATGTCCGGGTTCGTATCTCAGGATGCCAGCAGCCAATGCGTTGGATGTGACCGCCATAACCTCGTCGAGCGTAACGTCGTGTTCGAGGAGCTTGGCGGGCTGCACTTGAACCTGCATGAGCCGAATGCGTTCGCCGTAGATTGTGACGTTCGCAACGCCTGGGACTCGAAGCAGCCTCGCCCTGATTTTCCAGTACGACAACATCGACATATCAATCACGGACAGCGAGTCTGATGACAGGCCGATCTTCATGGCTCGGCTGGTCGCCGACAGCGGTTGTAGAACAACCGGGGGAGCGGCCCACGTCGGCAGTGTTGCCGAAATGGTGGCAAGGCGTTCTTGAACGTGCTGGCGGGCTTCCATGAGGTCGGTGCCTCGATCAAAAATGAGTTCGATCGACGACAGTTGAACAACGGATTTCGACCGCATCTGTTCGAGGTCGGGTAGCCCCGCGAGCACCTGTTCGAGCGGCACGGTGATCAGCGATTCGACCTCGGTCGCCGAGAGCCCGAACGACATTGTTTGCACCTCGACTCGGGGTGGTGCGAACTCGGGGAACACGTCGATCGGCATGCGTCGCAACTCGCCGTATCCAAAGACCATCATGGTTACACCCAGCGCGGCAATTATGAAGCGCAGGCTCAGGCTCTTGGCCACAATCCACCTCATGATCATGAGGTTCGCCTACTTCCCAATTCCAGTTTCAGCTCCAAAGAGTTCAGCGACGCCAACAACGGCAACGGCTGTTCCAATCGCTGGTCCGCTCTTGAGGAATGCTTGGCGCCCGACAATGCGAGTGATCTCGATCCGCGTCCGAACAAATGACGACTCGCCTTCGAGTACGTAGACCCACGATGAGCCGTCTGAGTCGTAGATAACGGCACCATAGGGAACCACGAACTCGGGACCCTCGCCTGCGGTGATCTTGTCGGTGGCGAGGGAGATACGTTCCATGTGGTCACGAGTGAACGTCACTCGCTTGACCTTGCTGCCAGCAATAGCGTCTAGGACAACGGGCTGCACCTTTGTGGCTTTCGCTGGAGCGTCGCTGCATGCGGCGAGCAAACCAGTCAGAGCGGCACACCATGACAACGTAACGAGGCGCTTAGACATAGGACTCTTTCGTGGAGGTTGGGTCGGCTGGCAAGGCATTGAACAACAGACCCTTTATGGGGTCGGGGGCGAATCGGCGATAGAGAGACGGGACAATCCACAAGCTCACAACCATGTTGCTGACCAGGCTGCCAATGATCACCAGTGCGAGTGGCGCCACGATCTCGCCGCCCGAAGAGTTGCGCAGCAGCGCAACGGGAATGAAGGCAACGAGGCTGATGAGTAGCGCCATCGCCATCGGTACGGCCCGCTCGGCGGCTACTCTCGCCACAACCATCCCCGGATCCACAGTCGGCTCGGCCAGCTGTCTCTTTCTGCTCGTCAGGACCACGCCCATCACGCTTCGGCTCCCGAGCCCGATGGCACCAACGAGCCCAGCGATGTGACCGATTGTTAGACCCTGTTGGTCAAGGATCGCCATGATTACGCCACCAACCGCCGTTGCGACTATGGCCAGCATGATGATTCCGGCCAGCTTCCAGCTGTTCACCGCGGACTGCACGATGAGCAGAATCAGCAATGCGGCCACTAGTGCAGCAGCCCATACTCGATTCACCGCATTGCGGTGGGCCTGGTAGTCACCAATGAGTTCTGCGTGGACGGCCAAGGGGAATTGAATCGTTGAAAGCACATCGTCGACCGCGGCGGCGACACTGTCGTTGCTGCGACCCCGAACTGACGCAACGACATCGATCACTCGCGCCGATGCGTCGCGTTCGATCACCATGGGTGTTGGCCCGACAGAGACAGAAGCGAGATCGGCGAGCCGGATCAGTTTGCCGTCAGGAGTGCTAATCATGAGGTTCTCGACCGTCGAGACGCTTTGGCGAAGTTCGGGTGTGCCAACCACAACGACTTCGAAAACTCGCTGATCCTCGAAAAGGTTGCCGACTTCAAGGCCTTGCAGCAGGGTCGCTGCAGCTCGCCGAACGTCACCAGGAAGTACCCCGGCCTGTTGGGCGGCTTCTAGGTTGACCTTAACCCGCAGGCTCGGCTCGTTCGGTGCGATGACCATAGTCGGGTTGACCACGCCGTCGATTCCTTCGATGGCTTTTTGTACCCGTTGCGCTGAAGCAATGAGCACATCTCTGTCCTCGCCAAAGATTCGCACGTTGAGAGGAGCAATACCTGGCTCGATCACGTCGGTTAGCCGAGCACTTGTGTGGGTCAAGAGCTCCGACCGAACGCCTGGGTAGCTTTCGATCACCCGTCTGACGCCGGTAATCGTTCGGTCGTAGTCGCCGTCATCGTCGATCCGTAACCAGGTTTCTCCCGAGCTCACGCTGACAACCTGATCAGATGTGATTGCCCGACCGATATGGCTTCCAACACGTTCGACGCCCGCAACGTTGAGTAGTTCAGCATTCATCTTCGTAGCAATACGTTCCATAGCATCTAGCGAAGTACCGGGTGCCGCACTCACTTTCACCAGCAGATCGGTCTCGCGAAACGTGGGAATTGTGTGGGTATCAAGCAGCGTTAGGCCGATCAGCCCCGCAACGACAAAGCCAACGCATCCCAGGAATGCCGGACGCCAGTTCTCGACTCGTCGTCCAAGGGTCTTGGAGTAAGCCTCATCGATCATGCGGGCCGATCGTGGCCATCCCGGCGCCGCAGGCGACAATCCAAAGACCAGGCTGCTGAGCGCTGGCACAAGCAGCAAAGCGACCAGCGAAGCGGCGATGACTGCCAGCAAATACGACTTGGCAATAGCCGGGAAGAACGAGGCACCGGCGAGGCCGTCGACAACGAGAAGTGGTACAGCGGCAACCATAAGAATGGCCAACGAGTACAGTGACGGGCTCCGCTCGTCGAGCACGCTTTCGCGGATGAGTGCTGCCGGTGTAGTCGAGTCGCCGTTATCGGAAATTACCCCTTGCATGCGGCGGGTAACAGCCACCGAAAGCGACACGGTGTCTTGGATCACCAGGGCCAACGCCAGTACAAAGCCAGCGACGACCATTGCGTTGATCGTGACGCCGCGGACGTACAGAACCATCACTGCGACGACGCCAGAAACGACGAGCGATACGCCCGCGATCGCAGCCGTTCGCCACTGGCGTAGCAGACCGACCAGTAGCGCTCCGGCCAGGATGGCACCGATGATGAACGCCCTTTGCAGACTGTTGATCGACTGCTCAATGTATGCTGCAGGCTCGTACATCTCGGTGTCGACCTCCACAGCTGTGAGACCGGGCGCCAGCAAGTCCAAAGCATTTTTGACGCGCTCTGTGACATCGGTGGTGTTTTTTCCGGGATGTTTTTCAACTATCAGCAGCACGCTGGGGTCGGCTGTGAAGGCAACATCGCCGATGAGGGGTTGATGATCCTCGACTACGGTGGCTACGTCTCCTAGCGTCAATGGCGTCGCCGCACCGTCGACCGCCACCCGGGCAAGTTGGGCTGCGTTGACGATGGGCGATTCGTGTTGAACTGTCAGTCGCTGGTTCGGCGTCTCGATGAAACCGCCTGCTCCCGGAGTCGACGCTTCAATGTACGTGAGGGGTGAAACCCACAGGGCGTTGCCGGTGGTCTCGATGATTTGGTCGAGGCCGACATTGTTTGCCGCCAAGCGTGCCGGGTCGACTTGCACCTGGAGTTGACGCTCGCGCTGACCGAAGATTGCCACGTTCGACACACCATCTACGCCGAGCAGATTTGGACGCAGCGTCCAACGAGCCAGCACTCCAAGTTGGATTGGCGTAAGGGTTTTCGAGGAGACCCCAACCATCATCACGCGGCTTACCGATGATGTGGGTTGCAGCATTTGTGGTGGTTTCGACACGTTTGGTAGCGCCGCGGCCCCTGTCAGGCGCTCTTGAACCACCTGGCGTGCCCGAAGTAGTGGTGTTCCAGGCTCGAAGATCATCTCGATCGACGACAAGCCGGGGACCGATTTGGACCGAATTGATCGCATCCAGGCCACACCGTTGAGCAGGTCCTGTTCCAACGGAACAGTGATCAACTGCTCGACTTCGGAGGCAGAGAGACCGAGTGCCTCGGTCTGCACCTCGACCGTGGTGGGTGCGAACTCCGGAAGCACATCGGTCTTCATCGTTGGGAATTGCCAGATGCCAAGCAACAGCAATAACAACGCTCCGCCAGCAACTGATCGCCGGTTTCGCAGACCCTGCCCAATGAGCCAACGCATGCCATCATCCCAATCTGACGGAACACCCTTCCGCCACTCTCTGATGTTTGATCGATCTTGAGTTTCTCTCAAGATCTGTTTATTAGAAACACAAAGTAGGCCGAAAGCATCAATTGACCATAGGCCGTACGGCCCATCGGTGCAGGTCTAGAACGATTCCTGATCCTTTGGACGTCCGATCACACAATAGGCAGCACGTCGCCTACGAAGAGTAGTTATGAGAGGCTGGCCAGCATCGCGTCACCAACCGTGAGTTGTGATCTATGCTGCGTAAAGTGTGTGGGGCATGCGGTACATCGTGGAGCCGTCGGCGGTTTCTTCGGAACGCTGCTGTTTCGGCTGCGGCGGCAACCCTTGCTGCATGCGGCCCAAATGCACGCCACCAACCGGGCGTCGCCGGTCCTGAAACGGACTTTTCGGCTACCCCACGTGACGTTGGGGCTGTCGCGACCACCGAGGCAGCAGTGGCAACTACCCAGCTGTATGCCAGCCCGACAACGCTCGGGCCGCCACCGCCAACCTCTGCGCCTTTGCCGGTCGCCCGCCTTGTTGACCTGTCGAAGAACTCCGCCAAGGCACCGGCTTTTCGGCGGGTCGAAACAACCGACAACGTTGTCTTTCTGACTATCGACGATGGCGTGGAGTTTCGAGACCCCGAGGTCATCGATCTGTTGGCCGCCAAGAAGGTGCCGTTCTCGATGTTTCTCGTGCCTGACTTCGTGCGAGCCGACCCCGGTTACTTCAAGCGGCTCGTCGAACTCGGCGGCACGGTTCAGAATCACACGGTCACGCATGTCGAACTCACCAAAGTTGACGCCGCTAGGCAATCCGCAGAGATTGGTCGATGCTCGGCCGAACTTCCCGAACTGTTAGGACAAAAACCCACACTGTTTCGTCCGCCCTATGGCTCGTACAACACCGAGACGCTCTACCAGACCCGCAAGGCGAACTGCGGAGCGCTTGTGCATTGGACCGCTCGTATGAACGACAAGCGGATCGAAACCGAAGGTAACCGTCCGCTGAAGTCGGGAGATATCATCCTGAGCCACTTCCGTGGCGATCTGTGGGTCAACCTCGACCTTATGTTTCGTACTATCGAGGCGCAGGGCCTACGCCTTGGTCGGCTTGAGGAGTACTTGCGCTGGTAGCAACCGCTCAAGAGTTTCGTGTCGATGCCGATTACCCCATGAAAGATAACCGGGAGACGGCGAACATGGGACACACATTGGCGACAGTGCGAGGACGAAGGCGTGAGGCCAGGCTATTGCTCAGTGCGTTGGCCCTGGTTGCAGCCGGATCGGCCGGCATGGCGACGCTTCCCGCTAGCGCAGTTGGCGCCGGATTGGTTTTACCGATCGACGAACCGATGACCGGGTCGACGTTGTCGAACGGATCATGGTTGCTGCAGGGAACAGCTCAGCTTACGAATGTTCCCGTGGGCGACGGTTGGATGGAACTTACGCCGACAACCGGTGGCCTTGGCTCTGTCGTCCTCAACGAAGCGTTTCCCACCTCGAGTGGCGTTGTGGTCGAATTCGACTACTCGGTCACGCAGGGGAACACCGGTCAAATTGCTGACGGCTTTTCGTTCTACCTGCTCGACGGCGCCACTGTGAACCCGACGTTAGGGACTGGCGGCGGTGGCCTGGGCTATCGGGGCCTTGCGGGTTCGCCGGGTGTATCGAATGGTTACGTTGGGATCGGGTTCGACGAATGGGGCAACTACACCGGCCAACGAGGTATTGGCATCCGCGGTTCAGGCAATGGCGAAACCGGGTATGCGGTCGTAGCGTCGAAGTCTGAAGATGACCTCGGCTTCACGATTGCTCACGGCCCAGAAGATACCCGCCGAGCCCGTATTCGCGTGCTCAACGGTGTCATGACCGTGATGGTGAAAGTGAATGGCGTGTGGAAGGCGTCGTTTCGAAACATCGATCTGGCGTCGCTTCCGGGCCAGGTGGCTATGCCTGCCAGCTTCAAAATGGGCTTTTCGGCCTCGACCGGTACTTACGTTGCTCGACACCAGATTCGTAACGTTCGCATCGCTCCCGCTGGGCTCGTGCCTGACCCTTACGCCATCAAGCATCTCGAACTCGATAGCAATCCCAGCGATATGCAGTACCCGGTCGAACTGGTAACCCAAGCTCGCTACGAGAACAGCAGTGGAACCGTTACCGATGCGTTCGTCAAACAGCCTGTGCTCGGAAACCTCGAGAGCGTCAACGCGGCCTGGACCTGTGTGGCGTCGGCTCCGGGTCTATGCCCAACAGCGGGGACTGGCGACACGACCGGTATTGGTCTGTCGGCCGGCTCAGGGTCGGTGACCGTGTCGCGCTGGCTTGTCAGCGATAGCA
>JANOSH010000034.1:0-13316 GCA_031415695.1 Actinomycetes bacterium
CCTCGGGCGCCCGCCCGCCCATTCTCGCCCGTCTTCTCACGCATTCGTTTTCTTGTTTTCTCAGATGAACCTCTCCCTAAGGCTGGTCCAAAATTTATGAGATTCGTCCAAGTCTCAAAATTCTTCAACTCATTTCCTCGATATTAGCATGCGGGCGAAGATATTTGAAGCTTTGTTGATGACATGACTCATATGTATGCTCAGGAGGCTTCGAAAACACTTCAAATGAGAACAATAATCGAAACTTTTTGATCTGAGCGCTGCATGCGCTGAGTGGCTGCGGATCTTGCCATCACTCCTCCATCTTAGCCTCAGCAGCAGCCTTTTTAGGCACGTAGTCTGCTCGCACTTTGTGACGCACTTCGGAAGCTTCAGAGAGGTCCTCGACGAGCATCGAGAAGAACTTGGCTCGAACGGTTCCATCTTTCGTGAGCAAGTCGTCCTTTGAAGCCCAGAAGATGAGCTGCTCGAAGCTCACGGTATCAGAGCGCTTGCTCTGAAGAAATTCGATGTCTTGCCACCTTCGAAGAGCAGCCTCGGGCACTCGAGCAAACTTGCCTTTTTGGAATTCGTCGACGGCCACTTTCCACTCTTCAAGGCATCCACTCTCTGTCATCTTCTCCGTCCAGCGATCCATGTCGAGTGGCATGAGCCTGGTCGAAGCGGCACTGTCTTGCTTGTAGTCGAACCAGAAGACCTGATACTGGTCACTAGCGCGGCAGTTTGAAGCAGCGTCTTGACCTGCTCTGAGCTTCGTTGCCTTAGACCTCGCGCCCGACTTGTTCTTCGTGTTGGATTCTGCAGCTGCACTTGCGGCTTCTTTTTGCATCGATTTTCTCCTTGCCTCAATCTTGAATCGAGCCTCCTCGATGGCTCTCGCCGGACCGGACTTTGAGGCGGGCGCAGCTGCAGCTTGTTTCTTCAAGGTGACCGTCTTCGCTAGTTTTTGGTTCTGCTTCTTCTTCGGTTTCGCGGTGAAACTCTTGGTCGATGCAACAGCTGCTGCTGGTTTTGAGGCCTTAGCCTTCGACTCGATGGGTTGGTCGACATCGAGCATTGCTGAATCAGCCTTTTCCTCTTCAACTGACTCTTCTTCTTCATCCGCAGGGTCGTCATGATCCGCGTAGTTGGGCTGTTTTACGCTTCGCTTCGCTCTGCTTGATGCTGCAGTCGACTCGAGCTTCACCTTGACTTCGAACTCGTCGTCTTGAGCTTCGTAAGCTTCGGGAACACTGACAATCTTTCCAAGCCAGAAAGGCTCATTCGCTTTATCGCCTCGAACCGCAACGATCTGATTGATATTCGGTGGAGGATGTGCCGCGGCCCAGTCTTCGGCCACTCGAATCCGCCAGATCGGAGCGGTCCATTCCTTGTCTCGCGGCATCTCGCGAGGATGAGGCAGTCGACCCGCTTGAAGCGGAGCAACGTCCGATTCAGCAATGATTCTACGCTTGATGTAATACGGTCGAATCACATCGTTGACTCGATCGATCCACTTTGTCCACCAGCCTTTGGCGAGAAGAAAGTCGTGCGGGGTTGAAGCCAAATGCTGCGCGGCTGCCTTTTTCAAAGTTTCCCTGGTCAAATGTTGTTCGTCAGCTCGCTGCTTGATGGCTGGATTATTCTTCTCTGCTTCGGTTGGACGATGAATTGGTCCGACCAGATTGAGCTCTTTCTGATACTGAGCACAATCATTGCATTGGTCATCGAGATTTTCAAATTGAGCTGCGATTCGATCAAGTGAAGCGGTGAACTCCTTCTGATGCTGCGTGTGGTCACCCGGCTTGTCGAAAAGCGCATCTTCAACATGCTGTAGCATGCACGCACGTGCTGGTCGAACGTCGACGTACTGAGGCGGGTACCGGAAGGGATCGCTGCGCGGAAGCTCAGACATTCGCATCAAGACCTTCCTTGTCGTCCAAGGTCCGAAGCGAACATTTGGATAGGTGTGAGTGGCCTCCTGACTCTTCCAGGACTGAGCGAGAAAGCGACTGTACATCATGATACCATCCTCCCTTTCGACGTCTCCAAGCTTTGAACCTTTGAGAGGAACTTGCTCCTTTTGAATCAAAAAGCAGTGAGGCACAGAAATGTTGGCGATGCTTTCGGGTGCCCACGACGTCACGTCCACGGTGAACTGCATCAGAATCATCTGAGGCTGAACTCCGAGCTCGCTTGAAAGTCGAACGAGGTAGTCAGCCACAGCCGGCGTCAACTCTTCGGCGTCAAGCTTCGAGCTGGATGCAGACTGAGCCGGAGCCGAAGCGTCCTGGGCATCATTGGCAGCTGCCGCTGCTGCCGCCGCCTTCTTTTGCTTTTGCATCCTCTTTAGCATGTCCTGCAAGACGTAGATCTTGGCGGAATATTTTTCCCTGAAGAGTCGATGCATGGCTTCGATCGAAGGGGCAGAAGCGCGTCTCAATTCGTTCGCCCAGGCGCCGAACATCTGATCGACAATATCGTGAGTGTGACCCACGAGGAGTGTCGAGATAGTGATGTACTCGAAGACTCCCAAGCCGACGAGAGCGGCCAAAAAGCGAAAGAAGAATCGATTCTTGCAGTCTGATCCCGCATTGTCAAAGGTGACATGCAAGCCTTGAGGCCATAAGAAGGGCGCTTTCGACACGCTAAAATCGACGCTGATAGCTGGATTGACAGGAGGAAGGGGGCTCGAACCTGCTTGAGAATGTCGGACAATAGCAGCTGCCTCCGGAGTTTCGTAGGGAATAGGCTCATGACGACTGACGTCCATCGCTTCCCATTGTGTGTCGAGAATCTTCTCTAAGCAGGTGACACTTGCGTCTCCTCCTTTGGTTGGAATATCTTCGAAGCTCGACATGCCAATGCATGGAACGGGCGCACCGAACACAAAGGCGCCAACCACTCGAACGCCGAGAGTGTTGGACCGATCAACCGCTCCAGCTTTGCCCCCCCGCCAAATTGAAGGCATTCGTGTCTTGGACTGATCGAACCCATCAAGAGTAAGAGTCCACAGGAGCCAAGGCCATCGGAGCGCAAAGGCTTTCTTCTCGTCGAAGTAGGCGCGTTGTTCAAAGGCTTCGACCAAATGGTTCTGAAACGCGATCCTCGTAGATAAAATCAGGACTCGATCCTGGCCTGCAGCCTTGGCCGTTTCGTGAGCACCTTCGAGCGAGCAGCAATCGCTGCATCGAGCCACCAGCTTTTGCTTCTTAACATTGATTCGAACGTCCTGCTCATCTGCCAAAAATTTCAGGGCGCGATGAAAGGTTGATTTAGAAATGCGAATTGGCGTGCCATGAAGCAGTTGATATTTCGCCTCAATCGCGTGGCGACAGGATTGTTGAGTGGTGTAGGACAGCACAGCCTGCGGTCGCTGTGTTTGACCCGAACTTCCAGTGGGTAAGTGCTGCTGCTCAGTTTCTAGTGTCTGCCGAAGCAGACTTACGGCCATCTTGAGGCAAAAACCCTTGCGTTCATGCTTTGCTGCAGTCACAAGCTGAACATGGAAATCGCTCCGACCTAAGAGTCGAAAGGCCGTCGCACGGCTTATTCCGACGGCAGCGATGAGACATTTGTTGCAGAGCGGAAATCCTCGAAAATCGTTGACCTTGTTCGGCAGCATCTGCTTGAGTTGCTGCTTCTGATTCTGTTTGTCGAAAGACCAGCACTCGAACCACTTGAGTCGAGCTCGAAGCAGCGTTGGCATGGAGTCAAAGATCGAAGCGTCGGTGACGCGGCCAGCAAGTGTCATCTCGCAGAGATTCTTAGTCGATCCACAGCACTCCTTGATGCTGGCCCAATCCGATGCAAGCGAGCGAGCTCGCAACTTCTCCTTTGCGGAGCCATCCTGCTCGACAGTGTGATGCCAGGTCGCCAGCGAATTTTTCTTCTTGGCTGCTGCTTCGACGACGGCGCCGAATTCCTTCCAAACAGCTCTCAGCTCAACCAATCCTTCATCTGTGATAGCGACTTTGTTCGATTTTCGTCGAGGAATAGATAGAATCGACGACTTGGTCGCCAGAGTCGAGCGCTTGGAACCAGCGTTGGTGACAAGGTCATGCGAGGAAGCAATACTCAAGCTCTGCGCTTCAGATTCGGAATCCGAACTGCTTGAGTCTGAACCGCTCGCATCCGACCTGCTGACATCCGAACTGTTCGAATCCGAACTGCTCGAATCGGAATCCGAACTCGATTCGGACTGATCTGACGCCTCGCATTTCGGCTCGGAATCTTCAATGACATCCGAAGCAAGACTCAATTCTGCTGGAACCTCAAGCTTGACAGCCCGCAGCGGAGTCGAAGGCGGAGTCAAGGCAAGGCAGGCTCGTTGAAATCGGGCCAAAGAGCGGGGCGACTGGCACAAAGGTCGATTGTTGATGACCACGGTTGACGCTTTTGAGGGGAATCCTCGTTTCTCCTCGTTGCTGTTATAAGTGCTGACGCAGAGCTCATCTCCTGGCATGATCCTGACAGTGCTGATGATACACTCCACAGGTGCAAGGGTGACATCAACTCCTTTCAACCTCCCATACTTGCAGTTGGCGACCTTGTTGATTCGATCGATTGCAGAATTGACCATGGCCCCTCTGGGAGCTTGAAGCCAGTCTTGAAAGGCTGCAGCTGAGGCTGCATCACAGAGTTTGGGTTCGAAATCGCTGCTGGGCTTCTCACAAACCTGCCTGATCGATCCGGTGAAGCGGACAAACCCGGCTGCCACTCTCGAGCCGTCGATGCAGCCTGTGCTTCCGGTGTTGGCGAGGCGGCGAGTATAAGACGTGTCGCGCCCTGTCATCTCTGTTGACAGCGCATAGTCGCCTCCGTAGATGAGCAGTTCCTTTCCGGCCTCGATGGCTTCGGTTCCATCGTTGAAAGCTCCCAACGGGCACGGCAACTTTGAATCGAGCCAAAGATCTTCGACAGCGCGAATTCCAAGCCACTTCGGGCGACACAACTCCTGCCTGGATCTCACAATGGCATCGAGCTGACACTGTTCGATACTTGGAGCAGAAAGCCGAGACTGGATTCGGGGCGGGATTCGAACAGGTCGACGGTTCGAAGCGCTTGACTGATCAACAGCTTGAAGCTGTTGGGTCAGCGTTCTACAGGTGGAGGATGTGACGGAAGAAGCTGGTCGAGAAGAAACTCCTGCAGGAGGTGTGCATTGCAACAACGTCCGATGAAAAGCCGCCGGAAGTTCGAAGCACGTCTGTTGATGCTCCGGACAGTACCACCGGCGAGCGGCTGTGGACCAGAGTGGCTGAGCACCTTCGAAGCAGCCGTAGTGGCGGGAAGCCAGACAATTAGAGCCGGAGCAGCAGACGAGAGACGTTGCCTTTCCGTCCCGTTCAGCGAATCGCTTCGAAAAGCAGCGATCGCAAAATTGACCTTCATCAGAAGTCACCCGACTCCAAAAGTCGCCAGACCGACGGGAGCCTTCATGCTCAGACTCATCGTAATGTATCAGCAGTTCACCCTGAGGGTCCATATCGCAATCCAGACGAGTCAGAGTTACGATGGTCGAAGACACTCGAATCTTGATGCCGCTCTTCCGCAGATACTGCTTGAGCGTCTCCGGGCGACAAGTTTCGAGTTTGCAGTTTGCAAGACGACTGGTTCCAAAAGGAGAGTTGACAATTGCTCCAGCTGAAGCTGGGTCGCCGATCAAAGTGATGCGAACCCTCCACTGTTTCATTTTCTTCGCCTTCCTTCTGGCTTTGTCGAAGCTTTCCTTCTTCGAAAGCTTCATCTGAGTCGCCATCGACTCGTCAACGAAATAGTCCAGAACGGAGATTCGAACGCCTGTCGGACAGTGATAGGTGTTTGAAAACTCGTCGGCCAGTTCGTTCCACATCAGCACGCCAGGGTAAAGGCAGGCAAGCTTGCGGGGCTTCAGAGGCTTCAAAGGGAAGACACCGAGACAGTCGGGCAGCAACAAACTTTCGTCAATGCGGACATGCTGTTTGAAAGGTGCTCCTCCGTGTGTCCAAGGCTCGTATCGAAGAAGGTCGAATCTCTTGGCATTCGAAGAGACGAACTGGGCGAGATTCTCTCTCTGCCTCAGCAGACGAGGTGATTCAGTCTGGAGAAAAAAAAGCGAGAGGAAGTTATGTTAGCCCTCTGCGAAGAGACAGGATCCTCTGCGACTCGAACTATCACGCTTCTCAACGACTGACCGTGACGCAAGCCATCCTAGGCCTTGATTCTGAGAGCGATCAGATTGTGGGCGGATTCATTCATTTGAAGGTCCTGCGAAGGCGTGGCGTGTTGATTCTTGAGCTTGTTTTGGTTCGCAAGCAGTTGAGCAGCAGAAGCTTCGGAATTCCATGCTTCGAGGACCTCAGCGCTGATGTGCGAGCTTCGAACCATCAAAGCTGTGATGTGCTTGGCCGAAAGTCGCTTCGATTGTACATTGACCCCGTTCAGTCTGAATTGGCAAGGAACGACGGCGTACCGTCTGAGACGAGCATCGCGAAGAGAGTCGAAGGTGTCACGCCACTTGCCAATCGCAGTCCAATCGCCTGGAATCTTGCTTGCATGGCGAAAAGTCAAACCAAAGCCAGCGGCTTGAAGTGCCGCCTTTGAGCGGTGGAAAGTGGTGGGATGGATGCGACCAGAATGACCGAGATGGCATGAGCCCAGCTGTTCGAGTGCCTTGATGCAGAGAGTACCCGCAGCAAAGGGAAGCACAATTCGATGCAACCGATTCAAGTCCGGTTGGGCAGGTGGGACACGACCTCTTGAAGCAATGATCTCATCGAGCAAGAAGTCGACTGTTGTTCGAGTCAGGAATGGTAGTTCCTCGCTCATCTTTTGTGTGCCTGCAGTCACACAGAGACGAAAGGAGAAGAAAGTCAGAAAGTTACAAACGAGAAGGGCTGAGAGCAAGCTTGCGAGAGCTTCGAGATTTGACCTAAGATACGGGTGTGCCGAACCACGGTCGATCCGAATTACCGGGAGGCGGGGTCCGGCGATGCTCACTCGATCAGGCAGGCTCAGGCTTCGAGCAAAAGCTTCAAAAGTTTGAACAAAATGAGCGTTCAGTGAACAGTGCCAGTCCCAGGACGATTCGACTTAGTTCTGACCTTCGAGAACCAAGGGAGAGTCTTGTCAATGAACAGCTGAAGCCAGTCTCGAAGCAGGAACCGTGGAAAGGACACCCTGAGCATCGCGGAACACGCGCAATTGATTCAAAGTGAGAACGAGCTTCAAAATTCGGAGGGCAAAGGACCTCGCGTGGTTCGACGAAGCTTCAACTGACCGTGAAACACCGTGCGTTGGATGTGCAGCGAGGAGCCGGTCAGAATGAACAGCGAGTCGAGGAACAGCGAGTCGAGGAACACACCTCTCGGGGCGAGTTTCAACGAAAAGTTTGGGCGCTTCAAAGCGTCCATCCAGCCAGGGTGTGCCAAGGGCAAACTCGGTTTGCATCTTCACGAGCCTTCCAATGATCCTGCGAGATTCGCGATAGACTCAGATCGTGTACATGCACTCTTTGCTTCAGAATCTTTGAGAACTCTGGATACTCTATCATTATTGGCTTCAAAAGCTTCAAAAAATCGAAGGTCTTGAGAAGTCTGAGACAAATCCTTCTGCAGGCTGCTGCGGGCGCGCTGAACCACCACTGACTGGGATGAAAGGTGTTATTCCTGTTCGACAGTCATGCCCCTTCGCCTCGATCAAACTTTCAGGGACGAGCGGGCCCGCAGGGATGAGCCGTGAATCGACTCTGCGCACTGGACGGATTTTTTCCTTCGCGTTGGTCGCGTCACTTTTCGAAGCTCGTGCTGCCCCCGCGAGCTTCGAGACTTCAGGTCAGCGATCTCATTCGATAGCGCGGTTGCATGCGAGGTGTGGTGAAGGCTCAGAAGGCTCCTGCCACCCCAGCTTCGAAGCTCTGGGACCGCTCGAAGCTCTGTCGCTTCGAAACTGGACTTGTCACTCGACAGCCCGCAGCGCTCGAACAGTTGAACTGTCTCGACATCAACGGTGTAATTCGGGTGTGATCGAACGCTCCGCATCATATTCAAGCAGGCATCCGCGATTCAGTCGAGCTTCAGCCGAGCTTCAGCCTCTCGAGCTTCGAAAGTTTGAATCAAACGCTCATGTCCACTCTCTCATGTATGTATGCCCTGCAGACTCTCAATGGACGTTCCGGCTGTCGCGAATTCTACCCGCGCGGCGGGAAGACGTACGCCTTCACCTTCACTCCCTCCCCCGCATCCTTCCACCACTTCGCCAGCCTCGAAGACTCGAGTCACTCCGAAGACTCGAGTCACTCCGAATCGCCTCCCTCGTCCGCGGAGTTCGAGTTCAGACGAGTTGAAGCACGAGGACCCGATGGACGACGCTCCTCTCACTGAGAGCTTCGCTGAAGCTTTCCTTCAACCGCCTGGCCCAACCGTCGAGCCGTCCAGTCAACCGATGGAGGTCGTTCCCACCGTCAAGGCCGAGCCGCCTTCGATCGACAAGGCCGAGCCACCTTCAATCGTCAAGGCCGAGCCGCCTTCGATCGTCAAGGCCGAGCCGCCTTGGGCCCTCAAGACTCTCATCGACGATGGCATTGATGATTATCTCATGCTAGACGCACTCGACGCAGCTTCCCCTCCTCCCTCTCAGACCGCTCCTGTTGTCCCAATCAAGAAAGAGTCGAGCGATCCGATGCTCGTCGACAGCAAGGCTCAGCCGTCGGTTGAGGAGTCCAAGGGAGAAGGCTTTGCTCCGAAAAAGCTATTTCCGGTGTTTCCTCCTTCGATCGCGATTCCTTCCGAGGCGATCGTTGCCGGCATTGTTCGAACTACTCGATCCAGCACTGGTCGCATGACCTCACATGGCCACAGCACGATGATCGACGACGATGAATCGTCCGGGGACGATGACCTCTTCGAGCCCATGAAGTCTTCGCCGAGCGAGGATGAGGAGGAGCTCCAGGAGATCGATCAGCGAGAAGTAATGGACATCACGAGAGAAGCCGCAGCTGATGCAGCTTCGAAGGAGACTTTGCCAACTGAAGGCGCATCTGGTGCAGCTTCGAAGGAAGCTTCGACGACTGAAGGCGCTTCCAAAGGCCTCAGCTGTTTGACCTCGGCGAAGGTCATTCCGCCGAAAGATCCCACGCGAATCTACTCGACCCCTCATCTTCGATACAACACGCAGAATGGTCTGGTCGGTGCCATCGTCTCGCAGATTGGTTACCTCAGCACGATCGTCGCCGAGACTGTCTGTCCATTTTCCCCGCAATGGAGTGCTTCGCATGCGGTTCGATTACTGCACGACGAAGAGGGCAGTCGAGTTCCTCTCTACACCAGTCGCATTCGATTGATGGTGACACCGGTTCCGATCACTCCTTTCGCACGATCTTCTCGAGAGTCGCTGCGTCGTGCTCAAAACATCGCGCTTCCGGAGCTCAACGCTCGTTCGAAGCCCACTGACTTGGACGTCGTCCTCGCTGGTCTGTACGTCCTTCCCTCTCAGCCAGACAACACTTGTTATTCAATCAGCACCTTCGTCTCACTCAACCCCAATAAGATCGCTTTGGAGAGTCGAGACCCGGCGACCGGGTTGGACCCGCAAGATCCTGCTCGAGCACGACAGCTTCGACTCGATCTTGCAATTTGGATCGAGCATGTCTTGAAGGTAGACACCATGGGGTTCTCGAAGGAGTTCAAGCGCTTGGTGAGCGCTCTTCACATCGATTCGACCAACGTCCCTAACAAAAGAGAGGCGCTTCAAACATTCGTCGCTCAGCTTCGAGCCGGGCCGGTCGCTCTGACCGACAATTTTCTCCTTTGCATGGCGGCTTGGAAGGAGACCGTTATGCAGGAGCTGCGCTACGTTGCAGCTGGAGTTGCAGCAGAGGAGCCGCTGACTTTCGCTTGGCGACAGGATGCAGACGCTTTTCACGGCGTGGTGTGCAGCTCGAATGAACTCACGTTCTTTCCCGATGGCGTTGCAAACCAGCGGCTTCCGGACGCGAGTCCAGGGCTTGGAATCCATCGAATGCTTCACTACACCCGTCGAGCGACCGCTGGTCACATGGGAAACAGCTCGGTTGGGCACGTTGAGCCGGTTTTACCCTGCCCTTCTGTTTCGGTTGCGGTGAACCACCCGCTCTATCTCAACGAGCCAGTCGTGCATCTTCCGATTGTCTACGATGAAGACCCTCAAGTCTTTGCTGTGCCTTCGCACACGAGCTGCGTCTACGAAACTGGCGGCAGAATCATCAGTTCGAGGCACATTCGAGTCGGTTCGATCTTCAGACTATCGAATCCGTCCGAGGGCAAACAAGATCTTCTCTACATCGCCGTTGCTTGCATCATCAAGTTCAGCCAGAGAGCCGTTGCGGAAACGATCACACAGTACAAGAAAGTCCGAGACGAGGAGGAATCGTCGGCTGAGGATGCCAACGCAGCGGGCAAACTTGTCGCCGGGCTCGAGAACTTCGAGCGGATGCCAAATTCTGCCGGCTCCACGCATCGAATGCCCGTGCCCACGGTTTGTGCGCTTTCAATCGGCACCAACAACTATGCTCAGATTCGCACGCAGCTCCGAGCGGTCTCGAGTCCCCAGATTGAAGTCTTTCACTTTGAAGAATGCGAGCCAGTCGTGCCGGAGATTGACGAGGTTGAGCAGCGTCAAGTCTTCATCGCTCATGAGAAGCCTATTGTTCACAAGCTTGAGAAGAAGACTGTTACCGGCGGCGAGCGATCTTTAGATCTCGTCCCAACACTCGCGCCGGTCCCATTCACATTCTCTCTTGCCATTCTCGAAGCCACGGCCCGCGAGCTGATTGACCAGAACAAGCTCCGTGAGCGCGCTGCCAATCAGCTTCGCAAGGGCGATGAATCCTCGCTCGACACTGAGAACGTCGAAGGTCTTTTCCGTCTCTTCACTGCTCATCTCGCGGCTCAAGCTCAATTGCCCTTCGATCATCTTCAGCCTCAGCGCCTTCGACACATATTTTTGCAATCTGCCGCTCCGAGACCCTGGCTTCACGATTTGATCGAGCCTCTGCTGCACTATGACAGACGAGCGGTCACAGACACCCCAATCGGACGGGCTGCATCGCCGACTTCAATCTCAACCTTGAGCATCAGACAAACAGACTTTGTGACACAAGCTTTCCTCAAAGCAGCTCAACAGCTCAAGGAAAAACAAGCAAAGGAGGCCTTGCGCGTCAGTTTGCGCTTCAGCTGGGTTCGATTTGAACTTTTTGTCTCGATCGAAGCTTACTCTGCTCTCGCTCTCATACTGCTTTCATAGGCCAAGACTGTGACAGCCGGTGGTGAAGCGAAAAGCGGCAAGAAGACCGCCAATCAGTCAGCGACTCCGAACGGGGTCAGTTTGCGCCTCAGCTGGGTTCGATTTGAACTTCTTGTCTCGATCGAAGCTTACTCTGTTCTCGCTCTCATACTGCTTTCATAGGCCAAGGAGGTCGTTTCAAAGAGCCAAGACGATGGTGACGCGTGGGGGTTCGACGAGGACGTTGACGTCGAGAAGAACTTGCAGAGCTTCAAGGCTTGGTTGACGGAACACGGAGGTGCTTCTGGCAAAGGGCCGCACGACAAGCTCAAGACCATCTTCGGCGGATACAACAACAAGTCCTCACCGTGGCATCCTCTTCTCACCGAGTTGTTGAAGACGAAGGAGCTCGATGATGCCTCATCGCACACCATCAGCAGTTTCGCCGGCAAAGCGACTCGTTGGCTGATGAAGTTCGACCCTCAGCTCCTCGCGTTCTTGTGGCTGAACACCCCGAAGAACATCGATACCGCTGCGCTTGATTCTCGAGCAGATTGGCGAAAGCAGGCGCCGATCAATCTACTCGGTGACCCTGATCAAAGCGTCCTGGAAATGTGGGAACCCACGAGTTCCCACGATTCGAGTCGCCACACCGCCGAGTTGCGTCGCACCACTCGTGGTGAAGTGAGGGCTTCGACGACCGCCGATGCCGAGCTTAACCATCGTTCTGCCTCACCCTCTTCCAAAGCCGCAAGAAAGCTGCCTGGTTCGAAGCCAGAATCTGGAACCGCTGAAGTTTCTGGAGCAGCCGCAACTGCAGCACGTGCTCTCCTTCGCGAGAAAGTGAAGGAGCTTCGACTGAAGCAGGAGGAAGATCGGCTCGCTGAAGCGACCGCAATGAATCTCGCTTTTGAGATGTCGGCAGCGGAGGCTGCGGAGGCTGCGGAGGCTGCAGAGGCTGCACGCGAGTCGAAGAAGTCCAAGGGTCCTTCGCTTCTTTCGAAAGCTAAACCTCACAAGCGCAGCGGTGACGACCTTCCTGAAACCGAAGCGCAACCTCAGTCGAAGCCGAAGCACCAGCACGCCGGCCCTTCGCGCTCCAAGTCGTCATCGCGCTCCAAGTCGCCATCGAAGTCGCCTTTGAAGATGAGACTGTTGGAGCAGCAGCAAGCTCAGATTGCAAAGCAGCATGAAATGATGATGGAGATGCAGCGAACGATGATCACGATGCAGCAGCAGATCAAGGACTCGGCCAAAGCGATTCGGCCCGAAGCTTCTCAGTCTCCTCTCGCTCAAGTGAATCAACCCAGCCTCAACCCGGATGGTCAGGCTCAAGTGCATGCTGCAGGCGGCGGCGGCGGTGCTTCGAATCTCTCGGGTCTACTCGCAGGTGCTTCGAACCTTGGCGCTTTCAATCAGCTTGGCAATCAGCTGTCAGGCTCTGGACTTGTCCCCGTCTCTTCGGTCCTCATCAACACCATGTTCCAACAACAATCTGTTCACACCGCCCAGCGCGGATTGGATCTGCTGCAAGGCCAGCTTCAAGGTCATCAGATTTCGCTCTTGAACAACCTCGGCTTCAACTTCAACGGCTTGGCTTCTCGATGAGCTTCGGATTCCTTCGACCTCAAGCTCTCCGAAGCAAAATTAAAGCTTCAACCTTTGCTCTTCTCTCCTACTTCGCTCTGCTTTGCATTCGCAACCGCTGCGTTCGTTCCTGTCCAGGCCTTGCTCGTTTTGGAAGCGAGCAGCCATGGGCAGCCCATCGCTTCGATTTGCTAAGTCCAATCGTTCACACAATCGTCATTTTTGAAGCAATTCAGCTTGCCAAGCATGCGGCAGCATGCAAGCTTCAATTTGCAGCGATTTAGATTGAAGCTCGAAGCCAAGTCTCAAAATTCTGAACCAGTCGCATAAATTTTGGATCAGCCTTATGGCGGTCATGGATGCATGATCGACGGGAACCTTAGTGCGCACTAAACTTCCTTCCTCGGCTGGTGATGTCACCCAGGTCTTCGGCGGTCGTGACGGCTGGTCTGATCTCCTTGCGCGCTGCATGGAGGCGAGTTGCGTCGATGCGATAGAGCGAGGGCGAC
>JANOSH010000035.1:0-9192 GCA_031415695.1 Actinomycetes bacterium
ACAGGCGTCTACGAGGGTCTACAGGAGTCTTGATCGACGTGATAGAAACAGGCTCTGAGCAGCCGCAATAGTCTGCCAGCGCCTACGAGAGCAGACGATGACCGTAGGGCTCATAACCCGAAGGTCACAGGTTCAAATCCTGTCCCCGCCACCAAAGAAAGCCCAGGTCACAGACCTGGGCTTTCGTCGTCCTCCGGCTCGTGCTCGCCCAAACCGGCGATTTGTCAACGAGAATTTCCGGCCTTGTCAACGAGGCCCCTCTGACCCCGAAAAATTCCTGGGCAAAAACCCGAAGGTCACCAGGGCTGCGGCCCTTCGCTCGCCAGGCGGGCGAGGACGAAAACCCGAAGCTCAGCGCCGCGCAGACGACCGCGATACTTGGACGACGCATAGACGATGTGCCGGGTCCGCGCGAGCGCGATAGCAGAGCGGCGGAGGTCTCAGAAGTACCCCGAGGAGTTGCGCGAGCAGGCGGTGCGGATAGTGCTGGAGATCCGGGAACGGACCGGTGAGCGTCACGGCGCGGTCACTCGGGTCGCCAAACAGTGGGCGTCGGTGCCGAGCCGTTGCGCGGTTGGGTGAACGGGATATCGATGAGCCGAATCCTTCAGCTGTATGGACATCTGGCGTCGGGATGCCAATCAGGGAACCAGTCGTAGGCGACTCCGGGGGTTGTGAGTTCGATGATGCCGCCCGTCCCTTCGGTAGCGTCGACAGCAGCGAGAACGAGACCCCCGGCGAACGGGCCAGAGGTGTCGGGGTCGGTGTCGGTCGTCCAGACGAGGCACGCCTTACCAGGGGCGGCTGAAGGGGTCGACCACGCTGGCGGCCAATGATCGTTCGACGGGCTACGACTGATCAGTTTCGGTACAGTCGTCCGTATCGGATTGGCGTCGATCAGTTCGACGACGTAGATCTGCTCATCCCAGTCCGCCGCCTCTCCGGTGTACCCGGTCGGGGACGAGACGAATGCGATTCTGCTGGTTCCCGGTTCGGCCGATGCCTCTGATGCGTTGGCCAGATCCGATGGGTGATCAGCCGGCCCGAGCAGGATTGGACGGTCGTTTGTGCCGACCGGATCGATCGCCCGGAGCTCGGTCCGTGATCCCTCGCCGACGAACTCTCCGCTGGTGTATACAACGACCGTCGAGGTGCCTATGCGCGACCATGCAGGCCAGCTGCCTTTTATCAAGCGGCGGTCTGTGCCGCTGGCGAGGTCGAGGATGTGAATGAAGCCGTTGTCGGTGTGCGCCAGCTGCGTGCCATCCGGCGACCATGTCAGCCCGGTAAACGAAAACTCGTCGGTGGAGTGCCGCATCGTTGCGTTGGTGCCGTCCCGGGCGGCTGTCCACACCTGCGAGGTCGTGCCGTCCAGCGTCCGGATGAAGGCGAGTTGGTCGCCGTCTGGTGACCATCGCGGTTCGAGCAGCGATCCGGGGCTGTCTGTGAGCTGGGTCACCTCTGTGCCGTCGGGGTTGACGGCGTACAGTTCGAAGTCGGGTATCTCAGTTTCAGCGTCGGCCGGGGGATCATCGTGTCGATTCGAGCTGAACAGGATCGTTCCAGGTTGCGCTGCCGTGGTGAACATCGGTCCGGCAGTTGACACAGTCGTATTCGCGCCACGCGGCGAGCCCCCATCGTCGCTGCAACCGACGAGCAACAGGGCGACGATCACAGCCACGTTTGCTCGCACACTCGATTGTCGCGTGGTGCCTGCGCAGCGGTTCATGCAAGGCAGGCTCCTTGCATCGGGAGACCGGCTCGACTTTCCTCGGGGCACCGGTCGGCGGGTCGAGTCACCCGGGAACGATCACGCCGCACGCGATGCGTCCGCCGCTGTTGCCGGTTGGGTCGGTGACGAGGTCGTCCTCGGCGGCGTGGATCACGATTGCGCTCCCGTTCGTATCGAACACGGTCAGGGGTCCTTGCGCAACGGTAGCTGCCTCGGTGGTTGCGTTGAGACGGCCCTGCCCGGCGTTATTGACGATCAGGTTTGGGAGGTCCCCGGCGTGCGACCCGTGGACTGCGCCGAGTGGGTTGTGATGGGCGCCGGCGGCCGCGAAGGTCGGGGTGCACAGACCGGTGTTGTGGATGTGAATCCCGTGACGACCTTCGGTGAGGCCCGAAACCTTAACGTTGACGTGTACTCGCCCGGATGCGTCCTGGGTGAGGCGGGCGGTTCCGACGACGTTGCCTGTTGTGTCGTGCAGCGTTGCAGTGGCGTGTACCGCGCCGTGGTCGGACGCGCTGGCGAGCGACGAGGCGGTTACACCGATGGCGGCGATCCCGGCGAGAACGGCGGCCGGGATGATGACGAGGCGATTGCGGAGGATGTTCATGGTGTGCTCCTGGCTGTTGTAACGGTTGACGTGTACATGACCTCTGTCGCGTCGGAGGCCGCAATCGGTTCTGACCTCGGTTCACCCTGATGAGTTGATGATCGTGATCGTTGGCAGAGGCGACATCCGTCTAATGACGGATTCCGTCGTCATGAGTACCGACGATCGCGAGGTTTGTGAACCGATCGGCATGATCGATGGCACAGTTGGGTATGTCCGCCGAGACGTTCGATCGACGAAGTGACGCCGAGCTCGTCGCCGCGATCATCGAGCATGACCGCGGCGCGTTACGCGAACTCCATGCACGGCACGAGGCGTGGCTGACGACCCGCCTGAACTATCGGTGCGCTGACCGCAACGTTGTCGAGGAGGCCGTTCAGGACACGTTCGTCACGATCTGGGTCAGCGCCGCCAAATATGACAGCAGAGGGGCTGTCGGCGCGTGGATCTGGGGCATTGGCATCCGCAAGCTGTTGCACCTCGTGCGTCCGCGGCGACCGTTGCTCGACCGGCTGATCGCCCAACGGCCAGCCGACGCGCTCTCGGCCGAGGACGAATTGCTCGTACGGATAGAACACGGCGACGTCGGCGCGGCGTTGCACGGGTTGTCACCCGAGCTACGCGCCGTCGTGCAGGCAACGGTGCTCGACGGGCTGACCTGTCGCGAAGCGGGACGGCTGTTGGGTATCCCTTCTGGAACAGTCAAGACACGAGTGATGCGGGCCAAATTCGAGTTACGGGAGTCGCTGTTATGACAATGTCGGACGAATGGCATCTGAGCGATGTTGACCTCGGGCGCTACAGCGCGCTCGCGATGCGCACGTTCGAACTGGCATCGGTCGAGTCTCATCTCATGGCGTGCGCCCGCTGTCGAGCCGCGCTTCCGGACAATCGACCCGCGTCGCCCGCCACAGGCTACGGGCGCGACGTGGCCTGGGATCGGATCGCCGAACGCATCGATCGGTCGCGGTTCTCGCGGGGGGTGCATCGCTCGGTGTTTCGATTCAGTTTCGCCAGCCCTGAATTGCTTGCCACAACGCTCGGCCTCGCTGCAGCCCTTGTCTTCGTCGTCGGTGTCGTCGCGTTGAGCGCGCAGTCGCGTAGCGTCCCGGTACTGCTCGCCCTCGCGCCGCTGCTGCCGGTCTGTGGAGCGGTGTTGGCCTATCGGCCCGCCGCTGACCCAGTCGGCGCGATGGCGAGCGCCACTCCGTTCGCCTCGGGCAGATTGCCGCTGATCCGCGCCGTCTACGCGTCGTCCATCTCATTTGCCGCTGGAGTTGTCGCGACCGCACTGGTACCCGACGGACGAAGCACGCTCATCCTCTGGCTGTTGCCCGGGCTTGCGTTCACCGCCATCGTCCTCGCCGTTGGCACATGGATCGACCCGTCCAGCGCCGCGTTCGGCTTGACTGTCACATGGGTCGGCGCAGTAGGTCTGTGGGCCGCCCGCCGACAGGTCTTCGACGGCGAGGCCCTTCGTGAACTGCTGATCGACCGCCCGGCGGTTCAGGCAACGTTTCTCACCGCCGCGGTTCTTGGCGGGTTGATATGCGTCGCCCGCCGAGACACGCTCCCGAACTGGAGGACAAAATGACCGCCACAATCCAACTCGCCGCTGTACGCAAACACTTCGGCGCGACCGTGGCCGTCGACGGCATCGACTGGTCAGCCGACACCGGCGTGATCGGTGTGCTCGGACCGAACGGTGCCGGCAAGACCACACTCTTGCGAATGCTCGCCACCGTGCTCGCCCCCGACGACGGCAGCGTCCGCTTGTTCGGCCTCGACCCAGGGCGGCCCAAGGAGCGACTGGCGATCCGCCGGCAGCTCGGCTTTCTCCCCCAGCACGCCGGGCTGTACCGCAACTTCAGCGCCTTCGATCTCGTCGACTATGTCGCCGTCCTCAAGGAAATCTCCGATCGGGCGCGCCGGCGGGTCGAAGTGCGCCGGGTGCTCGTCGCCGTCGGGTTGGAAGCCGAGATGCACCGACGGATTCGCACGCTCTCGGGCGGTATGCAGCGCCGGGTCGCGCTCGCCGCAGCGTTGCTCGGCGAGCCGCGCCTCATCGTGCTCGATGAACCAGCCGCGGGTCTGGATCCCGACCAGCGCCTACGGCTGCGGCACGTGCTTTCCGATGTCGGTTCGAGAGCGACGGTGGTCATGTCGACGCATCAGAGCGACGAGGTCGTCGCTCTCTGTCGCCAAGTTGTCGTCATCGAACGCGGCCGCCGACTCTTCGACGGCACACCGGCCGCGCTGACGGCGGTCGCCGATGGCCGGGTCTGGGTCGACGATCACCCGCACCCCGACGCGCTGCGCTCATGGGTGACCGGCGATGGAACCGTGCGAAGCATCGGCAGCCCCCCGCCGGGCGCGCAGATCGTGAGCCCAACCATCGACGATGGCTACCTGCTACTGACCAACGAGATCGGAGCCCACGCATGACCACGACCACAAGTGGCTCGGCCAAGGCCGAGCACGTTTCATTCCGCCCGTTGATTCCGGTCGAGGCCAAACGGCATCTGCGCCGCGCATCGATCTGGATCGGGTTCGTGATCTCGGCGATCACGATCATGCTCGTGATTTTCGAGTGGGAGGACTCGTGGTCGGGTGATCTTGCCGGCCAGGTGCCGTTGGCGATCATGCCGCTCGCGTTCGGCACGTTTATTGCCGGGGTGCTCTGCGGCGGCCGCGACCGGTCGACCGAGCTTCCGGGACTCGCCGAAGAAGCCGCGATCGGCGATAGCGAGCGCGCCCTCGCCCGACTCGGTGCCCTCACGGTGCCCGTCGTACTCGCCGTCATCCTCGCGATCGCGGCGGCGATTGCATCGCGAATCGAGGGGGGCTTCTCGATCGGCGAAGCGCCGTGGCGCACCGACACGGCGATACCCGGGCCGCTCGAACTTCTCCAACTACCCCTCGTCGTCGCGCTCGGAGGCGCTATTGGGCTCGCCGCCGGACGTTCGACACGCCGCCCCGCGCCGTCGCTGATCATCGGCACGATCGCCACGGTTCTCGCGACGGCCGGTTGGTGGGCGCTAAACATCCCCGGGCTCCACGCGTTCACCTGGCTCCAGTACCAGCCCCTGCACATCGACCTACCGGCCACGGTCGACCCGGCTTCGTTCCCAGCCGGCTGGTTTGTAACGAGGCCAGGCGAGTACGACGGTTGGCAGCGGCAGTTGGTTCACCTGCCCACCGTTGCCTGGCACAACATCTACCTGATCGGCCTCATCGGGTTGGCCGCCGGTGCCACCGTACGCGAGCAACGTGGCCGACGTCTCGCCCTCGTCGGCGGGTCGGTAGCCGCGATCGGTGCCGTCGCCCAACTCGTCGTCTCACCGTTCTGACCGCGCCGCGACGATCATGCCAACGCCATCGCTCGCGCAGACATCCGCACGGATCGGCTCGACCAGCGACCAGCGACGCGACCTCGTCGCCTGGTTCGCGCCGACATGGCGATCGACACGGTGGCTACCAATGGTTGCCGCCGGGCTCACTGTCGCCCTCGTTGGCGGCATTGCCCGTCTCCGAGGAACCACCGCCCCAAACGGACTGCCCGTGGCCGCCTGCGCGGCGTTCGTTGCCACCGCCGTGCTCGCACTCGACGACCCAGCCCACACCCTCGTTCACGCGACACCGACATCGGCACGCATCCGACTCTTGCATCGAATTGCAGTTGCAACACCGCTCGCGATGATCAGCCTTGCGCTCGTCGCTGGCGCGCAACGATGGTTTTTCGAACCGCCGACGAGCCCATCGCCATCCGCCCTCGCTGTCGCCGCGCTCTTCTCAACCGGAGTCGCAACCAAAGCCCTGGTCACCCGGCGGCGACCCGAACGTGCCGCGGAGACCGGTGCTGGAGTCGCGCTCGGATGGGCTCTCAGCGGCGTCGCCCTCGTTCCGCAGCTCGCACCAACATCAATCACGATGGCCTGGAGTGAGCACCCATGGCCAGTGCTCCTCGCCACGCTCGCCGTGGCATTCCTCGCAACCGGGTCACAGGCGGCGTGAATCCTCGGGTGGCGCAATCAGCTTGATCAACTCGGTGCATCCGAGGACCGCTCGACGTCGACGATCCCAGCTTGGGTCGCCAGTCAGCGTTCGGCGATGTGGAAGGGGACGCCGCCAACGGGTCGGTTGACGACCGTTCCGACTGGTTGGGGAATGTTGTCGTCCGTGGGGGTGACGTCGAGTCGTTGGGCGAAGCGAGCGATCATCAGGACGAGTTCCATTTGGGCGAGGGCGAATCCGATGCACATGTGTGGCCCACGTCCGAACGGGACCCACGCCCGGTCGGTGCTCGCTTTTTGTTCGCCGGTCAGACTCAGATGTCGGTCGGGATTGAACACCAATGGTTCCGTCCATGTGTTGGGGTCGCGTCCGGCCAGATATGGCGACCAAGCGATCAAGGTTCCCTTCTTGATCGTGTGATCACCGATGCGGACGTCGTCGGCGGCGACCCGAGCGCCGATCAGCCCGGCCGGATGAAGGCGTAGCGATTCGTGGACGACTCGCTGGGCGTATTCGAGTTGGTTGAGTGTGGCATCGTCGGGTTGCCGGCGTAGCACGTCGGACGGTCCGAGAACGCGCTCGGCCTCGGCGCGTAGCCGGTCCCACACCGTTGGTTCGAGCGCTGCGCACCACAGCAGCCATGCGAACGTGGATGCGGTGGTGTCGTATCCAGCTCCGATGAGGGTGTCGATCTGGTCGCGGATTTCGGCGTCGGTGAGGGTGCGGTCAATGGCGATCACCTCGAGGATGTCCAGCGGGTCACCGGTGGGGTGTGTTCGGCGGTCGGCAATCTCCTCATCGATGATCTGGTCGATGCGGCGACGGTCGGCTCGGACCTTCGATCGAGAGGTGAACGGGATCGGGTGTGGGAGTTGGTTGATACCGGGGGCTTCGATGAACGCCTGTGCCCGTTGAAACAGATCGCTGAACTCATCGACACGTCGCGCCAGTCGTTCACCGAAGAAGGCGTGGAGGGTGACGCCGAGGATCAGCTCACGACCCACTGGGTAGAGATCGATCGGGCGAGTCTGCGGTTGGTCGCGGAGTCGGGCGATGACCTGGTCGATCGCCGAGTCGGTCCGTTCGATGATCATCGGAATCCATCCGTTCAAACGCGGCCGGGTGAATGCTCGCTGCACCGCGCCCCGCCGACGTTGATGATCGGCACCGTCGGAGACGATCATCGATCGTTTGCCGACGACGAAGCGGACCCCGATGACGTTGAATTTGTGTTTCCACCGGAACGTGTCGGCTTTCATCGAGAACATCTCGTGGATCAGGGTCGGGTCGCCGATCACGACGATCCGCAGTCCGGGACCACCGAGGGAGCAGATCGGGCCGTATATCGCGTTCAACTCGTCGAGCGCCGGGGCGAGGTCGCTGAACAGGTGGCGTACCCGGCGCAGGTTCTCCCGTCCGCGAGGTCCCGGAATCGGCGTGGCAGGCGTCAAGGTCGTGGTCACCGTGTCGGCTTCGCCGACTGAGCGCCGTCGCTCGTCCGGGAGATACCCAGACCGAGCCGAGCAAGCCCGACGGCGGCAAGGACGCAGGCGGTGGTGACGCCCCAGCTTTGCGCGTCGGAGTAGTCACTGTGACGCCCTGGTGCACCGAGTTTCGCGTTCACTGCGACGACGGCGACGGCGAGACCGGCGAGCAGTGCGCCGCCAACCCATGCCGCGTCTCGCCCGCTGGGCGAGCCGGTGGCCGCAAGCGCGGCCCACCCTGCTGCCAGCAGGACAGCCCACAGCGGAAAGGCCCACGCCGCGACCGTCGAAACGGTGCCGACGATGGCCAGCGCGACGGCGGCGTTCCGCGCACCGGAGCGGGCTCCCTCCTTCGATGTGTAGATCACGATCATGACGGTCGTGGCAGCGGCAGCGATCAGCAGAACCACGCTGAACAACGCGTAGGGACCCTCCCAGTCTCCGTCGGCGTTCTCGGCGCGAAGGCGTCCGGCCCCGCCCGCAGCGAGCCAGAGGGCGGCGGCAACGAGCGGCGCGGCGCTCGGCAGCTTGGGTTCGGACCGACTTGGGACAGTTGTTGGCTGCACGGTGCGCTCCTGGCTGTTGTTGTCCTTGACGTGTGCATGATCTCTGTCGCGCCGGCCGCCGCACGCGGTTCGGCCCTCATGGAAGAACCGGCGAGTGCCTCGATCCGGTCGACGACCTCAAGGTAGAGCGGCCGGCACGGATCGGGTCGGGCACTGCGTCAACGTCCCCACTCATCGCTGAGACGCTACTTCGATGGGGAGTAGCACCTCAAGGTTTCGACGTATGAACGAGTCTTATGAGGAGAAGTCTCTCTCGTCAAGCGGAATCAGATCAAAGGTTTTCCGGACCTGGAGAGCCGCTCTCATGCACGATGTGGAGATCCGTCGGTCGTCTCCGTGTGGGGTGATGCGGCTCGTGAACCGACAGCTGGCAGTTGCGCGACTATGTGGGCGTGAGTGTGGATTCGTTGTCGCCGAGTGATGCGGAGCTGGTTGCCGCGATCGCCGATTGTGATCGGGCCGCGCTCCGCCAGTTGTATCTGCGTCATCAGCCGTGGTTGACGGCGAGGCTTCGCCATCGCTGCTCGGACAGCGACGTGGTTGCCGAGGCCGTACAGGACACGTTCTTGGCGGTGTGGCGCGGCGCCGGCGGGTGGAGCGGAGCCGGCGAGCCGACCGCGTGGATCTGGGGGACCTCCGGCACCGTGAAGACACGGATGATGCGGGCCCGCATCCAACTTAGAGGAGCATTGGCGTGAACGTGACCCATATCGATGAACAACTGTTGATCGGCTACTGCGAGCTGTCGGTGACAGCGGCGACGGCCAGTGCGATCGAGGCGCACCTGTT
>JANOSH010000036.1:0-14224 GCA_031415695.1 Actinomycetes bacterium
AATGCGCGATCACGTTCGTGAGCAGGGTTTGGCGGAGCCACACGGCTTGTTCTAACGCGTCCATGACCATTGTCGTCGCCATCGTTGTCGACACGCGCCACCCGACGATGAGACGCGAGTAGACGTCGATGATGAAAGCGACGTACACGAACCCTGACCACGTTGATACGTACGTGAAATCCGATACCCAAAGCTGGTTCGGGGCCGTTGCTTTGAACTGGCGTTTCACCAGATCCGGCGCCCGGCTCGCGGTCGGGTCTTGGCGTGTCGTGAACACGGGGCGACCACGCCGAACGCCTTGTATACCAAGCTGTTTCATCAATCGGGCGACCCGATCATGGTCAACGATCAGGCCGTACTCGCGTTTCAGTCCGGCCTTGATTTTGCGGCGCCCGTAGACCTGGTAGTTGTCGTCGAAGAGCTGACGGATCTTGGGTTTCAACGCTTCGTCCGCCACGTCGCGCATCGTGATTGGTCGGGCCAAACACGCACGTACCGCTGGGGCGGCGACCTGTAACACACGGCAGATCGGCTCGAGCCCGAACTGGTCACGATTCGCGACCACGAACGCGGTTACTTCTTTGATTGGCGGTCGAGCACCGCCCCGAAAAAAGCCGAAGCGGCTTGCAAGATTTCGTTCGTCCGCACCAGCTCACGATTCTCCTTCTTCAACGCCACGACCTGCGCACGGAGCTCGTCTACCGTGCCCGGTTGCGTCACACGCTGGTGCCCTTTCGCTGACGCCGGCGTGGCCGCTTTCACCCAGTTGTACAACGTCACGGGCTTCACGTTCAGCTTCACGCCGAGCCGCCAACATGCCTCCTTACGCGACTCGTCCGGCCCCATCTCATCGAAGACAAACCTGACGGCCTGCTCCCTGAACTCCTCGGTGTACTGCATCATTTTTGGCATCTCGAATAATCCTCTCAGGATCGTTGAGGACCTGATGCAAAACCCCGGCCGATTCAGTCGTGGGGAGGTCAACTTGTGACCACAGCCCGAAGCGGACGATCCCGAACGCGAGACCGGGACCGGTGGCATGGACGGGATCCGGGTTGCGGCGTCGTACAGATGTGACGGTTAGGTCTGGATGGTGTGCCCCCAGGGCCCGTGTTGGCCGTGGGGGTTGGACTGATCGCGGCGGCGGCTCGTGTACGGCACCTCAGTGCGTCGCGGCAGGGGATTTTGGTGTGCTGATTCCGGCGATGAAGTAGCAGGCCGCGGCGATGAGCACGGCGAACCACACACCGAATGCCACGGCGGCGTCGGTGCCCCAGTCGTCCCCGAGGATGGGCAGGCTGACGAGATAGATCACCGGTAGCGACGCGGTGAGTATCGCTGAGGCCTTCAGCCGCTTCCGCCTGAGGCGATCACGGTCGGTGACGTCCATCGAGCGCGCCAACTTGCTGCGCTGGGTGACCGCCACGAGCACGGCGAGCGGGAGCAGGAGCGCGCCGGGATACAGACCGACGAACGGGCTGGCGATGCCGACACATGCCATGACGACGATCGCCGCGGTCAAGACGGTGGATGTGTGTTGTTCTTTCATGAGTGTCTCCATTCGGTAGCGCGGGACAGTGACGATCAGATCGAGAGTTACCCGGCGCGATGCTCGGCGCGGACCGAGTTCGGCGGACAGGTCGGCGTGGATCTGCAGGAGGTCATCGCCGTAATGATCTCGAAAGTCCCGCGGGTAGAGCCGCAGGAGCTTCTTGTACACACGACCCGCTGACTCGGTTTTCATGTCAGGCCAGACCTGGTTCGAGGTTCGAGCGCGTGATCGTGACGAGCGCGGCAAGACGATCGGCTTCTGCCCGGCAGACGTTTCGGCCGAGTCCGGTCAAGCGGTAGTAGCGGCGGCGAGCGTCGTCGTCGGTGGACGGACGTCGATCGGATTCCTCGACAAGATCGTGCTCGACCAGCTTGTGGAGCGTCCCGTACAGCGTGGCCGGACCTATGCGCACTACACCGCCCGAGGACTCCTCGACGGCGCCCATGATGGCGTACCCGTGACGATCGCCGGCCGTGAGCGCCACAAGGACATGGAACTGAGCCTGCGAGAGAGGAAGGAATGACCGGGGATCGGTGGAGGCTTTGGAGTTGTTCACCACACCCAAGAGTCTATCAATAACCGATATATTGTCAAGCGATAGATCGGGGTGTGATAGAGAGGTATCCATACGACCGAATCCCCAAACCACCGCGGCGCGGCGGCGTTCGTCGCCGCACTCGACCACGGCGACGACGAACCGGTAGCGGTCCCAGGCCACGTCGAGCCAGCGAGCCGGCTCTCTCTGGGGCTTAGGTGAGACACGAGCGCTCGCCTGGACGACGCGAGTTAGCGCGAGTGCCCTTCAAACCTCGGTGCCCACAAGCACGAAAATCGTGAATCCGCTCTATGAAAGACTGCTCGGGTGGATGGCTCGACTTATGTGGCTGCTTACCAGGATGTTCGGATGCGCATCAGCGACCTCGTCATTCGGCACCCACGATTGCTTGATGGGCCGGTACCGGCGTGCCCGGGTTGGACGGCACGACACGTCGTCGCCCACCTCGTTGGGCTTTGCCGCGACCTGGTCGACGGGCGTATCGAGGGCTGGGCTACCGAATCATGGACAGCGGCCCAGGTCGAGCGCTTTGGGGCGTTCTGCAACACCGACCTTTTGACGACCTGGGAGCAAGCAGCGGCCCAACTCGACGGCGTCGCGCCTTTCGGGAGCGTGCCTGCCGCCGCGTTCGCGTTCGGTGATGCCGCCGTGCATGAGGCCGATCTGCGCCCCGTTCTCGAACCCGGCACCCGGGTTCCTGCGCACGCGGTCACCGACGCTCTGGCCGCTGGCGTCGCGCGATGGCGCTCCGTCCTGTCAGCAGCAGCCGTCCCGGCATTGCACCTCGACGTACCTGGTGTGCGTGCGTGGTGGCTCGGCGACCGCGACGATTCCCGAGCCGTAAGCGTCGAAGCACCGGCGTACGACATCTTTCGAGCCCTCTATGGCCGGCGAAGCTATGAGCAGGCCGCGGCGTGGCGCTGGTCGGGCCCATCGGCACCCTACATCGGCGCCGGACTTCCCTTTCCCTTTCGCTGGGCCGAGTCGGCCCTCGTGGACTGACTGACGCCGTGGACGCCGCGCAGCCGATTCGCTCAGGTCGAGGGAAACCACACCGGATTGGACGTACGATCGCGACCCTCCTGACGGCAACCATCACCGTGCTCGCATCGATCGCACTCGTCGCTGATCTGACCAAAATCCTGTAACCGGCCACTGGTCTGCCCTGTCGCCGAGTGCACCCGGGCGCTCGATCGGTTTCGTCGGCACAATCGACCAAGCCGTGGCGACCGTCCACCGGTCGAGCGTCCGAACGAGTTCCCTACTGGCCGGAGCGAGTTGCTCGACCCGATCCCACGCTTGGAGGGCAGCGTGCGGCTCGACGGAGCGGCGAGGAACGCCTGTTGCGCGGTGGACGGACTCGAGTTCGACCGCGACGAATCGACGTGTCTAGCGGTTTCCGTACGCCCGCGGATCCGTTGCTGAGTTCGCGATTCGTCAGACCCCGCCGGATTAGTCGCCTGGATCGAAATAGACGGTCACCGGCTGGAATCGCCAGCGGTGTCTTCATCGACATCAAGACCCGTCGTGTCACGCTCGCCGGGGTCACTACCAACCCAACCGGAGCCTGGACCGTGCAAGCGGCACGAAACCTGTTCATCACCACAGCCGACACCCTCAAAGACTGCAAGATGCTGGTGCGTGACCGTGCCGGTCAATTCACCGATGCCTCCGATCAGATCTTCCGATCCGAGGGCATCAAGATCGCCAAGACCCCTCTACGAACACCGGTCGTCAACTGTTACTTCGAACGCTGGTTCGGCACACTGAGACGCGAACTGCTCGACAACCAGCACCGACCCCACCGAACATTCGATCAACAACCACCCGACACCCCGACGCCAGCGTGTCCAGGCCGGCGTTGAGGTGACCACCAGCAGACGCTGCGACGGCCTCATCACGAGTACCAACAGCCGCCTGAACCGCCACAACCGGGTATTCGGCACCCACACGGCCTCTCCCAGTGTTCAACCTGTCCATTGCAGCGGTCGCCGGCCAAACGATTGTCGAGATCATTCCGGTTGCTGCTGTTCCTCGATTGAAAGGAGAGCCCTTGATGAGATCTGAGGGTACTTAGCGGTGTTGTCGCCGGGATCGACGCAGCGGTTGTTGCCACTCATCATATCGCTGTTCGCGATGGTGATTGGGGCAAGCAAGCGACGGGCATTGCGGCCGGCGTTCGGGGTTGCTTGTTCATGCCCAACCGACGGAGATTGAGGAACACGGACGATGCGTTGTGACAGCGATGCGCGGTCGAGCGTGTGGCATTGGGCATGATTGATGTCGTGGTCAAGCAGCGTGCCCGTCGTGGCGATCCCCCGTTACCCGGCTCGACGGTCATCGTGCGCGGCGACCTTCTCGACCCGGTCGTGTTGGCCGAGTCAGCCTGACGCAACTTCGACGTCTACGGCTTCTACGGCATCTCGGTGTTCTCCGACACGGCCGAACAGACCTAGGTTGATCTGGCTGCCTCCAGGTTTGTCAAGGTCGAGTGGCTCGTCTTGTTCACCGCTCAGGACATAGTCACGTCAGGTGTGGAGCTCTGGGACACGGGCTTGGCGCCTCACTACGACGCGGTCCACGACGACCAGGATGAACTCGTAGCGCGTATACTGGGAACATCACATCGGGTGGTCCACAACCCGTACTACCAGCCTGGGAGGTGAGCACCATGGCGAACATCGATCTGCGAGCCGATCGCAACGCCGAAGACGTCGAAGGCCGCTGGTGGGCGCTCCTCACCGACGCGACCGACCCATCTCTTGTCGTTCCCGGTGCCGTACTCATCGCAGGCTCCGAGCGCTTCTGGTCCGTCGTGCGCATCGCTCAAGTCGACCCCGACGGCCAAGTGCATTTCGTCGCTCTCGGCGACGACGACCCGGCAGCCGTCGGACTGTTGGCGCGCGGCGCCGCCTGAACGCACCCCGCCGTCCCACCCCTGTGGGCGCCGATCACCCGGTCGTGACCGCTGGGGAACTGTTCCAGCACAGAATCAAAGGATGTTCCACTTGTTCTACCGGCTGCTCGCCGGACTGGCTCGTCTTGCCGCGCGGTCAGGCCGCTCGAAAGATCTGGAGATCATCGTGCTTCGACATCAGCTCTCGGTCCTGCGCCGCACGACCAAGCCTGTTGTCACTGATCTTGACCGGTCGTTGCTCGCCGCGATCGCCAGGTCGTGCGGATGGCCCGCGAGAACCCGACGAGGGCTGATTCGATCAACGTTGATTCGATCAAGATTGATCACTGTCGAGCGCTTCCTTATCGTCTAAGATGTGATCGGGTCTGGGGACGGTGTTGCGCGTCGATTGCTGGACACGATGAGCGTGGCGTTGGGGTCGCCGCCGGGCCCGTCGACGCGGATGCGCTTCACTGGTGCCGACCGTTTGGTCTCGTGCTTTTCGGTGTCAGATCTCGCGGTTGCCTCCCTCGCTGCGGCCGCGGGAGCGGTCGGTGAGCTCATCGCGCTGCAGGCCCCCGCCCCTGGGGTGGCTGTCGACTTCCGGCTGGCCTCGCTCTGGTTCGGTTGGTCGATCAGGCCGGTCGGATGGGAGCTGCCTGCCCCGTGGGACGCGATTGCGGGCGACTACAGAGCATCGAACGGGTGGATCAAGTTGCACACGAACGCGCCGCATCATCGGGCGGCCGCGCTGTCGGTGTTGGGATGTGAACCGACCCGCGGCCGAGTCAGCGTGGCGGTGAGCGCGCTTGATGCCGAGGAACTCGAAGCTGCTGTTGTCGAGGCCGGCGGGTGTGCTGCCCGTCTGCGAACCGTGGACGAGTGGCGATCGCATGCCCAGGGTGCAACCGTTGGCGACGAGCCATTGGTCATCTGGGACCGACCGACGGCGACCCGGCTCGATCGTTGGGCACCAACCCGCGATCGCCCGCTGAACGGACTGCGGGTGCTCGATCTGACGCGTGTGATCGCCGGACCGGTAGCAACGCGCTTCCTCGCCGGCTACGGCGTCGAAGTACTGCGTATCGACCCGTTCGGGTGGGACGAACCTGCGGTTGCCCCCGAGGTGCTGCTGGGCAAACGAAGCGCCCGACTGGATCTACGCGACCCGGCGGGCAGGCAGTCGTTTACCCGACTGCTGGCTGACTGCGATGTCCTCGTCCACGGCTATCGCTCTGACGGACTCGAACGGCTCGGGTTCGGGGCCGACACGCGCCAACGGATCCGGCCAGGTCTCATCGATGTCTCCCTCGACGCCTACGGGCACTCCGGCCCATGGGAGCATCGCCGCGGTTTCGACAGCCTCGTCCAGTTCTCGACTGGGATCGCCGCTGAGGGCATGGCGTGGCGGGCACGCGACGAACCCGTCTCGTTGCCCGTGCAGGCACTCGATCACGCCACCGGCTACCTCCTCGCCGCAGCAGTCCTTGCTGCGATCCGGTCAGCTGTCGTCGAGGGCCGCACCCAACGTGCCCGGCTGTCACTGGCCCGCACTGCGAAGCTGCTCATCGACCACCAGGACAACCCCAGCGACACACCGTTCCTCTCGGCCGAGAATATCGACTTCGCCTCCGGCATCGAACACACCGGCTGGGGTCCAGCGCACCGCCTGCGCCCGCCGGTACAGATCGAGGGTGCACTCATGCGGTGGTCGCGACCGGCCCCACAGCTCGGATCGGGTCAAGCGACGTGGCACCCATGAACGACGCCGAGTTGGCGATCCTGCGTGCCCATCGACGCGGCGACCAGATCGACGCCGAAGGATCCGGGCTGAGCGGCACGTCATCGAAGCGGCGCTGGTACGTCGATCCGCTCCGCGGCACCGTCAACTTCGCTGCCGATTGCCGGCCGATCGCGGTCAGCGCTGGGCGATGATCAGTGTTCCTGGGCGGTCGTCGAGGGCGGACATATAGTTGTGCGTGCTGACTTCCAGGATCTGCCACACGCCGCGCTCTGCGAGGGCGTCGAGGTGTGATTGGTAGTTGTCGGCGACGAAGTAACCGCCGTTCATGAAGATCACGACGACGCCACTTGGTGCCACGCAGCGAGCAATCTCAGCGAGGCTCGGCGGCCCGAGATGGCCTGGGGCGAAGGAGCCGACACAGACGGCCGCGTCGTATTCGTCGTCAGCGATCGACGTCCGTGCAGTCAGGTCGCCATGGTGCAGTTGTCGGTAGACGTTCTTTGAGCGGGCGAGCTCGCGCATCGGTTCCGAGACATCCACACCATCGATCGAGGTGAACCCGAGGCGAGACAACTCGACGCCGACGAGACCTGTGCCGCAACCGAAATCAACGACCCGCGTCGACCGGTCAGCACACGCCTCACCAAACGCGGCAGCGGCGATCAGGTGGGCGTTGTAGCCGTACATGGTCAGCAGATCGTGCTCGTAGGTCGCGGACCAATCGTCGTAGAACGGCGCCGTCGACGTGCCGGTCGTCTCGTACTCCGCAAGTCTGGCGAGCCTTCCGTCGGGTTCTCCGTGGTTCATGCGATCCCTTCCGTCAGCACACCAATTCAACTCGCACCTAGTCCGCAGGCGGAGGATAGATGAGACGGACGACATCGAGGCGATCAAGCAGCTCGAGGCTCGCTACTTCCGGATGATGAACACGAAGAACTTGCGGGTGCCGAATTGCTCGGCCGTGGGAGTTGAGACCAAGGTTCGGCGAAGATCGTCGCGTGTTTCGTCTCTTCTACCGGGTGCTCGCCGGTCTTGTCGTGCTCGCCGTTGCTCCTCTGGCCGTTCCAAGGATCTGGAGATCATCGTGCTGCGACACCAACTCGCCGTTCTCGGCCGCACTACCAAGCCGGCACTCACCGAGGACGACCGATCATTGCTCGCCGTGATCGCCAAGGCGCTGCCCCGCGCGCGCTGTACTCGATGGATCGTCACGCCCGACACGCTGGCACCGCCGATTTGTCGCACGACGCTGGACCCAACCACACACCGGCGACAAGGTGGACGACGACCGACGTCTATCGAGGTCCGCGATCTTGTCGTCCGGATCGCCAGGGAGAACCCGACCTGGGGCTACCGCCGTGCTACCGGTGAACTCGTCCGGTTCGGCCACCCGATCGCTGCGTCAACGGTCTGGTCGATCCTGCGTGCCGCCGGAATCGCACCATCACCGGCACCGCCAGGCTCGACGAGTGCAAGATGCTCGTGCGTGACCGTGCCGGCCAGTTCACCGACACCTTCGACGAAATCTTCCGCACTGAAGGCGTCGATGTTGCCAAGACCCCACCAAGGACACCGATCGCGAACTGTTACATCGAACGGTGGTTCGGCACCCTGCGCCGCGAACTCCGCGACCGCACCATCATCTGGAACGAGACCCAACTCCGAAGACTGGTCACCGACTACGTCGAGCACTACAAAGAGCATCGGCCCCACCGGTCACTCGACCAACAGCCGCCCGAACCACTGCCGACACCCCCAAGTTTCCAACCCAGTCACCCCGTGACCGTCCGACAACGATGCGACGGACTCATCCACGTTCACCAACAAGCCGCCTGAACCCCACGACCGACCAATTCGGCACCCACACCCCTCGGCGACGGTAGACATCTACCGTGGTGGTACATATTTGGTACATGGACATGCAAGAGGCCCTTCCTGGTTGGTACCAGAAAGGGCCTCTGAACAGGTATTTCTTTGGTGGCGGGGACAGGATTTGAACCTGTGACCTTCGGGTTATGAGTTGGCCGACCTGCATGTCGGCCCATGTCGGAAAGTGGTGCGCAGGTCCGTTGAGCAGCCACTTTGCCGTCCGCCATCGCGTCTGCGACACGTTCGATGGCGCCCAGTGCCGGATCATCCGGTAGAAGATCCGGTAGAAGATCCCAACCGCACCCGCGCCGGCTGGCCTTGGCGACAGATCGCGCTCAAACCTCAAGGGCCGGGGTATCGAGACGGTGGCCGTCGTCGTTAGGGGGCGCTCGGCCAGCCCGGGTATGTCCCACCTACCCGGTCTTCTGGGCTAACCTCCGCAGCGGAACCTAGGAGGGAACATCGTGAGCAACCTCGCCACCGTTCAGTCGATCTACGAAGCGTTCGGGAAGGGCGACATCCCCGCGATCCTCGGTGTGCTTGCGGAAGACGTCGAGTGGGAGTCATGGGATGACAACTCCGCGGTCAAAGCCGGAGTGCCGACGATGATTCCTCGCCACGGCAGGGCGGAAGTCGTCAAGTTCTTCGAGACAGCCGGCCAGATGGCGATCTCCGATTTGCAGATCCTCAACATGATGGAAGGCGGCAACCAGGTAGCCGTCGAATTCGTGCTCGAGGCGGACCTGCCCACGTTCGGTGGTGGTCACTACCGCGACGAAGAGATGCACCTCTGGACCTTCAACGACGAGGGCAAGGTGGTGCGCCTGCGCCACTACATAGATACCGCCAAGCACATCGCGGCGTTCAATCTGTAGCGCTCAGCGCCAACGCAATCGGCCATGTGGGGCACCGCCTCCGCTGTCACGCCTTTGAGTCGCGCCTGGCTCTTACGTCCCAAGCCCTGTCAGCGAGTTGGGGTGCGGCATCGGCCTGGCCGCGCGAGGGTGGCGCGTTATGCGGAAGTCGCTGGCCGTTCCCTTCGGCCTGGCCATCCTGCTTGCGTTATCGCCCGTGACGAGATGGGAGCAAGACCAGGCCGCCGACGCTGCGTGGGCGGTCGAGGTGGGCAGGTCGCCCTCTCGCCGACCACCCATCATTGAGGTCACGATGCCGCAGGGTCGCGCGTCGGTGTACGACGCTGTCGTGCTGCAGGCGGCCGGGCGCAGGCTCGCCGCGTCGTTCTTTCTCTGCCTGGCGGGAGCGGCGCTGTTCGCAAGAGCGCCGCGCCGGCCGCCAGGTGTTAGGAGTTGACCGGACACGGTCCCGGGCTTGGGGGCGCCGCCGGCGAGCCCTGCCGCCGCGCGTTCTGTGACACCGCCTGCGCGCCTGGATCGCTCAGATCGCGCCGATTCGGGCGGTCGTCTACGACCGGTCGGCGTCGATCGCCCGGGTGTCGAGTCCTAGTCTGCCGCCGACGCGTTCCAGACCGTCCACTCGGGATCGCCGGTGAGCGCTCCCGCCTCGATGAGACTCATCACCTTGGCGACTTCGCCTTGCGCCCCCGGCGTTGGCGATCACCGGCCGACGCCGATCACCGCTGCCGAGGGGAATCGTCAAGTCTGACGCCGACGCGTTGCTTGCATCGTGCGATCGTCGCACACCGATCGGTCGGCGCGACTACGCGCTGATCATCATCTTGCTGCGCCTCGGCCTACGCCGGAGCGAGGTCGCTGCCCTGAGGTTGGAGAACATCGATTGGCGCGCCGGTGAACTCGTCGTGGCGGGCAAGGGCGGCCGGCTCGATCGTTTGCCGTTACCGGTCGACGTCGGCGAAGCGATCGCCGGATACCTCAAGCGTGGGCGGCCGGTCAGCGACCGTCGAGAGGTGTTCTTGCGGGCCAAGGCACCGTTCGAACCGATCGCCACGGGCACGGTCGCTTCAACGGTGCGGCGCGCCTGTCGACGCGCCGGTGTGGCCGAGGTCGGCTCGCACCGCCTGCGCCACACAGCGGCATGCGACATGGTGGCCGCACAGGTCCCGCTCCCCCAGATCGCCCAGGTGCTGCGCCATCGGAGTCTGCAGTCCACCGCCATCTACGCCCGCGTGGACCTCGATCGGCTACGTGAGCTGGCCCAGCCCTGGCCCGGGCAGTGTGCCCGATGAGCGCGCTCGGCGAACACGTCGCGGACTACCTGCGGTTCCGTCGAGCTCTTGGCTACAAGCTGGAACGGGCCGGTCATCTCCTCCCGCAGTTCGTCGACTACCTGGAAGCCGCCAACAACCCGACGATTACCGCTGACAGACCTGGCGATCTCATGGGCTCGTCTGGCCGCCAATGCCCGCCCGAACTATTGGGCGGCGCGTCTTGCGGTCGTGCGCGGGTTCGCCCGCTATCTGCATGCCATCGACCCGGCGACCGAGATCCCACCAGCAGGGGTGTTCCCGGCCCGAAGGCATCGCCCGGCACCATATTTATGGTCCGAGCAGGACATTGCTGGCCTGCTTGAGACCGCTACGACGCTGCCCAGCTCGTTGCGGGCTGCGACCTATCAGGCGTTGTTCGGGTTGTTGGCTGTGTCTGGGATGCGTGTCGGTGAGGCGGCCGGTCTCGACCGTGACGACCTCGACACCGCCAACGGGGTGATCACAATCCGTCACGCCAAGTTCGACCGGCCACGTCTCGTTCCGCTCCACGCCTCCACCACCACCGCCCTCAACACCTATCTGAGCGAACGTGACCGGCTCTGCCCGGCCCCCGCATCGGTAGCGTTGTTCATCACCGCGACAGGCACACGACTGAACCGCAGCGACATCGCCAAAACCCTGAGACAGCTCACCACCACAATGGGGTTGCGCACCGACACGGTCCACCCGACACCACATCAGTTGCGCCACAGCTTCGCTGTTCGCACGATGATCGATTGGCACCGAGCCGGCGTCCGGATCGACGACCACATCGCCGTCTTGTCGACCTATCTCGGTCACGTCAGCCCCGCTGACACGTACTGGTATCTGTCCGCGTCTCCGGAACTGATGGCCCTCGCCGCCGACCGGCTCGAAACCCGTTACGGAGCGGACCAGTGAGCGCGCTCGCCCCCGCGTTACAAGCGTTCTTCACGGACCGTCTCATCGGCCAACGCGACGCCAGCCCGAACACGATCGCCGCGTACAAGACCAGTCTGCGTCTGCTCGTCTGCTTCGCCGCTGAACGAACCGGCAAGAAGCCGACCGGCCTCGACATCGGCGATCTCGACGCCCCACTCGGCGCCGCGTTCTTGGACCACCTCGAACACGACCGCCACAACAGCGTCACGACACGAAACGGTCGGCTCGCCGCGATCCATTCGCTGTTCGCCTACCTCGCCCTCCACCACCCGGACCACGCCGGCACTATCCAACGAGTGCTGGCCATCCCGACAAAACGCACCCAACGCAACCTCGTCACCTACCTCACCGAACCCGAAGTCACTGCGCTGCTCAACGCGTCAGACACGACCAGATGGAGCGGCCGACGTGACCACGCCATGTTCGCTCTCACCATCCAGACCGGGCTACGCATCTCAGAACTCGCCGGACTCAACTGCTCCGATGTCACCCTCGGCGTCGGCGCCAACGTGCACACCATTGGCAACGGACGCAAAGAACGCCACACCCCGCTCATCCCCACGACACGCACGATCCTCAAAGCCTGGCTCACCGAACGCTCCGGCGCACCCGCCGCCCCACTGTTCCCGACAACGACCGGTCGACGACTCAGCCGTGACGCCATCGAGCACCGCCTCGCCCACCACCTCACCATCGCCGCCACAACATGCCCGTCCCTACGAACGAAAACCGTCACCACCCACACGCTGCGCCACACCGCCGCGATGCGTCTCCTCCTCGCCGGCAACGACATCACCGTCATCGCACTCTGGCTCGGCCACGAGCAGATCACTACGACAAATATCTACCTCCACGCCGACATGACCCACAAGCAACAAGCCATCGATCGCACCCGACCACTCACCACGAACCCCGGCAAATACCGACCCGTCGATAGTCTCCTCGCCTTCCTCGAAGCCCTCTGATTATGCCGACCTCAACGCGCCATCCACCCCACATGACCAGGCCAAACGTGAGCACATCGGCATAACGCGAACATCGGCATAATCGTGCTTATGCCGACGTCGGCATAACCACGACCTCAGACATACGCACGCCTCGATCCTGCTCAAGGCCGGAGTCCCGGTGAAGGTCGTCAGCGAACGCCTCGGCCACGCCAACCCGGCGTTCACGATCACCGTCTACCAACACATCATCCCCGGTATGCAAGCCGACGCTGCCACCGTATTCTCCGACCTCGTCGCCGGAGTCCTGCCGCCCTCGGTAGCGATCAGCGACGTCGCCGACGACGAGTGAGCGCCCTGTACCCGTCCTCGACTGCGTCAAGCTGGGCGGCGTCGGTAGGCGGGCCGCTCTCGTCGCAACACGGCGGTTTGTCTCTCGGCTCGGCAGGCGGATCGACGTCGAGCGCGTCGTACAAGCGTGGTGTAGACATCACGGCTTCGGTCGTTGTCGAGGTGCTCGCCGACGTCGACCACCAGGGCCACGTCGACCTCGGGGAAGGCGAGGACCAAGCGCCAACGGCCCCACAAGTGGATCGCGCACAGCTTGTCGAGGCCCTCTCCGGCGAGCCGGTAGCCGGCGGCATCGCAGCCTTCGCGTTCCAGGGCAGCGGTCGCGTTGGCGAAGGCGACCCTCACCGGTCCACGGAGCTTGCCAGCCGCTTGCCGGCCGGTCGGGGTCCAGGCGAGCCGGAACCCTTTCGACGTCAGAGGTCCGCGCTCGAGAAGGGCTCGTACTCGCCCCCGTGCATCTCCTCCAACGACTTGCGAACACGCGGGTGCGACCGGATTCGCTGATCCTCGAGACGGTCGACGAGCGCACGCAGCAACTCGCGATCCTGACCGAGCTCCCGAAGCTTCGCCACCGCCGGCAGCACCGCGGCCAACGACGCCGTCGACACCCGCGCCGGCTTCGCGCCGGGCACCGGGTCAAGCGGGCCATCAGCCAGCCAGTCCCGCGTCGTCCGCTCCGACAGCCCGAGCATCTTGGCCGCGACCGACACCCTCACGCCGGGCACCTCCTGCTCGCGGCGTTGACGCATCAGCGTCAACCGGCGCTTGAGCTGCGGGCTCACCGACGGGTCGTGCGTCGCCACGTCAAGGTCGATCAGATCCTGCACGGCCGCCTCAGCTGCGCTCACATCGGCGGTCAAGCTCACGTTGCGAGAGTACCGCGGGCGGCTCCGAGAAACAGCCCGTTTCCGGAAGGCCAGTCCCGTCGAATGCCGCTCGATGGCGGGTCGTGCCGGATCGTGCCGGATCGTCCCGGTAGAAGATCCGGTAGAAGACTCCCCGGAATGCAGAAGGCCCCACTCCGAGAAGTGGGGCCTGACCTGCACTTACGATGGTGGCGGGGGTAGGATTTGAACCTGTGACCTTCGGGTTATGAGCCCTACGGTCATCGTCTGCTCTCGTAGGCGCTGGCAGACTATTGCGGCTGCTCAGAGCCTGTTTCTATCACGTCGATCAAGACTCCTGTAGACCCTCGTAGACGCCTGT
>JANOSH010000037.1:0-191678 GCA_031415695.1 Actinomycetes bacterium
CACTGACCCGGCGACATCCCGAACCACGACAACCAGGACGTCAGCATCGCCGCGCCCGACAACAACCCCAACAGCGACCGACCGGACAACACCCGCCAACACCTTGCCCAACGCCCTACTTCTTCAGGGGCAAGTAGCTAGTCACCTAGTCAGTCGCCCAGCCGCATTCTAAGAACACCGACGCCATCGCCGGTAAGGTCATCGAGCGCCACTCGCCGACCTGTGACCGCCATGATGATCGCCTCGCCCGACCCGCTGACAACAGCCCCCGACCCGTGGGTCCAGTTCACATCCGGCGCCTCGAATCGCAACCCGCTGACCCGTTTCCCGGGCACAAACCCGCGGGCCTTACCGCCCGCTGCATACGCCACCACGGTCGCTAGGGCTAGGCGATCTAAGGTCGATTCGATGCCGAGCGACCGCTCGATATCTCGCGTGTGAATGTACACGTCGGTGAGTGGCGCAATGGGCCCTACAATCGGCGGAGCGAACTGTTCGGAGGCCAACTCGCGGTACCGTGCCATCAACTCGCTCGGCTCTCGCTCGCCGTAGTGACGGGCCAATTCCCCGGCGAAGGCGTTGAACCCGCCGCGGCGAACCGACCCTGTAAGGAACCGTCGAGTGGGCACGTCGAGGATCGAGACCAGGTGACCAAGCACGTCGCGGTTACGCCAGCCTGCGCACAACGATGGCGTATTCCACTGCGCAGGAGTCAGGTCCGACACGGTGTCGAGCAGACGCAATCGCTGAGCCGTGACGGCAGCAAACATCTCGTCCTTGATCATGAGCAACCATATACGTTGCGATACATCGCCAATTCGACCGCTGCGACGCGGCCGGCGTCGGCACCCAGCAGCATCAAAGGCGAATTTCGTACCGTTTTCGGCATCAGATTCACCTTCGAGGCTGTCATGGCCAGGGGCAGCCATGATGGTGGAGAATGTGGTTTTGGTCCTGCAAGACGGTAAACCCCACACGCGACTTGGCTATTCGCTTTACAGACTGTCACGGCCCACGAGATCAAGACCCTCGCAGACCTTGGGGAAGTCTTGACTAGGTCCGGAGACCTATAAGACGACCCGGGCCATACCGTTGCCGAATGAAATGCCGCCAGCTCGCCGCCCTAGCCGTTGCGCTTGTTCTCGCAGGCTGTACAGGCTCGGCGACCACCGCCCCGCCGTCCACGTTGACGACCGCCAACTCGACCCGACCGCCGGTCATCCCGGTCACCGCACCACCAGGAAGACCAACCACCCTGTCACCCAAAGCCGCCATCGAAGCCGAACTTCGAGCCATCTTCACCGAGTCCCAAGGGATCAACGACGCGTGTCTCGGCAATCCGCCGCATTGCAACCGTGCCGGATTGGTGCGACATCTCCCGATGGTGGACGGAGCACGCGTCCTGGTGAGGATCGACGAATGGGTGGCGAAACGCATTTTCGGTCGGCCCCAACACAGACCCCAACCTCGACTATTACGTCATCGAGAAGGTCACAGTCTCACTCGCAATGGCCGAGGCCGAAGTTGTTGTTTGCTATGTCGATGGGCTCGTCCAATGCACGATGGAAAACCTTCCAGGGCCGACCGAAGTAATTCTCAACGACGAAGTGCTCGGGTCACGACGGACATTTACGTACGTCAAAACGTCGGATACCTGGATCAACGTGAAGACTGTCGAGACAGAGAACTTCGATCCGCGGACCGCTAACAGTTGTGCCCTGAGGCAGCAAAGAAACGTTCATTCGTCACTGGAGTATTGATCCTAATTTCGATCGGCATTATGCCGAGCATGCAAGCCTCAGCCAGTGGCAGAACTCAGAACGAGCCGAACACGGATACGACAAAAGGCCGGCCGCCCGCGCCACCGCCGACGACAGTGCCGGCGAAGGCCTCGAACAACGCCGACGGCAGCGCCAACGCCTTGGTAAAGGCCGCCGACAATGCGTCGTCTGCACCCAAGCCGACCAGACCCGCCACCCCAGCACCGGCGGACCCGTGCACAGAAACGGTGAGTGTGTTCGACGGCTTGTCGGGCCGTCCCGAGCGTGATCATGACACGTTCGGCGACGTTCGATACCTATGTACACCCGTACCTGCCCGACCGACACCCTTGGCCCCGCCTACCGTTGGGTCCCGCTCTATACCCAAGCTCAACTCCTCCAACAACTCGTCGCCCAAGTCATCTGGCTCGATCCCACCACCGTCGCCGTCACCACCCTGACAGCCGCCACCCCCGGGCTATCCGTGACCGCCACCCTCACCCCCACCAAAATGACCGTCACACCGGCCGACCACGACCCCATCGTGTGTAACCCGAACGTGACCCAGCCAACTCAACAGTTCCTCGACGACCACCCGCCGCTCGAACCAACGGACACACCGCTCGCCTGCGAAATTCGATTCACCAAAACCAGCAAAGACCAGCCGAATCTCAAATACCCCACCACTATCCAAGTCGCCTGGAACATGACCTGGACCACCACCGCCGGCGGCACCGGAACCATCCCCGGCGTCACCACAAACACCACCACCAACATAGCTGCCGCCGTCTCGCAGCGACGTTTGCAAGAGGGTCGATGCCGAGCGGTGCGCCGAGGTACAAACCGATGAGCTGCATTACTGGCTATGCGAAGTGGCCTCCCGCCGCGAGTCCGTTGGCTTGGGCTTCGACGGCGCCCTGGGCGGTGATGTCCATCGGCATCTGGCAGACCCACCCGGATCTGCTACCCGGCTTGCTGGACGATGTCGAGGCGTTCGCCGACATCCTTCGTCGTGGTGCTGACGTTCCTTGACCGAGTCTTGATTATATGTTCGTTCGTACTTGACAATACAGCCGTACACTTGTTCGTATGCCTTGTTCGAGCGGTTTCCTCATTGACGCAGTCACCACGCTGCAGTCGACCGCGTTCGAATCGTTGACCGCCACCGAAGTCGCTCACCGTATGGTCCTAGTTCGCAAAGTCCAGTCCTACATCACGTCGTGCGAAATACAACTCCTAGCCCGCAACGCCGTCCTCCACGCTGAAGGTAAAGCACCCAGCCCCGAGGCAACGGCCGCCAAATCGGGTAGCTCCGCTCGGCGGGCACGAAAAGTTCGAGACCGTGCCGCCGCGGTCGATGCTGTACCCGAACTTGGCGACGCGTTGGCGGACGGCGACATCACCGGTGAACACGCCGACATCCTCGCCCAAACCTTGGCACGCGCGTCTGGCGCCGTTCGCGACCGGCTCATCGCCCACCGCTCCCACTTCGTCGACGCGGCCCGCCGGTTGTCCGTCGACGAGTTCTGGCGCTACTGCCACCGACAAATCCTGCTCGCCGATACCGACCTCACAGAACACGACCGACACCTACGAGACACCTCGCTACGCAAATGGATCGACCCAGCCACCGGCATGTACCGCATCAGCGGCCACTACGACCCCGAAACCGGTGCCCGCTTGTTCGGAGCAATCGACACCGAAACCGAACGCATCTTCCACGCTGGGCCAACCGGGCGCCCAGCGGGCAGCGCTGATCAAACCGCCGCCCACGCCCTCACCAACCTCGTCGCCGGCGGTTTCACCCAAACCCACCCCGGAAAAACCGAACTCATCGCCATCATCGACCTACAAACCCTCCTCAACGGAACCCACGCCGGCACCATCGCCGAATACGGCGATGGAACCCAAGTCCCCGTATCAACACTGCGCCGGTTGTGCTGCGACGCACACATCATCCCCACCGTCCTCGGCGGTAACTCAGAAATCCTCGACCTTGGCCGCAGCCAACGCCTCGCCAGCCACGCCCAGCGCCGCGCCCTACGCGCCCAACACCGCACCTGCGCCATCCCCAACTGTGCGGTCCCATTCGACAACTGCACCATCCACCACCTCGAACCCTGGGAACACGGCGGACCAACCAACATCCACAAAATGATCCCCGCCTGCAACAACCACCATCATGACCTTCACGAAGGCCAATGGACCTACAAAATCCAACCCGACCAATCAGTCCACTGGACCCGACCCGACGGCACCCTCGACACCGACGCCCCACCACCAACCCTCAAACCCCACACCTGGACAACCGCAGCATGACAACTCTTCATCCGTCGGGTATGACTGATGGTATGATCACTAATATGACATCAAAGGTGACGATCTCCCTGCCTCAACAGATGCTGAAGGAACTCGACGAACTCGCTCGTCGCCAGAACTGCTCGCGGTCGGCGCTCTTCGCCCAAGCGACGCAACGACTGCTCGACGAGCAGTTCGTTGCGCTGGTCAACTCGTTCGTCGACGCCGAAACAGATGTTGACCGGGAGGAGCAAACTTCGTGGCTGAAGTACGGTCGCAATCGCCTCGCGGCGGAAACGCAACCGTGTTGAGAGGCGAGGTCTACTGGGTCGATGCGCCGGGTGGGCCCCGTCCCGCCGTGGTCGTGTCGGCCGATAGGTACAACCAAGCCCGCATCAACACAGTGGTGGTCGCAACCATCACCTACACCCCTGCGAACGGGCGGCCAGGCCGAGTGTCAATCGACTTCAACGGCAGCGAGAAAGCAGTTAACACGAACGGCATCTACACCATCTTGAAAAGTGACCTACGCGAGTACATCGCACGCCTCGATCTGATCGAGATGGAGACAGTCGACTTCGAACTCAACCGGTCATTGTTCAACTGAGACGTGAGGCATCCGGCGACCCGAGCCGAGCCGAGCCCGGCCCATCACGTCAACGACTGGTACACCATCTGTCGAAGTTGTCGCCTTATCGGCCACGACGACGACGGCATGAGCTGCGTAATCAAGACAACCGTTATTTCCTCCACCGGGTCCACCCAGAAATACGTGCTCGCCGCCCCGCCCCAGTAGAACTCGCCGGGCGAACACACGACGCTCACAGCAGCCGGGTCAATCGCCACCGCGAACCCGAGCCCAAAGCCGATGCCTTCAAAGGTCGACTCCGAGAACGAGCGTTGGCCCATCACGGTCAGATCGACCCCGCCGGGCAAATGGTTCAGCGTCATGTACTCGGCTGTCTTGCGACCAAGGATCCGCACGCCCTCGAGTTCGCCCCGGTTGAGCAACATCGTCGTGAACCGGTGATAGTCACCAATCGTGCCGACCATGCCACCGCCACCCGACAGGAAAGTCGGCGCCGACAGGTACGCCGACGTCGACGGGGGATCGATCAAGAGTGTCGGGTTACCAGGGGTGTAGGCGTAACAGGCCGCAAATCGGTCGACCTGGTCGGGCCGCACGACAAAACCTGCGTCGACCATTCCGAGAGGACCGGTGATGTGATCACGCACATACTCATCGAGCGGCTGGCCCGACAACACCTCAACCAAACGGCCGACAACGTCGGTGGCCATCGAGTACGCCCATTTGGTGCCAGGCGAAAATCGCAACGGCAACTGCCCAAGCAGGTCGACCGTGTCAGCCAAGTTCATGGTCTGCTTGCCGAGCGACTGGATTCCGCGCGCCCCGTACACCGAACACAAGGGATGGTCGCCCACAAAGTCGTACGTGAGCCCCGAGGTATGGCTCAGCAGATGTTTGATTGTCATGTTGGCCGATCTCGGCGAGGTGCGAAACCTGGTGGCGTTGCCGTCGAGCCACACGTCTTGGTGCTCGAAGGCGGGCAAGTACGTCTGGACCGGGTCATCAAGCTGGAAGCGGCCGCGCTCATACAACTGCATGAGCGCGACCGAAACGATGGGCTTGGTCATCGAGTACAACCGAACGACAGTATCGGGCGTCATCGCCGCGCCCGTTTCTCGGTTGCTGTGGCCGCCATTCCAGTAATACGCCGGTTGACCTTTGCGAGACACCAGCACCGACGCGCCTACATAACGACCGGCATCGAGATACTGGGTTTGCAGAAACTCGCCAATGCGCTCCAGACGATCGGGATCAAAACCCAAGTCGGCGGGGCGGTCGGTCACGGCAGGAAGTCCCATCTTCAAGACGCTAAACCCGTCGACCGCGCACAGCCAACACGCGAAGCGGCCCGGCCTCCCGCCAAGGAGCCGGACCGCGTTCGTATTGAACAAAATCTTACCGCCGAAAGCGTCAGGCGCTCAGTCGGCTCTTCCAATTGCTTTGGTCGCCTACGGCCGCGGCATAGCTGACCTTGCGGCGAGCCATCCGACCCGACGACGACACCACGGTGCCAACTTCCTCAACAACGTCAGTGTCGTACTGCGATTCGATGCCATCACGAAGCATTACGAGGGCCTCGCTGCGGAGCTGAGACACTCGGCTCTCGGTCACGCCCAGGAAGCGGGCCAGATTCTCCGAGGTCTTTTCTTCGAGGAAGTAACCGACTATCACAATGCGGTGACGTTCCGGCAGCAGAGTCACGGCGTCACGCAGGTACGCCTTCAGCTCACGGTGCTCGAGTTCCTCGAGCGGCTCAAGGGTTGTGCGGTCGTGAAGGCTGTCGATAACCGTCATCTCGTCGCTCTCGTCCGATACCTTCTGGTCAAGAGCCAGGACAACCGAGCGGAACACACGGTCACGGAACGACGCCAATTCGGCCGGCTGTACACCGAGCGCACCGGCAACTTCGTCACGGGTGGGGGTCCGAGCCAGTCGGTTGGCCAGTTCGTGCTCAGCAGCGTCGACTCGACGCGACATGCTGCGAACCGAACGTGGTGCCCAGTCGGCGGCACGCACGGCATCAAGCACGGCGCCGCGAATGCGTTGCGCCGCGAAACGCTCGAACGGCACTCCACGGCTCCCGTCGAAGCGATGAGCCGCTTCAACAAGCCCGAGCACCCCGGCTCGAACGAGCTCGCCCCGATCAACGTGACGGGGGAAGTTCACCGCCGTCTGAACCACAACCTGTTCGACCAGTGGAAGGTACTGCTCCACCTGCTGCTTCTCTACCATCACCGTTGCGATTTGTGTTTCCGCCATGTTCCTGCCGCCTCCACCTGTTGTATCCAACTTCCCGCCAAGGGAGTATCGCAACACTCTTTGTGTGTTTGCCAGCACTTTGAGTGTTTTCAGAGGAGAATGAGCGGGGCGACCCACTTACACAGCTGTAGTTATAGGCCGTTCGATTCGGGAATTGTTGACCAACTGGGTCGACAATTGACGAAAAGACCGATAGCGTGCCCCTCTCAGCGTATCTGTCTCAACTATTCAAGGAGTTTTCGCCATGACTGTCCGTCTTGGAGACGTCGCCCCCGACTTCACCGCAGAAACCACCCAGGGCAAAATCAGCTTCCACGACTGGCTCGGCGACAGCTGGGGCGTGCTTTTCTCCCATCCCAAGGACTTCACACCGGTGTGCACCACCGAACTTGGCTACGTAGCCCGCATCAAGCCCGAGTTCGATCGGCGCAACGTCAAGGTCATCGGCCTGTCGGTCGATCCGGTCGCAAGCCACCTCACCTGGGAGCGCGACATCGAAGAGACACAAGGCACTGCGGTCAACTTCCCCATGATCGGCGACGCCGACAAGGCAGTGTCCGACCTGTACGACATGATCCACCCCAATGCCAACGACACGTTCACCGTCCGCTCGGTCTTCATCATCGGGCCCGACAAGAAAATCAAGCTCACCATCACGTACCCGGCGTCCACCGGTCGCAACTTCGACGAGATTTTGCGAGTCATCGACTCCTTGCAACTCACCGCCAAGTATTCCGTGGCCACGCCCGTCAACTGGGCGAACGGCGACGACGTGATCATTGGCGCCGCAGTCACCGACGAACAGGCCAAGGAGAAGTTCCCGCAGGGCTGGAAAACCGTCAAGCCGTACCTGCGCATCGTTCCCCAACCCGGCAAATGAGCGTTAGCGAGCCGAAGGTAAGCCAGCTAATCAGATACGGCAAGTAGCACGAACGAATCAACCATTCGGCTACGAGTCATCCTCCTAGAGGGGATGACTCGTGCCACATCTGTCGATACCCTGGAGAGCTGATGCGCTGGCTCAACCACCACCGTCGCCTAGCCGACACGCTCCTGGCCGTGGTTCTTACCATCGCTGGAATATCCGGGCTGTACTTCGACTCCGCCACGGTCGACGCCTCTGTACGGCCCACGAACGCCTTCGCAATGGCGCTCGTAGTGATCGCCTGCATGGCGCTCGCGGCGAGACGAGATCAGCCCGCGGCTGTCCTCGCGGTATCGCTTGTCGCCGTAATGGCCCGCCAAGGTTTCGGCTTCATCGAAACGGCCGACACCGTGGCCGTCGCCATCGCCGCGTACTCCGTCGGGGCCCATATCGAGGTTCGCCGCCGAGCTCTCACCATTGCCGGGGCCACGATTGGCCTTCTCGTCACGCTCAACCTCAGCAGCGCCGCCATCCAGCAATCCGCCGAGCCGCTCGGGCTTCTTGTTGGCAACATGGTTTTCTACGGCGGTGCCTTCCTGCTCGGCGACAACATGCGCCGACGCCGCGTCAACATCGCCACGCTCGAAGAACGCAACCGTTACCTTGAACGCGAACGCGAACTGTTATCGATCAATGCCGTCAACGCTGAACGGGCCCGGATCGCACGCGAACTGCACGATGTTGTTGCCCACTCGGTCAGCGTTATCGCCGTTCAGGCTGGCGGCGCACGCCGTGTCATCGAAACCCACCCGGAAACCGCCTGCACAGCCATAGGCGTCATCGAAACCACCGCACGCGAAACGCTCGACGAACTTCGCCGATTGTTAGGGGTGTTGCGCAATGACGAGGCTGGCGAAGCGTTCGCACCACAGCCGGCAATCAGCGACCTTGCCCATCTCATTGATGCCCAACCCGACCTCGCCATTCGCCATCGCATCGTGGGGGATCCAGTAGCGGTTCCCGCCCACGTCGACTTGTCGGGTTACCGAATCGTGCAGGAATCGCTCACCAATGTCCGCAAGCACGCCGGGCCCCACACCACCGTCGATATCGAAGTTCACTACCTTGACGGCGCTGGCGTGTCCATCACTATCGAAGATGACGGGCGCGGGGCCGCTGCGCTCAAAACACTCAATGGTCACGGGTTGCGGGGTATGCGAGAACGCGTCGAATTGTGCGGCGGTGACTTGTCGGTTGGCCCGAGACCTGGCGGCGGCTGGCGAGTCCGAGCCGTGCTGCCCGTACAATTGGTCGAGCCATGATTCGGGTGCTGCTTGTAGATGATCAGCAACTCGTGCGCGCCGGCTTGCGCATGATCGTCGAATCTGACACCGAGTTCACGGTCGTTGGCGAGGCCAGCAACGGGCAAGAAGCCATCGACACCGTTGCCCGATCCCGCCCCGACGTCATACTCATGGACATCCGTATGCCAGTGCTGGACGGCGTCGAGGCGACCCGTCGAATCTCGGGCCAAGCCGATGCTCCCCCGGTGCTCATCCTGACCACCTTCGACACCGACGACTTGGTGTTCGCGGCGTTGCGCGCCGGCGCCAGCGGGTTCGTCCTCAAAGACACACCACCCGAACAGCTCCTCGACGATATCCGGGTCGTGGTCAACGGCGATAGCGCCGTTACGCCCAGCATCACCCGGCGCCTCATCGAGCAATTCGCCCAAAACACTCCCCCGCCGATCAGCCCAGCCATCGCCGAACTCACCGACCGTGAAATGGACGTGCTCAAACTGGTCGCTCGCGGCATGTCGAACTCCGAAATCGCCGAGGCCCTCTTTCTCGGTGAAGCCACCGTCAAAACCCATCTCGGGCGGGTACTCGCCAAGCTGGGCCTGCGTGACCGAGTACAGATCGCCGTCTTCGCGTACGAGCACGGCCTAGTGGTGGCCGGACGCACCGATCCCACCCGCGACGATCCACCGAAATGATGACCCGTAACCAACCCCCGGGCTGACGCCCAAAATCCTTTCACCCCGCGACGCTCGACGTCATGACAAAGGAACCCCGATGACCCTTAACCCTCCCTCAACCCTCACCGCTGCCGCCGGATCCGTCGGTGCCAGCAAGTACTACGGCTCCGGCGAAAGCGAAGTTCGTGCCATCGACGACATCACCGTGCAATTCGCGGCTGGCGAGTTCACCGCCATCATGGGCCCATCAGGTTCGGGCAAGTCGACGCTCATGCATTGCGTCGCCGGTCTCGATCGCCTCACCGCAGGCGAGGTCTATATCGGTGGCACGTCTCTGTCAGGGCTCAACGACAAGAACCTCACCCAGCTACGCCGAGACAAAATCGGCTTCATTTTCCAATCATTCAACCTGGTGCCTACCTTGTCGGCGTTCGAGAACATTGTTCTGCCGTTGTCGCTCGCCGGCCGCAAGCCCGACCAAACGTGGCTCGACCGGGTCATCGACACAGTAGGCCTACGAAATCGCCTCAGCCATCGGCCCAGCGAACTGTCCGGCGGCCAGCAGCAGCGTGTCGCCGTCGCTCGGGCTCTCGCCAGCCGACCAGAAATCATCTTCGCCGATGAACCCACCGGCAACCTCGACTCCAAGACCGGCACCGAGATCTTGTCGTTCATGCGCCAAGCCGTGCGAGAGTTCAACCAGACCATCGTGATGGTCACCCACGACCCATCGGCCGCCGCATACTCCGACCGGGTCATCTTCCTCGCCGACGGCAAAGTGGTCGACGAAATGCGTAACCCCACGGCGGCACTCATCCTCGACAAGATGCGCGCGATGGGCGACTGATCATGTTCAAGCTCGCACTTAAGATGATTCTGGGACGCAAACGCCGTCTCGCATTCTCTACCATCGTGGTCATCGCTGGCATCTCGTTCCTGGCTGGAACGCTGATGTTCACCGACACCATCCAACGCACGTTCGACTCGTTGTTTAGCGACGTCTTCAAAGACACCGACGCCTATGTCCGGTCCGACAAGACAATCGACCTCGGCTTCGGCAACGAGCTGCGCGAACGACTCGACGCCGGAGTCGCCGACGAGGTCGCCAAGATCGACGGCGTCACCAAGGCCGCTGGCTACATCCAAGGCTTCGGCCGGGTCGTTGGCAAGGACGGCAAAACCCTCGGTATCGACCAAGGGCCACCGAACTTCATCTCCAACATCCTGCCCGACGGCCTCACCCCGTGGCGTCTCACCCCGAATAGTCGGTACCCAAAAGACGGCAGCGAAGTCGCCATCGACACGGCTACGGCCAAACTCGGCAAGTACGAGATTGGCGACACTGTTGGGGTCACCAGCGCCGGCGGGACCAAACAACTCACTCTGGTTGGCACTGTCAAGTTCGGTACCTCCGACGGTAGCGGTGGCGGCACGTTCGCACTCACGGACCTTGCGACTACACAAGAACTCCTCGGACCCGAAGCGGCCGGCAAGGTCGACGCTGTGCTCATCGAGGGCAAGAACGATCTCAGCCAACAGCAGGTGGTCGACAGGGTCAAAACCGGGGTGGGCACGCTCGAAGTCATCACCGGCAAAGCCATCTCGGAGGAGACCGCCAGCCAGGTGAAGCGGGGACTGTCGTTCTTCACGACATTCCTACTGGCGTTCGTTGCCATAGCTTTGTTCGTGAGCGCGTTCGTCATCTACAACACGTTCTCGATCCTGGTCACCCAACGGCTGAAAGAGACAGCCCTGTTGCGAGCCATCGGCGCCAAGCAGGGCCAAATTTTCCGGTCGATCGTGGCTGAATCCATCGTGGTCGGCCTGATTGGCTCGTTGCTCGGTGTGGTCGCTGGGGTGGGAATGGCCGTTGGTATCAAAGGATTGCTGTCGGCGTTCGGCATTGCCATCCCCACGAGCGGCCTTGTGTTGTTGCCTCGTACCATCATCTTGTCGGTCATCCTCGGGGTTCTCATGGCAGTCGTGAGCGCAGTGCTGCCAGCCGTTCGAGCTGCCCGCACCGCACCGATGGCAGCGTTGCGAGACGTAGCCGCCGAATCTCCTGCTGCAACACCGGGGCGCATCATCTCTGGGCTCGCTGTTCTAGTTGCCGGGGCGGCGCTTGTCAGCTTTGGCCTCGCCGGGAAAGGTGCCATATACCTCATCGGCATCGCGCCAATCTTTATCGGGCTGTTCATTCTCGGCCCGGCCATTGCTCGGCCGATCGCCCGGGTAATTGGTTCCCCGTTGCCGAAACTCCAAGGCATCACCGGCACAATGTCACGTGAAAACGCCATGCGGAACCCGAAGCGAACCGCTCGCACGGCCGCAGCACTGCTCGTTGGCGTGGCACTCATAACGGGCGTGTCGGTCATTAGCTCATCGGCTAAGGCGTCCATCACTGATCTCGTCGGCAAACAGTTCACCGGCGACTTTGTCATCGAACCCTCCGACTTTGTTGGGCTCAGCCCGAAGATGACCGCCGAACTACGCACCGTCCCCGGCGTCACCGCGGTGTCGGCGTTGACGCTCATCCCCATCGAACTCGAGGGCAAAGGCACCCAACTCGTTGGCATCGATCCGGCTTCAGCGGCAAAGGTGTTCAAGCTCACCTTTGCGTCGGGAGGGCTGGACAAGCTGAACAAAGACAGCATTCTGGTGTCGAAGAAGCGAGCCGCCAAGAAGAACTACCTCGTCGGCGACACTATCCCCGCCACAATGCTCGACGGCTCAGAACGAAAGCTCGCCGTCGGGGGCATCTACAACGAGGACGAGCTGTTCGGTGCATATCTGGTGTCGTCCGAGATGCAAGCCGGTTCAGGAGCCGACCTGTTCGACTTCAACATCTTCACCGTTCGCGATCCCCAAGCGAAAGAGGCCGACGTTCGGGCCGCCATCGACAACGTTGCCAAGGGCTACCCCAACGCCAAGGTGCGATCACGCCAGCAGTTCATCAAGGCACAAACCGCCCAACTCGATCAGCTGCTAGCCCTTGTTACGGCACTGTTGTTCCTGTCGGTGGTCTTCGCCCTGTTCGGTGTGGTCATTACATTGTTCTCGAGCATCTTCGAGCGAACCCGGGAACTGGGCATGTTGCGAGCCATTGGCATGGACCGCGCCAAGGTACGGGCCATGGTGCGATGGGAATCGGTCATCACCTCGTTGTTGGGCGTGGTGCAGGGCATCGTTGTTGGGCTCGGTCTCGGGTGGGCGGTCATGCGAGCGCTTCGCGACCAAGGCTTGAAGTCGTTCGCGGTGCCGGTGCCCCTGTTGATCACCTTCCTGATCGCCGGGTTCACCTCGGGCGTACTCGCCGGTGTGTTCCCAGCCTGGCGAGCAAGCAAGATCGACGTCATGAAGGCCATCTCGTCGGACTAGCTGAATCTGTCACAGACCCGTGGCGCCGAATCGGCGCCACGGCGAGGCGCGAAGTGATTGACTGGACGGCGACATGTGGCGACTAGCTCTGCGGGGCATCATTCAACGGCGGGGACGCCTCGTGTCCACGATGCTGGCTATCGTCCTCGGCGTCGGCTTCGTAGCCGGCGTTTTTGTGCTCACCGACACGATTCGGCAAACCTTCGACGACCTTTTCGGCTCCGTGTACGCCAAAGCTGAAACGGTCATCGAACCAAAGAGCGAGCTTGGCGGCCGTCTCAACAACGCCCCTAGACGTCTACCCGCCGACCTTGTCACCAAGATTGCCGCTATCGACGGCGTCGACGTCGCCCAGCCCTACGTCCGGGAGTTCGCCCAAGCCGTCGACATCCAAGGTGAACCAATCGGCGGCGACAATGCTCCGGCATTCGGCATCTCTTGGACCACCGACTCTCGCCTGAACCCGTGGATCATCGCTCAGGGACGAGCACCCAGCGCCCCACGCGAACTCGTCGTCGACCGAACGACCGCCCGCCAAGGCAAACTTGACATTGGTCAAACCGTCAAGGTGCTAAGCCGAAATCCCACCGAAGACTTCACGCTCGTCGGCATCATGCGATTCGGCACTGCTGATTCGGCTGCCGCTGCCAGCGTCTTGGCGTTCGAACCCGCCGACGCCAACCGGTTGTTTGCTACCAACGGCACCGCCGACCAGATCTTGGTCATCGGCAAACCCGGTATTGGAGAGACCGAACTCACACGACGAATCGCACAGGTTGCAGCTACCGACCAGATCGATGTTCTCACCGGTTCCAGAGCCGCGGAACTTCGCCAAAACGACCTACGCCAACGCATCAACGGGTTCACCACGTTCCTCCTGGTATTCGCGCTTGTGGCCCTCTTTGTCGGGTCGTTCATTATCTTGAATACGTTCTCGATCCTGGTCGCCCAACGGCGCCAAGAACTTGCGCTGCTTCGTGCCGTCGGCGCTAGCCGCGCACAGATCCGTTCCTCGATTCTCGCCGAGGCCATCATTATCGGCATCCTTGCGTCCGTCATCGGCATTGGTGTGGGCATCGGCTTGGCTCAGCTCTTGAAGGCCGTCTTCGGATTGTTCGGATTCTCGTTACCAACCGGCGCCGTCGTACTCAAGCCGCGCACCATCGTGGTGTCGCTCATTCTGGGCACGCTCATCACAGTCGTCGCCGCACTAGCCCCGGCCTGGCGGGCGGCCGGTATCCCGCCGGTGGCCGCCCTGCGCGAATCGAGCATCGAGCCCCAACACACATCTCGGCTACGAGTACTCGTCGGCATCTTGATGGTGACCGTGTCGTTCGCTCTCGCAGTCGACGGTTTACGTCGAAGCGGCAACCCCGCCGTCATCCGCGTTGGCATTGCCGGTGCCGTGCTCCTGATCGCCGGCGCCGTGTTGGGCCCGGTCCTCATCACCCTTATGGCCAAAGCACTACGCCGACCGTTGGGCTGGCGTGGCGTCAACGGCACCCTCGCCACCCAAAACGTCATCCGATCACCACGGCGGGCCTCGTTCACCGGGCTTGCACTCGTCCTTGGTCTCGCGCTCGTGGCCGCGTTATTGGTGTTCGCATCGTCGTTCAAGGGACTCTTGGAACGGACCGTCGAAGGCCAATTCAAAGGCGACTTCATCGTCGTCGGCCAAGGCTTCAGCGGGTTTTCCCCCGAGGTCGCAAAAGCCGTGGCCGCGACCGATGGCGTGGAAGCATCGGCATCGTTCCGGTTCGGCGTGTTACAACTCGAAGGGCCCGACGGCACGAACAAGTCAACCGAGTTCATTGCTGCCGTCGATACCAAGAACTTTGCTCGAGTACTCGACATCCCAATGATCCAGGGGGCCATCCGCGACGTGGGTCTTGGTCAGGTGGCCATTGGCAACGACGAGGCGGCCGAGAAATCGTTGCGTGTCGGCGACCCCTACCCGGTGCGCTTCCAACTCTCGGGCCAACAAGTCCTAACCATCACGGCGTTACTCGACGCCAAGAACGCCCAGGGCATCACCCAAGGCGCAACCCGCATCATCTCGCTTGAAACCTACGACGCCAACATCTCACCACCCCTCGACGTCGCGGTCTATGCCAAAGGAGTCGAGGGGCGAAACAGTGTCGCAATCAAGCGCGCCATCACCGAGTCGCTCAAGAACTACCCCAATACCAAAGTGCTCGACCAGGCCGCATACAAGGCCTTCGTCAACCGCCAGCTCAACGGCTTCCTCGGATTCGTCTTCGTGCTGCTGTTCCTATCGATTGTTATCGCGGCCGTCGGCGTGGCCAACACCTTGAAACTTTCGGTGGCGGAACGCACCCGCGAACTTGGACTTCTGCGCGGCATTGGAATGAGCCGCCGTCAGACCCGTTCAATGATCCGGCTGGAGTCAGTGGTGATGTCGGCGTTCGGAGCCGGTCTCGGTCTCGCCATCGGCGTCAGCTTCGGCGTTGCCCTCGTGCGGTCACTACGAAGCCAAGGCTTCACCGTCATCGTGGTGCCGTGGGCGCAGTTAGCAGTAGCGCTCGCCATCGCCGTTGCCATTGGATTGCTGGCAGCCATTGGCGCGGCGCGACGCGCAGCGCGCCTCGACATCCTCGCCGCCATCTCCACCCAGTAAGGACCCTTACGTGGCCCACGACCCCAACAACCTGTCCGACGAAATGCTGGCCTTCCTGAGAGAACGGCACCTCGGCAACCTGACCACCATGCGAGCCGATGGTTCGCTACATATGTGCGCGGTGGGTTTCATGTACGACCCTGACGATCACATCGTACGAGTGATCACGTGGGCCACGTCGCAAAAGGCCCGCAACGCGGCGCGCGGTGGGCGCGCCGCCGTCGGTCAAGTCGACGGCGGGCGTTGGCTCAGTATGGAAGGCCCGGTTCGCCTGGTGTCCGACCCGGAACGAACAGCGCTAGCCGTGTCGGCCTACGCCGCCCGGTACCGCGAACCCAAACAACGCCTCGACCGAGTAGCGCTAGAAATCTCGGTCGAGCACGTACTCGGGCGCTCCTAGCGCCCGACGGTGGCGGCAGGTCCGAACCAACGGTCGCTACGACGAGGTGCGTCGGGAAGCTCGACCGTTGGAGGACCAAGGCGAACCTGGCAGCCTGGGCACCAGAAGGTCGCCCGCGCATGTTCGCCGTGACGGGCTACCGCAATGGTGTCGCCACAACGTAAACACGGCTTGTTATGGCGGCCGTACACCGCCAACCCCGTGGGCGAACGGTCGTAGGTGACCCGGTTGACGATGTCGATGTTATTACGCAACATTCGCGAGGCCGCCGCGAACAAAAACATCAACTGCTCCGAGTCAAGCGCACCCACCGGGGTCTGCGGATGCACCAAACATGCCCACAGCACTTCGCTCTTGAACACGTTGCCGACACCGCACGCAACGCGCTGATCGAGCAGCACATCGGCGAGAGGGCGAAGGGGATCGCAGTACCGAGCACTACGCCCAACACACACGGCTAGATCAGCATCAGCGCGACACAGGTCCGGGCCGAGTCGGCCCATACCCGGATGCCACTGCGAAATCTCGGCCCGATACGTGTCGACAACGGGAGCGTTGAAACACACTGCCTCCCAAGTATCGGATTCGATCACCACTCGTGCCTGGCTGGGCGACTTGCGCCAAATCTCGCCATGGCGATACAGATGCCACGAACCAGTCATGCGCATATGGGTGTGAAGAACCACACCGTCATCCCAGCCAATTTCGAGATGCTTACCTTTACTCTCAACCCACTCGGTGACAGCACCGACCTTGGGGGCGTGACCTACCAGACGATGGGCGGTAAATTGCCGCACCGGTTTTCCCAGCAATGCTGCACGGAGTGCCGCTGCCGACCGATAGATGGTGTCGCCTTCAGGCATTGGTACAACGATACGCCGAACAATCGCGCGGTGGTGGCATGCCGAACGACCTAGGTCGCCCCGGACGGTTCACACGCGGTGGATCAGACCCTTATAGCTGTCCACAAAACCCAACATACGTAACGTGGCGCCCCACGACGACATCTCGATCGACTCACCATTAACCTTTCGCACCTCGAGGCTTCGTCCGGCCGTTTGGACCCCGGCCAGAACTAACACCCACGCACCCTTCTCGGCCCCTGCGAACGTGATGAGGTGATGCGAACGGGCGTCGAACCAGGCAACCGGCAGGCCATCAAACAGCACCACCACAGCCGAAGGTACCCGAGTCGGGCGCCCCGGGCTATCGGGCCACGCCAACGCCGCGCCGTAGACCTGAGCCGGGTCGGTCGCGGCTAGACGATGGACAGCCGGTTCGCCGCCTGCTGCCCGAGTCGACCGAAGACGATCGACCGCTCCCGGCAATGCGAACTGCGCGGCACCTAACCCGGCTATGAAATACCCGCGCCGCACCTGACCACGTTCCTCTAACATTTTCAACACGCCATACAGAGCGGTGAACCCACCAGGTACACCTTCGGCGTTGACTGCCTCACGCGTCACCACGCCCTGGCGCTCCAACAGTTGCAGCGCAAGCCCGTGGGCACGCTCGGTAGTCGACGGTTGCGGAACCAGCAGTGGCGCGACCAGTGACCACCGGCCAGCCGCGGCGGGAGGCCCAAGGCGGGTCAGTCGACCTGGCCGCGGCCGTCCGCCACGAGTCGTAACCGCAGGCTTTCCACTTATCACCATGGCGCGAACCGGCGCGAGCGAATCGTTGGTTACCTCGCCCGCCCACACCAGATCCCACAGTGCCGTCAGCACTTCGAGCTCGGTTGAACCAGGCGCAGCGCCCAACAATTGCGGCCAAAAACACGCACCCGACGTCGACAACTGTTCACGCAGCGCCACATGCAACGCGCCGTCGAGTTCCGTTTCGACCGACCCACCACCGGCCAGAAGTCCGATCTGATCGCGGAAATACAGCCGTACCCGATCCTTGCCGGAGCCGCACCACACAACCTCGCCTGCCGTGCCAAGAGCATCGAGATCGGCGGGCCGATAACCGTCGAGACGAGTCGGCAGTATCTCGGTTTCCAGCGTTGGCATTGCCAACGCGCTGCCTTGCAGACTTCCTAGCGCCTCGATCAACCCGTCGAGTCCGCGCCGCTTGGACCCGATGCCTTGCCAATCGGCAACAAAGCGTGCGTAGGTGGCCGTGTCGACCGGTGAAATCTCCTTGCGCAACGAAGCGAGCGATCGGCGTCGAAGCTGACGCAGTACCTCGTCGTCGCACCACTCACGCTCCAAGCCGTTCGGACGAAACTCACCCAGCACCACGCGTCCATGGGCCTCGAGTCGCAGCAGCGCCTCGGTAGCCGCTGCTGTGGCAACACCGAACCGCGCTTGCACGTCACGCACCAGGAATGGGCCGTGCGTGCGCGCGTAACGGCCGACAAGGAAGTCGAGTGGACGATCCACCGGTTCGGTGAACGCACGGGGCAAACCAAGAGGTAACGGGCATCCGAGTGCATCGCGGTATCGGGCAGCGTCCTCGGCAGCGATGAAACGGCGCTCGCCTGCCACCCCAACTTCGACGGCTCGACGATCGGCAACCAGGCCTACGACCCACTCCGCCCCAGGGCCGTCGGTACGCGGGTCGATTTCCGCCATCGACAAGTCGCCGAGCCGACGCAAAATGTCATGGAGTTCATCGGCCGTACGGGCGGCGCGGGTGAGGGACTGTAGATCCAGTTCCAGGTCGGCCAGCGCACCCGCATCGATCAGATCTCGTAGTTCCTCGGCACCGAGCAACTCACGCAACAACTCACGATCCAACGACAGCGCAGCAGCACGACGTTCGGCCAACGGTGCGTCACCGGCATACATATACGACGCAATCCAGTTGAATAACAGACTCTGCGCGAACGGCGAAGCACGCGGCGTGTCGACACTGACCACCCGAATCTTGCGACTGCGAAGGTCACCCAAAACCTCGCGCAACGCAGGCACGTCGAACACGTCTTGCAGCACTTCACGCGAGGTTTCAAGCAGCACCGGGAACGACGGAAATTTCGACGCCACGCCAAGCAGGTCGGCAGCACGCTGGCGTTGTTGCCACAACGGGGTGCGCCGGTCAGGGCGGCGCCGCGGCAGCAACAAGGACCGAGCGGCACACTCACGGAACCGCGCCGCGAACAACGCGGTACCGGGAAGCGTCGAGATGACTATGTCGTCAATCTCCGCCGGGTCGATCATCACGACGTCGAGCGCGAGTTCGTCGATCGCCTCAGGCAACCGGATCACAATTCCGTCGTCGCCCCACATGGTCTCGACCCGAGCATCGAACAGCTCACCGAGTCGTTGTTCAATTGCCATGGCCCATGGCGCATGCACCGGCGTGCCAAACGGTGTGAGTATGCACACTCGCCAGTCGCCGATTTCGTCGCGGAAACGTTCGACCACAATCGTGCGGTCATCGGGAACGACACCGGTCGCTTCGGCTTGATCCTGCAGATAGAGCACCACGTTGTTGGCGGCTCGCTCATCGAGCCCGTAGTCCTTGACCAACAGCGCGAAGGTCTCGTGGGGGTCACGACCCCGCATCTCGCGCACAAACGCCCCGAGTGCCCGACCGAGTTCCAGCGGCCGACCGGGACGATCACCGTGCCAAAAAGGCATCTTGCCCGGTTGGCCGGGCGCCGGAGTGACAATCACGCGCTGCGCATCGATGTCTTCGATTCGCCATGTCGATGCGCCGAGCACGAACGTTTCCCCCGGGCGGCTTTCGTACACCATCTCCTCGTCGAGTTCGCCAACGCGTGTGCCGTCCGGCAGGAACACGCCGTACAAACCTCGATCGGGAATCGTGCCACCCGACGTGACCGCAAGTCGCCTCGAGCCGTCCCGGGCGCGCAGGGTACCGGTAACCCGATCCCACACGATACGGGGACGCAACTCGCTGAACTGCTCACTCGGATATCGCCCGGCGAGAAGGTCGAGGGTAGCGAAAAACACGTCGTCGCTCAGGTCGTGGTAGCACGCACACCGACGCACTATGGTCGCCAATTTATCGACGGTGGTGTCGCCCATCGCCACGTGGGCAACGATGTGCTGGCTGAGCACGTCGAGCGGATTGCGCAGGTATCGCATCGACTCGACAAGGCCGAGACGCATCCGTTGCGCGACGACCGTGGCCTCCAAAAGGTCTCCGCGATGTTTGGGATACAGACTTCCTCGGCTCGCCTCGCCAACTGAATGGCCAGCACGCCCCACCCGTTGCAACCCTCGACTCACTGCACCGGGAGACTCGACCTGGATAACAAGATCTACTGCGCCCATGTCAATCCCGAGCTCGAGACTGCTCGTTGCCACCAGCCCGCGCAACTCGCCTCGTTTAAGCTGGTCCTCGATCACCAAGCGTTGTTCTCGCGCCAACGACCCGTGGTGGGCCCGAACCAGATCAGGATCACCGGCACTAACCACACCGCGTTCGACGGCAAGCTCGTTGAGCCGGGCCGCCAGTCGTTCTGCCTGACGTCGAGCGTTGCAGAACACGATGGTTGATCGGTGGGCCAGGATTTCATCGAGCACACTCGGGTAGATACTCGGCCAAATCGAACGCGCCGGGGCGGTGCCCCCGAGCGCGCTCGACGCCGGTCCCGAGCGCAGATCGTTGGCCGACGGTTGTTGGCCGAGGTCGCCCATGTCGTCAATGGGAACCTTCACCGTCAACTCCATTGGTTTGACGATGCCGGCGTCGACAATGGTCACCGGCCGAGGTCGACCGGTGTCACCAAAACCGCCGAGGAACCGAGCAATCTCGTCGAGAGGACGCTGCGTTGCCGACAACCCGATGCGTTGGGGCGGCTTGTCACAAATCTCTTCAAGGCGTTCCAACGTTAGCGCGAGGTGGGCACCACGCTTCGTAGAAGCCATGGCGTGAATTTCGTCGATGATGACCGCCTCGACCCCGGCCAGGGTTTCACGCGCCGCCGACGTGACCATCAGGTACAGGCTCTCGGGCGTGGTAATCAACAAGTCGGGCGGTCGGCGAATGAGCGCGGCGCGATCCTTGGGCGAGGTGTCACCGGTGCGCATGCCCACAACGGGCGGCGTGAACTCGAGCCCAAGTCGTTCGGCGGCCAATCGAATACCGGCAATCGGTGCCCTGAGGTTCTTTTCGACGTCGAAAGCTAGGGCCCGCAACGGACTGATGTAGAGCAGTCGAGTCCGATGAGTCCGTTCGGCCGGTTCGGCCTGCCCCAAACGGTCGATCCCCCACAAGAAGGCCGTCAGAGTTTTGCCGGAACCGGTGGGAGCCAACACCAACGTGTGATCGCCCTTGGCAATCGCCGGCCAGCCCAGAGTCTGGGGAGCCGTCGGCTCCGGAAAGCATGTTGAGAACCAAGCCCGAACCGCGGGAGAGAACCGATCGAACATCAACCACCAATCTACGGGTCCAGAATCGTCTGGTTTGTGTCAATTTGGGACAGGAAAGTGCCGTCCGACTCTTGTGAATATCACCGTTAGCGGCCACAATGACACTCGTGCGGAGATTTTTGTCAGGCAAACATGCGGTGAAGTCCACAAAGCCTGAACAACTACCACTCATTCCCCATGGTCTAAATACCGGCATTGGTGAGCTGACGACCAGCCTCTTTGAGTCCGTCCGCAACGAAACCTGGATACTTCGCTACCAGCCCGTTGTCGATACCATCACCCGGCGAATCACTGGCGCCGAAGCAATGATGGGCTGGCATCACGAGTGCGAAGGCTGGATCGAAGGTGACGCTCTCGCTGCCATCGCCGGACAAGCCGGCCTGGCAACCATTCTCGACCGCAATGTCCTGAACCGAAGCTGCATCGAAGCAGCCCAGTGGAATCTGCCCACAAACTTTTCCCTACGGGTAAACATCTCATCGAACTACATCGCAGCGAGATCCTTCCCCTCCGACGTTCGCAAGGCACTGCTTACATCGGGGCTGCCCGCAACCAACATGCGCATCGAAATCGCCGAAGCGCCAATGAAGACCAACACCGCCACGACTCTGCGAAACCTCGAGGCCATCCGCGAACTCGGTGTTGGCGTCGACGTCGACGGGTTTGGCACGGGCTACGGCTCGGCTCTCTATCTCAAACACTTCCCGGTAACCGGGATCAAACTCGATCGCCGGTTCGTAGCAGGCATAGGCCGTACTCGACGAGACAACGTCATCATCGACGGGCTCGCTGGCCTCGCCACCGACCTCGGCCTCACCGTTGTGGCCGACGGCGTCACCAGCGAATTGCAACGCCAAAGCCTCGCCGAATCAGGGATCTGCGAAGCGCAAGGCTGGTTGTTCGCCCCGGCGGTCGACACAAACGAGTTCGCCGACATGCTCATCGGCGGCGCTCTGTGAAGCCAGCCAGTTAGCCGACTACTCCAAACAAACGCAGCTCGCTTACCGCAGTAAAGTCGAGTTCCGGTGCAGCGGTGGTGGCGAGCACCTCGAACACCACCCTGGTCGTTGTAGTGGATACCGCAAGCACCTGAAGCCCACGCGACTCGGTAAACGCCTGCACCACACTGGTGCCGTCGTCAAAGCTCCAACGCCCCTCGGTGATACGACGAGTCTGCAAGAAACGGTCGGCGTTAGTGCATTGATCCAACTTGTCGTAGCCGGGCACGAGCCCGACCGACGACAACGTGGTCGACCCCGCCAGGGTCATGGTCAACGTGCGTCCACGTCCGTCACCCGGCACCCGCCAGGCCGTGTCGGCGGTACCATCAGCAACAAGCGACGCCTGGTAGCTCACTGTTTGGCCGCAGCCGTTCTGGGCCGTGTTCGAGGTAGCAGACGCAACGACCGTAAAGGCAAGCACCGACGGTTTCGGTGCCGATCTCGTGGCCGGAACTGCTCCCGGCACCGTCGCCACCGTGGATGACGCTACGGGAATGAGCGGCGCGATTTCGACACGCCCCCGCTTGGGTTCTTTGGGTTCAGCATCGGCTGCTGCCTCGTCGCGGCCGCGTTGCTCGGCCAGTCGTTGCACCTGAGTAACTGCGAAAAACAAGGCGCCGGTGAGCGCCAGAAACGTCAGGAGCCACGACCCGAGAGCGATTGGCGAACGGCGCGACTTTGCCCCGCACCATTCGCACCGGTCATCATTTGCAACCATCGGGCTACGACAGGTTAGGCAATGCACAGACACCCATCGTATGCCCCGATCAGCGCGTTGTCGCGGCAGTCACCCAACCGTTACGGACGTGAACCTTAGCCCCCAAGCAACTCAACCGGCAACAGCTCGGCATGCACAATGCACAGTCGTTGCGTGGCTCGGGTAAGGCTGACATACAAGGCCCGCATCCCCTGGGTTTGCTCTCGCACAATTCGCGCCGGTTCTACAACCACCACACCATCGAGTTCGAGACCTTTAACCAGGCTCACGGGCACCACTGTCACCGTCGAGGTCAGGCCCTGGTGCGCCGCACGACCCACGTCGAGACCTGCTGCCTCGAGGCCGAGAGCGACCGATTCAGCCAGCGAGTCGGGGGTAACTACTGCGAGTGAACCGTTCGGCAAGCTTGCCGCCAACTCGTTGACAATCTGAGGCAGCGCCGCAACCACATCGTCGACCGAAACGATCCACGGATCGAAGTCACCGGCCCGCACTGAAATAGGCGCTTTGAGCTGCGGTGCCGCGGTCGCCAACACCTTGGCCGCGAGTTGCATCGACGAATCGGGAATGCGATAACCGACCGTCAGTTCAACAATGCGAGGATCCTTGCGGTCGGGCAGGTGGCTGAGCATCTCGTCCCACGAGTTGGCCGCAAACGGCCCGGTGGCCTGAGCAATGTCGCCAACGACGGTCATGGAACCATTGAGGCTTCGGCGTTCACACATCCGAAGCTGCATCGGAGTCAGATCTTGCACTTCGTCGACGACAATATGGCCAAACGTGCGGATTTCGTCTTCGGTGCGAATCTTGCCGTGCTTATCGGGTCGAGGACCAAGTAGTGCCCGGGTCTCGTCGAGCAGCGCAGCGTCGGCGGTGGTCCAACGAACCGCCGACAACGATTCGTCACGCGGGCGGGCCAAAGCACGGCACTCGTCGTCGGACAACCATCTCGAGGCCGCCAGCTTGATAAGCGCAGTTGATCCGAACAGATCGTGCACGAGTTGGGCGGGGGTCATCATCGGCCACATTCGCTCGAACGTGAGCCGCACATCGTCGAGCAGGTGGACCCGGGCGCGAACCTCGTCGGTTGTCACCTCGACCACTCGCGAACTCGCCGCCAGTGCCGCATATACCTCTTGTTCGACGAAGCGACGGGCGGCGTTGTGGCGGCGGAATCGGCGCCGAGCCGATTGAATGATCTGCTCGCTCACCTGCGGAGTCAACCGCAAACTCGACGTTCCCCAAGGAATGATGAGCGGCTCGCGCAAAGGACGCTCGCGATCGCGCACGGCCTTGGACAAGACCTTGCTCATCCGCACGTCACCCTTAATTTTGCTGACCTGAGCGTTGTCGTCGCCAGAGAACTTCGCATCGGACACAAGGTCCGACAGAACCACCTGGTCGACGCCGGCCTCACCAAGGCTAGGAAGCACCTGGCTGATGTACTTCAAGAACAATCGGTTAGGGCCGATCATCAACACACCCTGATCTTCGAGCGGGAACCGGTGGGTATACAAAAGGTACGCAGCACGGTGTAACGCCACAACGGTCTTGCCGGTTCCGGGCCCGCCTTGAACGACCAGTACGCCAGCCTGCGGGGAGCGGATGATTTCGTCCTGCTCGCCTTGAATAGTGGCAACAATGTCGCCCAGTTGACCGGTGCGGCCCTTTTCCAGCGCAGCCAGCAATGTGGAATACCCCTGCAGCACCAGCCCATCGTCCTGGCCGATACCGAGGTGGCCTTCTCCGAAGAGTTCGTCTTCAATCCCGATGAGCTTGGGTCCGGCAACACTGAAGTGCCGACGCCGGGCGAGACCCATCGTTTGACGTCCCGTAGCCCGGTAAAACGGTTCCGCTACCGGAGCGCGCCAGTCGACAACAACCGGTTCACGGTTCTTGTCACTGATAGCCAGCCGGCCGATATGGAACGATTCGTGATCAGACGTGGCCGAAGCAACCCGATCGGCCGCGTCGACAACGCGATCGATGCGACCGAACACCAAAGCGGAATCGCGCAGATCGAGCTGCGTGAGCCGGTTCGAGATAACACCTTCGAACGTGTCGGCTTCCCAACGCGCCTGATGCGTACCGCCACGACCTACTTCGGTGAGCGCCCGAAGCCTCCACGCATCTTGCTTACTGGCTTCCAAACACTCGTAGGCAAAGTCGATGTAGGCCTGTTCGGATTCAAGATCAGGATGCGGCACCATACGACCTTCCGTGTCGTCCATTTCTTAGGGAGGGTCCAACTCTATCGGCCCGAACCGGACGAGATGAAGAGAATGGGAGCAAACCCCCTTTAGGCAATAGCCTGCGAGGTCGTGAACGACGTCTTTCTGCGGGCCTGTCGGCGAGAGCCCGTGCCCCACACCCCAGTCTGGTACATGCGCCAGGCGGGTAGATCCCTGCCCGAATACCGTGCCGTACGCGGACCAGGCTCCATCCTTGACGCCATTGCCCAGCCCGAACTGGCCGCCGAAATCACCTTGCAACCAGTCCGTCGCTACGGTGTCGACGCCGCCATCTTGTACAGCGACATTGTTGTACCTGTCGCTGCCATCGGCTTCGGTGTCGATATCGCCCCTGGCGTTGGCCCAGTTGTCGCCAACCCATTCCGATCGGCCGCCGACCTCAAACGACTGCGTCCGCTCGAACCCGAGACCGACACACCCTACGTACTCGAAACCTGCCGAATCCTGGCCCGCGAGCTTCCCGTTCCCCTGATTGGCTTCGCCGGCGCTCCGTTCACCGTTGCCAGCTACCTGCTCGAAGGCCGTCCCAGTCGCACGTACGAGAACACCAAATCGCTCATGTACGCCAACCCCACGCTGTGGCATCAGCTCATGGAACTCCTCACCGACCTAGCCGTGACATCGCTTCGAAGCCAAGTGGCCAACGGCGCGCGAGCCATGCAGCTGTTCGATTCGTGGGCCGGTGCGCTGTCGTTAGCCGACTACCGGCGCTACGTCCTACCTCACTCCACCAGAGTTTTCGACCAACTCGCCGACCTCAATGTGCCTGCAGTTCATTTCGGTGTGCAAACAGGGGAGCTACTCGGTGCCATGGCCGAAGCAGGCATGTCGCATCACGACCGCTTTGTCACTGGCGTCGATTGGCGAGTATCGCTCGACGACGCCCGCCAACGTGTCGGCGACGGCGTCGCTCTACAAGGCAACCTCGACCCGACAGCGCTGCTGTGTGGGGCCGACGTCGCCAAGGCGCAAGCCTCAACTATCCTTACCGCCAACGCCGGTCGGCCCGGCTACATCTTCAACCTGGGTCACGGGGTACTTCCCACCACGGACCCGGCTGTTCTCGAGCAGCTCACCGACCACGTACACGCCTGGACCCCGTCGTGACAGGGGTGCAGCAAACCGGCGTTGTACTGATGGCGTACGGAACCCCACGTCACCCCGACGAAATCGAGGCGTACTACACCGACATTCGCCGTGGCCGGCCCCCAACAGCAGAACAACTCGCCGACCTCACGGCCCGATACGCGGCCATCGGCGGCATCTCACCGCTTGCCCAGCGAACCAATGCCCAACGAGACGCCCTTGCTAACGCACTCGGTCCCGCGTTCAGCGTTGTTCTGGGCCTGAAACACGCACATCCAATGGTCGAGACCGCCGTAAGCCAACTGGCCAAACTCGGCATCACCCGCGCCGTTGGCCTGGTACTCGCCCCGCACTACTCAACAATGTCAATCGCCGAATACCAACGACGCGCCAGCGCTGCAGGAAACGACGCCCACGTCGAGATGCGCCCCATCATGAACTGGCATGTGCTGCCTGAATATCTCGAATTTCTTGGCCAAGGTGTAACCCACGCGCTCGGTGAACTTCCGGCACGCACCCTGGTTCTGTTCACTGCGCACAGCTTGCCGGCTCGGGTTCTCGCACAGGGCGACCCATACCCCGACCAGCTCGAACAAACCGCTAACGCCGTTGCCGGCGCCGTCGGCCTAGCGTCGGGAACGTACCGAACGGCGTGGCAGTCAGCAGGCCGAACACCCGAGCCTTGGATCGGGCCTGACATTCTCGAAGTCATCGCGCACGCCGCGGCCGACGGGTGGGAAGGCGTGCTTGTCTGCCCATGCGGATTCGTCGCTGACCATCTCGAAGTGCTCTACGACCTCGACATCGAAGCCGCCGGGGTCGCTGCGAGCCACGGCCTTGCGTTCGCCCGCACGCCGTCCATGAACGCCGATCCAAGCGTCATCGCGGCCCTCGCCGACCAGGTTCGGGCGGTAGCGGAGAACTGGTGACATCCACCGATCCCGTCGTTGTTGTTGGTGCAGGCATTACCGGACTCGTCGCCGCGTACCGCCTCACACAACGCGGCATCCCCAACGTCGTGCTCGAATCCGACACGCGTTCTGGCGGCAAACTTCACACCCAACCATTCGTCGGCGCGGCCGTCGAGACCGGGCCCGATGCCATGCTCGCCCGCGTCCCATGGGGCGTCGATCTGCTTGCCGAACTTGGCATTCCGGTTATCGCACCGGCCACAGGCAAGGCATATGTGTGGTGGAACAACCAGCTCAACCCCATACCCGATGGTCTTGTGCTCGGGGTACCGGCCGGCTTGGTCGGCCTCGCCCGGTCGCCCCTTTTGTCATTGCGGGGCAAGCTGCGAGCCAGCGTCGAACCGGTACTCCCCCGCCGTGACCCCGACGACAACCTTGGTACGTTTATCCGCGGCCGGTTCGGTAGCGAGGTGGCCGAGCGTCTTGTCGACCCGCTCATCGGTGGCATCAACGCTGGCGACGCCGATCGCCTATCGCTCTCAGCCTCAGCCCCGCAGATCGCCGACGCGGCCCAACGTCATCGCAGCCTGCTCGTCGGCTTACGCCGCAATCGACCCGCGACCGCCATCGAGGCGCCAGTTTTCCTTAGCCCCGTCGCAGGCTTCTCGTCCGTGGTCGATGCCCTCCTTCGTCAGTTGCCCGACGTTCGCATGTCGAGCCCAGCGGTAAGTGTCGAGCGCACCCCAAACGGTTGGCTCGTCAACAATGTGCCGGCCCGAGCGGTCATTCTTGCCACACCGGCATTCGTTTCATCAAACCTGTTGGCGACGCACAGCCCCGAAGCATCACGGCTGCTCGGCGCCATCGACTACGCCTCAGTGGCAATGGTTACCCTTGCGTTTCCCCGCAACCGTGTCTCACACCCCCTCGACGCCGCCGGGTACCTGGTACCCAAGCCACAACAGCGCCACATCACGGCTTGTTCATTCGGATCAACCAAATGGCCTCATTGGGCGACGGACGATCACGTTGTGCTCCGGGTATCGCTTGGTCGCTTCGGCGACACTCATGCCCTTACCGGCGGCGACAACGAACTGATCGGTCGTGCCGTTGCCGACATCCGCACGACCCTCGGGCTGACCGGCGACCCAGCCGACGCCCGCGTTACTCGCTGGCCACGATCGTTCCCGCAATACGAACCAGGCCATCAACAACGCATCGAGGCCATCCGCTGTCTGCTAGCGACCGACACGCCTGGCGTCGTGGTGGCAGGCGCGGCGTTCGACGGAGTTGGAATCCCGGCATGCATTCGCCAGGCAGAACAGGCCATTAGTGCAATACAACTCGGCGCAGAACCAAACTAGAATCTAAACGCTATGCGGCGATCTTCACTCATTCTTTTCCTCACGCTCAGTGCGGCAGCGGCAGCCTGCGGCTCAACCGGTGCCCCCAGTGTTTCGGCTAACACGGCGGCCAAAACCACAATTGCCGTAGCACCCTCCAACCAGGCCTCAACAACCATCGCTGCGACCACGAGCACTAGCGTTGCGGCAACGACCATAGTGGCGGCCGCCACCACGGCAGCCACCACATTGCCCGCCATCGTGGAAGCGGCACCGGTTGCCGAGGCTGCGATCGAGGTCGATAACGGCCCCGGGGTAGGGCGGTTGCAGATTCCGAAACTCGGGGTCGATCAACGGCTGCAAGACGATTGGGCGCTTTCAGCGCTCGACTATGGCCCGGGCCTTATGCCCGGTTCACCCCAGCCCGGGCAAACAGGAAATGTCGTGGTAGCTGGTCACCGCACCAGCCATAGCAAGCCGTTTCGTTACATCAACGAGCTAGCCGATGGCGACGAAGTGATCTTCACCATCCGCGACAAGCGCTACGTCTATCACGTCACCGGGTCACTCATCGTGCAACCAACCGACGTGTGGATCACCAATCCAACGAGCGACGCCACGGCAACGCTCTTCGCGTGCCATCCGGTTGGTTCCACCGCTCAGCGCTGGGTTACCCGCCTCAAACTGGCAAGCTAACTCAGCACGGCCAGTACGCTCGGCGCCGTGCCTTCCCGCAGTGAATCATCGCCCGGTGCCACCCGGGCAGCCCGGCTCGCAGCAAGCCTCGGCGCTGGAGCAATCGTTGCGCTATCGATGCCACCGTGGGGATTCTGGCCGCTCGCGCCTATTGGCGTAGCCCTCCATCTACTCGTTATCCGCGAGGTGTCACGACGGGCTCGCGGGTGGGGTTCGTTCGCCTTCGGATTCGGATGGTTTGGGCCGACTTGCGGTTGGATGTTCCAGCTCACAGCACCGGGGTTCCCCATCGCCATCGCCATCTTCTCGTCATATCTGGCCCTTGCCGCGGCCTACCTAGGCGGCGGCAAGCGATGGTGGCTGGTATACCCGGCGGCATTCACTATCGCCGAAGGCATCCGTTTCTGTTTTCCGTTTGGCGGTGTCCCTGTGGCGAGTTTGGCCATCAGCCAGGTTGCCGGACCTCTCGCAGGCTTGGCCCGTATCGGCGGGCCGTTACTACTTAGCCTTGGCACGTTCGGCGCCGGTGCTGTTCTTGCCAGCTTGGCCCAACGCCGCGTTTGGCCGGCGGCGGGTTGGCTGGCGGTACTCGTAGCGACGGCCGCCTTAGGGGCCGTAGCCCCGAATGGCACCGCTACCGGCACCAGTCGGGTGGCTCTCGTGCAGGGCGGCGGACCCCAGGGGACCCGCGCTGTTTCCGATGATCCCGAGGTGGTCTATCAACGCCACCTGGACGCCGACGCCACCATCGTCGGCCCGGTCGATCTGGTGGTTTGGCCCGAGAACGTGATCGTGGCCCGCACCGGAAGTTTCGCCAACAGTTCGATGCGCGACGATATTGCCCGCCGTGCCTCACAGCTCAACGCGCCGTACGCCGTCGGCATCACCGAAGATCTTGACGACAAGACATTTATCAACGGCCAGGTAGTGGTTCAACCCGACGGCACCATGCCTGGCCGCTACGACAAGGTACGACGCGTTCCCTTCGGCGAGTACATGCCGTTCCGGTCGGTACTCGAAGCACTGCCCGTCGGCGCAGAACAGGTGCCACGCGACGCAAAAGCCGGAGTCGGCCCGGCCGTGATGGACGTGCCCGGCATCGGCAAGGTCGGCGTGGTCATCTCGTGGGAAGTGTTCTTTGCCGGCCGAACCCGAGACGCCACACGCAACGGTGGCACGTTCATCGTGAACCCAACCAACGGCGCAAGTTACGTCGGTACCATCCTGCAAAGCCAGCAGGTGGCGTCATCACGACTACGGGCCATCGAGACGGGTCGGTGGATCGTTCAAGTGTCGCCTACGGGGTTCAGCGCGTTCGTAGACCCCGACGGCAACGTGCTCCAACGTACCGCCCAAATTGAAGCCACGGTGCTGACCGAAACCGTAGAGCGGCGAACCGGGCTCACCTGGGCCAACCGCATTGGCGACATTCCGTGGATGGTGTTGTGTGTCGCCCTCGTTGGGCTGGCACGCACACCGTTCAAGCGACGCTAAATCCACCACTTCCGCAACAGTTGCGTACATGGGCTCCTCCAGGGCCGGCCGAATCCGCAACAGTTGCGCACAAGGTGGATGGTGGGTTAGACCTCGAGCATCACGGTGACCGGGCCGTCGTTCACCAACTCGACTTGCATATCGGTTCGGAATCGACCGGTAGCCACGGTGGCGCCCAACCGGCGTAAAGCAGCCACGACCTCGTCGATGAGCGGCTCGGCATGTTCGGGGCGGGCGGCGTCGATCCAACTCGGGCGGCGGCCACGGCTCGTGTCACCGTACAGTGTGAACTGGCTCACCACTAGAACCTGGCCGCCGACGTGGCCGACCGGCACGTTCATGACACCGTCGGCGTCGTCGAACACTCGGACATGCCAGATCTTTTCGGCCAGTTTCACCGCCTCGGCCACAGCGTCAGTGTGGGTAACACCGACCAGTACGCACAACCCCATACCAATCTGACCGGCTGGTTCGCCGTTACTCGTCACCGACGCCCGGGTTACCCGTTGAATAATCGCTCTCATGGGCCAAGTCTTGTACGACGTCATAGCCTGTGCCGGTGTTCGCCCTTACCGCTCCGCCTGCTCGTCTTACGGTCGACCCGGACCGGGGCGGACGGATCGCCAGTTTCGAACTGCATGGCCGTGAGCTCCTCGTGACTGATGCTCAGGCCAACCAGGTACTCGGTACTCGCGTGGCCGACCCGATGGCGTGGGGTTGCTACCCCATGGTGCCGTGGGCAGGCCGGGTGCGTCGTGGCCGCTTCACGTTCAACGACGGCGAATACCAGTTGGCCACCAACATGGCACCCCATGCTATTCACGGAACTGGGTTCTCTCGCCCCTGGATGGTGCAACCCGACCGTTCGTTGCGGATGGACCTTGGGCCGGGATGGCCGTTCGGCGGCTATGCCATCCAACGATTTGCGTTGACGGGCATCTCGCTAACGTGCACGCTGGAGGTCCACAACGACGACCGAACGATGCCGGCAATGGTTGGTTGGCACCCGTGGTTCAAACGGCCGGTGGGTCTGGCGTTCGCAGCGAAATCGATGTACTTGCGCGACAGCGAAGGTATTCCCACGGGCGAAACGGTGCGACCACCCAGTGGGCCGTGGGACGACTGCTTTACCAACCTGGCGGTGGCGCCTCGGCTGGTGTGGCCCAACGGGCACGCGCTGACCATTACGTCGAGTTGTGATCATTGGGTGGTGTTCGACGAACGCAGCCATGCGGTGTGTATAGAACCGCAGTCGGGTCCGCCCGACGGGCTCACGCTCGAACCACGCACGGCCGGGCCTGGTCAGCCTCTGGTTGCGACGATGACGTGGGCCTGGGGCTGACACGGGGCAAGCACTAAAGGGGCTACCGACAGGTAAGATCTCAGCTCGTGTCTGCTGTTGCACGGGGTTTGCGCCCCGGTATTGATGAACCCTTACGACTCGCGTATCTCACGTACCGTGGGAAACCCCATGTTGGCGGCCAGGGGGTGTACACCCGGCATCTCACCAAGGCGCTGGCCGACCTTGGGCATCACGTCGAGGTGTACAGCGGGCAGCCGTACCCGATTCTCGACGACCGGGTCGCCCTCCACCAGCTTCCAAGCCTCGACCTGTTCAACGACTTGTATCCGGGGCGCTTTCCGGCGTATTGGGAAATTAAGAAGCTTGGCGACATTGTCGAGATCGCACAGTTCTCTACCGGCACCTTCAGTGAACCGTTGGCGTTTAGCGTTCGCGCCCTGCAAGCGCTACGGCATCGCAAGGGCGACTTCGACCTCGTACACGACAATCAGTGTCTCGGCTACGGCATCATCGGCATCGAAAAGATGATCCCTACCGTTGTCACGTTGCATCACCCCATCACCCGCGACCTGGCGTTGGAACTCGAACACACGGAGAAGGCGGCCAAACGTCGAGCGTTGAAGCGTTGGTATCGGTTTGTGAAGATGCAAGGTCGGGTTGCTAGTCGTATGCCACGGGTCGTGGTCGTGTCGCAGAACTCCATCAAGGACATTCACTCCGACATGGGCGTCGGCCTCGATCGCATGCGCCTTGTGCCGGTGGGCGTCGACATCGATCTGTTCTCACCCAAGCCTGATATCGCTCGCAACACCGGTCACCTGATCACCACAGCCTCGGCCGATGTTGCGCTCAAGGGTCTGCAATACCTGTTGGAAGCCGTGGCCAAGTTGCGCACCGAACGACCCATCCGTCTCACCGTGATTGGCCGAGCCAAGCCGGGCGGAGCGAACGACAAGCTCATTGCCGATCTTGGGCTCGCCGACTGTGTTTCTTTCGTTTCCGGTGTGACCGACGAACAGATTGTCGAGCTGTACGCGCACAGCGAACTTGCCGTTGTGCCCAGCCTGTACGAAGGGTTCAGCCTTCCCGCTATCGAGGCAATGGCTACCGGCATCTGCCTCGTAGCAACTGATGGCGGCGCGCTTCCCGAGGTCACCGGTACCGACGACGACACCGTGCTGTCATGCCCGGCCGGCGATGCCGACGCCCTGGCAGCCGCGCTCCGGCGTGGCCTCGATAACCCCGAACTTCGCGCCCGAATCGGCGAGGCAGGACGCCGCCGTGTCGTCGAACGGTGGAGCTGGCGCTATTGCGCCGAACTCACCGTCGATCAATACCGTGAGGTGCTGGCCATGCCCGCGAATCAGGCTAAACTTCGGGCGAACGGCCGCTGACATGCTCACCGTTCGCTACGACGTCCTCGGGCTACAGACAGGCGACCTGGTGCTCGACTTGGGTGCCGGGTTCGGCCGTCACGCATTCGAAGCCGCTCGACGCGGTGGGCGCGTCGTTGCGTTCGAATACGCCCACGACGAATTGCTCAGCGTGCGCGCCACGTTTGCCGCCATGGCTGAAGCAGGCGAGATCCAAGCCGACCGGTTCGCCGGTTCGCCTCAAGGTGACGCAACCCGGCTGCCATTTCGAGACAACTCGTTCGACCGGGTCATTGTGTCCGAAGTGCTCGAACATCTACAGAACGATGTGGGCGCAATCAGCGAGATAGCCCGCATCCTCAAGCCTGGTGGTGTCGTTGCTGCAACGGTGCCGACGTGGTTTCCCGAGAAGGTCAACTGGATGTTGACCGACGAATATCACGCACCCAAATCAGTGGGAGGGCACGTGCGTATTTACACGGCCACCGAACTCAAAGCCAAGTTGCGTTCTGCCGGTCTCACTGTCGAGAACCAGCACCATGCTCATGCGCTGCATTCGCCGTATTGGTGGCTGAAATGCGCGGTCGGTCCGGCAAACAACGATCACGCGGCGGTAGCTGCGTATCGCAAGTTTCTTGAGTGGGACATCATCAAAGGCCCAAAGTCTGTGCGCGTTATCGAACGAGCGCTCAGTCCAGTACTCGGCAAGAGCTACATCGTCTATGCCCGAAAGGCCCGCTAGTGCTCACCGCCGACGAACGGGCGCAAACGGTCGACCACATTGCCAGCTTGCAGCTTGCGTCGGGCATGATTCCGTGGTTTCCCGGCGGGCATTGCGACCCGTGGAATCATGTGGAAACTGCTATGGCTCTCACGACCGGCGACCACTTTCGAGCCGCCGAACGCGCCTACCAATGGCTTGTCGACACCCAACGGCCCGACGGTAGTTGGCACAACTACTACCTTCCCGACGGCACTATCGAAGACGCCAAGCTCGATACCAACGTGTGTGCCTATGTGGCTGCCGGTATCTGGCACCATTGGCTTACTACTGGTGATCGTGGCTTCGTCGCCCACTTCTGGCCCATGGTTGAACGGGCAATCGACTGGGTGTTGCAGCTCCAAACACCTCGGGGCGAGATCATCTGGGCTCGCCATACCGACGGAAAACCGTGGAGCTACGCTCTGCTCACCGGGTCATCGTCAATTTGTCACAGTCTTGGATGCGCCCAGGCGCTAGCTGCGGTTGCGGGCGAGTATCGACCCGATTGGGAACTGGCGTCACTCAACCTTGCCGACGTTATTCGTGATCAGCCCGGCGCGTTCGAGCCCAAGACGCGGTGGGCGATGGATTGGTATTACCCCGTTCTCAGCGGTGTCGTAACGGGCCTGGCAGCACAGACTCGCCTTGCGGCTAAGTACGACGAGTTTGTGATGGAGGGCCTCGGTGTGCGGTGCGTGAACAACGAACCGTGGGTCACGGCATCGGAAACCGCCGAATGCGCCATGGCGTTCGCTGCCGCCGGCCTTACCCAAACAGCCACCGATCTACTCGAGGCCACCTATGCCCATCGAGACCATGACGGCGCCTATTTCACCGGCATTGTGTATCCGGGACGGGTGCTGTTCCCCGATAACGAACGCTCGGCCTATACCGCTGCCGCCGTGCTCCTAGCCGACGATTTGCTGACCCGCCGCTCGAAGGCGTCGGGTCTATTCGCTGCCGACGCGGCGCAAGATTCGCAGCGAACCTTCGACTGACGTCTCGACGAACAGGCCTGACGCCAACCCGGAATCGAGTGGGTTCTTGTCGACTGCGATCTCGGTATTTGAAAGAGGTGTGCAGCGTTGGGTGCGGTGGTAACGACCCTGTTTCGCTTGCGGCACCGAGCGCCGGACAACAAAGCCGCGATCCTTACGCGGCTCAACGATCGATGAACTAGCAGCCCAAGGTGCTTCATGACCTCGCCACGATCGGCAGCGCGGACCGCACGGTCGATGGCCAACCTCGTCCACCTATCGTTTGATCCTCAAGGGTTGGGTACCGGACCGGGTTTGTGGTCGATGGGTCCTTCGTATCGGCAGGTAACTTTCGATGCGTCGAGCTCCGTAAACTGTCCTGTTTTGGGGTCTAAGCGTACGGCGGCTACTGCTGGCTCGGCATTGATACGCTTTACGTCGATTGCTGCCACAGCGGTGATATGTTCATCGCGTACACCATCGAGTGAGCACGTTCTCGTGTAGTACTCGGTGCCGTCTCGGACTTCCGCGATTGGAAGCTCGGCCGTGTCGAGAATGACGTAACGTCCAAACGGCTTTTCCTCGAATCCGTTTGGCTTGACGCGTGGGCCCAAGTAGCGCCCACCGACGAGAACAAGGCGGTCTGGTAGGCGCAACGAGAACTCGCCGATATCTCCTAGTCTTCCGTCGGCATCCAAACCGACTCCGCCCCCACCGCCCCAGCTACCCTCAGGGAGTTCGAAGTCGCCGAAGTAGATCAGCGGGTCTGGCAACGGCGCAGCAATTTCGAAGTTGCGACCGATCATTTGGGGGTCGAGCGGTCCGCTGGTCAGTTTGATCGGGCTTGCTGGGCGCGGAAACTGGGTTATTACCACGGGTTCTGGTGGCGGTGTCTGCATTCGTGGTTCGGTCGTTTGGGGTGGCAGGTCGGGCTTGGTTTCTGGCTCCGTGGTCTGCGCGACGGCTGGGGTCGAGGCCGTTGGCCGGCTGGTCGTCGGGGGTGCTGTCGATACGGGTGCTGCGGTCGGCTGGTCAGGCACCGTCCCGCACGCCGCAAGAGCACCGAACAGCATCACCGTAACCAGTTCGTTGATGACTCTGACGTGTCGCATCATGGGGACCCGGTTTCTGTGAGTATGGCCGTGGTAGTTACCAAAGCGCTATAAAATCGTCGTAGGAATCGTTGTCCCAATCAGACACCAGAGCAATGTCGTTATCGCCCGCAAACGTTATGTTCATGCCTAGCGTGCCAGGGAATCCCGTCACCCCGAGCCACTGGTACGCACCATTACGAGCAATGATTGGCCGAGCGCACGACGTGGAGTTCCACTGCCCCGCCAACCCGTGATCGGTGTACACAGCCGGGTAGCGTTCACCCCATACAAAGACCTGCTCAGCAGCCGTGGCGTACTGGTAATCCAAATGCCATTGCAACTGTGCAGCGCCAGTGTCACGGTTCACGCCAGGGTTGTCGTCACCATCACAATCCCAATCACCAACAACTGGCACATCGTTCTGCAAGCCCCACACGAAATTCCATACCGGCGCACCCGACAACAACCAATACAACACACCACCTGACCTTCGCACCATACCGAACTCATCGGCACCGACGTTCCAGTCACCAGCCACAGGGGTATCACCCGCGATCCCATATTGGCTAACACTCGCCACCGGAAGAAGCGACCCATCCGCCGCAGTCGTCAACTTAGTGTTGGTCAACCACCAATCCAAGAGCCCGTTCGACGTGTTGTAACGAACGATCCCCGGGGTGTCATAACCGTCACCATCCCAATCCCCAGACACAGGAATATCGCCACCCAACCCGAACTGGAGATTCTTCACCGCCGGGCCGTTCGTCGGGTCGTTCTTCAAACCCCACCAACCAGAAAAGCCGATCGGTGACTGGGCCGTCACAGGACCACTCAACGGCACCGCAGCCATCTGCGAATTAACATCCACCCAATACCCGGTATTCGTATTGAAAATCTCGAAATGCAAATGCACCGAATTATTCGAACCACCACTCTTACCCTGATACCCGATCAACTGACCCGTTGCAACACGCTGATTGGTAGCAACCGCTAGTGAATTGAGATGAACGTACCGCGTCTCAAGACCGAAACCATGACGAAGTATCACGTATCTGCCGTAACCCACGCCGGTGCCATTCCAAGCAGCGCTCGCGTTGGTATCGGCCACGTGTACAAATCCCGAGTACGAAGCGTAGACCGGGGCGCCAAGCCCTCCGTACGCAAACATGTCGGTCCCGTCGTGCGCTGAATTTACTCCGGGAACCAACCGGTAGCCCACGGTGCCATTGATCGGGTACGTAAACGGAAACAAAAGAGCACCAGGTTGATTGCCCGCCGACGCAACACCCGGATGCGCCACCACCGATACAATGCAAGCAGAAAGAACAACCCACACGACAGTCAAACAGCGAACGCGTCCACTTCCCCGCATAATGTGATCGCCTGCACCATTCCCCATGTGCACACAATGCGCCCCCCCCCCAGTAAATGTCAATAGGAACAATCGTCTTGTTTGAATTGTTGTCCCATGCCAGGGGCGCGTTAGAGCAAAACGTGCGTGAACAACAAACCGTGGATCACAGCGACTGAAACCGCCGAGTAGTTCGAGATCGGGGTACTCACCCGCCGATCGAAGGCGTCGGGTCTATTCGCTACAGACGCGTCGCAAGATTCGCAGCGAACCCTCGACTGACGTCTCGACGAAAAGGCCCGACTGCAACGCAGGACGATAAATGTCCTTGTAGGGAGGGCGGCCGCCGTCTTTCGGGTCGGGGAACACATCGTGGATGGCAAGGTACCCGCCGGGAGCCACATGAGGGGTCCAGCCGGCGTAATCGGCTCGGGCCGGTTCGACACCGTGACCCCCGTCGATGAAACACAACGCCAACGGGGTCGTCCAGTACCGGGCCACGACTGCCGACAGACCAACAACGGCGAGGACATGATCCTCGACCCCAGCGTCATACAGCGTTGAACGAAACGTCGGCAGGGTATCCATCTTGCCAATACGGGTGTCGACCAACGATGCGTCGTGCCATTCCCAGCCCGCTTGATTTTCCTCGCTGCCGCGATGATGATCGACGGCAAAAAGTACGGTGTCGGAGCGTCGCGCCGCGTCACCTAACCAGATGGTTGAACGGCCGCAGTACGACCCGACTTCTAGGAACGCCAAGCCCGGCAGTGCTCGCCCGGCCACGAGCGCAGCCGCGTGCAGTGCATCGCCCTCGTTTGGCGGCATGAAACCGGTTGCAGCTAACGCAGCGGCCCGCAACGGGCCGCTGATCACCACGTGTCCCAGTGGATGATGCTGTCGGCTGGTGGGCGCCCGGCTGGCTTGAAGTCAGTACCGAGCGTGTAGGCCAATGGTGACAGGCACGCTTGTTGCACGTCGGCGAATGGAATGCCGACTATGTCGGCTACCGCCTGCTCTTGCATCAGGTGCACGGTGGTCCATGCGGTTCCCAAGCTGCGGGCCCTGGCCGCCAACATGAAACTCCAGAGGCCGGGGAGCACGTTGGCCATCATCGATGCCGACACCATGGCCGGCATATTGTCGACACGTCCGCCGGTACACGCCAGTACTAGGACCGGCGCATCGCCCATCCGGTCACCAAGAAAGTCGGCCGATGTCGCCACGCGCTTTTGCTGTGCGTTCCCCTCGTCAGTGCCCTTGTCGATCGAGCCGACATACACACCATCCATCGACCGGTAGATGTCGTAGCAGGTCCGATACACGTCGCCGATGGCCTTGCGTTTCGCCTCGTCCTTAACAATGACAAACTGCATCGTGAGATTGTTTGAACCCGACGGTGCCTGCATGGCCAAATCGACGCACTCGCGGATCAGGTCGTTGGGTACGTCGCGATCGAAGTCGAGACGCTTTCGTACGGCGCGGGTGGTGGACAACAGTTCATCGGAGGTCAAAGGCAACAGCGAGGACATAGATGTGAACTGTACGACGCCCGCAGAGGGCGCCGGGCTATTGAGCTGCGAACAGGTAATGATCGAGGACAAAGAACCGTACGAACCACAACAGGCCAAAGCCCGCGAGGTTGGCGAGGCTCACGGCCCATGCGTGTGGATAGACCATGAACATCGCAGTGGCCAAGATCGTCGAGATAACCAGGCCAGCCAGGCTCATCGCCCAAAAGACACCGGCTTGGCGCCGCAACGAAGCCTTGCTTTGCCTGCAGTTCCACACCCATCGTCGGGTGATCATGAACGCAGGGATCGACGACAAACAAACAGCCGTAATGTTGGCGGGGGTGCCGTGCCAGTACAGCGCTCCGACAAGCCACCAGACGAGGCTTTGGGTCATTAGGGTTGAAAGCGCTGAGACCGCGACGAAGCGACGTCCGCGTGTCGCGAGGCGTGTGGACCACGCCTTGCGATCGAGTATCGCCGATGTCGCCATGTGTGTAGAGACGTTTTAGCGCACGCAGCGGTCGCGTGGTGTTGTATCAGGTCTCGCTGACTACGGTTGCGAACATCATGAATGACCAGCAAGCCGTCGAAGACCTCATACGACTACTGGATCTGGAGGCCATCGAGGTCAATCTTTTTAGGGGAGTTTCACCCGACGAAGATCGCCAGCGGGTATTTGGCGGGCAGGTCGCCGGGCAAGCACTAGTCGCTGCTGCCCGCACCGTAGATGTCGGGCTTGTGCATTCGCTCCATGCCTACTTTTTGCGACCGGGCGACCCGAAAATTCCGATCCTCTATCAGGTCGACCGCATTCGCGACGGGCGCAGTTTCGCCACCCGACGGGTCGTCGCCATCCAGAAAGGGGCGGCAATCTTCAATCTACAGGCAAGTTTTCATACGCCTGAGGACGGCCTCGAACACCAGATCGACATGCCAACGGTGCCAGCCCCTGACACCTTGCCCGATTTCAAGACGCGAATGGCTCCGTACAAAGACTCGCTCGGGCCCTATTACGACCGGCCGCGGCCCATCGATATGCGCTACGTCGAAGGCATGCCGTTGGAGCGACGTGCAAAGGCTGAACCGTTTCAGCGGGTGTGGATGCGGGCGGCTGGAAACTTGCCCGCTGATCCGGTTCTGCACGCGTGTATTGTTACGTACGCCAGCGACATGACGCTGCTCGACACCGCGTTACTCCCCCATGGCGTGACGTGGGAAGACAACACCCTGCAGATCGCAAGCCTCGATCACGCCATGTGGTTCCATCGTCCATTCCGCGCCGACGACTGGCTGTTGTACGACCAGTACACGCCGTCGTCGTCCGACAGCCGCGGCTTGGCGTGGGGGTCGATTTATTCCAGTGATGGGCGGCTCGTGATTTCGGTGGTTCAGGAAGGGTTACTGCGCAAAACCACATGATGCGTCGGGTGGGTATTGCGTTTGTCGTGACGGCGGTGGGTTGTAGTTCGCCAGCATCGCGCGACCGGGCCGAGGTACATGTTGTACCAACGGTGGCTGCGGCGCTAGCGCGCACAAGTGTTGCATCAAGTCCCACGACGACAGCGGTTGCGCTACGACCTCAGCTCGACGGTTTGAGCGTGCAGATCACCGAGATAGCCAAGGTGATCGATCCAACCGTCGTAGTGCACAGGGTCGGCGACGCGTCGCTCTATATTGGTCAACGGTCCGGTCAGGTGATCCGGTTCAGCGAGGGCAATGCAAACACGATTCTCGACATCGCCGACCGTGTCACCGCTGGCGGTGAGCAAGGTCTGCTTGGCCTGGCTTTCAACCCGTCGGGCAACCGTTTGTATGTGCACTATTCCGACAGCGAGGGCGACACCTCCATCGACGAGTTCACTGTCGACACCGACGGCACCGTGGCGGTCGAGTCACGCCGACACGTTTTCGGACAGGAACAACCCCACGCCAATCACAACGGGGGCACCATCACGTTCGGTCCCGACGGCTATCTGTACGTTGGCCTAGGCGACGGCGGATCGTCAGGTGATCCGCAGCGACGAAGTGGGATCCTGACATCATTGTTGGGCAAGATTCTGCGAATCGACCCCGGCCAGCAGGCCACTGCGCCGTACGCGGCGCCGAGCTCCAACCCGTTCGTTGGAATTGCAGATGCTCGACCTGAGATCTGGGCGACCGGCCTACGGAATCCGTGGCGTCTGTCATTCGACCGGGCCACCGGCGACCTGTGGATTGGCGATGTCGGTCAAGGCGCCACCGAGGAAATCGACCGGCTTGCACCCAATGAGTCCGGCGTCGACTTCGGCTGGAGCGCCTTCGAGGGTTCCACGCGCTTCAACGCCGACGTCGAATCCCCTCAACATCGCCCTCCCGTTCACGAATATCAACACGGCGACGGCCCGATGCAAGGGTGCTCGATCACGGGCGGGTTCGTGTACCGAGGAACGGCAATTCCGGCACTTAGGGGGGCCTACGTTTTCGCCGACTACTGCGCCAAGGGAATCCGGGCGATCGATCCGGCTGCCCCTGACACCGCCGTTCTCATTTCGGAGACCGGCTCGTCGTTGGCCACCTTTGGTGAGGACACCGACGGCGAAATGTACGTGGCGTCGCTAGATGGCCAGGTCTTCAAGATCACGAGCTAGTGCTCTATCGCCCAGGCGGAACCTAGGGCGTTCTAGTCTCTCGGTATGACCGACGTCAGCAGCGGATTCAGTCGGCCGGTTGCGCTTGGCGTTGCGATCACCGACAGCCACATACGAATCGTCCGGCTCGAGCTGCGTGACACGCCAGTGGTGACCGATGCCGTGTCACTGCGCCTGTCACCCGGCGACGTTATCGACGGCTATGTGTGTCACCAGCAAGCTGTCGTCGACCTTTTGCGGCGGGTGTGGGATCAGCTCAAACTCACCTGGGAACCGGTGTATGTGGCGTTGTGTTCACCGGACGCGCAGTTGGTAACGGTCGACCTCAACGATCCCGACGCCCTCGAACTTGTCATGGACAACCTCGGAGTCGGGCGGCCACAAGCAGGCGATTCGATAGTGGGACTCGAAATCGGTGGCGTTCCAGGGTTCGCGGCCATGAATGTCGCTCGACTCTCGTCGATTCTACGTATCCAAGAACTTGCTGACACCGCCGGAATTTCTCTGGCCGGGGTCGACACGTTGCCGTGCAGCTTGGCGCGCTCCCAGCCAGCAGCCTGCTATGACCCGCACGAGACGGCGCTTCGTTACAACGACGGACGGTCGGTTTGGTCGATTCGTCTCGGAGGCTATGTAGCAACCACGTTGTCGTCCCCGCCGCTTGGCGATCGGAATCCTGACGACAAGCCAACGTTCGATCGAATAGCCCTCGGCACCGAGACATCAATCACGTCGGTCGTGCAATTGGCCGACGTGCGCGTGTCCGAAAAACTTGCGGCTCGTTTCTCGGTCGCAGAGCTTGCTGTACCAGTGGGTGCTGCTTTGAGCGCTACCGAGAACGGAATCGCCAAATGTGATTTACGTTCCGCGCCCACGATTGCCACGCCCGAGGAGACCACGGCCGAACCGGGTATGACCTGGGTGGTCTATCAGCCAACCGAGGTCGTCGATTCGCGAGCCAAACGTCGGCGGCGACCGGCATGACCACCGTTCGTATACCCACGATGGGCATAACGACCACCTACGCGCTGCGGGTGCATCGCGATGGCAGCGACAGTGACTTGCTCGTCACTGTGGCGACCGGGACTACTGTCGCCGATTTGGCATCGGCGCTCGGGTTGCCTCTGCCGCTTGCCATCGACGGGCGGCCGGTCAGCGGCCAGGAACTCGTGGTCGATTCGGGTGTCCGGCAAGGCTCGTTGCTCGGGTCTAGCACGCCACAGTCCGCTACGGCGTCAAGCGACCGAGCCACGTTGCACCAGGTTGCGGGTTTGTCCGCGGGCGGTTCTGTTGGTCTGCCTATTGGTACAAACATTGTCGGAGTCGTGGGTCCCGCTCGCGGCGGCCTGCGTCGAACCGAGACGCGACCTGCAGGGCGGTTCGTGTTGACGGTACCCGAGTTTGGTCCGGTAACGGTTGAACCGGCAACGGGTGAACCCGTGTTGATCAACGGCATGCGTTGCACCGGGTCGCCGATCGGAAAAGATCTTGTCGATCTCGGCTCCGCAGTGTTCCGAGTGTCGTTCGCCGACGAGGCGCTTCGTGTACCGGCAACTATTCGCACGACCGATTACGAAGGTCGGGTGCTGCTTGCGGACCCGGCGCTCCGGGTTGCCCTACCTACCGAGGGCCCGATGGTCGACATTCCGGATGCTCTGTTTTCGTCTCCGAGAGGCCTGCGCAAGCGCCGTGCCCTACGACAGCGTGATGCGTTGCGTAGCGAGGTGGTCGAAGCGCTTGGCCTCGCTAGTACCGACGCTGCCCAAGCCCGACGTGCCCGGCACCCCGACATCTGCCAGCTGCTCGGCCGCCTCGACAGTGGCTCGGGGTTGTGGGAACGCGCCAGCAACGACCCCGACGTTCTACGCAGTGGTGTCGGGTCAACCGATGCGATCTGGTCGCCTGTCCGCCCCGATCAAGCAGTCCCTGAACTTCTTGTTCGTGATGTACGACGGGCCTCCCAGCTCTTTAGCGTACCGCTCGTCGTCGATCTCGCTGATCATCGTGTCATCGCGCTTACCGGTCCCCGCCACGCAGCACATTCGGTCGCGAGATGGGTGCTTGTCGAAGCGGCGCTGTTGCACGGGCCCGACGTCGTGTCGATTCGTGTGGCGACCTCGCGTCCGGCGGCGTGGGACTGGGTGAAATGGTTCCCGCATATGCAGTCCAGCGCGCCGTTCGAGTTGGTGCTCAGTGACGGCGCGCGTCCGCCCGCGACCGCAGTTGGAACTACTCGCGTCACGCTACAAATCACGAATGATGTCCCCGACGGCATGGCGCGACTCGACGTCGACGAGGATGGGCTTGTCGCCTGGTCTCCCGCTGGCGCTGTAGTTGCACGCGGGCTCGCTGTTGGTATCGGCCGTCCCGAAGCAACGGCCGCTGCGCAGCGACTGCGAACGTTCGGACGGCCCGTGTCGCCCACCGACTTGCCGCCATTCGTGGCCCTCGATGCCTTGCTCGGGCTCGATGATCCTGTCCGCCTCGCCGATGGAATCATGGAGCGGTGGAGAATGGGTAACCACACCGCACCGTACGGGCGAGATGCCCGCCACCTCGTCGGTCTAACTATCGACAGTGATCCATCTCCACTTCTCGTAACCGGTGCTCAGGGAACGGGACGGTCGAACGCTTTGCGAACGATGGCCTTGTCGCTGGCCGCAACGCATCCGGCCGAGCAGCTTCGATTAGCACTGGTCGACGCCGAGGGCAGTGGTGCCTATGCCGGTTTCGAGGTATTACCTCACGTGGTCTGCTCGGGTGCAACGCTCCCGAGCAACCTTGTTGGCGGCCCCGATCTTGTTGTCCTTGTCGACGAAGTGACCATGTTGCTTACGATGGAACCCGATCAGGCTCGGCTGCTCGAGCGTTTGGTGGCCGAGGGCTCCCGCCTCGTTGTAGCGACTCGGCGCCCAGCAACGTTCCTCACGTCGAACCTCGGGAATCTTGCGTTCGATCATCTGTTGTTGCATCAAACTCGTGACAGCGCCTTACAGACCGCTGGCGTGTATCTCGATGATCATCGCACGGAACATCCCGGTCGGGCTGTGGTCGCTCCTGCCTCCGGCGAGCAACGCGTTGTGCAACTGGCGGTGCCTACCGTCAGCGCACCAGGTACGTCGGCTCGGTCGGTCGAGGTGCGGCCATTCACGTTGGCGGGAATTGATGCCGAGTCGGCGACGGCGAGAGCGTTGAATTCGCGGACGCTGCTGGCAGCTATCGACGAGGCATCACGCCGGGTCGGTTCCACACGTCGCCACTAGCGACAGCGACCAGCCCATGTGCGCAACAGTTGCGAAAACGCCCGGGCCAGCGACGGCCATATGCGCAACTGTTGCGGAAACGGCTTGTTAGGTCACTTGCTCGAAGCTGATCGAGCGACTGGCTGGGTCCGCGCTCGCGAGCCTCACGGTGACGATGTCGCCGGGGCCTGCTCGTGTAACGCGTACACGCGCCGACACCGGCGGATCAGCGATTTGAATGCGGGCCACGCCGTTGTCTACCTCGACAATCTCGGCCGCGAAGGTTGCACCCACCTGTGGCACCAAGGTAACGGCCTCGACAAGGTCGATGGTGGCTCGTTCCACGGCGGAGGCTCGCTTACTCGCGCGGTCCATCACATCAGGGAGCAACCGGAAAACGTCGACCTTGGTCGGCTCTTGGTCGGCACAGAGTTCGACAACCAGGTCGAGGACGTAGCGGTCGGCGAGGCGTCGGAGAGGTGCAGTCGCATGTGCGTAGGTGGCAGCGATGGCACTATGCCACGGACGTTGGCCCGCCTCGAACGCGGCATACGAGGCTCCACCTCCAGCCCGACGAGCCGCCAAAAGGAACGCGACATGCTTGGGGTTGTTGGGGTCGAGCGTCACCCCAAGCTGGCGCAGCGAGTGTCCGGACAGCCAGTTGATACCGAGCATGTTGGCGCGGTGACGAAGCGCTCGGACCGACGGGGCCGATGGCTCGGCCATGACACGGAACAGGCCCTGACTCGCGGCAAACATGCAGTCGGCCACTGCCATGTTGGCGGCGAGTGATAGCGACGAGTTGGTGTCTTCGCTCGTGTGACGTTGACGGGTTACGAGCTTGAATCCTCCTGGCGACGAGGCGTCGACCTCGACGTCTTGTTCGGGGAATTCGATTCGGGTGGCTCCGCGCCGATTCTCGGCGGCGGCGACCCGGGTCGAGAACTCAACCACTAACGGCCCCAGTTGCGGATCGCTGACGGTTTCGTAAGCGAGCTTGGCACGGCTACGTATGACCCGACGTTGAGCGTTGCGCAACGTGGCATTTCCATCGGCGTCGAGATGCACCGTGAGCACAACGGCAGGCCGATCAACGTCGGGAAGCAGGCTGGCGGCTCCTTCGCACAGCACGTCGGGGTATTGGGGTTCACGCCCGTCGGGACAGTAGACCGTTGACCCTCGACGCCACGCCTCGCGTTCGAGTTCACTGTTTCGATCGACGAAAAAACCAACGTCGGCAATGGCGTACGACAACACCAGGGTGTCGGCCTCTTGTCCGAGATGGTAGGCCTGATCAAGATCTGTGGAGGTGGCGGGGTCAAGCGTGACGAACTCGATGTGTCGGGCATCGCGATCACCAGACGCATTGAGCGGTCGTTGCGCGGCCTGTTCGGCCTCGGCGACGACTGCGGGCGGGAACGGACCCGGCACCTGGTACTGCTGGCGGATTGCTGCGAGCCCGCCGGTGAGCAGTGTCGCCGCTTCTGACGAGGCTCGAAGCGACATTGATTAGCGCCGCGCCCCCATGAACATGCCTTTGAGCTGGTCCCAGTGTTCGATGCAGTGTCCGGCACCGAGCACCACTGATTCAAGCGGCGCTTCGACAAGCTGAACCGGGACTCGTGCTTCTCGCGCGATTCGTGTATCGAGACCGCGGAGCATTCCGCCGCCGCCTACAAGGTTGATGCCGCGTTCAAGGAAGTCTTGGGACAGTTCGGGTGGCGCTTTCGACAGGCAACGCACCACCGAATCGACAATGGCGACAACCACCTCGTCGATAGCAACGCGAACATCTTCGGGCAGTAGTACCACGGTCTTTGGTAGCCCGGTCATGAGGTCTCGGCCTCGGACTTCGGCTTCGACTTCGTCGGGGGTTGGGTCGGCCGAGCCGATAGCGACCTTGATTTCTTCTGCAGTTCGCTCACCGATCGCTATGCCGTACTCGCGCCGAACGAAGGTCTGAATCGCAGCGTCGATGTCGAAGCTGCCGACGCGTACTGCTTCGAGCGCAACGATTCCCCCCAACGAGATGACCGCTGTTTCACTGGTACCGCCACCAATGTCGATAACCATGTTGCCGATGGGCTGATCGATGGGAAGTCCAGCACCGATAGCGGCGGCCATGGGCTGTTCGATGAGCTGGGGCTCGGCCGCGCCTGCCCGCCGCGCCGCTTCGGTAACAGCACGCTTTTCTACTTCGGTGATAGCCGACGGCACACAGATAACCACCCGGGGCCGGTTGAACCGGCTGACGCCAACGCGTTGAAGGAGGAGCCGGATCATTTTTTCGGTGACGTCGAAGTCGGTGATGGCTCCCCCACGCAACGGACGCACGGCAACGATGTAACCCGGTGTTCGCCCGATCATGTGCCAAGCCTCGTGCCCGGTGGCTAACACCTCGCCCGACTGACTGTTCAGGGCTATAACGGTCGGCTCGTTGAGCACGATGCCGCGCCCTTTGGCGTACACCAGCGTGTTGGCGGTTCCCAGGTCGATTGCTAGGTCGCGTGCCATCAGTTGCCGGCCACGTCGCGAATAACTCGGGACCCGGTACCCCAGGAGTCTCCGTCTTCCCAACTTTCGCGTTTCCAGATGGGTGCAGAATCTTTCAACGCGTCGATGAGGAATCGGGCGGCCTCGAATGCCTCGCCCCGATGCGCGGCCGACGCTGCGCACACGACCGACGAGTCGCCTAGGCCAAGTTGGCCAACCCGGTGGAGCAAAACTAGACGACCAAGGCCGAGCCACCGATTGCGGGCCTCGGCGGCAATGGCGTGGAGTCGAGGTTCCACATGTTCCTCGTACGCCTCGTATGTGAGGTGGGTTACACCGTCGCGCACGGCGCCGTCGCTGTCGACGGCGTGATCGCGAACGGTGCCCGAAAAGACGACGATTGCGCCGCACGTTGGTAGAACACACCACTCGTAGACAGCTGCGATGGGTAGGTCGGTGGTCGTGAGCGCGCACCAGTCACCGTTGTCGGGCGGTTGAATGCTGGTGTCCACACGGTGATCGTAGCCAATCTGGACCCGACGCCCCGGGAGCCAAGGTTCTGGCTACGATTAAGACTCGTGGAGTGGAGCGATCGACCGGAGTTTGACGATGACTCCGAGTCCACGTTTTCGCCGGGAGACCTGGGGCTGCCGCCGCCTCACCTGAGGGCCTGGCGCCATCCGTCCGAACTCGTGGGCGTGTCAGCTCCGTCAGCCTCGCGGTCAAAGCCATCGCGTGGTCACCGCCGTCTCTTCGGTGGGGTTGCGTTTGGGGTTGTTTGTGTGGCGGGCTATTCGTTTGCCACCTCCGCCTCGCCTAACGGGTCCCGACCGAGCCGGGTGGGCCTGCCGACAACCACGCTTACGCTCGCACGGGCTGCTGCCGGTGCCGGGCTTGCCACGCCAACACATCCCACGGTTACGTCGGCGGTGCCCACATCACCGTCAGTCCCTGCTCGGGTGGTGCCCACGGCGCTTGTAGTCGACGACCAGGGTCTTCTCGTCGGTTTGATGCCCGTCACAGCCGACAGTGCCGAATTCCAGGTTGTCCTTCCCGACGGTTCCACGACCTGGGCCGTTGCTCTGCGTCACGATGCCACAACGGGCCTCACCGTGCTGCGAACTTCGACCCCAACGACGCCAACCGTCCGTGCACTTTGCCTTGGTGTGGTGAGTGGCGACGCCGTTCAGGTGCAAGGTGGCGGCCAGTCGCTCGATGGTCGCATCGACCAAACACTTGCCGAGGTCGAACTCGACGACGGCACGCGGGTTGGGCCAGCCATGCGAATCGAGTTACGGACCCCGGTCGATCGCTCCACCGCACCCCTCGTGTACGCCAACGGTGTGGTAATCGGGGTGGTTGTTGCTGCTGACAGGACCGGTGTGTACGCCATCCCGGCCGAACTGGCCGCTGGGGTCGCTCGATCAATGGCCCGTGGCACAAAGGCCGGTGCCTGGATGGGCATCTCGGGTGAAACAACAACAGCGAACGAACCGGTCATTACCGACGTCGACCCCCGGTCGCCAGCAGCGGCGGCGTTGGTCCAAGGCGATGTCATCGAATCGGTCGATGGCATTCATGTTGTGTCGATGTGGGGTGTCAGCGTCGCCACGAAAAGCCGCGAGCCTGGCACCGTTGTCCAACTCGGTATCCGACGCGGTGCCGAGCACATCACCAAATCAGTCACGTTGGGCGAGCGACCCGCCCTGCCCGCCTAGCTCAACTGGCTCTCGATCATCTAGAAGGACGGGTAGCCGCGTTCGGGATCGATGCACACCAATGGATGCCTGGGGCCGATCGCCTCGCTTATGGCCGTGATCGCCTCTGGGTCAACGTTGAAGAGCGTGATGACGTTTCGATTTCGAAGCACGTCAACGTTATTCCCGCTGATATTTGCCCATGGGCCTGACCGCGAGTATCCCCAGACAACATAGATTCTCAGGGACTCGGTCTGCAGTTCGGCTCAATAGGTATACGCCTCGATGTCGATTATCACGTCGACCGTGCCGGCAGCGTTGAAGATCTGGAAGCTTCCCGATGTACTCAGCGGTACGAGCGCGTGATTGCTTGCATTTGTGCCTGCCGCAAACATTCACGGTGGATGTGTTACCGCTGCTAGTACCGAACGCCGTGAGCCAGGTGCCCGCGGTTGCGTTGGTGGCGGTGATCTTCACGACTACGCCGGTGCCCCGTCGGGAATGATCGGTGCGTGCAAACGTTGACCCACCACGAAAGTCCGGGTTTGACCCGGCCCAATAGGACCTCCAGTGGTTCCGAGGATGTAGCGCGTATCGACGAGTCGTGTCGCGGCGATGGGCGCTGCGTGCCAATTCCCGGTCGGTGAGAACCAACCCTTTATGTCGACCAGGAAATGGGTCGAACCGGCAGCGTTGAACACAGCAACGGTTTGTGCGCCGGCAACAACGCGTGTTTGAACGAATACCGTGTTCGCCTCGACCTGCCCTGCTGAAGGATTCAAGGTGGAGGCATCTGGAACGGACCCGGCACCCGAATAGGCCGTCAAATATGTGTCTTGGGACGGCGCAACGCCGTTAGGTTGATGGCCACGGCGGTAGCGTCAAGCGGGACTTGGGGCAGCGTTCGTATGGTTGTCAAGCACAGCCTGCCAGCCTAGCTCAGCGCGTTCTCGATCGTCGGGCCACCGAGCGGGCCAAGCCAAGACCGCCGAGCAACACGACCAAGCCGAGCAGGATTGATCCGCCCAGCGCCAGTTCTTGTTTTCGTTTGGGCGAGAGCAGCGTCCACCACTTCGCCTCGGTGCCCGCAACATAGGCCTGCTCGTTGGTTCGCTTTGGTGCCCAACCCACCGCCCGAAGTCGATCGTTCGACACCACCCAGGGATGCACGGTATACGGCAGCAAGCCCGCAGGAATAGGGCCTCGCTGAAACTCCCATCGCCACAGAGCAACGCGGGTAGCAATAGCTGCAGGCAGCCGAAGCCGATGGGTTGAACCCGCAAGCGCACGGACCGTTTCCCCGGGTATCCAGTTGTCGGGCGCCACGTTGAACGGCCCGTCCAGGCATCGAACGCGCGCCAGGTCGATCGCTGCGGCTAGGTCGTCGACATGCAGGAACTGCGCCGGTGGGTCCTCTTCGCGCAGCCGGGCTCCAGCCGACGCAGTGAGCGACCGAGCTATCCATCCTCCGGTGTAATCCTTGCTCATAAAGACCGCTGGACGAAGTGTCGCAGCCGATCGCCGCGGGTCACCATTCACCCAGTCGGCAACGAGTTGTTCGACCTGGCTGCGTTGAACGGCGTAGGCAAAATCCGGGTTTGGTCGCAGCACCGCGTCTTCGGTAAGAGGTATCGGGTTGTTCGGCCATGCGCCGTACACCATGGTTGACGACAGCACGACCAGCTGGCGAACATCGGCTTGAGCCATGGCCAGGAGCAGTTCGCGGGTTCCGTCGACATTGGCACGCGCCGTGCCGCTTGGTTGCCATTCGGTGTCGGCAGCGAACGCCAGGTGAAGTACGCAGGTTGCGCCGGTAACAAGGTCGCTCCGTGGCCCGTCGTGCGCTCCGACGACGTCGTCGATTTCGCGCAGCGTGCCGACGGTGGGGTCACGGCGGGCGAGGGCCACAACCCGGCGTCCGAGCGGCGAAGCTGCACCCGTAATTACGATTGTCGACGGGTGGATTTCTTCGTTCACGCCTCTACCATGCCCTTGTGAGTCCGCAAGATCCAACTGGCAACCCGTTCGACGGTATCCCGTTTATGGGTGACGTTTCTCGCATGTTCCAAGGACAGGGCACCATGAACTGGGACGCGGCCCGCCAAGTGGCGTTGTCGCTCGCGACCGGTGGTGAGGCCGAGGCCAATGTCGACCCGCTCACCCGCATCGAGTACGAGTCGCTGGTTCGTATCGCCGATCTGCACGTTCGCAACGTCACCGGACTCGACACGGCCGTTGTCGGTCGAGAACCGACGATACTTCCGGTGAGCCCGGGCGTGTGGGCCCAACGTTCGCTTGACGCGTACAGACCGTTGTTCGAACATCTGGCTAGTGCGCTGGGAAAGCCGGCCGCAGAGTCCCCCGACGACGCCGTCGACCCTATGTCGAATATGTTGGCCGGTCTGCAGGGCCTTATGGCGCCTACCATGCTTGGCTTGTCGGCCGGTTCGATGGTTGGCCATTTGGCCCAACGCGCTTTTGGCCTATACGACCTGCCGATACCTCGGCCGGCGTCGGCGGAGCTGCTCGTCGTCTCGAAGGCGGTCGATAACTTTGGCACTGACTGGAGCCTGCCACGTGACGACCTGCGCATGTGGGTCTGCCTGCACGAACTGACCAGTCATGCGGTGTTGTCGGTGCCTCATGTCCATCTGGCACTCACCGAACTGCTGCGACAATTCGCGGCGTCCTTTCGGCCCGATCCTCAAGCACTTACCCGTTCCATCGAGTCCATGGTTAGCCCCGACCCTGACAACGACTCGATGGCAGATCCTCAGGCCATGATGGCGAAAGTCTTCGGCGATCCTCACGCTCTACTCGGCGCTGTGGGAACCCCCGAACAAGAGCGTTTAGCCGTCCAACTCGATGCGCTCGTTGCACTGGTGATGGGCGTGATCGACCATTTCGTCGACCTTGCCACGACCCGAATAATTGGTACCGGAAACGCGGTGTGCGAGGCCGTTCGTCGTCGACGGTTAAGCGTCAGTCCGTCGGATCAACTCGTCGAGCGTCTTGTGGGGTTGCGGTTGGAACGCACACAGCTAGCCCGGGGTCAGGCGTTCGTCGATGGTGTCATCGAGCGGGCTGGCACCGACGCGCTTGCTCCGCTCTGGTTGTCGGCCAAACAACTTCCGACACCGGCCGAGCTCGATGCTCCCGGGCTATGGCTCGCTCGCATCACGTTGCCCGACTAACTCGACGCCACTAGTGGTGGTCAGGCCGGCGAGGCTTGGCTTGGCGACCCATTTCTAACGCACGTCGCCTGCGAACGGCGTCGCCTACCTTTCCGGCCAATGATCGAGGAACCTCGCCGCGCCGACGCAGGTAACGCGCACCGGCGAAATAGGACACGGCGCCTACGGCCGCAAGCACGGCAACGATGAACAGCCCGAGCGACCCGGGCACAGCCACGAGTACCGGGAGGAACCCGGCGAGCACCCATGCCATCTGGAAACGAGTTTCGAATCGGGCGAAGGCTCGGGCTCGGTTGGCGTCTTGTCCGTCTCGTTGCACGATCGAATCGAACGCCAATCGGCCAACCGATGCGCCGAGGCCGACTGCCGATGACAGCAGTGCCGCCCCGAGTACTCCGCCAAGTGCGGCAGCGATCACGCCAACAACGGCCACTGTTGTCAGCGAACCAAGCAGCATGTTTTCTTCGACCACTCGACGTCGTACGCGGGGGGCCAACGCGTTACCGACCAGCGTGCCGACACCTGTCGCTGCTAGCACCATCGCGAACCGGACGGTACCCGAGCCTGATGACCGCAGCCAGAAGGCAAGATGAAACGACAGGAACCCTACACAGGCTCGTAGCAGTCCCATGGCCGAACCGGCGAGCGTTATTCCACCCGACCGGAGCGCTTCACGGTCGCGCTCAGTAGTGCGACCAGTGCCAGCGCGCTCACGCGGTAATGCCAGCGCCAGCACGCCACCGACGCCGAACAGCATCGCGGCAAGTATCACGACCCCCGACCCTCCGCCGACCAGTCGGATCAGTAGTGCAATGGGGCTTACGGCGAATCCGGCAATTCCTGAGAGCAGCCCGAGCTTGCTGTTTGCTTCTACCAGTTCGGCTTCGTTGCGCACCACCGATGGCACGACCGCGTTTTTCGAGATGGCATACGCCTTCGCCAGCACCAGCAACGTAAATGCTTCGGGAAAAAGCCAAGCGCTTTTGAGGTGCTTGGCCATGAGGAGGCAGACCAGTGCCCTGAGGAACAAGAACCCGGCGATTAAAATGCGGCGACCGCCCTGCACACGGTCGAGCATGGGGCCGACCAACGGCGCAATCACCGCAAACGGAGCCATAGTAAACAGCAAGTAGAGAGCGACCTTGCCACGAGACTCACCCGCGCTCACGTCGAAAAACAACGAGCCGGCGAGCGCTATTGCGACGGCAGCGTCGCCAGCAGCACCTGCTGCGTGGGTTCGAGCCAGTCGGCTAAAGGCCGAGGTTGCGCCGGGGCGCGTTAGCGATCGGTTCGGACGCTCGACGCCGGGTTCGGCCACGGCGACATCGTAGGGGCTTTTGCTCGTTGGTCGACTGCTTGATGCGCTTGACTTTGGACGTCCACCGAACCGGTCGGACGCAACCACGACCCGTCGGCCGTCAGTGTCCAGGCCGCGGCGTCGGGATGCAGGTATGAGTCGATCAGTTCAGCCAGTCGCGCCTGGTGATCGGGTCGTGATACTGGGGCCAACGCTTCAACTCGACGGTCGAGGTTACGTGGCAACAGATCAGCCGAGCCGATCATCCACAACGGCGAGCCCCCTACGGTGCCGTGAGCAAAATGGTAGATCCGGGAGTGTTCAAGGTGGCGGCCGATGACCGATCGGACACGAATGTTGTCGGACACGCCTGTGAGCCCAGGCCGCAATGTGCAGATTCCTCGGACGATGAGATCGATTTGGGTACCCGCCTTGCTGGCTTCGTACAACGACTCGATAATGCCGGGATCGGCTACGGCGTTGGCTTTGATGACGATTCGTCCGGCATCACCGAGTTCGGCCTCGTTGGCTATGAGCTCAACGAGTCTCGGACGAAGTCGATCGGGTGCAACGAGCAACTGTTCGTATCGCTGCACCTTACTGAATCCGGTGAGCTGGTTGAATAGTTGGCTGATGTCGCGGGTGAGGTCGGGATCGGTCGACAGCAGCCCGATGTCCTCATAGACCTGTGCGGTTGAGGCGTTGTAGTTTCCCGTTCCCAGGTGGGCGTAGCGTCGAAGGCCTTCGGGTTCGTCACGCACGATAAGCAGCACCTTGGCATGCATCTTCAGGCCACCAAAGCCATACACGACGTGAACTCCAGCTTGTTCCAATGTTCGAGCCCACGAGATATTGGCCTCTTCGTCGAAACGGGCCTTGAGTTCGACCAGCGCCACCACCTGGGCACCTCGTTCGGCTGCCCGGGCGAGACTCCTGATCATTCGTCCGTCGCCAGATGTCCGGTACAACGCCATCTTGATACTGAGAACCTGGGGGTCGACCGAGGCGTCGTACAGCAACGCTTCCACAGTTCGGCCGAACGACTCGTACGGGTGGTGCACGAGTAGGTCGCCGTCGGACACGACGTCGATCATCGATCGGCCGGTCTCACTGGCGCGCGCCACCCGATTGGGCACGACGGTCGGCCACGGCGTATCTCGAAGTTCGGCCGGGCCCAACGCGGCAAGCGCGCTCATCCCGACGAACTGCAGCGGGGCTGACTGTTCGAACACATCGTCGACAGCGAGTTCGAGTTCGTTGAGCAGCAGATCGAGCACTTCAGCCGGGAGACCAACTTCCACTTCAAGGCGCACCGCTCGTCCAAATCGCCGCAGTGCAAGTTCCTGTTCGACGGCTTCGAGAAGATCGTCGGCTTCGACCTCGTCGGTCATGTCAGGGTCAGCGTGGCGCGTCACCCGAAAGCACCACCAGCCGACGATCTCCATCCCCGGAAAGAGCAGGTCGAGATGCGAGCCGATGGCGTCCTCTAGAAGGATAAATCGGCCGTCGCCAGTGCTCACGATTCGCGGCAAGGTGGTAGGGACCTTGATGCGAGCGAAGCGGCGCTCGCCACTTTCTTGGTCGGCAACAAGGACACCGAGGTTCAGCGACAGGCTCGATATGTACGGGAACGGGTGGCCTGGATCAACCGATAGCGGGGTAAGCACAGGAAACACGCTGCGTTCGAACCACACGTCGAGGTGCTTGGCCGCCTCGACGTCGAGATCGCTGTAACCGACTATGTGGATGCCGGCTTCGGCTAATGCAGGGACGATGTGCGTGCACCATGTGGTATCGAGTTCGGCTATCAACCGAGTTGTTTCGGCGACGATACGACCGTGCTGTTCCGCGGGCGACCGACCGTCGGGCGAGCGCACTGCGGGCCGGCTGAGTTGCCGATCCTTGATGCTGGCGACGCGAACCTGAAAGAACTCGTCGAGATTTCCTGATGCAATGGCCAAAAACTTGACCCGCTCCAAGGCTGGAATGAGCGGATCAAGCGCTAACGACAACACGCGCCGATCGAACTCCAACCACGACGATTCCCGATTCAACAAAAGGTCGGGTTCGATCATAGGTCACCCGAGCTATTCCGGAAGGCCGAGGTCCCATTCAAGTGCGATGCCTTCGCGCTCGGCGTCACGCACGACGCGTTCTCGGTTGCGGCGGAACTGTGGGTCGTCACGCGGGAGCAACACCAGGCGGGCTAGTACTCGTGACCGGAACTCGTCGAGCACGGTGCGATCGCCGTACTCGGAGTACACCTCCCAATGGGGGGAGACAGGCCCGAGGTAGACAACTTTGGCATGCGCTCTTGGTGGCGCAGCGTCGACAGGGGCGGCGAAATTGGACATGGCCTCAATGCTAACCCGGAACGCGCACTACCGACCGAGAGCCTCCAACACGCGTCCAAATACCGCTCTTCGTGGTTAGGTCGATGAACATTGAACGATTTTGTGGCCAAATAAAACGATTCGCAGTAAGATAACTCATGGTTCCGGGAACCAGTCGGTCGATGAGATCGTCAGATTCTCGGTGATCCGATGAGAAGTCGGGAACCGGAAGCGGGCGGATAACGCTGTACTGGACAAGCCGACATGAAGGGGAGAACCCCAAATGAATGAAAGTAGCGAACACGAGTGGATGAACCAGGGCCTGTGCAGGTTGCACGACCCTGCTGTCTTTTTTCCTAGCGACGGCGTGGGGGTCGACCGAGCGCGCCGAATCTGCGACACCTGCCCCGTTGTAGCGCCATGCCTTGAGTACGCTCTCGACAATCGGGTCGATCACGGCGTTTGGGGTGCCACCAGCGAGCGAGAACGCCGCCGCATCCTGAAGCGGCGACGTCTCGTTGTGGCGAGCCGCTAACCGCGTAGACCAAACGTTTCAAGCAATGCGCGGCCAGCTCGCTCGGCACGATCGATGATCGTGTCGTCGAATAATGTCATCGACTCACTGGCAACATCCTCAACCATAGTGTCGTCGGCTGCGACCAGAATCACCACCACATAGCCGTTCTGCATGAACACCACGTCGCCGTCGGCAGACGTCACGCGCCATGCAGGTCTGGCGTTAACCTGTATCGGGCGCGCCTCGAGCGGCAGACTCGACACATCGAGTCGACCACGTTCGGTGAACATCGATACCGTTCGAACACCGTCGCTGTACACCGCATGAGGGACACCCTGGGAGGACACTGCGTACCCGAGCAGAGTGAACGAACCCGACAATGCCGAAGGCATCCCGGTATCGACGGGCGTTTGGGCGGGTGATGTCGACCGGAAGGTTGGCAGAATGCTGGCATGAGCCGCCAGGAAGGGCCGGATCGTGGCCGGAATGGCCGACGTGTCACTCTCGAGGCGGCCAACGGCGATGACAAGAATCCAGGCGGCCGCGGCTGCGGCGACATTGAGCCACCCGATTCGACGAGGACGAAGGTCGTCCAACATCCTCTTCGGACGCGGGCCGTGGGCAACGATCTGCGCGAAGAAGCCGTCCGGAGGCGCTACGTCGGCGAGTCCCCTAGCGATGCCGCGCCCCGCGTCGGCCGTTGCCAGTTCTCGCTGACATGTGATGCAGGCGGCGAGGTGGGCTTCGACCGCCTCGCGTTCCAGCGCGCCAAGTTCGGCATCGAGGTAAGCCGATAGTACGTCGCCGGGATGGTCCGTCATGCCAGTTTCCGTCGTAGGGCCAGGCGTCCACGATGCAACCGGCTGCGCACCGTACCAATGGGCACGCCGAGCTGCTCGGCAATCTCGGCATAGTCGAGACCGACGACATCCGAAAGCACGATTGCTGCCCGAAACTCAGGGGGCAGGGACGATATTGCTGCTTGGATCTCTTCCGGAAGATGCACCTTGGCCAATTCGTCGGCTGGTTCAACAGCGATACCCACGAGCGCGTCGGGAAGGTCGGCAACTGTGGTCAATGGCCGTCGTCGGCGACGTCGGACCTCGTCGAGAAAGGCGTTCGTCGTGATTCGGCTCAACCATCCTTCCAACGAACCTGGCTCGAAGGTTGCTAATCCGCGTTGAACACGCAACAGCACTTCTTGCACCAGATCCTGCGCATCGTCATGATGACCTGTAAGTCGATACGCCACCGAGTAGAGAAATCGCCCGTGAAGCTGGGCGACGTCCTCCCAGGTGGGAATCGAATCAGGTTCTGTCACTTCAACGCCACATACACGCCCATGGTTCCCAATTGCGGGGAAACCCGACGGTGCGGACTAACTACTTCGTGTTTTCAGAGGGGGTTTCTTCGGAGCCTTCAGCGAGGCCCTTCTTGAATTCTTTCTGCGCCTGGCCCAGGCCCTTGGCGAACTTTGGAAGCGCAGCGCCGCCGAACAAGAGAACGACGATTCCGATCACGATGTACAACTCAGTACCCTGAAGGAAAGCAATCATAGCGTTGAGCCTACCACTCGACTTGTCGACAGTGTCGCCGGCCTAGGCCGACACTACGGTGCGAACAGTGAGGGCGCGCTGACGTCGAATTCGACGGCGCTCGCGCTCGCTGAGGCCCCCCCAGATGCCGAACTTCTCGCCGTTGTCCAACGCATATTCAAGACAGTCGACGCGTACGTCGCACGAACGGCAAACCTCTTTCGCCTCGCGTGTCGATGCGCCACGCTCGGGGAAGAACAAGTCAGGGTCGACACCGAGGCAGTTTGCCTGGTCCTGCCATGAACGATTGTCACGCTCGTCCTGTTCGCTATACATCTTGAGACCTCCTGTCACTGCCAAGGACCGCCGTGGCGAGTGACCCTACGTTTGGGCGGCTAACACGTTTGTGCCAACCGTGTAACTACAATGCTGTCATTCTCGCTTAGCACAGGCCATTTGCGCAAGGGGGGATTGCAAAACGGTGATGAGCGCGCCGCGCACCGCGCGATTGACCCCCGGACTGCCGTCCAGCCGTCCCCATCTGCCCAACCCACCAGCCCACCCCCACTTTTTCGACTCGAAGTCGAAAGGGCGGGCTACATCCTAGGGTTTTTCGACTCTGAGTCGAAAAACCGGTGTTTGGGCCGGCCCGGAACGGCCGACCCGGCGAGTTCGCTAGCCGACGTGCCTGGAACGGGCCATTCGGCGCTTTTGTTCCATGAAGTCGACGAGCACGTAGTCACCAAGCGTGTCCGGACTGGTGAAGAAGGCCCGTCCTCGATTGAGTTGTGTGATCTTTTCTACGAACGTCTTGAGCCCACGATCGGCATCGAGCATGAACGTGTTGATCGTGATGCCGTCACGGGTGCACCGGCTGACCTCTTTCAAGGTCGCCTCGACGGTTTCCCAGACCGGCGGATAGTTAAAGAACACGTTGCCGTCGGCTTCGATGTGGGCGGTTGGTTCGCCGTCGGTGATCATGATGATCTGCTTCGTGCCCGACTGCTTGGCCAAGAGCTGACGCGCAAGTTTGAACCCGTGATGCATGTTGGTTCCGTACACAAAATCCCAACTGACTTCAGGCAACTGCGCGGCGGTCAGTATCCGGCCGACCTCGCTGAACCCGACAATGCCCATGTAGTCACGAGGGAACTGGCTCGTGATCAGTGAGTGCAAGGCCATCGTGACTTTCTTTGCCGGCAAGAAGTTGTCTCGCATCGGCATCGACAACGACAGATCGAGCATGAGAACGGTAGATGAGCGTGTAAGCGTTTCGGTGCGCTCGATCTCGAAATCCTCGGGCGTCAACCGTACCGGTGTACCTGCGCCGCCTCGCCCAACGGCATTACGGATGGTTCGCTGCAGATCAAGATTGAACGGATCGCCGTATTCATACGGCTTGGATTCGTAACTGCGTTCGTGGCCGATGCCGTATTTGTGAATTTGGTGTTGGCCGAGCTTGTCCTTGGCCATCTTGGAAAACAGTTCGGTAAGGGCGCTGGAACCGAGCTTGCGGATACCGCGTGGTGTGAGCTCCAGGCGGCCTTCTTTCTGATTGATAAGGCCAGCTTCTTCGAGCATTCGGGCCATTTCGGCGAGACGTTCCATGCTCCGTGCCGCCTCGTCGCCCAACAAATCGCGCACCTTGTCGATGTCGGCCTCGGCGAGCGCACCTGGGTTCGTAGCGCCCTTCATGAGCTGTTCAAGCTGGTCCATGTCGCCGAGCTCATCCATCATCTGCATCGAATCCGAAAAGCCGAGCGGGTCCTGTCCCCGGAAATCGTAGGACTGCCCCCAACCCATTTGCGGGAACATCGATTGCAGGTTCTGCCCGAGCTGATCCATTTGGAACTGCAGATCGAGATCTTCCATGAGCTGTTGGTTCAGCTGCTGTAGCTGCGAACGTTGCTCAGGCGTCATCGAGTTCATCATGCGCTGCATGGCTGCCATTCGTTCAGCCATCGTTTCGAGCAACTCTTCGAGGGTTTGGGGGTTCTCGGGGAAGAACTCACCGTGCTTATCCATGAACTCTTGGAAGCCGGGGTCTTCACCACGCTGCTGCTTCTCCAACATCTGGTTGAGGTCCGACAGCATGTCCTTCATGGCCTGCATGCCCTCGGGCGTAGTGTTTTGCATCGCCGACGACATCTTGTCGACGGCGTTCTGCATTAATTGCTCGCGCAGCTTTTCCATAAGATCGTCGAAACGCTGTTTGGCTTCGGCCGACGTGAAGTCGTACTGCTGCAGCTCTCGGACCTGGCCGGCGAGGTCGGGTGGCAACATGTCGAGCTGAAACTGGCGTTCCTCGGCTGCGGTTGCGCCGGTTTCTTGGCGAACCGGGTCGTCGGAGTCGCGGGCTTGCTGGGCTAGTTGGTCGAGATTGTCACGCTCTTGGTTGACAATCTCTCGCAGTTCGTCGGCAATGTCGTCGTACACGCCGCCGAGGTTGTGCTGGTCGAGCGTTTCCTTGCGTTTCTGGCGAAGCTTTTCCATCATCTCGCGTAATCCCTGAAGTCGTTCGCCATTGCGGTCGGTCATGCCGTTCTGCATCACCTTGCGCAACGCGGCGTGCACGTCGCCGTGATAAAGCAACTCGTCAGCGAGTTCGTCCATCAGGCTTTCGGCGTCTAGGTCGAATCCTTTTTGCGTACCGTCCCAACGGCTGTAAGAAAACCGTGATGCCATATCTCGGAGGCTACCGCTGATCAACCACGTGTACGCTGGCAGACGCGCTGTGAAGCACAATTCTCGGGCCGGAAACGATTTACGGCGACCAATGACCCCTGCGAGGCAATAGCCTGTTGGAATGCGGGTGCCGCGTACGTTCGTTTTCGTTGATCTCGGTGGCTTTACTAAGCACACCGTTGACTTTGGTGACGACTCAGCCGGTGCCATTCTGTCGTCGTTTCGCGCCATCGTGCGAGACGTTGCCAGCGAGCGCGGCGTTCGTATCGCCAAGTGGCTCGGCGACGGTTGCATGATCGTCGCTGTCGACCACCAGGACGCAATCGCCGCATGTATGGACCTCAGCGAACGCAGCCACGAAGGATGCAAGCCACTCAGCCTACGAATCGGCATCGCCACCGGCTATGCTTTGCTGTTCGAAGGCGACGATTACATCGGCTCGGCGGTCAATTTGGCGGCCAGGCTTTGCGACGCCGCGGACGGCTGGGAGATTTTGTTGCCAGCTATTTCCCAGCACGAACTACCGCCCGGAGTCACTGCCACCCCCCACACCCGGCTCGAACTTCGAGGGTTCCCCGAACCTATCGACGTCGTGGCGCTTTCCGGTGCCGCGCCACCAACCGAAAGCGACGACACCGGCGAGTTGTGGACGCGGTCACCCTTTGTCGCCTGACGCAACGTCACCCGAAATGTTCTGGGGTGTTTCCACTTCCGCGGTGGCCGGTGTTGGAATCTCGCCCGCCAGCGACTTGTCGCTGTGGCAGCGAGATGGCCGCATTGCCCACTCGGGCGACGGTAACGGGTTCGCGACTCGCTACCGCGACGACTTTTCGTTGTTGGCCGAACACGGATGCTCGACGTTGCGGTACGGGCTTGACTGGGCGCGAATCGAACCTCGACCAGGCGAATTCGACGGCGACGAACTCGAGTTTCTCCAGTCGATGCTCGACGCGGCGCGGTCCAACGGCATCAACGTCTGGCTTGGGTTGCACCACGACAGCATCCCGGGATGGTTCATCGACGAGGGCGGTTTCATCGACGACCGAATTCGGTCTCGTGTCTGGCCCCGATATGTCGACGTGATTGCCGAGGCGGTAGGTGACCAGGTAGCCGGCTGGTTCCCAATCCACGACATCACCGGGTTTGCGGCCGGCGCATATCGGCGCGGCACCCGTCCACCAGGGTTGCGTGACCCAGAAATGGCCGCGAAGGCCGTGCGCGGCATGTGGCTGGCGTGGCGTGATGCGTGGCGCTTGCTACGGGGCGGACCGCCCGTCGCCACGTCGATCTGGCTGCCGTTGCTATTCCCCGCCGACGAAACCATTACCGCCACAAAACGCAGTACTGGCGTACGTGACCGCACGTGGACTACCGCCATTCGAGCGTTACGAGACGGCGAACTCGACGTTCCCGGCCTAGCTGTTCAAGAGATTGCCGATCTTGCCGGGTCCGCCGATCACGTCGGCGTGTTGTGGCGAGGGGCCATCAGCGTCAACGGGCAAAAAACCGACGACTTCCTCGGTCAGCACGGGCCATACCCGGTGGGTTCGCGGACCGATGACATCGGCTACGCTCCCTGGACACAAGGCTTGGCGGCCATGTTCCATGAGCTAAACGACGAATTGCCTGGGCGATCGTTCCTGCTCGCGGGAACATCGCTCGATACCACCGACGAGGCGTGGCGAACCGACATCGTCGGCCAAACACGCCAGGTATGCAACGAACTTGTTGCCGACAGCATTGATCTTCGTGGAGCGTTCTGGTCGTCGTTCACCGACGGCTATGACCATCGCCGCGGCACCCAAGGGCATACGGGATTGTTCGACCGAGACCGCAACGTTCGCGCCGCTCTTCGCGAACTGACGTGAGCCCGCAGTAGCGTAACTGAGTGCCGCTTCGCCGATTTCTGTCCGACGAGCACGACGACGAGTTACGCCAACACCTCACTCGACTGACGTTTGCGCGGTTCCTCACCGGCACGGCGTACCGCTTTATCGGACCCTTTGCTGGTGTGATCGCTACGGGGCTTGGGGTGTCGCTGTCGACTGTCGGTGTAGCCATTGGCGCAGGTGATCTGACCGGGCTGGCTGGGCCGCTCGCCGGTGCACAGATCGACCGCCGGGGCCCCCGAGCTGGTCTTGTGGTGGGCGCAAGCGTCCTCGTTGGTGGCGCAGTGATCGCGGCCGTTACGCGGTCATTGATGCCCTTTGCCGTGGCGCTCATTTTGATGTCGATTGGAAAAGTCACGTTCGACAATGCCATGACCAGCTGGGTCAGTTCGCGCACCCCGTACGAGACTCGCGGCCGGGTGATAGGGCTCATCGAATTGTCGTGGGCAGTTTCCACCATCGTGGGCCTGCCGCTGATGGGTGTCATTACGGGTTTCAGCAGCTTTCGTGTCGCATACGGCGTTATTGCCGTTGGCATCGCTCTTGTTACCGTTCACCTGGCGCGGCGACTCCCCCGAGACCGACCTGCCGTTGGCTCGGAGCGGGGCCGCGTTGCGTGGAATGGCCAAACCGTCGCGGCGATTGTCGCATTCGCGTTCATGGCCGCGGCCATCGTGTCGATGTTCGTGACGTTTGGCGCGTGGCTCCAAGACGAATTCGGCTTGTCGAGCAAGGCAATCGGTGGTGCTGCATTCCTCATCGGATTCGCCGAACTAGCCGGCAGTTCAGCCACCGCAACGTTTGCCGACCGAATCGGCAAGCGTCGCACAGTCCTCGCTGGCGCTGCACTCTTTGCACCGGCGACTTTACTCATCGGACTTGCCGAGCCATCGCTACCGATGGCCATTGCGCTTCTTGGGTTGTGCTTTGGCGGATTCGAATTGGCGATCGTGTCGTTCATTCCAATCATTCCGTCGCTACAGCCCCAAGCGCCGGGCGCAGCGTTCGGGTTCGCTGGCGGTGTATCGACAGTGCTTCGTGCCATGAGTGCGGTGCTGGCAACCCGGGCGTACGAGCACTGGGGCATTGTTGGTCCTACCGTGCTGTCAGCAACGTGTATGGCTGTTACGGCGTCGCTGGTGTTTCTAGTTGTACGAGAACCCGAGCGTTAGTGGTGGTCAGCTAGTTCTTCTGCCACACCGAGATATGTGATGTACTGTCGCTCGTAAACGGGTCGCGTTTCCAGGTGCTCCACCGTTGGCTGAGCGTCATGCCCGCCAATCGGGCCATAAGGTCGTATTCCGCTGGCCAGGCGTACCGATGGGGCGACGCGAACTTTTCCCCGCGGCCGCCACCAACGTAGTAGTGATGCGAGATCAACCGTTGATTCACCAGGTCGAACTCGTCGAAACCAACGTGGCCGGGCGATACGTCGAACGGCCTGAAGGTTTCGCCAAGGGGCAGCCGCTGGAGCGACGGAACAAACACTTCGATGGCGAAGTGACCGCCGATGTCGAGATGCTCGCTAGCGTTGCGGAAGCACTCGACCTGCTCGTCTTGCGTGAGTAAATTGGTGATGGTGTTGTACACGAGGTACACCAGCGAGAACACACCCGGCACGCGGGCGGTGGCCATGTCGCCGATAGTGACTGGGATGGCGTCGCCGCCGGGCTTGGCGACCATTTGGTCGACCATGGGTCGCGACAATTCGATGCCGTGGACTTCAACGCCACGTGCGGCGAGGGCCAAGGCAACCCGGCCGGTGCCGACCGCGAATTCCAGCGCTCGACCACCGTGGGCAAGGTCGGCAAGGAACTCGGCCGTTGGCCCCAGCACCGACGCATCGTACATGTCGCCTGAGGCCGCATCGTACGAGGCCGCAACCCGCTCATCGAAGATCCCATTGTCCATAAGGTCGGCAGCCTTGCATCACATCACCGGGCAATGCCGAGGGATTAGGTGCGGCCTCGGTACGTAGCAGCCAGACCCGACACATCTTTGTTGAGGCGTTTGGACAGATGCAGACCTTCGAGCACGAACTCGACGGCGCTGGCAATAGCTGCTGGCGATTCGTCGCCGTCGGTCAGCCCCACAATCGTGGGCAAAAGCCCGGGCAACTGTTCGACCAGCGAGGCCAACTCGCCAGAGGCAACCTGCTCGCCGGAATGTACAACAACGCCGCTTTCGAACAGCGCAACGACATCTTTGACTTCCGCCGCGGTGACACGTGCCTTATACACGCTGAGCACCGACGCCTTGACCATGTTTTCGATGATGACACCATCGCGGCCTTCCTCCAAGGCCTCGACCTCGACCTTGCCGCTCGTCGACGCCGCGAGCGCATCGAGATCGCAGACGCGGGGTACGACGACTCGCTCGCCCGACCGCAAACCGCGGCGTAACGCGTTCGCGCACAGCGTCTCGAGGTTGCTGACCGAGAGTCGCACCGAGACACCTGACCGCTGGTTGACGTGGCTGGAGCTACGAGCCGTATGCGATATCGACGCAACAATATCCTCCATAAAACGAGGAACGGTGACCTTGACCTGGTCTGTCGAAAGTGGCGAATGCTCTTGACGCATGATCTCGATCTCGGTCTCAAGGTCAAGGGGGTAATGCGTGCGGATCTGACTGCCAAACCGATCCTTGAGTGGCGTGATGATTCGGCCCCGGTTCGTATAGTCGTCAGGGTTTGCCGAGGCCACCAGCAAGACATCGAGCGGCAGGCGGATCTTGTAGCCACGGATCTGCACATCACGTTCTTCAAGGACATTGAGGAGGCCTACCTGGATTCGTTCGGCCAGGTCGGGCAGCTCGTTGATGGCAAAGATGCCGCGGTTGGTTCTGGGAACTAGCCCGTAATGCAGGGTGAGTTCGTCGGACAGATAGCGACCTTCGGCCACCTTGATGGGATCGACTTCGCCAATGAGGTCGGCGATCGATGTGTCGGGGGTTGCGAGCTTCTCGCCGTACCGGGCATCACGGTGCGCCCACGCTATTGGCGTGTCGTCACCATGCGCGGCCACCAAGTCGAGAGCGTAACGCGATACAGGGTTGTACGGATCGTCATTGATTTCGCTGCCAGCAACGATGGGCATCCACTCGTCGAGCAGCCCGGTAAGACTACGGATAATGCGGGTCTTGGCCTGGCCTCGTTCACCCAGGAATACCATGTCATGCCCAGCGAGCAGGGCATTTTCGACCTGAGGCATAACGGTGTTTTCGTAGCCGTGGATTCCGTCGAAGAGTGGACGGTTCGCGATGATCGCCGCCACTGCGTTACGCCGAATCTCCTCCTTCACCGGAATCGACTTCCAACCGGTCGCCCGGAGTTCCCCAAGTGTTGTAGCGAGAGCCATACCTGCAAGTTACCCAGTTCTCGGACGCGCCGTCAGGTTCAACCCAATACTCTTACGGGAATGGATCTGTCTGGTCTGTGGCGGGCCGCAATCGCCGACGATGATCTGCGACGAGATGCCGTTGGTTTCGATTACGACGACAGTCACTGGGAACCAATCCGTGTACCGAGTCACTGGCGCACCAACCCGGCGTTTTCCGACTCGGATGGCCCAGTCTTGTACCGCACTCGCTTCGAGTGGGACCCGGGGCCGAAGGGGGCACGCAGCTGGGTGGCGTTCGACGGCGTGTGTTACCAGTCCGATATCTGGCTCGATGGCGCATATCTCGGTGATACCGAGGGCTATTTCGTTCCTCATGCTTACGAGGTGACCGACCTCGCTCGAATTGGCGAGGAACATTCGCTCGCTATCGAGGTGGCGTGTTCGTCTCCGTACCCCAACCGTCCGCACCGAACGCTTACCGGCGCGTTGCAGGACCCACGTGCGGTTGGCTGGGAAAACAATCCCGGTGGCATTTGGCAGGGCGTCAGAATCGAACGCACAGGACCGGTGCGCATCGATCGTATGTCCGTCGTTTGCCTCGACGCCACACCGTCACGCGCCACCATCCAACTCAAGTTGGTGCTCGACAGCGACGCAGCGCGCACGGTGCGATTGCGTACGTCGCTCAATGATCTCCTCGACCGCGACCGAGACCAGCCGCTGGCCACTGGACACAACGAAGTGTCCTACACGTTCGGCTTGGACAACCCCGCCCTGTGGTGGCCGCACGCGCTTGGCGCTCAGAACCTTTGCACGGTGGGGGTCGAGGTATACGTCGATAGCGAAATGAGCCATGCCCGACACGTGCGAACCGGGCTTCGCCAGATAGCGATGAAGGACTGGGTTTTCTCGGTCAACGGTGAGCGGTTGTTTATCAAGGGTGTCGAACTCACGCCAGCCGACCCGTACCTTGGCGACACGTCGCCCGAGCGGGTCGTGCGCGACATCGATTTGGCCATGCGAGCGGGCCTCGACCTCGTGCGAGTCGGCGCTCATGTCAGTCGTCGTGAGCTATACGAAGCCGCCGACGCTGCAGGAATGCTCATCTGGCAAGACATGCCTATGCGCGGCTCATTTGCTCGTACAGCGCGAAAGCAAGCACTTCGCCAAGCCGAAGAACTCGTCTATCTGCTCGGCCATCACCCCTCTGTTGCCCTGTGGTGCGGCCACGATGAGCCTGTAGCCCCCGATCCGGGCGACGGCACGCCTCGTGCCACCGCTCGGCATGTAGTCGGCCAATTTCTGCCGTCGTGGAACCGAACCGTGCTCGATGCGTGGGTCAGAAGCGCGTTACGAAACGCCGACCCGAGCCGTCCTGCCATCGCCCATAGCGGCGTTCTTCCCCACCCCCCTCAGTTCGAAGGCACCGACACCAAGTTGGAGCTCGGATGGACCCGTGGCGAAGCATCCGACCTTGAACGTCTCGCGGCAGCGCTGCCTCGGCTTGTTCGTTTCGTTACAGGACTCTCGCCACAAAGCGTTCCGTACAACGCCGATTTTGCCGACAGTGAACGCTGGCCCGCGCTCGATTGGGGACGACTCAGCGAGCGTCACGGTCTGGACCGTTCGGCCTTCGATCAGCAGGTGCCCCCGCTGGCGTACCGAACGTTCGATGAATGGCGCGACGCGTCGCTCGACTACCAGGCCAAGGTGGTGCGGCTCCAGATCGAACGGTTGCGTCGCTTGCGGTTCTCCCCCACGGGAGGATTCGTGGTGTCGTTTCTGGCCGACGCCGTTCCCGCTGTCAGTTCCAGTCTCATCGACCACCGTGGCCAACCCAAGCCGGCGTTCGATGCCGTTCGAGCCGCGTGCCAACCCGTCATCGTTGTAGTCGACGAATTGCCCTCGTCGCTGCACCCCGCAGATCCGCTAGGGCTCGACGTGCATGTGGTGTCCGATCTACGTACGGCTTTGACCGACGCCACCATTATCGCCACCGTCTCGTGGACCGGCGGCGACCATGTGTGGGGGTGGCAAGGCGACATACTGGCCGATAGCTGTAGCCGGGTCGGTTCAGTCGACCTCAACGTGCCCGACAGCCCAGGTCCGCTGACCATCACGGTCACGTTGGCCGCAGGGTCCTACGGGTCCACCACAAGCGAGACCACAACTATTCGACGCATCGGATGACAGCTCGCCAGCAATGTGGATAGTGGTCACGCTTTTTGCCACGGTTATGCAGACCGCTCGCACCGCGCTGCAACAGCGGTTGCGTTCCATAATGTCGGTGAGCGCGGCCGGATTCGTTCGCTATGCATACGGCGCGCCCTTAGCGCTCGTTGCGTTGGGGCTCACGTTCACCGTGTTCGGCCAGGCGGTTCCAGAAGTTCCTGCCCGGTTCTGGCTAACCGTAACGGTCGCGGGCCTCGCGCAAATCCTTGGCACCATTGCACTCATTACGGCATTCGACAGACGGGATTTCGCCATCGGCACGGTGTACGCGAAATCTGAAGTGATCCAGGTGGCTGTGTTCTCCGCGGTCGTGCTTCGCGAATCACTCACACCGCTCGGCTGGCTAGCCGCGCTGGTCTGCGTGGGCGGCGTCGTTGCGCTGGCCAAACCCGCCGCAGCACCATTGCGCCGCTTGTTGCGGTTCGGCGACGGTGCCGCCTGGTACGGCTTGGCTGCTGGCGGGTTGTTCGCGCTTGCCGCGGTGTTCATCCGGCTGTCGTCGCGGAGCTTGGGTGATGGGCCTGCAGTCGTACGCGCGTTATTCACCTTGGCTGCCATGAACACCATCCAGTCGGTGGTGAATGGAATCTATCTGGCACGAACCAACCGGGCCCAGTTCGTCGCCGTGTTCTCCTTCTGGCGATCATCGGCCATCGTCGGCGTGCTGTCGGTGTTGGGCTCAGCGGGTTGGGCCCTCGCCGTTACGCTCGAGAATGCGGCAAAGGTGCGCACGCTCGGGCAAGTTGAGCTCTTGTTAACGTTCGCGGTATCGCACCGGTTGCTGGGCGAACGACACAAACGGCGAGAGGTCGTCGCCAGTGCGGTCGTCATGCTCGGTGTCCTCGGCGTGATGCTCGCAGGCTAGTCGCGCCGGGCCGACGGCCGTTTGCGCAACAGTTGCGGATATGGCCGACGCGAGGGCGGCCGTTTGCGCAACAGTTGCGAAAAGGGGCTCAGACCCCGCTTGGATCCCCACCAGATACCCTGCGTACTGCGTCGTACCTCCCCCCTCTTCGTAGCATTCGCTATCGCCGTGGCCGTCCTTGGCCTTACCGCTCGACCCGGGGCAGCGGCCACCGGTGCCAGGGTAACCCTGGTGTCTCCCATGCGCATGCTCGATACCCGCGTTGGCCCCCGGTCGACTGGGCCGATCACCATCAGTCTCGGTGGCATCGTGAACGTCTGGGCAATCGACGCGGGGACGGCGCGGCTTCACCCGTGTGACCAAGCGTCCACCTCGGCTGCATCGTCGCTGTTTGCTGCGGGCTCACCGGGCCGCACCGCGCTTAGGCGAATCGTCATTGCGCCCAACAATTCGTGCCTCTCTTCGACCACGCCGATCCATGTCATGGTCGACAAATCCGCCGACGTGAGCGCCGCGCCATCGCCGGCTACATCACCAGCGATGGTGTACCGGCCGTAATCAATGAGATCGTTGCTTCATAGCAGCGTTGGCCACACCCACCGGGTGGCTTTGGTCGAGAACTCCGCGGCGCGCTCAATGATTCCAAAACCGCGGACAGGCCGCACAACGTAGAAGGGGTTCTGCCGCAGAAAATCGGCCAGCTCTTCGGCCGGCTGTTCGTCCGGGCTTGCATACTTGGCCACATAGTGCGCGATGGCGGCGTCGACGAACTCGGGCGCAAGTCGCTCGGCGACGCCTTGGACGGACACACATTCCACCGTGTCGTCACCCGACACATTCACAAGCGGATTGGTGGCAATGTTACGGGCTTTTCGTGACCGTGGCCCGCAGCTGAACACGAACGGGCCCCCACCCGCTAGCCATACGCCCCACACAGGCAACGAATGCGGTTCGCCTGCGACGCCAACTGTCGTGACCCAATAGTTGTGGGTGCGAACGAGGCGCTCCTCGGCCCAAGTCCACGGCAACGGCGTACCGACACCCGGAGCAACCCCATAGTCGGGCATATACGCTTGGTGAGCTGCGGGCACGCCCGACGGGTTGAGGGTCACACGCTCAGTCTGCCAATTCCGCCAGTTCGATAACCAGCGGGGCGTGGTCGCTTCCGCCCGGTTCGCCGCGGGTCGCACGATCGACCTCGACCCCCTGCGTCATCGCCGACGCAGCGACGTTGGCCAGAATGTGGTCGAGCCGTCGGCGACAAGCGTGTCGAAGGCGCGACGTTCAGGTGGACTGGTGAGGTTGCGGCCTCGGTATCGGCGCGGTTCCCATACGTCACGATCGGTCGGCGCGATTTTGAAGTCGCCAACCAACAATGCCGGTGCGTCGACATGCGCATTGGCGACGTGGCGTAGCAACTCGAACCAGGCCAGCTTAAAGGTGTGTGGTGGTGTGCCGACCTTTCGACCGTTTGGTGCGTACACGTTCCAGATGCGAACCCCTGCACCGTCGCGGCGATGATTCGTGGTTCGTCGAACGGTGCGGTCGCGCCCGGTACACCGGCGACCACATCGGTAAAGCCCACCTGGCTAATGAGCGCCACGCCTCCCCCGCCGCCACGACCATGGACTGCTGCCTCGTAGCCCAACATCGCGAATTCCCGATGAGGAAACGCCGAGTCGTCGACCATGGTTTCTTGCAACCCGACTACGTCCGGGCGCGTGCGTTCGAGCCAGCCGAGCACCTGACCAAAGTGTGCTCGAAGTGAGTTCACGTTCCAACTAGCGACCTTCACCCGGTCATCGAGTTCCGTTGAAAAATTGGGAAATCCAACTGGCGACGAGGAACCGGTCGAGGGGCCGAGTTAGTGTGGCTCGGGCCGCCGCAACGGGTGCTGGACCAATGAGTTCGGTGCGCCCAGCTAAAAGATGGTCGGCGAGCCCCGGCACGAACTCGGGGTGCACCTGGATGGTCCAGGCCCGTTCACCGACCATGAAACCACCGTTCGGACAGTAGCCGGAACGAAATAGTGGCGAGGCGTCGTCGGGCAAACGAACGACTTGGTCTTGGTGGCTGCCAATGAGCGAGATGCTCGCTCGGGCCGGTGTCATCCAGCGTTGCGGTGTAAGAACCTCGAAGTCACGAACGCCAATTCCCCAACCCGCAGCCGAACGTTCGACCTTGCCACCGAGTGCTTGGGCAAGGAGTTGATGACCAAAACAGATACCCACGTACGGAGTCTCGGCGGCAATAATCCGCCGAAGTAGTTCCTCGGCGTCAGACAACCAATCCACGGGATCGTAGGTAGAGAGTCGGCTCGGCGAGCAGATCCAGCCGTCGCACTCGTTGAGTCGGCCAGGGAACTGGCCGACATCGAGGTGGTAGGTGGCGAGGTCGATTCCGAATGGCGCCAAGAGCTGTGTGAACAATTCGGGATAGTCACCGGCAACGTGAGTGGACTTGGAATCCACATGGCCAACAACGAGAAGGCCAATGCGCGTACGGCTCATCGGAACGAAAAGACCGGTGCGGTACTGGTATCGAGGGCAGGCATCAGGCCACGCTCGCGCAACACGGGCAACACGCCCTCGCCAAACCAGTACGCCTCCTCCAAATGCGGGTAGCCCGACACAATGAACTCATCGAAACCAAGGTTGTGGTACTCGCCAATTCGGTCAGCAACGTCGACGTACGAACCCACCAGGGCAGTGCCCACGCCTCCACGCACCATCCCAATTCCGGCCCAGAGATTGGGGGCGATTTCCTTCCGACCCGACGACCCGGCCGCCAACGATGCCTGGCGCCGCTGGCCTTCCGATTGAGTGACCGCGAAGTCGGCTTGCGCCGCCGCGATGGCATCGGGAGCCATGCCTGCTTCGAGCCGGTCGGCTTCGGCCCATGCCTCGGCCGCAGTTGGTCGGGCGATGACATGGAACCGAATGCCGAACCGTAATGAGCGTCCTACCGATTCGGCGTGGGCCCGTACGCGGTTGAGCCGATCGACCACCATGGCGAGCGGCTCTCCCCACGCAAGATACACATCGACATGTTCGGCTGCGACGGTTTCAGCTGCGGCCGACGCGCCACCGAAGTAGATCTCGGGTATCGGGTCAGGGATCTCACGCGTCGTTGCACCTTCGACGCGATAGTGGTTACCCGCATAGGAAGCCGGCGTGCTCGTCCATGCCGCCTTCATCACCTCGATGAACTCAGCCGTGCGCTCGTACCGGGTGTTCTTGTCATCCCAAACACCGAAGCGGGCGAGTTCGGTTTGCTCTGCGCCCGTGACGATATTGATCTTTAGCCGGCCGCCCGAGATGCGTTGGTAGGTCGACGCCATTTGGGCCGCCAACGTCGGTGACAACAGGGTTGGTCGAAACGCCACCAAGAACTTGAGCCGCCGAGTAAGTGGCAGCAGCGCGGCGGTAGTGAGCCAAGCGTCTTCGCAGCCGGTGCCGCAGGGTGTGAGCACAGCCCCGTAGCCAAGCTCGTCACACGCTTTGGCAATCTGGGCGAGGTAGCCAATGTCGGGTGCCCGACGATGCGATGCCGGACCCGATGGGAGAACGTCGCGCGAGTCGCCTCCCGTCGGCAAGAACCAATGTACATCGAGCATGGGGGCAGCCTAAAGCGCAGGAACGTGCTATTGCTGTGGCTGATGAGTACCCCAGAATTTCCAGATCGTCCAAGCGTCACCTCGCTGGCGGAACGGGCAAAGCAGGGCATTCCGGTAGTCGCCATGCTGGCTGTCATGTGGGTGGAAGAAATCATCGACATCCCGCTCGATGGACGCCTCGATCGTTTCGGTATCCGCCCCCGTCAGGTCGACGGCCTCGACGGCATTGTTTGGTCACCCTTTTTGCACGGCGGTTTCGGGCATCTGATCGCCAACACGGTGCCGTTCGCCGTACTTGGCCTAGCCATTGCGCTCAGCGGTATCAAACGGTTCGTCCAGGTGACGATAATGGTCGCTGTCATCGGCGGGTTGGGAACCTGGCTCACCGGTACGAGCAATTCGGTGCATATAGGGGCCAGCGGGCTGGTGTTTGGGTTTGTCACCTACCTGGTGACTCGGGGTTTCTTCGCTCGAAAGCTCAGCTATATCGCAGGCGGTGTTGCGGTGATGCTCGCGTATGGCGGTGTGTTGTGGGGCCTGTTGCCGTCGCCGGGCGTGTCGTGGCAAGGCCACCTGTTCGGTGCCGTCGGTGGCGTTGTTGCGGCCGCGGGGCTGCATACCAGCTGACCGGCCGCAGCTCCCCCGGCCAACAAAGCCACCCTGTCTCCGTGTTCAACCACATAGCGTGGGATGTTCGGATGGTATTGGGCATCGAATATTCAGGCATCGTCATGTTCATTGCCCCTCGTCGTCGCAGCTGGTTGGATCGCACAAAGGCCCTCGCCACGGCGATGGCCCAAAAGAGGCACCGTTCAGCGGGACTGGCGGAAGTCGAGCGGGAATCGAGGCGGAGTTGGTTCGGCTGTTGCGGCGCACATTCCAGGTTGAGGAGGCAGGCGAACCGGTAGCGGGCCGCCGTCACGCCAACCTCGCTCTGCCCCAACGCTCGGGCACCGAGCGCCTGGGCGAGTTGCTGCTGGGCGTCGGTGCCACAACCGCCGAACAGCTCGCCGCCGGCCTCGCCATGCAGGGCAAAACCGCCCGTCGTCTGGGCGAGTGCCTGGTTGCCCAGCAGGTCGACCCTCGCGCCGTGTCCAAGGCACTGGCATCTCAGTACGCGCTCGAGTGGGTCGACCTGAGAACGTCGGCCCCCGAACCCGGCGCACTCGAACTGGTGCCGGAGACCACCGTCAGAAACATCGGTGCGCTACCCCTGACGCTCGGGCCCGGGTTTGTGCGCCTGGCCATCTCCGACCCGGCCGACGAGCGTCTGCGCGACGGCCTGCCGTCCCTCGACGGCTTGTTCTACCAACTTGTGGTTGCCGAACGCAGCGAACTCGACGGGGCGATCAACCGGGCCTACCGAGCGCTGGTCGGCGTCGCGAATCATGTCGCCCAGTTCGAAGAGGCGTTCGTCCCGTCATACCCGCCCCGCACGTTGGTGATGGACGAGAACGCCCCTGTCGTCCAAGTTGTCAACATGCTGGTCACCCAGGCGTTGCGCGACCGAGCGTCGGACGTGCACGTCGAACCGATGGACGACCGGGTACGAGTGCGGTTCCGGGTCGACGGTGCCATGCACGAGGTGCTCTCGTTACCTGCCCACATGTCTGCGGCAGTGGTGAGCCGGCTCAAGATCATGGCCGACATGAACATCGTCGAGAAGCGAAGGGCGCAAGACGGTCAATTCAGCTCAGTCGTCGATGGTCGCGCCGTCGACGTGCGGGTGTCGACCACCCCGACGGTGTGGGGCGAAAAGACGGTGCTGCGGCTACTCGACACGTCACGCTCGCTGATGTCGCTTGGCCAACTTGGTATGCCGCCAACGATGCAAACGTTGTACGAGCGGTTGGTGCGCACCCCGTTTGGCATGGTGCTGTGTTCGGGCCCCACGGGCTCGGGCAAGACCACCACCCTGTACGCCACGCTGGCCGAGCTCAATCGTTCCGATGTCAACGTGATGACTATCGAGGACCCTGTCGAGTACGTAGTGCCGTCGATCAACCAGATCCAGATCAACGCCCAAGCCGGAGTCACCTTCGCCAGCGGATTGCGTTCCATCTTGCGCCAGGACCCCGACATCATTCTGGTCGGCGAAATCCGCGACGCCGAGACGGCGCGCATTGCCGTGCAATCGGCGTTGACCGGTCACCTTGTGTTGTCATCGGTGCATGCCACCGACGCTGCGTCGTCGGTAGTGCGGCTGCTCGACATGGGCATCGAGCCATTCCTAGTGTCGTCGGCGGTCATCGCGGTCCAGGCCCAACGGCTGGTGCGCCGCATCTGCAACTCGTGCCGCACCGGCTATACGCCGCCACCCGACGAGCTGGCCTTCTACCAGCAGTCGTGGGGCGCGCCCAAGTCGCAGTTCACCAAGGGAGCCGGTTGCGAGCAGTGCTCCTTCACCGGATATCGCGATCGTATCGGCGTGTACGAGGTGCTCGAGATGACCGACGAGATCCGCCAGCTCATCATCGACGGTGCCACGCCGCACGCCGTGCGGGCCCTCGCCCAACAACAGGGCATGCAGACCATGAACCAAGAAGGCATCCGCATGGTCTTCGAGGACATCACCACCATCGCCGAAATCATCCGCTGTATCTACGTGATGTGAGGTTGCATCGATGAGCCTGTCACCCCCCATTCCCAGCCAGCGAGGGCCTCTTCCCGCGCCGGCCTCGCCACGGCGACCGATCCGTCCCTCTCGGGCCGACCGCGCCAGGGTGCGCGCCGAGGAACAGATCCTTGGACTGCGCAAGACGTCGGTGCTGCAGTTCGAGATCACCACCGACAAGGTGAAACCGGCCGAGCTGATGAACTTCTCGCGCCAGGTCTCGTCGTTCATCCGAGCTGGCATCCCCATCCTCGACGCGCTCGATGTGCTGGTCGAGGACATGGCGAATCCCAAGTTCCGCGCCATCCTGATCGACGTCGGCCGAAAGCTGCGGGCCGGCAGTTCGTTCGCTGCGGCCCTGAACGACCACCACAAGGTGTTCCCGCGCTACTTCGTGGCGATGGTGCGCTCGGCCGAGCTAACCGGCAAGCTCGACCAAACGTTCGATCAGCTGGCCATCTACATCGAACGCGATCTCGAGGCGCGTCGCAAGGTAAAGAGCGCGCTCACCTACCCCATCGTGGTCATCACCATGTCGATCGCCGCTGTTGTGACACTGGCCGTGTACGTGCTGCCTAAGTTCAAGGTGTTCTTCGCCAACCTCAACGCCGAGTTGCCCCTGCCCACTCGGATGCTGCTCGGGATCACCGACACCCTCACCAAGTATGGGCTGCTCATCGCCGTTGCGGTCGCGCTGTTGACCGCGGCCACGCTGGCGGTGCTGCGCAAGGAGTCGGCGAAGTATCGCCGCGACGCCATGCTGCTCAAGCTGCCCGCCATCGGCATCGTGCTGCGCTACGCGCTGATCGAACGGTTCTGCCGCGTGCTGTCATCGCTGGTGCAATCGGGCGTCACGTTGCCCGACGCCATGGCGGTGGCCACCGACACCACCGCCAACCGGGTGTACCAACGGGCGCTCGCCGGGGTCAACACCGCCATGATGCGCGGCGACGGCCTGGCGTCGCCGATGGCCGAAACCGGGCTGTTCCCCGGCGGCGCCATTCAGATGCTTCGGGTCGGCGAGAGCACCGGCACCCTCGACACCCAGCTTGAATCGGCGGGCCAATTCTACGAACGTGAACTGAACTATCGGCTCAAACGCCTCACCGATCTGGTCGAACCAGCCGTCATCCTCGTGGTCGGCGTCATCGTCGGATTCGTCGCCATTGCGCTGGTATCGGCCATGTATGGCATCTTCAATCAGGTGCAAACCTGACGTGGCCCGCACCAGTCCCCGAGTCGCCGCCGACGACACCGGCTTCACGCTGGTGGAAGTGGTCGTGTCCATCGTGATCTTCGGACTCACCGCCACCGCGCTGCTCGGCGCCATCCTCACGATGCTCACCTCGTCGTCGAGCCACCGTGAGCAATCGAACGCCAATTCGGTCCTGGCGTCGGCCGCCGAATCCATCGCCGATCCGTCGCGCAACGCCTACCAACCACTGTGCCCTGCGCCGTCACCGGCCTACCTGCCGGCCCTCGGGGTCACCACGCCGTCGGCAGCGTGGACCATCGACGCCGCCATCATCGCCTGGGATGGCGGCGCGGCGTGCATACCCAGCGTTGCACTCCACACGATCACCGTCACCGTCACCGCGCCATCGGGCACTATATATCGCCTCGAAGTGGTCAAACGCCCATGAGTATCCCAGCCCGTTCCACTCATCGACACGACGACGCCGGGTTCACCCTGCCCGAACTCGTCATCGTCATCGTGCTGGTCGGGCTCATCATGGCCTCCATCTCCTCGGCGCTCGTGGTGTCGATGCGCAGCCAAACCTCCGCCGCCGCCAGCCTCGCCGAGTCGCACGACCAACAGCAACTGGCCGTCTACCTGCCCACCGACATCGCCAACGCGGTGCTGTCCACCGCTGACATCCAGCCGACCGCGGGCGCCGGGTGCAGCGGCGTACCCGCCGGCAAGAACGTCTTGCGGATGACCTCGGTCGACGCCAGCAGCGGCAACGTCGTGTCGTACACCGTGGCGTACCGCATAGAGGGGGCCGCCTCGCCGTACCAGCTCGTGCGGTACGTGTGCACGGGGGTGGGCGCAGCCAAGCGGGTGCCTGTAGTCAACTTCCTGCCCACCAACTCGTCGGCCACCGCATCCTCGACATCATCGTCGGTTTCGATGACCGTGCTCACCCAGCAGAGCACCACCGGCCTGCCTTTCACCATAACGGGAACACCGCGCACGCTCAACTTGGGCGGCGGTGCCAACGGTGGCACCAGTTGCGTGTTCTCGACCGGATCACTGACCCCTGCGTCGGTGGGGCTCAACGGCACGGCACTGGCCACCGACGTGACGGTGAACGTCGCCACTACTGGCACCTGCGACACGCTCAATTTGCTGTTCGACACCGGACTCGGCCCTCAGGCCCTGGCGCTCACGGGTGCCGGTTCGACCTGGTCGGCCACCATCCCCGCAGCCGCTTACCAGTGGACCGACGGCATCAAGAGCGTCGTGGTCGGCGGCACCAGCAACACCGGAACCATGATCTTGGCGGTTGGATCGGTGTGCGCGTTTGCATCGGGCACCGCGGTGCCGGGGCAGGCCGCGCTCAGCGGAACAAACTTGGCCACCGACGTGGTGGTGAGCATCAACGTGCTTGGGTCATGCGGCCCGCTGAGCCTCACGTTCAACACCGGCAGCGGCATCGATAAGACCGTGGCCCTCATTGGCGCCGGGTCCACCAGATCGGCGGTCATCGCCGGGGTCACCTCGGGCTACTCGTGGACCGTCGGCGCGCATCCCTTCGCTGTGACCGGCACCTCCAATGGCGGCTCGATCGCCTTCAGCACCCTCGGACCCTGCGTGTTCGTGAGCGGCTCGGGCACTCCCACTCCGCTGTCGCTGTCGACCGGAGGCACACTGGCCAGCAGCGCCACGTTCACCGTGAACACATCCGGGGCATGCACCGCGGTGTCGGTCGACGTGCAGACCGGCAACAACAACGGCTCGCGACAGTCCATTGTGTTGATTCAGAACTCGCCCAATGTGTGGACCCGCACAGTGACGCCCGACGCGTTCAACTCGTGGACCACCGGCACTAAACCGGTCGACGTCGTGGGTACCATCACCGCTGGCGCGGCGTTCACCGTCGACGTGCAACAGGCGTGCGTGGCCACTGGTGGTTCGGTCGCGCCCATCCCTATCAACGTGGGGGCAGGCGGCCTGCTCACCTCGGGGCCATTGACCGTCTCGGTCACAACATCGGGTCCCTGCACCCCCACCACTATCACCGCCACGGTGGCCACCGGCAATGATCCGAGCAGCAACCTGGCGCTGGTGCTCACCGGTGGGCCCACCACATGGAGCGCCACCATTCCGGCTGCAGTCAACACGTGGACCGCTGGCACCAAATCGGTGAGCATCAGCGGCCCTGCCAACGAGCCGACGACCTTCAACTTCACCGTCGCTGCCCCGTGTGTGTTCGTGTCGGGAACCATGACCGCGGCGGGGGCCGACACGGCGACAGTCAACCTCACCCACGGCTCGCCATCGCAGCTCACCGCGTCGGCCAACTACGGCATCAAGGTGATCACCACCGGTGCCTGCACCAGCGTGTCGGCGGCCATCCCCACCACGCCAACCGCGACGGTCTTGCTCGCCCAGACTGGCGCTAACACCTGGGCCGCAGCTGTCCCAACCACGGTAGTGTGGGCCGCCGGCCCGGCGCGAACCGTCACGGTGGCTGGCACATCGGCCGGCGCCGCGTTCACCGTCGGCGTGAACACTCTGCCGTGCACCTACGTGCCGGCAGGCTCGGGAGCCAACACCACCAAACGCACCGGTCCCGGCGGTTCCGGCCCGGTGAATGCCGACGTCGTCATCACGGTCATCACCACCGGAGCCTGCACCGGTGTCACCGCCACGGTCGGTCCGAGCGGCGCACCGGCCGGGCCGTTCGCCCTGGTGCAAGGGCCCATCGGCACCTGGAAGCACACCCTGCCCAGGGCAGCGTTCCCCGGCGGCTGGACCGCGGGAACCAAGACCGTCACCATCACCGGCCCGTCCCCCGCGCCGCCGGCCCCGACCTTCCAGTTCGTGGTGACATGATGCGCCGCCACACCGACGATCAGGGTTCGATACTGGTGCTGGTAATCGTGTTCATGACGTCGGTGGCCCTCGTGAGTCTGGCGCTGCTGAGCCAGGCCGATGCCAACTTGCGCTACACCACGATCGAGCGACAAAAAAAGAGGCAGGTCTACGCCGCCAACGCCGCTGTCGACTACGGCATCCAACAATTGCGAAACAACGCCGGAGTGTGCGGCCCGGCCCAGGCCGTCGTCGCTCCACAGCCCCTGCCGTTCCCCGTCAACGGACGCACCCCCACCTGGGCCTGCCGCGAGACTCCCAACGGCAGCTCCGGGGGCGCCTTCGGCAGCGGATGGGCAGTGTTTCTCACCGGCGCCAACCTGACCGGCAACGGCGTCGCGGTCAAGATCCTGGGCAAGACGATGCACGTCATCAACGGCCCGGTCTACAACGACCACGACGACGCAGGTGGCAATCTCAATCAGGCGTGGAGCATCAGCCAGAACGCCGGGCTCACCGTCGCCAACGGGTACGTCACGCAGTACTGGCCCACCTGTCCGCTCACCGGCACCATCAACTACCTGGTGACGGCCAACGTCTACTGCACCTCCACGTCGCTGCCGGTACCCCTCCCCCGCGAATCGCTGGCCGCAACGGCCCCCACCGGCACGGCGTCACACATTCCAGTAGCCACCGCCGATCCCGGCTGTGTGGCGTTCAACCCGGGCCGCTACACCCAAAAGCCCAACCTCACCTCCGGCAAGGTCAACTTCTTTCGCGGCGGCGTGTACTACTTCGACGGCATCGGCTCGTGGAACTTCAACAGCGAGCTGGTGCTAGGCGGCACTCCGCAGCGCGGCGAGGCCCGCAACACGGCGCTCAACTGCAACGACCCGGCCCAGGGTGGCGTGATGTTCGTGTTCGGCGGCAACAGCAGCCTAACGCTCACCGGCACCAGCACGATCGAGATGTTCCCCGGCAACGCCGCTGGCGGCCCAGGGGTGAGCTTCTACCAAGTGCAGACCACCGGCGGCGGATGGACGGCATCGACGGTGACGTCAACTGCGCTGATTCAGGCCGACGAGACCGGCCCGAGTTCGCTGATATTCCACGGTCAGGTGTGGGCCCCTACAGGGTCGCTCAAACTCACCGACGGCGGTGCCGGCAACGGCAAGCTGCGCTTCGGCGCCGGGTTGGTGGTGTCCGACATCCAGAACGTCAACAACAACGGCGGCTCCACCAACTTCTACGTCACCGGCGCCCGCACCGTCACCGTCACCGGAATCGCCTCACCGGTAGGGGCAGAAAGTGGCCCCAACGTCACCGCAACCGCGGTGCTCGTCATCTACGACGACGCCGCAATCGCCCCAAAGATCGCCTCTTGGCGGCTCGGATGAACCGAGCCCAACAATCACCCCATGCAGCACCCAGCGATACCCAGCTATGCCCACTCGATGCAACTACCCAGGAGATAACCATGATCAACAAGTACCGGCAACTCAAGGCGGAGAGCAACGGCAACGACGAGGGCTTCACCCTCATCGAACTGCTCATCGTCATTGTCATCCTCGGCATCCTCGCCGCTGTCGTCGTGTTCGCCGTCGGTGGCATCACCGACCGAGGTAAGAACGCCGCCTGCAAGTCCGACGTGAAGACCTTCGAAGTGGCGGCCGAGGCCTTCAACGCCAAGACGGGGGCCTACCCGACCACCGGCAACCTCGCCAACTTGTGGACAGCACCGAACCAGTTCATGCGAGCCCCCGGCGGGGCCTTGGCCGGCGATGTGTACACCGCCCCGGCGGCGGCGGGCTACGTCATCACCTACACCCCGGCTACCGCTGCGTTCGCTGCCTCGACCGGCGGTGTCGCTGGCTGCCCGGCCTAATCCATTACCTGATGGTCGATGCGAGCGTGGCCGGCCTCACCGCCGGTCACGCTCGTCGACCGCACTATCACGGAGCCATTGTCGATGTCGATGAACGAAGAATTGTCGCACTACGTAGCGTTCGCCTGGCAGCACCGCTGCTCGGACCTGCTGCTGCTGGCCGGTTCTCCCCCGCTCGTGCGGTTCAACGGCGAGATGCGCCCTATCCCCGACGAACCGGTTCACGACGCTGTGTCGATTCGGGCGTTGCTTGGCACGATGCTCAATCCCACCAAACTCGCCGAGTTCGAGTTGGCCGGCGAGGTCGACTTCACCACCGGTTGGCAATCCACGGCGCGACTGCGGGGCAACGCCTACCTGCAGCGCGGCGCACCATCGATTGCGTTGCGCCTTATCCCCGACACCATCCCGACGTTCGACGAACTTGGCATCCCGGCGTCGGTTCGCCGCCTGGCCCAACTGAACCAGGGTTTGGTGCTGTTCACCGGCCCCACCGGTTCGGGCAAGTCCACCAGCCTGGCTGCCATCATCGGCGCCATCAACACCCACCGGGCTTGCCACATCCTCACCATCGAGGACCCGATCGAATACGTGCACCCGAGCAACCGGTCCGCCGTGAGCCAACGCGAGGTCGGCTCCGACACCCAATCGTTCGAGCGGGCTCTTCGTGCCGCATTGCGCGAAGACCCCGACGTCATCTTGGTGGGCGAAATGCGCGATCCCGAAAGCATCGCCATCACGCTCACTCTGGCCGAGACCGGGCACTTGGTGCTGTCGACCCTGCACACCAACGACTCGGCGCAGGCCATCGACCGCGTCGTCGACGTATTCGAGCCCGCACGCCACGCCCAGGTACGCACCCAGCTGGCCAGCACCCTGCAGGCCATTGTGGCGCAGCGGCTCGTGCCGCGGGTGGGCGGCGGGATGACCAGTGCGTTCGAGGTGCTCATAGCCACCCCGGCTGTACGCAACCTCATCCGCGACGGCCGGACCAATCAACTCCGCAATAACCTCACGCTCGGGCAGGCCGACGGGATGCAGACCCTCGAGATGTCGCTCAACTCGCTCGTCGCCGCCGGCACCATCACCCACGACACCGCAGTAGTCCATGCCCTAGTGGCCAAGGACATCACGGCACCAGTGCCGGCTGTGGCAGCACCCCGGCGCTGACCCGCCGCCATCGCGCTCTGGCCGACTGCCGAACTTGTGCCCGATGTCGTCGGGCACAAGTTCACGAGAACGGCGTCGGCGAGCCCAGTCTCGCCGCGGCTAGCGGCGACTGATAAGACGTTTGTTGGCGAACTTGGCCTTGACGTAGTCGCGATTCATCAACGCAATCCAGTCGATACTGATGGCCTTCGGGCATGCCTGTTCGCATTCGCCATGGTTGGTGCACGACCCGAAGTGTTCTTCCATAGTGTCGACCATCGACTCGACCCGGCTGTACTTCTCGGCCTGTCCTTGCGGAAGCAGGTTGAGGTGAGCAACCTTGGCCGATGTGAACAAGTTGGCCGCACCGTTGGGGCACGCCGCCACGCAAGCGCCGCAGCCGATGCATTCGGCCGCGTCCATGGCAGCGTCGGCCACCGGCTTGGGTATCGGTGTGAGGTTCGCTTCGGGTGCACCACCGGTGTTGGCCGTGATGTAGCCGCCCGATTCGATAATGCGGTCGAAGGCCGAGCGGTCGACCATTAAGTCCTTGACGATGGGGAATGCAGCAGCCCGCCATGGCTCGACCGTGATGGTTTGGCCATCGTGGAATTTGCGCATATGCAACTGGCATGTGGCGGTGCGCTTTTCGGGGCCATGGGCTTGCCCGTTGATCATGAGTGAACAGGTGCCACAAATACCTTCGCGGCAATCGTGGTCGAACACGACAGGTTCTTTGCCGTCGTGGGTGAGGTTCTCGTTGACGACATCGAGCATCTCGAGGAACGACATCTCGTCCTTGATGCCGTTGGCGGCAATGGTGTCGAAATGGCCAGCGTCGGCCGGCCCGTTCTGACGCCAGACCTTGAGTGTGAGGTTGAGGATCTTGCTCATGGCGCGTCAGCTCCTACTTGTATGACCGAACGGCCAGATGAACTTCGTCGAACGTGAGCGGCTCACGGTTCTCGATAGGTGACATCGGGTCGCCGCTCCATTCCCATGCTGTGACGTGGGCAAAGTTCTCGTCGTCACGTTTGGCCTCGCCGTCGTCGTACTGATGTTCGCCGCGGAAGTGTCCGCCGCAGCTTTCTTCACGCACAAGAGCGTCGCGGCACGTCTGCATTCCAAGCTGGAAGAAGTCGTCGACACGGCCCGCCTTTTCAAGGCTTTGGTTGAGCGTGGCCGCCGACCCAGGAACCCGCAGGTCGGTTTGGAATTCCTTGTACAGCGCTGGCAATTCCGACAACGCTTTTTCGAGCCCGACTTGGGTACGTTCCATGCCGCAGTAGTCCCACATGATCTTGCCGAGTTCGCGATGGAACCAGTCGACCGAGCGCGTGCCCTGCACTGCGAGGTAGCCGTCGTAGCGACCACGAGCGTTGGCTTCTGCCTCCTGGAATGCCGGGTGGGTGGTGGGCACTGCGGCCTGACCGAGCCGATTGGCCAGATAGTTGGGCACGGTATAGGGCAGTACGAAATAGCCGTCGGAGAGGCCCTGCATGAGCGCGGAAGCCCCCAACCGGTTGGCGCCGTGATCGGAGAAGTTGGCCTCGCCAGCGCAGTACAAACCGGGGATAGTGGTCTGCAATTCGTAGTCGACCCACAGGCCACCCATCGTGTAGTGAACGGCCGGGTAAATGCGCATGGGCTGCTTGTACGGGTTCTCGTCGGTGATGCGGTCGTACATCTCGAACAGGTTGCCGTAGCGCTCACGAACGACGCTTTCACCCAGGCGGTTGATAGCCGGGCCGAAGTCGAGATACACCCCGTTTCGCAACGGACCGACCCCTCTGCCTTTGTCACATTCAACCTTGGCGGCGCGGCTGGCGATGTCACGTGGCGCCAAGTTACCGAAGCTCGGGTACCGCCGCTCGAGGTAATAGTCGCGGTCAGAATCGGGGATGTCGTTGGGGTTTCGTGTGTCGTCGGGGTTGTTCGGCACCCAGATGCGGCCGTCGTTTCGTAACGACTCGCTCATGAGGGTGAGCTTTGATTGGAACTCGTCGGACTGTGGAATGCACGTGGGGTGAATCTGTGTGTAGCACGGGTTGGCGAAATACGCGCCCTTGCGATGCGCACGCCACGCGGCGGTGACATTGCAGGCCATGGCATTGGTGGACAAGAAGAACACGTTGCCGTAGCCACCGGTTGCGAGCACGACCGCGTGGGCCGAATGTGAGGCGATTACCCCGTTGACAAGATCTCGGGTGACGATGCCGGCGCATTCACTGTCGACAGTGACCACATCGACGAACTCGCTGCGGTTATACAACTGCACCGTACCAAGCCCCACTTGGCGGGCCAACGACTGGTATGCGCCGATCAGTAGCTGTTGGCCGGTTTGGCCACGGGCGTAAAACGTTCGCGACACCTGTGCACCGCCGAACGAGCGGGTGTCGAGCAGGCCGCCGTACTCGCGGGCGAACGGCACGCCTTGGGCCACACACTGGTCGATGATGTTGGTCGACACTTCGGCCAGACGATGAACGTTGGCCTCGCGTGCCCGAAAGTCGCCGCCCTTGATGGTGTCGTAGAACAGTCGATGGGTGCTGTCGCCGTCACCGCGGTAATTCTTGGCCGCGTTGATGCCGCCCTGAGCCGCAATGGAGTGGGCACGACGGGGTGAGTCGTGAAACGTGAACGCTTTGACGTTGTAGCCCATCTCGCCGAACGTTGCGGCCGCAGACGCGCCGGCCAACCCTGTTCCGACAACGATGATGTCGTACTTGCGGCGGTTCGACGGGTTCACGAGCTTGGCGTTGAACTTGTAGCTGTCCCACTTGTCGGCCATTGGACCGGCAGGAACCTTCGATTCGAATGCCATGGCTTAGACCCCCTTATCCAGAATGCCGAAGAGCCACGCAAACACGAAGCTCAAGTTCCCAATGACGATGATTACTGCAAAGGCCGTGGCGAACGCTCGGCGTGCACCGTTGAAGCGAGGGCTGTTGAGACCGAGGCTCTGGAATAACGACCAGGCCCCGTGGTAGAGGTGAATGCCCAACGCCAGGTTTCCAACGATGTAGATGAGGGCCACAGGCAAGTAGCTGAGGCTGGCACCGACGTTGCGATACACCTCGCCCCGCACGAACCCGTCGTTGACCCACCCCCACGTGAAGTCGGCGAGATGCCACACCAAGAACAGCGCAAATATCACGCCCGTGTAACGCATGGTGCGACTAGCGAACGATGCGGCGACGTAGTCACGCTTGGACTGATAGTCGGTGGGGCGGGCCTTACGGTTGATAACCGTAAGGCTGTAGGCCGAATGGATGTGGATAGCGAAGGCACCGATGAGCCCAAACCGCAACAGCCACAGGGTGACGGTACGAGGAAGGATCGGCACGAGCAGTTCTCGCAAGAACTCTCCGTAGTGATCGATCGCAGGCACCCCGTTCTCGCTACCGAGGTACATCTTGACGTTGCCGATCATGTGGAAAAACACAAAACCCATGAGCATGACGCCGGTGATTGCCATGAGCCATTTCTTGGCCACGGCCGACCGATAGAACTCGACGAGGAACGGAGCGGGCTTGCGGTCAGGCCGGTTGGCGGTACCGCTGACCGGCGGGCGTTGGAGTGCTTGAGGCATCAATTCAGAACGGTAGTACCGGAATGGTCAGCGGGCGAACTTCGAGGCTTCACCTGCGCTGCTTTCGCTCTAACGTCCTGCGTTATCTAGTATCCCAGACGCTATTTCTGTTCACGGCCCGCCACTTGGCGTGCCTTCTACTTTCCGGGGGCAAAAACCGGTGTTATCTATTCTCGCCAGTGAAGGCGGCTATCAGGAGTTTGTACTACGACGCGGCGAATGGCTCGTCTTGTGGTTGTCGGCAGCATCGGCGGTGTTAGCACTTGCCGTCGGGTGGTATCTCGCCCGAGACGTGCTCAGTCGAGAGCAAGGCACGCCAAAGATGCAAGACATCGCTCGGCAGATCCAAGAAGGCGCCGCTGCGTACCTGAAGCGTCAGTTCAAGACCATCGTCGTCATCTTGATTCCCCTCGCCATCGTCGTGTTCGTCACGTCGGTGGCAGTGAATAAGGGCGACGGCACCCAGGCCCTCAGCCAGGTGCAGTCGGGTCTGTTCCGTACGCTCGCCTTCCTGATTGGGTGCTTCGCATCGGGCCTCACCGGCTACATCGGCATGACATTGGCCACCCAGGGCAACGTCCGTACCGCCGCAGCCGCCAAGACCGGTTCGATGGCTAAGGCCCTCGACGTTGCGTTCCGCACCGGCGGCGTAGCTGGCATGTTCACGGTTGGCCTGGGCCTCCTGGGTGCCACCATCATCATCATGATCTTCCAGAACACGTCATCGGCCATCCTCATCGGATTCGGCTTTGGCGGCTCACTTCTGGCGCTCTTCCTGCGAGTCGGTGGCGGCATCTTCACGAAGGCGGCCGACGTTGGCGCCGACCTCGTGGGTAAGGTCGAAGCTGGCATCCCCGAAGACGATCCTCGCAACCCGGCCACCATTGCCGACAACGTTGGCGACAACGTTGGCGACTGCGCCGGTATGGCCGCCGACCTGTTCGAGAGCTACGAGGTAACCCTGGTCGCCTCCATTATTCTCGGTGTGGCCGCCTTTAAGTCCATCGACGCCAACCCAGCCCTCGGTCTGGTGTTCCCGCTGGCCGCTCGTGCTATCGGTGTCATCGCCTCCATTGCGGGCGTGTTCGCAGTAAAGGCTCGCGAAGGCGAAACCGACGCACTCAAACCCATCAACCGCGGCTTCCTCGTCGCTGGCGTTCTCACGGTTATTGGCACGTTCCTCGTCTCGATGCTGTATGTCGGTAACGAATTCAGCAATGCCGGGTGGAAGTGCTTCGGCGCTGTCGTAGTCGGTCTTGTGTTGGCTCAGGTCGTCAGCCGCCTCACCGAGTTCTTCACGGCAACCAAGCACAGCCCTGTGAAAGACATCGCCGAAGCAGCTCGCACTGGCCCAGCCACGGTCGTGCTGTCGGGTACCTCATCGGGTCTCGAATCATCGGTGTACGCCATCATCGCCATCGCGGTAGCCCTTGCGGTAACCCTCGCCATTGGCGGCGGCAACCTGCAGTTCTCGCTCTACCTTGTTGCACTCACCGGCATGGGCATGTTGGCAACCACCGGCGTTATCGTCGCCGAGGACACGTTCGGCCCGGTTTCCGACAACGCTGCGGGTATCGCCGAAATGTCGGGCGAATTCCATGGCGAGCCCGAGCGCATCATGGTGGCGCTCGACGCAGTTGGTAACACCACTAAGGCAGTCACCAAGGGCTTCGCCATCGGTTCAGCGGTTATTGCCGCCGTTGCCTTGTTTGCTAGTTACATCGAAACTATTGCCGGCGAACTTGGACTCAAGGATTCGAGCGGTAACCCGCTCGAAGGCGAGGCCATTTTCCGGGCTGCCGAAACCCAAATCAACGTTGCCGACGTAAAGACCTTCATCGGTTTACTCATTGGTGGTTCCGTGGCGTTTATGTTCTCGGCTCTTGCTATCCGCGCTGTCAGCCGGACTGCGGCCGTTGTAGTGCAAGAGGTCCGCAAGCAGTTCGCCGACGGCCTCATCATGAAGGGTCTCAAGCAGCCCGACTCGGGTGCCGTCATCGACATTTGCACCACAGCGTCGTTGCGAGAGCTGGCCACACCGGCCCTGCTCGCGGTGCTCACACCGGTCATCATCGGCTTCGGTATCAACTACCAGGCTCTTGGCGCCTTCCTTGCCGCTGTCATCTTGACCGGCCAGCTCATGGCCAACTACCTGTCGAATGCCGGCGGCGCATGGGATAACGCCAAGAAGTACATCGAGGATGGCCACGAAGGTGGCAAGGGTTCCGAAGCTCACAAGGCTGCCGTTATCGGCGACACTGTCGGCGATCCGTTCAAGGACACTGCCGGTCCGGCCCTCAACCCGCTCATCAAGGTGATGAACCTGGTCGCGCTCTTGATCCTGCCTGCCGTCATTGCTCAGCGCGACAACGATGGGGTTCGTTACACCATCGCAGTGGTCTGTACCGCCATTCTTATCGGCGCCATTGCGTTCTCGAAGCGCAAGAACGAAGCAGCAATCGCGTAGTCGGCCCCGGTAAACCCGCTAGGGTTCTCGACTCGTGCGAGACATTCTGGCGATAGGCATCCTCGACCCACAGGCCATCATCGAAAAGGGTGGTCTGTGGCTCGTAGCGGCCATCATCTTTGCCGAGTCAGGGTTGCTTGTCGGGTTCTTCCTGCCGGGCGATTCACTGCTGTTCATTACCGGGTTTTTGACATCGAAACCCGAAGGTTTGCCACACATCAGCCAGCCGCTACCGCTAGTTCTTGTCACACTGTTCTTGGCCGCCATCATCGGCGATCAGGTTGGTTATTTGTTCGGTAAAAGAGTCGGGCCCGCGTTGTTCAAGCGGCCCGACTCTCGCCTTTTCAAACAGAGCCATGTCACCAAAGCTCATGCGTTTTTCGAAAAGTATGGGGCCAAGACCATCATCCTGGCCCGTTTTGTGCCCATTGTCCGCACCTTTGCCCCCATCGTTGCCGGGGTGTCGCAGATGAAGTACCGCACCTTCGTTGTGTTCAACATCGTTGGTGCTGCGCTGTGGGCCGTGGGCATCACAACGCTCGGCTATTACTTGGGCCAGCGCCAATTCATTAAGGACAACATCGAGTCCGCGGCAATCGTCATCGTCGCTCTGAGCTTCTTGCCTGTCGCCTTCGAGTTAGTTAAGCATCGACGCAATCGGGTCTAGATTCACCCACCGGGCTGGTCATTCGACGACGAGAACCCGGCCAGGAACGTTTGGAAGACGTAGCTGAACAGCGCCTCGGGTTCGCCTTCCTCCAAGCCATCGAGGAGCGTTGACACTATGTCGGCGTACGTGCGAACAGGGCTGACGTACCACTGACCGCTGACTTGTGTGGCGACGTAGCCCATTTCGTCGAGTTGGCCGGCCAGGCGTCTCAAGATGACATTGATCTCGTCGTTGTCGACATCGACGTCCGCGGCGCAGACCTTGGCCGCATCGGACATATCAGGGCCGACAACGTTGTACGTCATGCAGTCGTCGCCTGCTTTTTGCGCCTTCACTCGGTACTCGCCCACGACCGATGTAACGGTCACATCGATTTTGGTCAGAAGCGCCTTGGTCCCGCCCAAAACGGATTTCGTGTCGAGGACCATGTCGTGAATTTCAACGTTGGTGTTGTCCAAACCAAATCTCGACCCGCCAAGGATGAGGCCGCCATAGTCGTGCAGGGCAGCCATCTCGTCGGGTGGGGAAAGTTCAATCGCCCGACGGACGTCGTTATCGACAACTGCCTGAATCATCTCGCGCACCGCATTCTCGGCCGATGAAGCTCCCTTGGCTTCCACGTGATCGGACAGGGTCGGCTTGGGCAGATCGTCGTTGATTCGAGCGGCTTCGGCAATCGAGTACATGACGCTCACATGCCAGCCATCACCATCTTTGACCGTTGCCAGGCGCAACGGCGACTCACCAAAGTCTCCGCGCTCGTCGACGGAAACGTCAGTCGTTTCGAGGCCCAACGCGTCCGTGAACTTGCTGGCAAGCGCTCTGTCGGGCATTGCCGAATAGGTACCGCCGGTAATGCTGACGGCCGCGATCCGGTCGGTAATCGACTCGGTGGCAAAAACCGGTTGGTCGACAGTGATCGAGGCGCCCTCGACCTTGTTGAGCTTGACACCCTGGTCCATGAAGCCGAGCCTTTTGGCGTGGCCCATAAATGTCTCGGCTTGTTCGGTGAGAAGCGAGCGCTCGGACGCAGGTAACGAGTCCAACATTCCAAGCACATCATTGTTCTGGGCTGCCGCAATCATCTGTTGGACAGCAGCTTCGGGAGACTCGGCGCCCTTGCTCGCGGCGTTCACCTTCATGGTCATGGCAAGCCCGCCAAGCAGAAGCGCAGAGGCCGCTCCGGCGGCCGCTAGGCGAGGACCAACCTTTCGCCTGGGAGGGCTGACATACTCGGTGTCGGGGATCATTTCGGTCAATGATCGGGGAGCCACGGGTGGCTGGTATGTGGGCGCATTGTGGACCGGTGGGGCCGCAAGCTCGGCCTGAGGACCCGACAGCGGTGACAACGGACCCCAACCCAGCGGTGCGACCGGTGCGGGTGCCGGTGGAGGCGGAGGCGCAGGAGACGCCCAGGGGCTCGGCGGATCAAACCCCTGGCCGTGTGGTGGCGATATATCACTCATCGAACGGTCTCCTCACTCGTAGCGCTATTCCGGTCCAGGCTATGAGTGTTCCCGCCAATGTGATCCAGACTCCCGCGCCTTGACCAACTCCTGACCGGACAACAACAATCGCAACGACCGATACGACGACGATCGACGGGAGTGCCGTTGCGATTGCCAGTCGATGTCGCCCAAGCGCAACGCACGCTAACGACACCGCAATCAACAGCGGCAGGACGAGCCAGACCTTGAGGACGCCAGCCGCCATGCCGTCCGCCATGCCGACGCGATCAGCCACGGCTGCAAGCTCAAAGCTTGATCGGCCCCGCTGACCAACCCTGACCCAGGTCTGAGACGCCCCGACGAGGATCGCGACGAGCCCGACGGCCAACACCCCCGATTTCCGTTGATCCGGTGGCCGACGCTCGACATGCACCACACCGTTCTATGCGCTCGCATGTGGGATGGGGACTGCTCCCCATCGTCAGGTCGAGGCGCGACGACTAACACTGAACGCATGAAACGACGGACCCGGCTTGTCTTATCTCTTGCGCTCATCACGAGCGTTCTTGCCCCCCGGCACTCATCAGCGAGCGCCCCGAGCCTCATCCTGTTCGATGACGCCTTCCAAAATGGTGTTCGAGGGTCGAGCAAGCCTGAGCGTCAACGGCATTGCTGTGGGTCAGCTACCTGCGGCGTCGAGTGTGCGCCCGGTGCTCATTGATCACTGGACACGGCGCTCGATCACGGTGCCGATATCAGCGCTACGGACGGGAACGAACACGTTCACCGTAGGGTTCGCTGGCGATGTACGCATCGACCGACTGCAAGTCGAACTCGCCCGGTAGCTAGGCAGATCCACGCTTCACCCGACTCGGAACGGTTACTTAGGCAAGCGTTGTTCGGTACCGGTTTGCGATCAGGCGTTGCCCTGCGCCACGAGTCCCTTCGGACTAACGATGCATTCCGCTGCATCGCCACGACGAGAAACCGATGCATCAACGTGCATCGTTGGTCCGAAGAGCCGAAGTGTCAGCAGCTACTTACCCCTGAAGAAGTAGGGCGTAGGGCCAGGTGATCGGACACTCCGTCAAGACGTGATATGCATCTATGACTAGAGTAGAAGGACGGTTCAAATGACGTCTAGCAATGCCAGCACAATCCCGTTCACACCCGCGCTCGAAGCCCTGATTGCGCAGATGGCTGACCGTGCGGAGCGTGATGACGACTTCTATATTGGAACCGTTCACCTGCTGGACGCCCTCTGCCGGCAGGACGCCAACTCGCGACACCTGCTTGAAAAGGCTGGGATCTTGGAAGTTCTCCTTGCCGCAATCGACGAGTACTGGACATCTCCCTCATACGGCACAGTCGTTTTTTCCACTTCTTCCGGCGAGCGCTTCGAGGTCAGGACGGTTGCTGACAATCCTCGCAAACGTCACCTAACTGCACATCGACATGAATCAGGCAGGGTACTGGCGCGTCGGTTCAACCCGTTCGAAACGGTAGCGACCTACTCACCAGCGGACGACGAAGTCCAGAGGCTTGCAGAGCGTTGGGAGACCCTAGAGCAGGGTCCATCCGTCGATGGTCAACCGTCGGTCGACGACGAGTGATCCGTAGCGAAATGGCGCCGACAACCCCACGACGTCGGGCGGCGCAGTAGCGAAGTCGAAGCTACCCCACCGATGGGTTCGGGCCGCTTCCAGCTCGGCGTTCACCGATCCGCCGCCGAGTTCGATTACCACCGACGCCGATCCCAATTGTCGATATCCGCCATCGATCATCACGGGAGCGCTAGCGGCGTACCACTCCCAGTCGAACGCGACTGGTGCCGGGCTTCCGTAGGCCCTACCGAGCGCCTCGGTGGGGTCGTCGAGTTCAACCCCGTAGGTTTCGTTGGCAATCGTCCATTGCTCGAACGGCGATTCGCATTCGTGTTCGGCCCACAGCCCTTCAGCCTTGAGCAACAGCGCATCGACGTTGCGCAGCACCGGCCCGGCAGGCTCGCACACATGAATCAGGGGCTCGCCGGAACGTACGACGGCAGCGGCGTACCACGTGGTTCCGTCAGGTCGCACCACCAGTGTTGTGTACGCGCCAAGCGCGCTGTCAGGTGACCACACCTCAAATGTCCATTCCTCGAGCAACCCGTGGTGGCGGCGTTCGGACTCGGGTGAGAACACCACGATTTATCCGGCGGTCGGCGGGGCGCCCATCGCCCGGAGCCAGCGTGTGTGCGACGCCATGGCAGCCCACAGGCTCGGGTGCACCCGGTAGTCGGTTCCGGTTGCCGCGCACAGATCTTTGATACCTTCGGCCATGTCGGGGTACGACGTGTGGGGTAAGCCGGGTGCGAGGTGATGTTCGATCTGATGATGCAGGCCGCCCATCAACCAGGCGACCGATGGTCCAATTACCGGCGTATCGCAGCCAACGTTGGCCGTTGTGCGAAGTTGATGGGCCACGAAATCGTCGCCCCGACGTGGGGTCGACGGGTCGCCAAAGGTGGTGTTGTCGACACAATGCGCCACTTGAAAAAACACGGCCAGCACGAAACCAACAACCCACGAACACGCCACATAGAACGCCAGCACCATCCACCATCGGTGAAAGAACATCGGCAGAACAACGGCCCAGCCGAGGTGTGCAAGCTTGCCTGAACCGAGCAGCGCCAGGTCACTCGGCGAGGCCTTTCGGCGCATGGGCTGACTACCAATGTGCCCGGTGACCAGGTGTTCAAAGTCGGCCCACAGCATCCACTGCAACGTGAGGAAGCCGTACAGGGCCCAAATGTAGATGTGTTGGTATCGGTGCCACGGTTTCCACGGCTGATCAGGAGCAAGCCGGGCGTATGGCATCTGTTCAATATCGGTGTCGATGCCGACGACATTGGTATTGCCGTGGTGCATGACGTTGTGCTTTTGTCGCCACAGCCACGAGTTTGCGCCGAGCATGTCGCCGCTGTACGACAGGACCATATTGACCCTGCGTGACACCCCGAAGGCGCCGTGGTTGGCGTCGTGCATCACGCACGTGCCCGTGGCGATGAGCGCCACGATCAACACACAGGCCAGCGGCACAGCCAGCAGGGGCCCGTTCGCCACGAATACCAAGCCCGCATAGCTACCCACGGCCAGTAACCCGATGATCACGGCCTTGCCATGCAGTCGCCTCGTGGCCCGTTGCAGGACTATCTCGGCAGGTCGCCGTTGGGTAACCGCTTCAACCGTCAAACTCATGGTCTCGTCACACTACGGCAACGACCCGCGCTTTTGAGAACGGGCTTACATACCGAGTATTGACAATGGAGATACTCAGTATGCATACTTGGTATATGTCAATCAGAGAGGGACTCCTTGCCCTCCTCGCCAGTGAACCCAAGTACGGGTATCAACTCAAGAGCGAGTTCGAGGAACATACTGGTGGCGTATGGCCACTCAACGTCGGGCAGGTGTACACGACCCTCGATCGTTTGCAGCGCGACGAACTGGTGCTACCTGGCGCCACCGACGCCGAGGGCCGCACGTCGTATGCCATCACCAAGGCCGGGCATAAGGAGCTGACCGCCTGGTTCGGTTCGGCCGATGCCGATAGTGCGCCACCGCGCGACGGGCTCATGATCAAGGTGCTGCTCGCCATGGTTACCCCGGGCGTCGATGCCCACGATGTGATCGATGCTCAACGCGCCGGGCTCATGGCTGTGCTGCGGGCTCACCGCCGGCGACTGCAACAAATTCAAGCTGCATCACCCGGCCCATTTGATGACGCCGACGAGCGCCACGCCCACCTCACCACTGTTTTGCTCTTCGACGCGCTTGTCGCTCGCGTCGAAGCCGAATTGCGATGGCTCGACATCTGCGACGACCGACTGCGATCTACCGCTACCACTCGTTCGAAGGGGAACCGTTCATGAAACCGATTCTGGAATTTCGATCCGTTGAGCGCCGCTTCAAGGGACATCTCGGGTGGTCAACAACAACGGGTTGCCATCGCCCGGGCCATTGTCGGCGACCGCCAACTGATTCTGGCCGACGAACCAACTGGTGCTCTCGACACAGTGACGGGCGAAGGGGTGCTCGGCCTGTTGGCCAAGCAGGTTGCCGACGGTCGAACCGTCATCCTCGTAACGCCACGAGCCCCGTTATGCCAGCTACGCCGACCGGGTCCTCACTGTTCGCGACGGCAAGGTCAGTGAGAACCCCGGCCGCGTCGTGACCTGGCTGCTGATCGCGACGAGTTCGACATCGAGGATGCGCGGCAGCGGTTCTCGGGTGGCTCGCGACACGCACGCCACGCCGCATCCCCGGCGCGCTACTTACCGACGCCTAGCCACCGCCTGAATGACACCCGGCGTCAGACGTGCTAGCTGAAACGAACATCGAAAACGTCGAGGGGCTCTACCGCTGTAGCCTGTGCAAAACGGCTGACAGTGACTGTGAACCGATCGAGGAAACCCACGTTGCCGAGTAACACCGGATACAGCGGTCGCCACTCGTCGATAAACCCGACATCGAGTGTCCATCTCAACGGTTCCGCCTCGACTCCATCGGGCGGGTGAAGCCAGCCGGAGACTTCAACGAACCGGGCACGTACAAAGCCGCCACCGATGCCGAGATCTTCAACATCATCCGGGTCGTCGAGATCAATACCAGCGATCAACGCAAGCGACGAATCAGCAAGCACATGTTCGCTGCCGGTATCAACCAGGGCTGACACCACTGGCTGAGCAGCCCCGATCGAAAACCTGGCGACCGGGCGAAGCACTGCCCGACCCCGACGAACGTGATCCTCCTGAAAGAAGGGAAAGACGAGCGGTGATGACGTCACCCAAGGCCGACGAGGACCGGCTCGTCCTCACGGGGAGCCCGCATAATCGAAACCTTCAGGTTTTGATGGCGAATCAGCTCCCACAGCTCGATAAGGCTGGCCGCATCTGCGACAACGCGATCTGTCGCGTCGTCGATCGCTACGAATCGACCGGGGTAGTCGAGCAAATTGGGGTGTCGCGCCTTCATCCTCTAGATACTACTGGCGGGGTCTGCGGTAGGGGACGAGATTATTGCAACGGGCTTAGACCGCTCGGTAGAGGCCGGGTTCGAACTGGCGCACCTCGCCGCGTTCGATGAGTCGATCGAGGTGCATGCCGACGGTGGTGCGCTCGACGTGGTCGGCGAAAAGCAGCTCGACGCCCCGCCGATAGACAAACCGGTGGGCGACCATCTCGTCGATTGACCGAGGCTCGGCGAGGAATCGAACCATCTCGACGTCTCGCTTGGTAATCACCGCGGCGAACACATCGAGCATCTCGACGAAGGTGTCGCGACCCTCGATTACACCCTTTTGGTGAAATGTCACATACTGCCGGGCGTCGAACTCGCGGACCCTCACGAGCGCCTGTTCGAAGTCGACCAGGCTCGACCAATGGTCGCCGTAGTACGGGCCGAAACCCGTGAGATCGATATCGCCAACAAAGAAGATTCCTCCCGGCTCAATCATGAAACCCGTGTGTCCTCGAGTGTGGCCGGCGAGATGAACACAGGTAACGGTGACGCCACCCAACTCGAACGTGTCGCCGTCGGCGAAGCCGGTTGCATCGGGCCGAGCGGTGTACGCGAACCTTTCCACCACTTCGTTACGCCACCCACCTTCGATCTCAGGAGGCATGCCGTAGACCTTCATCAGGCCATCGAGAGAATGCACGCCAAGTAGATCGTCGTGGTGCAGATGCACCTTGGCCGAGGAATAGTCACCGAGGCCGACCATGTGATCTTCGTGAGCGTGCGACACAAGAATCCGGTCGACGGTGACCCCGGCGCCTCCCTGATCGGACACGCTGAGCGACGGATCGATCAGCACCGTGCCCACGGTTCCGCTCACAAGCACCGAGTTACCGTGGGGATACTTTCCGTTGTCGACACCGGCGAGAACCGTTACCTCGGGCGACAGAATTTGGTTAGCCATGTTGATTGGCGAGTGTAGGGACTTCGCATTCATCAAGCTCAACCGGTCACACTTTGGATGGCTGCATCGTCTATCCGGTACGAACCCGAAAGGACACCAGAATGAAGCGAATCACGATCGTTGGTGACGGATGTGCAGTTGACCTTCGTACCAAGTTTCATCTCGGCAAACTGCTCGCGAGCCCCAAACGGGCGCTCTCGACCGATACCGATGGCATGCGGCCCGCTACCTACCTCGACGACATGTCGTCCATCGCGGCGTGCGTCGGCGTGCCCCAAACCATCGGCGCGCTAACCGGGGGCGTGCTGTATCTCGATGCAGGCTGGCAACAAATCGTCAACGAACTTCGCTGTGTCGCTGTCCACGCGGGTGTCACGATTGAAACAGATGCCAAGATCGACTCGATGTCCGACATCGCCGATGCTGCACCAACTGTTCCAACGAGTTATCTCGGGCGACATTGCCGGCGTGATGGCACTGCTTGCCCCCGACGTGGTGGAACTCGACGACGGCGGGGCACTCCACCGTGCGGCCCGGCGCCCGATCGTCGGACCCGATCTTGTAGCGCGCTTCATAATCAATCTGGCAGAACGAATTGGGCCAACAATGACGGTCGACGCTGGTGTTGTCAACGGACGAATTGGTTTGCTGTTCAGGACCGACGGTCATACAGACATCGTGATGAGCTTCGAGATCAACCTGGCATTAAAGGTGAAAGGAATCTACGTTCAGCTCAATCCCGACAAGCTGCGCCATCTGAATCCTCGATGATGCAAGACTTGAGATGTGATTGTATATCTGACCCCTGAGTGGGTCGAGGCGCTCGACACGACCGCCTCGGCCAGCCCCTCGCTCACGAAGGTGGCCACCGGGTTGGATCTGGGTGTCACCCAAGTGGTGCGAGACACCCCGAACGGAACATTCATCTATCACCTCATCATCGACGAAGGTCGTGTGCGGTTTGGCGTTGGACCTGCGCACGACGAACATGCGCGTTTCGAACAGTCGTATCGAACCGCCGTTCAGGTCGCCACCGGAAAACTTGCGGCCCAAGAGGCGTTCGTCAAGGGGAAGGTCACCCTTACCGGCGATCACAACAAGATCATCGAGGCGCAACCTTTGTTCTCGGCGCTCGAGTCCGTCTTCGATCATGTTCGCCAGAACACCGACTATTCCGCGCAGTAGTCAACAATGCCCGAACTACCCGAGGTTCAAGCGCATGTCGAGCGGCTGACCGATCGATACGCCGGTGCCGAACTCGTCAGCTTCAAGCCTTTCAACTTCACCGCGCTCAAGACTGCTGTGCCCTCACCGTCGCTTGGATATGGCCAGGTGCTGGGGTCGGTACAGCGTCGGGGGAAGTACCTGATGCTCGATTTTGGCGAACTCACCTTTGTTGTTCACCTCATGCAGGGTGGGCGGCTGCGAGAGGAACCAAAACAGACAGCCAAGCCACGCAACGGTCAGGCCCGATGGATGCTGGCCGATGGTCGAGCGCTGTTACTCACCGAGGCGGGCAAGGAACGCAAAGCCGGCGTGTGGTGCACGTTAACGAAGGGCCGGCTGACCAGCGCGCCGCTCGACCGCGTTGGTCCCGAGGCGCTCTCGCTGTCCGTCGAGGAACTCGCTGCTCAGTTCGCCGCGCACAACATGCGTATCCACGGATTCCTGCGAGATCAAAAGTGTATTGCTGGTCTTGGACGACTTCTCGCCAACGAGATCTGTCATCGCGCCAAACTGTCGCCCTTCGCTATGACCGGCAAGCTCGGCCTTACAGGCGCTGCCAAGGTGCACGCCGCCATTCACGACTGCATCGACGAGGGTTTGGCATTTGAACGGGCGCAAGACAGTATGAGCTCGTCGGCCGAGCGGCCCGCCGCCATGCACAACCGTACGGGTGAGCCGTGCCCGGTATGCGCCGACGTCGTGCGTTCGGTGACCTACTCGGGCTACACGGTCAACTATTGCGCCACGTGCCAAACCGGTGGAAAGCCATTGGCCAACAACACAACGTCGAAATTTCTCAAGTAGCTGTGGCATACACCCCAATCGTAGGCACGCTCATCTACATCTTTGATCGCGACACCAACCAGGTGCTGCTCGTTCACCGCAACGCTCGACCCAACGACGAGCACTTGGGCAAGTACAACGGGCTCGGCGGCAAGCTCGAACCGTTCGAGGATGTGGCGTCGGGGGCAAGGCGAGAAGTACGCGAGGAAGCAGAGCTTGAACTTACGCACCTGGTCTTGCGCGGCACCATCAACTGGCCCGGCTTCGGACCTAATGGCGAGGATTGGTTGGGGTTCATCTTCCTCGCCGATGAGTGGACCGGCACTCCCCCGGCCAGCAACGAGGAAGGGGCTTTAGCCTGGCACCCGCTCGACGTCGTTCTGGGCGACGAACTGGCCATGTGGGAGGGCGATCGCCTCTTCCTTCCGCTCGTCTTCGACGATAACCCGCTGAGTTTTCATGGTGTGATGCCGTACGAGAATGGTCGGCCCTCGGCTTGGTCGTTCGTACGCGCATAGCCTGCACCCATGCCCATTCATCTGCGCGCCAATATGGGCGACTACGCCCCTGCCGTTTTGTGCCCCGGCGACCCCCGACGAGCCGAATATGTAGCGGAAACCTTCTTCGAGAACGTCCGGTGCGTTAACCGCGAACGGGGCATGCTCGGCTTCACAGGCACATTCGACGGCAAGCCCATCAGCGTGCAGTCGGTGGGCATGGGCGGGCCATCGGCTGCCATCTACTACGAGGAACTCATCCAACTCGGAGCGACGCGAATTATCCGTATCGGCACGTGCGGTGCGCTCCAGCCGTATTTGAAGATGGCTGACACCATTGTCGCCATGTCGGCTACCGCGCTCGATTCCACCCCGGGTACGTACACGGGAGGTGAGCCTCATGCGCCCACGGCGAACTTCGCGTTATTGGAGTTGGCGGTCAACACAGCCCGCGCTCAGGGGCTATCGGTGCACGTTGGCCCGGTGGCGACAGCCGATGTTTTCTACGACCCCGATCAGGGTCGATTCCAACGGTTGAGTAGCCGCGGCCATCTTGCCATCGAGATGGAAGTGGCGACGTTGTACACCATCGCAGCGATTCGAAAGATCGACGCCGTAGCCCTCATGACCGTGAGCGACACCCTGGTCCACGGCGACGAGACCTTCGCGCGGATCAGCGACGACGACCTCAAGGTTGGTGTCGACACGATGACCCGGGTTGCCGCCCACGTCGCCGTCTCGTAACCGACCCCGGGCGCGGGTTAGGAAATCAGGCCGAGTTCTTTCACAGCGGCACGCTCGTCGGCCAACTCGGCAACGGATGCGTCCAGGAGCTTCTGGCTGAAGGCGTTGAGCTTCAAATTGGGCACGATGGTGTACTCGCCGTTGGCGCACACGCACGGGAACGACGAGATGAGGCCTTCGGGCACGCCGTAGCTGCCGTCGGAGGGCACGGCCATGCTGACCCAGTCACGCTTGGCTGATCCGAGCGCCCAGTCACGCATGTGGTCGATAGCGGCATTGGCCGCACTCGCTGCCGACGATGCACCGCGCGCCTCGATAATGGCCGCGCCACGCTTGGCGACAGTTGGGATATAGACCGTGCGTAGCCACTTGCGGTCGCCAACGAGGCCCGCTGCGCTTTTGCCGCCCACTTTGCAGTTGAAAAGGTCGGGGTATTGGGTGACCGAGTGGTTACCCCAAATGGTCATGCGCTTCACATCGGTGACAGCAACGCTGAGGCGCTGAGCGATCTGGCTGACCGCCCGGTTATGGTCGAGACGGGTCATTGCGGTGAAGTTGCGGGGGTTGACCTCGGTGCCTTTGACGGCCAAGGCGCTTTCGCGGGCTATGAGCGCATTAGTGTTTGCCGGGTTCCCGACTACAAGCACCTTGATGTTGGGATTGGCGTGGCGGGCAATGGCCTCACCCTGGGGCTTGAAGATGCCGCCGTTGGCTGACAGAAGGTCGGCTCGCTCCATTCCGGCCTTTCGCGGCATAGCGCCTACCAGCAGGGCGTAGTCGGCGTCCTTGAACGCCACATTGGGGTCATCGGTCTGGACAATGCCGGCGAGCAGCGGGAACGCGCAGTCGTCGAGTTCCATGGCGACTCCCTTGAGCGCACCAAGGGCCGGAGTCACTTCAAGTAGCTGCACGATGACGGGTTGCTTCGGGCCCAGCATGGCTCCCGAAGCGATGCGGAACAGCAAGCTGTAACCGATCTGGCCGGCAGCGCCGGTTACCGTGACACGAACGGGAGCGGGAATGGGAGGAGCCATTCCCCCAGCGTACGCATTGGGCACCATTCCACCAATATCGCAACAGTTGCGGATTCGGCCGCGTCTGAGCCGGCCATAGGCGCAACTGTTGCGGAAGTGGTGGGATTAGGTGGGCGCTACTGGCAGGACCGGGGTGTCGGCCTGATCGACAAACCAGGCCATGCCGTACGGTGCCAGTGTCAGCGTTGTTAATCCAACTGTCAGGTCGCCGGTTTGCAGAACCTCGACGGGTTGGTCGAGGCCGGCCCACCCCACCACAGTGTTCGGTACGTCGACGAACGAGGCACTGACGTTGGCCAAGCCGTAGAACCGGCCATGGCGAGGATGTCGTCGTTCCCAGCCCAAGATGCGGGTGTCGGGCATTCGGTGAAACCACGTGTCGCCGCCTGCGGACATCGCCACCGTTTGGCTTCGCACCGCAATCTGGTGCTTCAGCGCTGCAAAAACCCGCTGTTCAATCGAATCGTCTACGAGTCGACGCTCCACGAGCGACCAATCCATGTGGGGTCGGTGCATCCATCGTGAATCGTCGGCCAGGAACGGATCGGTTAGGTACCGGTGGTCGTCGTCGAGCGCAACTTCGTCGCCCATGTAGATAAGCGGGATACCTCCAAATCCCATCACGATGCCATACCCGAGGATAAGGCGCCGAAGGGCCGGACCAAGTTCGATGCCGTCGCCACCCGCATCGCCGAGACGAGCCGCGCTCACACCAGCTAGCGCTGCGGCACCGCCGCTGGTGCGTTCGTCGCCGGTGTCGGCATTGATGGAAAACGCGGCACCTCGAGCATACGAACCGGGAATAGCTCCGCGGTAGAACTGGGCTAGGAACCGACGATGCTGCACTCCGTCGATGCCGACGCGGGCCGCATCGGCATCGTCGACGGCCCAGCCAATGTCGTCGTGACAGCGTAGGTAGGTGACGAACGATGTGTCGGCAGGGGTCTGGGTCAAGGTGCCGAGGGCTTGCGTTGCGAGGGCAGCGTCACCAGTGGCGAGACTCGCCCAAATCATCACCATCAATTGGTTGTGATACGCCAGTTGACACTCGCGTCGCTGCAACCGATGAGCGCCCAGGTACGGTACGAGATCGTCCGGAGCGACGATGGCTTCTGCCTTTAGCAACGTGCCGGGCGCCGCCATGGCCAGGAGCGCGCGGTAGGCCTGTGCAAGCAGATGAGCCTCGGGTTGGTTCTGACAGTTGGTGCCAAGCCGTTTCCACGTGAATGCAATGGCGTCGAGCCGAAGCACCTCGACACCGAGATTGGCAAGGTCGAGCATGACCGACAACATCTCGACGAACACGTCGGGATTCGCGTAGTTGAGATCCCATTGGTACGTGTTGAAGGTGGTCCACACCCATCCGGCAAGGTCGTCGTCCCACGTGAAATTGCCCGGTGCCATCTCCGGGAACACCTCCGGAAGGGTCATTTCGAACGCATCGGGCATGGTGCGATCGGGAAACACGAGGTAGTAATCGCGGTAGTGGGCAGACCCATCGCGTGCGGCCTTGGCCCAGTGATGTTCGCGAGCCGTGTGGTTGAGCACCAGGTCGAGGCACAGGCTGATGCCCCGGTCGCGAAGGCCGTCGATGAGTTCCTCCAGATCATTGCGGGTACCGAGCGACGGTTCCACATCGCCGTAATCGACGACTGCGTACCCTCCATCATTTGGCCCATCACGATGCTTGAGCACCTTCATGAGATGCAGGTAGGAAACGTTGAGTTCGCTGAGGTAGTCGAGCCGATCGGCTACGCCGACGAAGGTGCCGCCCAAGCGATCGGCATAGGCCACGTATCCGATGACATCTGGGCGTTGGAACCAGGCCGAATCGGCCTCGCGGCGGGCGTCCAGTTCGCGCAGGCTGTCCTTGCGATCATGCGCCGCCTGGGTGACGCAGCGAATCAATCGTTCACACAGCGTGTCGGGGTCGGCGACTGAACCGTAGAGGGAGTCGATCAGAGCACGAACGACTGGCATACCTGCCGCGACGCGGGTGCGTAGACGCGCATCAGTATCGCTGTTCGACAGCGTGGAGGACACTGCGGGTTACCTAGCCGTTCGCCTGCAGCCGTACGGCTATATCGCGTGACGACGTGCCGATCCGCAACACGAACGGACCACTTACCGCAATCCAGCCGTGGGTTGACACATCCCATGTTTGGTACGCGCGTGGGTCGACAGCAATTGTTACCGAGTTGGACGAGTGCTTCGCCACGTTCACTTTTGCGAAACCCACCAGCGTTTGGTCGGGGGTGTCGGATCCCGGTTGTGGCGGTTTGGTGGCATGCATATAAACCTGCACGACCTCGACGGCATCGCGGTCCCCCGTGTTGCCCAGCGTGACCTCGATAGCGTGGTCGTTGACGAGGCGAGCCGTGGTGATCGAGGCCTTGGCGTACCCAAGCCCGAAACCGAACGGGAACAATGGCTCTCGCCCTACTGTGTCGTACCAGCGGTAGCCAATGAGCCGACCCTCGCCGTAGTTCGCCACCCCGGCGCGGCCGGGGTAATGCTCGAACGCCGGTGTGTCCTCCAGCGTCCTCGGGAAGGTAACCGGCAGTCGGCCCTGCGGTTCGGTGTCGCCCAGCAGAACGTCGACAAGGGCGTTGCCCATCTCTTGGCCGGGAAACCAGCAGCACAACACGGCATCGACATCGGCCAGCCATGGCATGGCAACTGGCGAGCCAGCATTAACGACAACAACGGTACGCCTCGACGCAGCCGCGACTCTCCGCACAAGCTCGTTTTGTTCGCCTGGGAGATCGAGGGTGGCTCGATCCCAACCTTCGCATTCCCAGTCGTGATTGGTACCAACGACCACAATGGAAACGTCGGCGTCGCGGGCGGCTTCGACGGCATGGTCCATGATGTACGGATCAGGCGGGGCGCACGCGCCGAGGTGAAGACCCGCCACGCCGAGACCGCCGGCAGGACAACGCAATTCGGCGACCAGTTCGTATGGGTGGCCAGCTTCGAGTTGCACGGTGCCAACGGCTTCGTTGCGACCCATGCCGAAAAACGAACCACCCAGGCCGGCGTCGGCATTGTCGACGACGGTTCGACCATCGATGACTAAGGCGGCGAGGTTCGTGGCCGTGACGCTGAACTGCCAGACGCCACTGACCCGAGGTGTGAACAATGCCAGGAATCGAACGCCCATCGGCAAAGCGGACCCTGGACGTGAGAGCGGATCGCTCATCCACATCATCTTTGATGAGCTCGTAGTGTCGGTCCTGTCGGGTGCAAGTTGGGCGTGGTCGAGACTGTCGGGGTCGGCGTAATACTCGACGACGACATCGGCGCAGTCGTCCAAGCGCAGTTCAGGCAGGTTCCGATGGATGTAGCAACCAGGAGCATGCACCACGTCGACTCCGAGAGGTGCCAGCCGGGCGCACAGTGCGCCGAGTGGTGTCGAGACACTAATTGGGTTGACGTGTGCACTACCGCCCCCGAGAATCTGCCCGAATTCCGCATTCGGCCCAATGAGCGCTACCCGGCGAAGCAGTTCCGGCACCAGGGGCAGGGTCGTCGCTCCGTCGGAATCGGCTCTATTTTGCAACAACACCATGCCTGAACTGGCCGCGCGCCGAACGATGGCCAGATCGGCATCGATATCGGCCCTGGCGTGCTCGGGACCGGGGCCAGCCTCGCCCAGCGTCTCGGTGCGGGCTAGGAGCGTGACAACGTTCAGAGCAGCGGCACGAACAGCGGCCCGATCGACGAGACCCGCTTCGACGGCGGCGGCCAAAGCGTCGCCGCGGCATCGTGTGGGCCCGGGCATCTCGAGGTCGAGCCCTGCGTTGATTCCTTCGGCCGTAGAATGCAGTCCGAACCAGTCGCTCATAACAAGGCCGTCGAAACCCCATTCACCTCGCAGTATGTCGACCAGCAGTTCGGTGCTGTCGGCGGCGAAGGGACCATTGATGCGGTTATAGGCCGTCATGATTGACATGACCTTCGCCTCTTTGACGGCCGCTTCGAAGGGTACGAGGTACATCTCACGCATGGTGCGTTCGTCGATTCGGGAGTCGATGCTCATGCGTTCGAACTCGGTGTCGTTACCAACAAAATGCTTGATGCACGCAGCTACGCCCTCGCTTTGCAAGCCACGCACGAACCCGACGGCGGTCTTTGCCGTGAGAAGCGGATCTTCACTCATGCATTCGAAGTTCCGGCCACCAACTGGAGTGCGATGCAGGTTGACCGTGGGAGCTAGTAAGACTTTGGCACCCTTGGACTTGGTTTCGCGGCCCAGGACATGGCCGATTTCTTCCACTACCGCCGGGTCCCATGTAGCGGCGAGGAGCGTTCCGCATGGTGTATTGATCGACCGTTCGCCATCGAAGCGAGTGCCGCGGGCACCTGCGGGGCCATCGGTAACACGCATCGAGGGAATACCCGCTCGGGGTATCGCCACGGTCTGCCAGACATCGGCACCGGCGAGAAGGCTGATTTGTTCGTCGAGCGTGAGCGCGTCAACGAGATCTTCAGGTGACTTCACAACGGCCTATCCCTTGACGGCGCCAGCAAGTAGCCCACGCACGAAGTGCTTTTGCAGCGCGAAGAACACGATGAGCGGCGTGAGCATGGATACGAAGGCAGCGGCCGTTAGTAAGTGCCACGATTGGCCTCGCGTACCGGAGAGCTCGACGAGCTTGGCGATGATGGGCTTGTTCTTTGCTCCGCCGTACACCTTGCCGATGAGCAGATCATTGAAGATGTAGACGAATTGAAAGATGGTGAGCGACGCCAGCGCGGGCACCGACAGTGGTAACACGAGTTTGCGAAAGATGGTGAGGTGTCCGGCACCGTCGACTCGGGCCGCCTCAATAACTTCCTTGGGCAGCGAGGAGATGAAATTCTTCAGAAGGAAGATGCAAAACGGCATACCGAAGCACGTGTGCGCGGCCCAAATGGTGAACACCGAGTTCTGAAGGTTGAAATCGGGGAAGATGGTAACCGAGCCGATATGCACACCGCCGGTAAAAACCCGCAGTAGCGGGATGAGCGACATTTGCAGCGGGATGACGAGCATGGCCACAACTGCAGTAAACAACCAGTCACGTCCCTTGAAGTCCATCCACGAAAACGCGTAAGCAGCCAGGGCGGCAAGACCCACCGAGATGATGGTGCTCGGAATGGTGATGCGCATCGAATTCAACCAAAAATGTGCCAGATTGTCACCACCGTTTCCACTGCCGAGCACTGCCTGATAGTTGGCAAACGTCAGGTCGGGTTTCCAGAAGACCTGCCACCAACCCGTGGTCTTAACATCGAGCTCCTGTCGAAACGACGACGCGAAGACACCGAAGGTCGGAATTGTCCACAAGAAGACCAGCACGTAGACGATGAGTCGACCGGTGCGGCTGGACAGGCTTGCACTCAGAGACCGGCCGACCGGCTCGGCCACGATGTCCTTGTTGGTACTCATCAGGCCCCCATCAATTCTTCGGCACGGCGCTGGCTGCGCCGATTGATCACGACAACCGGGATTACAAGGATGAAAACCAGCACCGACAGGGCCGATGCGAAGTTGTAACGGTCCTGCAAGAACGCGAACACATAAAAGTCGTTGGCGATGGTGCTGGTGTCGAAGTTGCCGCCAGTTGCCGCGGCCACAATGTCAAACGCCTTAAGGCCGGCAATAGTTGTCAGGGTGGCGACAGTAACGATGGTGGCCCGGATGTACGGGAGTGTGACCTTGTAGAACACCTGCTTGTTCGTGGCACCATCGACTTTGGCAGCCTCGATCAACGACTCGGGCACACCTTTGATGGCGGCGGAGAATATGACTGTCGCCACGCCTGCCGAGGCCCAAATAAAGATAACGATCAAAAGAAGCGTGTTGAAGCCTGGTGCATCGGCAGGGGGCGTTACCCCGCCGAAGCCGCGCTCGACGTACCAGATTCGCTGGCCGTCGCCACCCATACTGTTGGGTAATCCCGGAAGAACCTTCGTGACCTGATTGAGCAGACCGACCTTAAACGGTGGGCTGGCATACACGAACTTCCAGATGATGCCGGCACCGGCAAGAGATATGGCGGCGGGCACGAAGACAAGGGACTTTGCGACTTTTTCGCCCCGCATTCCATCGGCATAACGCGCTATGGCCAACGAGATGATGGTGGTAGCAACGGTACCGACGATCACCCAGGTGAGGGTGTTGACGACCGTTAAACGGGTGCCTTTGTCAGAAAAGATCCGCTGGTAGTTGTCAAATCCGACGAACTTCGGCTTTGGGGCATCGTTAAAGAAGCTGATGTACAGCGTGCGAACCGCTGGCCCCAGCAGGCCAATCAGCAGAGCGAACATCGCTGGAAACAGGAAGATGATTACTCGTCCCGATTCACGGAAACGGCGAGGCAGGAGGTGAACGAGCCAATACAGGCCAAGCAACACTCCTAGCAACACAGCCAAACCAACCACGACGGTAACGACCGTCGAGAGTAACTCACCCATTTTTCGCCCCCAACACTTGTGGAACTACGAGGAGATCAAACGCCATACAGTTTGTCGACTCGACTCGACTCGACCGAGATAAGGCCGTTGGCGCACAGTACCCGGCACCGAAGGTACCGGTCGGCCCAGAGCCCGACCGGTACCTTCGCCTAGCCGCTATTCACTAGCTAGCGGGAAGAGCCTTCCAGCTCGCCTCGATGTTCTTGAGCATGGTGTCGGTCGAACCGCCCACGATCCACGCCGTTGCTTCCTTCCAGAACGAACCCGAGCCAACAGCAGCAGGCATCATGTCGGCACCGTCGAAACGGAACACCTCAGATGACTTGAGCAAATCGGCGAAGCCCTTGATGACCGGATCGGCAATCTTGGTCGTGTCGAAGTCCTTGCGGGGCGACAAACCGGTTTCGCCGGCCGCCATGATGGTGGCGTGATACTCGGCCGAGCCGGTGTAGAGCAGGGCGTCGAAGGTTTCGGGCTTATCGGTGCCAGCACCGTACAGATCGCCACCACCGAGCATGACCTTCTTGCCACCGGCGACTGTCGGCAGGTAGAAGGTGTCGACCTGACCTTCGGGGCCGATCTTGGTGCCCTTGGCCCAGATACCGCCGTAGAAGCTGGCCTGACGGTGCATGTAGCACTTCTTGTCAAGGATCGGGAAGCCACCTTCCTGGAACTTGGTCGTGGCAATTGCCTTGACGCCATTCTCGCCACCAGCGATGTACTTCGGGTTCTTCACGTATGCCGCAACTGCATCGGCGACAGCTTTGACCTTCGGATCATCGAATGCAATCTTGTGAGCGACCCACTGGTCATAGACCTCGGGGCCATTGATACGAAGCATGAAGTCTTCGAACCAGTCGGTGATGGGCCAACCAGTGGCAACACCAGACTCGATACCGACGCACCACGGGGTTCCACCATCGGCAGCGATCTTGTCGGACAGGGTCTTGAGCTCATCAAGCGTCTTAGGAATGGCGTAGCCCTTAGCCTTGAAGTCGGCCGGGCTATACCACACCAGCGACTTCACGTTGGCCCGTGCCGGAACGCCGTAGACCTTGCCGTTGACAGTTCCAAGTTCCGGCCAGCCAGCCAGGTTGTCGGCTACGACGGACTTAGCTAGAGCGTCAGGGAACGCCTTGACCTGCCCCTTAGCGATGAGGCCTTGTAGGCCACCGGGCTGCGGGAAGTCGATGAGGTCGGGTGGGTTGCCACCGGCGACACGAACTTTGATTTCGGTCTCGAACTGGTCGGTGCCTTCGAAGACAACCTTTGCACCGGTGCACGCCTCGAAACCGGCGTAACCATCGCGGAGCCGGGTTGCTGCCTTCTCGGTTTCGCTGTCGCGAACCGGCGAAAAGATAGTGACCGTCTTGCCCTTGTACTGCTGGGTGCACTTGATGGCACCGCCGGCAATCGAGGCACCACCCGCGGCTGCTGCCGTGGTTGCAGCGCCAGCTGCCGTTGTTGCCGCGGGCTCAGCCGCTTTGTCGCTTCCGCAGCTTGCTGCGACGAACGTCGCCGCCAGAGCCATAGAAAAAATACGCCTACTGCTTTTCATTCGTTCTCCCCCTTGAGGTTCCGTCGTCGAGACCCAATCGTTTCGACGCCTTGGAAGTTTGATGGAACCTTATGGAAGATTCCATGGAGCATGGTAGCATTTCTTGTGACAAACGCAACACAAATGTGATTGAGTTTGACATCGACTACCACCAGGGGGACTCGTGGCCAGTATCACGTTGAACAACATCGACAAGACGTATGAAAACGGTTTCCATGCCGTTCACGACCTATCGCTCACCATCGCCGACGGCGAGTTCTTGGTGCTCGTCGGCCCATCGGGCTGCGGAAAGTCCACAGCGTTGCGCATGATCGCCGGGTTGGAATCCATCACGGCTGGAGAACTACGCATCGGCGACAAGCTGGTGAACGATCTCGAACCCAAAGACCGCGACATCGCCATGGTGTTCCAGTCGTACGCGCTCTATCCCCACTTGACCGTGCGCGACAACATCGCCTTCGCTTTGAAGCTACGCAAGATGCCGAAGGACGAAATCAACCGGCGGGTTGAAGATGCGGCGCGAATCCTCGAGCTAACCGACAATCTCGATCGTCGCCCCGGTCAACTGTCGGGCGGCCAACGTCAGCGTGTGGCCATGGGCCGGGCCATCGTTCGCCAGCCCCAAGCCTTCCTCATGGACGAGCCGCTATCCAACCTCGATGCCAAGCTGCGCGTGCAGATGCGCGCCGAGATCTCGCGGCTGCAGCACGACCTGAATACCACCACCGTCTACGTCACCCACGACCAAATCGAAGCCATGACCATGGGCGATCGAGTCGCCGTGCTGTCCAAGGGGTACCTCAAGCAGGTCGACACACCGCAGAACCTGTACGACCATCCCGACAACGTTTTCGTTGCCGCATTTATCGGGTCACCCCAAATGAATCTTCTGCGTGGAACACTCACCGTTGGCGAGGGCAGCGCTCACCTACAGGTGGGCGACAACATCTGGAATATTCCCCCGTCGGTGCTCGCAGCCCGCCCGAATCTTGTGACGTACGACGGCCGTGCGGTCGTTGTAGGTATACGTCCTGAACACCTCGTTGATGCAGCAGTTTCTGGAGCCGTGGAAGGTTCGAACCGACTCAATGGCGAAGTGGTCGTGCGCGAAGGTCTCGGATCCGAGGTCATCATTCACATGAGGAGCGATGCGGCTCCAGTCGATGCGTCGGCCCAGGGCGTCGAATCCGAGCGCTCCGATCGCCTGCTACTCGCTCGCCTCGACCCAGCCACCCAGCTCAAGCCGGGAAGCCAAGCGTCGCTCGCGGTCGACGTCTCACGCATCCATGTGTTCGACGAAAGCACCGGCCTCGCCATCCGCGACTAACCCCCTACGACTAACCCCCTACGACTAACCGGGCCGCACCCGCAGCCACACCGTGGTGTCACCTGGAACAACTGACGAGTCATCATGACCAAACTCCGATGACAGCACCACCGTTCGGCCCGCGACCAGACCAACGGGTAGCGGCCGAGCCTCGCCAGAGAAATTGGTCACAACGAGCACATTGTCGCGCGTGAAGGCCAAGAGGACGGGATCACCCACGTCCTCCCAGACGACGACGTCGCTCGATAGCCATGCCTTGCGCGACGCAATAGCCGCCCGATACAACCCAAGGACTGAATCGACCGCGGTGCCTTGGCTATCGGCGGCGTAGTCACCCCAGCCTGCCGGTTGTGGCATCCACGCCGGCTGATCTCTCGCCTCGGCGCAAAAGCCGAACAATGTGCCCGGATCACGAGTCCATGCCATGGGCACACGGCATCCGTCACGTCCGATATCGCGCCCACTTGTCCGTAGGAAAATGGGGTCCTGACGAGCGTCGTCGGGCAGGTCGAGAACCTCGGGCAACCCCAACTCCTCGCCCATATACAGGTACGCCGAACCGGGCAGCGCGAGCATCAGCGACACGGCCGCCCGAGCCCGACGGGTACCGACTCCAAGGTCGACCAATGCAGTGGAATTAATGAGGTTGTCACCCGTATACGAGGCCGGATCGGCAGCATCAGCCCGGCCGAAACGCGTTACGCAGCGTTGGGCGTCGTGGTTGTTGAGGGTCCACGCCGGAAACAACCCACGAGGCAGCAAGGTGTCAATGAACATCGACATCGCCGCACGGAAATTGGCCGCAACCCACGGCGACAGTAACAGATCGAAGGCAAAACTCTGGTGGAACTCGTGAGGGTTTACATACTGCTGCAATAGGTCGGGATTGCCAGGGGTGTATGCCTCGGCCACGATGAACAACTCGCGTTCGGGATGCTCTACCTGGTACTGATCGACCACCGATCGCCAGCGTTTCCACGCCCGATGGCCCGATGGATGGAACATGTAGTGGGGGTTGTTACTGCCGATCTCGCGCGGCTGCGGGGTCGTCGAGTCGTAATCGGGCAGTCCCTCGGTTTTGCCAAGCACGACAACGGCATCGGCACGGAATCCCTCGACGCCACGATCGAACCAGAATCGAAGCATGTCATCGAAGTGCTGGGCCACGTCGGGATGAAACCAATTCATGTCGGGTTGTTGTGAGGCAAAAACGTGCAGGTACCACTGGCCAGGCGAACCGTCCGGCTCGGTAACCCGAGTCCAGGTCGAACCGCCGAAAATGCTCACCCAGTTGTTCGGAGGTTCGTCACCGTTGTCGCCTTTGCCATCTCGGAAATAGAAACGACCGCGCTCGCCCGAACCCCGGCCTGCGGCTACTGCCTCTTTGAACCACGGGTGGTCCCAACTGCAGTGATTTGGTACCACATCCATGAGGATTTTGATGCCATGCTGGCGGGCGTCGGCCACGAGCGCATCGAAGTCGGCCAAGGTGCCGTATTCGGGTTCGATATCGAAGAAGTCCGAGATGTCGTAACCGTGGTCGTGCTGCGGCGATGGGTAACACGGGTTCAGCCAAATGGCATCGACCCCAAGTGCATTGAGATATCCAAGACGGCTGCGTATGCCAGCTATGTCACCAATACCGTCACTGTTGGCATCGGCGAACGAGCGAACATACAACTGGTACACCACGGCAGTTGCCCACCACGGTCGATGATTCGTCGACGTGGTCATTACCGGTCCTTTCGAGAGCCCCTCAGGTTGCGGCCCGTCGTCGAGCGCACCACCACTTCGAGGGGCAGTTCTTCGACAAAGGGTTGAGGACGGCTGTTCGTGGCGATGGCTGCCGTGAGAATCTCGGCGCCCCGTTGGCCCGAAAGCTCGAGCTGCTGACGAATGGTGGTGAGCCCGGAGAACGCGGCGAGATCAATGTCGTCGTATCCCATGACCGACAGGTCTCTGGGCACCGACAGCTTCATCTGCTCGGCCGCCTCCAGGATACCAATGGCCTGCACGTCGGAAGCCGCCACGATGGCAGTGGGCGGATCGTCCAACGTCAACAACTCGATACTGAGTTGCCGCGCGGCCGAACGCAGATGCGGACCATGCTTGACCAGGGTGGCCGAGGCCTCGACCCCTGCTGCCCGAAGCGCAGCCCGATAGCCCTGCTCGCGTAGCGGTGACGATACAAAACTGAATGGGTTGCGAGCCGGCTCACCGACAAACGCGATTCGGGTATGTCCCAACGACAACAAGTGCTCGGTCGCCAACCGCCCTCCGTTGCGGTCGTCGACGACTACGCTCGGTAACGCCGGGTGCTGGGTATCGACCAGCACCGTCGGGAACGGTGCGCGAGCGAGTCGATCACCTTCCTCGCTTTGCAGCGGCAATGAAATGACGATAAGACCGTCGAGGGGCTGGCTTGGAAGTTCCAACAGCCGTCGTCGAACACGATCGGGGGCGTCGACGTTGTACAGCACGATCTCCATATCGTGGCGTTGCACACCCTGCACAATGCCACGCAGCCGTTGGTACGACGACGGCTCATCGAAGAACGGGACAAGAACGCCAACCAGGCCGTTTCGGTCGACCTTTCTTGCTTTGGCGATACGCCCTGGTTGGTACCCGAGCTGTTGCATCGCCTCGCGAACCTTGAGCCGAGTTTCGGGGCGAACCTGGGTACTGCCGTTGAGCACGCGAGACACCGTGCCAATACCAACGCCCGCCCGTGCCGCCACGTCTCCGATGTTCGCCATGCGTACCATGCCCCAGATTGATCTACCGCCGTGGAACCTTAGCCGATTCGTTCCATGCCATGCATGACCGGCGAGCACCCATTTTGCGCAACCCATTTGCGCAACCCATTTGCGCAACAGTTGCGGAAACGGTCGCCCCAGGGCCGGCCATATCCGCAACAGTTGCGGATTGGGTGGGATCTGCCAGCTCTACTAGTGGCGGAAGTGGCGCGCGCCTGTGAACACGAGCACCATGTTGTGCTCATCGGCGGCAGCAACAACATCGTCGTCACGCACACTTCCTCCGGGCTCGATGGCCGACGTAACACCCGCTCCTGCCAGTGCGTCGAGGCCGTCTCGGAAGGGGAAGAACGCGTCGCTGCCGACTGATGCGCCCGTGGCGCGAGCGCCCGCTCGTTCCACCGCGATACGAGCGGAATCGAGCCGGTTCTGCTGCCCTGCACCAATGCCACACGCTTGACCGTCGTTGACGATGACGATGGCGTTGGACGACACAGCCGCCACCACGACCCACGCCAGTTCCAGATCGACCCACTCGGCCTCGGTGGGCTGACGCTTCGACACAACGCGCCACGCCGACCGGTCGGTGGCGACAACGTCACGACTTTGCACCAACAGCCCCCCGGCGATTGACCGCACATCGAACAGTTCGTCACCAGGCGGAGCCGCAGTCAGCGTGCGTAGGTTGGCCTTCGTCGCCAAAATATTCAACGCTTCGGGTGTGAACGACGGGGCAATGGCCACCTCGGTGAACACACCCGCGATAGCACGAGCAACCTCGGCGGTGACCTCGCGATTGACGGCCACGATGCCGCCAAAAGCCGACACCCGGTCACAGTCCAAGGCCCGTTCATACGCGGCCAGGGCCGACTCGGCCAGAGCTACACCGCACGGGTTGGCATGTTTGACAATGACACCCGCCGGAGAATCAAAACGATTCACCAACCGCCAGGCCGCCTCGGTGTCGTACAGATTGAGGTAGCTCAGTTCCTTACCCCCGTGCTGCACCGCCGAATCCCACCAGCTCGAAGCACCAACAGCTCGATAGCGCGCACCGACCTGGTGAGGGTTTTCGCCGTACCGTAACGACTGCACCCGCTCCAACGACAGATGCAGCGTGGGCGGCAGCAACTCCCCCTCGTCCATCCACGCGACAATGGCCGCGTCGTACGCCGCAGTGGTGGCAAATGCGTCTCGACGCAACCGCCGCCGGGTTTCGGCCGAGACACCGCCAGCCTGCAATTCGTCCAACAACGACGAATACATGGCTGGATCCGTAACAACCGGGACATTGCCCTTGGCCGCGGAACGAACCATGGATGGCCCACCAATGTCGATAAGTTCGACCCCCGGGTCAGTATGGAACGGGTACAGATTAACAACCACCAGGTCGAAGAACTCGATGTCGTACCTGGCCGCCTCGGCCACATGATCGGGATTGCTGCGGTCGGCCAAAAGGCCACCGTGGATCTTGGGATGCAGCGTCACCACACGATGACCAAGGATGGCCGGATAGCCCGTTACCTCGGCAACATCGGTCACGGCCAAGCCAGCATCGGCAATGACCCGGGCCGTACCGCCCGAACTCACCAGTTTCCACCCCAAACCGATAAGCCCTCGAGCGAACTCGACGATGCCGCCCTTGTCGTAGACCGACAACAGCGCAGTAGGCATGGCTACTGGGACAGTTCGCGCACAATGTCACCCATGAGGCTGCCAGCCTCGGTGGGGTTCAGGCCGACACGCACCCCTGCCGCCGCCAATGCGTCCATCTTGCCCTGCGCCGTGCCCTTACCGCCAGAGACAATAGCGCCGGCATGGCCCATCTTCTTGCCGGCAGGAGCCGTGACGCCAGCAATGTAGGCCGACATTGGTTTGGTGACATGCGCCTTGATGTACTCGGCCGCTTCCTCTTCGGCCGAGCCGCCAATTTCGCCGATCATGATGATGGCGTGCGTCTCGGGGTCGGCCTGGAAGCGCTCGAGGCAGTCGATAAAGTTGGTACCCGGAACCGGGTCGCCTCCAATACCAACACATGTTGACACGCCAATGCCCTGAAGTTTCAGCTCATATAACGCCTGGTAGGTGAGGGTACCTGAGCGGCTCACGATACCGACGGTGGGCTTTCCCGGAATGGGTGCCAGGGCGATGTCGCCCGACGTAATGCCAATGTTGCACTTCCCGGGGCTGATGACGCCAGGGCAGTTGGGGCCGAGCAGTCGGGTGTTGGGGAAGTCCTTGATGAGGGTGTTGTAGACCTTGGCTTCGTCCTGAGCAGGTATGCCTTCGGTGATACACACCACGAAGCTGATACCGGCGGCGGCCGCTTCGAGAATGGCTGCTGCTGCGGCTTTTGGTGGTACTGAAATGAAGCTTGCCGTTGCACCCGTGGCCGCGACGGCCTCGACTACCGAGTTGAAAACCGGAATACCCTCAACGTCGGTTCCGCCCTTGCCAGGGGTAACCCCTGCCACAATCTGCGTGCCGTAAGCCTTGTTACGCAAGCCGTGATACTTACCTTGGCCGCCGGTGAGACCCTGAACAATCACCTTGGTGTTTTCGTCGACAAAGATCGCCATGTCACTTGCTCCCGTTTGCGAGCGCTACTGCGGCTTTGGCCGCTTCGAGCATTGTTGGTTTGCTGATGAGCGTGGATTCGGGAATGCCTGCGTCGGCCAAAATCTTGCGACCCTCCTCGGCGTTGGTGCCATCGAGGCGAATGACGATTGGCGCCTTGAGCGTGACCCGAGACAGCGCTTCGACGATGCCCTTTGCCACTTCCTCGCCGCGCGTGATGCCGCCAAAGATGTTGATAAAGATGCTGCGCACGTTGGAGTCGTAATTGATTACCTCGAGCGCTGCGGCCATAACGTCGGCGTTGGCACCACCGCCGATATCGAGGAAGTTGGCAGCCGAACCGCCAACCTGGTTGACCACATCAAGGGTGCTCATGGCCAAGCCGGCACCGTTGGCGATAATGCCCACATTGCCATCGAGACCGATGTACTGCAGGTCCTTCTCGCGAGCAAGTTTCTCGCGATCGTCGAGCACTTCCATCTTGCGGTACTCGTCCCATTCGGGGTGGCGGTAGGCAGCGTTGTTGTCGAGCGATACCTTGGCGTCGAGCGCGTGTACGCCGTTGTCGGGCCGCAGAATGAGCGGGTTGATCTCGGCAAGGTCGCAGTCGCCGGTGACATAACAGTCGTAGAGTTTCACCAAGATGTCGGCCGCGCCTTCGACTGCGATCGGGTTCAGCTTGGCGTCGATGCATGCCTGGCGGGCATCGTCGAGCGAGAAGCCGACCGTGGGGTCGATGTGGCGCACGATGATGGCGTCGGGGTTGGTTTCGGCGACCGCCTCGATCTCGACACCACCCTCGGCCGAAATCATGAGCATGTGCTTTTTTGCGCCTCGGTCGAGCGTGAACGACGCGTAATACTCCTCGGCAATATCAGACGCCTTTTCTACCCACACCACATTGACGGTGTGACCCTTGATATCCATGCCGATGATGTTTGTGGCGTGTTTGCGGGCTTCTTCGGCGTTATCGGCCAGTTGTATGCCGCCCGCCTTACCGCGACCACCAACTTGCACCTGGGCCTTGATAACGACCGGATAGCCGATGACATTCGCGACATCGACCGCACCTTGAACTGTCGTTACGGCAGCACCCGGTGATACCGGAATGCCGAACCGGGAGAAGTACTGCTTCCCCTGATACTCGAACAGATCCACCTATTCCTCCTTGGAGCCGAGCTCCGTATCCAACTTGGCGTCGAGCGCCTGTTCCAACCAGCTACAAATACCTTTGAGTGAACTTCCAGGCCCAAATACTTCGGCCACTCCGGTGGCCTTGAGCTCGGCGATGTCTCGTTCAGGAATAACTCCACCGCCAAAAATCATCACATCGCCGAGATCACGGGCGACAAGTTCGGCCTTGACACGCGGGAACAGCGTGTTATGCGCCCCACTCAACAACGACAGGCCAACAGCATCGACGTCTTCTTGCAACGCTGTTTCTGCGATTTGCTCGGGTGTTTGATGCAGGCCAGTGTAAATGACCTCGAACCCGGCGTCTCGCAGGGCTCGCGTGATGGTCTTGGCCCCGCGATCGTGCCCATCGAGACCCGGCTTGGCAACTACGACGCGATACACCCGCTTCATTGAGGCCAGATCGTAGGGGCGCAGCACCCAAACAGCCAAGTAGTGATGAGCGTTAGATGCGATGATTCACCTATGGCTCGTCGTTGGAAGTCTCCGCTCGGACAGGCTGTTGGCCCTGTCTTGGCTGGCATAGCGTTTATTGCGGTCTTGGGGCTTGGCCTGTGGGGAGCTGCATGGTTGAGCACCCGAGGGGAGGTCAGCGCCAACTTGACCACTGACGATCTGCTCAAAATATCGACCCGCGCCGCGCAAGTTGACATTTCCAAGAACGGGCCACGCCTGACCTACGTCGGTAAAAATCGTGGCTATATCTACGTCAATCATCTGGGAGCAGACGACGATCTGAACGGCTGGTTCGCGTTCGATGCCGTACCTGCCAATCAACCCGAGCGATGCACCGCCGTGTGGCACCCAAGCGAGCGAGTATTTCGAAGCGACTGCGAACCAACGGTGTCGTACCCGGCTGACGGTACGGGGCTGCGTCAGTATGAAGCCACCGCCAATGCCAATACCGGCCAGGTGATCGTCGACCTCAACACCCGAACAGCACCATGAAGGCGTCTCCGTGAAGGACTACGACATTTCCACCTATGGCGACCGCTTCGCCGACGTGTACGACGAGTGGTACGGCGACGGGGCCCAGCCGTACTCGAGCCCAACGACCGTGACAATCAATTGTTTGGTCGATCTAGCCAACTCAGGCGCAGTTTTGGAGCTCGGAGTCGGCACCGGCCGAATTGCACTTGGCTTGGTCGGGCGCGTCGCTGGTATTCATGGCATCGACAGCTCACCGCTGATGCTCGCCCAACTCGCCACCAAGCCCCTCGCTGAAGGTATCCACGTGACGGTCGGCGACATGGTCAACGACATGCCCGATGGGCCGTTTGACTTGATCGTCGTTGCTGCCAACACCCTTTTCAATCTCGATTCAGCCGAGCGACAAGGTTCCGCTTTTCTAGCCGCATCCCACCGGCTCAGGTCTGGAGGGCGGCTAGTCGTCGAAGCTTTCGTGCCCACCCCGAGACAAGTTGGTCAAGACGAGGTTTCGGTTCGAACGCTCGACGCCGACACCGTGGTCTTGAGTGTTAGTCGAACCAACAGCGAGTCCCAGGTGTCAGAGCAGCAGCTCATCGAGTTCACGTCCGCCGGAATTCGGCTTCGCCCCACCCGCTTGCGCTGGTCGACACCGGAAGAACTCGATGTGATGGCAATCGCTGCAGGTCTGGTGATTGAGTATCGCTGGGCCGACTGGAACCGCACAGCTTTCCTAGCCTCTAGCGCACACCACGTCACGGTCTGGACCAAGCGCTGACAACGTTGTCGTGACTTTTGCTAAAGGAAACGGCGCACTGCACTCATGGCGACATACACTGTGTGAAGAATGAGCCAGTTGCGCCTCAATCCCCTTAATGGGAAATGGGTCACGATCGTCGCCGAGCGCGGCGGTCGACCGACCGACTTTGCCCCGCGAGCCCGCGACGTAGAGCTCGGTCCCCGACGAGACTGCCCGTTCTGCCCAGGGCATCACGACGCAGAACCAGAGCCTGTTCTCGAGCGGTTGTCCGCCGACGGCAATTGGCAAGTGCTGGTATTTCCGAACAAGTATCCGGCGTTTTCTGGCACCGAACGCATGTCGGTGCGCAACCTTGGCCCAGTTCATGTGCAAGCGGCCGCAAGCGGGCTTCACGAGGTTCTGGTATTCACCCCTCGTCACGATTCGACGTGGGCAACGCTCGATGACGACGAAATCACCATTATCATGGCTGCACTGCGTGACCGTTTCGTCGCCCATTGCGAACTTCCGCATGTTCGCTACACCCAGGCCATCGTAAATCAGGGTCGCGAGGCAGGGGCATCGTTAGCACACCCGCATGGCCAATTGCTCGGCACTCCGTTTGTGCCAGGTGAAATCCTCGACGAGGAACGGGCATTTGCCCGTTTCGAGGGCGGCTGCGTTTTGTGTACCACTATCGCAGCCGAGGAATCCGACGAAAGCCGTGTGGTGTACTCCGACGACCACGTTATGGTCGTGTGCCCGTTCTGGAGCGGTGTGCCGTACGAGATGCTGGTTATGCCCCGCTCGCATGCCGGGCACATTCCCGACTCGTCCGACGAAGAACTGTTCGGCGTAGGCCGAGGTATACGCAACGTGCTCAACAACCTCAACGGTTTGCTGGGCGACGTGGCCTACAACCTGGTTTTCCACACATCACCGCACCAACATCGTGATGGCCATTTCCACTGGCATGCTCACATCTTCCCGAAGCTCAGTACCGTCGCTGGGTTCGAACGGGGCACCGGCGTAATGATCAACATCACCCCGCCCGAGGCGGCAGCCGAGCAGATGAATCACATCGCCACTCAGCGCATCGGGGCAACTGCCTCCTAAGTGGCCACCCCAATTCGGGTCTCGATTGAGATCAATGCCACACCCGATGACGTGTGGGCCGTGCTTGAACCGATTGAGCGGCACATCGACTGGATGGCCGACGCCGAATCGATCACATTCACATCGCAAACGAATCGCGGTGTGGGTACATCGTTCATTTGCGTCACCAAGGTTGGGCCGATTCGCCTCAACGATGTCATGCGCATCACTGAATGGTCGCCAGGATCAAGAATGGGGGTCAGCCACCATGGCATTGTCACCGGGTCCGGCCGCTTCATTTTGACCCCAGGAAGTCGTCCGGGAACCACAAACTTCACCTGGGATGAAGCGCTGTCATTTCCGTGGTGGCTTGGCGGACCCATCGCCGGCTGGCTTGGAGGGCAGATTGTCCTACGCGCAATCTGGCGAAAAAATCTGCGTCGCCTCAAGATCCTCATCGAACGCTCCGGGTGACAGTTCTTGTGGCCTAGTCCACGGGAACAATTGATTCAATCGGCAGGGATGTCACTAAAAGTATTCACCTGCACACTGATTGTATGAACCGTCGAGCAGTCGCCAAAGGTGCCAGCACCCTGCTCCTAACACTCGGCATTCTTGGCCTCAGCGCGTGTGAGATTCCGGGCCAAGCCACACCTCCAACGACCGTAGCCGAGCGGAAAGTCGAACAGCTCACACGAGGCGACGGCCAAGCCTTTTGTAATGCCTTCGGCCAAGCCGGACGAATAGCGGCCGCAGCACGAGGAGCGGGCGTAGGCGACTCGGTCATCTCCGCCAAGAATGAAATCCTGTCGAGCGCAGCCATGGTGGGACCGCTGCTGCTACTTGCTGAATCAGCACCGGTCGAGTCGGCAGGTGGCGTCGAACGATGGACCACCCGGAACAACCGAGCCCTTGGCGCACTACGACAAGCCGGAGCCGACACCACCATCGAGGCCAACCTCGCCCAAAAGGTCGGCGACCTTGCACTCGGGACCAGCGGCATCGGTTCTATCGTCGATCCGACCACCGTTGGGCTCAACGATGATCGTCTCACAGCTACCGCCACGAGCTTCCTACGCGCAGAAGGGCCCTTCGACCGAGTCGCCCCCGAGATCAATCAGCAACTCGGTGGCCAGTTCAGCAGTCGAGCTCGCGAAAGCGCCCTACGCGAATTTCCGTGTCTAGCCGCCCTCGACACCACGTGAGGCTTAGAGCGCGCCTTAGAAACGACGCAGCTCGCCAGTAGCTAGTCCTAGCGCTCGGCCAAACTCATCGAGTGTTGACGCGACCGAACGGTCGACAAGGGCTTCGAAAACTGTCTCTTGCGCCGACGAAATCTCGGCAGGGGACGCCGACGACACCCATGCAAGAGCCTCCCGGACAGCACCGTCCTCACCAGTCACTGCACGGTCAATGATCCCGAGGGCACGCGAACGTTGATCGTCTGCCACGCTAGATGCCACCGATGCAGGCATCGGCGCATTACGGTAGGCGCGATCCCAGACTTGGGCTCCTGTTCCTTCGTTCGGATCGTTACTTGTGACCATTGCCAGATGGTCGAACAACGCTTGATACCCAGCGTCAGCAGCATCACCGTGCCCGAGCGCTGTCAGGACATGCAAGCAACGGGCGGCGTGCTTAAGAACGAGCACCGTTTCTAGTCGGGCAATGTCGTCGAAGAACCAGGCGCAGCTTGTGTACATAGCCAAGGCATGGCATTGCATCTGCAAAAGTTGGTGCGCAACATCGCTCGACCCGCCCTCACAAAGATGCCGAACCATGAACGCATCGAGGGTCTCAGTACCCAAGATCACAGCGATATAGGCATCACGAGCCGCCCACGGATCAACGAGGTGGCACCGACCAAACTGTTCGAATACACGAGCAACAACAGCCCGAACAGCGTCGAGACCGTGGCGAAGCGGCGCTCGCCACGACAGGTCGGCGTGCTCAAAGTCTCCGTTTCTACAGCCACAGTCACTCTGCCAACGGCCGAGCCCATGAGCACAGCTCCAAGCGCTGGGAACAACGGCGACAACCGGCAGGTCGACTCCCGCACGCTTCTCCAGCCACACCTCGAGTGACCCGGTATGTAGGCCTGCTCTCGGCGCTGCGACGCCGAGCGCATAGGCCATAGTCCGCTCGGTATGACGATGATGATGCCCGAACGTCTCGCCATCAGTCGCAACCATCGCCAAGCCGAGTTCGCTATTGTGGGCAACGGCGGTAGCGCGTCGGATGAACTCGCTAGCTGACCCATCCAACACACCAAACGCCACATCGTGACTGAGCGAACCATTGGCGACAACCAACGTGAGGTCGCCGATACGACCAACATTGACCGAACCACCGTCCACAACTTGGTGCGGCATAACAAGGGTGAAGTCAAAACCCTCGGCAGCAACGTCGGCGGCGGTCTGGACATCAATCGCTGTTTCCGGCAACCAGATTCCGGCTGGCTCACGCCCAAACCGATACACAAAATCGGCGCGACCCCACCGCAGTTCGGTGAGTCGGTCGACCGGATCAGACAGAGGCAGGATCACGTGGTGATAGGGCTGCGCCACAGCCGTGCGACTCGTTCGATCACCCGCGACCATTCGGGCCAGAACATCAGGCGCAAAGTCTTCAAGCCACTGCGTGAGGGTGGGGCCGACATCAAAACTCATCAACCCGTAGTTATTGACGATGGAAACAATACGACCCTGCTCATTGAGCACGCGAGCCCAGCCGTTGGGCCGATAGCTCTCGGCAGTGATCCGCTCGTTCCAGTCGTGATACGGGGCAGCAGTTGGCTCGACTGGCACGGCACCCGTGTACGGATCCTCGCGGGGCGGCTGGTAGTAGTGCCCATGAACAACAAGAAAGTCGCTCACACGCCCACCCACCGCCGCCATGCTGCGGTCGACACCGCACCCAGAACGACTACGACAAAGAACGGTGCTTTGCGCCAGACGGCAACACCAGCAACCACAAGCCCCACGACGCGAGCATCGAGAACCAAACGCTGCCCAATCGCCACCGTATTTATCGCAATGAGCGCAGCCACCAGCGCCGCCGGCAAGAGGTCCAAACAACTGGTCACCAATCGTGGTAGTGGTCTATCTCCGATCGCAACAAGCCCAAGCACCTTGAAAGCGTAGGCTCCACCAGCCAGAAGCAGCAGTGATGTCCAACTCATACCCGTGTACTCAGCCCAACGAGCGCAGCGAGTGCCGCGCACAAAATGGGCAAACCGGCCGGCAAAAACGGGGTGAACACAACAGCGATGCCGGCCCCGAGCACTGCCGCTGCCTTTCCACCGACTTTTGCGAGGTGCGGGCCCAATAGCGCCAGGAAGCTCGCCGGGAACGCCGCGTCGAGACCGTACACCGACGGATCCCCCAAGAGCCCGCCTCCGAGCGCCCCGACCAACGTACCCAGGTTCCAAAAGACGAAAACGGCGCCGCCGGTCATCCAAAATGCCTGCGTTTGGGCGTCGGGGTCGGCCTGTGCGGTGGCCATTGCCGTCGATTCGTCGATAACCAACTGGGCTGCCAACAGCCGAAGCGGAAGCCGACCGCGCAATGTACGCGACATTGCCAAGCCATACACACCGTTACGAGAGGCGAGCAACAAGGCCGATCCAATTGCCGCGAACGGGGATCCACCCGACGCCACCACGCCAACGGCGGCAAATTGCGACGCCCCCGTAAAGACGAGCAGGCTCATGGCCACCGCTTTGGAAACCGATAGCCCGCCCGTAACGGCGAACAGCCCAAAAGTGGCACCAAACACTCCGACCGTCGCGCCGAGAAGCACTGAGGCCGTCGTGATCTCTCGTTGAATCTGCACCGTAGCTTTCTAGCTTGCCTTCGGCGTCGCTTGCTCGCTCCCGCTCGCTTAACGCTCCGCCACTAGCGGCCCGAGCCGATCCAAAGCACAGTATTTGGTGGGATCGTCAGCAGCGCACTGCATGGTTGGCCTTGCCATGGCTCGGGTTTAGCCATCGCGGTAGTGGCCCGTTCTTGGCCCGCTCCCCAAAAGCGGGTGCTATCGGTGTTGAGCAGAATGCTCCAACTTCCCGGCCACGCAAGGCCCAAGCGGTAACCGGTGACCGTGCTCCAGGAGAAGTTCGCCACACAGGCAACAGCCTGGCTTCGGGTGGCCGACCATCGCATAAAGGCAGCTACCGACTGTTCGGCATTGCGTTCGTCGAGCCATTGGAAACCGTCACGTTCGTCGTCGAGTTCCCACAGCGACTCGGCGATGGTGGCAGTGCGGTTCATGAGCCGTACGAGGTCCGAGATGCCCTTATTCGGAGGAAGGGTCGCCAACTCCCAGTTCAGCGGACGATCTGGGGCACCTTCGCCAACCGCGGCAAACTCGGTGCCAGCCGTGACAAGCTTCGCGCCTGGAAACGCCCACATCCACGCCAGCAGCGCCCGGAGGTTGGCGAACTGGCCCACCTCGTCGCCGTACATTCGAGTAACGATCGACCCTGATCCGAGAAGTGCTTCACTTTGCGGGATGGTCAGGACCGAGCGCTCGTTGTATGCGGTTTGCAGGCTCGAAGTGAGTCGGTCGTGAGCGTGAAGGCGCTGCTCACCAGGCATGCCAAAGTACTCGACCATTTTGTTCATCCAGCCCAAATTCCACTTGTGGGTGAATCCAAGACCTCCACGCGGCACGCTACTGGTGACGTTTGGCCACGCCGTCGATTCCTCCGCAATCATCATCACGCCGGGATACCTGTCGGCTACCGCCGAATTGAGGGTCCGCAGAAACTGTGCGCCTGTGTTACCGGGACCGCTCTCGTGGAGAATCTTGGACACCGAGTCGATGCGTAGCCCGTCGACGTGGAACTCGTCTACCCACCACAATGCGCTGCTTATGAGAAACGACCGCACTTCGGGTGTACCGATGGCGAATCCGGTCGAGCTGAGGCTGTCCGAATCAGCCGGAGTCTCGTACGTATCAGCGCCATCGAAACGGGCAAACGCCCATTCCTCATCGGGGAAATACGAGGGGCTCCAATCGAGAATCACGCCGATCCCCGACTGATGCAGCACATCGACAAAGTTCCGAAAGTCGTCGGGCTCCCCGAATCGCGCCGCAGGCGCAAAGAAGCCAAAGAATTCCGAACCCCAGCCCGTAGGCGCGTGCTCCATTACCGGACGTAGCTCCACATGGGTGAAGCCCATCTGGACGACATAGGTCGACAGAGCCTCGCCTATGGCCCGATAACTTCGCAGGTCCGAACGCCAGGTGCCGAGATGCACCTCGTAGATGCGTAAGGCGTTTCGATCGGATGCCGCCAAGCTGCGATTGCCCATCCAACCTGAATCGCCCCACCGGTAGTTGTTGGCTGAAACGACGCTGGCGGAGGCCGGCGGATTTTCGGCCGAGCGAGCCATGGGGTCGGCTCGCAAATACCGGCCACCGTAGGCGTCGTAGATCTCGAATTTGTACGGCGTGCCGTGGCCAACGCCACCCACAAACCCCGCCCAGATACCATTACCTTGGGAGTGCAAGGGACTGCTCGGCCCGTACCAACTATTCCAATCACCAGCAACGCTGACCGTATGAGCGTTGGGGGCCCAGACAACGAAGCGGGTGCCGCCCAGTTCGGCGAAGGCACCAAGTAGGTCCCAAAGACGGAAATGTTCACCCTTGGCGAAGAGGGCAACGTCCCGCCGCTCAACCTGTGCTGCGGAGTCAGGCTGAACGAACATCACCCTTGAGGCTAGGAGCCTCGACCTCGAAACAACACTGGGCCTAGGAACCCTTTAAAGACCGTCGAGCCAAGCAACGAGAGCTGTATTCACGATGGCAGCATGTGTGAGGTTGCTGGCATGGCCAGCCCCATCGATTGGAACAAGCATCGTGTCGCCACCTATGCGGTCGCGCAGCAATTCCGCCGCCGCCATGGGGATGGCGGCGTCGTTTGAGCCGTGGATGATAAGCGCCGGGCACGCAATGCCGCCGAGTAGGTCGGTGATGTCGTCACGCGAGTTGAGCGTGCGGCCGGCTTCTACCAGCTGGCCCCGGTTACGCAGTCGCCACTTCGCAATCCACGTTGGATTGTGCGCCGGATCATTGATGATGATTGCTGCGACCGCATTGACCAGGTCGTCGACTGGTCCCACCGCCTGCCAAGCACCCAGCATCCCTTCGTACAGAGCCACCGCTTCGGAGTCCTCGGCGCCCGCCTGTGTGTCGATGAGCACCAGGGCACGTACTCGTTCGGGAAAGGTGAGAGCGACGCGAAGCGACACGAATCCACCTTGGCTCATACCTCCAACGACGGCGCGCTCGATGCCGAGATGATCCAGCAAACCAACGCAGTCACGGGCAGAATTCCAGTACGTGAAGGCCAAACCGTCGAACTCGGTTCGGCCAAATCCACGTTCGTCCCACGTGATGACCCGATACCGAGGCGTCAGCGCCGCCACCTGGGTATCGAACATGGTGCAATCCATCAAGAAGCCGTGAGCAAGAACTACGGCTGGGCCATCACCACCCGAATCGGTGAACCAGATTCGCTGACCGTTAACTGCGGCGTAAGGCATGAGCGCAACGTAGCGGTCGACCTACCGACCGGTGAAGTCGGCCTTGCCCGGCCCATGGGCCAGGAAGCTCTGTACCCCGATCTGACTGTCGTGGGACCCAAACACCTCGGTGAACAGTTCGAGCTCTCGACGAAGACCGTCGGCGATGGGTCGATCGAGGCCCTCATCGATCGCTTGTTTGGCGAGGCCCTGGGCTACGAGTGCTCCCTTGGCTAGCTGGCCAGCCAACTCGAGCGCCCGCTCATGCAACATTTCGTGAGGGACAATTTCGTCGGCTAGACCGATTCGAAGCGCCTCGTCGGCTTTGACTTGACGACCCGACAAACAAATCTCTTTGGCACGAGCGGGGCCAACAAGGCGAGCAAGTCGCTGCGTTCCCCCACCGCCAGGAATAATCCCGAGCAAAATCTCCGGTTGGCCGAACACTGCCTTGTCGCTAATGATGCGGTAGTCGCACGCCATCGACAACTCACAACCGCCACCCAACGCATAGCCAGCAACGGCGGCGATGACCATCCGGGGGATGCTGGCGAGCGTGTTCAACGCGGCGTGGATGCGAGGCCCGATTACTGCTGCATCGGCCGGGCCGCCGAACTCGCTGATGTCTGCGCCGGCCGCGAAAATTCGCTCACCCCCGGTTACGACAACAGCGCCTGGAAGGTCGGCGTGCAACTCCCGAGCAATAGCGGCTAACCGGTCGACCAAAGCCCCGGACAGAGCATTCACTTTCGGATTGTTGAGCGTGATAACGGCAACGCCGTCGGGGCGACGTTCAAGCAGAACAAGATCATCAGACATGACTTCGACAGTACCCGCACTAGCCTCACCGTGCGAACGTCAAGCATTCGTGGCGACAGGACGCGCCGAGACCCTCATATCTTGACTACGTGGCCAAATCTCTTGTACTTCCCCTGGCCGAGTTCGTAAATGCCACCTATCTCATCCCGTCGGCTACCCCCCAGACCGACGCGCCTGGCCTCGCTTTGGAAGCCGCTGCAGCATCACCCCAGAGCAGCCGGCTAGAAGACGAGTTGGAGCGCGGCACACTGACGCTGCACGTGCGAGCGGCAAGCGACACGCCCGAACCCCCCATCGACACGCTGATCGCTAACGGTGCCGACCCTCAGCACATTCGACAGCTCGCTATTGCGTCACATTTCGTTGTAATTCACATGCCGGGGCGAGCAGGCTTTCCTGCCACACACGAGTGGGCAGCGCGCCTGTTGGCCGCTGAAGTAGCCGGGAAACTCGATGCACCAGTACTTGATCCGGCTATTCCGTTGTTGATGTCGTCCCGCCAAGCAGGTGCGATGGATCATCGAGGCGGTATGCGCGTGCGCGACTGGGTGTTTGTCGGCGCGTCGTTGGAGAGTCCAGGATTGCGACTGTCGACGCGAGGCATGAGCCGTTTCGGCTTCCCCGATTTCAGCGCACAAGCCGTGCCACCCCGACTGGCACACGAGTCATCCGGAGTCATGCTGGCAATGGCCGCTGCACTCCTGAACCGCGCCCAGACCGCGCTCGACTACGACCCACTCGCCAACTGCGTGCAAGTACCAACGTTGTTTGCCCTGGGGCCGGGACGCGCCGCTGTGGTGCGACTCGAACGGGGCGAAGGGACGCTGTTGCACTTGACTCCGGCGGCTGGGAACCGACCGAGCGCGTGGACCGATCTATGCTCGTCGCTCTTCGGTTTTCAACCCGGGTCGCCTGGCACTTTCGAGACACCTATCTCGTTATTACCCCAAAATAGCTAAGCGCCCGGCAAGCAAGGCTGGCCGGGCGCTCGGGGGGCGGAGCTGTTACTTGGCGGCCTTCTTGGCCTTTGGCTCAGCCGCGACCGGTGCCACCTCACCGAGGAAGACCCGCTTGACGAACACGCGGTTGGCCGACTGAATCTTGCTGGCACGATTGAACATTTCGGCTGACACAATGTTGAGCTTGGGCAGCTTGGCGGTGTAGGGGAGGTTGAGCTCTGGCAGGCGGCCGATGGCGCGATTCGTGAGTTCTTCGGCCTTAGTCAGGGCAGAGGTGCTGAACGAATCGGCCTTCTCGAAGAGGCGCTTGGAATCGAACTTCGGGAGCGAGATGGTAGGCATTGTGGGTCCTTTTTGCTTGCGAGGGGGTGGGTCATGCTTGCAATAGTTAGCATATACAGGCCCGCTTACTATTGCAAGCACAATCTTTGCGATGTGTCGACTGACACATCGCACCGCGATGCTCGGTAGCCTTCGTCCTATGTTCGACACGGTCATTACTGGTGGATTTGTCGTCGACGGTACGGGTGCTCCCGGCCGCATAGCCAACGTGGGTATCCGCGACGGTCAGGTGGTGGCCATCGGCGACCTCGACGAACGGGCGGCACACACCATCGATGCTGCCGGCCGCGTTGTCGCGCCTGGCTTCGTCGACATTCACACGCATTACGACGCTCAGGCATTCTGGGACGGCACCCTGTCTCCATCGCCTTTGCACGGTGTCACCACCGTGATTGGCGGCAACTGCGGATTCACACTCGCTCCCCTCTCCCCCGACCCCGACGACGGCGAATACCTCATGCACATGCTCTCGCGCGTCGAAGGCATGCCGATCGAGGCGTTGCAGGCCGGCGTGCCGTTCGATTGGTCCACGACGGAACAGTTTCTCGACCGTCTCGATGGCACGCTCATGCCGAACGCTGGTTTCCTCATCGGGCACTCGGCGCTGCGCCGGGTGGTAATGAAAGATGCAGCCACGCAGCGCCATGCCACCGAGGCCGAGATCGAGCGCATGAAAGCACTGTTGCGAGACGGCCTGCGCGCCGGCGGTCTCGGGTTCTCGTCCACATGGTCAACGTCGCACAACGACCACAATGGCGATCCGGTGCCGTCACGTGCTGCTAGCCGCGACGAGGTGCTTGCACTCTGCGCCGTCACCGGCGAGTTCCCGGGAACCACGCTCGAGTTCATTCCCCAGGTCGGCGAGATGACGGCCCAAAGCATGGATCTCATGTCGCACATGAGCGCTGTAGCCAATCGGCCGCTCAACTGGAACTTTCTGCAGGTGTACGCCCAGAACATTGCCTTCCAAGACCACCAGCTGTCCACCTACGAGTACGCCGCGGAGCGCGGTGGCAAGGTCATTGCCCTCACGCTCCCCGACAGCTTTCGCATCCGTCTGAACTTCCGATCTGGCTTCGTGCTCGACATTCTGAACGGCTGGGATCGGCTCATGGCTCTCCCTCCCGCCCAGAAGCTGGCCATGATGCGCGACCCCGCTGGACGCGCCCGCATGGACGAACTGGCCCAAGCCACCGAAGGTTCAGTCCGCTCCATCGGGAATTGGGGCAACTACACCCTCGTCGAGACCTTCACGCCCGAATACCAACCGTTCATCGGCCAGGCCATCGGCGCTATCGCAACCACGCTCGGCAAGTCGGCATGGGAGGCGCTAGCCGACATTGTGGTCGCCGACGAGCTACGCACCTCTATCGCCAGCGTCGACCGTGGTCAGGACGACGCAACCTGGCAGCGACGGCTCGAAATATGGCGAGACCCACGAGCACTCATCGGCGCGTCCGATGCCGGAGCTCACCTAGACATGATCGACTCGTTTGCGCTCTCCACTCTGTTGCTGTCCAAAGCTGTGCGCGAACGCCGATTACTGCCGGTAGAAGAAGCAGTGCACTACCTCACCGGTGCACCTGCCGCGCTGTACGGGCTGAAGAACCGCGGTCATCTCGGCATCGGTCGACCCGCCGACATCGTAGTGCTCGACATGGACACAATTTCTGCTGGCGAACTCCACACACGCTTCGACCTGCCTACCGGCGCCGGTCGCCTATTCAGCCAGCCCGACGGCGTCGACCACGTCATCATCAACGGCGCGCACTGTGTCGAGGGTGGCGAACTCACCGATGCCCGGCCCGGTTCCATGATCCGCTCAGGTACCGATACCAACACGGTCACCGCTCGCTAGTGTGGTGTCGGGTCTATTCGTTGACCTGACGCCGCTACGCGAGTCCTCGGCGTTCCGGCGGTATTTCACGGGACAGGCCGTCTCGCTCATAGGGAGCCAATTCACCGTTGTCGCCCTTCGGTACCAAGTGTTCCAACTCACCGGATCTACGCTCGCCGTTGGCCTACTGGCGATTGTCCAGCTTGTCCCGCTGCTGGTTTCGGCTATCGGGTTAGGGCAGCTTGCCGACGCCTTTGACCGCCGCAAGATCCTGCTCGTCACTCAGATCACCCTGGCCTTCTGCAGCGTGTTACTCGCCGTCAACGGCCGACTCGATTCGCCTCGCCTTTGGGCGGTGTTCGTGTTGGGGGCAGTCTCGTCGTTTGCGGTCGGTGTCGACTGGCCGACACGATCGGCGTTCGTTTCCCGCATGGTCGGACCCGCGCTATTGCCGGGTGCAATCGCCATCAACTCGTTGCTATTCAACCTGACCGCGGTTGTCGGTCCAATCCTCGCCGGGTTCGTCGTGGCATGGTCGGTCTCGACGGCTTACCTCGTCGATGCGCTCACCTACGTCGGGCTCTTCGGCCTGCTGGTTGGCATCGCCGCCCAGCCGGCTGTCGGCGATGTGACGTTCGGATTTGCAGCCGTCACCGATGGCCTGCGGTATGTCAAGCGAAACCGGCTACTGCAGTCAACGTTCGTCGCCGACCTCGGAGCCATGATCTTTGGTGCGCCTGACGCTCTGTTCCCAGCAATGGCCACCAACGTGTTTGGCGGAGGAGCCCGAACGTACGGGCTGCTTCAAGCGGCGCCGGGCGCAGGTGCGCTGGTTGCCGCCGCACTATCAGGATGGACCACACGCATCAAACGACGCGGAATGGCTGTCATATGGTCGATCGTGGTGTGGGGCTTGGCCATCACCGGCTTCGGCCTCACCAGGTCTCTTTGGGTCGCACTCGTGTGCCTCGCCATTGCCGGCGCCGCCGACGCTGTGTCGGCGGTTTTTCGCATCACGATTGTGCAGACGACCACGCCCGATGAATACCGGGGACGACTAAGCGCAATCTTTGTTGCAGTCGTGCGCGGCGGACCGCGTGTCGGCGAGTTCGAATCGGGATTTGCGGCGTCGTTCGGCGGGTTGCAGTTCGCAGCGTGGACAGGCGGCCTTGCGTGTATCGCGTGGATCGCCGTCACAGCACAGATGTATCCGGAGCTTCGGGCCTATACAGACGACGAGCCCGCGGACTGAACTACCGCTTTTCGGTAAGACGCACGCGCTGCAAAAACGGGCTGTCTCCCGGACGCCAGAGCTCGTGGGCGCGACGCCACGTGGCGAAGGCACCCAGGATGTGGGGCGGGTCACCATGGATTTCGGTAAATCCACCGGTGACCGAGCGCGTGTCGAAATAGCTTGCATCAACACCGTCGGCGTGCAGTTCGCACGAAGCATCGAAGCCCATGTCGAGTAGACGCTGACGGGCAGCCGGGAAGTCGTCGACCAGGTAGGCAATATGGTGATACCCCTCTTGCCCGTTGTCGTACATATCGCGATAGATCGACGGCGTGTCGTCGTGCTGCTGAATGAACTGAATCATCATGTCGCCGAGATACCCGAACGCGTACGAAACATCGGCTTCCTGGTCGGTACCGCGATAGCTAAACGTGTCGGTCTTGTGATGGTGGGTCGTCACAAACGGACCGGCACCGAAAAGCTCGCTCCACTTGCGGATAGACGAATCTAGATCATTGACGAGGTAGGCGGTTTGGAACAACGGATACGTCTGGAACGTCATGACCACGAGTCCACCACGTGGGCCAGCTCAAGGCACCACGGAGCCCGAACACGACCCGATGCATCTTCATTGCGGGCCGCTGTTAAGGTTCGCTCGCGGGCAGTCAGAATTTCAACGCAGAATCTCTCCAGGAGGAAAGCAATGAACAGGAAATCCCTTGCCGCTGTGGTCGTAGTTGGCTTGACCGCCGCTGTTGCCATACCGAGCCTCGCCAGCGGAAACGAACGGCGAATCATAGGAAGTTTGAGTAGTATGCAAGCCGCAGAAACGCCGTACACAACGCGGCTCAGCGGTGCCGCCGAAAGTCCGGTCGGCGACCCCGATGGCGCCGGTGCGGCAGCCATCTCATTCGCCAACCTGTCAGCGACGGAAACCGAGATTTGCTGGGACGTGAACTACAGCGCTATCGCAGCCGCCACGGCAGCACATATTCATCGTGGCGTCGCTGGCGTGAACGGAGCCGTTGTTGTCGCGTTAGTGGGGGTCGCTGCGACCTCGGCTAAGGGTTGCGTCCCCGTGGACCCAGCCCTAGCCGCCGAAATCGAGGCCACGCCTGCAGGGTTCTACGTCAACGTGCACAACGCCGAATTCCCGGGTGGTGCCATGCGCGGGCAGCTCGCGAAAGGACCGGCGGCAACGGGAAGCCTGCATTTCTTGCCGACCCCGCTTCGAGCCTACGACTCGCGCGTCACGGGGCAGACCAAGCTTGCGGCCGGAACAACCCGGACGGTCAGCTTGGCTAACGGTAAAGACCTGGCCGATGCGACCTCTATTGCCGTGCCACCCGGGGCAACCGGTGCTGTCGTGACATTGACTGCCACGCAGACCACAGGTCCCGACGGGTTCTTGAAGCTCTACAGCGCCACGAGCACCGAACCGGCAACGAGCAGCATCAACTGGTCGGCAGCCAACCAGCACATTGCGGTCAGCACCCAGGTGGCCGTAGATGCCACAGGGCAGGTGAAGGTCACCACCGGTGGCACATCGACTCACTTCATTATCGACGTGATCGGCTACTACTACTAGACCGGCCGGGGGTGAATGGCGAGGCATCCAGTCGGATGCCTCGCCTAATGACCCGCTAAGGCGCGAAGATCGCGACATGACACATCCAAGCGTGATCGAGGCCCAAGCGTTCCTAACAGAGCATTGGTCCTCGTCGGTCGACCGTCGGGACTGGCGTGAAAAGGTTGTCGACGCGGGGTGGGCTGCGCTTCGTTGGCCCACAGCGTGGCATGGCCGCGGCCTCGCTGACGACCGAGCGCGGCTCGTAGAAGCTGCCTTTGCCGAAGCGGGCGCACCCGGACCAGGCCAGGATGTGTACAACCTGTGGGCCGGAACCATGCTCGCCCATGGTAGCGACGAACTTCGGGCCAGGTACCTGCGTCGCCTATTGCTCGACGACATAGCAATGTGTCTTTTGTACTCCGAACCCGGCGCCGGCTCCGATCTTGCGGGCATTCGCACGACGGCCGTTCGAGATGGCGACGAATGGGTCATCAACGGCCAGAAGGTTTGGACGTCAGGCGCTATGAACGCCGACTTCGGAATGCTCATTGCCCGTACCGATTGGGATCAGCCCAAGCACCGGGGCATCACGTTCTTTTGGTTTCCAATGCACCAGCCCGGTGTCGAGATCCGGCCGTTACGACAAGCAACGGGAGACTCGCGATTCAATGAGGTGTTCATTACCGGTGCCCGGGTGCATGACTCGCACCGTCTCGGTGAAGCGGGCAACGGATGGCTTGTACTGCAGACCGCGCTCGCCTACGAGCGTGCAGTCATGGGCGTGTCGGGCCCGCGTACCAAGAAGGACAGCGACGAGCCCGACGGAGCGACGAGCGCGGCTCATGGCAAGATCCCGAGCCCCGACCTTTCGCTCATCGAGCTTGCGCAGTCGGTGGGAAGGGCGAACGACGCTCAGGTTCGCCAATCGCTTGCTCGGCTTCATGCCATGCGAACCGTCAACGATTGGAACGGCGTACGAGCCAAAGCCGAAATGAAGGCGGGCGGGTCGTCGCCGGTGGCGTCGCTCGGCAAGCTCGCAATGTCGGGCATCTTGCATTATGCCGGTCGGGTGCAGGGGCATCTGTTGGGTATGGAAGCCACGCTTGATGGCAATGCGAACCCCCGAGCACGCGACGCTAACTACTCGCAGCTGAACGCCTATTTCACATCGATCGGTGGTGGAACCGATCAGATTCAGCGAAACATTATTGGTGAGCGCTTGTTGGGTCTTCCTCGCGAACCCGAAATGGACAAAGCAGTGCCGTTTCGAGACGTGCGCGCATCAGCCAGCCCGAACTCATGAGACGGGACCGGCCGAGACCCAATCGCCCGTTCCAGACTCAGAGGCCTTCGAGAGTGGCATCCCAGCCATTGGCGGCTCGGATGAGGTCGGGGCCGGCCATCAACACTGCGAGTCGCATCCGAACCTCATACTCAGTGGCGTTCGGGTAGCGCTGCTTGATTCCCGTGCGAGCTAAGGCAATGCATGTCCGCGACAAGGCGTGTACGACGTTGGCCTTTTCGGTAGTGCTCATCGCTCGTACGCGCTCCAACATTAATTCATCGACAATCGCATGCGTGTCAGACATCGGCAAACTCTTCGAACGCACGCCCCCAGACTAGCGGCGGCACCTAGAAGATGATGACGCTTCGGGCCACCGAACCGGTTTTCATGGTGGCGAAACCCTCGTTGATCTGATCGAGCGCAATACGTTCGCTTACCAGTTCGTCGAGCTTGAGCCGACCCTGCATGTACAGATCGATATAGCGGGGCATATCGACCCGAAAGCGGTTCGAACCCATGTTGGACCCTTGGATCTTCTTCTCGGACAGTAGCTCGATGCCGTGGATTTCGATCTTGGTGCCCACCGGGATCATGCCAATGACGGTTGCGGTGCCGCCTGACGCCAACATCTTGAAAGCTTGCTCAGCCGCCGTCTTGGCGCCAATTGCCTCGAAGCTGTACTCGACGCCGCCTTTCGTCAGTTCCTTCACCGCGGCCACTGCGTCGACCTGGGACCCGTCGATAACATCGGTCGCGCCAAACGTTTGAGCAAGTTCGAGCTTCGCCGGATTCAGATCGATGGCGATAATGCGACCTGCGCCAGCGAGGCGAGCACCCTGAATACAGTTGAGCCCAATACCGCCGCAACCAAGTACGGCGACGGTGGACCCTGGCTCGATGGCCGCAGTACGGAATACCGCACCGAGACCAGTGGTCACCCCGCAACCAATCAGTGCGGCACGGTCAAGAGGCATGTCGTTGTCGATCTTGACCAGCGCGTGTTCGTGGATGAGCATCTGCTCGGCGAAACTGGACAATCGCATGAACTGGTGAACATGCTCGCCATTGCAGCTCAGCCGGGGCGACTGGCCAGTACCGCGCTCGAGCACTTGGCGGTTGCTGCACAGGGCCAGGCGACCGGTGAGGCAATAGTCGCACCCACCGCAGTACGCCGACAGGCACGTAATGACGTGATCGCCTGGCTGTACATAGGTGACGCCCTCGCCGACCATTTCCACTATGCCAGCCGACTCGTGACCCAGGATCACTGGAAGTGCATGTGGGTATAACGCCTCCATGAAATGCAGATCGGAGTGGCACAGGCCGGCGGCCTTGGTCTGGACAAGCACCTCGCCCGGGCCGGGCTTGTCGACTCGAACGTCGAGGATATCGAGGTGGCCTGGTGCGGATTGGAGAACGGCTGCGCGCATATCTGCAGTCTGCCACGACTAGCTTGCCGGGTATGACGGCAACGGGACGATGTGAGTGCAGCGGCGTTCGGTACAGCGTGAAGGGCCCGTTGCGAGACGTGTTCAACTGTCATTGCGGCCGATGCAGGCGGATCACGGGCCACTACCTCGCGGCTACTGCTGCCCCCGCCGACATGGTGACGTTCCAGGCCGAAGAAACGCTGGCGTGGTACTCACCAGACGGGTCAGTCCAATACGGGTTCTGCAAACGATGCGGGTCAACATTGTTCTGGCGGACCTCTCAAAGTGACCCGCTGTTACGCATCACCGCAGGAACGCTCGATGGGCCAACCGGATTGACCACCACCAAAGCCTGGTGGGTGGCCGAGGCCGGCGACTATCACGAACGCCAAGCGGGCCTGACCGAATGTGCGTACGAGGACTAGTCGCGTCGTAGGCTCGATCGTCATGGAACTTCATGGACGCGTGGTGGTCATTACCGGGGGCGGGTCAGGCATCGGAGAAGCGCTCGCATTAGCGGCTCACGCCGAGGGCGCACGCCACATCGTCGTCGCCGATCTCAACGGCGAACAGGCCGATCGGGTAGCGGCGCTAGTAGGTGGAACCGGTGTTGGCATCGACGCACGCGATGAAGCGGCCATTGTCGAACTTGTCGAACAAACCCTCGCCGCTCATGGACCGATCGATCTGTTTGTGTCGAACGCCGGGTACGTTACAACCGGTGGAGTAGAGGATACGAACGAGCGAATCCAACAGATGTGGGAGGTTCACGTTATGGCTCACATCTATGCGGCGCGGGCCGTGCTTCCGTCGATGATCGCGAATGGCGGTGGCTACTTGTTGAACACGGCATCGGCTGCGGGACTTCTTACCCAGATCGGCTCGATGTCCTACGCGGTGACGAAACACGCCGCCGTTGCCTTGGCCGAGTGGCTCTCGATATCGCATCACCATCAAGGCATTCGGGTCTCGGTGTTGTGTCCTCAAGCGGTAGCAACCAACATCATTGCCAACAGCCCCGATGCCAGCCGCCGCACCGCCGATATGCCCGGAGGTGTCGCCTCGGCCGATGGCGTAAAGTCCGCTGCCGAAGTTGCGCAGGACTGCATCGACACCATTCGCGCCGAGACATTCCTTGTGCTCCCCCACCCGGAAGTGACGACCTATATGGAACGCAAGGTCACCGATGTCGACCGTTGGCTCTCCGGAATGCGCCGATTCCAAGGCGCGCTGTACGCCGACCAACCACTACCCGGCGATGCCATCGCCTGACACGTTGGATTGTTAGCCGTGTGTCGACGCGGCGTGGGCCTTCCAAAGCTTCATAGCATCCGCTTCGGTCTTCGCCTTGCCGCTCCAGTCGCCATCGGAACAGCTGACCGCCACCCCGAACAAGGCCAGGTCGAACTCGGCGTTGTAGAAACGAGGGTTCGGTGCCTTTGGTTTGTGTTTGTCGGCGTTGTGAGCACGACCCAGTTCTCGGGCTTCACATTTCGTGGCAACCCGATATCGAAACTCGTCGGCGTGAGCGACGCAGGTCAAGATGTATCCAACCGGCGACGTGATGATGACGTAGTCCTCAACCATGCAGCGACCGTACGCCTTGCATGTTGCGAACGGGTTGTGATTTCGCGACAGGCTTTAGCATTGCGGCATGGCTCGTCCACTGCTTGTCGGTATCCAGCTACCCGAGGTTGAGTGGGAGGTACCGTTCGCCGAGCTGATCGCGATGGCCCAAACCGCCGAGGCTGTCGGCTTCGATTCGATCTGGGTCGGCGACCACCTCTTGTACGACTTACCGGTCGGGCCCCGCGGGCCGTGGGAGGCGTGGACATCGCTAGCCGCTTTGGCCGCGGTCACCAAGCGGATACTGCTCGGACCGCTCGTGGCGTCCACGAGTTTCCACGAACCAACCATGCTGGCCAAGCAAGCAGCCACGGTCGATGCCATCTCGGGCGGCCGGCTCATCGTGGGTCTCGGCGCCGGGTGGAACGAACGCGAGTACCGAGCATTCGGTTTCCCGTACGACCACCGGGTGAGCCGGTTCGAAGAAGCGTTCACGATCATCAGATCGCTACTTCACGACGGTGCAGTCGACGTGACTGGGCGTTACTACTCGGCTGAAAAGTGCATCTTGCATCCAAGGCCAACACGGGTCGGAGGGCCACCGTTGTGGGTTGGTTCTACCAGCCCGCGGATGCTGTCGATTGCAGCACCACACGTCGACGCATGGAATGTGTGGTGGACCCTGTTCGGCAACACGGCGGCCGGCTTCCAGCGGGAAAAGGCGCGCGTGGATCTTGAACTCTTGGCACACGGCCGTGACCCTTTGACCATCGAAGCGACCTGCGCCGTACACATTCGGCTCGATTCCGGTAGCGGGCGTCAGGCGGGCAACGACAACACCAATCACGCGGCACCTCTGAGGGGCCACGCAACGGAGATCGCCGATCATCTCCGAGCGTTCGCAGCGGCCGGCGCTTCGCATGTGCAACTCGTCGTGGATCCGATCACTCGAACATCTATTGAGTTCTTCAACGACGTGCTGGCCAACTTGGACCGGTAGTTTGTAGTCATGAGATTCGGCATTTTCTTTGAATTGTCGGTCCCCCGACCGGGAGGAAAGGTCGCCGAGTATCAGGTGTACATGAATGCGCTTGAACAGTGCCGCTTGGCCGACGAGTTGGGCTTCGATCACGTGTGGGCGGTCGAACACCATTTTCTCGAGGAGTACTCGCATTGCTCGGCACCCGAGGTGTTCCTCGCTGCAGTCGCGGCGCAAACCAGTCGCATCCGGGTCGGGCACGGTGCAGTGGTCTGTGTTCCCGAAATGAACCACCCGATTCGAGTTGCCGAACGGGCTGCTGCCCTCGATCTGATCTCGGGCGGGCGGCTCGAGTTCGGTACCGCACGCTCGTCGACCTGGACCGAACTCGGTGGGTTCGGCGCCAACCCTGACGACACAAAAAAGACGTGGGACGAGTTCGTTCGAGTGATCCCGAAGATGTGGACGCAAGATTCGTTTTCGTGGCAAGGCAAGAGCTTTTCGATGCCCGAGCGAAATGTCCTGCCCAAACCGCTTCAAGATCCGCACCCACCGCTGTGGGTTACCGTCACCAGTCCTGGCACCGAACTCGACGCTGCCGAACGAGGCATGGGTTGTCTGGGTGTAGCCGCCGTCAGCTACGAGGAACAAGAACGACGAACCGCAAGATATCGACACGTCATCGCCAACTGCGAACCCGTCGGCGTCGCGGTAAACAACCGTGTTCACACCATGAACTTTCTCTATTGCCACGAGGACTACCGGCAGGCCGCCCGCACCGGCATGCAGATGATCGGGGCGTTCAACACCATGAACGCCCACCTGTACTGGACCCGTGAGGCGTATGCCACCCGGGCCTATCAGTCGCTAGGCAACATCGGCCAAAGTTTGAAACAGGCAAGCACTCCCGATGACCCTTCAGCGGCCAAAGGGCTACCAGAAGGGCTCGGCGTTGGTGACCCCGATCATCTCGTGTCGGTCATCAAACGATGGGAAGCCATTGGGGTCGATGGCATCAACTTCGTACTCAACGCGGCCGAAGCCGTGACGCAAGACCAGGTGCTCGACAGCTTGCGACTGTTCGCACGAGAGGTCATGCCGAAGTTCGCCGGCCCACACAATGCCCGCGTGCCTGCCCCAAGTTCGCTGCCAGTTGGCTTCGCCTGATGCTGCTGACCGGTAGCGCCGATGTGTTGGTCCTGGCCGACCAATTCAGTGTGCCGACCATCGCAGCGTGGTCGGGCGAACCATTCGAAATGGTCGACGTTCACGTGTTGCAGCTGATTGCCGAGCTTCCCCGCACAGCACGCGAATGCGTGTTGCCCCCCGGTTTACACCCAACCGAACCGGCAGCGCTCTCGATTCAGGCGTGGCGAGTTGGCGATAGCGCGATCGGGTCCTTCACATTTTGTCACACTCGCTTGTCGTGTCGCAGCGGCGTACGCGCTCGCGGCATGACCACCGCCGCGGTTGCTTCCACGACGGCCGCGGCGATGCTGTTGAGGGAGCGGTTCGGGTTCCCTAGCCATGTGGGCCACGTGCGACTCGACTCGTCGTATGACCGTTGCGATGTGACCGTTCTGCTCGATGACACGCCCGTACTGGTCATGAACAACCTCGACCCTCAGCCCTTAGATGCCAACGATGTGCAGTACACATCCACACTGAATCTGGCCCACACACCGAACGGTTTACGCCTTGTTCAGGTCGACGCCGATCATCACACCCAACGACTCGAACGGCTCACAGCACGCCTAACCACGTTCGATGCTCGAGCCTGGGGCGATAGCCGCATCGACCCGTACTTCATCGTGACCACCACGCTGGCTCGGGCCGAAACGGTGACACTTGCGCCGGTGCGGTTTGTATGCCGGGCCGACATCAGCGCGTTCGAGGGCACGGAATCGGTTAGACACTAGGTTCGGATGCCACAACGTTGGTGCGCCGAAGCTCGAAAATCTGTTCCGGCTTGTAGCCGAGTTCGGCCAACATTTGGTCGGTCTGTTCGCCTGCCAGAACACCGGGTCCGTAGTTGTCGGTTCCACCGTTCACCGTGACGATGGCACCCCACCGACGATGTTCACCGAATCGAGCATGCCGGGTGATTGGCGTGAAACCGTTGGCGAGGACTTGCCCGTGGTGAGCAAAGAAGGGCCCAGGGGTAGAGCCGTCGGCGCGTACACACGCGACTCCCATAGCGGTCAGATCGACCTCCCACTCGTCGGCACTGCGGGCACCAAAGACAGCCTCGACAAGTCGGGCAAGGGCGGTGTCGTGGAGTCCCCGGTCGGCGACCGTTACGAAACGCGGGTCGGCGGCCAGGTCGAGGCGGCCTACGCCCCTGCAGAACTGTTGCCATTCGCGGTCGGTGGTAACGGCCAAGAACACCCAGCCGACGCTTGAGCGATAGAGCCGGTAGCACGCCCCGAGCCCGAACAGTTCGGCATCGGCAGTTGGCCGATGCGACTTGCCGTCGTAACTCAAGGCGTCGTCGGCGTTGGCGTACAGGTTGGCGGTGAGCATGTTGACGTATACGGCTTGGCCAACACCGTGTCGTTGCCGGGCCAACAGTGCAAGCAAAATGGCCGACGCAGCAACGACGGAGGTATTCGGATCGGGGTTCGACTCGTTGGCTCGTATGAGTTGGCGGCTGATCTCGCGGACATCGTCAAGCGTGTTGCATTCTGCAAACACGGCCGACCCCGATTGGTAGCCCGCGCCTCCCATGGCCGCGCCTGCGCACGGGTGGGTTGCGGGTCGGTTGGTGCTTGGGCTGTGGCGGCCGTAACCCGCTACCGACACCCACACGAGCGACGGCTTCAACGCGGCAAGGTCGTCGTATCCCAACCCGAGGCGATCGGCAACGCCGGGGCGATAGTTGTGCACCAACACATCGGCGCTCAACGCTAGTTCACGGGCCAAAGCCTTGCCTGCTGCAGTCTTGAGGTCGATACAAATCGACTCCTTACCTGCAGTGGTCTTGGCCGCCGGTGTACCACCGGGCACAAGGTGGCGATACGGGTCACCGCTCGTCACCTCGACTCGGATGACGCGGGCACCGAGGTCGGCCAACATGACGGTCGACAACGGGGCAGCGATGATGGTTGCGAACTCCACAATCGTGACACCGTCGAGCGGTCGGCCCGATCCCAACCCGGGGCCGACCACCGACGGTTGCGGCTGCGATAGCTCCTCGAACACAACCGAGGTGTGCTCGCCAATCCCCGGTGCAGGCGTGTCAATCACGGCTGGAGTCACGGTGAGTTCGGCCAAGGCACCGACCATCTCGACAGCACCTACGTTAGGGTCCGACACCGTGACGATGTCTCCGTTGGCCAGAACGTCTGGGTGGTTGAGTGCTTCGGCTGTCGTCAGGAACGGTTCGGCAGCCACGTTGCCATTGGCCCTAAAGATTTCCATCCACTCGTCGGCCGACTTTTCAGACACACGGGTGAGAATCATGTCTCGGGCAGCCTCGACCGCATCGCTGTCCCATAGGCCTGGTGGTTCGGTGAATCGTTCCTCGATGAACATTTCGCCCAGCAGATCGATTGCGTCGAGGAACGCAAACAGCAGGTGTTCGAGCAAGTTGCCACATTGAATCCACCGACCATCGGACGTGCGCACGGGGTGATAGTTCAGGGTGGGCATATCGCCGCCCATAGCCGCCAAGTTCGGTGCTGTGACACCGCTGCGTTCGCTCATTTCGACGAGTAGCAATTCGACAAGGTCAAAGGGCATCAACGACTGCAACAAACTGGTTTCAACGCGCTGCAAACCGCCACCGCGCCCACGGGCGTACAGACCGGCGAGAATGCCCTGGACGGCGCCTTGAGCAGCAACGTGGCTCGCAACGGGAACGGCCGAAAACACTGGACCGCCACGGCGTAACTGCCGCTCGAACGCCAACATGCGGCCGGCTCGGGCTGCAACGACTCCCTCGTACGCCGGGACGTGAGCCAACGGACCATTGGTGCCCCATCCGGTGATCGAGCAGTGAACGATGTCGGCTGCAAGCGTTTCAACAGTGTTGGCATCGACACCCCACCGCGCCGCCCGCCCAGGAGGGCCCGACACCACCAGCACGTCGGCGGATGACACGAGTCGATGTAGCCGTGAGATGCCCGGCGACTCGTGAAGGTCGAGCACGACGCTGCGCTTTCCTCGTAACCACAACGGACTTGATGCCATCGATCGGAACCGGTCGCCTCCGGATGGTTCGACCTTGATGACCTCGGCGCCGAAATCGGCAAGCACCATGGTCGCAATACCACCGGTCGGGCCGCTAGTGAGGTCGACCACACGCAAACCATCTAGCACCTGAGGCATCAGGCGGACCCTAATGGTTCCCTGGTCCGGCGCTGAAGCCCTGCGACCCGCAGGCTACGTTTGAGCAGTGATCAGCTCTACATCTCGACTTGCGGAACTTGGCTTTTATGCACTTGCCGGACACGCCCAATCAGCCCGCCAGATCATCGACGAAGTCCGCGATGGTGAAGCGTTGGGGTTTGGCACAGCGTTTATCTCCGAGCGATACAACAAGAAGGAAGCAGCAACACTGAGCGGAGCCGCAGGAGCGGTCAGTGAGAATCTGATCATCGCCACCGCTTGCACCAATCACAACACACGACACCTCATGGTCACCGCCGGGTATGCCCGCACGATGCAGAGCCTCACCGGCGGGCGCTTCGTTCTCGGTCTCGGGCGCGGCATTCCCGTGGTGCAAAAGTCGTACGGCATGAGCGCCGTTACGACGGCGCAACTCGAAGATGTGGCCGGTCTCCTGCGGCGACTTTTTAGAGGCGAGACCATCATGGGCCACGACGGACCAGCCGGGAAGTTTCCGGCTTTGGTCGTGTTTCGCCACCCTCGGCGACCATCTTTCGCACGAGGATTACTTGATGAAGTCGGTGGGGCGACTCGGCACCTATCTTCAGGGGTACGGCGACCTGCTCGTCAGCACCAATCGGTGGGATACCGCCGTCCTGGAACGGTTCCGGGCCGACTCCACCGTACGGTCGATACGGGGCAGCATCGATTCAGTCGCCACCACGGCCGAACTCGAACACCTCGCCACGCTCATACCGCCCGCGTGGTTAGCGCCGAGCGCGACCGGCAGCCCGGTGGCCTGCGTAGCTGCAGTACGAAATCAGTTGGCCCTCGGGTGCGATGCGGTAATCATGCATGGCGCCACACCAGCAGAGCTTGCACCAATCGTGGCCGCATACCGTCAGGCCGTAACTGCATCGGCGGCTCCCCCGTCGATGCGGTAGTTGGCGCCAGTGATGCACGATGCCAGTTCACTGGCCAGAAACGCCACCAGATGACCAACGTCTTCGGGTTCGGGGATTCGCTTGGTCGGCATATCCATGAACTCGTCAAAGATCAGTTGTTGGACCGATGCCCAGTCGGTCGGCCGACCCAACTTTTCGGCCCGGAGAGTGAACCGCTCGCGCACCTCGTCGGTAGCGATGAGGCCCGGGCTGACCAGGTTTACCGTAATACCCGTGCCGGCAAGTTCCTTGGCGAGCGATGTAACTACCGCTGGAATTGACCCCTTCGCCGCGTAGTACTGAGGTTGGCGGGTGCCGGGACGCAGAGATCCGACCGTACCGAGAAAGATCAGCCGGCCCCAACCGTTCGTGCGCATGGCTGGCGTGCATCGCCGAACCAGCCGAATAGCTGACAGCACGTTCTTGTTGTACGAATCAAACCACGCAGCCTCGTCGGTCGTGTCGCCAAACCACGAGCCACCCTCGGCGACGCCGTAATTCGCGACGACAACGTCGACGGGTCCGACGTCTTGCACCAAACCGTCGGCTCCCACATCAGTGAGCAAGTCTCCGGCCACGGCCCGAGCATCACCACCAGCGGCACGAAGTTCCGCAGCCACCGTTTCGGCCAATTCAAGATCGAATCCATGCACCACGACGCTGGCTCCCTCAGTAGCCAACACCCGAGCAATGCCTCGCCCAGTGCCGCGGTACGACGCGGTAACGAGTGCGATCTTTCCAGTGAGCCTCAGGTCCATGCGGCTAAGTCTTCAACATTCACATCTTGACCGCCGCGGCACGAGCCCTCATAGCGCGAGGCGATAGGGTCAAAACATGACCGACAAGCCGAGTTACCTAGGATTGTTGAACGCCATTGCCCTCGGTGAACGCCGGGCCGCCGAGTATTTGAAGGTGTGGATCGCCACGACGCCGAATGACGACGTTCGTCACCAGTTGCACACCATTTGCCTTCGCGAAGCCGAGCATGCCGCAGCGTTCGAAAAGCGGCTGGACGAATTGGGTTACTCACTTATCGAAACACCCGACGCAGCGCAAGAACGGTCGCTCGAAATCGCGGCCTCGACGACATTGTCGGACCGTGACAAACTCAAAGCGCTCAAGCTGCACCGACGCCCTAGTAACTCGAAGTCCGACATCTTCGAGGGGTTCTTCGCCAACAAGGACATCGATCCGCAAACCGGTGCATTAATTGGTCGATACATTGCCGAGGAACGTGACACAGGTCGGCGTTTCGCCGACTGCTACGACGCCCTGGGCTAGCAAGCCGGCTAGAGCATCAACCGCGCCTCGACTTCGCCGTCATCGAGGTTGCCCGTCGGTACAAAACCGTACCGTTCATAGAACGCCCGCGGGCTTCCGTGACCGTCGACCCAATTGACTAGTAGCGAGGGCAGCCCAGCCTGGCGATAGCGACGCGTCAGCTCGTTGAGCACGAACGTGCCGATGCCCCGATGCTGATGGCGTCGATCAATCAACAGCCGCCATAGGTACGGTTCGGGGGTAAGATCTGTGTTTTCGGCCGTCATGACGAAGCCGACCATCTCGCCGTCGGCCTGCACGCCACGCAACCACGGCACAGTTGGGTGATCATCGGGGCCGGGTCTGGGGATGAGGGCGTTGGTGAACGACCAGGGCATCGGGGCAACGAATCGCCGCTGGGAGTGGTGCGTCGCAACGTCGTACACGGTGTTCACGTTGTCGGAAGAGATCTCGACCAGCGTTACAGCCGCCGGCCGCTCAGTACTTCGGCCGCTCCACTCGATCCATTCGTCGCTCAACAGTCCGTAGGACACATCGTCGCTGCACACGTCGCCTTTCCAGTACGACTGGCGGGCTGTGCCCTCATAGACGAAGCCGCATCGTTCCAGTACCCGCATTGACGCAACGTTGTCGGGATGCACACCGGCGTGGGTGCGGCCGATGCCCACATCGTTGAACAAGTAGGCAAGTAGCCGCTGAACTGCTTCGGTGGCGTATCCCTTACCTCGATGGGCGACAGCCAAGCTGTAACCGACCTCGGCGGCACGTCCGTTGCTTTCGAGCCGAGCAACAACATCACCAATCGCCTCATCGGATTCCTGATGTGTGATGGCCAAGCTGAACCAGGCACCCTCGGTTGGGCCATCCATGGCCGCAGCCTCGGCGACGTTGCGTTGCGCTTCCGCAAGCGGAAACGGCACCTGCCACGACTGATACCTGGCGGTTGACTCGTCGGATCGATACGCCGCGTAGGCCGCCGCATCATCGTGTCGAAAAGGACGAAGACGAAGACGAGAGGTCTGCAGCGTTTCCATGGTTGCTAGCCGAAGACGAAGTGATCGGTGATGCTGGCGCGCACATTGGCCATGTGCGCACCATACCGGGGGAAGCCGCCGTTGTAGTTGCCGTCTTGGCGCCGGTTGGATTCGCCTTCGAAGTTGTAATAGCCGGGCGTGCAGTCGTGATTGCGAGACGTCTTTCCACGGAAATCAATCACCTCTTTCACCCACCATTCCTCGGCTTGGTGTGTGCAATCAATGGTGTCGAAGCCGCCCTGACGAACGTGGTGGATCACCGAAGCAATGTGGTCGCCTTGGGCTTGGAGTACATCGGTGAGATTAAAGTTAAACGACGCCTGATACCCACCCATGATGAACATATTCGGGTAGCCGTGGGTGTGGATGCCGAGCACGGTGCGCATGCCGTCGCGATATTTGTCCTGCAGGTCGATACCGCCCTCGCCACAGATGCGGTTGTATGTGCCGGTCTTTTGCACCTCGAACCCGGTGGCGTAAATGAGCAAGTCGAGCGGATACTCGCGTCCGTCGACCACAGGGCCCTGCTCACGTATCTCGGTTACGCCTTTGCCGCGAGTGTCTACAAGGTGCACGTTTGGCCGGTTGAACGTGGGCAGGTAGTCGTTGTGGAAGCACGGGCGCTTGCACATGAACATGTACCACGGCTTGAGGGCATCGGCGGTGGCTTGATCTTCGACAAGGTCGTCGATGCGTCGGTGAATGCGCATCATGTAATCGATGTTGGCCTGTTCTTGCTTGCGAACTTTTTCTTCCTGGGTCATAGCGGCCCGCTGCTCGATTTTGAATGCCGACAACGGCGGTTCGGTCAAGGCCTTCACTCGCCGCTTTGCCTGCCAACCCGGTTCGAGGGTTGCGGCCCATGCCGGGTCGGTCTCCCAGTCGTTTCGAACATCGATCGACGATGGCGTACGTTGAAATACGAATAGCTCACGGGAGCTTTCGCCCAGCCCCGGGATGGCTTGCACAGCCGTGGCTCCGGTGCCAATGATGCCCACACGCTTGTCGGCCAGGTCGGAAAGGTCGGTTCCTGTGTATGCGTAGTCCCATCGCGATGTGTGAAACGAGTGGCCCGCGAAGCGCTCCATACCGGCTATGCGTGACAGCTTGGGTTTGGTGAGCGTGCCGTTGGCGCAGACCACAAACTTAGCCTTCATGAAGTCGCCACGGTCGGTACCGACATGCCACAGACGTTCGGCTTCGTTCCACGTGGTCGACGTGACGGTGGTTTGGAACACCGCAAGTTCGTACAGGTTGTAGCGACGGGCAATGGCCTGGCAGTGACCAAGAATCTCGTCGCCTCTCGCGTAATGACGGGTTGGTACGTACGCCATCTCGTCGAGCAGCGGCAAATAGTCGTAGGCCACTACATCACACGCCACGCCCGGATACCGGTTCCAATACCATGTGCCGCCCACGTCGGCACCACGCTCGACAATTCGAATCGATTCGACACCTACTTCTCGTAGACGGGCCGAGGTAAGCAGAGCCGAGAATCCGCCGCCGATAAACAACACCTCGACCGTGTCGTTGATAGCGTCGCGCGCATGGAGTTCTCCGCCATACGGATCAGTTTCATAGCCAGCGAGGCTGCCGGTGAGGTCGGTGATGTACTGGGAGGTGCCCTCGGGGCGGTACGCAAGACGTAGGTCACGTTCCTCGGCAAACCGTTTCTTGATCTCGTCGTAGTCAGTCATCTGTTACCCCCGTGCAGCGAGTATTCCACGCACGTCTATACAGTGCTGATGTGAGCTCCGAAATCAGGCCCTTTCGAATCGACATCTCTAACGACGTGTTGGCCGAGTTGCGCAGTCGTCTTCGCAACACGCGATGGCCCGACGCCGAGGTGGTGTCTGATTGGTCGCAGGGAATTCCGCTTTCGTATGTGCAAGACGTCGCCCGCTACTGGGCCGACACGTACGACTGGCGAGCCCGCGAGGCGTTGCTTAACCGGTTCGACCAATACATCACCGAAATCGATGGGCTCGACATCCACTTCGTCCACGTCCGCTCACCCCACGCCAACGCAGTTCCGTTGCTGTTGAGCCACGGTTGGCCGGGGTCCATTGTCGAGTTCCACAAGGTGATCGAGCCGCTCACCAATCCCACTGCCTTCGGTGGCGATGCCTCCGACGCCTTTCATGTGATTGCCCCGTCGCTGCCCGGCTTTGGTTTTTCAGGTAAGCCAACCGAAGCGGGATGGGGCGTCGATCGTATTGGAGCCGCGTTCATCCAGTTGATGGCTCGACTCGGTTACGACCGGTACGTGGCCCAGGGCGGCGACTGGGGTTCTGCCATCACGTCGGTTGTCGGCGCTACCGACGCCGAGCATTGCGCAGCGATTCACCTCACATTGGCTATGTCGTCACGCCCGAAAGGCACGCCCGAGACCCCAGAGGAACTTGACGCTATCGAACGGATGGCGCATTACGTGCAGTGGGATTCGGGCTACTCCACACAGCAAAAGTCGCGTCCACAAACCCTCGGCTATGGGCTGTCCGATTCGCCGGCGGGGCAACTGGCGTGGATCCTCGAAAAGTTCTGGTCGTGGACCGATTGCGACGGTCACCCCGAGAACGCGCTGAGCCGCGACGAACTGCTCGACAACGTCATGCTCTACTGGACCACAGGTTCGGCAACATCGTCGGCGCGGCTCTACTGGGAGAGCTTTGGTCGGGGCAGCCGGCCGGTCGTACAGGTACCGACCGGTTTCGCCGTGTATCCCAAAGAGATCATCCGCCCGGTACGTACGTGGGTCGGCGACAACTATCCGAACGTGCAGCACTGGCGCGAGTATGACAAGGGCGGCCACTTCGCTGCGTTCGAAGTGCCCGACACGTTCGTCGCCGACCTTCGCGAGTTCTGCCGCATCGTCCGCTAGCGCCGCGCCTCACATGTCGAACAGGCTGCCGGTGGCCGGGAGTAAGGCCGCAGGACCGACGGCGTGGCACAATCGGCGTCATGGGCAGACTCGACGGCAAAGTCATACTTATCACCGGTGGTGCTCGCGGCCAGGGCGCCGACGAAGGCCAACTGTTCAGCGACGAGGGTGCCATTGTCGTCTTGGCCGACATCCTCGACGCCGAGGGTCTGGCCACCGCTACCGGGATCGACAGGGCCGAGTACGCCCACCTCGATGTGCGGTCCGAGTCCGAATGGGCAACCGTGGTCCAAGACACCGTCGCCCGACATGGTCGCCTCGATGTGCTGGTGAACAACGCAGCTATCGACATGGTGAAACGGCTCGATGCCACCACACTCGACGAGTGGAATCACATCATCAGCATCAACCAAACCGGCGTGTTTCTCGGTATGAAATCAGCGGCCGCCGCGATGATAGCCGGTGGTCGAGGCGGGTCGATCATCAACATCAGTTCGGTGGCCGGGCTCGAAGGTGTAAAGCATCACGGCGCGTATTCGGGCACGAAGTGGGCAGTTCGCGGGCTAACGAAAGTGGCAGCTCAAGAATGGGGTCGGTACGGCATCCGGGTGAATTCGGTTCACCCAGGCATTATCGAGACACCTATGACCGCCGGTGACCGGGTTATCAATGACCCAGCCACCCGGGCCAAAGTCGAGCGCAATATCCCGATGGGGCGGGTGGGCGTGTCACGAGATATAGCCAACATGGTGCTCTTCTTGGCTGGCGACGAGTCGGCCTATTGCAGCGGCCAAGAATTCACTGTTGACGGCGGCATACACCACTAGATCGTGCCAGTCAGCCTGTCCTATTTGATCTTGCAGACATCCTCGAAGTACGTCTCGATCTTGGTGATGCTTCGTTCGATGGCGGCCTCGTTGCCCGTCGAGAACTCTTCGACAACGTCAGGATCCTTTCGCACGGCTTCAAGAACTTTGACTAAGTCATTGCCGTACTTTGCATACAAGGCTCTGAGCGAGTCGATCCATTTGGCGTAGTTGGCGAAGTCGGCTTTGAGATTGACTGGCGCACGTTTGGCCATCTCGTCGAGGAGTCGTCGAACCTCACCCAGAGTTGCGGCCGACTTCGTGAACTCGTCGACCGCATCAAACTGGTTGAATTCTCCACTTCGCTCAAGCTCCTTTGTGTACTGGCACAGAGTCGTGGCGGTGCTAGCGCTCGGAGGCACAGGAGCGGCGACGGTCGTGGGCGTCGTAGCCGGTGGTGCTGTCGATTCGGGCGGGATTGTCGACTCTGGCGCGGGACCTGCCGTCGTAACCGGTGCCGTCGCAGCCGTTTCTGCCGGGGCCGCCGGTGTAGCAGCGGGTGCAGTCGTCGTCTCCGACGTCTCGACAGCAACAGCTGGCGAGACCAACGTGGTCGATGATTCCTGACCCGAGCACGCCACCAGAACTGAAACAACAACGATAACCGTCATACGACGCATACCGACCCCCCGCAAAGTGATGTTGTAGCTGAGAGTAGCCGCACGCACGAACCAACGTTCACCGGTTCGGGGGAGAATTTCTCACTCCATCAAAGAACCGACGGCGCGTGGCGAGATCGGTGCGCTGGGCGTTCCCTTCAACGATGACGTCGTACCCAGTACAACTCCAACGGGGTATCTGTGGAACGCATATCGAAACAAACGCGCTGAGACCTCACACGCATCACAAAAGCCTATGCCGCAACGGCTGCCGCGAAAACTCGAGACAGAGCACATGCTCCCCGGCTGGGACACCGTTGGGAACTCGGATGGTGAGTGCCGGTTCGCTGTTCGTCACGCGCATGCCTATCAGGTCACCGAACTGGTGCTGAGGGACGGGGCCTTCCGCAAAGCCCCACCAACTCCAGAATGGCCGGACCGGCGGTCCGAATCTTTCACGGCGATCAACGCACCCGCGACACCATCGAGATTGGCTTCTTTGGGAATGTGCAGCCGGACAAGGGTGTGTCAGAGTTCTCGCCGTCACAAGTGCGGAGGCTTGCGCAGCTAGAACTACCGCTTTTGCTCGACATTTACGGAGCACGCTGAGTTGCGATTCTGTTATCGATGCTTGGTTCGAGGGTAGCCGGTGGCACCCTGTGCGGCTCAGTAGCCGGGCAGCTCACTCGCTCCAGAGCACACAAACGGGATGCGCTGTGAGTTTGAGGTCTCCATCGATTCGGAACGAGCCGGTTCCGGTATAGAGGACGATGCCTTGGACGAACCGATCGCCAACGAGGTTTCGGAATCGCCGCAGCCCTTTGACCTCATCCGAGCCGACGGTGACCCCGGCCTCAACTTCGATGGCGACGAGTGAGCCGTCGCTAAGCCGCTATCGGCCACGGTCAGTCCGTTCTAGCTCGTTGGGATAGTGAATAGGTGGTGTAATGACTACCACGGCCGCCGTCAACTTCGATGAGGCGTTTGGCACGCAATCTCGAGAGCCGGGCGCGGGTCGCCTCGGGCGAAAGCTGGAGCGACTTCGAGAGTTGAACCAGGGAAAGTGGACCGTGCGTGAGCAGCAGTATCACGTCGCGAAGTGCATCGCTCATCGGTCGATCGGCTGTCACCTCCGGTCGGTTCGTCGCGACCGCCGGCGGGCGGTGAAGGATTGCCGTGAAGGCCAAGGCCTGATCAAAGAATGTTGGGCGCGGCAGGCCCTGACCGTCGGTTTCGGCGAACACTCTCGGAATTCCAGTCGCGAGGGCTTCGACCGTGCGCCCATCTGCGGTGTTGGTGTACTGACAGATGCGTAGAAGCTGCGCGTTTCGGGCCGACGACAGTGGCTGCTGACCAAACCGCTCAAACGGTACGCCGTAGAGTCCGCCAGGGTTCACTAACCGAAACTGCCGTGCGTCGATTCGCAGTTCTGTTGCCCGCGACCAGGACCACGGTGCGAGATCCCGGTGGACCAAGCTGTTAGCCACTAGCTCTCGAACGGCCAGTGACGGAAAGTCGTACTGATCAACGACACGACCGTCCGGGCAATCGATGATGCGGTGGCGCGAGTGCTTTCGCGTCCACTCGACGACGTTGTCGATGATGTGGCCGATCGGGCCATCAAAGCGAGCCGTGTCACCGATGCGCACATTAGATGGCGCCCCTGGCTCCGGCGCTGCCGCGGCCTGCACGCAGAAATTCGGGAAGAACTGCTGCGGGTAGTCACCCAGGGCTAGCAGGCCAGCGGTCGTGACGGCTGATTCGCCGATGAGGACGCCGAGGTGCCGCAACAACTCGTCGTCGCCGTCATACCGGCTGAATCTCCTGTTCGAGGAGCGCACATTCGCAACGAAGTCCGAGACCAACTCGTCATCAAGGTCCTCCCGCACGGCCCCAGGCACGGCCACAACGTCGAATCTCGGGGCCGATTGAGACGCAATGAATCCTTCGATCTCCAGCTCTGACAGCCGATAGTCGCCATCCCAAAATCGCATGTAGGCGCTGCCGTCTCGCTTCAGTCGACATGGCTTCGAGAGCCCCGGAATCTCAGTCACCACGCCGATTATCAGGGTGCGACCCTCGAATTCCTCATCGCGAATGTCGATCATGACCGGGGGCACGACTGCGCTACGAGCGATCGATGCGAGTCCCGATTTGAGATCGTTCGGTCGTGAGAGAAACACGGGCAAGAACCCCGACCGTTCATCCAAGCCAAGCACGATGACCCCGCCGCCAGGTAAGTTGGCAAATGCGCAGATGGTCTTGTCGAGATCCGTTGGCATTCCACCCGCCGCTGACTTCACCTCAATCGACGGCGAATCCGATTTGTCACGTCGGAGCCTCGCTACAAGCCATGGGAGGTCAATCACACCTTCATCGTATATCAATAGCTACGATGATGTGTACTATGAAGTGCGCGATGAAGTTCGGGCCGAGGGCCGCCATGACGATGGAGAAAGGTGTTGGGTAAATCCCCGAACGTGACTAGGGCCATTCTCGCTTGAAGCATTGGTAGCGATGTCGAACCATGCCGAGCGTCGGGTTCCGCTAGCCAGCCGTCGTCGATGGAGTACGTGATCCATACGCTTGCACGTCAGCTCCTCGCTTTGCTGACCGAAACGACAAGAGGGTCGCATACTCGCAAGCCTTTCGACTACCAATGTGTTGGTCGAGAACGCTGACGATCACTCGATACGCAGGCCCGATATCGCCCGACTGATCACCAAGCGCTGGATCTCGCTGGTGCCTTCGAAGATGGTGAAGATCTTGGCATCGCGGTGCCACCGCTCGACCGGGTATTCACGGGTGTAGCCATACCCGCCCAGAATCTGGATGGCTTGTTCGGTCACCCACACGGCGGTCTCGCTGGCCTTCAACTTGCTCATCGACCCTTCGCCATTCTCGAACCGCTTGCCGTTGCGGGCCATCCACGCCGCTCGGTGTACGAGCATGCGTGACGCGTCGATCTCCATCTTCATGTCGGCCAGCTTGAAGGCGATGGCTTGGTTCATGATGATCGGCTTGCCGAATGCCTTGCGCTCCTTGGCATAGTCGAGTGCGTACTCGTAGGCGGCGCGGGCAACACCGAGGGCCTGCGCGCCAACCGCTGGCCGTGTCGCTTCGAACGTGGCCATCGCTGGTTGCTTCTCGCCTGTGTGTAGTTGCTCGCGGGCTTTGGCCAACTTGGCGTCGAGCTTGTCCTTGCCACCGAGCAGGCATCGGCCCGGTACCCGAACGTCGTCGAAAACAACTTCCGCGGTGTGCGAGGCCTTGATGCCGTGCTTCTTGTACTTCTGGCCTTGGCTCAGGCCGACAGTTCCCGGCGGGATGACGAACGATGCTTGTCCCTTTGCTTTCAGGTTCGGGTCGACGGTCGCAACGACCACGTGGATATCGGCGATGCCGCCATTGGTAATCCACGCTTTGGTGCCGTTGATGACCCACTCGTCGTTGGCCTGGTCGTACACGGCTTTGGTGCGTAGCGACGATACGTCGGAACCGGCGTCGGGTTCGCTCACGCAAAAGGCACCGAGCTGGATCTTGTCGGCCGTGCCGTAGCACTGCGGCACCCATTCCAGGACCTGGTCCGGTGTACCCATGCCGCTGATTCCGGCTGCGGCCAGGCCTGATCCGAAGATCGACAACCCAATACCTGCGTCGCCCCAAAACATTTCCTCGATAGCAACGGGCAGCGTCAGACCGGATGGGTCCATCATGGCGTTGGCCATGAAGTCGAACGAGTAGAGGCCGATCTTGGCCGCCTCCTGAACGACCGGCCATGGAAACTCCTCGCGCTCGTCCCACTCATGGGCCGCGGGCCGAATCTGATTTTCGGCGAAGTCGTGCACCCACTTCTGAATTTGGATGACATCTTCTGGAAGGTCGAGCGAGTAATCAGCCATGGCCAAATGTTACCCAAGAGTAACTAGAGCGTCAATGATCCGGGGAACCCATGCTGCCGCCACGCCTCGAACAGCACCACCGCACATGCGTTGGAAAGATTCAGGCTGCGATTGTTCGGCTGCATTGGGATACGCAACACGTCCTCAGGTGGGAAATCGGCCAACACGTGTGCCGGCATGCCCGACGGTTCATTTCCGAAAACCAACGCATCGCCCGGCTCAAACGAAACCTCGTCGTAGCGCCTCCGCGTTCCACGACTCGAGAAGGCAAACCGTCGACCAGTACCGAGCGCAGCCGCACAGGTTCGCCAATCAGGATGCACGAACGACGTGGCCAAGTCGTGATAGTCGAGACCGGCGCGACGCAACAACTTGTCCTCCAGGCTGAACCCCAGCGGCTCTACCAGATGCAACGTTGCGCCCACGTTTGCGCACAACCGAATTGCGTTGCCGGTATTGGGAGCAATCTGAGGTGCGACAAGCACGAGGTGAAACATCGACGCCGACGTTATGTGGTGTGCTTGGCCTCCGGTGCAAAATTCGCCGACGTTTTCCCGACAGCACCCGTAACATGATGTGTGGCGAAGTGCTGACTCGGTCAGCAAGCAACATCGTTGTGGTAGGTGACGCTAGTTCGAGCCGACCCCGACTCTTGCACGCCCACGTGTCGACGTGACGAGCACCCCGACAGCAACCGCAGCAACCGCAGCGGCCACGCTGAACGGGAGCTCAACACGTCGATCAAACAACCAGCCGGCAACTGCAGGTCCAATGATTCGTGCCAGCGCCCCAGCGGATTGTTGGAACCCAAGCGCCTCACCGCGGCGATGCTCGCCTGCATGTTCAGCAACCAGAGCCGACATCGACGGCGCAGCTACACCCTGACCAAAGGCCAACAATCCGAGGGCCGGACCCAACAGCCACCACGTGGTCGAGGCCGCGAGCGCAGCCATTCCCAATGCCAATACAACCAAACCGATCGGGAGCAAACGGTTCGAGCCAACCCGGTCGGTGAGCGGCCCGATCAATCCGCCCTGCACGGCTACGAGCACAACGCCCAGCCCCACGAAGACCACCGCAACGGAACCTTCGGTCAAGCCAAATCGATCCCGACCAAAGCGAGAGAACATGGCCTCAAACGCCGCGAATGCCACGGTCGACAGGAACCCTACGGCGGCGAGGTTCGCCAGCATGCGCGATGCCGGGCGAAGCGTGCGTCGCCCACATGCGGCCGACGTAGCCACACGACGCCCCCGTGTTTCTGGCAGCCGAACGAGCGCGACCACCCCATTCACCAAAGCGATGGCCGCCGCCACAAAGAACGGCAACCGAGTGCCGCCTAGCGACGCCAGACCACCAATCGCCGGGCCCACCACAAATCCAACACCGAACGCGGCGCCAAGTAAGCCCAGGAGCCGTGCGCGTTGTGCTGGGGGCGCAAGGTCGGTGGCGGCGCTCTGGGCCACGCTCACGCTCGCCCCGGACGCACCGTCGATCAAGCGCCCCAGAAACAACACCCACAGCGCGCCCGCGAAACCGGTGATCAGGCTGCCGGCCGCAGTACCAAACAGCGACGCAATGATGACCGGTCTGCGTCCCACGCGATCGGACAGGCGTCCCAGAATCGGCGACATGACAAACTGAGCGAGAGAGAACGACGCAAACAAAAGACCCGTCTGAAAACCTGAAGCGCCGAACCTCTCGGCATACAACGGCAAGATTGGCGCCACGATCCCGAATCCGACTAGATCGATAGCGACTGTCGTCCACAGCGTCCAAAACCCAGCCGGCAGCGGGGTTCGCTCAGGGCGAGGTCTGCGCGGCGACATGACCGCACAGCCTCATCCCCGGCTACCCCTCAGCGCAATTCTTCACCCAGCGGCCATGTGCGCAACAGTTGCGGAAACGGCCGACCCTGGCCCGGCGGAATGCGCAACAGTTGCGGAAACGGTGGAAATGGATAGCTAGGCGCGGTGGAGCTTGGTTCCGTCCTTGGTGTTTTCGACCACCCAGCCCGCCGTCATCAGTTCGGCCCGCACGGCGTCGGCCGTGGCCCAATCCTTTGCAGCTCGGGCCGCGTCGAGTCCAGCAGCCTGAGCCGCAATATCGGCCGGTACGACGTCGTAATCGCGCAGTATCAGCCCGAACGCTGTGCAGATCTCGTGCAATGCCGCAACCTGGCCCGCCGCCTGCGCAAAGGCGCGTTCGTCGAGCATGGAGTTGGCCCGGGTAACGGTCTCGAACATGAGCGCGGTGGCCGCCGGAGTGTCGAGATCGTTGTCCATATACAGCCGAAACTCGGCGAGCACCTGTGCATCGGGCGATACGACGGGAAGCTGAGACGCGCCAGCACGACGGGCCAACGCGTCGAGGCGGGCAAGAGACCGCTCGGACGATTCGATGTTGTCGAGCACCACCGTTACCGGTGACCGATAGTGGGTTTGCAAGAGCACCATTCGGTAGGCCCGAGGGTCGTACTGATCGACGAGGTCGAGCAGGTTGGCGACGTTCCCAAGGCTTTTGGACATCTTTTCGCCCGACGTATCGACGACGAACCCGTTGTGCATCCAGTGATTAGCGAACGGCCGACCCAGAGCCACCGCCTGGGCGCGCTCGTTCTCGTGATGCGGGAAACGAAGATCCTGTCCGCCGGTGTGCAGGTCGAAACCTTCTCCAAGAATCTGCAGTGCCATCACAACGCACTCCGAGTGCCAACCCGGGCGACCATCACCCCACGGCGACGGCCACGACGGCTCGCCCGGCTTGGTGAATTTCCACAACACAAAATCGGACGGGTGCCGTTTATCGTCGGCACCGACGACCACCCGGTCGCCGCCACCGGCGAGCATCTCGTCGAGCGACTGGTGGGCCAGCAAGCCGTAGCCGGGTACGGATTCGACCGACAGGTAGATGCCATCGGGCGTGACGTAGCCCGAATCGAGCGCCATCAATTGGCCGATCATGTCGACCATCTCATCGACATACTCGGTGGCATGCGGCGTGTGGGTCGGGCGCGCCACATTGAGCGCATCCATTGCCTTCCACCACATTTTCTCGCAACGCTCGACGATCTCTTGCCACGGCTTACCCTCGGCCTCGGCTCGATTGATGATGTTGTCCTCGATGTCGGTGACGTTCGAAACAAACTGCACATCGAGCCCGGTCCAGGCCAAGTACCGACGCAAAATGTCGTACGTGAGGGTCATGCGACCGTGGCCCAGGTGAGGGGGCGCGTACACAGTTGGGCCGCACACATAAATGCTGACCTTGCCGGGCTCGCGAAGCGCAAGTTCACGCGTGTCACCAGTGGCCGAGTCGTACAAATGAAGCATCCGGGAAGGATAAAGGATCGGTGACGATGCCCGCGGCGAGATACCGTGTACGCCTTATGGCTGCAATCCCGGACAAACCCTCGCTCGACGGCATCGAGACGCCACTCATCGAGCGTTGGGAGCGCGACGGCACGTATCGGTTCGACCGATCCGCCACTCGTGACCAAGTGTTCGCTATAGACACCCCGCCGCCCACCGTGTCGGGCAGTCTGCATGTTGGGCACGTGTTCAGCTACACCCAAACTGACACGGTGGCCCGCTATCAGCGCATGATCGGCAAGAAGGTTTTCTACCCAATCGGGTGGGATGACAATGGCCTAGCCACAGAACGCCGCGTGCAGAACTTCTATAGCGTCAGGTGCGATTCGTCGCTTGCCTACGAGCCGGGTTACCAACCTCCGTTCCGCGGCGACGCACCCAAGGGCACCCAGGAAATCCCTGTGAGCCGACCCAACTTCGTCGAGTTGTGCAAGGAACTCGTCGCCCAAGACGAAGCGGTGTTCGAAGACCTTTTCCGCCGGCTCGGGCTGTCGTTCGATTGGTCGTATCTGTATACGACCATCGGCGACCATTGCATCCGCACCTCACAACAGGCTTTCCTGCGGAATCTGGCCCGAGGCGAGGCGTACCTGCAAGAAGCACCGACGCAGTGGGATGTCGACTACCGCACCGCGGTGGCCCAAGCCGAGATGGAAGACCGCGAAATGCCGGGCGCCTACCATCTGATCGCGTTTGCCCGCACCGACGGCTTAGGCGACGTAACCATCGACACCACTCGACCCGAACTCCTCGCAGCATGCGTCGCTCTTGTTGCTCATCCCACCGACGAGCGGTACCAACCGTTGTTTGGCACCACGGTTCGCACACCGTTGTTCGACGTGGAAGTACCCATCGTGGCCCATCACCTTGCTGATCCCGAAAAGGGTACGGGCATCGCTATGATTTGTACGTTCGGCGATACCACCGACATCACCTGGTGGCGCGAACTCAACCTGCCCACGCGCCCCATCGTGGGATGGGATGGGCGCCTTCTGAGCGCCGAACGAGAGTGGATCACCACTGCCGCCGGGCAGGGCGCTTACGGCGAACTCGCAGGGAAGTCCGTCAAGCAAGCGCAGGCCAAAATTGTCGAACTTCTTACTAGTTCGGGAGCGCTACATGACGACATCCGTCCCATCAAGCATCCGGTGAAGTTCTACGAACGCGGCGATCGCCCGCTCGAGATCGTAACGACGCGCCAGTGGTACATCCGCAACGGGGGCCGGGCCGCCGACATAAACGAGGCGCTACGAGCGCGCGGCCGGGAACTCACGTTCTACCCGAACCACATGTGGCACCGATACGACAACTGGGTCGAGAACCTGGCCGGCGATTGGCTCATTTCTCGCCAGCGGTTCTTTGGCGTGCCGTTCCCCGTGTGGTATGCGCTCGACGCCGAAGGTGTACCTCTACACGACGCGCCGATCGTTCCCGATGAAGCCGACTTACCGATTGATCCCTCGACCGAAACACCCCCCGGTTTCACAGCAGATCAACGCGGCCGGCCCGGTGGTTTTATCGGCGATCCCGACATCATGGACACGTGGGCGACGTCGTCGCTGACGCCCGAGATCGCCGGACACTGGGTCGACGACCCCGACCTGTTCGCCCGCGTGTTCCCGATGGACATTCGGGCACAAGCTCACGACATCATCCGCACCTGGTTGTTCGCGACGGTCGTGCGTTCTCACCACGAATTCGCTTCGTTGCCATTCAAGGGCGCAACGCTGTCGGGCTGGATCCTGGACCCCGACCGCAAGAAGATGTCGAAATCCAAGGGCAACGTTGTGACGCCCATGCATCTACTCGAGCAGTACGGGTCCGACGCTGTCCGATACTGGGCCGCCAATGCGCGGCTCGGTACCGATACGGCGTTCGACGAAGGGCAGATGAAGATCGGCCGAAAGCTCTCGAACAAGCTGCTCAACGCCGCAAAGTTCGTGCTGAGCTTCCCGCCTATCGGGGGCGGTGTTGCGATCGACGACCCCGTTGACCTGTCGATGATTGCGAAGCTCGATGCCGTCATTGTCGAGGCAACGACGGCGTTCGAGGCAATGGACTACGCCCGAGCGTTGGAACGCACCGAGTCGTTGTTCTGGTGGTTCTGCGACGATTACATCGAGCTCGTCAAAGCCCGCGGCTACGAAGGTGACGGCTCGGCGCTCAAGTCGTTGCGTTACGCGCTTCACGCGTTCCTGCGATTGTTTGCACCGTTCCTCCCCTTCGCTACCGAAGAAGTGTGGGGCTGGTGGCAGCAGGGATCCGTCCATAACGCAACCTGGCCCACGGTCAGCGGGCTCGAAGGCGATCCGGCCATCCTCGACGCTGCCGGCTTCGTGCTCGCTCAGATCCGCGGCGCAAAAACCACTGCCAAGGTGTCCCAAAAGGCCGCCGTTGCCTTGGTGGAAATTGCCGCCACCCAAGCGTTCCTCGATACCGTCGACCCCGCCACCGACGACATCTCGACTGCCGGGACCGTGGCGCGCTATCGGCTCATCGAAACCGACAGCGATCCGGTCGTCAACGTGGTGCTTGAACCCACTCAGGTTTCAAGCGGCGCGTCCGGCTGAGTCGACACCACAATCGTTGTTGTGGAACCAGCCGGCACGCTCGGCAGGCGCTCGTCTCGGTAGGCATCGGCAATAGCGGCCCGCAGCGCACGACGGCGGGCAAACTGCTCGCCGGGAGGAGTGCGCGCAACGACGCGCAGGACGAATCGATCATCGGCCAATTCCTGAACCCCGACCACCTCACCGCCGTACGGCTCGACCACCGCCAACAGCACCGCTGTCGTAGCCGTGACGTCGGCGGTGAGGGGAAAACCGACGTCTAGAACGGCGTTGGCGAATTCCTGTGTGAGGTTCGCGACCCGAACGATCTGCCCGTTCGGGACCCACCAGACACGGCCCTCCGAATCACGGAGGCGGGTGGATCGCAAGGTGACGTTTTCGACCGTTCCCGTGGCATGACCGAGGTCGACAACATCTCCCACGCCGTACTGGTCCTCGGCCAACACAAAGAACCCGGCAATGACGTCTCGCACCATTGTCTGGGCGCCGAAGGCCAACGCGCCGCCGACGATGGTTGCTGTGGCCACGAAGGCTCCGAGCTTGACTCCAAGCTCGGACATAACGGTCATCAGGGCAATGATCCATATGGCGGCAACGAGTGTCGACTTGAGAGCCGCGCTGAGCGTCCGACCCCGCTGATCGAGTCGGGCGCGGTCTCGAACGACCGGAATCCGGGCGACAGCGCGCCTGATCACTCGGCCGGCTAGCACGGTCGCAATCAACGCAAGAACCACAACGGCGAGAATTCGCCCGGCCATTGGGACGTCAAACCTGTCGAACACGGTCGAGACGGTACACCGGCGACACCCGCAACGGCTGTCTTGGTACTAGCGTTCCACAGCCATGCTGAAGCGGGAGAGGCAGCACCTAACAAAGCGAATGCGCCGCACCTGGCCTCAACGCGCTGTGCTTCTGCTTGGCACCGGCGTCTTTGCCGGCTGTCTACTCGGCGGTGCAGGTATCTGGTACGGCAACGGTCGGCTCGGCCAGATTCAACGCGTCGATATTCGCACCGCTGCTGGCACCCAGATCACCACGACCTCCACAACCGTCGTTGGTCGAAGTACAACCACCGAAGAGCCGGTTCCGGAAGGAACCATTACTGCCAAGAATTTCCTTATCGTCGGAAGCGATAGCCGTGAATGCATCGAACCCGACTCCCCCTTCGCCGGCGCGTTCTTGGCCGGGGGCGATACTGGATACAACTCCGACAGCATCATGATGATTCGCGTCGACCCCACCTCTTCCCAGGCAGCGTTGCTGTCGTTCCCGCGAGATCTCTGGGTGAAGCTGCCGGGTACCAACGCCAGCGGCAAGATAAACTCGGTCTACAGCCCCGGCAACCCAAGCCGTCTGGTTCAGGCAATCGAGCTGAACTTCAAAGTGAAAGTCGATCACTACATCGACGTCGACTTTTGCGCATTCAAGGACATCGTCGACGCCGTGGGCGGAGTCTCGGTGCCATTTGCGTATCTCACTCGCGATACCCACACTGGTCTCGACGTGGCAGCGGGTTGCCACAAGTTCGCGGGTGATGAAGCCCTCGCCTATGTCAGGTCTCGGTACTACGAGTACTTCGACACAAAAGCAAAGTCATGGATCTCGGACCTCGATTCGGACTATGGGCGTATCGCACGCCAGCAGGACTTCATTCGCCGCGCCATGTACCGCGCCATCGATTCAGGAGCCCGAAGTCCTGCCACCAGCCGCAAGCTGCTGAATGCTGCATTGAAGCGCGTCAAGGTCGATCGCGAGCTCACGGTCAACGATATGTTGCTGCTCGTGTCGAAGCTTCGAAACTTCGACCCGGCCCGCCTGAAGACCTACCGCTACGACGGCCCGTTTGGTGATCGGGCGGGGCAATCCGTGGTGCTACCGGCCGAAGGCTACGGCCCGAATGTTGCCATCCTTGCGCTGTTTCGCGGCGAGGTTCGTCTGGATGACTCTCCGTTCGCGGCCGACCTTCCAACCGGGTCATCGTCAACGAGCTCATCGACATCGCCCCCAACAACAAGTGCACTATCCGGGTCGTCGACCACCACAACCGCGGTCATTCGGATCAACGATAACCGCAAGGGCGTCGCACCTCCCGACGACCCGTCATGTCGGTAGTGGCGACCGCATTCTCCCACCTGTGAAGAGAATCGCCCGGTCGCGTGTAGGGATCTGCCCATAAAAACGCCCCTCTGAGACCTCAAAGGCGCATCTGATACCGGAATCGGGGCGGAATTGGCCTTTGCGGTGGGAGACGACCGTTTTGCAGGACCAAAACCAGATTCTCCACCATCATGGCGGCCCTTGGCCATGACAGTCTTGAAGGCTAATCAGCTTCGGGTAGATAGCCCCACTCTGCGAGCTTGGCCACGATGAGGTCGGCCGCTTCCGCCGGTGCGAGGTGCACCGGTGCTGATCGGGTGGTGGCGGGCCCGGAAACCACAGCGCGCACGCGGTCAAACGGTGACAGCCCAACCGGCCCGGCGAGCTCGCGTGCCCGGGGCCTGAACGGGCGTCGCCCGTGCACCTGCCGGTTGATGAAGCCGTCAGCGCGCACGACTTCAATGGGATGCCGGCCCGACTCAACGACCCCATTAAGACCAGCCCGTCGTAGCCGAGTCGTCGACCCTTCGACGCTCAGCACCGCCCGAGATGTCACTTCCAGTCGTTCACGACGACCGCCGTCCAGCCTGCGCACAACGTTGAGTTGCGACTCCAGACCAACGTCGATGGCCACAAGGCCGAGCGCTTGAACACTGTCGAGCTCAGCTGCCACAAAGGCGGGCACGGACCCCGATCCGCGATCAACGCTGTAGTCACCGCACATCACTACAGACGATTCGCGTATCGCCGATGCAAGACCGACTGCGACCGCGGCTGACGTGGCTTCCGGGTTCATGTCGACGCGAACTAAGCGTTCGACGCCGAACATGCCCGCCATTCGAAGCGCACCGTTGGACGACAACCCTCCGGCGGTAACCGCCACTATCGGCTCGTGCCACGCATCGCTGAGCCGTAAGGCCCACTCGAGCGCCGCTTCGTCGGCAGCCGACAAACCGTACTCCTGCTCCGAGGTCGAGACTCGGCCGGTAAGTGGGTCAACCTCGACTCGAAGCGGAACCCATTTCAAACAGACGGCAATGGCCATGTCAGGTGCGACGGAACACGACGCCGTGCCCACCTTCGGGGTACGCCCAGGTAACGGCGCCTTCCACGTTGCACACGATGTAGCAGCTTCCGCATTCAAAGCACTGCTCGTAGTTGAACACGATGCCGCCATCGGAGGTCGGCACAAACAGATTGGCTGGGCACGCCGAGATACAGCCACGTACGGAACAGTCCTGACACTTCGCACCGTCGACGGTGATGTGTGCGTTCGGCGAGACGTCGAACCGAACGGTGGCCATTCGATCGGTAAAGGCCACAGGTGACCAGTTCGTACTCATGAGAAACCTCGCAGTGCAGTCCACGCATCCTTGGCCACGTCGCGCATGCTCACTCCAGCGGTCTTCATTTCTTGGCGAACGATGCGTCGTAGACCTGGTTTCGGACTCGGGTTATCGACCGTGAACAGTCGTTGCGCAACGTTGGCTACGAGCCCGGGCATCTGGTGTTGCACGCGATCCGACAACACCAGATGAGGTATATGTCTCAACTTCTTGTGATCGTCGAGAACCCAACCAAGTTCGTGGCGGTAGGCGCTACCAAGGTCACCACCCGAAAGCGCAGCGCGACCCGCAGCCAGGCCCGAACCCATGGCAAAGTTGACACCCTCCAGCCAGATTCCGGCGGCCAGGCACATGGCGGCCGCGTCGCCGGCAATGAGTAATCCGGGAGCATTAAGCGTGGGCATGGCCGAGTAGCCACCTTCGGGGATGACGTGAGCCGAATACTCCTTAATGTCGGCGCCCTCGATGAGCGGGGCAATGGCCGGGTGTGCCTTCAGGCGAGCAATGATGTCTTCGGGCCGCATCGACTGCTTTGCGAGCGCCGGCAATTTGAGCACTACGCCAAGGGCCAAGGTGTCGAGGTTGGTGTACAGGAACCCCCCGCCGGGCACACACGACGTGCCACCCAAAATCTCGATGTCGACGCCGTGGTTTCCCCGAACTCCGAATCGTTCTTCGATGACGTGACGAGGCAGTGACAGCGTCTCTTTCACGCCAAGCGTGAAGTTGTCGGAGCTCCAATTGTCGTACAGCCCGGCCTGCTTCGCGAGGAAGCTGTTCACCCCGTCGCAGGCGATAACAATTGGTGCCAGCAGATCGCCGTCGGGTCGGTCGGTGGTGACCCCGACAACCTTGCCGCCGTCGCGAATGAGACCGGTAGCAGTGGTGGAACACACCAGGGTCGCCCCTTCGGCAACGGCCTTGTTGGCGAGCCACTGGTCGAAGTCGGGCCGGAATGCCGTAGCACCGTTGTACGGGGGTTTCCCCCAGTCGTCGGCTCGCACGTCGACAGACACGGCCTGCGTCTCGGTGAGCACCATGGTCGTCCGCCGAGTCACCCATCGTTGAATCGGTGCATCCTCCCACCAGTGCGGCAATACAGTGTCGAGTACCCGGGCATAGATGACACCGCCGTACATGTTCTTCGATCCGGGGAATGGCCCTCGCTCGACGAGCACGACCCGCTTGCCAGCGCGAGCCAAAACAAGCGCCGCGCACGACCCTGCTGGCCCCGCACCGACAACTATGGCATCGCAGCTAACCGTCATGATCCGAGGCGCCCACTGAGCTCGTCGAGTACTGCGTTGGCGTCGGCCACAATGGCGACGTCGGCCAGGTGCATCATCGGACAATGCGGATCGGTGTTGACGCTGATGATGTGCTCGGGGTTACCCAGCCCACTCGTGTGCTGCACCGCTCCGCTAATGCCGAACGCCAGGTACAGGTCGGGGTCGACGACTACCCCGGTCGTGCCGATTTGGCGTTCGTGATTGATCCAACCCCGATCGGTGATGACCCGGGTGGCACCTACCGACGCAGCAAGTCTTGTGGCTAGGCGCGCGAGTTGGCCGAACCGCTCGGCCGAGTCGAGGCCGGCACCACCTGCAAGGATTCGAGGAGCTTCAGCCAAATCGATGGTGCCAGCATCGGGGGGCAACACCTCGATGATCACAGCATCGTTGGCCGAGGCGCTGCACGAAACAATGGACTCGATGACGGGTTGAGGTACAGCGCCGCGGACACCGGGTTGCAACGTTACGATGAATGCTTGGCCGGGGCAGACCGAGTCGATTACCTGCCCGCCGAAGCGCGAGATGTCGGCCCGATCGTTGTACACCTGGATTGCGCCAGCAAGCAACGGACGTTGCAAAAGCCACGCCAACCGCGGCGCCATGTCACGACCATCGGCACTGGCGGGAAGAATGACAACGTCGTGATCACTCACTAGCGGGCTAACCGCAGCCGCCGTTGCGGCAGGCCCAGCCCACTCGACGAACACGGCCACGTGTCCGGCTTCGGCCGCGGCTTCGGCCCCTCCGGCGGGAAGTTCTCCGTTTCGTACGGGCACGACAGCGATCACTCCCACAGGCTACGTACTAACGTCGTCACCGTGCTCAACTTCAGGATTGAACGGAATCTGTCACCCGCATCCGACGCTCGGCGCGCCGAAATTCTCGCCGATCCCGGCTTCGGAAAATTCTTCACCGATCACATGCTGTCGATCGATTGGACGCCCGACGAGGGCTGGCACAACGAGCGAGTAGAACCGTACGGGCCCATCCCGATGGACCCTGCAACCTCCGTCTTGCACTACGCACAAGAGATCTTCGAGGGGCTCAAGGCATACAGGCATGCCGACGGCTCCGTTTGGACGTTCCGCCCCGAACAGAACGCTTTGCGATTCCAACGATCAGCGAAACGGCTTGCGCTTCCAGAGCTTCCCGTCGACGACTTTGTGTCGTCCATACAAACCCTCGTGGAGCTCGACTCGACATGGGTGCCGTCGGGTGGCGAGAACAGTCTCTATCTGCGTCCTTTCATGTTCGCTTCCGAGGTCTTCCTCGGCGTACGTCCGTCGACCGAGGTGCGGTTCATGGTCATTGCATCGCCGGTCGGCTCGTATTTTGCGGGCGGCGTGAAGCCGGTCAACATCTGGCTCTCGTCGAACTTCACTCGCGCGGCGCTCGGGGGAACCGGCGCCGCAAAATGCGGAGGTAACTATGCCTCCGGGCTCGCCGCACAAATCGAAGCCACCGAGAACGGATGCGATCAGGTGTGTTTTGTCGACGCGGAGGAAAAGAAGTGGGTCGAAGAACTCGGGGGCATGAATCTGTATTTCGTGCATGCCGATGGCACACTCGTTACCCCCCGCCTTACCGGAACAATCCTGGAAGGCGTCACCCGGTCCTCGATCCTGACCCTAGGAGCCGAGTTCGGCCTGAAGCCCGAGGAACGGTCCGTGTCCATCGACGAATGGCGTACCGGCGTCGCCAATGGGTCAATCCGTGAGGTGTTTGCCTGCGGCACTGCCGCGGTTATCACACCCGTTGGTCGGCTCGTGTGGGCCAATGGCGAAGTCGGCAGCGGCGAAACGGGCGAAATCACTACGCAGCTGCGCAGCCGCCTCATCGACGTTCAGTACGGTCGATCGCCCGACAACCATCATTGGCTTAAACGTTTGGTCTAGGCGGTTAGGCTGGCGGACCAATGCGCAACGCCAAGGATTTCTTCAAACCTCTCGCCGTAGGTGCGCCCGCGCCGGTACACGAGATTGCATTCCGGCCGTCGCGGATGATCCATTTCTTCCCGCCATCGAACGCGAAGATGGTGGCCAAAATCGCCGATATCGCCCCCACCGTCGATGTTTTGCTGGGCAATCTCGAGGACGGCGTTCCCGCAACCGACAAGGAAGCCGCTCGCGCCGGATTGGTCCATGTCGGCCACACCATTGACATGGGCGACACGCAGTTGTGGACCCGCATCAACTCGCTCGATTCCCCGTGGGCGCTCGACGACCTCACCACCTTGGTCATGGAGATTGGCGACAAGCTCGATGTCATCATGGTTCCCAAGGTCGAAGGGCCCGAAGATATTCATTACGTCGATCGGCTGCTTGCTCAACTCGAAGCCAAGGCCGGTCTGCGCAAACCGCTCCTCGTTCACGCCATTCTCGAAACGGCCCGAGGCGTGGCCAACGTCGAAGAAATTTGCGCCGCATCGCCTCGAATGCAGGGGTTGTCGCTCGGACCGGCAGACCTCGCAGCCAACCGGCGCATGAAGACCACACGGGTTGGCGGTGGCCATCCCGGTTACCTGGTGCGCCAAGATCCGGCCGCCGACAACATCGATGCACCACGCGCCACCTACCAGCAAGACCTGTGGCATTACACCATTGCTCGCATGGTCGATGCCTGCGTGCTCAATGGCGTGCTCCCCTACTACGGGCCGTTCGGCGATATCAAGGACACTCTCGCGTGTGAGGACCAGTTCCGAAATGCCTACCTGCTTGGGTGTGTTGGGGCTTGGTCGCTACATCCCGTCCAGATCGAGATTGCCAAACGAGTCTTTAGTCCCGACCCCAGCGATGTGGCTCACGCCATACGGGTCATCAACGCCATGGGCGACGGCACAGGCGCAATCATGCTCGACGGCAAGATGGAAGACGATGCATCGGTAAAGCAATGCCGGGTGATCATCGAGCTCGCTCGGCAGCTCTCTGACCGTGACCCCGCGCTCGCAGCCACATATGGCTTCTCCGAAGGAACCCTGTAATGCGTGACGATCTTCGCCCGCGCCGTTCGGTGTTGTATATGCCAGCAGCCAACGCACGGGCACTGGAAAAAGCTCAAGGCATCGCGTGCGACGCCATCATCTTCGACCTGGAAGATGCTGTCGCTCCCGATGCGAAGGACCTTGCTCGCCAACAGGCCTGTGCGGCGGTCACGTCGGGGCTGTACGGCACCAAGGAGCTCACTATCCGTTGTAACGGTCTCGATACGCCGTGGGGTGCAGCCGACCTTGCCGCTGCGGCGACGGCTCGGCCGGCTGCGGTGGTCATCCCGAAGGTATCGAGCGTCGCGTATCTCGAACGCATTTCGGCCGCGCTCGGCCGAGCAGGCGCGCCTGCGACTACGAAGATTTGGGCCATGGTCGAGACCCCCGAGGCCATTTTCAACGTGCGGGCCATTGCCGCGTTCCCACGGGTAGCCGCGCTTGTCATTGGTACGAACGACTTGGCCAAGGAACTGCGGGCCCAGCTGATTCCTGGTCGAGCACCGTTGATGTCGCACCTAGCAACTGCGCTCCTGGCCGCCCGCGAGGCCAGCAAGGTTATCCTCGACGGGGTGTACAACGACGTGCGCAATGCCGAAGGTTTCGAGGCCGAGGCACAACAAGGTTTCGATATGGGCTTCGACGGAAAGACACTCATTCATCCCAGTCAGGTCGACCCAACCAACGCCATTTGGGCACCTTCCGTTGCTGACATCGAGTATGCCCGTCGGGTAATCGAAGCGTTCGAAGGCGCCGAGGCCGAAGGTAAGGGTGTTGTCACCGTCGACGGCCGGATGATCGAAAACCTCCATGTCGACAATGCCCGTCGCGTTCTTGCCGTGTCCGAGGCCATCGCATCGCTCAGCTAATCACCAGCGTGAGCAGCCGGGTACGCTGCGGTCATTCAACGCTATAGGGGGCACAAGATGATCTCGAGTGGACCGTTAGAAGACCGTCTTGCCATACGCGAACTCGTCGAGTCGTACAACGATGCAGTGATGCGTTTCGATCCCGACGACTGGGGTGCCAACTGGGCCGACGATGGCATCTGGTCACTTCCCGGGCGCGGCGAAGTGGAGGGGCGAGACAAGATCGTGCCGTTCTGGACAGCCGTCATGTCCAACATTGAGGTCGACGGTTTCTTCGCTTCGGGCGGTGTTCTTACTGTCGTTGGCGACACAGCACACGGCACCTGGTATCAGCAGGAATTTCTACGCGACAAGCCCCAAGGCGACGCCGCCGTCACCAAACGCTTCGTCATCGGCGAGTACACCGACGACTATGTGAAACGTGACGGCCGTTGGCTTTTTGCCAAGCGGGTGTACAAGGTCCGCACGATGGAAACCCGCTAGGCAGCGATGGACACCGACCTACAATTCACTTCTTTAACCGATTTGTCCGGCCGGCGGGCGCTCGTTACCGGCGCGGGCAAAGGCATCGGCGCCGCCATCAGCCGCCGGTTCGCTCAGGCGGGCGCCCACGTCACCATGGCCGACCTCGACCTGGGCTCGGCCGAACAGGTAGCCGCCGAGATCCGCCATTCGGGTGGTTCGGCTGTGGCGGTCCTCTGCGACATCACCGACTCGGGCCAGTTGGCAGCGGCCATGGAGCTAGCCGACGGCGGACACGGTCTTCACATTCTGGTGAACAACGCGGGGATTTATCCCACAACGGGGCCTATCGACCTTGTCACCGACGAGTTCGTCAGCCACATGCTCGACGTCAACGTCCGGGCACAATACAGCGCTGCACGAGACGCGGCGCGCCGAATGACGGGCGGCGGCGGCAGCATCATCAACCTTGCCTCGATCGCAGCAGTGCGCGGTGGTGCCAACATCAGTGCGTACACCGTGTCGAAAGCCGCGGTCACGGGGTTGACCCGTGCCTTTGCCAACGAGCTGGGCAGGCGGGGAATCCGAGTGAATGCCATAGCTCCCGGAATCATCGATACCCCCGGGGTGCAAGATCAGCTTGCACCGCTACGAGCGGGCGGCCTCGACATTCATTCGGCCATCAAAGCCAACCCGTTGGGGATCGGCGGTCAGCCCGACCATATCGCGCGGGTGGCATTGTTCCTCGCGTCCGACATGGCTACGTTCGTCACCGGCCAAGTTCTCGTTGTCGATGGCGGTTCCACCGCCTAGTGGCGGAGCGCTAAAGGAGCGGCAGCGACCAGCGACGCCGAAGACAAGCTGGTTGGTCAAACGGCAGCCCCGGCCCGCTCGCCATCGATGACGGCCGCATGCGCGCGGCGGGGTGCCACACAGTCGCCGACGCGTTCGCATGACATCTCGGCGTTTCGAAGCTCGTGAAAGAGCGCATCGAGCGGGGCCGCAGGAACAGCGAGAACCACCCAATCTGGCCGCCGCTCCAACATCTGCCCCGTTGGGTGATGCAACAGTTGAAGGACTCCGTCGCCGTATCCCATAGGCACCAGGTCGGTGGATTGGCGAATACCTTTTTCCGTAGCTCGGACCCACCAATTTTCCATGTCGAGCGTGATGCCAAGGTCTTGGCCGACCACCATGCCGTTGGTAACAACCTCGACCTTGCAGCCGCGGTCGGCGAGCAGTTCGGCAACGCTTGTTGCATGGTGGAACCCGATCTCGTCGACGATCACCACCGTGCCTGCCGGGCTGGCCGAGCCGTCGAGGACGCTGCGAACATCCACCACATTCATTGCGTCACCTGGAGCCCACCAGGGTCGCGCCGCTACCGCACCGGTAGCAACAATCACATGATCGACACGTTCGTCACGTAGCAGGGCAACGGTGGCCGCTGTGTTGAGTCGAATCTGCACGCCGAGCCGACGAAGCTCAGTGAGCTGATTGCGGATGAGGTCACCAAACTCGGCACGGTTCGGAACGCTGGCGGCGAGACGCACCTGGCCACCCGCTTGGGGCTCCTGCTCAAACACCGACACTCGATGTCCGTTTCGAACAGCAGCGATAGCAGCCTGCAGGCCCCCAGGCCCAGCACCGATAACTGCGACATGCCGGGGGCGGTTCGTGAGTGCTACGGCACCGACCCCTCGAGCTTCGCGTCCGGCGGCCGGATTCTCGATACAGCCAAGCCAGCGGTTCAGACCCATACGCCCCACGCACTCCTGGTTACACGACAAGCACAGCCGCACATCGTCAGCTGCGCCGGCTCGGCTCTTCGCCACAAAGTCGGGATCGGCAATTTGCCCGCGTACGATACCGACCAGGTCGCAATGACCCTCGGCCAACGCTCGTTCGGCTTGCATCGGATCTTTGAATCTTCCGACGCCGACAACGGGCAGATCGACGGCCTTTCTTATGGCCGACGGGATGAACATGGCGTAGTTGGGCGGAATGTGCATCGACGCCTCGATCATGAACAAGCTGGCCGTCGCCACGCCGATCGATGTGTTGATGTAATCGATGCAGCCAGTCTGCTCGACACGTCTGGCGATCTCGACTGCTTCGTCGATTGTGGTACCGCCCTCGATGAACTCGTCTCCGCACAACCGCACACCGAGCGCCAGACCGGGCCCGATGGCCTGGCGAACCGCCTGGACGATTTCGACGAGCAGACGACACCGGTTGTCGAGCGACCCGCCGTAACGATCGATGCGAGCGTTGGTGGCTAGAGACAGGAAGCCTCGCACGATGGACGAATGTGAGCACTGGAGCTCGATACCGTCGAAGCCCCCTTCGACGCAATGCTGCGCCACCAGTGCATAACCGGCAACAATTTCGCCGATCTCGGCGTGACTGACTGCTTTGGGCACCTCGCGAAACAACGGATCGGCTACGGCCGATGGAGCCCAAACTGGCAACCGGGTGTACATCGACGAGGCTTGACCGCCGTTGTGATTAATCTGGGCGAATATCGGCACGCCGTGTCGATGCACGGCAGTCGTGATGCGTTGGTATCCAGCGATAACGTTGCGGTTGAAGCCATGGATGAGCTTCTCGTACGGCCAGTCGGTGGGGTGGGTGGAATGTTCTTCCGTAATGATGAGGCCGGCTCCGCCTGCTGCGCGGGCCTCGTAGTACGCAACGTGTTGCTCGGTGGGTCGGCCACCTGACGCGTAGTTGGTGAGGTGGGCCGAGAACACCACACGGTTCTTCACGGTTACCGGCCCCACAGCCAATGGCGACCACAGATACCGATACGTCACGGCTCAAGGTTAGGCGGCTCCTGGGGCAACTGCATGTTGAAGACGGCGTCGGCCCTATACCCTTGTGCGCATGATCATCTCTATTCATCTCAGTTGCGCTCCTGCGCACACGGTTCGGCGGCGCCCGTTCCCCGTGTGCGCATGCGAGTGAGTGTTCTTGCGCTTCGTACCGCTCAACCAACCGATATCGCGGCAATCGTCGAGGTAACTCGACGTAGCAAAGCCCAAGGGCTTCCGTATTTGCCCGTTTTGCACACTCCAGACGAAGACATCGAGTTTTTCGGACGGTACGTACACGACGGTGTCGCCACGTTGGCAACTATCGACCGTCGCGTCGTTGGGTACAGCGCAGTCACCCAAACCCACCTTGACCAACTCTACGTAGCGCCCGAGTGGTGGAGCCTTGGCATCGGTACGGCGCTACTGCGCCGCGCCATGTCGCAACGCCCCGATGGGCTCCAACTGTGGGCGTTTCGGCGCAACACCCGCGCAACGTCGTTCTATGTACGTCACGGTTTCTCCGTAGTCGAAACGACGAACGGCGAGGGCAACGAGGAACGCGAACCCGACGCTCGTTTGCACTGGCCTGGAGGCCATGTCGAGCCGCCCGACTCGTACGAATTCCGAGAGGGCACTCGCGTCCGCCGAGCGGTACGAGGCGTCATTGTCGATCCCGACGACAATGTGCTGCTCGCCCAATGGCAACGACCCGAATTCGACAAGGCCCGGTGGATCTTGCCCGGCGGCGGAGTAAAGATCGGCGAAACACTCGACGAAGCGTTGCGACGCGAGCTTCACGAGGAAACCGGCATTGTGGTCACCCGCCCGATGCCCTTGATCTGGGTGCTCACAACACGGGTGGTTGGTGCCAGCACCCGATGGGGCGGCCAAGTCAACCATATCTTTCTCATTCGAGCTCCGCATTTCGACCCGGTTCCCGGAATGTCACCCGAGGAACTGGCGAGAGAGAACATGGTGGGTCTCTCCTGGTGGAGCCCAGCCGAACTTGCGGCGCAGCCCGATGCACTTGGCCCGCGTCCTGTTCCTGCGCTACTCGATGATCTGCGCCGTCACGGACCTCCGGCAAAACCGTTGGTTCTCGACGTACGATCGTGATGGGAGCTACCGGTCGTGCCACAGCGTTGCCTGGTAATCAGCTTCCAGCATTGAGGTCGTGCGTGTTCCATCGGCATCGTCGTCGATGCCTACGGCGGCGTTGAAGATGCAACCTGACGACACCATGTTTGTGGTATCGGGCCACACCGTTGGGTCCCAGATTCCGGAACGGCGGATGGCCTTCGCACAATGTAGGAACGTTTCGGTGACTTGGACCGCCAAAACAACCTTGGGCTCGCGACCGTCGATTACACACTGCGACAGCAACGTAGGGTCGGTCGACACATAGCCGCGACCGTTGACTCGAAGCATTTCTCCGACCGCTGGAGTGAGAAACATGAGGCCAATGGCGGTGTCTCGAACAACGTTAGTGAACGTATCGAGTCGGTTGTTGCCCGGCAATTCCCCCATGATCAACCGGTTGTCGTCGAGGACCTGCACGAAGCCTGGTGGCCCTCCCTTCGGCGACACATCACAGGTGCCATCGGGGTTGTGGGTTCCAATGAGCACGAACGGCGAGTGAGCGATGAACGATCGGCAGCCAGCGTCGAGGTGCCCGATTTCCTTGCCAACGGCACCAAAGGACGGTTTGCGGAAGAGCCCTCGGAGTTCCTCGACACTGGACACGACATTTTCGAATGCAGCCATGTGCATAGTCTGACGCACGGAGCCGACCGCAACCCAGTCCGACTCAGAGTCGAAAAGGTGTGCGTTTTGTGGCACCTTTTCGACTCTGAGTCGGGTGGACAGCGGGTCGACAGCGAGTGGACAGCGAGTGGACAGCGAGTCCTCAGCGGTTAGCCGCGGGCTTTGAGTGCTTCGATGAGCTTGGGAAGCACTTTGTGCACGTCGCCGACAATGCCGAGATCGGCAATGCCGAAGATGGGCGCTTCTTTGTCCTTGTTGATGGCGATGATGTTCTTTGCACCCTTCATACCCACCATGTGCTGCGTAGCTCCAGAAATGCCACAGGCGATATACACAGATGGCTTGACGACCTTGCCGGTCTGGCCAACCTGGTAGCTGTACGGCACCCAGCCGGCATCGACGATGGCCCGGCTGGCAGCTGGGGCACCCTTCAAGATCTTGGCGAGGGACTCGATCATTTCGTACTTTGCTGCCTCGCCCAGTCCGCGTCCGCCCGAAACCACAATTGCTGCTTCGTCGAGCTTTGGACCAGATGACTCCTCGACGTGCACTGCGGTGACACGCGCTGCACCTGTTGCGTCAGCGTCGGGGACGGCGACCGCTATGACCGTACCTGCGCCAGCACCGCCTGCTTCAGCAACGAAGCTCTTGGGTCGGAACATGGCGATATGTGGTCCGGTGCCGGTGAAGGTGGTGGTTACCATGACGTTGCCGCCGAAGACGGGCGTGGTCACGTTGACGCTGCCGTCTGTCGAGATTTCTACGTTGTTCGTCAGAACGGTCTTGTCGAGCTTGACCGACAGTCGAGATGCAATGTCGCGCGCACCGTACGTCATTGGCATCATGATGAGGTCGGGAGCGTTGCCACCCGCGATCAATGCTTGCATGGCGGCCGACACGGCCGGGCCAGGCAGCCTGCCAGCGAGGTCGCCAGTGGCCAAGACCGTCGCTGCGCCGTGTGCGCCCAGAGCGGCGGCGGCGTTGCCTACGTCACCGGCAACAAACGCGGCGACCGTCCCAAGCGAACGCGCTTTCGTGAGCAATTCGAGTGTGCCAGTGGTGGGGGCACCATCGGTGATTTCGGCGTATACCCAGATGTTCATCAGATCACCTTCAGATTCTCGAGGAAAGAAACGATCTTGGCGAAGCCTTCGCCATCGTCTTCAACAACTTCGCCCGCACCTCGGGCTTCGGCGGCGACAACGCTGACAATTTTCTGCCCTGCGCCAGCCCATCCGACTCCAGCGACACCCAGGTCGGCGGCAGTAACTGTCTCGACCGGCTTGGACTTTGCGGCCATGATGCCCTTGAAGCTGGGGTAGCGAGGCTCGACAACGCCCGCAGTTACCGACAACACCAACGGGAGCGGGCATTCGACGTCGTCGAACCCGGCGTCGGTTTGGCGTTGTGCCTTCAAAATACCACCCGTAATCTCGACCTTTTTAGCGAACGTTACCGATGGCAAGCCGAGCACCTCGGCCATTTGTTCGGGCACGGTACCGGTGTACCCATCGGACGATTCGGTGGCGGCGATGATCAGATCGGCACTGCCGAGTCGCTGAGCAGCTGCGGCCAGAATCTTGGCGGTTGTTAGCGCGTCGGAACCTTGTAGTGACGGATCGGACACCAGGACACCTCGGGCTGCGCCCATTGCCAGCGCAGTTCGCAAACCCGACACTTCGCCGTTTGGTGCCATGCTGACGAGCGCCACTTCGCCGCCACCAGCCTTGTCTACTAACTGCAACGCCATTTCAACGCCGTAGCTGTCGGACTCGTCAAGAATAAGCTTTCCCTCGCGCTTGAGAGTGTTGGTGCCAGGATCCAATGCGCCTGGATTGGCCGGGTCGGGGATCTGCTTCACGCAGACGACGATGTTCATCTCGTAATTCTGCCCGACCTACCGACGAGTAGCCAGACAGACGGCCGGAGAAACGAGCGGTAGTAGCGTCTCTTGACGTGGAGGTCCTGTTGGTCGTTAACTCGTTCGCTTCGTCGGTCACGGCGCGCAACAAGGTGATGATCGAGCAAATCTTCCAGGACGCCGGCCATACCGTCACGCTTCGCGAGACAAATCGCCGCGGCCACGCCACCCGTTTTGCCCAAGATGCCGCTCGTCGCAATCTCGATGCAGTCGTCGCCCTCGGGGGTGACGGCACGCTCAATGAAGTAGCAAACGGACTCGCCGGGTCACAGACAGCTCTGGCGGTTCTACCCGGTGGCTCCACCAATGTCTTCGCACGTACGCTCGGCCTTCCTAATGATCCGGTAGCTGCAGCGCAGCTTGTAGCCGATGCCCTGACGGCCAATTCCATCCGGCCGATCGGGTTGGGCCGAGTGAACGGCCGTTACTTCTGCTTCCATACCGGGGTCGGGTACGACGCCGCGGTTGTCGCCCAGGTGGAACGTCACGCGAGCCTCAAGCGTTGGCTCGGCCATCCGCTCTTTATCGTTGCCGCCTTGCAGACGTTTTTTCGACAATACGACCGAAGGAACCCGCACTTTTCGTTGAAGTTCTCTCACGACACCATTCCGGACGGCTTCTTCACCATTGTTATGAACACGAATCCGTATACGTTCCTTGGCAATCGGCCCATCGACCTTGTACCGGGCGAAGGGCTCGACAGCCCGCTGTCAATCGTTACCTTTCGCAGCTTAAAGGCACCATCGTTCCTTACCGGATTGGGCGCGGCGTTACTGGGTCGTGGCGTCAGCGGGAAGAGTATCGATGTCCGTCGGAACGTACGGTGCTTGGTTATCGAGGACTCCGAACCGTTCGCTTACCAGGTCGATGGCGATCATCTCGGCGACACACGTCGGCTTGCTTTCGAGTGGATTCCCGATGTCATTCGTATCGCCGTGCCACTTGTCGTCGAAGGGCCGTAGGCGCAACTGTTGCGGAAATGGCCGCCTCTGGGCCGGCCGTAAGCGCAACTGTTGCGGAAATGGCCGCCTCGAAGGCAAGGGCTAGTCGGTAAGCGGTAATAGCGCCCTGGCTACGTCGGGCACATTGGTGCAGATTCCGTCGATGCCCCAGTCAATCAACTCGCTCATTCGGGCCGGGTCATCACAGGTCCATGCATTCACCACGATCTGGCGATTGTGGCATTGTTCGATGAGGTCGCGGGTAACCTTCTTTACCCAGGGGTGGACCACGTGATGGCCGTGGGCCGCAAGGATGTCGAGGGTTTCGGTATCGAACCGTTCGACTAGCCACGCGGTAACCGTGTTGGGTGACAGTTCACGTACCCGATCGATGAGGGGCAGATGAAAGGCCGAGATCAGCACCCGGTCGGCGTTTCCTCGTGAGGCAAGCAGTGCCACGACCTTATCGGCAAGCGTGTTGTCCGGGTCGAAGTCGGGCTCGGACGGCCAATTCTTGATCTCGATATTGACGCCCATTGCCGAGCATGCATCGAGGGCTGACGCCAGGTTGGGCACGTATGGCGGAAGTTCATCGGCGGTTACGTCGCACAGGATCCGACCGTCCGCAAGGTGCGCATCGTGGTGAATTGCCAGCGCGCCATCTTGGGTGCGTCGGACGTCAAGCTCGACCCAGTCTGCCCGCATCTCGGAGGCCTTCCGGAATGCGGTAAGCGTATTTTCGCGTGCAGCGTGCGACGCACCGCGGTGAGCAATGACTATTGTCACGGCTAGATCCTCCTTTTTGACCCGAGATTTCCGAAAATCTTCTCATTGCCCCTTGAATATAGGCCTTTTGGCCGGGTAGCCTTATGAACAGTTCATGAAATCTGCCCAACGGTCAATTTCGGTCGATGCTCGTGAATGTAATCACAATCACAAACTCACCACGTCCGGAGTCCCGCTGTGTCTGCCCTTGCCACCAACATCGCCTTGTCCCTCGCCGATTATTCCTGGCGTGACGAGTCACTGTGCAAGGACACCGACCCGGAACTGTTCTTCCCGGTCGGCACCACCGGCATGGCGCTAGCCCAGATCGACGCCGCCAAGCGTGTTTGTGGCGAATGCCCGGTTCAGGCGTTGTGCCTGGAGTTTGCCCTCAACACCAACCAGGACTCCGGTATCTGGGGCGGCACCTCCGAAGACGAGCGCCGCAAGATCCGCCGAGTATGGGTAGCCGAGCGCAAGCTCGCCGCCAGCTAGTGGCGGAGCGATAGTCGAGCTAGGACATCTCGGTCGTCGTCGGGACGATCAGTTCGACGACACTCCCCGAGGTGCCGTCGAAACCGACCGCCAGTAGATCCTCGGCAAGGGCCCGGCGCATGGTGATCGTTCCGGCGAGTTCTGTGGTTACCAAGGTACGCACGATCGAGAGCCCCAAACCGGTGGCCTGGTCGATACTGAAACTGTCGGGGAGCCCTCGGCCGTTATCGGTAACTCGAATCTTCAATACGTCATCCGATGGTCGGTCAAGATCAATCATCACCAACCCGTGCGAGTCGTTGTTGTCGACAAATGCATGATCCACCGCGTTCTGCAGTAGCTCGGTAAGCACCACCGACAGCGGGGTGGCAATGTGGGCCGGGAGCCGACCGCCGTCGCCGCGGACCTCGAACGACACCGGCCTGTCTGGCGATTGCATGCTGGCATCGGCGAGTCGGGCCAGTGGACGAACAATGTCGGAGAAGCTGACCTCCTCCCCCGAGTTCTTCGACAAGGTTTCGTGCACCAGAGCAATCGTGCGAATTCGCCGCACACTCTCGGCCAGCGCAGCCTTCGCTTCGGCGGATTCAAGCCGGCGCGCCTGCAGCCGCAACAACGACGAAATCGTTTGTAGGTTGTTTTTTACCCGGTGATGGATCTCCTGAATGGTGGCGTCGCGAGACAGGATCATGCGGTCACGCCGGCGAACCTCGGAGACATCTCGTAGCAACACGACGCCGCCAGTCACCTTGTCGGCGTCCATGATGGGAATCACACGCGTGGCTAGGCTGATATCGACCGTCTGGTCGAACTCGTCGAGCACGATCTCCTGGCGGTCGAAGGCTTGGCGAACGGCGCGATCGTTGAATCCAAGTTCAGACAGGCGAAGCCCAACGGCGTTGGTCCCGATACCCACACGGTGCAGCGCCGAGACAGCGTTCGGCGATGCGTACATCACTCTGGCATCTTCATCGAGTACCAACACGCCATCGCCGACTCGGGGTGCCGCGGTCGAGGTGCCACGTTTGGCCGCGTACGGGAACGAGCCATGAGCAATCATGGTTTCAAATCGCTCGAACAAACTCAGATAGGTGTGTTCAAGCTCGCCCAGTTGGCGGCCGACGCGCTCGCTCCATTCCCGACTCAGTACCGCAATGGTCTGGCCCGCGCGCCGCACCGGGATAGCCCGCATCCGGCTGGCGCTCGGCATACCGTCGAGGCGCAGTTCAGTCTCGACGACCTGACCCGACGTCCACACTCGTTCGAGAACATCGTCCTCGCTGTCCTCGGCAATCGTGCCGACCCAGTCGTTCACATACAGGGTCTGGGCGGTATATGGGCGAACCTGAGCGAGCACCAACCATTCTCCTGGGGCTGACCGCACGTACAGCAGCAGATCGGCGAAACAGAAATCGGCAAGCACTCCCCAGTCGGCCACGAGTCGCTGCAGGTGCTCGGAGTCCTCCCGGCTGAGTTCTGTATGGGATCGGATCAGTTCAACAAGGCTTGGCACAGGCATCTAGTTTGCCCGAAAACCGCATCCGGTGGTCAGCTCCCCTCAAAACGGGTACAGAGGCCCAGTAGCGGCTGGCCCATCTCGCAGAGGTCATCGAGCCCGGAAACTCCGCCGGCACGCAGTTGGACACACGCTTTGGGCTCGGGGAGCAGCGCAACGTGATCGTGTTGCAGTCGGGCACGGTCTCGTAACAACAGCCCGGCGCGGCCCACCTCTCGAATGACCGGATCGGTATCGTCGGTCATGGCCACTGCCGTCTGCGTGAATGCGGGGTCCAGCAACTCGGGCGGCAATGCTCGATTCACCACGATGGCTCGCAAGTTCATCTGACGCGCGTCAAGATGTGCTCGTAATGCAAGGGACTGGCTGACGGGCCCGGCTTCAGGGGTCGACACAATAATCAGTTGGCACCGGGGCGAGCCCAGCATGCACTCGACATCTTCGGAGTGTTCTCGCAATCCGGTCTCCAGGCCACCAACCAACGTAAAGAACTCTGCAAGATCGGCAATGAAGCTTCCACCGAGCAGGCGGCCAGCGAGCAGGGCAAACGGCTTGGCCGCGCCTGCGGGCACCACCAGCCACCGAGCGAGCCGACTACCAAAGAATTCACGCATGCGGCGCGGCGAATCGAAGCTGTCGAGCGCGTTGGTTGCCGGCGCAGTATCGACGACGACCAGGTCGTACGTGGCATCGTCAGCCAGTTCGATGACCCGCGCAAATGCTACGTAGTCATGGCTCAACGCGAATCGCTCGGTCACCGTGTCATACAGGCGATTGTTCAGCACCCTCTGCCGCGTCGTTTCATCTGGTGCAAGCTGGGTAACCAGCATGTCCCATGCGTGGCGGGCATCGATCATGGCCACGCTCAGCGAACCCTTGCCCCCGATCGGAAGCGCGACCTCGACGGGATCATTCGTCCGAGCTGGTGTCAGTCCGAACGCGTCGGCCAGCCGACGAGCAGGATCAACCGTAATGACTAGCACCCGCTCCCCTGCGTATGCCGCTGCTGCCCCAAGCGTTGCCGAGATTGTGGTCTTTCCAACCCCGCCTGCACCCGTAACGATCAGCAACCGAGCAGTCATGTATCGGCCACAATTGCGGCCGTCACCTCGTGGACAACGCTGGCCGAATCCGTGCCAACAAACTCGGGCACCACCAGACGCGGCGGAGAAACAGGCAGTCGGGAGAGCTCTGTCAGAGCGATTCGGCGAATGGCAACAAGCAATCCTGCAGCGTGGAACACCTGCTCCACGCCAGGAGGCTGGGCCGAGCGGCGAAGGTCATCGAACCGTTCGAGATCTCGACGCGTAAACGGTTCGGGCGCAAGCCGATTCACGATTACAGCATCGACAGTCACTGCGGTGCGCCTGGCAAGCGACTGCAACAGTTCAAGGGTTTCGGTAACCGGCAGTTCCTCGGGCGTCGTGACAATCACCGCCCCCGTCTGGGCCAAGATGTCAGAAATCCACCCGGTCTGGCTTGCCAAGGGCCCTGCCGGCGTCAACTGCTGGATGGCCCGCGGCGCATCGAGAAGCGCAACAACGTGCCCGGTTGCTGGCGCGTCGACGATGACCAGATCCCACTTTTTGCTGCGGACCTCGAAGCACGGCTTACCAATCGTGAGCACTTCGCGGACACCAGGCGCGGCAACCGCGACGAAATCAAGCGCCCTGGCCACAGGCCCTATTCGGCCCACCCACGGAATTCGCAGATACCGCTTCACGTACTCGGCCAGGCTCGACTCGGTGTCGATCGTCAAGGCGCTGAATCCGCCAGGCACCGGTGTGGCGTCGTACCGCAGTCGTGGTACGCCGCACGCCTGAGCAAGCGCACCGGACCGATCGGTTTCGCAGACCAGCACACGGCGACCGCGAGACGCTGCTGCCGTTGCCAGGGCTACTGCAACGGTCGTTTTGCCCACGCCACCTTTGCCGGTGACGACGAGCATGCGACGTTCGAACACGTCGATTTTCGACGCTCTTTTTCGGTTATCCGCCGAAGCCGATACGACGATGATCGTCGGGAGCGCCCAATTCAACGTAGGCGATCTTGGCTACCGGTACGGCGACCTGGCGACCCTTCTTGTCGGTGAGCCATAGCACCTTGTCGACATCGGCCAACGCCGAGTTGATGCGGCCTTGCACCTCGTCGCGGTCGGCATCGTCGGGCATTTCAAGAACCAATTCGCGCGCCGACTGAGTTACACCAATACGAACATCCATCAGAAGTCTCCTCAGACAATCTTGAGTGCAGAATTGTAGACCCGCTTGGGTTTGAGGCCTACGGCAATGCTTTCAGCAAGCCTATGGAAGGCAGCACCAACGTCGCTGTCGGGAGCAACGGCGGCGATGGGGCGGCCAGTGTCACCGCCTTCTCGCAACTGCGTGACGAACGGCAGTTGGGCCAGAAGGGGTACCCCGAGCTCGTCGGCGAGTTCTTGGCCTCCACCCGAACCGAACAGTTCGTACCGCTTACCGTCGTCGCCGGTAAACCAGCTCATGTTCTCGATAACCCCTCGGACTTCGAGGTTGACCTTCTTGGCCATGGCCGCCGACAGGCGAGCGACTTTCTGAGCCGCCTCTTGAGGAGTGGTTACCACGTAGACCTCGCCCCGCGGCAGGTATTGGCTGAGGCTCAGTGCAATGTCACCAGTACCCGGGGGCATGTCGATGAGCAGAAAGTCGGGTTCGTCCCAGTAGACATCGGTGAGGAACTGCTCGAGCGCCTTATGCAGCATCGGGCCGCGCCAGACAACGGCTTGGCCCTCGGGCACGAAATATCCAATGGAAATGCAGCGCACGCCCCATTTTTCTGGTGGGATCAACATTTTGTCGATTGCGACTGGTTCGGTGTTGGCGCCGAGCATTCTCGGAATTGAAAAGCCGTAGATGTCGGCGTCGAGGATGCCGACAGAGTGTCCGCGTGCAGCTAGGGCCACGGCGAGGTTCGTGGTAACGCTCGACTTGCCGACGCCGCCTTTGCCAGAGCTAATCAGTAACGGCCTGGTCTTGGCCCCGGGCTCGCTAAAGGGCACCTTGCGACCCTCGGCATGGCCGTGCGCTTGGCCGCCCCCTTGCGGATTGCCATGCACCAGCGTGCGGACGGCTTCGCGTTCTGCGTCGTTCATTACCGTGAAGTCGATAGCGACTTGAGGTACACCAAGGGCCTGAATGGCTTGGGTTACCCGATTCGTAATTTCGGCGCGCAGCGGGCAACCAGCAATCGTGAGAGCAACCAGCACGTCGACACGACCATCGGCAATGGTGACATTCTTGACCATGCCGAGATCGACAATTGACCGGCGTAGCTCGGGGTCTTCGACCGGACGCAAAGCGTCGATTACCTGCTCGCGAGTTACTGACATATTTGACGACTCCGGGGGCCTCGACGGCGATGGGGGAATTACCACTACGGCGATAGGTATAATACCCACGTGACGTCTGTGCATCACAGCCCGACTCCGGCCGGGCCCCTCACACCGAAGGCGTTTACCGACGCGGTGACGGCCATAACGAACTCGTTTGGCGATCCGACACGCCGAGCCATCTATCTGCATGTGCACGAGGCCGGGAAGGCTGGGGTCACGGCCACCCAAGCAGCCGAACACTTTGGCTTGCATCCAAACGTTGCCCGCCATCACCTCGACCGTCTTGCTAGCGGAGGGCATCTCGACGTGGCTACCGATCGCAGCAGCGGCGGTGCCGGTCGGCCAAGCAAGCGCTACACCGCGTCGAGCGAATCGGTCACGCTCGACACCCCGGTGAAAACCGACGACCTTGTCCTGACCCTGCTTGGGCGGGCACTGTCACTTCTGCCGCCCGATCAAGCTCAAACAATGGCCGAATCGGTCGGCGAAGAGTACGGGCGAGCTATCGCCATTAGTCTCGGGGGCGACGCTGCGTCAGGGCAACGATCGCTGCGTAGTGCGCTGCACACCGTGGCCGAGGCGTTAACTGGCCACGGATTTGCCGCGCATACCGAGCGACGGGGAACGCAATTGCGCATCGTCAACAACCACTGCCCTTTTGGCGATGTTGCTATCGAGAACCCGGTCATTTGTGCCGTCGACCGCGGCATGGTCAAAGGGATGCTCAGCGCACTATACGGTCCAGCCGATCCGTCCCATTCGGCATCGCGCCCCAAAGGCGACAGTTTCTGCGTCACTGATTTCTAGATGACCCTTCCCGCTAATCATTCCCATGGCAGGCGTACACCGTCGCCACGACGCTGACCTAGGCCATGCATGGGGCGATACAGTGAGCCCATGTCGACGAACGCCGCTGCAGACTTCCCGATGATCAGCGCTGCCGAACAATTGCGGCGAAGCAACGCCGTCCGACAGGCCGAAGCGTCAAACAGGCTCGAAGGCGGTACCGCACACCCCGATCGCTCTCGGCTTCACGCCGACTACGTCGCCGGCCGAATCGACCTCGAGACCTACCTCGCCCGAGGCCGACGCATCGCCCTTGCAGCCGCAAACGCCACCCGTCGCTAACCCTCAGCCCAACGAACTCGGCGTCGCGTAAGCATGGTACCCGACCCGTACCTGATCCCCGGCTCTGACACACTCCGCAACCTGCCCGGTTTCACCGACGCCGCCAAGCTGCGAGAGTACGAATACCATTTGACCGTGCTCCGCCGGGTCGAACTCGACGCCCACCCCATAGGAGGTCATCACGACCTCGCCCACCTCCAAGCAATCCACCACCACCTCTTCCAAGACATGTATGACTGGGCCGGGCAAGTCCGCACCGTAAACATCGTCAAAGGAAATACCCCGTTCGCGTACGCCCACGCTCTCATCCCCGCCGCGACCGATCTGTTCGACCAGCTCGCACGCGAGAACCGCCTCGAAGGGCTCGACCACCCGACATTTGTTGACCGAGCGGCGTACTACCTAGGCGAGCTAAACGCTCTCCACCCGTTCCGAGACGGCAACGGCCGCACCCAACAAACCTTCATCGCCGACCTCGCGTCACGAGGAGGCTGGCACATCGACTGGGACCCAATCACCGCCGAGCAGAACATCGCGGCATCAATCGCTAGTTTCGGCGGCGACAAAACCGCCTTCGTCGAACTTCTAACGACCATCACCACTCCCCTAGCAGCAGGCGTCGACCCTCGGCCCTTACGCTTTGTACCTAACCCAAAACCGTCGGCATCACGGCGTCCGCGGAGATGAAGGCCCTGTGGCGGTCCAGCCGATCCGTCGCATTCGGCATCGCGCCCCCAAGGCGACAGTTTCTGCATCACCGATTTCTAGCTGACCTTCGGCGTCGCTTGCTCCCTAACCGGTCGCTTTAACACTCCGCCACTAGCTGGCCTGCGTTGACGTTGCCCACACATGTCGACGTATTGGTGGCCGGAGGTGGTCCAGCCGGGCTCGCCGCCGCGCTCGAACTTGGCCACCGTGGCATCGAGGCGCTGATAAGGGTACGCCAACGTCGCATTGTTCGAAATCGTTGCCACGACGCAAATTGTTCTGCCAGACATTTCGAATCTTGTAGAACCCGGCGCCGACTGGCTCAACGTACGAGAGCTGATTATCCTGATAATGACAGCTAAGGCGGTGATCGAAGCCCCCGCACCTCCCCAGGGATTGTCTACACATTTGTTAGAGTGAGTCGCGCGAAGGGTGCCCCACGTGTTCGCGAGCGCTGCAGCCGGTTTGGTCAGGACAACAGATGGAACGATGAGAACCGTCAAACCAAAAAGAGCCATAATTGCCTTTCGAGCTTTCATACAGCAAATAGTGAGCCCCCGCCGATTGCCAAGGATTTTCAGCGAAAAGCTGTCGTGACCGGACCGTGCTTCGGGGTGGCACAGGCAACGTGTTCTGCAAACAGGTGGCCAAGCAGCTTAGTAACTGCCCGCGCCAAAAAGTCGTCCCGCCTGGTCAGGCTTGCGGAAGCAGAACGGTCGGGTGCGAGACGCTTTCGTCAGTGGCCGCCGAAGGGTTACGGGATGACCGTGCGGCCCTACATCCATACGTCTCGCTGGTCTCAGTCAAGCTCTGACCGGTAGCTCAATGGCGATTGGTAACGGCCGACCTGCTCTAGGTGACAACGCTTGCTGCCCCCATGACAGTTGCCGACACCGGCAATGCGATCGTCAAGAACATCGAACGCGTCGTTCGAGGTAAACCCGAAGCGGTCCGCGACGCAGTTGTCACTCTGCTAGCCGGCGGCCACCTGCTGGTCGAGGATCAGCCTGGACTCGGCAAGACAACGCTCGCGAAGGCGCTCGCCGCTTCGATTGGCGGAACGTTTCGTCGAATCCAGGGCACCGCCGATCTCGTCCCCACCGAACTCACCGGCGTAAATGTGTTGCAACCCGGCGCCTCGCAGTGGGAGTTCCGTCCGGGGCCATTGTTTGCGAACGTAACGCTGGTTGACGAACTCAACCGCGCAACGCCTCGCGCCCAGTCGGCGCTGCTGGAAGCCATGGCCGAACGTCAGGTCACCGTCGATGGCACCACGTACAAGCTGCCCGATCCGTTCATGGTGATCGCCACGCAGAACCCCGGCGATCACGCTGGCACGTTTCCACTTGTGGAAGGCCAACGAGACCGCTTCCAAACGGCGATCTCACTGGGCCACCCGTCAGTCGATGCCGAACGGGAGCTGCTGCTCGGGTTCGGCGGCCACGCTGAACTGCCGATGCTGCGGGTTGTATGCGAGCCCGAACAGCTCATGCGAGCCCGTGGCGCGGTGCGCTCGGTTCTGGTGCATCCAACCATCGCGGACTATGTCATCGCTCTCGGACAAGCCAGCCGCGACCATCAGTCGGTGCGATTCGGCCTGAGCCCGCGTGGGTCGTTAGCGCTGGTTCGTTCAGCCCAGGCCATCGCCGCGATGTACGGTCGCGACTACGTGGTTCCAGACCACGTTCAAGCAGTGGCCCACGGGGTGATCGCTCACCGGTTGGTACTCAGTGGCGGAACCAACCTCGAGATGGCTCGACGCATTGTGAGCGAGATAGTCGCTCACGTGCCCGTACCTCGCGGTTAGAGGCAATGCGCCCGGTTCGCGTTCGCGGAGTGGCGGTAGTCACGGCTCTGTTGGCTCTGGCGTTCTTTGGCGTCAGCCGAACGAGTGGTGCGGGCTGGGCAACAGTCTTGGTGGCAGTGCTGACCGGAGCGTTAGCGACCGGAGCGCTTCTGCCCGCGATGTCACTTGGCCGCAGTGAACTACATATCGAAACTCCCACTGACGCAACGGCAACGCTGCCGATCGAGATCCACGTGACGGGCAAGTCCGGACTCGTCGCGGAGGTCCCCGAACTCGGGTCGGGGCGCTTTGTTACGGGTGCGGGAAGGCTCACCGTTCACCCGCCCAAGCGGGGTGTGATCATTGCGGTCACGACCACCGTGTGGTCGGCGGCCCCGTTGGGGATGGTCGAATGGCGGCGTCGATTTACCACCACCCTCGCCCAGCCAATCGAAGTCGGACCGCTTCCCGAGCCGCAACCGTATTCACCCGATGCACTCAACGACATGGTCGGCCATGACAGCGTCCGTGGAATCCGCGACTACGAGGCTGGCGATAGCCCTAAGTCGATTCACTGGCCAGCTACCGCTCGAGCTGGCCACCTCCTCGTTCGGCAATTCGAAAGCCCACGGCCTTCCGAGCTTCGGTTGGTGGTCGACCTCATTGGAAACTTCGATGCCGACGAAGCCGCTGCCAGCCGAGCCGCCGGCATTGCGAACGCGGCATTAGGCATAGGTACTCGCGTCGTGCTGGCAACGACCGAGGTCGTTGCCAGGGTCGAGGGCCAGGTATCGACCGCCCTCGACGTATCTCGCCGCCTGGCCCGCGCAGTAACTGCGGTGGAACAAACATGAACCGTCTGATGATCGGGCTAGCCAATGCGAACAGGAAGGGCCCGGCCGAACCCTCCTCGATCGCCCGGGTAGCCACGATGGTGGCGGTAATGACGGCCATGTGGGCTGGCCTACAACAAGACGTCGGGCACCCCGTGTTGTTCCTGCTAGTGCCACTGGCATTTTGGTTCAGCTATATCGCAAGGAACCGGCCGGGCTTCGGGGTCAAGTCTGCGCTCGCTGTTGGCATGCTGGTGGCAAGCCTACGGTTCGCCCAACAGCTGGCGGCGGTTGGCAGCAACGTTGGGGCGACGCAGCCGTACTTGGCTGAACTGTTCATGATCACGCAGGTACTACACAGCTTCGATGTTCCTGCCCGCCGAGATTTGCGATTCTCGCTCGTAGCGTCGTTCACGCTGCTCGGCATGTCTGGCGTGCTGTCTCAAACAGTTGGATTCGGCACCCTGCTTGCTGTGTGGACCGTGGCCGCAGCTACGTCGCTCGTGGCCCTTCACTCCAGCGAAATCTCTGAGCTACCCCGAGTTACCGGTCCCAAGTCGGCTCGGCCTGTGGCCACACTCATGCTGGCGACAGCAACCGCCCTTGTCGGGGCGTTGTTGGTGATGGCCGCAGCGTTCCTGGTCCTCCCGGCGTCAGGAACCTCGCGGGCGCTGGTGTTCCCGGCCTCGTTGCCCAGTCTCCAGACCGTAAGCCGAGACGGGTCGATCCAAAACCCAAACCTAACAAGTGCCGGCGACTACGGTGGCCAGGCGACAACGCAGTCGGCGAGCGGCTTCCTCGGCTTTTCGAAGTCGCTCGATACGTCGGCTCGTGGACGACCCGACAACACCATTGTTATGCGGGTACGCGCATCGGAAACTGGCTTTTGGCGCGGCCAGTCCTTCGATAGTTGGGACGGGCAAAAGTGGGTGAGCACGTTCGAAAAACCCAAGCTGCTGCAAGGTGACGGATCGTCCATTGCAGTGCCCCGCCCTGCCGATACACCTCAGCTTCGAGTCCCTACCAAAGAGCTCGTGCAGACGGTCTACCTCCAACAACCGGGCCCAAACCTAATCTTTGGCGCCAGCACCATCCAACGGGTGTATTTTGCCGACCGATCGGTGTTCGTCCTTCCCGACGGCACGTTGCGTTCCGCGGTCGGGCTCGGCAAAGGCGGCGTGTATACGGTGCTGTCGGAACGGCCGGTCGTTTCGGCAAGCCATCTCATTGCCATCGACGACGCGCCCTCCAGCGGCTTGACCGAGAGCGACGCCCGGCGCTATCTGCAGTTACCGGCCTCGCTTCCAGAACGTGTCTCAGCACTTGCATCCGAGCTGCGACGTGCGTCGTCATACGAAACGGTGAAGGCCATCGAAGCCTGGCTTGAAGCCAATACCCAGTACCTCATCGACATACCACCGTTGCCACCGGGGGCCGATTCGGTCGACCGGTTCTTGTTCGAAGAGCGCATTGGCTTTTGTGAACAGATCGCGTCGTCGCTGGTAGTCCTGTTGCGCTCGAACGGAATTCCGGCCCGACTGGTAGTCGGCTACGCTGGCGGCGAACGAAATCCGTTTACCGGGCTGTTCGAGGTACGCGCTAGCGACGCCCACGCCTGGACCGAGGTTTGGACACCGGGGGTTGGTTGGCTGCCGTTTGACCCAACAGCGTCTGTACCGTTTGCTGCCGGCGAGGAAAATGCCCGAGCGAGCGAGGGGTTGGGCAGCTATCTCGGTGGACGGATGTCAACGATTATCCGAGTCGTGGTGCAAGGCGGCGTGGGTTTGGTTCTGATTGGAATCATTGCGTCGCTGATTGTCGGCATCAAACGGGCAGTCGCCGTACGACGACGCCTCGCGCTGCGATCCTGGTCGGCAGCGTGGCACGACCGGTTTGACGACGTGAGCCCTCTCCTTGGACGAACACGGCAACCCGGCGAAACCGTAACGTCGTACATCTCGTCACTCGGGCTCGACAACCCGTGGCACGAGACGGCCGCAATTGTCGAGGCGGAGGCATTCAGCGCCAACGTGCCGGACCTTGCTGGCCGACGCCGGGCCGACGATCTGCTCAGCTCGGTAGCAAGGCGTCACCACCGGCGGCCAGTAGCTGCCGGGCCAGCCGGGCGCCAAGGTCCGCGTCGACGCCACACATCTGCGCTCGATGCAGCACCGTCCCCTCGATCGAAGCGATAAGTCCGTCGATATGCACAGCCCCGTCGATGATTCGGGCGTGCGCGCCGACCGGTAGCTCGCAACCGCCACCAAGCTGGGCAAGGAACGAACGTTCGGCGTCAACAGCCAATCGGCTTGGGCCGTGTTCGAGTAATGCAACCGCAGACCGAACGCGCTGATCGTCGATTCGACACTCGATAGCAAGCGCCCCTTGACCAACTTGGGGAACCATGTCGGACACCTCGAAGATGTGTGACAGCCGGTGGGTCAACGACACCCATTTGGCCCCGGCCACTGCCACCACGATTGCATCGATATGGGGATGGTCGGCGCGGGCAATACGAGTCGGAATGTTGCCGCGAAGCCCTACGAAATTCAGGTCGGGGCGAAGGGCGGCAAGCTGCGCCTGCCGGCGTTGCGAGCCGGTGGCCACGGTAGCGCCGAGGCGCAGGTCATGGAACCGGCAGCCAGCGAGGGCGTCTCGGGCGTCGCCACGTTCGGGAACACCAGCAAGCACCAACCCTTCGGCATGAAATGACGAAGGCAGATCCTTTGCCGAATGCACCGCCAAATCGGCACGGCCGTCAAGGACGGCACGCTGAACTTCCTTGACGAAGACCCCGCGACCACCAATCTCGGAAATGGGGCGATCGATCACCTTGTCGCCCATTGTTTCGATCAGCACGAGTTCGGCATGGATGCCCGTGGCCTCGGTAAGCATCCGCGCCAGAGCAGTCGCCTGGGCTTGCGCCTGCTCACTACCCCGTGTTGCCACCCTGAACCGTTGCGCCACGGGCACCAGGCTACGTGAAACCGGCTCGCCCGAAGAAGTCTTGTATTAGACGGCATCGAGTTGCGAGGATCCTGAACGTACGCCAACCAAGGGCCGGTGTCAGACATCTACAGTGGTCTCGATGGCCGTCTATTTGGTGCGACACGCAAAGGCAGGAGCCCGAGGCTACGGCGCCGCCGACGAGCAACGGGCCCTCACCGACGCCGGCTGGCAGCAGGCCGACGCGCTCGCCGGATGGCTAGGCCCACTTGCAACCGGTCGATTGTTGTCGAGCCCATACCTTCGGTGCCGCCAGACACTTGAGCCATTGTCTGCTCGTATTGGTCGAGAGGTCGAGTCCGTTGTGTGGCTCTCTGAAGCAATGCCCTTTGGCCCCGTCCTCGACCAACTGCTCGAACTGCCCGATGGCAGCGTGTTGTGCAGCCACGGCGATCTCATCCCCGACGTTGTTGCGGCACTTATTCGCAGGGGAACGCTGACATTAGGCGAGCCGCGCTGGGAAAAAGGAAGCGCTTGGGTTCTTGAGCGTGACACCGAGTCGGTGGTGACAGCACTACCTGTCGCCGCCGGCTATTCCCTCTAGTGTGCCTTCGGCTTCGCTCGCTCCCTAATGGTCGCTGTACCGCTCAGCCACTTGCTTGCCTTCGCTCGCTCCCTAACCGGTCGCTGTACCGCTCAGCCACTAGCGCCACACCAGCCAGTAGTAGGCGATAATCGCAAACCATCCAACGACCGTGAGAAGTCCAATACCGATGGCAGCCTTGGCGACACCATGGCCCGAGTACCGACCACGCGATGCGTTGGCAGTTTCCAGGGCTTGGCGGCCATTGAAGAAACCAATGATTCCGAGCAGTGGAAGTAGGAACCCACCAATAGAAATAAGCAGCGCCGTTGTTGCGCCGGGAACCTGCTCGATGGCTCCCGTGTAAGGCCCGGGTTCCGAAGCCAGCCCGCTGAGGAGGCCCCCGTTCCCAACGGAATGGCCAGTCTCGTCGGAACCAGGTGGAATCCAGCGTGGGGCGTTATCGGGCACGCTAATTGCACCCACATGGCTCGGTTCAATAGTAGGTGCGGGTGCGGGTGCGGATGTCGGACCGTTGGCAAACCCCGAAGCTGCTTGGTCGTAGCCAATTGGAAGCGCAGGCGGAGCTTGGAAATCGAAACCGTATGTGGGCGCAGCCGCCGGGTAACCCATTGGAGCCTGGCCGTAGGGCACTTGCGACTGTGCGTAAGGGTCGTACCCCATCGGTGGTTGGGGCACCGGCTGCGCATACGGGTCGTAGCCCGACGCTTGACCGTACGGTGCGGGCGGCTGTCCGAAGGCAGGAGACGGTTGACCATAGGCGTCATAACCCTGCTGCGGCTGGGGCTGTGACTGGGGCTGGTAGGGGTCATAACCCTGCTGCGGCTGCGGCTGCTGACCATAGGGGTCATAACCCTGCTGCGGCTGCGGCTGCTGACCATAGGCGTCATAACCCTGCTGGGGCTGGGGCTGCTGACCATAGGCGTCATAACCCTGCTGCGGCTGCGGCTGCTGACCATAGGCGTCATAACCCTGCTGCGGCTGCGGCTGCTGACCATAGGCGTCATAACCCTGCTG
>JANOSH010000038.1:0-82259 GCA_031415695.1 Actinomycetes bacterium
CACTGACCCGGCGACATCCCGAACCACGACAACCAGGACGTCAGCATCGCCGCGCCCGACAACAACCCCAACAGCGACCGACCGGACAACACCCGCCAACACCTTGCCCAACGCCCTACTTCTTCAGGGGCAAGTAGCTAGCCTTCGGCTTCGCTTGCTCCTTACCAGTCGCTTTTAGCGCTCAGCACTAGCGGCCGACGAAGCGACCTGGTCGGCGCTCACCGACGGCACGTTTTCCTTCTCGTCCATCCTCGGTAGCGTTGAGGCGAGCCTGCTCTGCTGCCTCACGTTGCGTTATGTCTCGAACGCGATCGCCAAGCCCGAGCCGCAGAGTGGCCTTGATCGACCGCAGCGCCAACGGCGCGTTTAGTGCCATCTCGGTGGCCAGTTCAAGCGCCCGATCCCGAACGTCGTCGAGTGACACACATTCGTCGGCGAGGCCCATTGCGACTGCTTCGTGACCTCGAAACCGGCGCGACGAATACAAGATTGTTGCTGCCCGAGACGGGCCAACGAGCGCTGGGAGGGTGACGCTGAGGCCGAAGCCTTGGTGAAATCCTAGCGCCGAGAAGTTGGCGCAAAACCTTGCTTCGGAACACGTGACACGAACATCGGGAACAAGGGCTAACCCAAGGCCGCCACCAATCGCCGGGCCCTGGATGGCGCCTACGATGGGAACCGTTACATCGAATAGCCGGGCTGCGGCTCGGTACAGGTCGGCGGGCGAGTCGACACCACGCTCGCCGCCGCCACCCATGTCGGCACCGGCGCAAAACGACCGGCCCTCGGCACCAAGCACCACGGCCCGAACATCGAGGTCAGCGTCAAGTTCCTCCAACACGTCAGCGAGGCCACTCACCTGAGGGACGCTCAGAAAATTGTGGGGCGGCCGATTCAGCACAACTACCGCAACATGACCCTCGCGTGACACCAACAGATCGCTCATTATTCGATGCTACCCACGCGTTGGCCTTGTAGTTTCAGTGCGTGACAACGATTGTGCCTGACGACAAGGACTGGACCTGGGTATTGGGCGAGCCATGCCCCGAATGCGGGTACGACTCCGACAGCACCACACGCGACAACGTTGGCGGTCTGCTTCGACACAACGTGGCGGCATGGCCAACGTTGTTGGCCGATCCCCGCGCCACTCGGCGACCGACGGAATCGATGTGGTCCGCGCTCGAATACGGCTGCCATGTCCGTGACGTGTACCGGTTGTTTGCCGAACGCCTCGACCTCATGCTCACGAAGCTCGACCCGACGTTCGCTAACTGGGATCAGGACGCCACTGCACTCGCCGACCGCTACGATGAACAGGACCCTCAAACCGTGGCGGGCGAACTCGCTGTCGCCGGTAACGCGTTGGCCGATGCATTCGACGCTGTGTTCGGCAGCGCGTGGGGCCGCACCGGCAATCGCAGTGACGGCGCAGCCTTCACGATCGAATCGTTTGCCAAGTACCTCGTACACGACCCGTACCATCATGTGTGGGACGTCCGGTCGAGCTACAAGGCGCTCGGGTGACACTGTTTCGTTGCTTTGGCACCGGCGACGCACTCTACGAGCGTTACCACGACGAGGAATGGGGTGTTGCAGTCACCGACGAGCGCGGACTCTACGAGCGCATCTGTCTCGAACTCAGCCAGTCGGGGCTGTCGTGGATAACCATCTTGCGTAAACGCGAGAACTTTCGGGCGGCCTTCGCCAGCTTCGATCCCGAAGTCGTCGCTCAGTTCGACGGCGGCGACATCGAACGGCTCATGGGTGACGCTGGCATCGTACGCAACCGAGCCAAGATCGAGGCGATTATCAACAACGCGCAAGTCACCATTGCACTTCGCTATTCGGGCCAAACGTTGCCCGAGCTGGTCTGGTCGTTTCAGCCCCCACCGCGTCCAGCATCAACCGAACCGCACCACGTGCAGGCCTCAACGCCCGAGTCGGTGGCTCTAGCCAAGGCGTTGAAAAAGGTTGGATTCCGATTCTTCGGACCAACTACGGCGTACGCCGCGATGCAAGCGTGCGGTTTGGTCAACGACCACCAGCCAACGTGCCACAGGGGGGCGAGCTAGTCAACCAGCATCTTGTCTTCGGCGTCGCTCACAGCTACCGCTCGACTATCGCTCCGCCATTGAGCGTTGGGCGTTTTGCCGAATGGCATCGAGCACTTCGGCCCATCGGTTCCGCGGGATATCGTGACCCATGTCGGGAAACACCAACAGGCGCGACCCAGGGATAGCCTTGGCCGTTGCCACACCGCCCGATGGCAACACCAACGGATCGACCGAACCGTGGATAACCAGCGTGGGCACCGTGACCTTGCCAAGCGCCTCGGTTCGATTAGGGCTGGCCAAAATCGCTGCGGTCTGACGGGCGATGCCGGCCGGGCGGAAGCTGCGCGCCACACTGTGTTCGATCAACGGTCGGCTAACCGCCTCGTTGAAGGCAGGGCCGCTAATCCACCGGACCGTTGTAATCGCTTGCTCGACCGCATTAGCCAACGTTGGCTTCCTGCGGCGCGCCATCTTGACCATGAGGCTCGGGGCAATAGCACCGTGGCGTTTGTCGCCGGTATTCGACATGATCGAGGTAAGGCTTCGCACCTTTTCGGGGTGACGAATGGCGAGCGTTTGAGAAATCATGCCGCCCATCGACACGCCGACCACGTGGGCCGATGCAATGCCCAGCGCGTCGAGGAGGCCCGACGCATCGTCGGCCATATCGGTCAGCAAGTAGCCAGCGCGCGCCGGTCGGCGAAACAGCGCTCCGAGCACTGCCCGAACGGGACTAGGCGGTTTCCAGTCGAACTCCGTAGACAGCCCCATGTCGCGGTTATCGAACGTGATGACTTGGAACCCACGATCAACGAACTCGGCAATGAAATCAGGGTGCCAGTCGCTCAATTGAGCACCAAGCCCATGCACCAAAAGCAACGGCTCACCGTGGCCGTGGATTTCGTATTCGATGGTGATTCCGTTGGCGGCAACCGAGGACATAGCCACTATTCTAGTTGCGGTGCGTTGGGAATGGTGCCCTACGCTCCCGACATGAGTCATATCGACGGCAAGATTGCCATTGTTACGGGCGCGGTCCGGGGGTTGGGGGCAGCCTACGCCGTGGCGTTAAGTGATGCTGGCGCAACCGTGATCACGTGCGATGTTCAGCCGGGTTGCGATGCCATCGTTGACGTCGCCGATGGCGATGCAATCAAAGCGTTCGTCGACGAGGTGGTCGCCGCTCACGGGCCGATCGGGATCCTGATTGCCAACGCCGGGGTCTGTAAGTTCACGAATCCGCTCGACCCGTGGGAGCAGGCCGAAGCCGATTTCGACTTCCACATCGGCACCAACCTGCGAGGCCTGTATCTCACCGGTCGAGCGGTGTTACCCAGCATGGTGGGTAACGGCGGGGGCCATCTGGTGCTCATCTGCACCGACCACACCTGTCGCCCCGACGATTGGCCCTACACCGGCGGCACGCTCGATTCCTACGATGCGTCGAAGTGGGGTGTGCTGGGCCTCACCACGTCGTGGGCTAGTGCGCTCGCGCCCAAAGGCGTGCGGGTAAACGCTGTGTCGATGGGAGCCACCGACACCGAGATGTTGCGGAGCTTTATCCGCACAACAACGGGTAAGGACCCTACCGCCGAGGTAGCCGCAACATGGATGCAGCCCGAACAGATTGCCGCACTCGTGGTCGAGCTTGTAGAGGAGGGCCCGACTGGCCGCACGGGAACCAATATCCCGGTCATTGTCGGGCGGCCAATAGCACTGCCGTAGCCGACTAGATCGCGGGCCGAATCGCCAGAGCGATGACGCCAGGCACCACCGTTTTGGCTACCGCGCGGGTTGCGGTGTCGAACACACTCAGATCCCTCTCGTCATCAATGAAGTACAACGCAGAACTGTCGGGCGCCCAGACTGTCGGCCGAGAAAATGCGTTGCCCGTCTGTCGCACCGGCGCATCACCGAACTGTTTGCGACTTCCATCGGACAGGTCGATGACCTGACCAGTCTCGGTCGACCTCAATGTTTTCCTCGTCGATGTCCAGCACCCGTAGAGCGCCCGAGTCACCGACCAGGACGACGCCCTCACTTTGTGGGGATCAGGCGGTCGAATTGATAGGGCTGCCTAACCGCGGTAACCACTGTCGAACCGTTGGCAAGGTTGATGCGCCACAACTGGTCCTCAGCGAGAACGAACAGTTCGCCCGGAACGCTGTGACAGACCTGCTATGCAGCGACGGCTCGAATCGACACGGCCCTCACCCCGGGCACCACAGTTTTGACCGCTACTCGGGTGGCGGTGTCGAACACGCTCAAGTCGCTGTCGTCATCAATGAAGTACAGAGCAGAACTGTCGGGTGTCCAGACCATCGGCCGCCGAAAGGTGTCCTGCTGCTGTCCCGACGCTACTGTCAAGTGCTGGCTGCTGCCGTTCGACAGATCGACAACACGGGTTCCGAACGTGGAGTTGACTGCCACCCAACGACCATCGTGCGAAATCGTGCCGGGGAAAAACTCCCCCATCGAGACCAGGTTGGCATCGACGGACCGTTCCTCGCCAGTATCGCGGTTGAGCTGCGACGTCGTACAGACATGAACGTCGTCGCAGTCGGTCACCAACCAGTGATTCACGCCGGCAGCTACCAGCATCCCTCGTGTCACCCGGCGTATCCCGCGTTGGGTAACGAGATAGTTACCGCCGTTGCCACTGACCAGCAAGTTTCCGCGGTCGTCGCCGCTCCAGGGATATAGCTCGAAAGCCGGAAGCAACGCAATGGTGGTGAGCCCATCGAGCGAGCCCAAGCGAAAATGCACCGTGGGTCGTGTCGATGTCAACGTCGCCGGAGCAGCCGCGACCTCGCCTCGCCACAGCCACGTTGTTTCCGGTGGTCCGGGGAACGGACCCAAACCCGACCAATGTCGATGTACCTCGACCTCTTCACCGTCGCCGTCACGCACCAGCAGCACCCCATTGTTACCGGCTAAGACGGCACCTTCGTTCGTTGGTAACACCCGATTGTATCGATACGGCTGCTCGATGGCCGTAACCACAGTCGAGCCGTTGGAAAGGTTGATTCGCCACAACTGATCCTCGGAAAGCACGAATAGATCACCCGTCGATCTCGTGATAAACGAGCTCAACACAACGTTCGAACGGGCTGGCCGAATTGGCGGCTGAACACTTGGCCCCGTGCTGGCTGTCGGCGTGAAGTTGGACTCATCGGCTGTGGTCGTCACTGGAAGCGACGTCGATGACGTCGGTGACGATGAGGTCAGTGACGATGATGTTGATGACGGTGGCTTGCTGATGACTTGGGACGAGCGGTCGAAACGGCTGGCCACGAAAAGCACCGCAACTACTGCGCCAAGAATCGTTGCCTTGCGGTTTGGGCGCCATCGCCGTGGCGGTGCGTTCACTGCGCCAGGAGCGACGGCTGGTGGCGGCGCGAGCGGCAACAACTCGATCAACGGCTCGTCGTTACGGTGGCTGGCCACGATGTCTAGTTGAGCACACAACCCGATGCGGTTATAGGCCAACCCGTACGATCGCACGAATGGACGTTGGCTTACTGTCGCTCGGGGACCTCATGACCGACCCGGTCACCGGTATTCGTCGAACGGCCGTCCAACGCCACCGCAGCCTGGTCGACCAAGCGGTACTGGCCGAGCAGGTCGGCTTCACCAGCGTGCATCTCGGCGAGCATCACTTCTGCGACTACATCGTGTCGGCACCGGCGGTGGTGTTGGCCGCAATTGCGGAGCGCACGACGACGTTGAAACTGTCGACCGGGGTCACGCTTGGCGTCAACCTCGACCCGGTTCGAATCGCCGAGGACTACGCCACTGTCGACGTCTTGTCGAACGGCCGCGTAGAGCCGGTGATCGGCCGCGGTACGTTCTTTCCCCACACGTTCGACGCCTTCGGACAAGACCCGCGCGACGCCAAGGACGTATTTGCCGAGAATGTGGAACTGCTGTGCCGACTGTGGCGCGAGGAGAACGTCACATGGACGGGGTCGTTTCGGTCGCCCGTAACTGAGCTGACAACCCAGCCTCGCCCTGTCAATAGCACCGGTCCCGCCATGTGGATCGGCGGTGGCGTGTCGATGGAATCAGTCGACCTGGCGGCACGGTTGGGTTTGCGGCTCATGCTACCTACTGTGTTCGGCACGCTCGAGATGTTCCGTCCGGCTGTCGACCGCTACCTCGAACAGTGGGAGGCGTCTGGTCGTAACCCGGCCGATCGGCACATTGGTTCATGCAACCATTGCTTCGTCCATCCAACCAACGCCCGAGCCACGTGGGAGCCGAGATATCGCGCCTACATCGAGTGGGTCAATGACCTTGTTCGAACGTCAACCAAAGGCGTGTCGGGTGGTCTCGGGCATTTCGACTTCGATCGCCTCACCGCCAATACCGCGCTGTGCGGAACGGTCGACGAGGTGGTCGACCGTATGGGAGTGATGGCCGAGACGCTCCATCTCGACACCCAGATTCTCATGTTCGACATGGGCGGCCTACCCGACGAGGAACTGTACGACGTGATAGCTCGAGTCGGTAACGAGATGATTCCTCAGCTCGCCAGTATGTGAAAGAGTAAGGATTTGTAGGGCGGCGCAAGCCGCAGAACCGGGGGAATCATGAGTGTGATCGAGAAGGGTCCTTCTATGGCCGACAAGGGCTTGAAGGGAGGATCACTTGGTCTAATCGCCGTCATCGTCATTGGCGTCGCCTCTACCGCACCCGGCTACAGCCTGGCCGCTGGCATTGGCGGCATCGCCGGTGAAGTCGGTGTCAAAGCACCGTTCATCATGTTGTTCGCGTTCGTACCAATGGGCTGTATCGCCGCCGCATTCTACTATCTGAACAAGGCCGACCCCGACTGCGGCACCAACTTCACCTGGGGGGTTCGGTCGTTCGGCCCGAAAACCGGTTGGATCGCAGGGTGGGGTTGCATCATTGCCGACCTCATCATCATGCCTAACCTTGCCGGCATCTCAGGCCAATACCTCGTCTTGCTCTTCAACGAGAAGGCGGCCGAAAACATCTATCTCACCACAGCCATCGGCATCATCTTCATTGTGGCCATGACATGGATCTGCTGGAAGGGCATTGAGTTATCCGCTCGTTCGCAGGTGCTGCTACTCGGAACCGAATTGGTGATTCTTGCCACCTTTGCCATCGTCGCCCTGGCCAAGGGCATTAGTGGAACCACCGAGGTCGCCGACTTCGAGGGCGTCGAAAAGACCTACCAATCGGTGAAACCGAGCTTGTCGTGGCTTTCACCATCAGGTGTATCTGCCAGTGCAATAGTCGCTGGCCTCGTGGTTGCCGTGTTCGCCTACTGGGGTTGGGACACCTGCGTATCGGTCAACGAAGAATCCGAAGATTCCAGTCGTACTCCGGGCATTGCGGCAGTCATCTCGACGTTCGTGCTGCTCGGCATTTACCTCATCACATCGTTCGGCGCAGTCTCCCTGCTGGGTCCTGAGTTCATCGTCGACAACGGTGACGATGCCATCTACGCCCTCGGCAAGGTCGCACTGCCTACCATCTTTCTGAAATTCCTGATTATTGCCGTGCTCACATCCGCGGCGGCGTCGTGCCAAACAACGATCCTGCCTGCTACCCGCACCATGCTCTCCATGGGTTCGCACGGAGCGGCTCCACCCGTTCTCGCACGCATCAATCGCAAACAGCTCACCCCAGATTTCAGTACCTGGCTCTTCGGATTCGGCTCGATTGCCTGGTACCTGCTCCTCGTCGTGATTAGCCATAACACCGCGACCGATGCCTATAGCGCATCCATCGCTGCTGTGGGTATGGCCATTGCGTTGTACTACGGAGTGTCGGGCTTTTCGTGCATCTGGTACTACCGTCGATGGCTCTTCAAGTCAGCGAAAAACCTCCTTCTGATTGGCCTACTCCCGCTCTTTGGCGGCGTCGTGCTCATCTACGTGTTCGTAAAAACACTCATCGATGCCTACGACTCCGAATATGCGCCTGGCACTCTGTTCGGTATTGGCACGGTGCTGGTCATCGGCACGTTCCTGCTGCTACTTGGCGTCCCGCTGATGTTGTGGTGCAGTAAGAAATATCCGACGTTCTTCACGTATCGACCCGACCCTGCCGCCGTTGTGAAGGACCCGAACGCCGATGACACACTGGCCGCACCGCTCGGCACATACACAAAGGAGAACCCCAATGGCCGGTGACATTGTTGTAGGGATCGGCGGCGATGGAAGCGGCACCGCCGCCGCACTCGCGGCCGCACGAATCGCCAACTTCATGGGTCGCCCGATAGTTCTCGTCTTTGGTTACGAGCCCACTGTCATGGGTGGTCCGCGGGGCGGGCTTCGTGAGGAAATCGAGGCCATTGGCCACGAAGCGACAGCTCACGTAGCCAACGCCATCAAGGCCCAATTTCCCGACGTGCATGTCGACATCGAACTGGTGCAGCAACGCCCGGTCGAGAGCCTCATTGCCGTGGCTGCCCTGCGCGACGCCGAGGTCATTGTGGTCGGCCACGGTGGCCAAGGCCCCATGGCCGGGGCCTTACTGGGCAGCATCACGTACGAGATCGTGCATCGTTCGCCCCATCCCGTGCTCGTCGTTCCCAACGTCGACAACTAGCCCCATGTTTCGAGCGGATCAACGTTGCTCAACAACGTCGATCCGCTCGGAACGGCTCCTGGTGGCTACAGTCGTAGTTTTCCAGAAGCAAAGGACCTCGGAATGTCACAAGCAGGACTCGAAGCTGTGCGGCTTGCCGTCGACGAGGTGAAGTCGGTTCTCATCACGCTCACCGACGAGGAGTGGCAGCTTCCATCAGGCTGCACAGGCTGGCGAGTGGTCGACTTGGTCGCCCACATGAGCTCGAACTACCGAGAAATCGTGGAGCCCAGCCCTCCCCCGGCCGAGCCGATCAGCCTGCCGGCCGAACGAATGATGGACCTCATGGTCGACGCTCGCCAAGCCTGGACCCCATCGCAAGTGCGCGACGAGTACCTCACCTACTGCGACAAGGCCGTCGAAGCGCTAGCTGCCATGCAGGACGAGCCCTTGGCCTCAACCGTCATTCCAATGGCCGACCTTGGCGAATACCCGATGCACTCGCTCGCCGATGCGTTCGCATTCGACCACTACTGCCACCTGCGAGTCGACCTACTGGCACCCGACGGCCCAATCGACCGTGAGATTCCCGATGCCGACGAAGCACGGCTCGCGCCAGCTATTGGCTGGATGCTCACTGGGCTTCCCCAAATGCAGCCCAACCTGCACGAATTCCTGTCGGCCCCATTGCGACTTCGGCTTACCGGCCAGGGTGGCGGATCGTGGATGATCAATCACAACGATGACGGCGACGGCATTGTGGTCACACCGGGTGTTGGCGGCGAGCCAGCCGCGGCCACCATTTCTTCCAACTCGCACGGCTTCGTCATCTGGGGCACCGCTCGCGAGTCATGGCGCGACCATTGCAAGGTCATCGGCGATCAGGAAACCGCGGCCCGTTTCCTCGACGCGCTCAACATCATTTAATGGCGGAGCGTTAAAGCGAACGGTAGTGAGCAAGCGACGCCGAAGGCAGGCTTAGCTAGCTGTCGGCGCCGGGCCGGCGCGTTGCCTCGTTTGCGGCATCGCCCTTCCAGCCGGGCGGGTACGTACGAGCCAGTTCGTCGTGGCTAGGGCGTCGGCGACTACGAGCCTCGTCGGGCAACTCGTTGACAATGGCGCTCATAATGCGCTTGGTGTCGGCATCGGAGCTTCGGTATCGCAGCTCCACCGGGGCCCCTACTCGGATTCTTACGGTTGGCGGGTGGGTCACATTCCACACGTGCGGCACTCGGCTGTTGCGGGGCCAAACGTTCTCGGTTCCCCACAGGCCTACCGGTACAACCGGTGCACGGGTGAGCGCCGCGAGGCGAGCCGCGCCCCATCGTCCCTTGAGTATCGGCTCAAAGAACGCAGGGCCACGTGGAATAGTGCCTTCGGGCATGATGGCGACAACGTCGCCGTTGTCGAGCGCCTCGGCGGCTGCAAGTAGCGGGGCATCCGAACCGGATCCACGTTCGACGCGAATACCGCCAAGTGCGGTGGCTAACGGCCCGACGACTGGGGCGTCGAAAACTTCCTTCTTGCCGAGAAACCGCACCACACGACCCGACTTGCCGATGGCTATTGCCAATGCAGCTACGTCGAAGTAGCTGCGATGATTTCCACAAATGATGGCCGGACCTGATGCAGGAACGTTGCCAACGCCGTCGATGTCGAAGTTGACGAACGGCATCAGTTCGGGACGGGCAAAGGCCAGGGCCACGCGTTGTAGCTCTGTATCGATAACGGGAATGCGGGCAATGCCAGGCTTGGCGAGACTCAGAATCGGCCAACCACGCACCAGTGCTTGGGCTCGCATGCGTGGGTCAGGGTTGACGACGACGGGGTGCCCCACCGAGGTCATGAGTGGAGTGTCGTACACGCTGTCGGAATAGAACCAGCTCTCACCCAGATCGACGTCGGCTGATTTGGCCCAATCGCGCACTGCACCAAGCTTGCCGGTCGACCACACGAATCGGCCGTCGAGAGTTCCGTCGTAGTTGCCGTCGGCATCGACGCCGTAGTGCGTTGCGACGACGTGATCAAACCCGATGCGTTCGGCAAACGGCGCGACAAGGTCATGAGGTGTTGTGGTTGCCAACACCAGCAGCCGGCCATTCGCCCGGTGGTCATCGAAAAGAGCTTGCGCCTGAGGTTGGAGAAGCTCGACCAGGTCATCGACGACCAGCGCAGCGACCTTGCGGGTATCGGCCTGCCGTTTACCCTTTGCGAGCGTTGGTCCCTGTCGCGCAAGCAACATTGCAGGCAACGTTTCACCAATCGCGTTGAATACCGAGTTCATCAGGCCCTCACCTGGCAACGGCGAGCCAAGCATGCCGTTGGCCCGCATGCCTGCCGCGAAGACAGGCCCGCTCGCTCCTGCGAGTAGCGTTCGGTCGAGGTCGAAGATTGCAGCGCTCTGGCCCATAGCGCAACGGTAGTGTAAAAACGGGAAACGCCCCGCTGGGGGAGCAGGGCGTCTCAACCTGAAATCGCTGAGTTGGGGGACTCTTGGCGACTTCTACTTCGAAGTGGAGCTTGGGGGAGCTCCTTGCTTCGATCTGTTAGTGAAATTATGCACTATCTCGGCCGATCTTTCAACCCCATAGTAACAAATCTTCTATCATTATTTCAGATAGGGTATTGACGAACCACAGATAGTGAGGCAGGCCAATGGACCTACGACAACTTAACTCGTTGCTGGCAGTAGCTGACCACCATTCGTTCTCGGCCGCCGCACGAGCTTTGTTCACCGTTCAGTCCAATGTGTCAACGCATTTACAGCGGCTCGAACGCGAACTCGGTGCCGTACTCATTGACCGTGGCCGGGTACAACTCACCGAAGAAGGGGAACTCGTAGCTGCACGGGCACGCCGGATTCTCGCCGAGCTCGACGCAATCCCGGGCGAGCTCGCGGCAGCACGTGGCGACGTCGCCGGCGAGGTCCGAATCGGGGTCATCGGCACCACGGCTCGGTGGCTGATTCCACTGTTCCTGCCCGCACTACGAATCTCGCACCCAGCGATTCGGGTCGTAGTCGTCGAGGCAAGCACAACGAGCCTGCTCCCCCGCGTTGCCGACGGGCATTTACAATTGGCGGTTGTCAATCTTCCAGACGGCTCAACCGACCTCGACATCGACCTGCTTTTCGACGAAGACCTTCTTCTTTTAGCTCCGTCCAGCCATCCGCTTGCCGCGTTGCCCGTTGTGTCTGTCCGCGACCTAGCCGACCACGAGATTCTCCTTCCGCCAATAGGCACCGCACTGCGAGACGAGCTCGACGACCAAGCACGGCGATCAGGAGTGCGCCTACGAGCACTAGCCGAGATCGATGGTGGACGTCTGATGGCATCACTGGCACTCGAAGGCTTCGGTGCAGCGGTCGTGCCGGCAACCGCAGTTCCCGACTGGCTGAAGGGCGACTTCGTGCTGGTGCCCATGACCGGGCTGTCACCGCGCCGTGTGGGCCTCGTGCAGCGTCGCCGCACCAGCCTCTCACCAGCAGCCCGAGCTGTCGTCGCCGAACTCCACGCGGTGGTGCGCATGCGCGCTGTCAGCCAGACCGGCGTCCACGTCTCCAACGAACGGACGGCAGGCCCCTGCGCAGATCGCTAACGTAACCACCATGCCTCACCCCGAGCACGCAACGGTCGGCCTACGAAGCCGCACACCAGGGGCAGTGTCGGCCGAGGTCACAACGATTGGCGACCGACGTGCAGTTCTCGTCACTATCGAATCAACCGAACGGCGCGGAGCATTGTCATCGGCTGCGTCAGAAACGCTTGCTGCCGCTGCTGTCATGGCGCTCGATAAGCGGTTGCCGTTCGTTGGCATCATGGGTTCAGCCGGAGCCGACATCACCGAAGGAATCGCGGCGCTTCACGGATGGGGCACCGCAGCCCGCGCGCTAGCCGCTTGCTCAGGCGTTGTTCCAACCGTGTTCGTGGTAACGGGACCAGCCGTCTCTGGCCCGGCGCTGCTTCTGGGTCTCGCCGACCACGTCATCATGACCGAGGATGCCTATGCCTTCGTAAGCGGCCCGGCCATGGTTGCCGAGTTTACCGGCGTCGCGATCGACAACGCCGAACTCGGTGGTGCCGCCGTTCATGCCCGCCACAGTGGTGCAGCCAGTCTCATAGTGGCTGACCTCCCCGCGGCAATGGAGGCCGTTACTAGCCTGTTGTCGTATTTGCCGACGAGTGTCGACAGCGAACCGCCTCGCCGTGACACAACCGACGACCCCAACCGGCTCACCCCCGAAGCGGGAGACCTCCTTCCCGTCACCTCCACCGGCAGCTACGACATCCGCCAAGTGATGCGAGTTCTCGTCGACGACGACGATCTGTTCGAACTGCGCGCCCGGTGGGCGGGCAATATCGTTACGGCCTTAGCAACGATCGACGGGAGGCCCGTTGGTCTGGTTGGCAATCAACCAAACAACATGGCCGGCACGCTCGACATCCCGGCGTCACAGAAGGCCGCACGGTTCGTGGCGTTCTGCGATTCGTTCAATGTGCCGCTCATCACCCTCGTCGATACACCGGGGTTCTACCCTGGCAAAGACCTCGAATGGCGCGGCATGATTCGCCACGGGGCCCAGCTTGTGTGCGCCTACGCCCGAGCCACCGTTCCACGGATTTGTCTAGTGCTGCGCAAGAGCTACGGCGGTGCGTACATCGTTATGGATTCCAAAAAAATGGGCAACGACGTGTGCCTTGCATGGCCGAGCGCCGAACTTGCCGTAATGGGAGCAGGGCAGGCGTCGGCCATTCTCATGCGCCGAGCCACCCCCGCCGAGAAGGCCGCGTTCGAAGCTGACTACACCGAGCGGCTCCTCAACCCGTACATCGCGGCCGAGCGCGGATACATCGATGCAGTCATCCATCCGGCCGAAACCCGCTACTGGCTTTCCTCGTCATTAGACCTCCTCGAGAGCAAGCGCGAACGCTTACCACGGCGAAAGCACGACAACTCACCCCTGTAAATAACGCACGAGGGCCACCATGTAGATATTCTTCTGGCACAACTTCCCGGAAGGACCGTTGCTTTGCCTGAAACGATCACGATCATCGATGACCGCACCGGCAAAAAGGTAACGGTACCGATCACGGGCGGGGTGATCCCAAGCTCGGCTATTCGCGAGCTCGATCCCAGCCTTTTCATCTACGACCCCGCGTACCTGTCAACGGCCGCATGCCGAAGCGCCATCACCTATCTCGATGGCGACGTTGGCATTTTGCGTTACCGGGGCTACCCCATCGAACAGTTGGCCGAGCATGCAACCTTCCTTGAGGTCGCATATCTCTTGCTCAACGGAGAGTTGCCTACCAGCGAGCAGTTAACTGCGTGGACCTACGACGTTGTTCATCACACGTTTCTTCACGACTCGGTGCGCAAACGCTTCCTCGAAGGATTCCACCACGATGCGCACCCGATGGGCATCTTTGTGTCAGGGTTGGCCGCCCTCAGCACCTACTACCCCGAGGCCAAAGACATTGACGATGCGTCGAATCGTGAGAAGCAGATTCTTCGCCTTATCGCCAAGACTCCGACGCTGGCTGCGTATTGCCATCGTTATGCGACAGGCTTACCGGTGGTATACCCCGACAACAGCCTTGATTACACGTCGAACTTCTTGAACATGATGTGGCGCGTCGGGGCCGACTATCAGGTCGATCCTATCTTGGCCAAAGCGCTCGACGTGTTATTCATCCTTCACGCCGACCACGAGCAGAATTGTGGTACGACGGCCATGCGGGTGGTCGGGTCCTCCCATGCCGACCCGTATGTGGCCGCAGCTGCCGCAGCATCGGCCCTGTACGGTCCCCTCCATGGCGGGGCCAACGAGGCCGTCGTTCGCATGTTGTCCGACATTGGGTCCATCGACAATGTCCCAGCGTTTGTCGAGAGCGTGAAGGCTGGCAACGGCAAGCTCATGGGCTTTGGTCACCGCGTGTACAAGAACTACGACCCCCGTGCCACTATCGTCAAGAAGACCGCCTACGAGGTGTTCGAGGTCACGGGCAAGAACCCGTTGCTCGACATCGCGCTCAAGCTCGAAGAGGTTGCTCTCAGCGACGACTACTTCAAAAGTCGCAAGCTGTACCCCAATGTCGACTTCTACTCGGGCCTCATTTATCAGGCCATGGGATTCCCAGTCGACATGTTCACGGTGCTGTTCGCCATTCCCCGCACCGTTGGTTGGCTTGCCCACTGGCAAGAGTTGCTCGGCGACAAGGAACAAAAGATCAGCCGACCGCGCCAGTGGTACACGGGGGTCGAGGAACGAAACGTCGTGCCTATCAACGCTCGTTAGATTTGAGCGATAGCCGGACCCTTAACGCAGCGTCACCACAATCTTGCCGACGTTGGCGTTGGCACCCATAGCCCGATGTGCGTCGGCGATATCGTCAAAGGCATATCGCGAGTCGATAACCGGCTTGAGAACACCGGTGTCGAACAGCGGCAACATCTCCGTCGCAAATCGACGCGTTAGCGCTACCTTTTCTTCCAGCGGCCGCGCACGCAAAACCGTTCCGATGTAGCGAAGACGCTTCATCATGAGCAGCCCGAGGTTGACCACCGGCTGACCTGTGCCCATGGTACCTACCTGCACAATCGAGCCCTGCAGCGCCACCGCCTTGAGGTTTCGGTCGACTTCGTCACCACCAATGACATCGAGGATTACATTGACTCCCCCGGGGATTTGCGCCTGCACGTCGGCCAGCCAGTCGTGCGGCGAGCGTTCGAGCACGATGTCGGCGCCGAGCGACCGGCAAGCGTCGGCCTTACCGGCCGAGCACGTGACCACGACGCGTGCCCCAATCGCCTTGGCGATTTGAATACCTGCGGTGCCGACGCCCGACGCTCCCGCGTGAATGAGGGCCCAGCGTCCTGCCGTGAGACCACCCTGCACGACCAAAGCGTCCCACGCTGTCAAAAAGACCTCGGGGATCGCCGCGGCATCGGCTAGGGGAACGACTTTTGGAACCGCCATGAGTTGGCGCTCATGGACAGCAACCTTCTCGGCGTACGCACCGCCACCAACGATTCCCATGACGGCCGCGCCGATAGGCCATAATGCCGCTCGGTCTCCGCGAGACACGACGGTGCCAGAGAACTCAAGGCCTGGGATTTCGAACTCGGACTTAGGCCCCGGATATAGACCCATTACCTGCAACAAGTCGGCACGGTTCAGCGCGGTAGCGGCTATGTCGATCAGCACCTCCTCGGGACCAACGATCGGGTCTGGTACGTGCTCGATTCCAAGAGCCTCGGGACCACCATGTTGACGAAGAACGACTGCGCGCATGTTGGCACGCTACCGGCTCGACCCTCACCAAACCGGAATCGTTACACCATATAGGTGTAACGGGTGTAAGGCAGATGTACACTGCGAACTATGGCCAGGACCAACATCGACATCGACAACACCCAACTCAACCTCGTCATGCGGCGCTACGGCATTCACACGAAGACCGAAGCCGTCGACTTGGCGTTGCGTCACCTCGCTGGCCAGCCGTTCACTACCGCTGAGGCACTGGCTATGCGCGGCGCACGGGCGATGAACGACGTTCCGGCCGATTCAGCCCCGTGATACTCGCCGACACATCAGCCTGGGTCGAGTTTGATCGAGCCACTGGCTCACCCGCCGACGACGCGCTCACCACACTTATAAGCAACGGCGGACTCGACCTCGCCGCATGCGAGCCGGTCCTCATGGAAGTGCTCGCTGGAGCACGAAACGATAACCGCAGCAACGACCTACGCCGCCTGCTGACGTCATTTCAATGGCTGCCGACCGATATCGTCGCAGATTTCGAAGGCGCCGCGACGGTCTACCGCCGGTGTCGTGCGGGAGGAGTCACGCCTCGCGGACTCATCGACTGCATGATTGTGTCGATAGCACTCCGCACAAACTCATCGTTGCTTGCGGCCGACGCCGACTTCATCCAGATTGCGAAGATACTGCCGCTGCAACTTCATCCAAGCTGAGCCGTCTCGCCTCCGTATCCAGGCCGAGCGGACGCAATGAGTAACGCGCCCGGAATCACTTCGAACGTGATCGGCAAGGGTGCCATGTACTCGCCATCGGCCCACACCGAACCGGCGGCTGCCCCCGCCAAACTCACCGTGCGCCCGCGAAGCAGGCTGACAACCGGATTGTGGCGGTGAGCACCAGAGAAGACCGACGGAAAGAAGCGAAGCAATTTGAGTCGCCCGAGCGGCCCAACAATGCAGACATCGAGCAGGCCATCGTTGGCCACGGCATCAGGACAAACGGCCATGCCGCCACCAAAGAACCTGGTGTTGCCGATAGCAATGAATGTTGCCTCGACCCGGTGGTCGACGCCATCGATGCCAACAATGAGGTTTTGGGGCGCCAAGCGGGGTAGCGCGGCCAACGTGGCCGCCTTGTATCGCGCCTCTCCCTTCAGCCACCCGATCGTGTTGGCCCGTTCGTTCACCGTTGCGGAAAAACCGGTGGTAGCGACGGTCAACGCCCAGCCAGCGGTGGAGTGCATGGCGTCGATAGGAACTCCATCGCCGAGAGCGTCGTTGACGGCAGCTTGGAGATCCGACAACGGCAGTCCGAGCGCCCGAGCGGCATCGTTGCCGGTGCCCGTTGCGATGATTCCCAGTACGACTGGGGTACCCGCTAGCGCCTGCACAATCCAATGCACTAGCCCGTCGCCGCCGACCGCCACTACCCGTGTGGCCCCATCGGCAACGGCCGACCGCACCGAATGTTCGGTGTGTTCTGCCGACGTCGCCCCAAGTTCGATCACCGTGTGTCCGGCAGCCTCGATGAGAGCACGAACGGTACGTACGGGAACACCGCCTCGCCCCGCCCTAGCATTGACGGCAAGGTGAACCGCTTCGGTCATGTGCCGCGAGCGAGGTGCACGACGATGTCGAGCCCGCGTGGCTGGCCACTCGGTACCATCGGCAGGAGCAGCGTACGTACGCCTGCCGGAGCACCTGCGCCATCGTTGGCTGGGTTATCGCCCACCATCAATGCTTCGTCCATACCGACACCCAGTTCATCGCAGGCCTGGGCAAAGAGCAGCCCGTCGGGCTTGATCGAGCCACGCTCGTACGACAGCACATACGCATCGACAAACTGATCGATGCCGTGATAGCGACACAAGACCCGCAGGTCAAAGGCAACATCGGACACGACGGCCATCTTCACGCCCATCGCAGCAAGCTCGGCCATAACGCCCAAGACATCACTGTACGGGCTCCACCCCAGCGGGCCAGTTTCGTGGTCATACAGAGCGGCAGCAACGCCTGGGCATTCGGCATCGAGGTCGGCCCACAGGTCCAACCAGCACATGGCATGGAGCGGTGCGGATCGGTCTCGGCCCTTGGCGAGCTCGGCCGGCGTGCGGCTTGCTGCTCGTGCGGCTTCCCACAGTTCTGATGCGTCGGCAACATTCAGTGGACGGCCGTGGTTGGTCGTCCACTGAACTATGAAATCGACTGATGATGCGGTGTCGAACAAGGTGTGCCCGAAGTCGAACAACACGCCGCGGACTGGTCGCATGGGGTCAGGCCATCTTTGCCTTGAGGCGACGGTCGATTGCGTCGAGGAAGTCTTCGGTGTTCAGGTATGGCGCGTCTTTCGAGATAAGGATCGACAGGTCTTTGGTCATCTCGCCCGCCTCGACGGCCTCGATGCACACGCTCTCGAGGGTCTCGGCAAATGCGGTGACGTCGGGCGTGTTGTCCATCTTGCCGCGATGCGAGAGGCCCTGGGTCCACGCGAAAATTGAAGCGATGGGATTGGTCGAGGTCTTGTTTCCCTTTTGGTGTTCGCGATAGTGACGGGTAACTGTGCCGTGGGCAGCTTCGGCCTCGACCGTCTTTCCGTCGGGCGTCATGAGTACCGACGTCATGAGGCCAAGCGACCCGAAGCCCTGCGCAACGATGTCGGACTGCACGTCGCCGTCGTAGTTCTTGCAGGCCCACAAATAGCCGCCCTCCCACTTCAGGGCGCATGCGACCATATCGTCGATGAGACGGTGCTCGTAGGTGAGACCCGCTGCCTTGTATTGCTCGGCAAACTCCAGATCGAAGATGTCTTGGAAAATGTCTTTGAACTCGCCGTCGTAGGCCTTCAAGATGGTGTTCTTCGTGGACAGGTACACCGAGACGTTGCGGTTGAGCCCATAACGGAACGACGCCCGGGCAAAGTCGGTCATGGAGTCACGGAAGTTGTACATGCCCATGGCCACCCCGCCGTCGTCGCCGTATTGGGCGATGGTCATCTCGGTTGGGGCGCTGCCATCGGCAGGGGTATAGGTCATGGTGACGGTGCCGGCGCCGGGCACCTTGAAGTCGGTGGCCTTGTACTGGTCGCCGTGGGCATGACGCCCCACGATGATGGGCTTGGTCCACCCTGGCACGAGTCGGGGGATGTTGGAGATGATGATTGGCTCACGGAAGATGACCCCACCAAGAATGTTTCGAATGGTGCCGTTGGGCGACTTCCACATCTTCTTGAGCTGGAACTCTTCTACTCGCTGCTCGTCGGGCGTGATGGTGGCGCATTTGACGGCCACGCCATATTTCTTGGTGGCCTCGGCCGAATCGATCGTGACCTGGTCGTTCGTGGCGTCACGATTCTGCACACTGAGGTCGTAGTACTTCAGATCGATATCGAGGTACGGGAGGATCAACTTCTCTTTAATGAAATGCCAAATGATTCGGGTCATCTCGTCGCCATCCATCTCGACAACCGGATTGACGACCTTGATTTTTGCTGTGGCCATAGCGGGCTCCTCAACTTGTATTCGACTTGTCTTGAACGCTAGCTCAAAATCGGATTCTGTGCCGTTGGTCGCGGCGTCGTATGGTCGGGTCATGGACTTCGCTTGGACGCCGGAACAAGAAGAACTACGCCAGCAGGCCCACGACTTCGCCCAAGATGCCGTTCGTCGGTATGGCCGGTCCAACGACAGCTGGATTAACGGCTACAACAAGCAGTTCAGTAAAGAGCTAGGAGAACGAGGCTGGATCGGGCTCACCTGGCCCACGGCCTTTGGCGGCGGCGGTCGCCCACCAATCGATCGGCTCATTATCGCGGAAGAACTCATCGCCGCCGGAGCGCCCCTCGCGGCAAGCTGGTTCGCCGACCGTCAAATGGGTCCATCCCTCATCACGTACGGAACACCCGAACAGCAGGCCGACTTTTTGCCTGCCATGCTTCGAGGCGAAACCACCTGGTGTATTGGGATGAGCGAACCCAACGCTGGTTCCGACCTGGCCGCGCTGACGAGCAGCGCCATGGTCGATGGCGACGAGTGGGTGATAAACGGTCAGAAAATCTGGACAAGTTTCGCGGCCATGGCCGACTTTTGCTACATGATCTGCCGCACGTCGACCGACGGGCCCAAGCACCAAGGCATCAGCGAGATCATCGTTCCCATGAACACGCCGGGGATCGAGGTGCGTCCCATCAAGGACATGACGACCAACCGGCATTTCTGCGAAGTGTTCTTTACCGACGTTCGTGTGCCGAAGGAAAACCTGGTCGGTCAACTCGGTAACAGCTTCAAACAAACCATGAGCCAACTCGAACACGAGCGCGGCGGTATCGACCGCCTGGTGTCGAACCGCGCGCTGTACACGATGGCCATCGAGCGAGCCGACACGAGTGATCCGCTCGTACGCCAAGAAATCGCCAAACTCGAAACCGGGTATCGAATCGGTCGAATTCTGGTCGCCAGAGAAGTGCTGAAGCAGGCACCCGCTGGCTTCAGCGCCGCTACCAAGTGCTTTTGCACCGAGCACCAGATACGGGTCGCCGACTTTGTCGCCCGAGTTTTCGGGGCCGAAGCAACGCTGTGGGACGACGTCGTAGGCGGCCTGCTGTATGCGCCGGGCTACACCATCATGGGCGGCACATCCAACGTGATGCGCAACATTCTTGGCGAACGGGTACTGGGGCTGCCCCGAGAACCGACACCGAGATCGTAACGTTTCGTCAAGATCGGTTCGTTCGTTCAGTGACTTTGCGACGCCGCCGATGAATGGGAGGTCATGTCGCACCTCACCCAGGAAGCCGTTGCCGATTTGCGCCATGAGTTGCGCACGCCGCTGTCGGCTGTCATTGGGCTGACCGGGCTTCTGCTCGACTCGTCGTTGACAAGCGATCAGCGCAAATTGATCTCGGCGGTTCGAAGCGCAGGCGAACACTTGGCTGGCGTCGTTGACGTTTGCCCCGTACGCTCAGTAACCCACGGTGCTCAGAACACGTTCGCGATCGAGACTCTGGCATCGTCGGTCGTTACGCTTTTCAGCCACGAGGCGGCCAGAAGGGGTCTGGCGCTGCGGCTCGTGACGGATGCGGGCACCGCCCGTCGCATTCTCGGGAACGCCACACCGGTTCGCCAAGTACTCATCAATCTCGTGTCGAACGCCGTGAAATTCACATCCGAGGGCGAGGTCGTCGTCCGGTTGTCACCGTCTCGCTGTGGTGTCAACGTCGAAGTTTCTGATAGCGGTCCCGGGTTTGACCCGACCGATATTGGACCCCGCACCGACGGCACCGGACGAGGGTTACGTATCTCGCAACAGTTGTTGATGAACCTTGGTAGCGAGTTGATCATCACTGGTCTGCACGGTGTGGGAACGATCGTCCGGTTCGATCTTCCGGCTGCTGACTAACCCAACCCGTTCGCTACAGTCCGAACGTGGACTACGCCCGATTTGGCTCTACCGGCCTCACCGTTTCTCGATTGTGCTTAGGCACCATGACCTTCGGCTATCAGTGCGACGAACCAACAAGTGTGTCGATCCTCAACACCGCCTTCGAGAACGGCGTCACATTCATCGACACAGCCGACGCCTATCCGCTGGGCGGGCCACGTGAGGTTCTCGGCTCGACCGAGGAGATTCTCGGGCGATGGCTAGCCACCGTCGGACGCGACAACGTCATCCTGGCGACCAAGTGCTACTACCCATCGGGGCCAAATCGGTGGGACTTCGGCAGCAGCCGAAAGAACATCATGAGAGCCATCGATGCCAGCCTGCGTCGGCTCGACACCGACTATATCGACCTGTACCAACTGCACTCCTGGGATGCCGACACCCCCATCGACGAAAGCCTCGGCGCCCTCGACGATCTGGTGCGGTCAGGCAAGGTTCGCTACATCGGGTGCTCCAACTTCGTTGCGTATCAAATCGCTCGTTCACTCGGCCGCAGCGAGGTACTTCGGGCCGCGTCGTTCGTCAGTGTGCAACCTCGCTACAACCTGTTGTATCGCGAAATCGAGCGCGAGATGCTCCCCATGTGCCTCAGCGAGCGGCTAGCTGTTATTCCTTACAACCCTATAGCTGGGGGCATGTTGTCGGGTAAACACCGGTTCGACGACGGTCCAACACAAGGCAGTCGGTTCACGCTCGGAAATGCGGCCGAGCGGTACCAAGGGCGGTATTGGCGTGAGTCGTTGTTCAATACGGTCGCCGACCTCAAAGCGGTTGCCGACGAGGCGGGCATGAGCCTCGTGCAGATGTCAGTGGCGTGGACTCTTGCCAACCCAGCCATTACCGCTCCCATCATTGGTGCCAGCCGACCCGAGCAACTCGCGGAAAGTCTTGCCGCCGCGTCCGCGCCGCTCGACGCCGAACTCAAAGCGAAACTCGATTCCATGACCGCCCAGTATCGATTGGTCGAAATCAGCCGGTGACCGAACCGGCACGCCCACTCCCACCGGGTTTGGGCAACGCCGGACTCGTCGAACGGGTCGGTGCCAACGTTCACCGCCCGCGACACCCAAACAGTTCGTCGGTCGAAGCGTTTCTCGTGCACCTTGCCTCGACCGGTTGCACCGACGCGCCAAGATTCATTGGTATCACCGACGACAACCGCCAAGCCGTTTCCTACATACCGGGCGACACGGGCATTCGGCCGAACATTGGTGATCCTGAACTCTTGGTAAGTGTCGCGCAGCTACAGCGGCGATTGCACGACGCGTCGCTGGCGTTTGTGGTGCCGGCGCACTCGACTTGGGATACACAATTGTCGTCACCGTCACAAGCCAATTTGGTCTGTCACAACGACCTCAACGTCAACAACGTGGTAGCTGTTGGCACACTGGCCGTTGGTGCTATCGACTTCGACTTCGCCGCCCCATCTGACCCGCATTGGGATCTGGCCATCGCGCTTCGCCATTGGCTACCCGTCATCGACCCGAGCGATCGTCATGGCGATTGGGCCGACATTGACACGGCCGTGCGGTTCACCGCATACCTCGATGCGTACGGTCTATCGGTCGCGCATCGACCGCACGTCGCCGCCCTGATCGGACAGTTTCTCGACCACGCGCTTGCGGCAATGCGGCGTAACGCCGCGGCCCGAAAACCTGCCTACGTCAGGGTGTGGGAGTCGGGGTACCCCGATGTCAACCGCCGTAGTCAAACCTGGTGGCAGCGCCAAATCCGCTCGCTTTTTTAACGTCCTCCAGTGAGTTAGCCGCGTCGCGCAGGCTGCGGTAGAGCAGGCGGGCGTCGCCGAGACGATGTCGAAGTTGTCGTTCGAGTCCGGCGATTGGAAACAGGTTTTGCGGCGCTCTCGAGTCCTTGTGTGGTTGCGATGCAAAGCGCGGCAACACTGCTGCCGACTTGACCGCAAGACCAATCGCTTGTTGCGGCGTGAGTGACGCCGATGCCTCGATGCGAACGACGCCGGTCATTACTCCCCCACTTGGCCCAGGCAAACGCAAGTACCAGCTGTGCCTGGGAAAGTTCAGACCCGTAAGGAACACCGGCGTTCGTTCGCCTGGTTGCAGCGCAACCAACACCGCGGCCTGAGCGCCAGCGAGATAGCTGCGATGGTGGGTCTTCACTAAGCCGAGAACGTCGGCTTCGTGATCACGTCCTTTCAGCGGACCATCGACAACAACCAACTCACCACCGCTCAGCTCCACCGCTTCACGAGCAACCGCTGTCTCGGTCGCCGCCATGGCATGTTGCAACGCCAAGGTGAGCTTGTCGGGTGCCGGAGACTCGGTGACGCATGCGCGCCAGTGACCGTGACGTGCATTGATGGGAAACAGGTCGGCTAACCCGGAGAACACGGCCCGATCGACCATCACTGGTCCGAGCCGAGCTGGTCGATCGTCGCACAGGACCGCCCCCGCCGCCCACGACGCTGCCATGCCGGGGAAGTCGTCGACCCACACTCGCGCATCGACGCGGCGAACCCCATCGACAAACACGACCGGTTCGAACAACCCCGGTACGGCATCGATGGTGTGCCAATCGTCCGGTGAAAACTCTACGTCGACAACAGCCTCACCTTCGTCAACATCGCCCGATTGCTGATCGCTTATGCCGTAGCTCGGGTCCCACGGATCGACGACGAGTCGCACGGTCAGCTCACTACCTTTGTGATACTTGACCCATCGGTGCCCTTGCGGACGTCGAAACGGACCGGTACTCGGGCAGCTAATTCCGGCACATGGGTGATGAGTCCTACCATTCGGCCCGTACTCTCGATCGCTTCGATAGCCGACGCAACCGCGTCGAGGCTTTCAGCATCGAGGGTGCCGAAGCCTTCGTCGAGGAAGATCGCATCGAGCACACCCGCTCGCGAACTCGCCTGCGCGGCGACATGGTCTGCTAGGGCCAACGCAAGGGCGAGGCTTGCTTGAAACGTCTCGCCACCCGACAAACTGCGAGCAGCCCGCCGCTCGTCGCCAAGGCGATGGTCGATGACCTCGAATTCTTTACCGTCGTATGTCAGTGAATAGCTGCCAGCCGACAGCTCCAACAACCGCACCGACGCTAGCTCTGCCAATGACACCAGCGCTTCGCTCACCAGCCAATCTTGGAAACGGTCGGAACGAAGGTGCAACGCCAATGCCGCGGCAACCCTTTCGGACTCACGAGCGATGTGCGTTTCGTCGGCGAGTTCGAGGCTTAGGGCGCTGTCTTTGGCTTGACGGTCAACGAACGCTGTTGCCTCGGTATGCGCACGCGTCGTGGCCGTGAGCAGTGCTGCAAGATCGGCGCCGTGCACCTCGTGGACAACGGCCAGCCGAACCAGTCGACCCAGCAACGCTGTACCGTCGGCTCGACGATTGGCGACCGTCTCGGAGGCGCTGTTAACAGCAGCATCCGCCGATGGGAGCTGTGTGGAAGCCCACTCGGCGAGTTCGTCCCAGGCGACGGCGATGGAAGCATTGGGAACGGGCGGGCCGAGTTTGCTGACAGCATCGCGTTGAGCGTGGAAGCCACGCGAGAACTGTTCGCCGGCACCAACGACCGTGTCGAGTTTGCTCTGGGCCGTGCGCACAGCTGCGGTGGCGGAACGACTCGACCCGATTGCCTCGGTCACAGCCAAACGCGCCGCTGCAGCGGTTTCCAACAGTTCAGCGGCAGCCACGTGACCGGGTTGACCCTCAAGGCTCTGAACCAGGCCGTGTAGGAGCGCTTCGGCATCAGTGAGCTGGGTATGGGCCTTCGTGTTATCGTGCTGCGCCGTGGTGTCGGCGGCCCGCACCTTGGCCTCGTTCGCCTCGGCGACAGCCAATGCCGAACGCGTCTTGGAAACACCGGCTCCGGCCGAGCGCGTCGGCACGGTGCGCACCAACTGCCGGCAAACCGGGCACTCATCGCCGGCATGAAGATGCTGCGCCAAATCCAACGATGCTTCGCGCCGTTGTTCGCGTTCCAGCGCGTCGCGAGCCGCAGCTACCTTGGTCGACGCGCTCGACAGCGCCTCGCTCGCCGCAAGCCGAACCGATGCGGCTCGGCCAGCGGCCAACCGAAACTCCTCGCACTTCACCGTACCGTTGGCGACACGATCGTGCAGTTTTACGAGTTGGGTAAGGTCGTCGTACGATCCCGCCATCGCGGCCGCCTGCTCGGTGTTCGTCACGTGTATCTCGGCGTGTACGGCTGCCGCCTGTGTGTCGGTCACAGCCGCACGGGCCTCGGCTTCGCTTGCAGCATGCGCCTGCAATGTTTCGGGTGCGCCGATAGCCGCGAGTGCAGTCTGCTCGACGCGACGCTCGGCCAGTGCTTGTTGAGCGGCTCGTACGTTGGCCTCAACCTCGACAAGTTGTGGTTGGGCGAGATTGAGTTCGTCGGCAAGTTGGGCCAGAGAATCCAGCCGAGAGGTGATCGAAGCCATCTCGTGAGGGGTGGCCAACTGTACGTTTGCAAGCCGCTGTTGCGCCACACCAAGTCGGATGACCGCTGCTTGCTTGAGCTGGCCGGCGCGTTTAGCCATGGCCTCGTACTGGCCAAGTTCCAAGAGGCGTACAAGTAGACGTCGCCGTTCTTTTGGTTCGTCGTGAAGGAACCGAGCAAATTCACCCTGGGGCAAGACGACACAACGGGTGAAATCAGCAAACGGCAGCCCGACGAGGGCCTCGACGGCGCGGTCGAGTTCGGCGACTTTGCTGGCAAGTATTTCGGCGTGAGATCCGAGCCGTTCGAGCCGTGCTTCGACAACCGTGACCTTCTCGTTTCGCCGGCGCAGTACTCGAACTACCACGTAGCGTTCGCCACCGAGTTCAAAGGTGAGCCGGACAGCGCATTCAGTCGCCTGCAGGCTCATCACCGCCGTCGCAACCTTCTCGTCTCCGAACCGGGGAACTTTACCGTAGAGCGCAAAACACAATGCGTCGATGACGGTTGATTTGCCGGCACCCGTCGGCCCCACGAGCGCGAAGTAGCCGACGTCGTCGAAGTCGACGCTGGCCTTTTGGCGGAAGGCACCAAAGCCAACCATCTCAAGCAGCACGGGCCGCATCAGCTGCTGCTTTCAAACGAATTGGTGACCTCGTCGAGTACCACAGAGAACAGCTCACCCAGCCGTGGATCTTCGATGTCGTGCTCGGCAAGGTACCGGTCGAACAGTTCGCTTGGCGACACCGACGACGACAATCGGGCCGCGCGAGTTGATGTTGTTGCGTCGGGCCGCGCCACCCTAATCTCGAGAACGTCGGGAAACAGCGCCCGCACATCGTCAGCGATACCTGCGCGCCAGAGGTCGGTGACCACGACACGTACGAGCGATGCGACGGGGGGCTGTTGTTCCGATAATTGGGCGAGGGTACCGGTCAGGGTGACCAGGGTCTTGGCCGACTTCAATGGCCGGTGCTCCACCTTGGCCGGCTTGCCTGGCGCCACGTCTACGATGAGCACGCCCGGCGTATTGGCACCCTCACCGAAATCGACGGCGATGGGAGAACCCGAGTACCACACAGGGCATGGCGCTGGAACCTTTTGGGCACGGTGGAGGTGGCCAAGAGCAACGTAACTCGCTGATGTCGGAAAGACCTGGGCCGCGACGTGATAGTCAAAAATTGAATGGGCCTCACGCTCACCGCCACCGAATTGTCCTCCGGTAACGGTGAGGTGTGAGATAAGCAAATTGATCGCATCGGAGCGAAAATTCTGGGTGAGCTGTTCAATGATCTGGTGGATGCGGTCTTGGTACTTGCCGCGGGCGTCGGCCCCTGAAATCTCCATCAGTTCGGCGGCCTTCACCACACCGCGCTGGCTGACGAACGGCAACGTGGCCACAACGACTGGCTCGTCGTTCACGATGAACTCGAGAACACCGCCCTCGGCTGGCCGACGGGTTCGGCCAATCATGGTGACACCTGCAGCCTCGAACACCGGTCGGACAGCATCGAACGCGTCGGGCGAATCGTGATTCCCTGCAATGACGATTACCTGCGCTGCGTTGCTTCTGCACGTCAGCAGCGTGTCCCACGCGAGTCGCTGTGCATCGGGGCTGGGGGCTGCGGTATCGAACAGGTCACCGGTAACAACGACAAGGTCGATGGCCTCGGTCGCAACCAATGCAGCGAGTTCGGCTAGCACTGCGCGTTGCTCGTCGATTCGGTGATATCCCTTGAGGACCTTTCCAACGTGCCAATCACCGGTGTGTAACAGCTTCACGTGGGCTACAACCCGTCGAACGGGTCGGCCGGACGCGGCGTAGACCCGGCTGCCGCACCACCAATTTCAGAGGCACGCGTGGCCCAAGCTGGAAACGGAAACTCGACAACGAGGGGCACTGGGAGTTCGGGTTGGTTCACAAACATGGTTCCCGGCCGGGCAATGGTTGCTCGTTTTCGCTGCGCCTCGGGTAAGAAGCCATACTCGGGCCTGCTGGCCTCGGCTGCGTCGAGGCGACCAACCACGCGGATGGCAGCATTGGAAATGATGCGACGCTCGACTTCACTCGCGGTCTGTTGGGCCCCGATCAAGATGACGCCGAGTGAACGTCCGCGTTCGGCGACGTCGAGAAGAATTTCCTTTATGGGCGAGGAACCCTCTCGCGGCGCATATTTGTTGAGCTCATCGAGCACAAGGAAGGTCAGCGGACGCGCTGACCCGGTGCGCTCCTTCTCGTCGAATAAATGTCGGATGGTGACGCCAACGACAAAGCGCTGAGCACGATCGTGCAGCGAGTGCAGATCGACAACCGTTACTTGAGCGCCAGAGGTATCGATACGATGGGACGCCCGCTCGCGTACGTCGGCTCGGATGAGCGGCGAAAGACGTTTGCGGCTTGCTTGAAGGCGACGGATGAACGCATTGACGGTACCGAGGGTTGTTGCTCTTCCAGCCCATTCGTCACGCGTGTGGTCGTCGCTTACCCGTTCGACTACAACGTCGACAAGGTCTCCATAGGTACGTAACGTTCGGCCATCGATTGTCCATGCACCGTCGGAACCCGATACGGCACCGTCACGATGCAGCTTGGCGGTGAGATGATGCACGATCATCGTGTACTGCTGACGCTCATCCTCGGCGTCAGCAAAGACAAACGGCAACAGCTCCTCGGTACAAAATTCAGCCAGGGTCCAGTAAAACGAGTGCACGCCGGTGGCTCGGCTAGCGACATGGGGTCCGGCGTTCGGGTCTCCCGGTCGCGGCGGCGCAAACACGGCGAAACTTGCAAACGGTTCGGCGGGGAGACCGAGCTTGGCATACAGAGAACGTTGCTGCGGTTCGAGCCGGCTGTTGGGGTGATCCAGAAACAACAGGTCCTCGCCCTTGACATTGAATATCAGGGCTTTGGTGTTTGCCGCCTCAGCCAACAAGACACCTGAGGTAAACAGACTATGCAGGAGGAACGTGGCGTAGCTGGTTTTGGTGGCAACGCCCGAGATGCCAGAGATGTTGATGTGAGCACCACGTGTGCCGTCGACAAACTCGAGGTTGGCGAACAGCGGCTCACCGTCTCGCCCCAAGCCGATAGGAAGACGATCGACCATTTTGTCAAAGCACAACGCATTGTCGCGCTCGGCTCCCGTGGCTCGCCGAACGGCCGAACCGGGTAGGGGAGGAACGTAGACTTCGGGATCAACCCGGGTGGTCAACACTTCGGCCGCTTCGAACTCTTGGGCGGGCAACACGCCATCGGCAATGAGGAACACATCGCTGCCCCACGAAGCGCCTTCTTGTACCGCTCGTACTTGGCTTACGACTCCGGAGATGGTTACGGGTTCGGTACGTCCTGGCACTCGACGTTCGGTGACGACAACATCGTCGAGTTGCAGGAACTGTCCGTCGGCAACACCGACCCAAAACGAGGTAGGCGTGGCTCCGCCTTCCGACGCCATTCCGAGAACACGACCAACAACTGGCACTGGATCAACCACACCACGACCGTACCAAGGGGCCGGCCATAAAGCCCGGAGCCTCGAAGCAACAGGCCGTTCCGACAGCCTCGTCGCCGTCAACCTCAAAGAACCCTCAAGGTCAGTCCGGAACCCTCATTAGAGCGACCGGCCAGCCGTCGAGGTCCTTATGGTAAAGGAATCTTTGCTCGGATTCTCGCGTCCGCTGTGCCTTACGTTTGCTGCTCTTGTGTCCATAACGGGCATCGTTGTCTCCCCCATGCGCGCCTCGGCGGTGCCGCGATCTGTCTCCGGAACGGTCTACCGCGACTACGATGCTTCAGGCTTTCGCGCTTGGACTGAGGACTGGCGAACCCAAAGCGCGGCCGATACACAGGCGATCGAGGAACCCGGCGTGGCAGGAATCGAGATTCTCGCCTTCGTAGCCGACCCCGCAGCGGACGCGAGTGATACTCCAATCACTCGAACCGTCACCGACGCGGTCGGTAACTACAGCCTCGATATCGACACGGGCGCATGGGGCGATTCTGTTCGCCTGGAGATGCGAATCCCCGAAGCTCTGTCGTATCTAGAACCAGTCGCCGTCGTGAACGACGGCCAGTTGCCCACCAGAGTTCTGAACAATGCCACCAGCTTGAGATGGGACTTGGTGCGCGACACCACATTCATCACGCTTCCTCATTCCGGCAGGGTTAATTTCCGAGTCGCTAATCCGAACGACTACTGCCAGCAAAAACCGCTCCTGGTTACCACCTGTTTTCGATACGGCGACCAACGACCTACCCGAAGTCGCCCAACTATTTTCGCTTGGCCGCAGGACCGAACCGGTGGGGCCGCCATGAGTAGCTATGTCCTTCCAGATGCGCTCGCGACCGACAGCCAAACTGGCACAACGTTCGGCCTGGGCTACAACCGCCACAACGATGTGCTGTTTGCTTCGGCATATATGCGGCGATTTGCCGGATTCGGCCAGCCCGGACTGCCTCGTTTCGGTGGCGGTTCGGGTTCTGGAGCCGGTGGGCCTGGATCAATCTACGCCATTCAAAACCCGGGATCAGCGGACCCGAAGGTGTCTGAGTTCGTTAACCTCAACACATTAATCACGACGCCCACTGGCGCCGACCCAATTGCCGGAGCCGACCCGCACCCTTCAGCCATTGGCTCGGGCATGAGCGGCAAGGTAACAGCTCAGGGAGTTCCGGGCTCTGCGCTCGAGCAGTGGTATCACGATGCGGGATCATGGAACGCCGTTGGCAAGCTGAGCTTTGGCGATCTGGAGGTGAGCGAAGACAGCCAGTGGTTGTACGTCGTAAACATGACCAACGGGTTCTTGTACAAGATGAGCGCCATTTTGCCGGCCGCCCGGGCGAGCGACATTATCCAGGCAAGTACCCCCGTGCCCTGCCCTCCAGATGACGGCAACAACGGCGGCGGAAATGATTCCGACGGCACCGACCCCACCAACCCGGGCTCGGGCAAGAAGACCGGCGCACCGAACACCGACTGCAACGATGCTGGCAGTCCAGGCGCGGCCAGCAAGGTCGCCGTCGACTGTTTGCCCCAGGATTTTCGTCCCATGGCCGTCGCGCTGCACGACGGCAAGGGGTACCTTGGTGTCGTGTGTTCCGCCGAGACCACGCAAGATCGTGCGCAACTTCGCGCCTACGTTTTTACATTCGACACCACCACGCTCGCCTTCAATCCAGTGCCGATAGCGGATGTCGACCTCACCTACCGGCGAGCCTGCCCGACAACACAGGCCACTACGCTCGGCCGCTCGCATCCGTATTGTGCCGACGAGCAGTGGATGCCGTGGACGAGCAAGACCCCGATAATTCCGCGAGCCGAAGCCAACAGAGTGCCGGGTAACACCGCCAACACAGCGCAGTTCTACGGCACAAATTGGGGCGGCTTTCCCTTACGCTCAGAGTCAAGCGAATACATCTTTGCCGAACCAATCCTGGCCACAATCGCCTTTGATAACAACGACATGGTGCTAGGAATCCGCAATCGATTCGGTGATCGAGTGGGACCATCGCTTGGTGCCGTCGAGCTCGCTCAGCCCGTCGGCGCATCTCCGAGTTCGCAGTATTCCGTCCGCGATATCGCGATCACACAAGCCGACTCAGGTCGCGGCGCGATTATTCGGCTATGCAAGGACAGCGCAGGTTCATTCCAATTGGAAGGTGGCAGAAACACACTGGTGTGGGAGAACGGCTCTCAGGTGACGAGATTCCGTTCGGTGTGCGGGACCAAGATCGCGAACAACTCTGGCACGACATTTGGCATCGGCGGAACCATGTTTCACGGCGCATACGCCGAGAAGGCCATGGGCTCTTTAGCCATACGCCAGGGATCCCGCGACGTCGTCACCACCTTCGTGGACCCAATTGGTGGCGAGGCGGCGGGAACGGTGACCTTCGCCAACCGCACCGGGCATATGTGGGGCGACGTGGGGGTATATGCGGCGTATACCGACACTGAGCACTCGGGCAACAGTCCGGCCACTAACGAGGGCCTCTTCGCCAAGTCGAACGGGCTCGGCGATCTCGAGTTCATTTGCGCCCAGGCTCCGGTCGAAGTCGGTGACCGCGTGTGGGACGACAAGAACGGCGATGGGCTACAGAGCGCGAACGTCTCCAAGTCCGATCAACCGAACTACGAGCCTGGCCTCGCCGACGTCAAGATTGAACTGCTCGACACAGCCGGCACGGTTGTGGCGACAACCGAGACTGACGCCAACGGTCAGTTCTTATTCTCGTCGGGTGAGGGCCGCCATGCTCGCCTCACGAACACCAGCTTTGTCTACGATGTCAGCGCGCTTCGTGGCGCAACCGCGGGCCTACGGCTGAAGGCACAACTTCCCGGTGTTAGCGGCGCAGTTGCCCCCGCTGGAGGTCCCGGCGATGGGCTTCTCAGCATCTACGAGCTCTACAAACCAACCCAGATCGTGTCGTCAGCAGGTACATCACAACGACGATCGGTGGTGTACGCAAACGGCGTCTCAGGCCCGTTCACCGCCGACACGAACCGGACCGATCTCGACATCGGCTTCAGCGAGGTTGGTGTACCAACCCTCGAACCGGTGGTCATCGAGATTCGAGGCGTGTATTGGAATGACAGCCCGTCGACGCCAGCGGCACCCGGCGGTACCGACGGCGTGCGAGAAGCATCGGACCTGCCACTGGCTGGTGCGCGGGTCGAGCTACTGCGGGCCGATGGGACACCTGCGCTGACCACCACCGGTGTTCCTCGCATCACTGTTACCGCCGCCAACGGGTGGTACCGATTCACCGACCTTGACCCTGGCGACTACATCATTCGCTTCACCCGGGTCACAGGGCGGTGGGCACCAACAGCGGTGGGTGCCGACCGCGCCGTTGACTCCGATGCGGTCTGGGTGGCGAACGTAGACACCACCGCGCTGGCCACAGCAACGCTGTCGGCGGCTACCACCACGGCCCTGGCAGCTACGCCGTGGATCCGGTTACACAGTGGTCCCGACGCGGCTGTAAAAGACGACCCGAAGGACCTTCCCCCGACGTAACAGCGCTCGGGCACCGGTTGTTGCGCGCCTGGTAGCTCGCAGCCGCTACCGATCGCACAAGTATCGAGTTTGCTCGGCGTCCACGCCCGAGAACAGCGAGAGGCCCAGTCCGCTGAGCGGAGAGGGCCTCTGAGCACGTGCCAAGGGTGAGCGTAGAGGGTCTCGAACCCCCGGCCTCTACCGTGTCATGGTAGCGCTCTAGCCAACTGAGCTATACGCCCAAAGCAGGACGCATCTTAGCATTACCTACGGCCGAAGGCGCAGGGCGATCTGATTTGCCATGAGGCGACCTTGCCGGGTGAGCACCACCCGGCCGTCGACAGCGCTGACGAAGTCGTCCAATCCGTCGACATCTAAGGCCTCTTGGGGCACGCCATCGCGTGTACGCAACGAGAGTTCGAGGCGTTCGAATCGGCGGGTCGCCTCGTCGAGGATCTCGCCCGCGGCCTCGGTCGACGTACCGGTCCGCACAAGTTCGATGTAGCGCTCAGGGGTTCGCACCCGCCACCAGCGTCGACCGTCCTGGTGCGAATGTGCCGCCGAGCCCAACCCGAGATAGTTACCTTGGGCCCAATACAACTGATTGTGGCGCGATTCGTGGCCGGGCATCGCCCAATTCGAGATCTCATAGTTGTCGAGCCCTGATGCAATGAATGCGGCGTCGGCGGCGATGTATCGATCGGCCTGAACATCATCGTCAGGGTGGCGAGCGGGGTCGGCAGCCAGCGGCGTTCCTGCCTCGACGGTCAGGCCGTACGCCGAGATGTGAGGTGGACGAAACCGCAGCACTTCGGTCAGCGTCGTCGTCCAATCATCGTTCGTTTCACCGACCGAGCCGTAGATGAGATCGAGGTTGAACGTCGGCACGCCACCGTCAACCACGACATCGACTGCCCGAACAACATTGTCGGGTTGGTGCCATCGGCCAAGGCCCTTGAGAACATGGGGAACCATCGACTGGACACCCAAGCTGATGCGGTTTACACCGTGGTCTCGGTATGTCGACACCAGGTCGGGCGTGACGTCGTCGGGATTGCATTCCACCGTTACCTCGGCGTCGACAACCGTTGGTATCGATTCCACGAGCCTGCCCAGCAACGCAGCAGGAATCATCGATGGCGTACCACCACCAACAAAGACACTGGTGACCGGCGGCACCTCGCCCGAGGCGATTGCTCGCTGCAGTTCAGTATGGAGGGCGTCGGTGTATGCCTCGGCAAGATGGATGCGGTCGGTCCACGTAGCAAACGCACAGTAGTCACACCGCCGGGCACAAAACGGTATGTGTATGTACACCCCGTATCCGACTGACATCAGATCAGGATACGGGGCGAAACAGAACTAGTTGCGATGAAAGCGAAGCCCAAGCTCGTCGAGCTTGCGCACGGCCATCTCGGCGGGGCAATCAAGGATGCACGCAATTGCCCGTAGGTCGTCTTGGCGCACCGTAAGAACCCGGCCGTTGAAGTCTTGGCGTTGTACCTGGATCATGCGCAGGTACCGCGACAGCATGCTGTATTCGGTTCCACTTCGCTGCTCCAGCTTGGTGAGATCGATGACGATCTTGGGCTCGGGAAGATTGGCGCGTTCGGCCAGGTCGAAGCCCGGACCGTCGTCGCTCGGAAGCAGCTGATCGACCGGCACCATATAGAAGCGCGCTAGACGCTGGAGGCGGGGCACGCTGATGGCCCGCTCACCACGCTCGTAGGCTCCGAGTACCGACGCCTTGAACTCCTGTTTGGACGTGGCCTCGACTTCCTGGAGCGACAAACGCTTCTGTCGGCGGATTGCTCGTAGACGCTCGCCAACCCGGCGGCCGTAGGAAGCAATCAGTTCCTCGTCTTGTTCGATGATGTCATTCATAGTGTCTGTCTCCTGCACTCGTTAGCGGCAACATCACGGACAGTACAGTTTATAATGTCACGCACGGTGTGTATTGACACGAACAAGACGGAGTCAAAACCGCAACGAGTGATATCTCGAGCGTTCATACACTTACTTATATTTTGCGGCACGAAACCAGTATAGTCCGAAGGTCTCATCTCGCTGAACTATGGGCTGCGCAGAGTAGCGTTGCGGCGACGAGCGCCGCTGTGTCGGCGCGCAACACGTGCGACCCAAGTCCAACAATTTGTTGGCTCTGAGCAAGCTCAGATGGACTCCAACCACCCTCGGGACCCACGACAATGCAGCGAGTCCCGCTGTCTATTGATGCCCCGCCCATGTGCGCCACCGCGGTGCCTGGCCGCTGAAGAACGTCGCTAAGCGCGGCCGCCACCGATATCTGAGGTCGCCACACCCTGCGACATTGGCCGACCGCCGAGTCGGCCACGCGGCGTAGCCGACTCAGTTGACTCTCGGTTTTGTCTGCAGTCCAGCGTGCCACGCTGTGTGCTGCCGGAAACCAAACGACCTCGGCGACACCGATTTCCGTTAGCTTCTGCACGGTAAGCTCCGGCTTGCCGCCCTTTGTTATGGCGCACGCAACCACCAAAGGCCGTGGAGCAGCGACGTGGTTCACTGGGCCGGGTTCGTCGAGATCAGCCCCAAGCCGAGCGCTGCGCCAAGAGCCACGACCATCGGTAACGGTGATAACGGTGCCGGTGCGAAGACGCAAAACCCGTTCGAGATGGTGGCGGTCGTCGTCCGAAAGGATCGGCAAATCAATATTAGCGACGATCACATGCGCAGCCGAGTCAACGAGTTCACTCATCGAAAGGCAGATTTGATCCGACCCAGCAATGAGTCGTCGGCCGACATCACCGCATCGCCGCTCGCTTCGGCAAACCGCCGCAGCAGATCGTCTTGCGCCTTGGTCAGCTTGGTAGGAACCTCGATAGCCACAAGCACACGAAGGTCACCGCGCCCACGACCCTGCACGTGGGGTACTCCCCTACCCTTCAGACGAAATTCGCGTCCGTGTTGCGTGCCTGCAGGCACCAAAAGCTCCTCGGGACCGTCAAGAGTGTCGATGGTCTGATGCGTGCCGAGCGCCGCCTGTGCAATTGACAACTTCAGCCTGGTAACCAAGTCGTCCTCGTCGCGAACAAAACGATCGTGAGCACGAACGCGGATGTGCACATACAAGTCGCCGGAATCGCCACCGCGTGGGCCTGCAGCACCACGGGCATGCAGTCTGAGTGTTTGACCCGACGCAACACCTGCGGGGATGTCGACTGTAATGCTCATGTGCTCACGGTTACGACCTTCGCCCCGGCATTTCTGGCATGGGGTCACGATGACTTCGCCAATACCGCTACAACGCTGGCATGGAGATGCGGTCACCATCTGGCCGAGCAGGCTTTGACGAACGCGCCGGATGGCTCCCGTGCCATTGCAATCGACGCAAGTAACCGGCTTTGTGCCCTGACCCGCTCCCGTTCCCAAGCAATCGGCGCACCCCACCAGGTTCTGGAACGAGACCACGTGGGCCGACCCGAACACCGACGCTTCAAACTCGAGCTCGGCTACCACCTCAACGTCTTGGCCCCGAGGGGGGCTACCACCGCCCTGGCGTGAACCTCCCCCAAAACCCGAGCCAGTACTGCCACCAAAAAACGCGTCGAAGAGGTCGCCCAGGCCCGAACCGCCAAAGACATCGCCCGGGTTCTGGTTACCTCCGCCCAAGCCAGCTTCGCCGAATTGGTCGTAACGGGCCCGCGTTCCCTGATCTGAGAGCACCTCGTATGCCTTTGCCAGCGATTTGAACTGCTCCTCGGCGGTTGGATCGTTCGGATTTGCGTCGGGGTGCAACTCGCGAGCCCGCTTACGATAGGCCTTCTTGATCTCCTCGGCCGACGCAGTACGCGACACACCGAGAAGTCCGTAATAATCAGCCACGAAATCAGCCTTCCGAGAGAGTTCGGCCCAGTCGGACCGATACGGTTTCGACCGCTGCTAACGCCTGCGGATAATTCATTCGGGTTGGACCCAAGACACCAATAGTACCAACGGCCTCGCCGTCGACGAGATACGGCTTGACGACGACAGAACACGACGACAACGGTTCGACCCCGTGCTCGGCGCCAATCGCGACAGTAAGACCCCGCTCTAGCACGTCTCGCACAAGGGCAACAACAACCGCTTGATGTTCAAGGGTGTGCAGCACGTTTCGGACAACCTCGACCACATCGAAGATCTGCGCAACCCGTGAAGCGCCACCCACGAAGGCCTGCTCGGCATCGTGACGGCCTCGGCCGATAAGCGCCATCGCCGCCGAGGACACCAGCGCGTCGTTGATGACGTCGCCTGAGGGCGGGAGCGAGACGAGGTTAGCAAGTGTGCGACCGACTGCGTGGCGTGCAAGGTGCGCCCCTGCCGCCAAGACGTGAGCATCGCAGACCTGGTCGGTGAGTTCAAGCGTCTCGCTTTCGACCGTTCCATTCGCAAGCACCGCAACGACCATTGCGGTGTGGCTCGACAACTGCACCAGTTGCACTGAACGCACAATGCTCAGCTCGGCCGTTGGCCGAATAACCACGGCTGCATAGTTGGTGAGGCTCGACAACAACGTGGTGGTGTCGGAAAGCAGTTGTTCCAGGGCACCGTGGCTCGACTCGAAGAAATCCCGGACCTTGACGACCCCCTGAGCATCGAGAACGCCAGGACCCGTGAGACTATCGACAAAGAAGCGATATCCCTTGTCGGTAGGGACGCGGCCAGCCGACGTATGGGGCTGGTGCAGATAACCGTCTTGTTCGAGCACGGCCATCTCGTTGCGCACTGTGGCCGCGGACACGTTGACCCGGGCCGAGCGTGCGATGTGCATCGACCCGACGGGCTGGGCCGATTCGATGTACTCCTCGATGACGGCACGCAAAATGGCGGTCTTTCGATCATCAAGCACCTATGACACCTGCCCAGGAAGAAACAGCCAGCCGACGGTTGGACACCGCAGTCTATCCAGCTGGGACTGAGTCGGGTCGGCTAACGAGCGCGTATCGCCGCAGCGCTTCGACACGTTCGGCGGCGTGATCGACCATTGGAGGCCGGTATCCCAGTGGAATGCCCCGCTTGGACAGCCATGGCGCATGGATCGACGCAGCCGACGCATCGGCTAATTCAGGCACCCATCTACGTAGGTAGTCGCCGTCGGAGTCGAATCGTTCGCCTTGGCTTACCGGATTGAACACCCGGAAATATGGTGACGCGTCGGTCCCAGTACCCGCTGTCCACTGCCAACCGTGCGAGTTCGAGGCCAAATCACCGTCGAGGAGGTGGCGCATGAAATGACGGGCACCCCACTGCCATGGCACATGAAGATCTTTCACGAGAAAACTCGCCACGATCATGCGTACACGGTTGTGCATCCAGCCTGTTGCAAGGAGTTGTCGCATCCCCGCATCGACAATTGGATAGCCCGTCATGCCCGCGGACCATTGTGCGAATCGAGCATGAGCCGCAGTATCGGTGTCGACGGGCAGCCCATTCATGGATGCTTTGAGGTTCCAGCGCGCCGTGGCTGGCAGCCGGTACAGCACATCGGCGTAGAAGTCTCGCCATGCCAGCTCGGACCGGAAAACCGTGTGCGGACGCGAATCGGACAGGTCAGCGAGAAGTTGACGCGGGTGCATAAGGCCCCATCGCAACGCAGCCGACAAGCGGCTTGTGCCGTCGACACCAGGGGTGTCGCGGGCTGTGTCGTAGCGATGGAGCGCGCCGTGGGAAAACCGCTCCCATTGAAGCCAAGCCGCACGTTCGGACCCGGCTGACATATCGATCGACGTGGGCGGCTCTGCCGGATAGCCATCGCACGGTACCTCGGGTGCGCCTCGCCATTCGACATCTGGAACCGGTAGCGGTCGGGTCCAACCCGTTGCCATCCACCGGCGCGAGAACGGGGTGAACACCGAATACGCCGAGCCATCGTCCTTGCAGACCGAACCAGGACGCACAGCGTACGGTGAACCAACGGCGGTCAATCGGCAACCAAACGATGCAAGACCTGCCCGAACGACCGCGTCGCGCTCACGCCCGTAGGGGCCAAAGTCATCCGTTACGAAAACCTGCGATGCTCCAACTTCGCGGGCGAACTGGGCGACTACCTCGCTCGGAGCACCGTGGCGAAGTACAAGACGCCCGCCGATCGAGGCGTCAAGAGACCGAAGGCTTTCGATCAGAAAGGCTTGACGGGGCTGACCGGACACTGCATAGAGCGCCGGATCAATGACGTAGAGCGGCACCACTGGCCCGACGTTTGCGGCCGCGGTGAGCGCCGGATGATCGGCGAGCCGAAGATCACGCCGAAACCACAGAACCGAGACGCTCACATCGGAACCTGCCAGATGCTTCGCATCAGTCTCCGCCTAACGGCAGCACGGCCTACGGCCTGCTGAAGCCAGATGCTTCGCATCAGTCTTCGAGCCTCAGCGCGGCTACGAAGGCTTCTTGGGGTACCTCGACCCGGCCGATGTTCTTCATCTTCTTCTTGCCCTCTTTTTGTTTCTCGAGGAGCTTGCGCTTACGCGTGATGTCACCGCCGTAGCACTTGGCCAGTACGTCCTTGCGTCGAGCCTTTACGGTCTCGCGAGCAATGTACTTGCCACCGATTGCGGCCTGAATTGGCACATCGAACATCTGGCGAGGGATGAGCTCTTTGAGCTTCTCGCACATCTTCTTGCCGTAGTCGTATGCACGATCACGGTGAACTATGGAACTAAACGCATCGGCAATAGTGCTGTTCAACAAGATGTCGACACGAACAAGTTGGCTTCGCTCGTAGCCTGACAGTTCGTAGTCCATCGAGGCGTAACCAGCAGTGCGGCTTTTCAACGCGTCGAAGAAGTCGGTAACCACCTCGGCGAGTGGAACCCTGTAGACAATTTCCATCCGCTCGGGCGACAGGTATTCGAGCTTCACCATCACGCCACGACGCTGCTGGCAGAGCTCCATAATGGTGCCCGCATATTCCGACGGCGTCAGGATCGTGAGGGCAAAAATCGGCTCCTCGATGAACTCGACCTCTTGCGGAAGCGGCAAGTCGGCAGGGTTGTCGACCACGAGGAGTTTGCCATCGGTTCGGGTGACACGGTATTCGACCGACGGCGCGGTAGCGATGAGATTGAGGTTGAACTCGCGCTCAAGTCGCTCACGAACAATTTCCATGTGCAGCAACCCGAGAAATCCGCACCTGAACCCGAAGCCGAGAGCTTGGCTCGACTCGGGCTGATACGTGATGGAGGCATCGTTGAGTTTGAGTTTGTCGAGGCTTTCGCGCAGGTTCTCGAACTCGTCGCCGTCGACAGGGAACAACCCGCAAAAAACCATGGGCTTGGGCTCTTTGTAGCCGTCGAGCGCCTGCAAAGCAGGCTTCGCGCCATCGGTGACGGTCTCGCCCGGTCGGGCTTGGCCAAGATCTTTCAGGCCGGTAATGAGATAGCCCACTTCACCTGGCCCAAGTTCATCGACAGGGGTGATGAGGGGTTTACGAACACCGATCTCGGCCGCTTGATGGAACGCCCCCGTCTGCATGAACTTCAGCTTGCCGCCAGACACCAGACGTCCGTTCATGACGCGAACCGAACTGACAACACCACGATATGCGTCGTATTGGCTGTCGAAAATGAGGGCCTGGAGCGGAGCGGTCGGGTCACCTTTCGGAGCGGGGATCCGTTCGATGACTGCATCGAGTAGGGCAGGCACGCCCACGCCGGTCTTGCCACTAATACGAAGAATCTGATGGGCCGGGATGCCAAGTACTTTTTCGATCTCGTCGGCATACCGATCGGGATCAGCAGCTGGAAGGTCAATTTTGTTCAACGCCGCCACGATCTCCATATCGTTTTCGAGGGCGAGGTAGCAATTAGCCAGCGTTTGCGCCTCGATCCCCTGAGCGGCGTCGACAACCAACACCACGCCTTCGCAGGCAGCAAGTGACCGGCTGACCTCGTACCCGAAATCGACATGACCAGGCGTGTCGATGAGGTGCATCACATGGCCGTTCCACTCGACGCGCACGTTTTGGGCCTTGATAGTGATGCCACGTTCGCGCTCAAGGTCCATGGAATCGAGATATTGGGCGCGCATGTCCCGAGCATCGACCGCGTTGGTGAGCTCGAGTATGCGGTCGGACAGCGTGGACTTTCCGTGGTCGATGTGGGCGATAATGGAGAAGTTGCGGATGAGGTCGAGGTTCATGAGGGGGGTTGCCGGGAGCGCACCGCTCCACTGGCTAGCGGATCAGGCTACCAACCCTGCTACCATTGTCAGGCTTTCACCGAAAGGAACACGGCCCACGTGGCAAACATCAAGAGCCAGAAAAAGCGAATTCTCACCAACGCTAAGGCAGCCGAACGCAACAAGGCTGTCCGTAGCGAGTTGAAGACGCGTATCAAGAACGCCACCAAGCTGGCCGGAACCGACGACTCGGCCGCAGCACTCAAGCTTGCACAGCTCAAGCTCGACAAGGCTGCGTCCAAAGGTGTCATCCATAAGAATCAGGCAGCGCGACGCATGTCACGGCTCGCCAAGCGCGTCAACGCTGTCGTTTAGCAGGTCGTCTAGCACGGTCGTCTAGAGCTGTCAGCTAACGCCGGCGGCTTGAACCGGCGCCTAGTCGGCTCAAGCGAGCCACAAGCACCTCCATCACGGTGACTTCGTCGATGCCAGTAGCACCGCGCAGGTCGAGGTCGGCCTGACCAAGTAGCTCGAAGGATCGCGTGATGCCAGCCGAACCAAGCTTGTCGGCCAAGGTCAACGCCTTCTTGGCTTGAAATGTGCTCTTGACCCCGAGCCGTTGCGCTGCGGCGGCTTCGCTGCGCGCATTCGAACCGTCAAGCGCGAGCGCCCGCTGATAATGCGAGTGGAGTACCGACATTGCTTGTAACGGGTGTCGACCAGTCATCATTCGATGAAGCATGGTGAGAGAGCCAGCGGTATCGCCCCGGTCGATCGCATCCGTCAGATCCCACGGTGCCACCGCGCCAGCTTCTCCGAGAAACGGTTCGACATCGCCCGCCGTGAGTTTGATGGGACCAAACGTCGCAGTGAGAACAGCGAGCAGCGAGGCGAGTCGGCCCATATCGTCACCGAGGTGGGCCAGCATGAGTGCCCGCGCTCCCGAGTCGAGGTTCACACCGGCAGCGATCAATTGCTCGTCGAACCAGTAACCCCGATCCTTCTTGTTGCTCGGCGCGTCGGCGTCGGTGATCGTTGCCCCTGACTTCGCAGCGGCATCGGACAAACTCTTCGCCAGTCGGCCGCCGGTGCCCTCCAAGATGAGATCAGTCGTGTCGAGGGGCGACGTCAAATAGGCGACAAGGGGAGCGAGTTCATCAGCGGAAAATCGGCCGATACCACGGGCAACGACGACCCGTTTGTCAGTCAGGAATGGTGGCGTCTGCGCCGAATCGACAATGGCACTTGCCGCATAGTCGTCGCCAGACATCTCGTCGACCATGAGGCTGCGATCGCCGTCGCCAACACTTCGGTGCACGAGTTCGGAGACTGCGGCCGAGACCAATGCCTCGTCACTGCCCTTCACCAAATGAATCGAGCCCATTGTCACGACCGTAGCGGACGCCCCACCACCAACCCAGACCAACCAGGGCCACCACGGCAATGACTGCGATCCAGTTCGGAAGAACGGCACCAACTTCGGCCACCTTGATTACCCAGCTGACTCCAAGATGGGTCGGCAGATGAACGATTTGTGCCAACCATCGGGGCCCGATACCTCCCACAAGGCCTGCCGGTATTCCCCACACCATCACCGCTCCGGCAACCGGGCCCGCCAGAAGGTTCGCAGGAAGTCCCGCCAACGACGGCCACCCGAACACAAGAACCTGTACCGGCAGCACCCCTACCTGGGCCGAGGCACTGGCACCAATCGCCTCGGCCAGTACGGCGGGACCAGGGATACAGCGACGTATCAGAGGGCCGAGGGTGACCAAACCACATGTCGCCGAAGCACTCAACCAGAACCCGACAGAACGGGCCAGACCTGGGTCGATGAGCACCAAGCCACTGACAGACAAGAACAATAGACGCGCCCCCGAGACCGGCCGTGCCAGCCAACGCGCCGAGACCGACAGCACCACCATGCATGATGCGCGAATGACCGAGGGTTCCCACCGAGTCAAGGTTGCGAACCAACCGACCACCACAATGGTGGCAAACCACCGAGACGAACGCGGCAACCGACGCAGCAACGGAGAAACGACGATGAGCACAAATGCCACGTTCTGGCCCGATACCGCCGTGAGATGCGAGAGGCCGCTAGCCCTAAACGCGTCGACAAGGTACCGAGGCTGGTTGCGATCGTCGCCCATCACCAAACCGAGGTAGACGGAACGAACATCGGCGGGCAACACCGCGGCACCCGACCCAATGGTTCGGCGCACCCGGTTAGCGCTGCGCATCAACGGCGAACCCGGCCACCAGTCACCCACACCTGTGACCGAAAGCCGTACCGCTGGTTGACCGGGACGAGTCGCCGAATTCGATCGCTCCAACCGGCCGAGCACGACGACGCGCTCACCGGCAAGCCGGCGCCGAAGACTCTTGCCCGCCGACCCAAACGCCACAAGTTCAATCTCGCCCAACGACGACCGCGCCGTCGCCCGAGTGCCCGGCCCGAATGGCACAGGATCAGTGCTCAAAAGCACCGCTTCCTCCAATCGTCCCGCCGCCCGAACCGTAGGCGCGCTTGGCGTCGCGTCGCTGGCACGCCACGAGCCGAGCACCACAATGGCGACAACAAGCCCACAACGCCACGAACCCCGCACAACACCCACCAGTAGACCGAGAGCGACGATCTTCGGAAAGATGCCCGTGACCGCCAGCGACGCCGCCACTGCCATCGCCAGTACCCATCCATCGCGTAGTGTGGGTGGTCCATGAGTCAGCCCGCCATGCTCGTCCCGAAAGGACCGCTCGCCTATCACCGCAGCATCCGCATGCTGGGCCCATTGGTAGCGCTTGTGCCGCCCGCAATCATGTTGGCGGCGATGTTCGCGGCCCGAACCTGGCTCGACTGCGGAGGCGTGGCGTGCGGGCGCGAGGTGCTCACCGGCTGGGTACTGCCTGCGCTGGCACTGCCTACCGCGGTACTGTGGGGGCTGCCAATTGAGGACGGCACCATCAGAATCGTTGGCGTGCTGGCCAGCAGCGCCGTCGTGTGGATGTTGCTCGGGTTCCTGGCTACCCGCCGAGCCACCCGATCGCTGGTGGCCACCTGGCGTAACTGGTGGAGCGAATACCTTTTCTTGTTGGTCGCCGTATGGGTCGGTGTCGCCGGTGGCCTGTACCTGCTGTCGCGTCTGGTCAGTAATGGCCTGGGCGGATTGTTGTAACGCGTCATACACGCACCAAGTCTCGAAACGCTTCGAGCTTGGCCGGGCCAATTCCCGGAACGTCGAGCAGTTCATCCACCGACGAAAACCGGCCCCGTTTCCCCCGAAAAGCGATGATGGCCGCCGCGGTAGCCGGACCAACGCCTGGAAGCGTGTCGAGGTCGGCAACTGTTGCCGCATTGAGATCAACAACCACTGGCGCACCGGGCTCTATACCGAGGGTCGGCGTACCCGACACGGTTGTTTCACCCGGGCCGGGAACTCCGATTCGTTGACCGTCGCTGAGCTTCGAGGCCAACGCCAGCAGATTGCGGTCGACCCCATCTACCGTGCCGCCAGCAGCAGCGACTAGGTCAACGACTCGCGATCCCACACCAAGCCGATACACCCCGGGCTGGCGAACTCCCCCGGCGATTTGGACCGTGATCTCGTTTGCCGCCACCGACGTTGGGCCGCTCGGCGCGGTCGAAGTAGCCGTCGGGGCTCTCGTGAGCCCCTGTTCTACTGGGAGCGGAGGGGATTGGAGCAGCCACCATGCGCCGACAGCCAACACGACCATGGACGCCGAGGCCGTTGCGAGACGGGCAGGCGACACGGCCCGAACAAGTGATGCAACACGTTCAACAAAGGGTTGGACTGGACGCGGACGAGGTAGGTCCATCGATTCCTCCGTGGACAAGCGCGCCAAACGACGCGCACTGCAAAGGAGGAAGTAGTCGACACTCTAGACTACGTTCGGCTACGTGGCGCTCCTGACGATCGGTGATTTCGAAAAGACAACGTTCGAGCACAACGCAAAGACCAGAGTTGTATATCGCCGCGGCAACGGCCCGGCCGTGATCATCATGGCCGAGATGCCCGGCATCACTCCCAACGTCCTGCGTTTTGCCGGCTGGGTCGCCGACATTGGATGTACGGCAGTGCTCCCACACCTGTTCGGGGTGCCAGGCCGTGAACCGGGTGGTAACACGGTGACCGCTGGTGCGTATGTCACCTACTCGTTCGTCCCTGCGTGCGTAAGCCGCGAGTTCATCGTGTACGCGACGAACCGGACATCCCCCATCGTGGAATGGTTACGCGCTCTCGCCGCGGCAGAGCACGAACGGTGCGGGGGTCCCGGGGTTGGTGCCGTCGGCATGTGCTTCACCGGCGGATACGCGCTCGCTATGAGTACGGACAGTCGGCTGCTCGCCCCCGTGCTGTCACAACCATCAATGCCTCTGCCGATTACCCGCGGCCAGCGGCGCGGCATCGACTGCTCGCCCGACGATCTCGCCATCGTGCAGCACCGTTGTGCCGCGGAGGGTCTCCAGGTCCTCGGTCTACGGTTCAAGGGGGACCGAAGTGTCCCGGCTGAACGCTTCGCGTACCTGCGCGACGCGCTCGGCGACGCATTCATCGCCGTTGAACTGGAGGACTCGGCGGCCAATCCGGCCGCTGTCATGCGAAATCCGCATTCAGTGCTCACCGAGCATCTGGTCGACGAACCGGGGAGCCCGACGCGCAACGCCCTCGACCAGGTCCTCGACCTCTTTCGCAGGACGTTGCTTATCAACACATGACGGATTCCGGTATCGAAAGCAGCAGTATTGGACAGGACTGTCATACAGCATATAGTTGACGTATGACGATGTTGAGTTTTCGAGTCGATGACGGCGAGGCCGCACAAACGCAACGATGGGCGGACGAACTCGGTATTGACAAGTCCGAGTTGTTGCGTGAGGCGCTTCACCGTCACCTCACTCGCCTCGCCTCCGAGCGCGAGGCTGTCATCTGGGTCGACCAACCCCTAACCGACGACGAGTCGGCAATCAGCCAGATCGCCGAGTGGGGACCCGCCGAAGACTGGTCGGACTGGGCCAATGCAACACGGTGAAATCTGGTTCGCAATCACCCCCGGAGGCGACCGTCCAGTTCTCGTCCTCACCCGCGATCCTGTCGCCGACCTCATTGGCAAAGTAGTAGTGGCGGCAATCACACGCACGACGCGGGGACTCGTGTCCGAACTCGACCTGACGGCCCGTGAAGACGGGCTGCCATCAGACTGCGTCGTCAATTTCGACAACATCCATACGATTCCTCGAAGCGCTTTTCGTCGACGGCTCGTCAAGCTCGAACCCAACCGGTTGGCCCAAGCCTGCCGCTGTCTCCGCGACGCCACCGGCTGCTAATCCGGCGAGGCCCGTCGACTTACTGACCAGGCCGACGGTCAGAACAGGCGGCTGGTGAGCTTCTTTCGATACTGCGCAGTACGAGGATCTTCGCTGCCCATGAGTTCGAGAATGTCGACATAGGACTGACGGGCGTCGAGGTCGTCTTTCACCGTGTCGAGAAGGGCCACCAACTGCTCGTCGTAGTTATCGTCCGGTCGAGTAGCAAGCCGGGCGCGAGCGGCAATGAGACGAGACTCGTCTGACTCGGGGATGCGTGCCAGCAGTGCCAAAGCCTCGTCGTGGCGCTCGGACTCCACAAACAACGTGGCCAGCGCCACGACGGCACCCGCGTGACCAGGGTCGAGTGTCAACGCCTCGCTCAAGCTGGCCTCGTCGCCCAAGGCAACAAGGTCGCCAACCGGGTCGGGCTGTCCGGCGAGGAGCCGCTCGACGAACTCGCGAACCGTAGCCTCGGGTTGCGCGCCGAGAAAGCCGTCGACAGGTTGACCGTCGACGAGCGCGACAACGAGCGGGATCGATTGCGCCTGGAATGCCTGGGCAATAGCCGGATTCTCGTCGACGTTGACCTTGACCATTTCGACCCGGCCGTCGGTCTCAGCAATAACCTTCTCGAGGATGGGTCCAAGGGTCCGGCACGGCCCACACCAAGGTGCCCACAGGTCGATGACGACCGGAACTGACTTGGATCGTTCGAGAACGGCGGTTTGGAACATAGCGTCGGTGACATCGGTCGACATGAAGTGCATGTTACCGCCGGTAGGCTGACTGGCGATGAATGAAGTATCGAATGAGTGAAGAGGCGTACATCGTCCACGAGTGGCCCGACGTTGTCGACCCGATTCTCGTCGTCGCTCTCGAAGGCTGGATCGACGCGTCAGGAGCGGCGATGGGTGCTCTCAACATCCTTGGCTCGAAGCTTAACGCTCGGCCGGTAGCCACATTCGACGCCGACCAGTTCCTCGATTTCCGGGCCCGTCGTCCAACCATGCAGTTGCGAGATGGCGTCAATATTGGCCTCGTGTGGCCCGACACGCAGTTGAAGGTCGGCCGATCCAGTGGGGGTCGCGATGTCCTCTTACTCACCGGCCACGAGCCCGACATGCGATGGCGTGCGTTCTGCGAGGCAGTCGTTCACATCGCCACCACATTGGGTGTTGCCCGCACCATCGGCTTTGGGGCCTATCCCATAGCTGTCCCGCACAGCCGCCCCTCACGCCTTAGTGTGAGTTGCTCGTCACCCGACATCCTTGCCCACCTGCCCTATCAGCGAAACAGCGTCGATGTGCCCGCAGGCGCAGGAGCTGCGTTAGAGCAGGCACTCGGCGACGCTGGCATCGAGAGTTTCACGCTGTGGGCCCAGATCCCTCACTACCTTGCGGCCAATCCATACCCCGCAGGCTCCTTAGCGTTGCTCACGGGTCTCGCCCAAACCACCGGTATTGAAGTCGACGCCAACGAACTGGCCGACGAAGCCGTCATCGTACGCACGCGGGTCGACGAACTAGTGAAGGGCAATCCCGAACATCTCTCGATGCTTGCTCAACTCGAGGAGGCCTGGGATGGCGCTACACAAACAGAGCCCGTCACCTCCATCGACACGGCGGAGTTACCCTCTGGCGACGAACTCGCTGCGGAACTCGAAAAATATCTGCGCGACCACGGAGCCTGAGCAACAGCGACGTCGACGATTTGGGTAACGTCTCGTTGTATGAAAGTCGACGGAGGCATTGGTCTCAATCTCAATCATGTAGCGGCAAACGTCAAAGAAGCCGAGGAGGCCGGTTATAGCGGCGTCTGGACTGCCGAAACGTCGCACGATCCGTTCTTCCCGTTGCTGCTCGCAGCCGAGCATTCAACGACAATCGAGCTCGGCACGTCTATCGCCGTTGCGTTCGCCCGCAACCCAATGACCATGGCCAACGTCGGATGGGACCTGCAGTCCTATTCGCAGGGCCGATTCATCCTGGGCCTCGGTAGCCAGATCAAACCCCACATCGAAAAACGCTTCTCGATGGAGTGGAGCCACCCCGCCGCCCGAATGCGTGAGTTCGTGTTGGCGATGCGTGCTATCTGGGATACCTGGCAGAACGGGACCAAACTCGAGTTCCGGGGCGAGTTCTACAAACACACCCTCATGACTCCGTTCTTTGCTCCCGACGCCGCCGAAGTCGCCGGCTTTGGCCCGCCGCGCGTGTTCCTCGCAGGAGTCGGCGAGCTCATGACCGAGGTTGCAGGCGAAGTGTGTGACGGGTTCATCTGTCACGGCTTCACCACCGAGAAGTACCTGCGTGAGGTTACGCTTCCCGCACTACAGCGAGGCCGCGCCAAAGTCGGCAAAACCATGGACGGCTTCGAGATCGTCGGACCCAGCTTCGTGGTCACCGGTAACAACGACCAGGAACTCGAAGCGGCGGCACAGGGCACCCGCCAGCAAATCGCGTTCTATGGCTCCACCCCGGCCTACCGAGGCGTTCTCGACATTCATGGATGGGGCGGTATGCAAGAGGAACTCAACGCGCTGTCCAAACAGGGCAAATGGGTCGAGATGGGCAACGTCATCAACGACGAAGTTCTCAACACATTCGCTGTGGTCGGCGAGCCTGAACACATCGGGCGCGAACTCCACGCACGCTACGGTGACTGCATCCAACGAATCAGTTTCTATGCGCCGTACAAGTCCAACCCCGATCGTTGGAAGCAAGTACTCGCCGATCTGCGGGCGTCATGAGCCAGTTCACCCCCCACCATCCGGCGCTCCTTCGGCCGTATTCGAAACCCGCCAACCCCGATGTCATCCGCATTGTCAGGGGCAAAGATGCTCTCGTGTTCGACGACCAAGGCAACCAGTACATCGACGGCATGGGCGCGCTCTGGTATTGCAACATTGGGCACGGACGCCCCGAGATTGGGGACGCTGTCGCCAAGCAAATGTCGACCCTGGCCAACTATCATTGTTTCGAGCCGTTCACCAGTGAACCGGCCGAGCAGCTCGCCGAGCGCATCAAGGCGTTGGCGCCTGTCGACAACGCCCGAGTGTTCCTGACCTCGTCCGGGTCCGAGGCCGTCGACTCGGCCATGAAGCTGGCAAGAATCTCCCACGTGCAAGCAGGCCGGCCAGAACGCACGCTTATCGTCAGCCGTTCACGCGGCTACCACGGTGTTACCTACGGCGGGCTATCGGCACAAGGTTTGCCACTCAATCAGGCCGGATTCGGGCCGCTACTCACCGACATCATCAATGTGCCAGCCGACGACGACGAAGCCATGGCTACCGTATTTGTCGAGCATGGCGAGCAGATCGCTGCAGTCATCACCGAGCCGGTTCAGGGTGCCGGTGGCGTGTACCCCCCGACCGATGGCTACCTCGCGACGTTGCGTCGCCTCTGCGACAAGCACGGAGCCTTTCTCATTTTCGATGAGGTCATCTGCGGATTCGGGCGCCTCGGCCGCTGGTTTGGTGCCGACTACTTTGGTGTTCGGCCCGACCTCATGACCTTCGCCAAGGGAGTCAGTTCCGGGTACATCCCCATGGGCGGGGTGGTCGTTGGCGCCAAGGTGCTCGCCGGCCTCGAAGCAGACCCCGGATTCTTGCTGCGCCATGGGCACACCTACTCTGGCCACGCCGCGGCGTCGGTTGGGGCCATGGTCAACATCGACATCATCGACAACGAGGAGATGATCGCACGCGGGGCAGCTATGGGTGCTCGACTTGGCGCCGGTCTTCGAAGCTTGGCCGACGACAACATCGCCAGCCATGCTCGGGGCGTTGGTGCCGTGTGGGCGATCGGGTTGAATGACGGCGTCGATTCCATCGACATTCGCAACAAGCTGTACGCCCGCGGTGTTATCTCACGGGCGTTGCCGGGCACCATGACCTTCTGCCCGCCCTTTGTAACCACCGACGCGCAAGTCGACCACATAATCGATGCGTTGGCCGACTCGCTTAAGTAGCCATCTCGAGTAGTTCGTTGAGGTAGCGCTCGCGGCACAGTGACCGTTGCAACTTCCCGGACGAGGTTTTGGGCAGCGTGCTCGCTCGAACCAAAATGATGTCACGCGGTGGAAGCGCGCACACCTCGATGACGCGTTCGTGAATCGCGTGGCGGATCGCGTCGAACTCGGACGAGTCGGCTTTCACCTCGGCGACCACAACCACCGACTCTTTGCCCTTATACCCCTCGACGCCGAACGCAATGACGTTGCCGGTACGCACACCGCCGAGCGCGCCGACGGCTCGCTCGATGTCTTCTGGGAACACATTGCGTCCACCGACGATGATGATGTCCTTGATGCGGCCACACAGCACCAGTTCGCCCTCGACCAGGTAGCCGAGATCGCCGGTGCGCAACCACCCGTCTCGGAACAGTTCAGCCGTAGCATCAGGCCGTTTGTAATAGCCCGGCGTAACGGACGTACCTCGCAGCTCCAGCTCTCCAACATGGCGATCGGCGAGGGGCATGCCAGTTTCTCGGCCGACAATACGCATCTCTAGGCCAGGGACACACGTACCGAGCCGGGCTAGGCGCCGCGACCGTACATCGTCGGGGTCTTCTCCAATGGGAGACGCCACATGGTCGGTTTCCAATCGGGCGCGATCAACAATGTCGCACACCATGCCGCGCATGGGCGCCGGGAATGTACCCGCAATAGCAACCTCGGCCATGCCAAACGCCGGAAAAACTGCGCCCGATGGGAACCCGAATCGGGCCGACTCTCGCACAAAGTTCTCGACCGCTACCGGATCGACCGGTTCGGCACCTGAGAGCATGATGCGCATGCGACTGAGGTCGAGGCCCTGCATGCGCTTGAGCGCCCGCGTTGCCAACACCCACGCGAAGTTGGGTCCAGCCGTTGCAGTGCCGCCGTAGTCGCTGATCCATTGCATCCAATTCCCTGGGTGCGACATGAAATCTTGTGGAGCGGCAAGTACCAAGTCGGCACCGGTCGTCATCGACGTCCCGAGAATGCCAACGAGGCCCATGTCGTGATAGAGGGGCAGCCACGACACCAACACATCGTCGAGCGTGAGATTCGCCGCCTGCGTCAGCCCAGAAATATTGGCCGCAAGGACCCGATCGGGGATCATGACGCCTTTGGGTTCGCTCGTCGAACCACTCGTGTACTGCAAGATGACGAGCCGTTCGGGATCAGTGGGCGGTAACTGCAGGTTGTCGGCACCACCAAACAGCGCTCCGAGCGGCTCGATAGGCGGGTCAGCCTCCGATGCCGCATAGAACGCCGCTAGAGCGTCGTCGATGAACAACAACTTGGCGTCGCCTTGCACCAAACGGTCGCGAGTTTGGTTGATGAACTCGTCGAGGCTGCCCATGCGCATCGGCAACGGCATGACCATGCTGGCCGCTCCCGCCAACCAACATGCCTGAATGGCGGTGACCAACTGACGCGACGTTGGCCCCAGCAAGGCCACGTGATCGCCTGGCTCAACTCCCCTGGTTTGCAGCGCCGTAGCGACGCGACGGGCATCGTCGTGCAGTTGCGCCATAGTGATCTGGTCGACGACTCCACCCGTCAGAAAGGTGGCTGTTCGTCCCGGAAGATCGGCGGCAGCAACGAGGCGCTCAACAATGGACGTTGGATGGCTCACGAGTGGCCATTCTCGCGCATGCCCCCCAGGCTTGCTGACCTCAAATGCGTGCGTCGAGCGCAATATCGAGAATGGGCGACGAGTGAGTGAGCGCTCCAACGGCCAGGTAGTCGACGCCGGTTCTGGCGACGTCGCCCGCATTTGCCAGCTCCAAACCGCCGCTCGCTTCGATCTTGACGTGCGGGTGGCTTGTCCTGGCTCTGCTCACGGCCTCGGTCATGTCGGCGATGCTCATGTTGTCGAGCAATATCTCGGTGGCGCCATGCGTCAGCGCATCGTTGAGTTGGCTGAGTCGATCGATCTCGCACTGGATCACCATCGCTCGGCCACCAAGATACCGATGCACGGCGTCGAGTGCGTTGGCGACTCCCCCAGCGGCGACGACATGGTTGTCCTTGATGAGTACCGCGTCGTACAGCCCTATGCGGTGGTTGACTCCCCCACCGCAACGCACCGCGTACTTGTCGAGATGGCGCATGCCTGGCGTGGTCTTGCGGGTGTCGCGCACTTTGGCCTGCGTACCCGCCAGAGCATCGACCCAACGGCGCGTCGCGGTGGCGACACCCGAGATTCGGCACAGCAAATTGAGCGACGTTCGCTCAATCGTGAGTAGCGCCATCGACGGCGCGGTGACGGTTGCGACGACATCGCCCCTGGCAACCTGATCACCATCGATCAGCTTGAGTTCGTAGTCGGCGGCATCACCCAGTCCGATCTCGAGTGACGCCGCCAAAACCGCCAGCCCTGCAATCACGCCGGGGCGCCGCACGACATAGTCGCCTGTGGTGATGGTCCCGGGTACGATGGTTGCAGCCGCCGTCACATCTTCACCGCCGTGCAGATCCTCATCCAACGCGGTGTTGATCAGCCGGGCGACCTCGTCGGGATCGAGCCCAGCGACACGTAGTGCTTGGCGAGTTGCTGGTCTCATGGCGTGTCCTCCAAACCAACGAACCGGCTCTGGAGTTCGCCGGTTGCATCGAGGGTCTGGACAATTCGGCGCAACCAGCCGGTGTCGTCGGTGTCGGGGAAATCGGCGCGCCAGTGGCAGCCGCGGCTTTCAGTGCGTTGTTGTGCTCCGGCAAGAATTGTCGACGCCACCGCATGCACGTTGGTTGCTTCCCAGGTGGAACGGTTCGGTTCGATGCTCGACGCGACAGCATCAAGCTCGGCGTTCGTTTGTAACAATCCCGACGACTCTCGACGAACGGCCACATGGCGGCTCATGACCACGGCGACATCGAGTCGAGCGTCGGCAGCAATCAGGCCCGGCGCACAGCACGCTGAGTCTGGATCGAGCGGCGAGACAAGGTTCAGGACCAACTGAGCGCCAACTCGCTCGCCGAAAACGATGCCTTCGAGGAGGCTGTTCGACGCCAACCGGTTGGCACCATGGACTCCGGTGCACGCCGTTTCACCTACGGCATACAGGCCGGGCAGGTTCGTGCGGCCCTGGCGGTCGGTCCAGATACCTCCACAGAAGAAGTGTTCGCCCGGTGCCACCGGGATTAGGTCGACAACAGGGTCGATGCCAGCTCGGCGGCAACCGGCCATGATGTTCGGGAAACGACGTAACAGCTTGGCATCGCCAATCATGCGGGCGTCGAGCAGCACATGGTCGGACTCGGTTTGCGCCATGCGGATACTGATGGCCTTGGCGACCACATCACGCGGCGCCAGGTCCTCCATCGGATGCACGCCAAGCATGACCCGACGCCCTTCCAGATCGAACAGCACGGCGCCCTCGCCGCGCACGGCTTCGGAGATCAGTGCTTGCTGGCCTTGTGCGCCGACACCTCTGAAGAAGACCGTGGGATGAAACTGCACGAACTCGGCGTCCGCGATTGAAGCACCGGCTCGTAGCGCAGCCGCCAAACCGTCGCCCGTCGCTACCGGCGGGTTGGTGGTCGACGCGAATACCTGACCCACGCCGCCACTGGCGAGCACCACAGCGCGTGCCCGTACCTCGCCAACGAGTTCCGAACCGTCGGGCTGTCGGATCGAGACTCGAACCCCACACACCCGGTTCGAGTTTTTCAGCAGGTCGAGCACGAACGCGCCCTCGACTACTTCGATGGCATCGTCAAGGTCGACCGCTGCGTGCAGCGCCCGTTGTACCTCGGCGCCGGTGGCGTCTCCGCCTGCGTGCACGATCCGATTTCGGCCGTGTCCACCTTCGCGGGTCAACGACAACGCTCCGGCGTCATCGGTATCGAGTTTCATACCCAGGCCGATGAGGCGAGCAAGTTGTTGCGGGCCCTCTTCCACCAGCACGCTGACAGCCCTTTCGCTACACAGCCCCGCTCCGGCGGCCAAAGTGTCGTTGAAATGGTCGATGGGCCGGTCGGCTACGTCGACTACTGCCGCAATTCCGCCTTGAGCCCACGACGTGCTGCCGGCATCGAAATCTTCCTTGGTGAGCACCAGCACCTTGGCCGACCGAGACGCGGCCAGGGCCACGGTGAGACCTGCGACACCGGAGCCAACCACCACGATGTCGACGTCTCGTCGCCACGTTGATGGCGCGGCTCGTAAGGCCTGAACAATCATTCGCCACCACGCGACGGATTGCCGATGGCAATCATCCGTTCGACCGACAGTCGGGCTTTGTCGGCTATGGCTGTTGGCACCTCGACGGCAAAGACATTGTCACGTAGCGACCGCATGAGTTTGGCCGGGGTGATCATCTTCATATATCGACACGATGCACGGTCGTTGATCGGTATGAACTTCGTGCGCCCATTCACCTTTTCCAGCTGATGAATGATGCCGATCTCAGTAGCCACAAGCACCTCGTTGGCTGTCGTGTGCTCCGCTTCGCGGACCATTCCGCCCGTCGACAGAATCTTGGTTCGGTCCTTGGGAAGGTCGCCGTGGCTGGCCATCCACAACACCGACGTGGTGCATCCGCATTCGGGGTGAACCATCACGTCGGCATCGGGGTGACGGGCAATGGTCTCTCGCACATCAGACGGTGTGATGCCAGCGTGCACATGGCATTCGCCCATCCAGATGTGCAAATTCTTTCGGCCCGTGACCCGTTGTACGTGGGCGCCAAGAAACTGGTCGGGCAGGAACAAAATCTCTTGGTCGGCTGGGATTGATCGGATGACATCGGCAGCGTTCGACGACGTGCAGCAGATATCGGTTTCGGCCTTGACAGCTGCCGTGGTGTTCACATAGGCCACGACAACTGCGCTTGGGTGTTCGGACTTCCACACCCGGAGTTGATCGGCCGTGATGGTGTCGGCCAGCGAACACCCTGCATCGAGATCAGGTATGAGCACGGTCTTTTCAGGGCTGAGGATCTTTGCGGTTTCGGCCATGAAGTGCACGCCACAAAAGATGATCTTGGACGCATTGGATTGTGCCGCAATGCGTGAGAGCTGCAACGAGTCGCCAACTTCGTGGGCGACATCTTGGATCTCGGGCACCTGATAGTTGTGGGCCAAGATGACCGTATCGTTGGCATCGGCCAGTTTCCGGGCCTCAATCTTCCAGTCGCTCATGCAGTTGTCCTTTCACGAACCGAGGTTCTAGACTCATAGTCTATAACCAGTCAACGCCGGGACGCTACCCCTCAATCGATGTTTGCCCACGAGGTCGTTGCCGTCGTGTTGCAGGTGCGCGAAGCCCGGCTGCACGTGATGTTATGGCGCCGCGCTCTCGACCCGTATCGAGGCCATTGGGCGCTCCCCGGTGGCCGGCTCGAGCCGAGCGATTCGCTCGATAACGCCATCCGACGGCATCTGGCGACCAAGGTCGACCTGGCATCAATTGGCCACCTTGAGCAACTCGACACCAGGGTACGTGCCGATGCCGCGGTGGCCACGGCATATCTCGGTTCGGTCGCTACCGACGCAACTCCAGGATTCCCTGACGACACCACGTGGCACAGCGTCGACAATCTGCCTTCCGCAGCGTTCGACCACGCCGATCTCGTCGACACCGCCGTCGCTCGGCTTCGAGCGAAACTGTCGTACACCAACGTGGCGTTCGCGCTTGCTCCCCCAACGTTCACGATTGGCGAGTTACGGGGCGTCTACCAGGCGGCACTTGGCCACGATGTCGACCCGAGCAATCTGCGTCGAGTCCTCGAGCGACGCAACGCGATTGTGCCCACCGGACAGATCAGCCGCCCAGGACCCGGCGGCGGCCGACCCGGTTCGCTCTACCGCTTTGCGAAACGTTCCCTGGTAGTAACCGACGCGTTCGCCACATTCCGCCCCCGGTAACGGCAGCGGCAACGGAAGCGGTCCTGGAACCAACGAACTCCCCACACCCACACTGAACACGTTCTCGCCCGGCTACCAGGTCGCTTTTCGATACCAAACTCGGGCGAGATGGTGTTCACGTGCGTACGGTTGTCGGAATCGACCGCGACCTAGGGCTGACCCCGCCGTGCCATCTGAACACGTTCTCGCCCGGCTGCCGAGTCGCTTTTCGATACCAAACTCGGGCGAGATGGTGTTCAGGGCGGGGCGGGCCGCACCACGACACGACAACCAACCGGCTTCACCGTCCGTTCGCCAACTAACTTGGGGAACCGTTATGGCTGATGAGATTCCCCGCTACCGATACAACGCCGAACTTGCCGGCTCCATCGAACGTTCTTGGCAAGATCGGTGGGAGGCCGACGGCACCTTCAACTCTCCCAATCCGGCTGGCCCCATGGGCGAACCCGACAAGGTTGCCGGACGAGACAAGCTCTTCATCCTCGACATGTTCCCGTACCCGTCGGGCACCGGGTTACATGTCGGCCACCCTCTCGGCTTCATCGGCACCGACGTGTTTGGGCGCTACAAGCGCATGTCGGGTTTCAACGTCTTGCACGCTATGGGCTTCGACTCGTTCGGTCTGCCCGCCGAGCAGCACGCCATCGCCACCGGTATTCACCCTCGAATCAACACCGAGGCCAATGTCACCACCTATAAACGTCAGTTGCGCCAGCTTGGTCTGGCCCACGACAACCGACGCTCTGTCGCTACTACCGACGAGTCGTTTTATCGTTGGACGCAGTGGATCTTCCTGCAGATCTTCAACGCCTGGTACGACCCCACTATTGCCAAAGCCCGCCCCATAAAGGAGTTGATCGCCGAGTTTGAAACGGGCACGCGTGCGACCGGCGGCGGAACTGACTGGGCCAACATGGACGAGGGAGCGCAGCGCAAACTGGTCGATTCATATCGCCTTGTTTACGCCGACGACATGCCCGTGAACTGGTGTCCGGGGCTCGGCACGGTCCTTGCCAACGAGGAAGTAACCGCCGACGGGCGCAGCGATATCGGCAACTACCCGGTGTTTCGCCGCAACATGACGCAATGGGTGATGCGCATTACGTCGTACGCCGACCGGCTGCTCGACGACCTGGAACGATTGGATTGGCCCGAGCCAATCAAGCATATGCAACGCAACTGGATCGGCAAATCGCACGGTGCTCGCGTCATTTTCCGAACCGACGCCGGACCGCTCGACGTCTTCACAACGCGTCCCGACACGTTGTTCGGGGCAACGTTCATGGTCGTCGCACCCGAGCATGGCCTCGTGCCGGCGCTCACCACGGCGGCCCAACACGACGCAGTGGAAGCGTACGTCGCCGCCGCTGCGGGCCGTAGCGACATGCAGCGCCAAGAGGACAAGTCCAAGACTGGTGTGTTCACTGGCAGCCATGCGGTGAACCCGATGAACGGTGAACTCATCCCGGTGTGGATTGCCGACTATGTCTTGATGGGCTACGGCACCGGCGCCATCATGGCCGTGCCGTGCGGTGACGAACGAGACTTCGAGTTCGCGCGACAATTCGAATTGCCCATTCGCGCCATCCAGGAACCACCCGCCAGCTGGTTCGACAGCCACGGCATCGACGAGTCGTTGGACACCGCAGGGTGGCCTCGGGCGTTCATCGGCGACGCCCGGTACGTCAACTCTGCCAACGATTCCTTCACGCTGAACGGCGTCGAGAGCATCGACGATGCTGTTACCTCCACCAATGCCTGGCTCGAAGTCAACGGGCATGGCCACGGCACTATCAACTATCGCCTGCGCGACTGGCAGTTCGCCCGCCAGCGGTACTGGGGCGAGCCGTTCCCGATCGTGTGGGACGAGCACGGCCCTATCGCCTTGCCCGACCAGTACCTACCGGTGCTGTTGCCTGACCTCGACGATTTCAAGCCCCAAGCGCTCGACCCGAACGACGATCAGAGCCGCCCGTTGCCACCATTGGCCCGAGCCACGAACTGGGTTGAAGTCACGCTCGATCTCGGTAATGGTCCGCGCCCATATCGACGCGAACTCAATGTCATGCCTCAGTGGGCCGGGTCATGCTGGTACGAGATGCGCTATCTCGATCCCACCAACGAGAACGCGTTCATTGATCCGGCCGTCGAGGCGTATTGGATGGGCCCCGACCCATCCCGACCTGGCGACCCGGGCGGAGTCGACCTGTACGTCGGCGGTGTCGAACACGCTGTGCTCCACCTGTTGTATGCCCGCTTCTGGCACAAGGTGCTGTTCGACCTGGGTCATGTGTCGAGCGTCGAGCCATTTCGTCGGTTGTTTAATCAGGGCTACGTACAGGCTTACGCCTACCGCGATGACCGAGGCCAAACCGTACCGGCCGAAGAAGTCGAAGCGCTCGACGGCGGCTATGTCTGGCAGGGCCAATCGGTCGCACGCGAGTACGGCAAGATGGGCAAGAGCCTGAAGAACGTGGTCACTCCCGACGACATGTGCGACGCCTACGGCGCCGACACATTCCGGCTGTACGAAATGTCGACCGGGCCGCTCGATGCCAGCCGGCCGTGGAACACACGCGATGTCATCGGCATGCAGCGCTTCCTGCAAAGACTGTGGAGAAATCTCGTCGATGAAACCACGGGCGAGCTTCGAGTAGTCGACACCGAACCAACGTATGAAACCGATCGGCTACTGCACCGCATCGTCGATGGAGTGCGAACCGACATGGACAATCTGCGTTTCAATACGGCCATCGCCAAGTTAATTGAGCTGAATAACCATGTCACCGGGTTGCCGTCGACGCCGCGTCGGGTCGCCGAGACGCTAGTGAAGATGACCGCCCCCCTCGCCCCTCACATTGCCGAGGAGCTCTGGCACCGGATGGGAAATCCCTATACGCTGACGTACGAGGCCTTCCCCGAAGCCGATGCAAGCTTCCTCATCGACGACGAAGTCGAGTATCCGGTCCAGATCAACGGCAAGATACGCGCCCGAATCACGGTTGCCACGGGTTCGGATCAGGCCACGGTCGAGGCGATTGCCATGGCTGACGACAAGGTGGTTGCGGCGTTGGCAGGCGTGGAGCCCAAGAAGGTCATTGTTGTACCGGGCCGTATGGTCAACATCGTGGTATGAGCCGCATCGGCAGTCGGGTTGAGGGTGAAATGAAGTTGGATTGCCCGAAGCAAGGTGGTACATTCATCACGCCCTACGGGGCTGTAGCTCAGTTGGTAGAGCGCTTCCATGGCATGGAAGAGGTCAGGGGTTCGATTCCCCTCAGCTCCACCACGAATTCGGCGCTGGACTTCAACAAGAAAAGACTGTCGTAGAACGATATTCGGATCTGTCCCAGATCCATATTGATGATAGTCGTATAGTGATATCATGATGCTGTGTCAACGAGGAGGACGTACATAGCGAGGATCGTCGATCCGCTCATCGGCGAGTACCTCTCGGGCCTTCCAGCCGTGATGCTGGTAGGGCCGCGGGCTACAGGCAAAACCACGACTGCGCTACGATCAGGCGCTTCGATACTTCGACTCGATCGGGCATCCAGCGCCGATGCGGTGCGAGCCGACCCCGATGCCGCATTATCGGCCTACGACGAACCGATCGTTATTGACGAATGGCAACTGGTCCCCGACGTGCTTGGAGCCGTGAAACGGGCTGTCGACGCCGATGCTCGACCGGGGCGATTCATCCTTACTGGCTCATCCAGCACTGATCTCACGGCGGCCGGCTGGCCAGCGACTGGCCGAGTGGTCCGAATCCCGGTGTGGGGCTTCACAGAACGCGAGCTTGTCGGGGACGCGGCTGCACGACCGTTTATCTCCCGGCTATTCGATGGCGCCATCGATTCGATCGGTCTGCCACCTACCGTTCCCACCCTACGCGACTACCTCGACCTCGCCATGCGCGGCGCATTCCCGGAGATGGTTGGGCAACCGTCCGAGCGCCTCCGTCGTGCGTGGCTCGCAAGCTATGTCGACCAACTCGTGACCCGCGACATCGCCTTGGCGGGACCAACACGCGATCCCGTCCGGCTCCGCCGCTACCTCCAAGCCCTGGCTGCAAACACCGCGGGAAGCCCGGACCGCAAGACCATCTACGACGCCGCCGAGGTGAACCGACTCACTGCACTCGCCTACGACGACGCGCTGCAATCACTGCTCGTGCTCGAACACCTTCCGGCGTGGACGTCATCGCGGCTCGGTCAGCTCGCCGGTCTCCCAAAGGTGCACCTTACAGATGTGGGACTACTCGGGCCGCTGCTCGGCGTCGACTCACGGGCAGTGCTTCGCAATGCCGACCTGCTCGGCCGAGTCGTCGACTCCTTCGTCACCGCACAGCTACGAGCCGAGCTGCCCGTCGCCGATGAGGCACCCCGAATGTTTCATCTGCGTGAGTCCCACGGTCGCCAAGAGATCGATCTGCTTCTTGAAGCTGCCGATGGTCGGATTGTCGCGCTCGAAATCAAAGCCGATGCCTCACCTCCAGCGAAGTCGGCCCGTCATCTCTGCTGGTTGCGCGATCGCCTCGGCGACCGCTTCACATTCGGCGTTGTGCTACACAGCGGACCGCTGCCGTACATGATCGACGACCGCGTCGCCGCGCTCCCCATCTGTTCGATCTGGGGTTCGGGCATCTAGAGAGGGCTCGACGGCGCCAACCGATGGCCAAGGAACTCGTCGATAGCGTTCCTGAGGTGCGCCAGGTAGACCGGTCGGGTCGGCAGGGCGTGGATCGAGTGGCTAGCGCCGGGCACAAGATGGATGCGGGCGTCGGGGTTCACCGACATGAAGGCGCGAGCGTCGCGGGGCTCGAATACTGCACCGACAGCCGGGTCGGCGCGCAGGATCGTGACTGGGCAGGCAATGGCGGCTAGTGGATCGAAAACCTGCCAGACGATGCCGTCGACAGCAGCCTGCATGGTGGTTGGATCCCATCGCCGCAATGAGCGCGCCCGCTCGGCGATTTCTTCAACGGGTGCGTGAGTTGCGGCCAACGCCTCGTACGCCGACAGTGGTGCGTTGTCGGCTTGCAGCTTTCGAACCGCAGCGATGAGGTGCGGGAAGAACGCTGCGACGGGGCTCGCAGCACGCCGTGCATCGTCTCCTTCGAACAACGGCGGGTCTTCGAGAAAGACCGAGCTCACCGGAGCACGACGATGAACGGCAAGATAGGCAGCAACGACACCCCCGAGCGAGTGGCCTACTACGAGCACCTGGCCAAGCCCGAGGTCGCTGAGTAATGCAGCAACGTCGGCCGCGTAGCCGTGCGCGTCATACCCGTCGAGCGGCTGGTGGCTCGAGTCGCCGTGTCCACGAAGGTCGACGTTGAGCACTTGCAGCCGTGCGCCATATTCACGGGTCAGGTTGTCAATGACGGCTGCGTACGTCTCACGGCTGCCCGACAACCCGTGCAGCAGCACAACGACCGGGGCTCCGATCGGGCCAGTCCGGTCGTACGCGCACATGACACCGGTGGGCAATACTCGTTGCATAGTCGTCCCTTGTTCAGTGGCTATTGATACGTAATGAGATCGGGTGTTGGTTCCAAAAGCACAACCTCGCTCGGGCTGTACATGTTGCGATCTTCGTCGTAGAAGAGCTTGAAGCCGTTATGGAACGGCGGGCCAGTTTTCACGAAGCTCCATGTCGCAAGCTTCTCGTTTCGGCTACCGAATCCGTCCATGTGGTACATCATCGACAGGCCAGCCCGGGGAACAATAGCGGCACGGTCGGGTAGCATTCGTTCTTGGAACTGATGAACGACGAAGAGTTTCTCCGGCAGATTTTCCTCGGCGACAATGCGGGCAACATAGGCCGATGTTTCGTTCACTTCGGCAGCCGTTACCGAGCCGATCACCTGGCCAGGTAGGGAGAACGGGCCGACACGCCATTCAGGATCGAGGGCGATGCCGACATCCGGTTCGCGAAGGAATTTCTCGTATCGACGAACTTCGGTGAGGAAGTCGGATCGCCCCGGTTGAATATCGAGAACCAAGTACAGGCCGTGGCGGCGTGCCGCGTCGAGGTATCGCTGCACCTGATCGTCGGTCGAGTACGCCCGGAACAACCCGCCCGACCCGGCATCGGCTTGAGCCACAGTGGCGATGAACTCGAACGCGCCGAGCACGGGTCGTCCAAGGCCGGTGAATCCCGACGCCACCGTTGCTAACCGCGACGCCGCGGCGTCGGGCGGCTGCTCGCCTAACACCCCAAGGCCAAAGGCGCTGTCGTTGCCGTACAGCGCAACCATGCGCCAATGCGGAAATAGCGTCTGGTCGGGGCAGTCGGCTCCGGTTGTGGCATGGGCCGGGCCGTTCAAGTAGCCGACAACGTCGATGATCAGATCGGTGTTGCCGGCCGTGTACAGACACATGTCGCCTCCGGCGCCAACGGCCGACACGGTGGCGTTCGCAACCGCTCGACCTGCGGAGTAATTGAGCTGCGAAGCGAGCGGACGGTCGGTACCGCGAGGGTGCATGGTTACCCACCCCGTCGCGGCGCCGACGGCGGTGATGTTGAGCACGACAGCCGATGCCGACGCCGGAACACCGGCCCGACCCGCTACGGGAAGACGCAAGGTGCCGTCGGCGGGGCGTCGACCCTTTCCGGCTGTTCGACCGTCGGCAGTGACTCCCCCGACTCGCGTGTCGAGCAGTCGTGCTGGCACGTCGAGTGGGGAGTACGTCGCAGCCGGAAGCCAGCCGCTGACATCGACCAATACATCGGCGGTGCCAAAGGTGAACAAACACACCTGCCCGGCAGCCGACACCTTGGCTACGACGGCATTCGCGACCGTGTCACCCGCCTCGAAGTTGGCGTTCGACACGTTGGGAGGCGAACCGTTACACGGAAACACAGTCAGGTAGCCGCCGGCCGTGGCATCGGCCGCGGCGACGCTCAGAACCACCGACCGGACGTCGCCGGGAAGCCCTGCCCTACCCGCCACAGCGAAACTAAGGACCGAACCCGACGGCCGTTGACCGCCACCTTGGAACTGGCCGTCAACGGTTGACTGGCCGGCCCGCGTGTCGACAAGGCGGCGCGGCGTAGACAGCGCCACAAAGTCACCGACACCAAATGATCCGGTGACGTCGACGATGAGATGCGTCGCCGCCGATGAGTAGATGCACATGTTTCCAGCGGATAGACCCGAAATCGCCATCACGGCCGAGGTTCGACCCGGCACGAAATTGATGTTCGATACGCTCGGCCGTATGGCGTTGCACGGGTAGACGGTGGCAAACCCGGCGTCGCCAGCGCCATCGATCGTTACGTTGACGATGACCGAGCCCGCCGATTGCGGCACGCTGGCGCGGCCCGCAACCGGGATAACCAGTGTGCTGTTGGCAGAGCGGAGGCCTCCGCCAGCCAGCACCCCATCGAGCGTCACTGCACCAGGTCTGGTGTCGACCACGCGTCTCGGCGCAGCGAGCGGTTGCACGCCAGCCCCGCTCGCAGGAGCGTCAACGACGGTGGTGATGACGCCACACAAGAGGCCGCCAAGAACCACGCCTAACCTCTGTATGCGCACAGGCTCGACGCTACTGGACCGCACGGGACCAGTTAGCAACGACTGCACCCCAACTCGCCCTATTCCAAGTAGCGTTCAGGCCGTGCCAGCCGGGCGGAAGAAGCGTGTGAATCCCAGCCTCGAGGAGTTGCGAAGCGACCTCGCTGAACTATCTGGCCACGACGAACTCGAGCTTCTGGCCAGTCGACTCACCGAACTGCGAAAGCAGGCCGCTTCGGATCGCGAACCCGCTGTATGGAGTCGTGTTGCAGCGGCACTCGGACTTCCGGACGAGTCGACGACCGACGCTCCTGATATCGGGTGAGTAGCCGCCAGTCGCCAACACCTGACGTTTTCCGGCGTTTCTACGAGTCGCATATCAGTTCGCTACTCGCGTTCGCGAGCCGCCGGGTTGGTCCCGACAGCGCCGAGGATCTCGTATCAGAGACATTCATCAAGGCCTATCGCCGCGCTCCAAGCGACATATTCATCGATGACCGCCAAGCAAGCATGTGGCTATTTCGCGTATTGCGAAACCTCATCATCTCGCGTGCACGACACCTGAGCATCGTTGAACGCAAGGCCCATCTGCTGGTCGACCGCAGCCCGTCGACGAACGACGATCACGAGCCGTCAGCGTTGGAAGAGCAGCTTCGCCAGTTACCTGAACGACAACGAGCCGCGCTGGAGTTTCGGTTCATCGACGACCTCGACGTGGCCAGTGTCGCAACGATCATGGGCTTGACCGATGAAGGGGTGCGGGCGTTGACCCATCGAGCGCTCACACAACTCAGGAGACGGCTTGCAGCCGAACGACAACCGTCAGGCGCGGCGACGACGTAATCGCTGGCGCACGGGCGTGAGTCCAAACGCAATAAGCGCAGTCATCACCGCAACACCAAGCACAACCCGCGCTAACAGCGGGAAGCCGTCCCAATGCGGCGCTACGGCGACTGACACCACCAGACTGGCGGGCGAGACCCACGCCACGTCGGACACGAACGATTTCCACGCAGCACGGTCGGGGCCTGCCAGTTCGGGCAGGTCGAAAAACCGCTCAACCCCATGTACACGCTGCACCCGTGTGCCCACGACGAACGGGTCGAGTTCAGCCAGAATTGCGGCACGCTCAGGTGAACGTTCCCACTGGCGCAGGCTGACCGGGTCGGTGAATCGGAACACAATCTGCGACGGGCCGTCATCGAACCCAGGACGCAACACGCCAACACCGAGGCAACCGGGGAACGATAGAAGCGCGGCTTCGAATCGGCGGACAGTCGCGTTGAACTCCGGCTCAAAGCCAGGTGCGACATCACGCGCCACCGTCACGGTGACAGGGCCACTACCAAGCTTGGGAAGTTCGCTCGTGTCGAACGATCCGGTCAACGCACTCACAGTTGTCCTCAACGTCATAGAAACCGAAAAGTTAAGGGTACACACCGAATCTGGCCGATCGCTTGACGCGAACGGACCCTTTCGACGTGGCAGTCGTCACTCGGAGGCGGCTGCGAGCGGTTCCCAGGTGACAACCGGCACGTCGCGGTACAGTCGTTCGATTTCGTAGAAGTCACGCATCTCGTCGGTGAACACATGAACGACCAGGTCGCCAAAGTCGAGCAGCAACCATGTTGCTTCGGAGAAACCCTCGCGACGCAACGTAACCGGCCCCCCGTTGAGACCAAGGGTCTCTTCGATGGTGTCGGCGATGGTGCGCGCAAGGCGATTGTTCGATGCGCTGGTGATCACGAAAAAGTCCGTGATGGCCAAAACGTTCCCAACATCAAGGACGAGCGTTCGCGTTCCCTTCTTATCGTCGGCGATCTGAGCGGCCTGAACCGCCCACCCGCGAACGACGTCCTTTGAAACGGCTTTAACTCGTTGTGATGTCATACGACCTACTTCGTTGTGGTGCTGGTTGTTGTGGTGGTGGTAGTGGTTGAAAGTGACTGGTTGACAGCGTCGATGAGCGTTTGACCAATCGTTACGGTGACATCGACATTGTCTACCGGTTGGGTGCTGAGACCAAATGATGAGGCACCAACAATTTTGCGGTACTCCTCGACTTCGACTCGTCGACCGGTGTTCTCGTACGTGATCAGGCTCTCGACTGTAGGGGGATCGTCAACCTCATGCACCCAAACCACGTTCGCTCCGATAAAGGCCAGGCGTGCCAACAGCTCTCGACGAACCGCAGGGTTGTGGAACGGATCGCGAATCTCGAAGCGCAACGACGTGTTGGGCGGCGAGACTGAACCGGGCAACCGTTCGGCCATGAGCTCGCGGATTTGGATACCGTCGAGGGTTACCTGACCAGGTGTCAACGGCCGAATATCGAGACTGACAATGTCGGTTTTGCCTTGAGCAAGCGTTGCTAGCGCACCAAGCGTCTTGTCGATCGAGGGTGAGGGTGAAGATGAGGGCGACGCGGCCAGGACTGTCTTCCACGCGTCGACAAGCGCGAAGAGCTGTGCCGACTCTTGGCCTTGCAGCGGTCTCGATGTCAGGCGTATGACAGTCGCGGTGGTGGCAGTGGGGAACGTCGACCGAAGAAGTGTCTCGTTTGCCTCGAAGGTTCCAGCGAACTCAATGCCGAGCAAGCTGCCCACTGCGGTGGCTAGCGCCTCGGGCCCATCTAGTCGACGGTCGCCAACAGCTACCGAACCCGACCCGAGCGCAAGCGACGCCGAGACCGGCACGACTAGGACTAACCCACCAGATCCGGTCGTCGACGGGCCAAGCACCGTGAGAGTCGCGGCGCGACCAAGGTCGTCGAGACCGACGAACAGGTAGGCGGGGGTGTCGGGCAATAGTCTCGGCGCAATCGCCGCCCGGACCTGGCGACCCTGCGTACTGCCTCGCATAGCCCGCACGCCTTCACGACCGAGTACCCCGGCGACGACGAGAGCCGACAGAACAACCCCGGCCATCACGGCGGAACGAACGGGGTGAGTGTCGACCCGTGTTGGTTTAGCGGTCACGATTGGATGCCGTACAGGTGGCGGGTATGGATTTCGGTGATGACGGCGCGGGGCAACAGATAGTCGAGCGGCCGGCCATCGACGACGCGGGCCCGTAAATCGGTGCTTGACACCTCGAGGTGGGGAACCTCGACCCGCAGCCAGGCAATACCGGTCGGCAGCACATCGGTAGAACCCGGCCGGTCGACGACCACCAACCGCGACTTCGACACAACGTCGGCGTGCCGTTCCCATGTGGACAGCCCCGCCGCCGCGTCGCGTCCCAACACCGTAAAGAACTGAGCGTCGGCTATGAGCCCCGAGAGTTCCACAAGTGTGTCGGCCGTATAACTCGGGCCACCACGGTCGAGTTCGATTCGCGTGGCCTCGACCCCGTCGACGTCGCCAACGGCAGCAACGGTGAGGGCGTAGCGATCTTCGGCCAGGCTGATGACCCGGCTTCCTTCTTTCTGCCACGGTTGATTCGCAACGACAAGAAGCACCACATCGAGTGCCAGAGCATGGCGAACATTGACTGCGGTAACAAGGTGTCCGACGTGCGGAGGGTCGAACGTGCCGCCAAAAACACCGACTCTTGGCCGGGATGGAAGCTCTGGGAGATCGTTGTACACGAAACTGAAGTGTATTTGTTGTGGCGGCGTGTCAGGATTCGCGCAACCCCCTACAGACCGACGTGTGTCGACCGACACGTCAGCCAACGGAATATGCCGCTCCGAAATGCGGTTGAGGACTGTGTAATGAACGACACCATTGGTTTTTATCTCAACGATATCGGCAAAGTCCCGCTGCTCAACGCAGCCGACGAACGCCAACTCTCGCGCACCATCGAAGATGGCCGCGCCGCCAAGCTAGATGCAGCTGAGGGCAAGCCAACAGCTGAGCAGCAAACTCGAATTCGTGACGCCGGGGCCGCTAAGGACCGCTTCATCCGCGCCAACCTGCGGCTCGTCGTTTCAATCGCACGCCGGTACCCCCTTCCCCAGGGAATGGACCTTGGCGATTTGGTGCAAGAAGGCAACCTTGGCCTTGAACATGCCGTCGACAAGTTCGACTGGCGTAAGGGATACAAGTTCTCCACGTATGCCACGTTCTGGATTCGCCAAGCTATCGGGCGGGCGCTCGATCAGAAGGCCAGTCTCGTTCGAATCCCGGGCGACCGATCCGCAGGTCTACGCGCCGCCCTTCGCCAGGCCGCCGCCGCTGGCGGTGAACTCGACCCCGAGTACGCAAGCCTCCATCGAATCTCGTCGCCCGTTTCGCTCGACCGTTCTGTCGGCGACGACAGCGACACCACGCTCGTCGATCTCATCCCGGCCGACCAATCCGGTCCCGAAGACCAGATGCTTGCCGCCGACTCGAGCCGGATCTTGTCCGAACTGCTCAACACGCTCGACGATCGCGCACGTTACGCAGTCACCGCCCGATTCGGACTCATCGACGGAACCAAGCGCAGCTTCCGTGAAGTAGGCGACGACCTCGGCGTAACCGCAGAAGCCGCCCGGCGGCTGGTGAAACGTGCCGTCGACGGTCTACGTGACGATGCCGTAAAGGTCTTGTCGGCCGCATAGTTCAGCAGGCACCGCCGGCGAGCATCCCAAATTCGTTTGCCTTCGATGGGCAAAAGACGACAAGGTTTCGATGTGACGTCTACCTGGAGTGCTACCTCGTGGCGCAGTTTACCTGCCCAACAACAGCCAAACTGGCCCGACGAAGCGGCCTATGACGCTGCCCTTAAGCAGGTTTCGGGATTTCCTCCGCTCGTGTTCGCTGGCGAAGCACGAACGCTCACCGACCAGCTCGGCCGAGTGGCTGAGGGCAAAGCGTTCCTCCTCCAAGCAGGCGATTGCGCCGAGAGCTTCGACGCGTTCAGTGCAGTAACCATTCGAGAAAAACTGCGTGTCATCCTTCAGATGGCCGTCGTGCTTACCTATGGTCTTGGCGTACCGGTGGTAAAGGTCGGGCGTATCGCCGGACAGTTCGCGAAGCCGCGGTCATCGGAGACCGAACGCGTCGGCGAACTCGAACTGCCAAGTTTTCGCGGCCACATCGTCAATGGCGCCGACTTCACCGCCGCTGCCCGCATCCCCGATCCCAGCCGATTGGTCGAGGCATACCACCAGTCATCGGCGACGTTGAACTTGGTACGGGCTTTCGCGAAGGGTGGCTTCGCCGACCTGTCCCGTGTACACGCTTGGACCCAGGAATTTGTTGCCAACTCTGCGGCCGGAGAGCGTTACCAGCAGCTCGCCGACGACATTAAGCGGGCGCTGAAATTCATGCACGCGTGCGGTATCGACCTGGATCGCACACAACAACTGCACGAGGTCGACGTGTACACGAGTCACGAAGCACTCATACTCGGTTACGAGGAAGCGCTTACTCGTCAGGACTCGATCACCGGCAGTTACTACGACTGTTCGGCCCATATGTTGTGGATCGGTGAGCGCACCCGCCAACTCGACGGTGCCCATATGGAGTTCCTGAGCGGTGTCGGGAACCCGATTGGTTGCAAGATCGGCCCCAACGTCAGCACCGACGAAGTTGTTGCTATCTGCGAGAAGCTCAATCCAGCCCGAGTCCCTGGGCGTTTGACTCTGATCTCCCGCTTGGGCGCTGAACGGGTCGAAGCGGGCCTGCGCCCGTTGCTACGCGCTGTCACCGATGCTGGTCATCGCGTTGTTTGGGCTTGCGACCCCATGCATGGCAATACGTTCACCGCATCAACCGGCCATAAGACGCGACATTTCGACGCCGTGGAGGCCGAGATAGCTGGGTTCATTCGAGCTCATCGCGCCGAGGGAACATGGCCCGGCGGCATCCACGTTGAGTTAACCGGCGAGGACGTGACCGAGTGTCTGGGCGGATCTGAGGACATCCTCGACGAGCACCTCGATCGCCGGTACGAGACCATCTGCGACCCGCGTTTCAATGCTGGCCAGTCGATCGATCTCGCGTTCCGTGTCGCCGAACTCATGCGATAACGCCGTAACGTGTGCCATGACCACTCTTGAGAACAAGCAGGTAACGGCACCATGGTGGATGCGTGACAACTTCGCTGCCGCTCACGACGGTGCAGCCGAGGACGACGGATATGTCATGACGTATATCCACGACAAGACAACCGGCACGTCGTCCTTTGTCATCCTGGCCGGGCAGGACATCGCTGGTCCTCCCGTGGCCGTCGTTCAACTTCCGCAACGGGTACCCCACGGGTTCCACGGCTCATGGGTGCCGACGCACTGATCCGTTTTCGTTGCCCGTATTGCGAGGCGCCTCTCTCACCTGCGCCGGGTGGCTTGCGATGCGAGAACCAGCATCAATTCGACCAGGCCCGCGAAGGCTACGTGAACCTGCTTCCCGCAGGACGGGTACGGGGTCGCGCCCCCGGTGATAGCGACGACATGATCCGGGCTCGTCGTGCACTGTTCGACGCTGGCCACTATCGACCAATTGCCCGAGCGGTGGCCGATGCCGTCGCTAGTTGTCGACCCGTTCATGTGCTGGACGCCGGATGTGGCGAGGGAACATATCTCGCCGGAATCGAAGGACTGGACCGGATCGGTATCGACGTTTCCAAACCAGCGATCAAGCTTGCCGCCCGGCGCGATACCCGGGCTCGATTTGCTGTTGCGTCGTCGTACCGGTTGCCGTTTGGCGATGACGCTCAATTCGATGCCATCGTCTCGGTGTTTGCGCCTCGCCCGTTCAGCGAGTTTGCTCGGGTGCTTCGACCCAACGGCGTAGTGGTGGTGGCGTCACCCGGTCCAGATCATCTGCGCGGGCTGACCGAACTGATATATGCCCAACACGATGAACACGAACAACGTCCACATACCGCGGCCGACTCTCGCACCGAGATCTGCTATCGCCTCACGCTGCGCCAGCCCGACATTGTTCGGCTCGTCCAAATGACGCCGTATTGGTGGAAGGCCACGGCCGATCAGCAGGCCGAAATCGCAGCGAGACCCGAACTCACGCTGACCATCGACGTGGTGGTTTCAACTCACCGCTATACCAGTGAGGCAAACTGGGCGGATGCTTCCCTCGATCGCTAACTGGCCGGTGCCTCACGCCGCTGTCGCTGTTGTGCGACCCAATGCCGGCGTCGACACTGGGGGCTTGCCAGATCATGTGTTTCGGTTGGCTTCTGTTACCAAGATGCTCACCAGCTACGCAACACTGGTGGCTGTTGAGGAGGGCTCCGTCTCGCTTGATCAGGCCGCTGGGCCACCGGGCGCAACCATCCGCCATCTGCTATCCCACGCAGCCGGATACGGCTTCGAGTCGGACAGTGGCGTTGTTGGCGGCGTTGGCCGACGCCGCATCTATAGCAACCAGGGCATCGAGGTGCTCGCCGCAACAGTCGCCACCGCGACCGCAATGCCGTTCGACACGTATCTGGTCGAAGCCGTCCTTCAACCACTCGGTATGACCAGCACCACATTGCGAGGTTCGGCCGCATACGAGATGTGGTCGAACGTGTTCGACCTCGTCCTGTTCGCCGCCGAGTTGCTCACACCGACACTCGTTGCACCCGAGACGGTGGCAGACATGGCCACGGTCCAGTTCCCAGGACTCGCCGGCGTGTTGCCGGGCATCGGCCGATTTGACGACCTGGGATGGGGTCTTGGCGTCGAGATAAAGGGCTCAAAGGCCCCGCATTGGTCGGGATCGTTGACGTCGCCCCGGACGTTCGGGCATTTTGGTGGCAGCGGAACCTTCATCTGGGTTGACCCAACGCAAAGGCTCGCCACCATTGCGTTGACGGATCGAGACTTCGGTGAGTGGGCAATGCGATGTTGGTCAGAATTCAGCGACGCGGTTGTAACAACGTACGGTAGGTGAACTATGGCGTACTGGCTGATGAAAAGTGAACCCGATGTCTTCTCGCTTGACCACCTGAAGAAAGCGCCGAAGAAGACCACCATGTGGGACGGAGTTCGGAACTTTCAGGCCCGTAACTGGATGCGTGACTCAATGTCGGTGGGTGACGGCGTGTTCTTTTATCATTCCAATACCAAGGTGCCAGGTATTTACGGGCTGGCCAAGATCAGTAGTGCGGCCTACCCCGACCCCACCCAGTTTGATCCGACCGACGGGCACTTCGATCCGACCAGCAAACCCGATGACCCTCGCTGGCTGCTGGTGAATGTCAGCTACGACCGGCACCTGAAACGGCCAATAACGTTGTCCGAGCTACGCGACCACCACGGCCTTCTCGGCGATTTTCCACTGTTGCGCAAGGCCAACCGACTATCGGTGATGCCCGTCACCGCTAGCAACTGGCGTTACATCCTCGACCTCGAAAATAGCTAGCGAAGCGGGTTAAAGATCCAGCTTGTTTTCCAGTAGCGAATGGAAGTGCCGAATCTTGGACTCCTGGTAGTTCGCGAGTGTTACGCCCGGCTTTTGCATGGTGCGAAGGCCACGCTGCACCTTGGGAAGGTTGAAGATGTCTTGGTTGAAAACGCACGCGAGTACCCCAAGTTCGGGTGCCAGCGTCCAATCGTCTTCCGCCGTGAGCAAGTGAATCGGCACCGAGGGAGGCTTAGGCTTGGACGCGTCGTACGGAGACAGGTACATGCATTCCATGATCGCCGAATTGTGATCGTCGCCATTGGGACGGAACCGGTACACGATGCGGTTGTATGCCCCCCAAGGATGGAAGTTGGGGAACAGCGTGTAATAAAAGCTGTCGACGAGTTCGGCATCGCACAGGTCGTCGACGTGATCACCCAGTAGAGGCCGCAACGTCGCTCGAGCACCGTTAGCAGCGGTAGCTCGAGCCGTTGAGTCGTCGGGCACAATCATCATGCGGGGTTCGTCGAGTCGCCGATCGAGCATGGCATCGAGCCGGTCCTGTTCGCTCGGTTCGAAGCCGATGTGTGGGCTTGGTGTGCCGTTGAGCGTGATGGCCCGGCTGAAGTTGTTCCAGGCGTCGTACTGGGTGTTCTCGTCACCGATGCCCGCCAGCAGTTGCGGATGCGTGGCAACAACGTGGTAGGCCTCCATGAAAGCCTCTTGGACAACCTTCCAGTTGGCATGAATGATCTTGGCGACGTGTGCTTCTTTGAAACGCCGTTCGAGCGGCCATCGCTCGAACTGAGCGTCGAGACCAGCGACGTGTTCGGCAAAAGGAGCAGCGTTGGGGTCGGGGTTGATGAAAACAAAACCGCCCCAGTAACCAATAGCCACCTCGGGAAGGTGGAAGGCGTCGCGGTCGACATGGGGGAAATCCCACGCAGCCGGAACTTGCTTGAGTGAACCGTCGAGCTCCCAGCAATAGCCATGGAAGGGACAGCGCAGATCGGGGGTGTTGCCGTCGTACTCACGTAGGAGCCGCCCCCGGTGAAGACACGCGTTCCAGTAGGCCTGGATGCGGTCAGGAGCCGAACGCACCAGCAAAAAGCTCATGTCGGTTATTTCGTACACCAGCGTGTCGCCGACCTCGGCGATGTCGTCTTCACGACATGCCATCTGCCAGGTGGTCTTCCACAGCTTTTCTTTTTCTAACTCGAAGAACTCGCGACTGGTGTAGCGAGTGGTGGGAACATCGTCGCTTGTGTACCAGAAGGGGCTTTGCTGACGAAGCACGTCGGGCACATGGTGGGTGTCGGTGTCGAGAAGGTTCTGATACCCGATACCGCGACTTCGAGCGGTGGGCAAGTTGAGCCGAACCGAGTTCGGGCCGTCGACGACAGTCATGAGGAAGTCTCCTTTGCAGCGCTGTTAAGCTGACGATGACGCGACACAAGGTTTGGCCGCACCACCCACTGACACAGATGTGGATCGCAGTGACGAACGGCCCCTTCGATCCACGTGCCGTCAGACCGAAACCGGCCCGTTTGGCCGTCTTTGTTGGTGACAAGAATCATGCCGTCATGATCTTCGTCGTACAGAGCTCCCGAAAGTGGGTGGCGAATTTGGCGCATGAGCGGACCCTATCGGCCCCTCTTGGCACCCACTCAACTGTGCGTTAGCTTACCTTCGGTGTCGCTTGCTCGCTACCGCTCGCTTCAACGCTTCACCATCTAGCTTACCTAGGACGCAGTTGAGGAGGTCTGACGCCGACGTCGGGCAACGACCACCATTCCGGCGCCGGCGCTTACTAGCAGCGCTGCCGGGACGACAGGGAGCGTAAAGTTGCCACCGGCTTTGGGCAGGACGCCGGTTCCGGCCACCGTTGGTGCTACCACCTTGATGATGGACGTGCCAAGCACCGAAGCGCTCGAACACGACCCCGAGGTGGTGTAGCTACCTACTGCGGATGGCGCTACGCCATTGAAGGTGACCTTGCCTGTTCCGTCGGCAGTTCCACTCAAGGTGGTTCCATTAATCGTGACGAAAACCGCTTCGCCCGCGAGGCACCCCGACACCGTAACCGAGACTGGACCGCCTGGCACGTACGAGGTTTTGTCGACGGTGACGACCACGCCACCAGGCGGATACACCCCTTGCGCCGAGGCTTTGGCACCGCCCAAACCAACCGTGGCAAGCCCCGCCACCAGGAGTGCTGTTCGCAGAATTGTCTTCGTCATATTGCGCCCTTCGCCCGAGAATACCGAAAGCATAGAGGCTATAGATGAACCGCAATAGGGTGTCAAAGACCCATTCACGATAAGAACCACCACAACCACTTTGTGCGCTTTCGTAGGAGCATCTCGTCGAAGGGCTCAAGAGTATGTGGGGCAGCGCCGATAGTCTTGCCATGAGGAGGGACGATTGATCGCCGCAACCGAACAACCGAGCCGCACGCTGCTACCTCCGCCCGCTCCCGGGGTGTTGCCGCAGCTTTCTCCAACAATGTTCGACAACCGCGCTGGTGCTGCGTCGGAAACATGGGTGCTTTTCGAGTCCACCCGAAAAGGTCACCGAATCCAGCTCACCGAGCAGCAGATGAGCGTCGGCAATCGCCACCTACTCGCATCGGCTATCAGCGACGTGGCTTTTTGGTCACCCCGAGCCCATCACTATCGAGTACACGTCGAAGGCGTAGGTCCCGCGCTTTCCACGACCATCAAGTCGCACGCAAAGCGCACCCAAGGCGCAGCGGAACGAGAAACAGTCGCAATTGTTCGGTGGCTCGAAAAGCGTGTGTTCCCCCGTCTCGTGCAGGCCCGGCTCCAACGGCTATCACTCGGCCTGACAGTTCGAGTCGGTCGACTCGAACTGCGTGAGAGCGGTTTGCGATGGCGAGGGCCACTCGCGCGCCACAGCGCAACCTGGGCCGAGTTCAATCACGTTGTAGTCACGCGACATGAACTTGTCATAGTCGTGCGGTCCGCACGTGGAGGACGCCTCACAACGTTGGCGCGGTTACCTCACAACGAACTCAACGCAGTGCTGCTACCGGCCTTGCTTCCTGCGGCTGCTCGCACCTTCACCAAAATCTGACCAGACGGTGTGACCTTCGCCACGACAGCGTGGCTTTCGAGGGTTCGGATTGATCTCGACGCTAACGTTGGACGACGATCAGGAGTCAAACAATGCTCGAACGCCTCGCCCGCTTTTGTTTCCGCCGCCATCGACTGATTGCCGTGGTGTGGATAGCTATTCTCATCGCACTCGGCGCAGGGTCAGGCGCACTTGGTGCGAACTTCCGCACCGAGTTCCAGCTCCCTGACACCGAGTCTCGTCGAGGTTTCGACATTCTCGACAAAGGCTTCGGCGGTGCTGGGGCTGGCATGGGCGGCAGCGTGGTATTCCGCACCGATGGCAGCATCGACGACCCCGCTGCGGTCGCCAAGATTGCAGCGGTCGCCACTGCCATCCGCGCCTTACCAGCCGGGCTTACGGTGCAATCGCCATTCGAACCAGGAGGCGAGTCTCAGGTGGCCCGCCAGGGGCCACTTGCCAACAAGTTGGCATACATCACCGCGTCGTTCACGGGCGAAGTCGACCAAGCTGCTGCGCTCAAGGTGAGCAATCAGATTCAAGATATTGTCGAACCGATCGAGGGTTTGCAGACCGAAATCGGGGGCGAGATCTTTGCCGAGTTCGCGCCACCGTCCTCTGAAACGCTCGGTCTTGCGTTCGCGATATTCATCTTGCTGTTGGCCTTCGGCTCCGTGCTGGCGATGGGCTTACCGGTAGGTGTCGCGCTCGCCGGAATCTTCGCTGGTGTCACCCTGACAACGTTGCTTACACACGTGGCCAAGATCCCCGATTTCGCCCCGACACTCGGTGTCATGATTGGGCTAGGCGTCGGCATCGACTACGCCTTGTTTATCGTTACGCGGTACCGAGAGGGCCTGCATCAGGGCCTAGACCCCGAGGAAGCCACAGTGGTCGCGTACGGCACGGCAGGGCGGGCAGTGGTGTTCGCCGGCATCACCGTGATGATTTCGCTTCTCGGCATGCTCATCATGGGGCTCTCCTTCATCAACGGCCTAGCGATTGGCGCCAGCCTCGCGGTTCTCACCACGCTCATTGCGTCGCTCACGCTTTTGCCCGCACTCTTGGGCTTTGCCCGTCACAAGGTCGAGATCACGAGATGGCGGGGCCTGATCGCCATCTGTCTTGTCGCTGTTGCCATGCTCATGGTTGGCATCAAGCAGCCCGTGTTGGCGCTGCCGTTTGTTGGGCTGGCCATCGCCACACTTGCCGCAAGCTTCTTTGTACCGGTCCTACGTGGCGAGGTGCCTCGGCGCGCTGTCAAACCCACAGCCGAGACGTTCTGGTATCGCTGGAGCCGAGTTGTTCAGCATCGACCATGGCGGGCGGCGTTGGGTGGGCTCGTCACGCTACTCATTCTCACGATCCCACTGTTTAGCCTCCGACTGGGATTTGGTGACGAAGGAAACTTCCCAACCGACACCACCACGCGGCGCGCCTACGACCTGTTGGCTAGCGGGTTTGGCCCGGGCTTCAATGGACCACTGGTACTGGCGGCCGAAGTTCCTACGGGTGCTTCGTTGGAGGCCTTTACCGACATTACCGATGCCATTGCGGCTGATCCGGGGGTGGCGTTCGCTAGCCCGGCCATTGCTAACAATCCCGACAACCCCACGGCCATTTTGTGGAGAGTCATACCGAGAACCTCACCGCAGGATGCCGCAACGACCGAACTCGTCCATCGTTTACGCGACAACGTTCTACCTGCAGCTACACAGGGCGGCGGGATCGACGTAGCGGTAGCGGGGACGGTGGCTGCCAACATCGATTTCTCCGACTATTTGTCTGGTCGACTTTTGTACTTCTACGGCGCCGTACTCGCATTGTCGTTCCTACTGCTCATGGCGGTCTTCCGTTCCGTATTGGTGCCGCTAAAGGCCGTGGTGATGAACCTGTTATCGATCGGCGCCGCATACGGTGTGATCGTTGCAGTGTTCCAGTGGGGATGGTTCAGCTCGTTAGTCGGGGTCGGAAAGGGAGCTCCGATCGAGCCCTTCATGCCCATGATGTTGTTCGCCATCGTGTTCGGGCTATCAATGGATTACGAGGTCTTCTTGCTATCCCGAATCAAGGAGGAGTACGACCGCACCGGCGACAACGCCTCGGCAGTTGCCGATGGGCTCGCCACAACGGCCAGGGTCATCACCGCTGCAGCCGCCATCATGGTGTTCGTTTTCGGAAGCTTCCTTTTGGAGTCAAACCGAATCATCAAGTTGTTCGGCATGGGCCTTGCCGTTGCAGTTCTGCTCGACGCCACCATTGTTCGCATGGTGCTGGTGCCCGCCACAATGGAACTGCTTGGTCGTCGCAACTGGTGGCTGCCGGCCTGGCTTGACCGCCTCTTGCCTCGCATTAACGTCGAAGGCAAGCACTCCACGACCGCACCATTGATACCCGTCACCGCGGATATCTGATCTGATGGCGCGGTGTTTACCGACTTCGATCTTGACCTTGATGTAGTTCGTCGCCGCCGGGGCGTGAAGTGGACCAAGTACGGGCCCGATGTCATTCCTGCGTGGGTGGCCGACATGGATTTCACGTTGGCACCCTGCATTGCGGCGGCGCTGCACGAGGCCATCGATCTTGGAGACATCGGCTACCCACCCGATACGGGTTCGGTCGTCGCCGCCTTTTGTCACCGAGCATGCGCCCAGTGGTCGTGGACTGTTGATCCCAGCCTGGTTTTTGTCATGCCCGACGTGGTCAAGTCCATCGAGTTCATCATCAACGCGCACACCGAACCTGGCGACGCCATTGTGGTCAACACGCCGATCTATCCACCCTTTCTCAAGACGCCCAAAGGACTCAACCGGCGCACCGTCGACAATCCCCTGGCTGCCGACGGCAGCCTCGACCTCGATCATTTACAACACGTGGTCGACTCCGAACACCCCAAAGTGCTGCTGTTGTGTAACCCTCATAATCCAACAGGTCGTGTCCTGCGGCGTGACGAACTCCACCAGGCGTGTCGCATCGCCAAGGATTGCATCATCATTAGCGATGAGATTCACGGCGAACTTGTCTACCTCGACAGCCCAGCCCACACGCCAACGGCGACGTTGGATGCAGACATTGCCGAACGCACCTTTACCCTCACGTCGGCCAGCAAGTCGTTCAACCTGGCGGGCTTACGCGTCGCGCTGATTGTTTCGGGCACGCCTGATCTGCACGCCAGTATCGAGCGGCAGGCCGCAGCGAACAAGGCACCCATCGGCACGCTCGGGCTGTACGCGACGCAGGCCGCATGGACCCCCGAAGGCGACGCGTGGTTAGCCGCATGTCTTGAGATACTCAACAGCAACCGACACGCGTTGGCCGACTGGTCACTCGAACACGGAGTTGGTTTCCGCCTGCCCGAGGCCACATATCTCGGCTGGCTCGACATGCGCTCACTCGGCCTCGACGACGAGCCGCACGACTGGTTTTTGCGCCATGCCGGTGTGGGGCTGTCGGTCGGCACCGACTTTGGGCTTCTCGGCGCAGGTCACACGCGCCTCAACTTCGCCACGTCTCCCGGTATCTTGGCCAGCGTGCTGGACCGCATGGCCAACAGCCTGCACGCAGGATCTAATCGCGCATAGGTTCACAGGGTGAGCGTTCGTACCGACCTTCCCATTGGATCTTTCAGCCTGTCCGACGTCGAGTTCTGGCTGCAGCCTCGCGACTACCGAGAATCGGCATTCGCTTCGTTGCGAGCCCATGCCCCGGTGCACTTTTTCGAGGAAGGTGAGTTCCCACCATTTGCGAAAGGGCCTGGTTACTACGCGCTCACCCGTCATGAAGACGTGTGGTTCGCCAGCCGCAACCCTCAACTGTTCTGCTCGGGCAAAGGATCCAACATCACCGATCTCCCCCAAGAGGTCAATGAGTTCTTCGGTTCCATGATCGCCATGGACGACCCTCGCCACTTCCGACTGCGATCAATAGTCTCGAAGGGTTTTGCACCCAAAGAAGTGGGCCGAGTTGAAGGCTATGTACGCGACAAAGCGGCCTCGATTATCGACGCGCTGCTCGATCGCGGAGCAGGACGCGAGTTCGACTTTGTCGAGGCGGTTGCCGCCAAGCTTCCGTTGCAGGTCATCTGCGAGATGATGGGCATTCCCGCCGACGATGAACCCCAGATCTTTTCGTGGACCAACACCATTTTGGGCGCTGGCGATCCCGAATACGGCGGTAGCTTCGAGAAACTCATGGCCGAGGCATTCGACATGTTCACCTACGCCCAACAACTTGGGGAAAGTCGACTGGCTGACCCGAAAGATGACATCACGTCGGTCCTGATGCATGCCGAAGTCGACGGAGAACGCCTCACGTCACAAGAGTTCGGCAGCTTCTTTATTCTTCTCGTTGTGGCCGGAAACGAGACAACTCGTAACGCCATAACTCACGGCCTACGACTGCTGACGCAGCATCCTGAACAGCGCGAGATCTGGTGGGACAACTTTCCCGACGTTACGAAAACAGCGGTCGACGAAATCGTCCGATGGTCGACTCCGGTAATTCATTTTCGCCGAACAGCGACTGAAGACACCACCATTTCAGGAGTTCCCATCAACGCGGGCGACAAGGTCGTGTTGTGGTATAACTCGGCCAACCGCGACGAACGCGTGTTCAAGGACCCGCACGCATTTCACGTCAGGCGATCGCTGCAGCCTCAACAAATGGGGTTTGGTGCAGGCGGCCCTCATTTCTGCCTTGGCGCCAACTTGGCTCGCCGCGAGATTGCAGTGATCTTCGATGAGATTCGCACTCGCGTTCCAACGCTACGAGCCCTTGGCGAGCCGGCATACCTTCAGTCGAACTTCATCAACGGCATCAAACGATTGCCAGCAACGTTCTAAGCGGTTTCGATGGCTGCTGCAGTCTGCAGGCCCAAAAGTTCGATGGATTGCTCCCGCATTACAAACTTTTGGACTTTGCCGGTGACGGTCATGGGAAAGTCGTCGACAATGTGCACATAACGAGGCACCTTGTAGTGCGCAATGCGTCCCTGACAAAAGGCGCGCACGTCGTCGGTAGTTAGGGCGGCGCCGTCACGTAGCTTCACCCACGCCATGATTTCTTCGCCATAGCGTTCGTCGGGAACACCAATGACCTGGACGTCGACAATGTCGGGATGGCTATAGAGGTATTCCTCGACCTCGCGCGGGTACACGTTTTCGCCTCCACGGATGACCATATCCTTGATGCGGCCGACGATATTGAGATAGCCGTCGTCGTCCATTACCGCTAGGTCGCCAGTGTGCATCCACCCGGCAGCATCGATGGCAGCGGCTGTTTTTCCGGGTTCTCCCCAATACCCCAACATGACGGAGTAGCCCCTGGTAAGAAACTCACCGGTCTCGCCACGAGGTAACGTGCCCCCGGTATCGGGGTCGACGACTTGCACTTCCACATGCGGGTGAACGCGTCCCACCGAACCAACGCGTTGGTCGATGTGGTCCGACGCCCCAGTCTGGGCGCTTACGGGCGAGGTTTCGGTCATGCCGTAGCAAATTGTGACTTCGGCCATATTCATGTCGCTGATACAGCGCCTCATGGTTTCGACCGGACACGGCGAACCAGCCATAATGCCGGTTCGCAACGATGTGAGGTCGAATTCGCCGAAGCGTGGCGAATTGAGTTGGGCGATGAACATAGTAGGTACGCCGTACAGGCTGGTGCAACGTTCCGACTGCACTGCCGCCAACGTAGCATCGGGGTCGAACGCCGCTGCCGGGTACACCATAGTTGCGCCATGGGTGGTGCAACCGAGGTTACCCATGACCATGCCAAAACAGTGATAAAGCGGTACCGGAATACACACACGATCTTGGTCGGTATAGCCGCATCCCTTGGCAACAAAATAGCCATTATTCAAAATGTTGTGGTGGCTGAGCGTTGCACCTTTGGGGAACCCGGTGGTGCCACTGGTGTACTGGATATTGATGGGATCGTCGAACGAGAGCGTCGCCATTCGGTTTCGCAATTCCGTTAGCGACGACCGTGACGAGTCGGCTAGCAGTTCATCCCAGTCGACCGTTCCCAAAAACACAACCTGCTCAAGGTCGGGTAGATTCGGACGCACATCGGCAACCATGGCGACGTAGCTACTCGTCTTGAATTCGGTAGCGGCGACCAGCACCTTGCAGCCCGACTGAGCCAGAACGAACTGAACTTCGTGGGTTCGGTACGCCGGATTGATGTTCACCAAAATGACTCCGAGTTTCGCGGTGGCATATTGCACCAGCGCCCATTCGGCACAGTTCGGGCTCCAAATGCCAAGTCGGTCACCCTTGGCAAGCCCTCGACCAAGCAGCCCGAGGGCCACTTGGTCGACTGCTGCATTGAACGCCTCGTACGTGTAGCGCAGACCTTGATGGCACGACACAAGAGCGTCGTTCTTCGGCACCCGAGCCACCGTGGCCTCGAGATTGTCACCGATGGTTTGACCTAGCAGTGGCGTATCGTTCGCTCCGTGAGCGTACGATAACTGGCTCATGACACCCCCCTCGATTCAATCGAACGGAGCCCAGGCTACTGGTGCATTCGGCGACGAGCGACGCCGACTAAACCCATTCCGATCAGCAGGCTCAGTCCACCAAGGGCTACCAACGGTCCGGACGACGCACCTGTGGCCGGAAGTTCGGCGGCGAGCACGTTCACCGTTACGGTTCGAGTCACTGTTCCACCGCTGCCGTCGCTTACGCTGAACGTGTACGAGTCGGCGCCGACAAAACTGTCAGCCGGCGTGTACACGATGATCTGTCCCGTAGTCAACGCTCCTGCAAGTGAAGCGGAGTACTGGAGAACCGCCGTGCCATGGGTGGGCGGCGTAGTGATCGTGACCGAGACAGCCGGGCTGTCAACATCGGAGATTCCCTCCACCGAATAGTTCACGGACCGGTTGGTCGAGGTGGTCAGTGAGGCTGCGGCTGGCGTCGCAGAGCCATCTATCAAGGGCGCATCGTTGACAGGGGTGACAGTGACACCAACGACGTTGCCGGTAACGAAGTTGGTTCCATCGGTGATCTTGTAGGTGATGACGTCGTCGCCGACAAAGTTGGCTTCAGGGCGGTAGTGCATCTCGCCGTCGATGATCGTTACCTGCCCATGAGCTGCGACTCCCGAGACGACCGAAACACCATCTGCGGTCTCGTTGCTTGGGTCGAACAGCAGCACCGGGACAGCGGTTGGAGTAGCTGTGTCCTCGGCGACGCCTACTTGAACCTCAGGCGCTTCGGCTTCGGGAAACGATAACGTCAATGGCTCGATCCACCAGTCGTTGGGGTTGCTGACAGAACCGGTTTCGA
>JANOSH010000039.1:0-6703 GCA_031415695.1 Actinomycetes bacterium
CACTGACCCGGCGACATCCCGAACCACGACAACCAGGACGTCAGCATCGCCGCGCCCGACAACAACCCCAACAGCGACCGACCGGACAACACCCGCCAACACCTTGCCCAACGCCCTACTTCTTCAGGGGCAAGTAGCTAAGCCGAGTAGCGCCATGAGGTCGTCGAGGAAAGGTTCGGGATCGCCGTCGATGACCTCGGCGTACAGCTTTACCTTGGGCTCGGTGCCGCTCGGGCGAACCTGCAGCCGAGTGTGCGGGCCGCACCAGAACCGCACGAGACCGGCTTCGGGATAGTTCTCGACGCTGGTTACCGGGTGGCCGGCCAGCGTTGTTGGAGGCGTTGCCAAAAGCGCAGCCACACGCGCCGAGCCCACGGCCGGTTCGAGACGAAGCGATCGCTCGGAAATGACGTGTTTACCGAATCGGGCTTCGATATCGGCGAGGCGATCTTCCAGGGTGGTGCCGTCAGCACGGGCGAGCGCAGCGACCTCGACCATAAGGACTGCGGCCGAGATCCCGTCTTTGTCGTTGGGAACGTCGGCAACGAGGTAGCCGAGTGCCTGTTCGTAGCCGATGACAAACTGTGAACTCGGATGAGTGCGACGGGTGTGGCCAATCCATTTGAAACCGGTAAATGTTTCGGCGCACGCAACTCCGTACGACGCTGCCATCTTGCTGAGCAGGCTTGACGACACCAGTGTGGTGACGACCAGACGGTTTTCGCCACTGGTGTGTTGCAACGAGTGTTCGGCGAGCAGCCAACCAATCTCGTCGCCTTTGAGCTTGCGCCAGATGCCAGCCCGGGTGGGAATGGCAACTCCGAGCCGGTCGGCGTCGGGGTCGTTGGCAAGCGCGATATCGGCGCCGATCTCGGCGGCGAGGGCCAGGAGCAGATCCATCGAGCCGGGTTCTTCCGGATTGGGGAAGCTAACGGTCGGGAAGGCGCCGTCTGGGACGTGCTGGGCTACAACACTGGTTGGTTGGGGCAGACCGGCGACTCGAAATGCTCGGGCGAGCGTGTCGGCACCGACGCCATGCAGCGCCGTGTACGCAATGGAGAGCGAGGACGCATCGAGATCGGGGCGGCGGCGAACGGTCGTGATGGTAGACAGATACGCCTCGACGATGTCGTTATCGAGGTGGTTGATGAGCGCATGGTCTGGCGCGGCCATGCGCACCTCGCCGTGTTCGACGATGAGCGCCGCGATTTCGGCATCGACAGGCGGCACGATCTGGCTACCGTCGGCGAGGAACACCTTGTAGCCGTTGTCGGCTGGCGGGTTGTGACTAGCCGTGACCATGACCCCAGCGGCGACACCCAAGTGGGTGACAGCAAACGCCAGGACCGGCGTTGGCAACAATGCAGGCAGGAGATAGGTGCGAATGCCATTTGCCGCCATAACCCGGGCGGTGTCGAGCGCAAACACATCGCTGTTAACCCGAGCGTCGTACCCCACAGCGATACCGAGGTGACCCAAACCGCGGCCGAGAAGCCACCGGGCCAGTGCTTGGGCGGCGCGCTGTACGACAACCCGGTTCATGCACAATGGCCCGGCGCCCAACGGGCCCCGCAGCCCGGCGGTGCCGAATTCGAGGCGACCGGCAAAGCGGGCCGCAAGGGCGGCGTCGGGACCGCGCATCAGGCTGGAGAGTTCGGCACGCGTCACCGGGTCAGGGTCGACAGTCAGCCACTCGGCTGCCGCGGCACGGTGGCTGGCGATGGTTGACACACCCGCCAATTTCGAGAGTTCGACGAGCGGGCGAGCCCCCACATGCGAGATGACTTCGGCGGCAGCGATGGACCCGAGGCGCCCGCATTCACTGGGTGGGAAACCCTGGGTGAGGCCGTATAGGAAACCGCCAGCGTACAGATCGCCGGCACCAGTGGTGTCGATTACTTTCGCCACTGGCTCGGCCGCTACCTCGATGATGTCGTCGGCGGTGATGATCACAGACCCACCCTCGCCCCGTGTGATGGCAGCCATTTGGCAGTCGGCTCGAACACACGCGACGGCCTCGTCGAACGACGAGACCTGGTACAGGCCAAGTAGCTCATCTTCGTTGCCGAACAGCAGGTCGACTTCGTCGCAGACGAGCGCTCGAAAGTCGGCCCGATGACGTTCGACGCAAAAGCTGTCCGACAGCGACAACGAAACGAGGCGCCCGGCCGCATGGGCGATACGCGCCGCCTTGCGGTACGCATCTTTCGCTTCGGGTCGGTCCCATAAATAGCCCTCCATGTACAGCACTTTGCCGGCGCTGATGACGTCGGGGTCGATGTCGTCGGGACCAAGCAAGGACGACATGCCGAGGAACGTGCTCATGGTTCGCTCGGCGTCGGGAGTGACAACTACCAGACAACGTCCGGTCGGTTCGTCGAGTGCACTGGGTGGCGACGGGAACGCCACACCCATAGCTCGTAAATCGTGAACGAACACGTTGCCGAGATCGTCGGCTTTGATCTTGCCGACGTAGCACGCTCGCCCACCAAAGCTCGACACGCCTGTCATGGTGTTAGCGGCCGACCCTCCGGACATCTCGATACCCGAGCCCATTTTCGAATACAGGCTCACCGCCCGATCGGCGTCGATGAGCATCATCGACCCTTTCTCGAGGTCGTTATTGACAAGAAACTCGTCGGCCTGGTGGACAATGACGTCCACGAGTGCGTTACCGATACCTACGACGTCAAACCCGCTCACTCCGACATCGTAGCGACTTGACACATTGGAGTTGTACGCTGGCGACCATGTTGAGTCCTGAAACGTCGGCCCCATCGTTCCGCTTGAAAGACCAAACCGGCGACATCGCCACCCTGGAGGAGTACCGCGGCAAGTGGGTTGTGTTCTGGTGGTATCCAAAAGCCGCCACCCCTGGTTGAACTCTTCAAGGCCAGGGCTTCCGTGATCGAAGCTCAGAGTTTGTTGCCGCCAACGCGGTACTTCTTGGTGCGTCTTTCGACTCCGTCGAAGACAACTTGGCGTTCGCCGAGGCGCAACAGTTCCCGTACCGTTTGCTGTCGGACCCCAACAAGGTTGCGGGCGAGCGCTACGAAGTCGTCCGTGCCCCCGACCATCAGTTCGCAAATTACCCCGAGCGGTTCAGTTACCTGATCAATCCCGAGGGCGTCATCCACCGTTCCTATAACGTCACCGACATCGCGGGTCACCCCCAAGAAGTCCTCGACGACATCCTTGCTGCTCAGGCCTAGGGAGCTAGCGTCTGTCGGGTGACCGACAATCCTTTCCGGCTGCCGCGCAGCGTCATACCGGTTCATTACGACCTCACGCTTGAACCCGATCTCAGCGACGCCAGTTTTTCTGGCGCGGTCGAGATCGGGTTCGAAGTTGTCGAAAGCGTCAGCGAGTTAGTGGCCAACTCCATCGAACTCGTCATCAATGCTGCCACGGTCGACGGAGTTGGTGTCACGTGGGCCTTGGACGAACCAACCGAGCGGATCACTTTTACTGTCGGGTCGCCGTTGCCGATCGGTACGCACCACACGTTGCGGATTGAGTTCAAGGGCATTCTCAACGACAAGCTGCGCGGTTTCTACCGATCCACCTTTGTGGACGATGCCGGCGTGACCCAGACAATCGCCACCACACAGATGCAGTCGACGGATTGCCGACGAGCTTTTCCGTGTTGGGACGAGCCCGATTTCAAAGCAACGTTCGGCGTTACATTGGTCGTCGACCGGCTTTTGATGGCTATCTCCAACTCACCGGAGGCCGGCAGGGTTCGACAGGCAAACAACAAGGTCGCTATCAGTTTCGAGCCGACAATGAAGATGTCGACCTACCTCGTCGCCTTCATTGTTGGACCGCTGGAAGCAACGCAGGCAGTCGACGTCGATGGCGTTCCGATGCGGGTAGTGCATGTCCCCGGCAAGGCACACCTCACGGCATTTGCCTTAGAGATCGGCGCATTCGCGTTGCGATGGTTGCAGCGTTATTACGGCATCGACTACCCGGGACAAAAGATTGATCTCGTCGCCCTACCCGACTTCGGTGCAGGGGCCATGGAAAACCTCGGTTGCGTCACCTTCCGCGAGAACATGCTGCTCATCGACCCCGCAGCATCTACCCCATCCGACGAGCAGTTGGTCGCCGATGTCGTTGCCCATGAGCTTGCCCATATGTGGTTCGGTGACCTTGTCACGATGCGTTGGTGGAACGGTATCTGGCTCAACGAGGCATTCGCCACTTTCATGGAAGTTGCCGTCTGCGACGCGTTCCGGCCCGATTGGGAACGGTGGACAGCCTTTAGTCTCGCTCGGTCAGCAGCGTTCGAGGTCGACGCCCTCGCCGCAACTCGCGCCGTCGAGTTCGAGGTGCAATCGCCACAAGAGGCCGAAGGAATGTTCGACGTCCTCACGTACGAAAAGGGCGGCGCGCTCCTTCGAATGCTCGAGCAATACCTGGGGCCAACCCGTTTCCGAGACGGCATCCGGCTCTACCTGGGGCGCCACACCTACGACAACACCGACACTGCCGACCTGTGGGACGCGCTCGAAGAAGCCACGGGCGAACCGGTTCGCCGACTCATGGACAGCTGGATCTGGCAGCACGGCTACCCTGCCGTGTCCATCAGCACTCAGGACAACACGTCGGTTGCCAGCCAAATGCGATTCCGGTTCGATGGAGCCGATGATCCAACCATCTGGGTCGTGCCGTTGCAGTTACGCCAGCTAGCGCCGCCGCATGCCACAACCCAACTGCTGCTCGACACCGCCGCGACTCCACTTCCATTTACCGGACGCGGACCAATTCTGGCCAACGTCGGCAGCCATGGATTTTTTCGTACGTTGTACCGACCCGACGACCTCGAACAGATCACCGGTCGGCACCTCGATCAGCTCAACACGGCCGAGCGCTACGCGTTGGCCGACGATGCCTGGTCGATGGTCGTAGCTGGGCATCTGCGCGCTGACGAGTATTGCAAAGCCATTCAGGGCTTCGGAGCCGATCGAAACCTGCCCGTCTGGCAAACAATCACCTCGGCGCTGCAATGGTTGGACCGATTTGTCGAAGGCAACTCACGAGACCATTTCAAGGCCTTCGTCCGTGGACTCGTCGGGCCGGTGCTCGACACTGTTGGTTGGACACCATTGTCACAAGAGAGCGACTTAACCGGCGAGCTGCGCGGTGTGCTCATCCGTGCCCACGCCATCCTCGGAGACGATGTCCACAGCCAAGGCCGCGCCCGCGACTGTCACGAATTGCACCTTGCCGATTCAAGGGCCGTCGATCCCGTGGTGGCCGGTGCGGCACTATCGGTCGTCGCGGCAACCGGAACGGCAGCCGACTACGAGGCCTGCTTACGGCGTTACCGCCAGACCGACAACCCGCAGGCAAAGCTGCGTGAGCTCGCCGCATTGTCCCAATTCCCCGGAATCAACCACACGGTCCAAACTTTGGAGCTTGCGCTGACCGACGAAATTCGAACACAGAACGCTCCGTTTGTGATGTCACGGTCGATTGCCCACCGCGCCCATGGCGATGCGAGCTGGGCCTTCGTGCGAGATCATTGGGACGAAGCCGTTGCTCGTTTCCCCGGCAACACCATTGTTCGCATGGTCGACTCGGTCAAGACCCTCACCACACCCGACCAACAGGCCAGCGTGCAGACCTTCTTTAGCGAGCACCCAATACCCCAAGGCGCACGCACGCTCAAACAGATTTTGGAGCGCCAGCGAATCAACGTTGAATTGCGCAAGCGGGCAGCCTCGGAGCTGTCGGCCACGTTCGGCTAGGTTCGCCTGAGCGCGTACGAAGGGGTGGGCTTGGCTTGCCCACCATCTCGGACCCTGGCGAAAACCTCCCAACGCCAGGCTCCTTGCACACGACCTCGCATCGGCGGACCACGTCAACGATGCCGCTGCGAGGCTTCGGCGTCCACCACACTGTGTAGCTCGGCCCGGAACCAGCTCGGCTCGGCCGCCGGGCGCTGGTCGCGCACTGGCGGGTCAGCCTCGGGAACTACAATACTGGACTCGTCGGCTCCACCCGACTGCACAATTCTTGTTTCATTCCCGACGCTCCCGGCCTACCCGAGGAGTGGGTAGTGGTGTCCGGGCGGGTGGCTGACGAGGGTGTTGTTGGTGGGGGTAGTGACCGTGAGCACCCCGTCGGGGGTCATGGTCGCATCCCAGCCGCGCTTGTGAAGCAGGTGATGATGCCGGCTACACAAAAGTGCGAGATTTGTGATGTCGGTTGGTCCGCCGTTGGCTCGGTGTTTGATGTGGTGGACTTCCGTCCAGATACCGGGCCGGTCGCATCCTTTGAATCGGCAGTGCCGGTCACGCACCAACACCCGTTTATACAAGTTGGGCGGGATGAAATCTTTACCTGTGCCGTAATGCAACGGTTCGTTGCGATGACCAAGCAGTATCGGCGCGATGTTCGCGTCGCACATCATGGTTTGGATCGTTGTCTGATCGAACACAGTCCCTGCCGGGGTTTGACCCACATCCTGGTTCAGGTCGTTCAACGTCATAAATGACGATCATTTCGGCAGCACGCCTGCCGGTGGTGGTGAACCCTTGAATGATCATGCGTGACATCTCAACCAACGCGTCAGCCATTTTTTGGCTGTGCACCCGAACAGGTTCACCAGGAAGATCCTGGGTAAGTAGCGACCGTAACGCCGCCTGGACCACATTCCCGGGTTCAGCCGACAAGTGAATGTCACCACGCCAGG
>JANOSH010000040.1:0-50648 GCA_031415695.1 Actinomycetes bacterium
CTCCAACGTGAACTCGACACCCGCTCGCGCGCCGCGCTCCGCCACGGCGACCTGCAACTCACCACCGACGAGGAAGACCACATCACCCGCACCGTCCTCGAAACAGCATTCTCTGCGGCGCCGTTCCTCGACCGATTCCTCAAACGCGACGACGTCACCGATGTGTTCATCAACGGTTGCGACGATGTCCGCCTCGGTCTGCTGAACGGTGATATCGAGAAGGCCGAACCGGTCGCCCGCTCGGATGAGGAACTGATCGAGATGCTCCAAACAGTGGCCCGGCGTGGCGGTCATATGGAGCGCGAGTTCACCCCGAACCGGCCGATGCTCGACCTGCAACTCCCCGACGGCTCCCGTCTGAGTGCCATTGCGTGGACGTCGAAACGACCGTACGCGACGATCCGCCGCCACCTGTTCGTCGATGCCGATCAGAGCGAACTGGTTCGTCGCCGAATGTATGACCAGGGCCTCGCCACGTTCTTCCGTGCCTGTGTGCGGTCCCGCAAGAACGTGCTCGTCGCCGGCGGGCAGGGTGTCGGCAAGACCACGTTGTTGCGGGCGTTCGCTCACGAGTTCGACCCTGATGAGCGGGTCATCGTGCTGGAGCAGGAACCCGAACTGCACCTCGATCAGAACCCTCGGCGCCACAACCATGTGCTCACGCTGATGGAACGCCAAGCGAACACCGAAGGCGCCGGTGCGGTCGTGCTCGCCGATCTGGCCAGGGCGATCAAGCGGCTCACGCCACGGCGGATCATCGTCGGCGAGGTGCGCGGCCCCGAAGTGATCGACATGTTGGAAGCGATGACGCAGGGCATCTCGGGGTCGATGTGCACCATTCACGCCGACTCGTCGTTCTCTGTCTTCCCCCGCCTCCCGGTCTATGCACGGGCCAGCGGACGGGACTGGTCGACGGGCGACATCTTGCAACTCGCCGCACTCGCCCTCGACTTCGTCGTGTTCCTCACCAGAACCGCGGACGGCCGTCGTGTCGTTGCCGAGGTCCGTTACGTGCAGGGCTACGACCACAGCAGCGGCCAAATCATCACCGACGAACTATTCATACCCGGCCCCAACGGCTCAGCGGTACGCAACCCGATCGCACCGATCCCCGTGCACCTGTTCGACGAACTCGTCGACCACGGCTACAACCCCACCCTCCATGAAGGTGGTTTCTGATGACGATCCTCGCCGGACTTTGCGGTGCCCTCATCGTCGGCGGACTGTGGTTCGCGATCACCGGCCTCATCCCCGTCCCCGTCGTCGAGAAACCGCCCACCCAGCAACGCCTACGCGACCCACGCCTCAACCGGCGCATCGCAGCCGCGACCGCACTGGCGGCCGCAGCGTTCGCGTTCACCCGCTGGCCCGTCGCCGCCGTGGCGGGCGGCGCTGCCGGGTGGATGGTCGCCGGAATCCGAAGCCCGAAGGAACGCGAGCACATCGAGCGACGCACCGAAGCAATCGCGTTGTGGACCGAAATGCTCCGAGACGCGATCGGAACCGCCCGCGGGATCGAAGGTGTCCTCGTCGCCACCGCAGCAACGGCACCGCTACCGATCAAACCGGAACTGACCGCGATGGCAGACCGGTTGCAGCACGAGCCGCTCGACCGTGTGCTCGACGGGCTCGCCAACGACCTGGACCATCCACTCGGCGATCTCGTCGTCACAGCGTTGCGCCTCACCTCCACATCAGGTGGCCGCCAAGTCCGTGACGTGTTGAGCAGCCTCGCTACCGCGGCGTATGCCGAGGCCGAAAGCCAGCGCCGGATCAGCGTCGCCCGGGAGAAGCCTCGCGCCGCGATGAAGTATTCGGCGATCATCATCTGCGGGTTCGTCGTGCTGTTGGCGATCTTTTCCCGACGCTACCTCGACCCGTACAGCTCACCGATCGGCCAGATTGTGCTGCTGTTCGTCGCCCTCTACTGGACAGCGGGATTTTGGTGGATGAACCGCATGGGCCGCATTGAGCCTGTCGAACGGTACCTCCAGGTCACTGTCGCCGAACCCCTGGACGCGGCCCGATGAGCCCGATCACAACGGTCTGCGCATCCGGCATCCTGTTCGGCGGCGGCATCTACCTCGCCGTCACCGGCCTGTTCCCAACCCGCCCGCCGCTCCACGAAGCACTCGGTCGTCTCGGCCAACCCCAACCGGTACCACCACCATCAACGGCCGGGTCACCCGATTCGATCGATGTCCGGGTCGGACGGCTCGCCCGCCGATTCGGGGTGATCGAGAAGCTGCTCGTACCGATGCGCGCCGACCTGCGGATCATGCACCGCAGCTGCGACGAACAAGCCGCACTCCTCGCCACGTACGCGTTCCTCGGGTTCGCGTTCGCCCCGATCGTCGCGTTCGGGGGACGGCTCGTCGGGCTTCCGATTCCGTGGGTCATCCCGATGTGGCTGTCGCTCGCCGGTGCCGCTCTCGGCGTGGTGCTCGCGGTCAAGGAAGTGAAGCCCGCCGCGCAGAAACGGCGGCGGGCGTTCTCCCACGCATTGTCGGCGTTCTGCGATGTGTGCGGCATGTCGCTCGCCGCCGGCCGCGGCGTCGAATCGTCGATCGAAGCAGCCGCGCACGCCGGAACCGGGTGGCCGTTCGTCGAGATCCAATCAGCGCTACGGGCCGGGTACGTACGCGGCGAAACACCATGGGATGCGCTCGCCCGACTCGGCAACGAAGCCGACCTCACCGACCTCACCGAGTTCGCCGCCGCCATCTCACTCGCCGGTGAAGGTGGCGCAGCGATCAAAGATCTCGTCGGCTCCAAGGCACGCACCATCCGAGAACGCCTCACCTCCGACATCGAACGCACCGCCGCCTCCACCACCGAACGAATGGGCATCCCAGCAACATTCCTGCTCCTCGGATTCATCATTTTCCTGGGATTCCCAGGGATCGCTGTCCTGTTCCGTTGACCATGGCGCATCAAACCACATCCCCGAAAGGACCCACCATGACAACCATCACCGCCTACACCCATCACCTCGCCGCACGGGCACAGCGCCGCGTCGACCTCGCTCGTCAACGTGCCCACGATGAGAGCGAACAGGGCGAGATCGTCGAGAAGGTGATCATCGTCGCCGCAGCGGCGGGGATCGCCATCGCCGCGATGGCCGCTATCGCGCTTGCCGTCACGGGCAAGCTGGGCGGACTGAACCTCTAGCCGTGAACCGGCCTGCGCTCCGCTCACGAACGCACCGACGACACCCGGGTCTCCGGGCGCGTCGGCGCGCCGAGGATGAGCGCGGCTCGAGCACGGTTGAGTTCGTCATCTGTGCTGCGCTGATGGTGTTCATGTTGATGGCGATCATGCAGATCGCCATCTACTTCCACCTCCGATCGGTCGCGACAACCGCGGCGCACCACGGACTCGACCGGGTGCGGGTCGTCAATGGCACCAGCCAATCGGGCATCGCCGCCGCCAACGAGTTCCTCGACCAAGCCGGTAACAGCCTCGAAGCCCGCACGGTCGACGCAACCCGCACCCAACAAACCTCGACCGTCACCGTGACCGGACGGGTGATCGCCGTCATCCCCTTGTTGGATCTTCACGTGTCGGTCACCGTCGAGGCGCCCTCTGAAAGAGTGACCCCATGAGCCTGCGGCAGCGGTTCCGCGATCGAGATTGCGAGCGGGGATCGGTGGCCGTCGAACTCGTGATCCTCGCTCCGATCATCGGCGTGTTGCTCGTCGCAGTCGTTGCCGTCGGTCGGGTGGAGAACGCCCGCGCCGACATCGAAGGAGCCGCCCGCTCCGCAGCACGGGACCTCTCGATCGCCCGCGACCCGAACGCGGCGATCGGCCGCGTCCGTGACGCGACCGCTTCGATGGTGCGAGTCGGTGAACCTGGTTGCCGTCAGTTCACCTTCGACGCCACGATCAACGACGCGAACGTTGCAGTCGAAATCTCGTGTGTCGCCGATCTCGACCAGGACAACATCCTGCCGCTTCCGGGTTCGATGACGTTGAGCGCCTCAGCGACGGAAGTTCTTGACGCGTATCGGGAGGGATCGTGATCGCCGCGATGCGCCGTCTGCGCGTCCGAGCCGCCGACGACGACCGAGGATCGGCGACCGTTTGGATGATCGGCGTCGTCATCTGCACCTTCCTCATGCTCGCCCTCGTCCTCGACGGAGGCGTCATGCTCCGCGCCCGGTCCGACGCCTACGCGGCGGCATCCGCGGCCGCACGCGCCGGAGCCCAACAACTCGACCCCGTCGCCGCGGTCGAAGGCGTCGCCCTGCTTGACCCGGTCGCGGCCGAGCAGGCTGCGCTCGACTACCTGGCGGCCGACGGACTGACCGGATCCGTCACCATCGTCGGAGACACCGTGACCGTCAACGTCACCTCAACCGCCCATCTCCAACTGGCCACTGCGCTCGGTGCCGACGCAACCAAGTTCCATGCGACGGCATCGGCCCAAGCGATCAAGGTGATCCCATGAAGGTGCTCAACCGCATGCTGCGCGGCGTCTTCGCGCTGATCGCGCTTGTCGCCATCCTTGGCGGGCTGCCGTGGGCGCTCGTCCGATACGGGAACTGGCCGATCCGCACGCTGCCCGACCGGAAGTGGCTCGAAAGCCTGAACCACGCCGTCTCGGACGACGCACTGTTCGCTGCCCTCACCGTGGCCGTCTGGGCAATATGGGCCGCATTCGCATACGCCGTCCTCGTCGAGATGAAAGCGGCAGCGCGTGGCATTCGACCGCCGAGGATTCACTTCTTCGGCCCTATCCAAGTTGCCGCGCACGGCATCGTCGCGGGACTGGTGCTCGCCGTTTCGATTCACCATGCGGCGACAGCTGCCGGTGCGGCGACGATGCCGATGGGCTTCGCTCCCGCACCTGTGCGGCAGGTTGCCGTGGTTCAGCCATTCATCCGATCGACACCGCCCCGCATGCCTGAAACTCTGTGTCCCGTGGGGTCAGTGGCACCGAGTCATGTCACCACCGTCGGGTTGAGGACGGTGACAGTCGAGCGGGGCGACAGCGCTTGGTCGCTCGCCGAGAAGCACCTGGGCGACGGGATGCGATGGCGCGAACTGTGGGACCTGAACCGCCACACGGTCCAGCCCGACGGCCGATCATGGAACAACCAACAGACCATCCTGCCTGGCTGGAATCTCCAAATTCCCGGGGCTGCCGACGTCGCCGAGAGCCCCGCAGCAATGATTGCTGCCGATGGGTCACACACGTACACCGTCGTACGCGGCGACACGCTGACCGGCATAGCCGAGGACGAACTCGGCGACGGGAACCGCTACCGAGAGATCTACGACCTCAGCCGAGACATCGTCCAACCCGGTCACCGCCAACTCACCGACCCCAATCTGATCCTGCCTGGCTGGACACTCGAAATCCCCGGCACGGTTGCGACACCGGCCGTCGCACCGCCGGTTGCAACGCCGCCAGTCGAGCAACCCGAAGTCACACAGCCATCGACACCGCCGACAAACTCGACGGCAGCCGTGCCACCGACCACCTCCGCGCCGACGGAGACAACGACTCGAACCGCAACGCCGATCAACGTGCCCGTGACGGTACCAACGACCGTCACCACGCCGACCTCTTGGCCGCCGCCGGTCTCGAACGAGCCTGCGGCAAGTAGCGGCCACGATCGATCGACCAACCGCGTCAGTCTGCTCGCGGGAATCGGAAGCTCGCTCGTACTCGCCACCGCCGTTGGTGCCCGGATGATGAAGTACCGCCGCGCCCGAATCTCACGAGGCCTGCGCCCGTCGCGCCTCGTTGAGAACAACGCCGACAACATCCGCACCATTGTCCGAGCGGGCGACCTTCCCTTCACCAGTTGGGCCAGCTACGAACTCGGCGCACTCGCGCTCCGACTCGATCCGCGCGACATCACCGGGGCACCCGAAGCAATCGAACTGAGCCAGACCACCGGCATCGAGATCCTTTGGGACACGGAACAGCCCGACGCACCGGCACCGTGGCGCGTCGCCGATGGCGGCTGGGCCTGGCGGCTCGCCTACGACGAGGACGCCCACACACCAAAGGTCGAACGCTGCAGCCCGTTACCGGCGCTCGTCACGATCGGCACCCGGGAAGGCCGTCAGCTTCTGCTCGATCTCGAAGCCTACGGAACCGTCGGTGTCTGCGGCCCTGGCGACCTCGTCGACGGATTGCTCCGGTCGATCGCTACCGAACTCGCCGTCAGCGAGACGATCGCCAACTCCTACCTCGACCTCGTCGGCTTCGATTTACCGGCAGAGCACCTCGGCAACCGAGTCCGCCACACGACAATCGACGAAGCCGCCGGATACCTCAAAGCGTTCAACGGATCAATCGAAGAAGCCATCACAGCCGGCGGATTCGACACCACGTTCCTCGCCAGACTCGGCGACACTCCACCAATCGAAGCCAGCATCGTCATTGTCGGCCGCAACGTCGGCGATGCATGCTCACTCATCAAGACTCCAGCCCGGCGAGGCGTCGCTGTCGTCTTCGCCGGCGAGCACCCCGACGCAGGAGCCCGTATCCGTATCAACTGTGACGGCACCGCCCGCATCGATGACCTCGGCGTCGACTTCACCGCCGCCCAACTTGCACACGAGGCATCCGTCGCGATCGATGAAGCGATGGCAGAGTTGATCGAACTGGTCGAGCCACCGAGAGAGACCGTCGAAACCGACGAGGCAAGGGAAGACCGGTTTGAGGTCGTCGTGCCTTCGGGCGAAGACGCCGACGCTGACCCCGACGCAGACGACATCGAAATCCTCTTCCCAATTGAGTCCGACACTGACGGAGCCCGTGCCGAATGCTGCGCCGACGACTGGCCCGAAGTGATCGTTCGGGTCATCGGCGAGCCGAGCGTTCCATCGCGACCCGACCTCGGACGACGGGAGACGATCGCCACTGTCTTGCTCGCCTGCCACGCCAAACCACTCCCCAGCAGCATGCTGCAAGACGCCGTCTACGCCGACCGTGCCACCGAATCCCACACGGTCGAGAACGTCGTGACGGCAATGAGAAAGCAACTCGGCAAGTTCGCTGACGACACCGCCGTGCTGCCCCGAACCAACCGCGCCATCGGCAAGCTCGCCCTCGATCCCCGGGTCCAGACCGACGTTCAACTACTCCAACAAGCGCTGGAGTCTGCGCGAGAGATGTCGAGCGCCGAGGCGCTGATGACGCTCGATCGAGCCCACCGCCTGATCGCCGGCCCACCATTCGACGCCAAGGACTACTCCTGGGCACACGACCAACACTTCGTCTCCGAAGCGACCGAGGTCGTCGCCGAGGCCACCATCGAACTGGTCGACCGAGCGTTGGAGTTGGACATGATCGACGTCGCCCGCCACGCAACCCGTCGAGCGTTCCGGGCGCTCAATTGTCACGAGTCGCTCTACCGGGCGAGGATGAAAGTCGAGCATCACGCCGGCAACCTCCCAGGCGTCCGAGCCGCCTACGACGAACTATGCCGAGAACTCGCAACCGTCGACAGCCAACCAGCCAAACCGACCGACGAACTCCTACGGCGGTTGATGAACAACGAAACGACCTGAAGTTCAACGGAGCGAGGGCGCACACCGCGCGGAGTTTGACTCGGCAGCGCTCCCGCGCGAGGTCCCGACCGCCAAATCGTCGCTCAACTCGAACATGTCGTCGTCGACGGGGCCATGCCCTCGTCCACCGAACGGTCAAGGTGAGTTCCCCAACCTCGCACAACGCCCTCGTACGCTGGTCCGATCGGTCCCTCAAACGATGGCTCCATGGGGCCCGATGGGCCCCTTAGAACACCGCCGGCGAGTGCGGCCACACCGCAGGACCCGGCGTGTCGACAGGGAGCCTACGGAAGAGAGACCACCAGGTCTCGCGGGCCGAGAAGGTCGTTGATGGTGTCCATCGGAAGTCCTAGTGCGTTGGCGATGGCCGACACCGGCCGGACCTCCGCAAGCAGGTCCACGGCTCGCCCTAGAAGTTGCGGCTCCTCCGGGGCTCCGAGATCGCCAGGTTCACTAGTTCGCCACGTACTTCCATCCTCGTTCGCTCGACTGTTCAGTTCCGTGTACGCGCGGCGATACATGTCGTGCGAGATCTTCCCGAGTGTGCGAGCGCGGTAGACAAGCGAAGCCAGCGAGACGCCCCAATGCCGCTTGATCTCTATATACGTCGGCCAGTCAAGCTTGTTCGGAAGTTGAGATCGAATCGTGTCGGCCGGCATCAGGAAGGCGGCAGCAAACGCGTTCGCCTGCCGCTCGACGACATGCGTCCCGGGCTCGATGTCGTGGTGAGCAATGAGATGCCCGAGTTCATGGGCAGCTTCGAACCGTGACCGGGCCTTGTCTTCCTTGTCGCCGCTCAGCAGCACGAATGGGCGATCGCCCAACTGAATACAGAAGGCGTCGACGTGCCTGGACTCGAGGGGAAGTCGAACAACGATGACGCCACGGCTCTCAAGAAGTCTAACGACGTGAGCGATCGGCTGACCGTCAGGAATTTCAAACCACCGGCGAGTGCTGGCCGCCAAGTTCTCGATCTCATCGAGCGAAACATTCTCGTCCAGCACCGCGTGCGGCAAGTTGACTTGCGGCAGCGACACATACTTTTCTAAGTAGACGACAAGCTCCCAAGCCAACGAGGCATGCACGAGCGCTCGGCGGCGTTCGATAAGTGTTGTCGACCGAAGGCTCCGCATATGTGCCGATCCGCTCTCGGCAATGACACTCGGACGGCCAACCTCAAAGAACTGCTTCGGCATGCCAAGGGTGAGAGCAACCTGAGCGAGCACCTGCGGACCTGGGCGGGAGGTCCCATTTTCATACTGCGAAAGCGCCGCTGGGCTGACAGAGCGGTCTTGGTCGGCCGACTTCAACTCGTCCGCTAACTTCTGCTTCGTCCAGCCTTTCAGCTCACGAGCGAGCCGAAGGCGGTGCGGATCGAACGTGTCGACTGCGCGAGCACTAGCGCTCATTGGACGCAGGAGGAAGGTCGGATTTCAAGGTGACTGCGAGTACTGGAGCCTCGATGTCGGCGTGCGAAGGACCGACCGGCTTGATCGGCGGTGGCTCAACGCTCACTCCGCCTGTGCCACCGCAGCCTTGGCTGGCACAAAGATCCGGCAGGACGACCACAAATGCCCAGCTCGAAGGGTCGTCCGCCGTAGGCAGTTTAGGAGCGCCAATCCAAACGCCGCCGAGCCCAATGTCTGGATTGCCAGAATGGACCAGGAACAAAGTCGTCAGGTCAGCCGAGTGGTCATTGTCGGGGTCCGCCGTACTGAACAGTTGAAGTTGAAAGGCGTTCGCCCGCGCGAGGCCAACCTTCGTCCAGCTACCGGACTGGGGATCGAACTCTTCGATGTCGTACTTCTCGTCAGGGCCACCCCGATAGACCTTGATCTGTCGACCGGCTGCGAAGATCGTGAGGGAATTCTTCGGACGATCGGTATGGACGCCGTTACCAAAGTGGACGAGTGCTTTCTCGATCTCGTGCCAGCCGTTTTTGAATACTGAGAATCCGAACCAGCCTTGATCGTCGCCGGCCTCAGCATCGAAGCGGCCCTGATTGAAGCGGTACGCACTCCGGAGCGAATGATAGAGCTGGTGAAGGAAAGCCTCGGGGTCCGTCAATCCACCCGTGCGGAGTTGTATGAGAAGATCGTCGTACGACATGTCGTGAACTGTAGCAGATCTGCGCACATCGTGCGGTTATCTGAAGTCGATCTGCGCAGAAGCTGGCCATCGGATCGGTCGAGTAGGCCAACGACCCCTCAATCGGTCGCTCAGGACGTAACCAAGGATACCCAGTGATGACGAGCTCTGCGTGCAGTCCCGATTCCCTCGATCGTCCATAAACGACTACAGAACCCTCGATTCGTCACGGCCAAGTTCCCAACGATGGGGACCTGCTGCGACGAAGCATGGGAGCTAGCGAGTGCTTCAAGGTCATCGATCAGCACGTCAGTGTCGACGATGCCGACGCGCTGCACCCGCATCGCAAACGACCCGTCGCGCCAATCTTCCATCTGACCAGTATCGCTCAGCGGTGTCCTCGGCGATCACCGAATTCTTGGGAGCCCTCGTCGCTCGTTGGACCAGCCATTTGGATGACGATTTACCAGTAGCAACCGGTGCTCACGAGCGCCGACGGTGGCACAGATCGCCCTACACGGATCGCCTCCAGGAACGCGCCGAGACAGTGCTGTTGGGCATCGGGCGTTGAGATCTCGATGTGGACGTGCGGGGCGCCGGAGCGGCCGGTGTTGCCGCTGGTGAGGATTTGGGTTCCGGGGGTGACTTGTTGGCCTTCGGTGACGTGGACGGCGGTGCCGTGGCAGTAGGCCCAGTGGTTGCCGTCGAGGTCGATGATGGTGACGCCGATGCCGCAGGTTCTGCATCCCGTCGCGTTGAGGCCGCAGCCTTCGTCCCACCAGTTGTTCGGCCAGTACTGCACGGTCGTTACGGTGCCGCCTCGTATCGCGTACAGCGGTGTGCCGACGGGGATCAGCCAGTCCCATGCCGGATAGCCAGCGTGAGGTGCGTAGACGTCGGCGGCAGCGAACAACTCGGCCGGTCCGGGGATGGCGTAGCCGTCGGTGTTCGCTGGCACTGATCCTCCACCTGGTGTCACGCAACCGGTCGCTTCATCGAGCGGCACCCCGGCCTGTCGCCCGTACTCGGTGAGCCAGCGGGTTTGATACTCGCGGGGCGTCAAGACGTTCCCGGCGCTCGGGTACGGCACTGTGTCCCATTCCGCCGAGCCGGACGAGGGGAGGTGGCCGATGTACCAGACGACGGGCACGGCAGTGACGTCGTTGCCGTGGCCGTCGAGGATGCCGGTGACGTGTTCGGTGGCCTTCGCGTCCTGGACGATGGCCGGTGCGAACCACGCACGCGGGTAGCCGCTGTAGCCGTTCCAAGTGCTGTCGAGGAACTGGAACGCGCCAGACGCTGTCGAGCCGCTGTTGCGGATCATGTAGTCGCCACCGGATTCGATCGTTCGAATCGTGGCAAGGATGGCTGGCATCTCCGCTGCGCCGACACATCCGGGGAGGGAGGCGTCGCCTCCGCCGAAGAGGACCGGGAAGACCATGAGCGTCGCAGAAGCGACGGCGAGGGGGATGGCGAAGAGCTTCATTGATCCTGTACCCACCCTCGACGGGTGTCGGGTGTTGCGTTTCGGACGAGTCGGGGGTGGGTGAGGGAGTCGTCCGCTTGCTGTCCGAGTGGCGGCCGACGAAAGGACTCTTCGATGACTCACCGACTCCGACGCACCTGGCGCTTCCTCGCAGCCACGATCGCAACGGCCGCAGCCTCACTTGCGGTTGCAATGCCCGCTTGGGCACAAGTGCCAGACCCGCAGGCCGACGCATCGCTCCCGGGCGGCACCCTGATTACGCAGGTGCTTGGGTGGCTGAAGTACGCAGCGCTCGCCTCGGCGGTCGCCGGGCTGCTGATCGGCGGGATCTCGGCCGGTGTCGGTCACTTCGGGTCGTCGTACTCGGCGTCATCCGCAAGCAAAAAGTGGATCCTTGGCGGTATTGGCGCGGCGATGCTCGCCGGACTGGCTCATGGGATCGCGACCACCGTCTACAACGCGACGTGACCATGCGCCGCTCAATCGTCATCGCGATTGTCGCGACCGTGGTTATCACGGCCACGTTCCTTCTGCGGGCCGGAACACGGACGCCGCCCACGGTTGACCCTCCGCCAAGCCCGACGGCGACCCTGCTAACACGTGCGATCGCGCCGGTCGATGAGCCCACCGCGCTTGATGTTGCCCTACGGGCGGTCCGGCTCACCGGCGAGATGGCAACAGCCGGTTTCATCACCCGTGACGACCTCATCGAGTCGGTGGCGTCCACCAGGTTCGCCTCAACTCTGCGTTCGACCGCGGCGGCTCAACTCATCGAGTTGACCACGGCGGTCGGTGCTGCGGGCGTACCAGCCTCCGACGTCGTGTGGGAAGAGTTACCGCTCACGGCTCGCACCATTGCGACCAACCAAACCGCCGCAAGCGTCACCGTGTGGTCGGTGTTGATCGTCGGTGTGCCTGGCCACGGATCGGCACGCCAGGTGTGGCGAACGAGCACCATCGACCTCGTCCGTGATCCCGACGGATGGCGAGTGGACAGTTGGACAGCGACACCCGGCCCGACACCAACGCTTGCGACGACCGGTGCAATCTCCGACCTTCCATCCATCGTCGAAGTCCTCAACTGGCCGACCGCAACCGCAGGGGTGGCGTGATGTTCGACTGGGCGATCGGCGGTCTCGGCGAGTTGTTCGGCTGGATCGGCGACGCCGCCGGAGCAGCGGTCGGGTGGGCGTGGGAAAAAGTCGTCACCGGGATCTACCAGTGGCTCGCCAACGGGCTGGCGATGATGATCGAGTGGGTATGGTCGGTGCTCGATTCGAGCACGACACCTCGTCTGGCTGCGAACTGGTTCCAGAACGATCTCGCTGTCCGCATCGGAGTACTCGCACTCGCAACCACGGTAGCGATGATGCTCGCGTCCGCCGCTCAGGCCGCGCTCGCCGGTCGACCCGAACAGATCCTCGACGCCGTTCGAGAAGGCATCAAGGCCATCGTCTCCTCAGCGCTAACGATCACGGTACTCGACATCCTGATCGGCGTCACCGACGAGGCATCCGCATTCGTATGGCAATCCGGCCGTCCCGACCTCGTGCGAATGATCGAAGGCATGATGACTGTCGCGACCACGAGCGGGCCGCTTGCCACCACATTCGTCGGCCCGCTCAGCCTGCTCGTCGGGTTCCTCGGCCTGATCGGCCTGGTGGTGTCGCTGATGATGCGTTCGTCGCTCATCTACGTCGTCGCCGCGCTGGCACCGATCGTGTGGTCGCTCGGCGTGTTGCCGTCGTTCCGTGGATCGTCGCGCAAGCTGGTCCATCTCGGCGTGTCACTCGTGCTATCGAAATTAGCGATCGTGATCACCCTCGTCGTGGCGGTGAAGTTGATCGCCCATCCGACGGGGGACGCGGCTGGTCCGGTGATCAATGAGGCGTCGGCGGCCGTCGGGACGCTGATGGCCGGCTTCATCTGCTTCATGATCGCCGCCGTCACGCCCATGGTGCTCTACCGATTGATGCCGTCGATCGAAGGCGCGATGGTCGGCTCCGGGGTCGCTGGTGGATGGGCCCGCGGCGCAACGACCGCGGCGCATACGGCGCTGATGGTTAAGAGTCTCGGCGCGTCGAAGGCTGCTGGCGCAGCAACTCGGGCAGTCGGCGGGCAGGGCGGAGTCGCCGGAGCTTCGACAGGTGGTGCAACGGAAGCGACCGCAGGCGCCAGCGCAGGAGGAAGTAGCGGAGGTGCAGCAAACGGTCCGGCTGGTGGGACCACACCGGGATCAATGGCTGCGATCGACACGCCCAGCGACTCCGAAGGCGAGACATCTCCGAAGGGCGAAACCGGAGGCTCATCCACTTCACCGTCCCGACCAATCGAAACGCCTGCGGAGTCCCCGCAGCGTCGACCAAAGGCGGACGTCGAGCCGGGCGGCGAGTCGTGAGCGGGTCGCCCGCTCGCACCTACCGGTTCGGCGATTCCCAGCGACCCGGGCTGCTGCTCGGGCTCTCAGCCCGACAGGCCGTACCGGTCGCGTCCGGCGTGCTGGCGATGGCAGCAGTGTTGCAGACGAGATTGCCACCGCTTGTCGGTGTGATCGGCCCCGTACTGGGCATCGTCATCGCCTTCGGGAGATGGCGCGGCGCCGCGCTCGTCGACACGCTTATTCCGGGCACTCGTCTCAACGCACGACGGCTAACTCGTCGGGGACGGTGGGTCCGGCCACCGCTCATCGGCGACAACGGCGACCAAGCACTTCCCGCGCCGTTGAAGGGGCTGGAGTTGATCGAGCCGACCGACGGTCCCGGCCGCGGCACCGTCTTCGTGCGTGACCGACAGGCGGGCACCCTCACCGTTGCGCTGCGGATCCACGGTCACGGCTTCCCGCTCGCCAGTGCCGCCGAGCAGGACACGATGCTCGGCTCCTGGGCGGCAGCACTCTCGCCGTTCGCTCGTGAACGCTCGCCGATCACGTCGGTCGCCTGGCACGAGTGGGCGCATCCAGTTACGTCGACTGCCCACTCGACGTTCCTCGACACGATCGGCATCGCCACCCGAGATATCGACCCGGCCGTCGCCGACTACCGAGCGCTGGTCGACCAACAGGCACCGGTCACGGTGGCGCACGACGTGCTCGTCACCGTCACTGCCAGCCTTCGCAAGATCCGAGCACGACGGACGAGCCCCTCCCGCCTACGGGCGGCGATCGAAGTCTTGGCCGACGAAGCCCGCCTCTTCACGTCACGGCTGGAAGCCGCCGGTCTTACCGTCGACCCGCCGCTCGACGGCGTCGATCTCTCCGCCGCCGTTCGAGTGAGGTCCGATCCAGCAAGAGGGCCGCAGATCGCAACGCTCAACCGATCCCTCGCCGCAGCAGCACGGCGGGGCGCGCTGGAGTGGGGGCCGATGGTCGTCGAACCTGACTGGGCGCACACCAGGGTCGACGGTTCCTACCACCGTTCGTATCGAGTCGCCGGCTTGCCACAACTGCCGGTCGGGTCCGACTGGATGAACGAACTCCTCACCTCAACCCGAGCCGTTCGGACAGTCACGGTCGTGTTGGAACCGGTGCCGATGGGCCGAGCCGCCCGAGCCGCCGACCGTGAGGTGCTGGCCCGCGAGGCCGATGCCGACATGAAAACCCAGAAGGGCTTCCGAGTGAACGCCCGAGAACGCAAACGACTCGCCGACGTCGAAGCCCGGGAACGCGAGCTGTCCGAAGGCCACGCCGAGTTCCAGTTCGTCGGCATCGTGAATGTGTCCGCACCCGACCTCGACGCCCTCGACGACGCATGCGCCGATGTCGAACAGGCAGCAGCCCAATGCCTCCTCGACCTGCGACCGCTCGACGCCCGCCACGAACTCGGCTGGCTCGCCACCCTGCCACTCGGCCGAGCGCTCACCCGGAGAACCCAATGACCAGCCGGCAAGCACAACGACATGCGGCTGGCGATGCGCCGCCACCGTGGTTCGGTCACACACCCGGGCTGCGGGTCGATCGGCATCGGGCGACGATGGCACACCTCGCCTCGGTCTACCCGTGCCAAACTGACACAAGCATCGGTGAGCGTGGCCCGTACATCGGCGTGAACATCACCGGTGGAGGGTCGGGCTGGTACTACGACCCGTTCGAACTGTACGCCAGCGGGGTTCTCACGAACCCGAACGTGATCGTCGCCGGCGACATCGGCTCCGGAAAGTCGGCGTTGGTGAAGGCGTTCCTCGGCCGTGAACTTGCCGTGTACGGGCGGCGGCGGATGGTCACGATCCTCGACCCGAAGGGCGAGTACACACCGTTCGCTCAAGCCCACGGACTGTCCGTGATTCGCCTCCATCCCGGCGGCACCGACCGGCTCAACCCGATGGACCACCGCGGCGACCCAACCGAAACGATCGCCCGCCAATCACTCGCAACCGCACTCGTCGCCGGTGTACTCGGCCGACCGCTCGACCCGACCGAAGATGCGCTCCTCGGATGGGCGGTTGCCACGATCGCCCGCACCGGCCGACGGTTCACGCTCGCCGACGTCGCCCATGCCGTCGCCGACCCTGCCGACCAGCTCGTCGCACTGTCACGACGGACGCCGTTGGAGTTGGCGCAAGCGGCGACACCCGTGGTGTTCGCGCTCGACAAGCTGCTCACCCGGACCCTCGCCGGGATGTTCGACGGCCCGACCAGCGTGTCGATCGACTGGACCGACGGCCCCGGCTTCGTGATCGACCTGTCCGCCGTCTACTCCGACGAAACCGCCCTGCCGCTCGTGATGCTTGCCGCCACCTCCTGGCTTGCATCGGTGCTGCAACGCGACTCGGACCGGCGGGTGATCCAGGTGATCGACGAAGCATGGGCCGCCGTGCGCCACGGTGCCCGACACTTCCAAGGCTCACTCAAACTGGCTCGCACCTACGGGGTGTCGACGTGGCTGATCTGCCACCGGCCCGCCGACCTCACCGCGCAGTCCGACGACGGCACCGCGATCGCCAAGATCTCCGCCGGCCTGATGTCCGACATCCAAACAAGGATCATCCTGCGCCAGCCACCCGACCAAGTCGACATCGCAGCCGACCTTTTCGCGCTCACCGAACGCGAACGGGCCTGGATCGGCCAACTCGTCCGCGGCCGAGCGCTTTGGCGATTGCAGAGACGTGGCGCTTTGGTCCAGACCGTCTTGACTCGACGCGAATCGACGGCGCTCACCGACACCGATGGTTCCATGTCATGAGCCGTCCTGGCTGGCGCATCGATGACGTGCTCGCCCGCACGGAACTCGCCGACCTCCTCGACCAACTCGCCGAGCCTGCAATGTTCGCAACACGCGGTCGACGTTGGCATTGCCCGCTGCCTGACCATGACGACCACCATGCGTCGGTGACGATCCACACCGACCACCGCGGCCACCAACGCTGGCGCTGCTGGTCCGGCGACAACAACCACCGCGGTGACGCCATCGACCTCGTCAGCGTCACCCAACGACTCGACCGAGTCAACGCCCTCGACTGGCTCGCCGCCCGCAACGGCATGATCCCCGACGTCCCGCTGCCGCCCGTCGCTCGACGAGAACCCGTGGTGCGTCAGACGGCCGAGGCGTCGCTCGACCCGTGCGTCATCCGATACGTCGAAGCCTGCGAGAAGATCCTCTGGCGACCAACCGGCCGACCTGTCCTCGACTGGCTCCACGGCCGAGGGTTCGACGACGACCTACTCCGAGCGAACCGAGTCGGCTGCGACCCCGGCCGCCACATGATGCAACGCCAACGCGGCCTCGCCTACGGCGGCTCGATAGGCGCAGTGTTCCCCGCTCTCAACGAACAAGGCGACGTCCACTACGTGCAGACCCGCTACTTGAACCCCGGCTCAGGTCCGAAGTACGACAATCCGTCAGCGGCGCTCGCGACCAACCCGCGGCTGGCATGGACGAAGTCGGTCGGCGGGGATACCAGCGGTCGGCTTGTGGTGTGCGAAGGCATCCCCGACGCGCTTACGGCTGCTGGTCTCGGGCTCTCGTCGGTTGGCACGCTTGGTTCGCAAGCGTGCGATCAAGCAAGCGCCGATCGGGTCGCGGCGCACGCGTCGAACCGCGGTTTGACCGTCTCGCTTGTGAATGACAACGACGATGCGGGTAGGTCGTGGCGCGACCAATGGTTGCATCGGTTCGAAGCCAACGGGATGACCGCCATGACCGTGGAGCCTCCCGAGCCGAATCTCGATCTGAACGCGTGGGCACTCAGTTCGGCTCAGCCGTTGTCGATCGCTTGATCGATTTGCATTGACATCGGTTAGAAGTAAATACTTACTTCTAGAACGAACAGTGGAGGATAGTGGGAGTCGAGCGCATTCTGTTTCCGGCGGTCAGGGCGCTCGGACAACGCGAGCGGCTCTCGGACGCCGTCTTTCGGTTCTCGAAGTGGGGTAACCCGTTCGCTTCGGAGCGGTTCAGCTATCCGTACCCGCTGTATGAGCGGTATCGGGCTGACGGCGAGGTCGTGTTCCAGCGTTCGTACCGTCAGTGGTTCGTGTTCGGGCACGACGAGGTTCTTGAGGTGCTGCGTTCGCCCTCGACGGCAACGGCCGCAATGGTCAAACGGATGCTGCCGGTCGACCCGTACAACAAGTTGTCGGCGCAAGCGCTGGCGAGTTTCACACGTTGGCTGCTGGTCACCGATCCTCCAATCCACAGCCATCTACGTGGGGCAGTCAGCCGAGCGTTGGGACCAAAGCGGATCGCAGGATGCGAACCATCCGTACGGGCCATCGCAACCGAACTCATCGAAGCCATGAAGGGTTCTGACACGGTCGATGCGGTCGCCGAGTTCACGGCAGTTCTGCCGATCTACGTGATCGCCGACATCCTGGGCTTGCCACGCGACAGGTGGATTTGGCTTAGCGACGCATCACGTCAGATCGGTGGCCTGCTCGACCCCTTCGGCACCTTCGATCCCGTCGCCATGAACCGTTGCTTTGCCGAACTCCATGTCTACTTCTCGCAACTGATCCGGCAACGGCGCGCCGAACCCACCGGCGACTTGATCTCGGAACTGGCTTCGAACGACAGCGACCCGCTCACCGACGACGAGATCGTCGGGATGATCGGGTTCTTGATGTTCGCCGGCCACGAGACCACCACGGGGCTGCTCGGCAACAGCATCGTCGCGCTCAGCCAACACCCGGAACAGCGCCGACTCCTGCGACGGCAACCTGGGATCATCGACAACGCCGTCGAGGAGTTGCTGCGATTCGATACACCGGCCCAATCGAGCGGCCGGATGGCGACGGCCGACATTCGCATCGGCGACGCGACCATCCAAAAGGGATCGGCTATCGCGTTGATGATCGGAGCAGCAAACAGGGATCGCCGACGATGGCCCGACGCCAACGAACTCCGCTTGGATCGGCCCGACCCGGAGCCTATCTCGTTCGGGCACGGCATCCATCACTGCCTCGGCGCATCGCTCGCCAGACTCGAAACGCGCGTTGCGCTACCGATCTTCCTCGATGCCTTCGAGGACTACACCGTCGACCTCGAACACACCACATGGAAGCGTTCGCACACCCTTCGCGGCCCGCTGCGTTTGCCCGTCACGCGTGGTGCGAGCTGATGAGCGAGGACCCGAAGAGCAAAGTTCTCGCTGCCGCGCTCTCGTGTTTTGCCGCGAAGGGCTATGCGGCGACAACGATGGTGGAGATCGAAGCCGCCGCCGGGTTGGCACCGGGAGCGGGTGGCACGTATCGACACTTTCGGTCGAAGCGAGCGATCCTCGACGCAGTGATCGCTGCGGCTGTCGAACAGCCCGACGAGGTCCTCGCCCCAGACCCGACGTCGCTGAAGGGCGCGGCCCGGGGGGCGCTCGAGAACCTCGATCGGCAGCGAGACCTCCTCGGCCTCTTACGTCGCGACCTCGATCAGTTTCCCGAATTGCAGCAGCGCGTCATGGATCGACTCATCGACGGTCCGATCCGCCTGGTCGCAGAACGAACCGCCGCCGTCGCGCCACATCTCGACGCCGAGGCAGTCGCCACGCTGATGCTCGGCGCGCTCATCAACTTCCACCAGATGGAGACGTTCATTGGTGGTCGACAGGGTGGACCTTCCCGCGAACGAATCGTTGCCGCGTGGGCCGACCTCTACCGCAGCATCGTGACGACCCGACCACCGACAACCAGCTCCAACTCCGACGAGAGCAGTGAAGGCGAGGAGACCGATGGACACAGTTGACCTCGCATACGCCGGAGCGTTCGAACAGGCACGACTCGTCAGAAACGGCGAAGTGTCCGCAACGGACGTCGTCGTCGCGACACTGGCGCAAATCGACGCGCTCAACCCTCGGCTCAACGCCTACCGAGTCGTCTACGCCGAGCAGGCAATGGCCAACGCGAAACGGGCCGACGAACGACGATCCGCCAACACGCCGCTACCGCTCGACGGTGTGCCCGTCGCGATCAAAGACGACGCAGACGTCGCAGGCGAAATCACAGCGTGGGGCACGGACGCATTCGGCGACCCGAAAACCGCCGACTCTGACGTGGTCGCACGACTCCGAGCCGCTGGCGCGATCATCATAGGCAAGACACACGTGCCGGAGATGACACTGTGGCCATGGACCGCGTCCAAGACGTGGGGAGCTACGCGTAACCCGTGGGACATCACTCGAACGCCTGGCGGCTCCTCCGGTGGAAGCGCCACCGCAGTGAGCACTGGCATGTGCGGAGTTGCGCTTGGTTCTGACGGTGGTGGGTCGATCCGCTATCCAGCGGCACTTACCGGCCTGTTCGGCATCAAACCTCAGCGCGACCGTGTGCCACTTGGACCGGACCATCACGACGCTTGGAACGGGCTCACCGTCTACGGGCCGCTCGCCCGCACCGTTCGCGACGCCGCGTTGTTCCTCGACGCGACAAGCGACAACCGCCCGGACGACGGATATCTCGCTCTACTCGAAACACCACTTCGACGTTTGCGAATCGCAGTCTCGTTCTCGCCGCCGCCGCTGTCGTTCGCCCGACTCACCGACGACCGACGAGCGGCTGTCGAAGAGATCGCCGATTTGCTGAGATCGTTTGGACACGACGTGTTCGAACAACAGGTCGACTACGGGGCGCGGGCGATGTCGAACGTCTCGATCCGCTACCTCAGAGGTCTCCAGCACGACGTCTCCAAGCTCCCGCGCGCCGAGAATCTCGAACGGACAACTCGTTGGCTGGCTGGTCAGGCGCGGCTGCTCCCAGCACGTTCGCTCAGATCGGCACGGAACCAGGAAGTGGCTCTGGCCGCGAGGATGAACCGTGTCTTCGAGAAGGCCGACATCGTGCTCACACCTGTGGCCGGTAGCCCCCCACCCCTGATCGTCGACGTCGCCGGCACAGGACTCATCCGATCGTTGATTCGGGCCAACGTCGCTGCATGGGCAGCGCCATGGAACGCCATCGGACAACCGGCCGCATCAGTGCCCGCCGGGTTCGATCGCGACGGGCTACCCGTTGCCATCCAACTCTGTGGCCAACCGAACGACGAGACCACGCTCCTCCAGTTGGCCGCCGAACTCGAACACGCTCGCCCCTGGGCACACCACCGACCCGACGTCGACGCCTGACCCCTTCGCTGGTCAAGGTAATCAAGGCGCGGTAACACCGGCGACCACTCGCGATACCGTCAACCGGCAATGCCACGACGAGCAACTCGAGTGAAGCGCCGTCACGAACGCGGCACGTCGTCAGCTGACGTTCCTGATGCCGAGCGGTGGAACCACAACATTCAGTACCACCCGTTGCTCTCGGATGCAGTCCCGCCCGGCGCCCGACGGGTCCTTGATGTCGGGTGCGGCGACGGTCAACTCACCCGCCAGTTCGCAACGCAGGCTGAACATGTGGTCGGCATCGACCTTGACGAGGCCAGCATCGGATTGGCGATCGAACACACGCGTGGATCGAACATCGAATTCCTGCGCGGCGACGTTCTCGATCATCCGTTCGAACCCGGCTCGTTCGATGCCGTCGTCTCGGTAGCGACGCTGCATCACATGGACACCGCAAGCGGCCTACGACGATTCACCAACCTCGTCCGACCCGGCGGTGTGGTAGCCGTGATCGGGATCGGCCGACCGCACATCGTCGAAGACCTGCCGTGGCAGATCGCCGGGACCGTCGCAACCCGCTACCACCGCCTCTCCAAACAACTCTGGGAACACACCGCGCCGATCGTGTGGCCACCACCCAACACCAACCGGCAAGCTAAAGCCATCGCTGCCGTCGAGTTGCCCGGTGCGGTATTCCGTCGCCACGTCCTGTGGCGCTACTCCCTCATCTGGACGAGGCCAAGAAGCGACCGATGAGCGACGCCAACGACGTGAATCCGCTCCCGCGACCATCCGTTCGAATCGTCTGTCTCGACGCGGCCGATCGGATTCTGCTGCTCCACTGGCGAGATCCCGTTACCGGCGAACTGCTGTGGGAGCCGCCCGGTGGCGGAATCGAACCTGGCGAGGCGCCATTCGACGCTGCTCAGCGCGAGCTGTTCGAGGAGACCGGACTCGACGGCGTTGCCGTCAGTCAAACCCATCGCGTCGTTGAACGCGACACCTGCTGGAAGGGCAAACGGTTTGTCGGCGCCGAACTATTCTTCCTAGCCCGGTTCGCCAACGAGAAGCCGGCAGTGTCGCGTGAGCACCTCCTCGACGACGAGCGAACGAACCTGGTTTCGAACGGATGGTGGCATGCCGAGGAACTCGCCGCACTTGACGGGCGCATCGAGCCGTTCAACCTCCATCAAGTTGTTGCAGCTCTCGACCCGCGCGGCCGCTGGGAACGTTGAGTCGGAAGACCGTACGTTCCAACGGTCATTTCTGGCCTTTGGGACCTGTCCGAGATCGAATAGGCCGAGTCGGCGGCGCTCAGCGAAACCACCATTCCTCGCGTCCCGTGCCAGTGAACCCTTAAACTCGACCCTGTGGTGCCTCCACGGATTGATCTGAAGAGTCGGCGCAAGATGGTGACCGTCGAGCTCATGCTCCGGGTACTGAACCGCTCTGAGCAGTTGAGGTCGCGGTTCCTTCCCGACGTGCCACGCCCGGGTGAGGATCCGTTCTATTGGCAGCCCCACGACCTGGAAGCGCTTCACCCGGGCGAGGTGATCGACATTCGAACTGTTGAGACCCGGGGGTTCCGCCGACCGATCAAGGCCGATGCCAGGCAGGTGAAGTTCCGCTCGACCGGCATGCGCGGCGAGGCAGTGGCAGGTTTCACGACAGTGTTGATCCCCCGACGGCCGTTCAACGGATCGGTCCGGCCGTTGCTGTCGTATCAGCCCGCGATCGACAGCCTCGGCGCGACCGGCGATCCCTCCTACACACTTCGACACGGTGACTTTGGAGAGCTGCCCCTCGTTCAGCTTGCGCTCCGCCGAGGGTGGGCGGTTGTGACCACCGACTACAACGGACCCGCGCACGCCTTCGGCGCCCTGCCACTGGCCGGTCGCTTCATCCTCGACGCGATCCGGGCTGCCCTGGCCCTGGAATCGGCCGACTTCGACGCCAGCACCCCGATCGGTCTGTGGGGCTACTCGGGCGGAGCGCAGGCGACCCTGTGGGCCGCCGAACAACACCCCGCGTACGCGCCGGAATTGAACATCGTCGGCAGCGCTGCTGGTGGTGCCGGCGTCGACCTCGTCTCGTCGCCGGACATGTTCGATGGCGGCAACCTCCTCAGCGGCATTCCATTTGGTGCCGTCATCGGTCTCGCCCGAGCGTTCCCGGAGATCGACCTGTTTGGCGTACTCACACCCCAGGGTCAGGCGATGGTGACAGCGGCGGCGGATATGAGAGTCGAGCAGCTGATGATGAGCTTCCCCTTCGTTCGCTTGAGCGACCACCTCACCGTCGGCGGCGTGTTCGAGATTCCGGGGATGCGTGCCGCCCTTGAGGCCATACGCCTCGGACAGGCCACCCCTGCAGCTCACATGTACCTGTACCACGCCGCGCACGACCAGTATCCCGCTATCGCGGATGTCGACCGGCTCGTCGAGAAGTACCGAAACGAGGGTGTCGACGTGACGTACAAGCGGTTCCGTTTCGGCGGGCACATGCTCGTCGCACTGACCGGGGCGCGAGGCGCACTCCGGTTTCTGGGCGATCGATTTGAATTCCCAGCCCATCGACCAGGGTAAGAATCTCTCCGGAGCCGGCACTGACTTCGACGGGCGACCTACCGATGCCCGACGAGCGCTTCGGGTTACCCGTGAGGCGTACTCGGTGCGTCGCTAGTTCGCTACTTGCGGATAGTTGCCGATATTCGTCGTAGGTCGCCGATGTGGTGTGTGATGTCGTGCAGGGCGGACGATCCGATGGACGTCGACCGGCTGCCCACCAACAACGACGGTGGCCGACCAGCATTGTCAAAGATCCGCTACACGCTGGCGCTCGGACCATCCGGTCGACGCAACCGTGAGGGACCGGCTGATCGGTATTGCCACGCTGGTCGCCACCGTCGGCGTCAGGGCTTGATCAGTCCGCCGAAGTAGTCGAGCGTGTAGGCGCGGACCTCGTCGACGAGGATGGATTCTTGGCCGTGGAAACGGGTGACGTCACCGGTGGACTGGTCGACGTAACGACCGTGCAGGCCGACCCATTCGAACCCACCGAGAAATCGGCCTTTGCCGTAAATGCCCGACAGCGCCCCCTTGATCGTCAGCCCGGCCTTTATGGAGTCGATGAGGTCAGGGCGAAGGACCCGTAATAGTTCATGGCCCAGATCGGCGCATCGTCATGCCAAACGGTTTCCTGGCCAAGGAAATCGGTGCCACCGAAATAACTGTCCCGGTACGACCAATAGTCCTCGTCCTAGCTTTTGGTCGGTGCACCGGTGCAAGGTTCCTGGTGGTCGCATCCGATAGCCAACGTCATCTTCAACGCGATCGAAGACATCGACGCCGAGGTCGCCACCGTCAAGTTGGTGCGCAAGAAGAACACACTTGTTGCCCGGTCGTTGTAGCAGGACCTCTGCAACCTCGGACACGCACGTGAACCATGGCAACTCGACCGTCTCGCTCCCGACACGGCTGTTCGCGGCCGGGTGCTCGGGAAAGCCAAACCGGCACCACTACGCGCCAGCGATCGCCGGCAGATAGAACGTCAGGAGCGAAGCCGCGGCGCTCGCGCCGAAAGCGATAGCAGGCAACCAGACGACAGGGTGGTCATCAGCGCGTACATGGAACACCAGGGCTGCCGCGTAGTAGCCGACGAGGCATGCAGCGGTTAATGCACCGACGCGGGGCGACTTGATCCCAACGACGAGTCCTGCAGATCCGGCGACCTTGATCACAGGAAGGGCCGGCCGTAGCCGGTTGGGGACGCCCAAGTGATCCAAATGTGCCGTCAGATAACGGCGTGGCACCAGCTCGTTGCCGATCGCGTCAGCAAGTTGCAACGCAGCCAATCCGACTGCGAGGTGCTTCGGCCGGTCTCCCATTCTCCTGAACGTACAACAAGGCGCGTTCGGTTGGGCGAGAGCCTGAGGTCATCCATGAGAGTGTGCCCTGATCGCCAGCTCCGGGTCCGTCTCGCCAACCGAGCAAACGTTGGCTGAGCGGCGCGAGCGGGCGCTAGCGCTAGCGGACGTAGGCGAGGACGTTCGGCGTATCGCTGTCGGGCCAGGTTCCCTTGAGTGTTGGGCTGCTGACCGACTGACATTCGGCGAGAACATGGCGGACAACGATTTCGAGTCCACCGGCCGTGATCACAGTGTCGTTGCCGTCGAAATCGGCTCGAACCGAGTCGACGTGTGGGACAGGCGTTCCGGCTGCCCCACTGCCGATAGCTGACGCGGTTGACGGGCGCGGTACCGGGCCGTCGTCGGTGGCGATGAACTGCTCAACGTGCGAACCGCCGGTGAGGATCGCACGAACCAACTCCTGGACGTACACCGGGTCACCGCACGCGTTGTAGATCCAGCGGGTACCAAGGAAAGAGTGTTCCGTCGTCGCGATGAGCCATTCATCGGCACCAACCAATGGGGCCTCGCGATACGTCAACGGGACATGAACGACCGGTCCCAATCCAGTGCTGACGAGGTGTGCTTCCATGCCGACTTTGCCGGCCGGGTCGTCGAACCGGTACGCACCGAGCAGAGAGTATTCCGATGTGCTCGTGTTCACGAGGGACGGGAACTTCATCACGTGCGCGGCAAGGAGTTCAAGCTTCGACGGTGTGAGGGTCGCTCGGTGCAGGATCGCCATTGACTCGATCCTACGCGGTGCTCGCCGACTGGGCCGACGACCAATCGAGTGCAACACAGCCGTCACCGGTCGGGGTTCTGCCAGCGGGCGCGGTCGTTCGACACCATGATGAGCGCGGCGACCTGATCTGTGGTTGCCGTGGCCATCCTTGCTTGGGTTGTGATCAAGATGAGATCGGCGTCGGCGAATACGGCAACGTCGGCGGGAGTTGCTACGGCGGCAAGATCGAGATCGGCGAGGCCATTGGCGAACTGGAGGCCGAGCAGCCAGAGTCGTTGATCGTCCACGGCTCGCGTGACAGCCAGCGTGGCGTCATCGACGCAGATGATCGAGCGGTCGATCATGGCGGTGTACTCGATGTCTTCTCGGCCGGTGAGGTCCGCGACGACAAGCACAACGCTCACGTCAGCCCATCCGGTTGGTGTTGACGGATCGGGGTACGCCGGGAGGATGCCGGGTATCACGGCCGTGGCGCGGTGGGCTGCTGCGGCCCGGCTGCTGAGCGAGGTCATAGTCGTTCTCCGGTCGGGTCGTTGGTCGGCGTCAGTTGCATGTCAGCGAAACGCCGCGCCGAGAGTGCACCGCGCCGCCAGATCACGAACTGCGTGGCGCGTAACGGCTCGGGGCTCGCGCCGGTGGGTTATGCGGCATGGAAGACGAGGTGTTGGTCGATGAACGGTTGGACGACGGCGATGGCGCGGTAGGCGCGGACCCGGTCGCTGGATGTCCGCCCGGTCTCGATGAGTTCGTGGGCGAGAACGTGGTTGCGGTAGTTGATCCACGTGCTTGGCGGCACGGATCGGTCTGCGACTGCCTGCTGCACCTGACGAGCGAAGTTGGTGAGGTCGGCGTTGCGGACGGCTTGCTCGGCGACGTCATCGACGTTGCTCCGCTGGTCGTGCCACCGGCACAAGGTCTCGGGCGCACAGGGGTCTACGGTGACCGGGTTGACGGTGCCACGCTGGTACTCGCGCTGCGCTGCTTTCCACACGTGGTTGTGCGCCCGGTTGACCATCCGACCGACGACCCTGGGCCGTTCGAGGGTGGCGTCGAGCATCAAGATGGCGAGGAAGGCGAGGCCGTCGGTGTGGTACTCGTCGCTGGCGTTGGTCCGGAACCGGTTCCGCAACCGGCGGCTCATTGCTGCGAGGAGCAGGGTCATGGCGTCGGTGTCGGTGCGGGCGATATCGGCCAACTGGCGGGCGAGGAGGTCGCTGGCGATGGTGTCGGGCCGGTCGTTGCAGATCGTCCGTGTGATCACGATCAGCTTCTCGGCTGGGCTGAGCACGGCACCCGATTTTGGGATCGGGAGGGTGTTGAGCCAGGCGGGGTTGCGACGGATGATGTTGGTGGCGGCGGTCTCGAGGGCTTGGTAGCAGTGCATGTGGCACTCCGTTCGTTGGTGGTTGATCTCCTCCGACGGTGCGCTTGTCCACTCCCGCACTTACTCCCTGGCCAACTCCCCGAATCACTCCCGATTGGCAGATTTGATGACAAATCGGCTGTTCAACGCCTCGGGGGCCTGTCGTGATGCCCCAGATGCAACGCCCGCAACCCGCTAACCGCCCAGCGGGTGGCGACGGGTTCGAACTCGGTCTCGTCCTTGTACTCGGGGCCGTGATGCTCGTTCTTGGCGTCGTCTACGCCGGCGCGTGGCTCGCCGCGACGGTCGTCGGCGGGCACGTCGAGGGCGGTCTGACCGAACTGATTCCCGTCCTCGGGCGGCTGGCCAAACATCCCGGCGATCCCGCCGCCGCGTGGGGACCGCTCGCCGCCGGGCTGCCCGGCGCGCCGCTCTACTGGGCCTGCACGATCGGCATCGTCACCGTCGCCATTGCCGTCGTCACGACCGGCCTGATCGCCTGGCGTCGGCGGTCACGTGGCAGTGCGTCGCGGCTCGGGGTTGAGCCCGACGCCCGAATGGCCAAACGGTCCGATGTCGCCCCGATCATCATCAAGTCCGCGGTTCCGCCCGTCGGGCGAATGCTCCTCGGCCAACTAGCTCCCCGCGGCCCGATGCTCGCTACCGAAGACCGGGCACGTCACCCGATGAAAGGGCGACGTGCCGAAGCCCGCCAAGGAGACCGAGGATCGGTCGCGTTGATCGGCCCGACCCGGTCCGGCAAGACCGTCCTCGCGTCCGCTGGGATCATCGCCTGGGATGGCCCGGTCATCGCCCTCTCGGTCAAACGCGACCTCTACGACGCAACCGCTGCCGCACGAGCCAAACGCGGCGACATCGCCGTGTTCGATCCGTCCGGCGTCACCGGTCTACCGACCGCACGATGGACACCGCTACGGGCGATCACCACAACCTCCGCCGCGGCACGGGCAGGGCGGGCGTTGGCGCAGGCGATCCCGACGAACGGCGTCAACGACGGCGACTTCTGGCGCAAGCACGGCGAAACGCTCACAACCGCTTACATGTCGCTCGCCGCGCTCTCCGTGCTCATACCAAAGACGGCCGACGACAAGCCGCGGATGCCGTTGACGATGGCCCGCCTCGCGTCGTGGGCCTTCCTCCATGTCGGCATCACCGACCCGACGGCGCACGAACTTGTGACGCTCGGTCTCGCCGATGATCGGCCGCTGGAAGTACGGCTACTCGCCAAGGACACGATGACCAAGCTGATGGCGTTCGAGGGTGAGGACCCCAAGATCCGGGCGTCGATCTACGCCACCGCTCGCCTCGCGTTCGACGCCTGGAACGAACCGGCCATCGCTCACTCCGCGTCGCTCGACCCGCGGGCCCATTATCACTCCGAAGAAGTCTGGGAACACAACCCGGTCTACGTCGATCTCGACTGGGTGATGGGCGGACCCGAGGGTCGGCCGCGCACGCTGTACATGTCGGCACCGTCGACCGAGTTCGAACGCCTCGCACCAGTGTTCGGCGGGATGCTCGGCGACCTGCGTGAGCAAATTCACGCGTGGGATATCGCCGGCCGAAAGCTCGACAAGCCGCTTCTCATCCTCATCGACGAAGCCGGGCAGTTGGAGTTGCGCTGGTTCCCCGAGGAGGTCTCAACCATCGCCGGTCTCGGCGCGTTCTTCGTCACCGGCTGGCAATCCAAAGCGCAGATGACCGCCCGCTACGGGGCGCTCGCCGACGCCGTCCTGTCCGGCCATCGGTCGAAGATCATCTTCAACGGCACCGACGACCCCGCCACCCTGGAATACGCCACCCGCATCGCCGGGACCGTCCACATCAACCAACACGGCACCTCCACCGACGGCACCCGCCGCACCGTCAGCGAACACCCCCAACGCGAAGACCTCCTCCCCGCCCACGTCATCCGCCAAATGCGCCGCACCGACGCCGTCCTCTTCCACGGCACCCTCCCACCCGTCCACCTACGACTGGTCCGCTGGTGGAAGACGAAAGAACTCCGTGCCCTCGTGCCCCACGGCGCTGACGGTGAGCCGCTGCTGCCACCATCGGATGGGACGTGCCCAGTTGCCGAGCGACGAACGAGTCAGGTCGCCCCGGTGATCGACAAGGCGCTCATCGCCGAGCAACTGGCGAACCTGCCCCGGCCGAACTCGGCACGGCAGGCCGGACTCGCCGCGACGATCGAATCGAGTCGGCGAGCCGACGCGGGACCCACTGCGGCGGCTCGTCCGAAGGGTCAAGGCACATTCGAATTCGATGCTGCGGCCATGCCGGTGCCCACCTCGGCCGGCGTGTCGCCGATCCGTAACCGCGTCGCCGGACGCTGCACCCGTTGCCACACCTGGATCGAGGTTGGTACAGGAACGAACCGGCCGTACGGGACTCGAACGGTGATCGTGTGCGACCCGCCTTGCGATGCCGACCCGCGTTGAAGCAACGGAGTTTCGGATGTCGCCAGAGGTGATCGGACCGCGGCAACAATGCTGACGGACCGCACTCGAAATGACCGGTTGAAGTGGGCTACTGCGAACGCGCCTACACCTCAAAAGACCGCGAGCGGCTCGACTCGAGATACCCGGCTTATATGGGTTTAGATCAGTCGCTGTCAGGCACGACGGTTGCCGATTCCCACAACTCCTCGGCCTCGTTGAGCAGGTGACCAAATGTTCGAGCGTCGTTTGGCCGAACGGCAAACTTGAGTTCGCCACCGGTGCGGTAACTGAAGTACTCCAGAAACAAGCACGAGTTCATCGATGTCGGCTGCTCCACGTCGATCCCGACAACTCCCATCGCTACGGGGTGGGTCGTGAGCCGCACCTCAAGACTTCCGGAGAGTTCGGGAATGAGCGTCAGCTCGCGGAGCAACCTCAGCGTCTGCTCGATTCGGGGTATCACACTCGTAACTTCACGATCCGCGTAGTAGCGATCGGCTGCATACTGCGCTGCTGCGGAAGCAGGGTCAACGAGCAAGAAACGCAACTTTGCCCCTCCTCGAAGTATTCCCTCGAGTGTGGAGTAGTTGTCGATCACAAAGCCGTTCCGAGCGACCCCAGAAACCAGCAGCGTCCGCGCCGCTTTCACGCCCTCCGTGAGCTCTGGACCAAAGTGCTCCGAAAACCCGAGTGTTGCTCGACGAACAAGCTCAGACGTCGGGAGCGGCCACGGCGTCCCGCTTTCCCAGATTCGCTCAGCCTCAGCTGCGAATCTCTGAAACCAGAACGCATCTCTCGGTGCCAGGGAAAAGATAGGTGATGGTTCGCCCTGCGGACGATGCTCATAGTGCTGCACACAGAGCAAGCCGTCGCCAGATTCAAGGTCAATCCCATTCATGCTCAACCTTGGAACGAACGCGGCAACTCGGATTTCTAGGACTCCGGATCCGCGGGTGCTGTCCCGGAGAAATCCCAGCTCATCGAGCGATGTCCGTATCCGCGCACTCAACCTATCGACGTCGAGTGTCGTTGGATTGTGCTGGTCAGCGGCGTGGACCAGCGCCTCATTGGTTGGGTCCAGCAGCAGAACGCGGACGCGCCCGCCATTGGAGAGGATCCTCTTGATGTCATCCTTCGACGTCTGAACCGTCCGCGTCATCGACACACCGATGTACAAGAACGTGTTGGCTCGCCCCCTGCGTTCAATCAGTTCATCAGGGAAGGTCGTTCTGAAGAGCGACGACGGATCAGGCGACGAGGATCTCGCTATGGCGGTGACCTGCCGGCGCATTTTCAACTGCGAGAAGGCGAGCGTTGCGAGACAGGCAAGGATCACGGCCGACAGAATCTGAGCGCTAGCGATCCCACGCGCGCCAAGCACCGTGTAGACGCCCGCGCCGATCACGAGCACGTAGAGGTCCACGTTATCGCTCTTGATCAGCGACGCGATCGCGTTTGCAACCCACTGCCGTGCCCGCTTCACGACGCCAAGGCTACCTGACCAACGGAGCCGGTTCGCAAGGCGGCAGCTTCAGCAAACCCACCGACAGCTCGCCAATTCCTGGCGATGCGGCCGTACCTTCCGATAGCATAGTTTGCTGGGCTAGCAACTACGCGGGGAACGGGCGGTGACGATATGAGCCAGGATCGGGTAAAGATCTACGTCACGGTCAACGGCAGTCGACACGTGTTCCGGGTACCGCCGAATATCTCGCTAGAGACTCTGCTTGAGAAGTACCGGAGCGATCTTGGGCTTCCGCCAGGTCCGGTCAAGGCTCTCCGCGCAAGCATCATCGCCCCGATGGATCAGCCATTGGCCTCCCTCGGCTTTCGCGAAGGAACAGAGATCATCGTCGGCACGGGTAGTTTCGGCGATGAGATCGAGTACCTCGGCCCAGACGGTTGACCGTGCCTGACGATGCAGTCGTTGAGTCCGAATACCTCGGTCCCGACGACCCGACGCCTGAGGAGTCGGCCCAAGTGCCCGGAGAAATCGCTGACGCTCGAACGATCAGCCATCTCGATTCCGCACTTGATCGCATCGAATCAGCGATTGACCTCGACTTTGCGCTGTCCACCTCGCTGTTCCTATCAACACGCGGAGCGACGAGTGCGCAGTTCATTCGCCAGGTCTTCGTGGCGGCTGTTGACATTCGAGAACGGACGCTCATTCATGTTGCGATCCAGCACGCCCGTACCGATCTCAGCGGCGAGCGACTTCCAGAGGCCGCTATCGGCGCAGCGTCGCAGGCGGATCAGTCCAGCCGGCACGTGACGATCAGCACCCGCAACGAGACTGAATTGGCTAGCTTCATCCGAAGAGTAGTAAGAACACCGTTCGACCAGGCATGGGGATCGCGACGCGACGTCATCATGCTCGTTGAGGTCTTCCACGAACCCGGCGGAGATCTACGCTCGGCCATCATTGAAGCCGCAAGTTCAGCGGCACCCGTATGGCTTCATTGCCCTCTGCTCGAATCAGTGATTCCGTTAGCGAGTCACTTTGACAACCATGTGATCATCCTGCCGACCCCTGCCGAATCGCAGTTGGCATCGATGTTACGGAACCATCCGGAATCCATGCTGGAACGGCTTACCGGGACGAGCTTTGCGCTCATCGGTGATGGCCTTTCGATCGCCGACCGTCATTGGAAAGTCGTGAGCATGGACGAACTGAGACCAGTGAGTTGGGAGCGCCCAGCTTCGGCGGCACGCAGGGCGATCATCCTCACTGCACTGGAGGTGGAGTACAAAGCATGCCGGAGGCGGTTGACGTCGCTACGGAAGGAGATGGCCCACGGATCGCAGTACGAGGTCGGTGAGCTTGGCACCGGGGACAACCGGTGGAGCGTGCTTATCGCCGAGATCGGTGCCGGCAATCCGGGTGCAGCAGCCGAGGCTGAACGGGCAATCAGGCACTTCAACCCGCAAGTGGCGCTATTCGTTGGAGTAGCCGGGGCACTCAGATCGCATGGCGTCGACATCGGTGACGTCGTCGTCGCCTCAAAGATCTACGAATACCATTCAGGCAAGGAGACCGAGGGAGGATTTCGGCCACGCCCCGAAGTGTTCACCGCCTCATACTCGATTCTACAGACTGCGCGATTGGTAGTGCGAGAGGGCAAGTGGCGAGGTCAAAGGCGGTCTGGTGTCAAGCCGGAAGCTCATGTCAAACCGATCGCCGCGGGCGAACAAGTCCTTGCCTCGACGACCGGGCCGTCCGCGGAAATCCTCTCGAAGTATTACGAAGACGCTCTGGCGGTTGAGATGGAAGGCTTCGGGTTTCTTCGGGCCACGTACCAGAACGCCGGGGTTGAGGCACTCGTCATTCGGGGGCTCTCCGACAAGCGTGACGGCAAGGCAACCGCTGATGCGACTGGGTCGCAGCAACTTGCTTCACGGAACGCTGCGGCATTCGCGATCGGCGTCCTGAGAAGTCATTAGGCGCGACCGCTGAACCCTTGAGCATTGGGAGGAATGCGGCGAGCTTGAACGCACCTCAGTCGATTAGTGGATCGTCGCGACGGTCTGGCCGAAGGCAGCCAATCGTGCTGCTTCGCGTTCACCCGACGTAGGGCAAGGATGCCAAACACGAGCCTCGAAACAACGAAACATGCGCCGAGGAGTGATTCAGGGAGTTGGTCAGGGAGTAGTTGAGGGAGTTGATATCGGCACTCTGGCCGGTGATGGTCCGTCAGATTCGTCCGATCTCGTTTGATTCCTTCGCCGCTATGGCGGGCTACCTCGACCGGTGGGCCGCCGTCGCGCTTACGAACCCGGAGCAATGGCAGGCCGCGCTCGTCGATTCGCATGCATGGCTCGACTTTGCGCCGAGAAATCAGGCGTTGCTCCTGTCATATGGGATCAACGGGCCGGCGGCGGGTGCGGAAACGTGGAGGTTGGTCCCGTCGAGCGAGCCGGGGCGACCGTGCGCGGTGCGGGCGGACGAGCACGGGTATCCGGTGCGGGTGCCGATCACGACGAGCGGGGTAGAGCCGGACCCGTTCGTCGGTGGCACCCGACCGACACGGGCTGTCGTGGAGCGGTGGGAATGGCGGCAGGTGTTCTCGATCGACCAACTCGCCCGCCGGCCCGGACCTGGCACGCTCACGCCGCTCGTCATCCCCGACGAACTGACCGGACCCGACGGCACCGCAGTATTCACATCCGCCGTCACGCGAGTCGTCACCGCGACCGTTCGAGGCCGCCTCCCGAAAGGTACCGACCCGTACCGCATGCTCGCCGACGCCGCCGGTCGGTTGCCTCGATCGGCGGATCGGCCCGAACTGATTCCGACGTTGCGTGAGCAGGTCGCCTGGTTGGTCGCCGAACGCGTCGACCACGCTGACGGGATCGAGTTACCGTCGTTCGATCCGTCGCAGATCAAGCCTCGCGAGCGGTGGCAGCGGCTGGTTGATGTGCTCGACCCTGCCCGTCGGTTGACGGCGGCGTTGGGTTCGGTGGTAGGTGTTGATCTGGTCCGGTCGTCGATCCCGAGGATGCAGGTCATCGACGATCGAGTCGTCCCTGCGAACCGGCGGCATCGGCTTCCGGCGGCGACGCTCGACGGGTTACCGGTTGGGCAGTGGGTCACGGTTGGGCCGTACACGGCGAACGAGTGGCTCGCCCGAGGCGAACTCGGCTCGGGCAAGGGTGCGTTCCTGCGATTGAACAAGACCGCGTATGTCGTCGCGGTGGAGAACGGCGACCAGACCCAATGGCGGCTCGAAGATGTCGCCGCCCGCACCGGCAACGGCCGACTCGCCACCGGCACGTCACGGTCGCTCGACGACGCCCGCCGCGATGTCGTCCACGCGCTCGCCGGGCGCTACCCGGCCATCACTACCGACACGCCATTGGTCGCCACCCCAGCGGCGACGATCAATCGAGGAGGAACTATGCAACTCGACCACGACATCGCCACGCTCGCCGACAGCGACACATACAGCCGAGACCAGATCATCGAACGACTCGGCGACCGGCTCACCGACGACGACCGAACCAGACTCGTGACCGCAGACCCGCAGCAGCTCGCCCGGATGCTTGGGGCGGCAGGGATCACGGCGGCCACGACCGTCGCCGTGCTGCACGCCGACGGGTGCGCGGTCGATGACATCGCCAGCCTGATGCCGACGCTCGGCGTTCCGATGCCGAGCGCGATCAAGGTGCTGAACCAGCGATGGGACGTGCCGATGGTCGAGGCCGCACGGATGATGTCGGCCACCGGTGCCGAGATGCGGGAAGCCGGATGCAACGCCGCCGAGATCCTCGCCTACCGACCCGAGTCCGTCCTCGAACGCCTGGGTCGCGACCCGCACCTGTGGGAACTCGCCGCCGGAACCATGGCGACCACCGGACACACCCCGGCGGCCGTTGTCTCCCATCTGATCCAGTACGCACCGACCCCTGAGTGCTTCGCCGCCGGCATCACTGCGGCGATCGACGACCCGGCGGCTGGCCTGGCGATCGCGTCGCAGCTTCGCGCTCAACCCGACCGCCTCGCCGCTACCGCCGAGCGGTACGGGCTCGCTCCGGGTGAGACGGCGTCGATCCTTCGTGAGGAGGGAGCGCCGACCGCGCAGATCGTCGCAACGCTCGGTGCGTTGTGTGCGTACGACGATGACGCCGTCCAGGCCGCGTGGAGGGGAGACGCCCTCGAACCACGAGAGGTCGGCGTCGAATCAACGGTCCGACCAGGCAAGGTCACAACGATCGGCGGGAACGACATCGGTACTGCCGCAGAGTTGCTTGCCGTGCTCCCGCTTCTCGTCCGCATGGCAGCCAATCCTCCGGAGCTGTTCGACCTCTTCTTGCCACCGAATCAACAGTTCGGCCTCGCGTTGGAAGGTACCAAGCGATGAACCCTCTCGATGACCTTCTCGATCCCACGGGCGTGCCCGCCGACGATGGCATCGCGTTGATGGCCGAACTCGTCGCCGCTGTCACCTGGCTACGGCGGGGTGCGATGCCCGGTCTTACGATCTGGGACGCGATGGCGCAGGCGGCCTGCTGTTCAACTGGCTCCGAGCTACCGTGGGCCGCTGCCGACCCAATTCGCTCATCGTTGGTCTTGCTGTTGAACGAAAGCGAGGTAGCGGCCGAGCTGCCGCTTGGACGCGCGCTGCGTGTGTGGCTGTGGGCAACCGCTTCCTCCTTCAACGAGGGCGCCCCCTGGTTGATCGGCTCGACGCTCTTCGAGCCGAATCGATCCGACGAAGCTCGTCACCGGAAATCTGTATCAGGGGAGGATTCAGCGCCTCTTTGAGGACGACGGCCAATTCGACCGCCGGACACGAGACGAAGGAGAGCGTCGATGTCTGATCACGAGATTCTTGAAGGATTCGCTCATCAATACAGGGCCGGGGTTGTGGTCTTGCGTCGAGCAAAGCCAGCTCCATCAGCGGCGAAGAAGGTGAATGTCTAAATTGACGGCCTCTTGACGTCTATGTCGGAGGATGCCCTTCAGCGCTTGATCGAAGTCGGCTTCTACATCCCGGTCTGACAGAAGCACTGGGGGTGCATCGGCCGCTGCAACGCCGGGAGCAGGTCATTGCCCGAGCCGGATGACGGCGAAAGCCGACGATTGAAGGCTCACAGTGATGGACGAGATCCGCTGTCCACCACCTCGACGTTGATAAGATAGGCGAGTGCCCAAAGTCTTCGTCAGCCATGCGACCGCCGACCAAGCCCGGTTCATTGAGGGCTTCTGCCAACGCCTGCAGGCGAGACTTTGTATGCAGCCTGGGCACTGCTCGACGGAGACAGCCTCACCGATCGAATCTTCGAACACGGCATCGCTGACGCCGAGGTGTTCATAGTGGTGCTCTCCCAAAATTCAATCGGGTCAAACTGGGTACGGGCTGAACTCGACGTTGGCCTTGTCCGGCGTATCGGGAACAAGGCACGATTGATTCCGGTCGTCCTCGACGGCGTCGAACCACCAGTAGCTCTGGAGGCGACCCTTCAACGTCGGATCGCAAACACGGATTCGTACGATGAGGAGTTCGAGGGCCTGCTCCGGTCGATCTTCGCTGAGACGTCAACACCACCGCTTGGAACGCCGCCGGCTTACGCGGGCGCTCCAGCCCATCGGGGTCTCACGTCGATTGATTCGCTTGTCCTCAGGGCACTGTCACGCATTGCCGTCGGTCAAGGTCACACGCTCATCCAAGGTGAGGAGCTGCATGCTCGATGCGCTGAGCTTGGCATTGACGGACCGGGAACGGTGGAGGCTGTCCACGCCATCGATGACCGCCATCTGATGAATCAGGCAAGGATATTCAATGGTCGCGTCAGCCACGTCCAGATCAGGCTGAGTTTGGTACACCTGCAACAGCAACAAGACCGGAATCTCGCGGTCGTCGAAAAACAATTGGTCGCCCAGATTGTGAACGGGCAGGGGCCGCGACATGACCTGTCAACAATTGCCGACACGGTGGGTGTGGAGCGTCTCGTCGCCGAGGCAGTTCTCGACCGCCACGAACCGCGACTTCTGACGATCTCGCGACGGATGGGCGGTGCCGTCTACATCGATCGGGTGTCGTCGCTTCTCGCCCGCCTTTTGGATTGACGCGCAACCGCGTAGCGGCCGGGTGCTCGCGCCTCCGCGAGGAGCGCCGGACATCAGTCGAGTTCGAGCAGATAGACCTCGGACGGCAACGCGTGGAGTGGAGTGTTCGGCGCTACAAGCCCATCAAGTTCGGCCGATTCGACGATGTGGGGCCAGTGTTCGAGGATCCAATGACGGCGGTCGCCTTGCTGCGACGTAGCATCGCGAAGCAGTTCGTCGGTGTCGGTGAGGGTCAGTTGGCCTCCGACGAGTGCTGCGATAGTGGAGCGCTGATCGGCCGGCGCGGTTGCGATGATGGCGTTGAGTTCGGCGCGGCGGCCTGCGACCTCGGCTGTGGTGCGGACACGAGGCTGAATCGCCGGAACCGGGTTGTAGGTATCCAGCCACCCACGTGCGGCCGCGACTTCACCTTTGAGTCGTTCCCACTCGGCGATCCCGTCTGCAACGGTTAGCCGTGGGCCGAGCGGTGATGTTGGGTCCGTCACGTCATGCCACGCACGGTACGCAGCGACGCTCCTCACGGTGTCGTCCCAGACCTGCGCTGCGGCTGGCGCGGTCGGGCGCTGGCCGAGAGTTTCGGTGAGCCAGTCGGGTTGGCGGGAGGCGAGGCTTGCTGCGGCTCGGTCGATGTTCACGGTGACGGCGCGGCGGTAGATGTGCGGGTCTTCGGAGGCGACGTGGTGATCGGCGAGCACAGCGTTCCAGCGGTCGATCGGCTCTTGATGGCCTCTGACGATTCGCTCCAACGTGGTCGTGGCATCGGCGCCCAGCACGCGTCGACTCGGGTGTTTCGGTTCCATGATCGTCAGCTCATCCCACCGGAAGGAGCGCCCGGCGGTGCGACCCGCTTCCGATACGAACTCGACCGTCACTCGCCCAGCGGCATCGTCGAGCGCTACGACGGTACCGAGGTTGTTTCGGTCGCCGGGCTTCACGGTCTGGCCGACGGCGAGGTGGTTGGCGACGGCCACCGAACGGTCGCGCAGGCCATGAGCCGCCACGGGGTTCATTCCGACGATGGACAGAGCGGTTCGCTCGGCGGTGTCAGCGTTGCGAGACAGCGCTTCGAGAGTCGCCAGTGGCGTACTCGCTGCGATGCTGGAGATGATGTCGGCGAACGGGTCGGCGGTGAGCGCCAGCGTCTTGGAGCGGGAGCGGGTGAGGCGGCCGATGAGGTCGGTGTCGAGGTCGTCGGGTTCTTCGTCGAGGAGCGGGATCGGGCTGTCGTGGCGGGTGAGATCGAGGTCGAGCCGGTCGAGTTCGTCTTGCGTGATGACGAGGGTGTTGCCGTCTCGTCCTCTCGACATGGCGAGGTAGCCGGCCTCTCGGTAGAGGCCGTCGGTGCCGACGGCGATAGCGGTGTCCCACGTGCCGCCCTGGGCCCGGTGATGGGTGAGCGCGTAGCCGTAGTCGACGCCGCCACCGGCGAGGTATTCGTGGCCGAGTTCGATGTGACTGTCGGTGTCGTCGAGCCTGGCGAGCACCCCGCCTGGCGTCGCACCGACGATCGTGGCGGTGTGGCCGTTGAGCAGAGGGGTCCGCATGCCGTCGGTATCGACGGTGCGGTAGTCGTTGACGCGCAGCACAACTGTCTCGCCGACGGCAAGCGAGAGTCCGCCCCAGCTGCCGAGATGTTCACCGAGCTGTCCATTCGCGTGGAGGTGCTGGCGGGCGGCGAGGTTGAGGGCATCGACGGTGTTGTTCGTCCCTGCGACGAGCACGGCATCAAGCCCTCGGCCTCGTGCGTCAGCCCACAACGACACGGCGGTCGCATGCATCGCAGTCGGGTCGGTGCATGCGACTACACGATCATGCGCTCGGTACTCGTGAACCGCCGCGGCGACGTGGCCGTCACGTAACTGCGACAGCGCGGCTCGTTCCCACGGTTCGGACTGACGGCGGTTGACGGTCAGCTCGGCGACCGTGATCGGGCTGTTGGTCGCGAGCGCAGCGAACCCTCCGCCGGCGGTCACTTCGGGGAGTTGGTGATGATCGCCGACCAGGATCACTCGGGCTCCATGCGCAATTACCCGACTGGTGAGCGCTTCGAGTGCACGGGTGCCAGCCATCGCGCTCTCGTCCACAATGAGGACGGTGTCGGGGTTCGGCAGGTCGTACCCGCGTCCCCACGATCCGAGCAGTCTATGAATCGTCTTAGATGCGATGTGCGCGCCCTGTTCGAGTTCATGCGCTGCCTTCGCCGATGGCGCCGCACCGATGACCTGATGCCCGGCCGTCTCGAACGCGGTGCGGAGGGCGTCGAGCGTGAACGTCTTACCCGTCCCCGCCGGACCTACCAACACCGACACTGCGTCGGCTGATCGAGTCAACGCCACGACGGCCGCTGACTGGTCGACGCCGATCGTCGGGAACTGCCCGAGCACAACGCGAACGAGATCAGCATCGAGACGCGCCCGGGTCCCGACAGTCGAGGAAGCGGTGGTGAGAAATCGGCGTTCGGTCGACGCCAACTCCACCGACGTCCAGCGGTCGCCCATGTCACCAATCGGAAGAACCTGGGAGGTAGCGAGCACGGCGGCGACGGTCTGCTCGATTCGTCGCATCGACCCGCCGTCGGGCAGGTGGCGAGCGACGGCTTGATAGAGATCGTTGCGGTCGAACGTTGAGTCATGCTCGGTCAACTCCCTCGACAGCTCCCTGACCCACTCCTCGTCCACCGAAAATGTCGGCGACGGCGCAGAAATCAGGCTAGAAATCAACGATTCGGCCTGCGCCGGACCCCACCCGAACCCGGTCGCCTCGATCTTCCACGCCGCGTCATACCGCTCGTGTTCGACTTCGGGCTTGCCCCGACGGGTGGCGAGCACGGCCGCTTGGCGACCCTCCTGCGTATCGGGCGTACCGGTGGCAGCGAGCCAGTCCTCGATCTCCTTCGACCGTTTCGAGAACACGTCCAGCAGACCCTGCGGAACGCCAGCGATCTCGCGCACCGTTCGCCCTGCGTGCCACACGATCCCGAGGCGCTCGGTGAGTTCGTCACGAAGAACCGTCTGGAACACCTCACCCGCGGTCGGGGCCGCACGGTAGACGTCCGGGTGGACGATCGCCGTCCATCGCCCGTCCAGGCCCTCGGCCAAGTTGGCGACGAGCGTGTGCCAATGCAACAGGGGATCACCCGCCCGGGATGTGCGATGGCGGAACATCGCCGCCACCAACCCCGACGCGGGAAGCGACCGCACGCGCGCCATCTCCGCCGCTAACGGGTCACGGGCCGCGAGATCGTTGATGTACGCCGCGTTCCCGTTCCCTCGCCGGACATGGACCGCTTCACGCTCCAGCCAGCCGAGCGCCGCACGGACAGCGACCTCACCGGCGTCGGTGATCGCCCCCTGCACTCGCACATCGTCGGACACGGCGTACAGGACCGATACCGATTTCGGGGCCTTGAATGTCAGATCGAACCCCGGTACCCGCCGAGGGTGGGTGCGGATCGTCGCCCCATCCGGCGTCAGCCCACCGGTGCCGGGAGCGATGCCGGCGAGCACGGCACGAAGATCATCCGCGTTGACATCACCGGCCAGCCCGAGCCGCTCGGCACCGATCCCAGCCCAACGGCCGGACGCCTCGCCCGCGCCGGTGTAGTAGTCGTCCAACGACTGGGCGACACCCGAAAGTTGGTACGCCTCCTGGCCTACCCGGAGCTTGGCGATGCTGAGCACCCGACCATGAGACGCTTCTCAACTCCCTGAACTACTCCCTGCCGCAGTCCCCGACGCCGAAAAACCAGCGTGCAACTTCCAAGTGATATTTTGTGTACCCGACTGCTTGGTTGCTTCAGCGTCTCGGGCGCTGGGCACGGGTGTGGCAGCGATCTCGCCGGGCTCGATCATGGCTCACGACAGGCTTCTCTGGCACGTGCTGGGTCGGGTTCAGCAACCTGTCGGCCGCGCGTCCAGCCTCGACAGGCGACGAGAACGGACCTTGGACGGTGAGCCACGTGCCGGGCTCGTATTTCTCGACGATGCCGTACCAGCGGCGAGCGCCGGTCGGGTCGGAACCGAACTCGATCACATCCGCGTACGCGATGCGTTCGGGGATCAACCACCCGCGCCCGGCCGAGGCGTCCGGCTGCCACAGCAGGCGACGCCGACCGGACGGGTCGGCGGTGTCGGGCCAGATGACGGCGACCCATCCGCCGGCGATCGGGAACGGGGTATCGATCACGATGCCGATCGGGGCGCGGAATCGGTGCCGGCCGAACTGGTCCCAGGTCGACGGCGGGGTGTTCGTGGCCGCTGTGGGCGGCGAGGGGTTGGGGCGGTGGTGCTCGGTCACCGGTCCTCCTTGCGTTGGAGATGACCGAGCTTTAGCAAACAACTGTGCACGGTTCGGCCTTCCGCGCCCGCCGCACCCAACCCCGGGCGGCGTGTCAGCCGGTCGAAACGGCCTCCGCCTCGGCCGGTGCGGCGTATCCGGCGAGCGTGTTCAGGTAGTCGACGGCGGCTTGCGCCTTGCCAGCGACCGACACGAGAGCGCGGGCGTCTTGGCCGATCACGCGCAACCACCCCGCAACATAAGAAGAGTGATCGGTGCGGGTCGCTGCGGAGATTCCCATCTGTCCGCACCACATCGCGGCGGCGAGTTCGGCCACCAGTTCTTCGGCTGCATAGGCGTCGCTACCGAACCGGCCGCTCAGGTCACGAGCCAACCGGCTTGGATGGCCTGAGCTGTGGGCAGCTTCATGGGCGACCGTTCCGTGGTAGCTGGCCGCGTGGTCAAACTGGGCGAGGGTGGGAACATGGATCTCGTCGGCGGCCGGGCTGTAGTAGGCGCGGTTCCCACCTTCGATGATCGTCAAACCGGTTGCGGCGAAATAGGCGTCGGCCGCGGCGATGCGTTCTGGTGTGTCACGTTCGAGGTGGCGGCGGCTGTGGCGGGCGATGACGGCGTCGGCTCTGTCGACCTGCTCGGCGGCAAACACCACGAACGTGCGGGCGACCAGTCCGCGCCGGTGCTGCGGCGAATCGGCCGCGTCGTCAGCGGCGTCGTCAGCCGACGATCTGCGGTCGGTGGCCTTCCACAGGATCACGTGAGTTCCCCGTTCTCCACGGCGCACGAACCCGCCGTGCCGTCTCCAGCTTTGAAAAGTTGACCAAATTCCTGAATCCCAACCGTGACCCGATGCCACGAGAGGAAGAACCAGACTGTTGACCCCGCGGTACCCTCGGCCCTCGGCGTTGACGGGTGTGCCGAGGTCGGCGAGGCAATGCCAAGGCATCCGCCAGCGCTCGGTTCCGGCTTCAATGTCGGCGATCATCTCGGCGGTGATTCGGTCGAACAACTCATTCGCTTGCATGGCAGGAAGTCCCTTCGGGTGATGGCGCTATGGCCGGGTTTGCCCTACGGGCGTTTCGAGGGCCGCCGGCCCGGCGGTGCTGTCAACCGACCGAAGGGAGGCCGCCCCGCCGCGAAGCAAGTGGGCTTGACAGTAACGACGAGGCGGCCCAACACGGCACCCCGCCGCAGGCGGGCAACGGCACCACCACTCCGCACCGATCAGGAAGCCCGAGTCAGCGGCCGACTGGGTACAGGTGAGCACCCCGACGCTCCACCACGCCGAGCACCTGAGCCCGGCCCAGGTACTTGTAGATCGTCCGACGGCTGAGATCGGCATGACGCCGAAGCAGCACCGCAGCCCGAACGGCCGGGTCGGCGCGCCGAAACAGCAAGATGAGCGAGGCGTCGTTAACCGTCGGCGCTGGACCCGGCCGTGACGGCAATCCACCGCGCCGCTCGTCCTCCGACAGCCCACCCCAAACGCCGAGTTCACCAGCCGCCGCGAACGCTCCGCACGCGTCACGAACCAAGCAATGAGCGCACACGGCCTTCGCCCGTGCGACAGACCGAGGCGTCGGATCGTAAAACACGACCGGGCCGATACCGGCGCACGCTGCGGCGGTCCGCCAACCGCCGCTTGCGTCGTCGGTCACGAGGGGTAGACCTCGGCCAGGTAGCGAGGCAGCTTGGACTGCTGGCGGTAGCCGAGCGGCGGAAGCCATAGCCGCACCCAGACAGTGCGGCCCTCGCGCCGGATGATCCCGAAGCCCTCCAACCGATCAAGTGCATGACGCACCCGAGTCACAGACTCGCGTACACCGAACGTCAACGCGATGTCATCGACGGCCCACGTCGATGACGCCTGCGCCGAGTATGTGGCGAAGCGGAAAGCCATGGTCATCGACAAACAGCCCACCGAAGGAATCCAGAAAACCATGGCCTCGTCCGAGTTAGTCGGCGTGGCGTGCGGGTTCGCTTCGACAACGGGGTCGTGCCAGGCGCGAACGGTGACGATGTCGGTCAGGTTGCTGATCCACTGCTCCTTGGCGGCGGCGGGCTGGTCGTGGTGGCGGGTGGCCGGGTTGATGGTCGGGATGGTCATTGGAAGGCTCCTTCGGTGCGAGTGACCGAAGGGGCGGCTCTGACTTCCCCAAGTTGAGCCGACCCTCCGGTCGAACCCGTCTCGTTGGTGAGCCGGGTTCGCCCTACGGGCGTTTCCAGGCCGCTGGAACAAGCGGTGGTGTCAACCGAAGGCTTGGCCCCGAACGAAGTGAGCGGGCTTGACTCCTCCGCGCCAGCGGCCGATCACGGCACCCGACCCGCAGGGTCGGCAACGGCACCAACCCTTCCGGCGGGCGGCCGACTGGCGACGGACGTGTCGAATTGCTGGCGGCGATTCCCCGGCCAACTCCGTGCTACGCGGCCCTCACCGATGGACAACACGCTGGGTCGACGTCGACCCTCACCGGCAGTGCTCCGGATCGCAGGACCTCATCGGGGGCAAAACAAGAATCTGGCTCCTTCGCGGGATTGGAAGGGTGTAGCCAACGCACCTGCGGGACGCCTGCCAGTTTGTAATGCCTACGAACGGACGACTGGCCGATGACGTTCACGTGCGAAACGCTGGACCGCATCGTTGTGAGAGGTTCAACCTTCATGTCGCATCGATGGCTCGCCAGCAACCCGCTCGGATCGAACCGGAGATATCGGGTCGAGTCACGCAACGGCATGCGCCACCCGACAAGGCCTCAAGTCGAGGTGTCGAACCATCCACTACGAGCATCTGCTGACGACGAAGGAGACCCCTTATCCCCATTGCGACGCAGACGATGATCTAAAGATTCGCCCAGGGATGGTTCCGGCAGGTCGTCCCTTCGCCTTTAGCCTAAAAGGACGCCACGGTCTGAAGCACCGCGAGAGCGACTGTTACTACAGTGATAGAAATCGTTACGAGCCTCGCAGTCGTCGTCGCAAGTGGAACAATCGGCTGTTTGTCCAGTCGCATGATCTCGTCCCGCAACCACGCGACGTTCTGAATATCCTGAAGCTGCAGTGGGCCGCTCTGCTCAATCTTGGACGCCTTCTCAGCGAGGCTGAGCGCGCGTCTTGAACGGTCGGTAAGAATAGCTGAGCGAAAGACAAACCTCGGAAGGAAAATATAGGAAAGGAACGCGCTTAGGTAGATCAGCACCGTACCTGAGACCCAGGTTGCTTCGACCCCCATTGCGAGCACGATCACTGCAATGGCGACCCCATGAATGCTGAGGGAGAAATAGACCGTCCGATAGGCGCGCGCCATTCCTTGCCATCCCGCCCTGCCGTCCGGAGCTATCTCACGCTCACGCATTACCGCATTCTTCTTCAGACCCCAGATGTACCCGATCGCAAAGTACCCGCCGATGTTCTGTACAATAACGGCGTAGAATGTGATAACCATTAAAGTAAAGTACACCGTCACTCCGAGCGGGTGATCAAGACTCGCCCACCATGAATGGTACGTATCATTTAACCACTGTTGACGAGCAGCGCCAACGAGGTCACCGGGGACCAGGACCTCAAAAAGTCGTCCAGAACGGCGGCTCCCCACCACTATCGATGAAGTTAGCGCCGTCGCGACGACCAGGTAGAACGCGTGATAAGGTCGGCTACTGAATCGCCGCATTTGATCATTAATTTTCTTCGTGTGGGCGACAAGTAGGTCGCACCCGTTAGCGATCACAGGCGTTATCGCCCCTTGGCGGATGGCGTCTGGCATAGCCGCTCGCAACAGGCGCCACTGCCACGGGATAACCACGAGCGTCAACATCGCCAGAATTGCGAGAAGGATCGACGGGTAGTCACGGAGGAAGGGAAACGACGGTTCCGATCGAGTGATATCGTCACGAAACACACGTTGAACGTCAACCCAAGGATCAAATGATCCAAGCGAACCTCTGTTACCTTCAATTGTTGAGGTAGCCAACATTAGGGCCAGTGCAACTGCAATTCGGATGAACGCTTCTCTGCGTAGATTCTTGCCTGCGAGTACAATGCTGATGGGCGGTGCGAGGCAATCACCTCGAAACGAGTATTGCGAATCCACGAGGTCGGGGCTCATAAATTGGACTTTCCTCCCGCAAGGAGCGAGGTCAGCGAACGTCGCAGCGCTATCGACATTGCTTCGGGATCCTCCAACATCGGCCAATGCCCCAAGTCTGGTAACAATATTTCAAGAGCAGGGGTCACTAGAGAGCGAAGGTGAGCCCGGTCCCCCGGAGTGACGAGGTCATCTGCAGACGTGGAGATTGTGGCGATGGGGCATGAGAGTCGGGCGAGGGATTCCTCGAGAGAGAAGTCGGCCGCGATTCGAAGCGTACGTAGGGTATTGAGGGAACCTGCGTGACGGATGGTCTCCTCAAGCAGGCCGGAGTCGAGATCGACGGGCGACTCGACAAAGGGCCAAAGGACGGCCGCTCGAATCCACGAATTTGACGCGATGACATGGGGCGATCGATGGCGTCATAGGGAGAATTCCAGCTATGGTTTGGGCTGCGAGTGAAACGGCAACCCGAGGATTGACGAGGCCAAACCGCGGATCTCTGAGAATTTTCAATGCGGTAAAGAGTAATCCATTCACCAGCACCACGCCGCTGACCTCGATGTCTGCCGCTACTCCAAGCCCAACTATTGCACCCATCGAGTGGCCGCATACAAGCGGCGATTCCAACCCTAGTTCTTTGAAAAGTTCGACGAGAGAGTTCTGCACTGTTTGCAAACCGAAACCTGTGGGCGGGCTCGAACTTTCCCCGAAGCCGGGGATGTCCGGTACAATAACGCGCCCGCCGTATTCGATTCTTGGCACTAGGTGCGTCCAAAACTCCAGGGAGTTACCCAGTCCATGCAGCAGAACAAGTGGAGGGAGATGACCTGAGCCGGGGAATTCAGCGAAGCGAATGCCCTCTAAAGATCTTATGATCACGATATTTCCTCCAACTTCGCCGCATCCAAATATGCGCCCCGGAGGGCTGATCTATTCTGAACAGTACTTGTGATGCCAGCGTAGAGGAGCATGGCTCCCCGCTGACGTTGGCGTGGCGTCAGATCGAGACGGCCGCCGCGACGACTCAGTGCTCGACCTAGCCGTGGTCGAGCCTGAATGTACGACCCAGCACACCTGTACATCGAGGTCCAGTCGGGCCTGCACCAACCCGGCTTGACCGAGCGGTGATCCGCCGATGTTGAGCCTCACGAGCATCGAACCGGCGCCTTACACCCCTCGCACCAAGGCGCGCCCGAATGCCCCGTCAGGTACATGCCGGAGCCACTGTCACCCAGGAACCAGACGCGCATCCCAAAGCCGTCAACGACGTACCGGAGCCACAGTGTCAACTATGTACCGGAACTGCACACACTCCCTCCCCACGCTCTCCCCAATCACAGAGGTGAATGGTGGTACATCGTGGTACATGGTGGTCAGTCGCCCCCAGGGCTCTCACCAGGTAGAATGCCTGGTGAGAGCCTGTGGGCAGGGCGCCCCCGGCTGGAATCGAACCAGCGGCCTGCGGTTTAGGAAACCGACGCTCTATCCCCTGAGCTACGGGAGCGGAATAGCGACTGAACTATACCGGCACGGTGCACCTAGCCGCCGGTGCAATCGGCAACACAGCTCGGGGGCCGAGCGTCAGCACCCAATGGCCTCTGCCACCGCCGCGCAAACCTGGTCCATCCGATCGGGCGACAGGTGAGCAAGTCGCCGAGCCAACGCGAACGCCGACGAGCACGCCATCGAGGGCCACGACGTCATCGGGGCCGACCCTGACCTCGGCCGCGAGGGCAGCTATACCTACCAGCGTTGCATTCCGCAATGGCGTTACCCGCCGTGTCCGCAGTCCTCAAGTCGAATGCCGTACAAACCACCCGGATTGCGGATCACGAGGGTGTCAGGTGGAAGGTTTACCAGCACCGGCTCATATAGTGACCAGCTGAGATCGCAGCTATCACAGACAAGTGTTACACGCGCCCAAATTCTGCTGGCGTAACATCATGCAACCTTTGGTGACGTCGCTGCTCTTCGTTAACCAAACTCAGGGCTACCAACGAACGGCCGTACCACCGGCAGATTCGCTCGCCTTCGTACTTCAGTAATGTCAAGGGTATGGATAGCGAACGGGTACGGTTTGTCTTCGGCCGCCACGACATCGATTCGGACCTCAGCGACCGTCACGAGCGCGACCAAGCGCTCGAGCATCACTTCATTCGGTTGTCGCCGATCGACGGTGCCCTCCGCCAGGTGCTTGCCAACCAGATCCTGGACAACAATCCGCCCGGCGTGTGGTCCGCAGTCGTCCGCCTGCGTTCCGAAGGCCGATCCGACAAGCACATTTGGCGAGAGCTGTGTACGAGATTGACCGGTCACATCCGCGCCACGCTCGAAGGCGACATAATCGATGTACCCGCGTACGCGGCCGCTCTCGGGCGACCGCCGTTGCCGGAGCGCGAAAAGATGTTCGAGGCCTTCGCGGCGACTGCGCTGGCCACGCCGGGGATCAGCGTCAAGGCGGCACTTGATCGGGTAGTCGAGTCAGTCGGGCTCGACGAATCAAACGCGACCGATCGCAGTCACGTCGAAACGGCCTTCGATCACGCGCTCGATGCCGGCGTGGTCGATTTCATCCACACCGATCGATTGGTATCGGTTGCCGGGCTCGCCAACGGTGTCACGCTTACCCACACATTGACCGCCGAGGAAATCATCGACGACAGCCTCGACCTGTGTTTCGACCTCGCGTTGTTCGTGCAAGCCGGAACCGTGACACACGACGGCAACGTAGTGACCGTCAGCCAACACGACAACCATCATGCGTACCTCGACGGCGTGCTCGCTGGTTTCGGTGTCGGCGAGACGTTGGCCGTCACGTTGCAGGGCGAGTCACTAACAACCCGATCCATCGCTCCGCCACGCTGCGATCCTGCACTCGTTGAACTCGTTCGAACTACGTACGATCGAGGATTCGACAGCCACGACATGCCGGTGAGCGGGCGAGAACTGTTGGTGGAAATGCGATTTGCGCGACCGGACCTTTTCACCGAGCCGGCCGCACCACTGGCTGATCTCGTGCAAGCAGCCGGGCTCGAAATCCGCTGTCACGAAGTCGGCCACAACCATGAACCTTGGCGCAACGCTTCAGGGCTCAAGCGTTACGGCCGCCTGAGCCGACGATTCGACAACAAACTCGACATGAACGCGGTTGCTCGAGCGATGGAGACCGCTGACCGGGTAGGCGACGACAGTGACGGCACCGACGATGCTGAAGCGTCGAGGTTCGGGCCTGCCGAGGTCGCGCGGCTGCGGATACCCGACGTGTTCGACTGCTTGCGATACGAACTCGCCACCGTCGATGGAGATCGCCGTGCCGCAACGCAGCGACTCGCCGACATCATCACCGACCTGTCGCATCATCGCTCCGATCGAGCGATGGCCGAGCACCTCCGGTCCGACGCCGCCTTCGACCGCAATGACACCCTGGCTGCGCTCTCGCACATCCGCCAGGCCGTCGAGCATGATGCCGGTTGGAAACCGGGAGCTGACCGTCTCGGCCTATTTGCGTTCGTGCAGGGCGATGGCCAACAAGCGCTGCGCTTGTGGCGCAATATTCCTCAACGGCAGCCGATCTGCCAAACCCTTACTACGATCATGGCGTCGGGTAGCGGTCCGAGCGTGGGCCGCAATGCTCCCTGTCCGTGTGGTTCGGGCCGCAAGTTCAAGCAGTGCCATCAACTCAAGCCGAGCGCCCCAACCGCTACGGCAGAGGCGAATTGGTTATGGTCGAAAGCAATTTGCGCGCTGACGTCGGATCCTGTCGTGTGGCCCGAGTTGGCAACGATCATGTCAATCCTAGAACCGGAGGGGATGGAGTCGGGCTACAACGACGCCGTTGCTATTGACCTTGCGCTGCACGAGGAGGAATGCGAGTTGACCTTCCTCGAAGACTGGGGCGACCTATTGCCGGACGGCGAACGCACCCTTCTCGAATCGTGGTCGAGGCTGGACCGCTCGTTCTATGAGATCGTCTCACGCAATCCGCTTGTCCTGCGCTCGCGGGTCACCGGTGAGATCGTTGGCATCGCTGACAGCCCGTTCGCAACCTTTCGAACCGGTGCCGGATTTTGCGCCCGCGTCGTCCCCGATCGCGACGGCGGCGCGCAACTTCTTCCCGGCGGTTTCCTAGTTGACCCCGACGACGAGGACGAACTCCTCGAAATCCTCCAAGAACACGACGGCTACGAGATCGCCAGTTGGCTGGCCGAGCGAGACGACTGACCGACTTGCAGGTCCTCGCGGCCAAGAAACTCCGCTGCGAAGATGTCACAGTGGTGCCATGCGGTACGCAGCACTCTCTGATCGGTTGGCCGGGCTTGGTGGTGCCAAGTGGGCCGTGCATGGCGCGGCCAAGAAACGGCTGCTAGCCGGCGAGTCCATCATCATGTTGTCCATCGGCGAACCCGACCTTCCTCCGCCGGCCGCCGTCATCGAGCAAACCGTCGCCTCGCTCTACCGTGGCCGCACCCGATACTCCGGTGGCCAGGGCGAGTCAGTCGCCCTACAAGCCGTCGCCGATCACCTCACTCGCCGCAGTGGCCACCTCGTCTCCACCGACGAAGTGCTGTGCGTCCCCGGCACGCAAAACGGCCTGTTCACCACCATGATGACCCTCGCCCAAGTCGGCGACGAAGTCCTCGTCCCCGACCCCTATTACGCAACGTACGAAGGCGTCGTCGCCGCCACCGGCGCTCAATTTGTACCGGTACCCACCCTGCCCGAACACGGCTTCCACCTCACCGCCGGGGCCTTAGAAGCTGCGATCACACCCCGCTCTCGCGTGCTGCTTCTGAACTCGCCGTCGAATCCCACGGGCGCCGTGCTTAGCGCCGCCGAGGTCGAATCCATTGGCGCTGTGTGCGAACGCCACAATCTGTGGATCGTTGCCGACGAGGTCTACGCCGACCTTTCCTTCACCGGTACGTACGCCTCACCGTTCGATCATCCGACCTTGCGCGACCGGTCGGTGTCTGTCGCGTCGATCTCGAAATCGCACGCCCTGCCGGGTTTCCGCACCGGCTGGGTCGCTGCGCCGGCCGCCCTCATACAGCGTCTCATCCTCGTATCCGAAACAATCCTGTTCGGTACGCAACCCTTCATCGCCGACGCGCTCGCCGTCGCCCTCAACCAACCTCATCCCGAGGTCGCCGCCCTTCGAGCGACGTTCGAAGCCCGCGCCCGCACGCTCGTCGATGCCTTCGCAGGCAGTCACGCCGCAACTGCCCGCATGCCCGAAGGCGGCATGTTTGTGCTGGTCGATATCCGCCCCACCGGGCGCTCGGGTGAGGCGTTCGCGTGGCGTCTACTCAACGAAGCCGGGGTCGCCACAATGCCCGGGGAGAGTTTCGGTACCGGCGGTGCCGGGCACATCCGTATTGCCCTCACTGTGGAATCGTCGGTGCTTGCCGACGCGTGTGGTCGAATCCGCAAGCTCGCCGAAACGCTCGCCGCCAGCTAGCTACTTGCCCCTGAAATAGTCGGTAGGGGCTGTTGGGGCGGGGGTGCTCGCGTTTGTTGTTGGGGTTTGGGATGATGGCTTCGAGACCTGAGTTTGAGACCTGAGTATCGGAGCCATCATCCCGTGTTGACAACA
>JANOSH010000041.1:0-10859 GCA_031415695.1 Actinomycetes bacterium
GTTTGAGCAGAACGAATTTGTATCAAAAAGTAGCTGCGGACAGACTCAGGCAGAAAAAGACCGCCCCAAGGAGTTACGACCTTCGTCGGCTAACGCCTCCTCGGTCTCCACAATCCCAGGCCGGTGCGGTCGGGAATCGACTTCGAGGAGCGACTGTGCTGAGATTTTAACCAATTCGACTAAACACTGTGAAAAATAATCAGCCCCTTTTGGCTCGTCCGATTCGGACAAACTTAAGCTCCGTCCGAATCGGACCGATTCGGACTGAATCGGACGGAAAATGGCACTCGTTGGGGGGCTGCCTGGAGACGAGTAATGACAATGACGAGTCAGAAACACCATCGATACTGTTTTAATGTTCAGGCTTGAAGGGCTGTCAGGACGGAATTTTGATTACGTGCATGCGTGACTCGCTCTGCGCATGTTGATTTGTCTATGGCGGTCGGTTTCTTGAGACGTTTCGGACGAGCAAGGTTGGTTTTGTCCGAATCGGACAAACAACAATGGGGCATCCGATTCGGACTGCGCGAGATGCATGCTCTGATTCGGACTGCGCGATATGCATGCTCTGATTCGGACGGCGACTCGCTGCGGTACGATTCGGACGAGTGATTTGCTGTTGTATGATTCGGACAGGAATGTACAAGTGGTCCGAATCGGACACGATCAGACCGAAGTCTGCGGTCCGATTCGGACCGCTATGAGACGTCCGACCCAGGCTGCTGCACGGAGTAGACTAGTGCGCTTGTTCTCCTCTCACCAGGGCTTGAAGAGCAACGTATGCGGTGAGATAATCTTGGACCTCCTCCAGCTACTACAATGAGACGAGGAGAAGACGGACGTGAGTGGCTGGAAGGAGCAGATCGAGGAGAAGGACGACTCGCCGCTGCGTACCAAGCATACTGACATTCAAATCCGAGGTCTCAACCTTGGCTTCAACCTTGGCTTCGGAATCCTTGGTGGTATCCATCGGAGCTGCCTGCTGACACAGCATCAGGCGATGTCAACATCGCGGCAACAACAGCGTCTGTTGGACGAATTTGGCACGAGGTGGCGCTGCAGGTCTCAACTTGGCCTCCCTCGCAAGATTCGCGAATCGCAGCGGCACAGCAGTCAGGTAAATGCGACAAGTGCGACGATTTACCTGATTCAAACCAGCCGAGGTTGCAGATGCAGCACCAACTTGCACGGTACCGGTAGCAGCACCAGCATCCGAAGCTGCAGCTGCAGGCTCGTGAACGAGGGTCTTGCCAGATTCAGGAGTCTTGCGTTCGAAAGCCTCGGTTTCCTGAGATCCGCCAGCTGCATTGAGATCGGGCGCTGCAAGCTTGGACGCGCGGCTCTTGGCCTTCAACAACTCTGCTTGCCCTTTATCGTAGAGAAGCTTGAATGTCACCAGATTGATCGCCTGCAACACAGATCAAGAACGAATGAGTCAGCCCAATTTGGTCCGATTCGGACAAGCTGGTCCGATTCTGTCCGATTCGGACAGCCGCAACAGACCTTGTTCTTGTTCCAATGACTCTTGACCACACTGTCGTTGTATGTGCCCAACATCGCGAGCGGTCGAAGAGATTCGTTCAACTACAGCACGGAGAAAGAGAATCAGCGTCCTGTCTCTGCACTTGATGCATCTCAGAGACACTGACGATCATGAGTTTGGCGGGGTCGACGTTCTTGGAATGGACGAGATGTCGCAGATGAATGACCGCCAGAATCGGAGCCGTTTTGACACCGTGCTCACAGCCTTCATCGAACGTGAGGAGTCGATCCCCCTTGCCTTTGGGTTTCTTCACGTAATAAGGGCTGACGGAGGAGCTGCCGCCACGGCGCACAGTTTCTCGAAGCAACTTGTAGTCGTCGATGAGATTTGACTGCACGACAAGCAGGACAAGAGATCAAATGAGCGAAGAGAAACAGAGCCTTGAATTCTGCGCAATGACTGACGTTGCGCCAGAGGAAAGCGGCCTTGAGAGTCTGAGGGTTGTGATGAAGGCCTCGAGGAACGATCTTGTCCTCGCTCTGCGCTGGATCCAGACCCTTGATGCCAGGATTGACCTTGATCTCGAGTGGAGGTTCGAACTGCCAAATTCCCTTGAAATTCAATTGCAAGTCGGCCAGAGACGCCGATCTGTCGTCATCGGATTCCGGATCGCCAACGATTGCCGGGCGCAGCAGAACGAGCGCGCAATCCGCAGGAGGCTTCCAGGATTTGGACGCGTCGAAGCCCTTCGGTAGCATCGCAGAATCAGCCTGTAGCAGCTCACGAACTGGCGCCCATCTCGCGTCGACCAACAAGGCGGGATCGAGCGACAGCTCATTCCACGGAGTCGCGAGAACGGTGACTCGAGCCGAGGCGTACTGGCGGTAGATCGAGTTGGATCTACCGCCGCTGATGTCAACGGTCTGACTGCGCGTGAAAAAGTTGGCATGGTACGGCAAGCCCGTTTGCCCAATGAAGAACTAAACAAAGACAGAGCAAATCAGTCCGATTCGGACGAAATTGGTCCGATTCAGACCAAACTCAGCGCCTGCACTCACCTGGCCCAACAGATCAATCGCCTTGTGGTACGTCGGAAGTGACACCTTTTTGTATCGATTCGGATCCATGGGAACGTCCTCATCACTCTCGGTGAGAGGGTCTTCTGGCTCCTCCGCCTCTTTGCTAGTCATATCGACATCGAGGGTCTTCTCGCGCAGGATCTCCTTGGTGGCGGCCTCAAAAGCAGCAGCAGCGGCTCTTTTGGTGGGAGACTCTGAGAGCTTAGCAGAGGTGGTGAGCGAGGAAGACTTCGCTTCTGAGGAAGGCGACGCCAGGCTGGAAGTCTTGGGAGCTTTGGGCTTCTTCTTCGACGAAGATTTCTTCTTCGTCGCCGCCTCCGCCGCCCCCTCGTCCTCCTCCTGCTCCTCGCCTTCTGACTCGACCTTCTTCTTGCGTTTGGCCTTGCCTTTGGTCTTCGTTTCGGTGATCGGCTCCGCCTTCGTCTGACTGAGCGCAGGTTTGCCAACCTTCCAGCGTTTCGATTCGTTGCAGGCGTTGCAACGCCTCGCAAGATGACCGGCCAGGGTCTCGAGGTCGATGAAGATCGGCGGGTACAACTGTTGGAAAGCGGAAACAAGAACGAGTGAGCGGATGGTCCGAATCGGATGAACTGGTCCGAATCCGGCTAGAGCAACTGACCTCGTTGGCACACTTGGCTTGCACAATCCGCACAACCTCCTTGGGGATTGATTGAGCTGTATACTTGCGAAGATTGAAGATACCGCCCTTCGCGACGTCATCGTGATCTGTGCTCTTTTGGAGCTGAATCGGACAAAGATCGATGATGTAGAGGTGCAGTCGTTTGGCTTCCGCCCCCAGAAGCAGCCCATTGCTGGTCATACCTCCGTAATGAACACTGTTGGGATTCTTGAAATCATCAGGAGTTGGTCCAGGAGGATCGGGATCGATGCGGTCTTCATACTAAAGAGAGAAACAAAGCCATCAGACGAGTGCTCGGAGGCAGGCTTCTACGCATCTTTGAACGACTGCTGACCTCAGGTTTCCACTTGCCGGAGTCGTCCCACAGTCCATCTGACTTGGAGATAGGAATTGCTCTGGACTTGAGCCAAATGCCAGCGGCGTAGTCCAAATCCCCCTGATAGTCTCTCCATCGCGGGACGGTGGCGGCGGCAGCGGCAGAAGCCGCGGTCGGAGAGGTAGCTGGGTTGCTGGACTGAGCCTGCGTGAGTGCAAGATCCTTGGCCGCATGCCAAGCCTCTGCTGCTCTCTGAAGCAGATCCTCATATTCTTCCGCCGGAATCGACGTGATTGGAGGATCCTCCGGTGTGCTGTCAGTGCGACGCGTGTAAGCGACGCCTTTCGCCTTGAAGTAGGAAGCAGTCTCTTCGACGATGAAATAAGGAAGGCGTGGAACTACAGACAAGGGACAAAGAGCGTGAGAAGTGGTCCGATTCAGACCAACTGGACCGATTAATATTCAGACGAGCTGTGGCAGGGACACTGACCAGCAGCAACGGCTGCAGCCTTAGCTGCGCCCGCGGATCCTGGGGTAAGAGACATGTCGAGTTTCTTCACGGGAGGAGCTCGGATGGGTGCGGCCTTGACCACCGAGTAGATCGAGGTGCCCTTCGGCGAGGAAATCTGACGGAGTGAAGAGGCGTCAGTGGGAGCAGGCGGTTGAGAGGGGGTGGAGGGGATTTGAGGCGCAGGTTGAAAGTTCCCCTGAGTCGGGCTGATGCTGACTTGCGTCAGATTCGGAAGCGTGATCATATTCGGACTCTGAACAACAAAAATGTGTGTCAGCAAGCAGATAATCATACGCGTACGTCCCGGACATGTCCTGTACGCGACATGGCATAGTAACTGACTGAGGGCGCACTGCCAGACATTCCGAGTCCGATAGGATCCGCTGAACCTGCCTTGAGCGCGTCTGGCTGGAGAGAAAGGTAAGGACACAGAGAGTCAGAAATCGGACCGAATCTCTCCAATTCGGACCAGATGTGTGCACTGACCTGTGCCAAGTTTGAGGAGGCAGAAGACTGCTGGGTGGAGGACTGGTTTGCGTCGGGCTGAGGAGCGGCACCGCTCATGCTGCGGTCGAAGCGAGGAGAGCGTCGAGGGGTGGTTTGGCCGTTGCGCAACGGTGATTGGAATGCTCGGCGCTTGGCTTGGGATTGTGCCTTTTCCGCCTTGGCCTCGTCCTGGGCACTGATGCGCGGTCGCTTCCCCGTGGACACGTTGCATTTCTTGCTCGTCCCCATGGCGCGCGAGGGATGAGCAAAAGTGCGCCATTTCGGCTCGTCCCTCGTTGGCAAAACGGGACTGTGAACGTTAACAGTGTGCACGTCGATTCAAAAATTCCACGCAAAATAAAACATCAAGTTGAAACGCGGTGAAATTCTGACTCAGTCATAGCACTTATGAATCAAATATGATGGTAGTTGATATCGTTTGAGCTCGGCATTGTTGGCACCATTTGGTCCGAATCGGATCGAATTGGTCCGAAAGCACCAAAGTTTTTTCCATGTCGATGCAGCTCCATCGTTCACTGCCACAATGGTCTGTTACTTTCATACACACTCAGTCATGTCTTTGGTATGATTGTCCAAGCAATGGTATTCAATTGCCTGACTCACGGACCTCGCAATCAGTCCATCCTTGATAACCCTACTTGACTCCGTAACCCTAATGAAAACTTGCGACCATGCAGCTTTTTTCTTGGCATTTCAGAACTACCAACATTGTTGAATGCATAAAAAAGAATTTTGTGATGGTTCGACAACGTGTTCCATTCATAGATACTGACGTTGGATCAAAACGGCAAATTGCCGCTGTTCTCCGTCTTTGTTTCGTGTCTTAGGAAGTCAAAAGACTAGTAGTACCAAAATCAATTTTTGATATCACGCGGATAGACCTTTTAGAAGCTACATACCAGTTTTTGGGCTCGTGCGATCATTTTTTTCTCGAAATTAGGAATTGATAACCCTAATACGCTTTTGAGCAAAGCGCAACAGAATCCAGCGTGACAATTTGCCCCTGGCACCAGGTTTTATAAAAAAAAAAATACATTCGTCAGAAGATGCTACAAACTATTCATAATCATCGTAAAACACAACATGAGTCATCCGCAGCACTTCTAGACGGGCCACCAGCGTGTCGCCGCCTTTGAAATCCAACTTTCGGACGAAATCTGGTCCGAAAGTTCTTTCGGACCAGATTTCGTCCGAAAGCATTTCAAACGTAAAGTGTTTTCGTTGACTTTGCATCGGCACCCATGGGTCATCATTGTTTGAAAAGATGCACGTGTGAACTGCGAGCAAAAAGTCACCAAACACACGAGCGCACGAGCGGTCATGCGCATCCTCTGATGAGCAACCTCAGCTCCAAAAAGAAAGCAGTGACGAACCCTAGTGGAATCGAACCCCTGCCATCAGTCACGATGCTCCGAGCCTACCTGGCTGGACCACAACGCATGTGTTTTCAATATTGCTGCATTCATCGGTCTTCAACTCGTTCTCGGTCCGATTCGGACAGGCTGGCCCGAATCGCACCGTTTGTCTCAGGGCGTCTCGAGCTGTCTTGGCTTCTCACAGTTAACGTTGCTTGAGGGTTTGTGTCCCATCGCTGTGCCGCCAGGGTGCACCCTGTCGCCATTCGCTCATGCGTCACCGCTCTGTGCATAGCTGACGATAGAACCCCGTTCCATCCCGGCCTGGCGCTCGGGCTCGTTCCGCTGGTGCCATTCGGTCCCGCTGCTGGTCAGTGCATCGCTGTTCGCTGATCCACTGGCCTCACACACGCCTGCACTCACGTATGTTTTCCGTGTGACAGAATGCAACATCAAAGTCCTGGGAATCCACACTGGCGTCCATACGATCACCTCTCTGTCTATCCGTCTTGGCAGCAACCGTCTGCTGCGCCTTGGTCCCGTCCCCGTCATCCCCTTGCACCTTCGGCTCGTGCCATTCAAACGCGTGCTGTTCTCCCTGCGGTGGAACAACGCAGTGCAGCGGTCAGGACCAGGATCGAGACAGGCACAGCGGTCGAGCCTCTGGCTGCTTCCTCCGCTGCTGCTGTCTCTGCTTCAACCTGTGACACCATCGCTCCTTCGCGCTCTCTCTCTCCTGTACTTCCTGCAAAGCGACAACGCATCAGTCAACGTGGCATCAAGAAGCTGGCTTTGGCTCGTCTCAAACAGCAACTCGGCTAAGGTTCCGTCCGAATCGGATAGGCTGGTCCGAATCGGACGACATGTCTCGCCGCGTGGCCAGCTCGGCCAAGGGGCAATCTCAGAGGATATGTTACTGCCAGAAATGCGGTGGGGAGAAAATCAGTCGCAGGACGTGGTATCGACACAACCCCTCGGGTGACAGGATGCACTCACAAGACTCAAGCTCCAGCAGTCAATCTGCATCCCGGACCGGGTCAAGTTCCTCCTGTTCTGATTCAACCGAATCAGATGTAAGTTCAGCAAGTGATGAAATGGGCTTTGACTTTGAAGAACTGGGCGGTGGTGTGTCCATCTCTTCTCTCCCATCTGTGCCCTCTGGCACCTCCCGCAGCTCAGGTATTTTGGCTTGCCCGCGGTGTTGCGGCCCGTTCAACCGATGTTGTTCTAATGCGCTCGTTTTTTTTTCAGTGTAGGACGACGACGGAAACGACGCAAACATGGGTCCGCTGTGAGCAGTCTCGCCCGTTCTGATTCATCGGTTTCTGGCGGCGCATCCGTGAGCTCACGAGCTCCCTCTGGCTCCGACGACGATGGGATCGAGATTCCAGCGCATGAAGAAGATTCTCCAGCTGCGCCTCTTCCTCCCCCACGACGTGGTCGTCCTCCGCTCTCGGCCGAGGCCTTGCAGCAGCCGACCTTCCCTGGCGCTCCCACTCTTCTCTTCCATTTCCTTCACGATCTTCTGCACGCTGAGGCCGAGTTCAACACGAGTGAGCGATTTCGCATTGAGCTGCACAAAGTTCTCCAACTGCATGTCAGTCCCACAATGCCGTCCTACAACAAGGCGAAGGCGATGATCGTCCGACCGGATCTCTACGATCAGCACCTCATCTGCCCCTCGAAGCTTCATGTGAATCGACTTCCGATTCCGCCCGCTACTCCGTCCACCGAGATCAAACAAATGGTATGCCCGGACTGCAACATGCCTTATGTGGACAAGCGCGGACGAGTGAAGAAGGTCAGTTCTCTCTGAATCGGACCAGATTGTCCGAATCGGACGGAAGCTGATACTCTGTTCGTTGTTCTCAGTTCATCTACATAGGTATCAAGGATCGCTTGAAGACGATGCTTGAGGACCCTGCGCTGAGTCCTCATCTACGGCTTCCTGTCGTACCGGTCGCCCCCGTCAATCGCGTTGGAGAAGACGCGACTATCCACAACGTGTGGGAGAGTCAAGGCTGGTGGAATCACGTTGTCCAAGGCGCAGAGCGTGTCGTGGAGGCGCCAATTGATTCTCGCGTTATCAAAGACTTCGGTCGAAACGGCCGAGATATCGTCCTGTCGCTCAACATCGATGGATTCCAACCTTGGAAGCGCGTGAGCTACAGCATGACTCCGTTCGTCTTCATGATCCTCAATCTGCCCGAGAATCTGCGTCATCGAGCCGAGTACCTGCTTCTCGCAGCGCTCATGCCTGGCCCCAAGAAGCTTCCGCTCCAGTTATTCCTTGACTTCATCGTCGATGAGCTGGATGACCTCTACAAGACCGGCATCGAGATTCTGGATCCGACAGTGCTTCCGCCGCTGTCGCAGGTGTTGACCGTGAGGGTCAAGTTGCTCTTCACGTGCGCTGACTACCCTGCACACTCCGACATTAACATGCAGCAGGGTGCAATGGCCACCAAGGGTTGCCACAAGTGCCACATCGAGGTCAGTTCTTGTCCGATTCGGACCGTTCAGTCCGATTCGAAGCCGGCCGGCACTTACTCTAGATCTGTGCTTCTTGTTTTGGATAGAGTTACCATGATTTCAACCGCATGTGCTTCGGCAACTATCATGAATTGGCTGATGACATCCGCCCCAATCTCCGCAGACACGAGCACAGCCGTGTGGACGGAGCGATGAAGCGCGGCGGCATGCTTGGGATGTCCAAGCTATTCAAGCTCTGTTACTTCGACCTGCACAAGATGACGCAACCAGACATCATGCACATCTGTTCGGGCGTTGTGCAGCGACACTTGCTCAAGACCGTCACAGGTAAACGCCTCGCAAAAACACTCGCCGAGGAGAAGCGAAAGAATGATCCCGCGCGAGTTCTCGGCCAAGGGATTATCGACCTCCAAAAGGCAAGAGATGAGGCTGAGGAAGCGGTGCGCAAGTCGACAGCCAAACGAGCTGCCAGCCACAGACGTGACGTCGAGATCCATCAGGCACCGAAGGCCGGATCCAAGAAGAAGGACAAACTCGTTGCGGCGAGAAGCGCTGCGTTCGAAAAGGAAAAGGCCGAACATGAGAAACTGGAAGGTTTAGCTGCCGATCTCAACAGGAAGCATACAATCCGTGTGAAGGAGACCTGCAAGGTCAGTGTGGGTCGCAATCAGTCCGATTCGTCTGATTCGGACAAACTCTCACCGTGACGTGCACTTGCGTCGTTCGTCTGCAGCTGACACCAGCCCAGCTGCAAGCCAACTGGGAACTAAGTCCTGCTGTGGCTTTGCTCATTGAGAGTCGCTGCTATCAAGAGATCGCAGCCCCTCGTGGTATTGCTCCGCCCACGAAGAAGCCGTTCAGTCTTCCATCTGAAATGATGGCCCATCACTCCGTCAATTTCGCCAAGGTCTACGGCAAATATCTCCTGAGCCAATGCCATCGTGCCGACACTCTCAGAGTGTCTTGCTTGCTGTTGGATATCCTCTCCCTCTGCCTGGCATCCAGCGTGACTCCAACGCTGATTGGGCATCTCGAAGGAAAGATCAAGATCTTTGCGCACAGGTTCAGGGACTGGATGCCCACTGTCAGCAAGGCTCTGGTGCTGCATACCTTGATCTTTCATATGCCCGCCACGATTGCCTACTGGGGCCCGGCGCGAGGCTACTGGTGCTTTCCTTTTGAACGGTCAGTGCGGCTGGTCCGAATCGGACGGAATTGTCCGAATCGGACTGATTCTCGTCCGAATGCTGTCTCTTAGGTTCATCGGCAAGATGGCGCGATCCATCAAGAGTCGCAGCGCGCCCGAGCTCAACCTCGTCAACCGCTACCTCCTCTCTGCCTATCTGAATCGGCGCGTGGTTGACGTACGTGCTGCGGGTGAAGAGGAAGCCTTGGAGGAGGAGGCGCACCCGTTGGTTCCGCTGGGTGCCGTCAACTCCCTGTCCAACCGCGAATCTCAACCGCTTGTTTGGCCTCACTTTACCAAAGCCACGAGCGAGATTCTGTACAAGAACGTCTACAGTCATCTGTCCGAGAGAGTCATTCGTCCGATGTTGGGAAAGAAGATGAGCGATGCGAACCGAAACGCCGTTCACTCTGATTGTGTCATTCGTTCCACTTGGTCGCCGGTCCAAATTGGACCGTGGACCTTCCGCCTGAGCGATCTCAAGCTCGATCGACAGCGTGGCTTCCACACGGCGGGCACGTGCGATTCCCTGTTCACCATCAAGCACGAATACGTCCACGACATCGAAACGGTTGAGTATGAATGCAAGCAGCACATGGATGAGCCACTCCAGGCGGGAGAACTTCTCTACGGCAAGCTGCACCGCTTCATTGAAGTGTCTCTGCCTCACTGGAGCGAGAAGGTCTACCGCATGGGAGAATGTACGCTGTGGCGTGCGCTGGGCGTTCATCCGATCACCTATCTGCCTTTCCTCAATCTCAACCAGCCACTCAACTTCAATACCAACAAGCAAGTTGCTTATGTACCTCTCCATCGCATTGCCTCTGCATTTGCGATGGCGCCGGACGTGAGTGGCTGGAAGGAGCAGATCGAGGAGAAGGGCGACTCGCCGCTGCGTGCCAAGCATGACGCCGCTGCGCTCAGTGCTACATTTCACTATGTGCTCCCTGTCAATGTATGATTGTATCCTATCTGTCATACATTTTGGTCCGATTTGTCCGAATCGGACCAGCATTTGCGACTTGACTTAACCGAATTTGAGCATTTTGCGAGCGCTGGCCTACCTCGGTGTAGCAATTGGTCCGAATCGGACCAAATCGGACAAAAATGTGTCCGATTCGGACGATTCGGTCCGAATTTGGCGTTCGGACAAAGGATTATTTTTCACAGTGGCGGCTGCAGGCAATTGCAAATAATCTTTAGAAATTTGATCTACTGCTGCATGAAAACGTGACAATTCCATAATTTACTCTTCTATTAATTTATTTACATTGGGGTTTTGGGTTTTG
>JANOSH010000042.1:0-4785 GCA_031415695.1 Actinomycetes bacterium
CCTCAACAACAACGGCGTCACCGGCACCGGCGAACCCGGCATCCAAGACGTCACCATCACCCTCACCAAACCCGACAACACCACCATCACCACCACCACAGCGTCTGACGGCAGCTACACCTTCACCGACCTCCCCGCCGGGACCTACACCCTCACCGAAACTCAACCCGCCGCCTACAACGACGGCACCGACACTGCTGGTGCGTTTGCCGGTACAGTCGGCGCCGACGAAGTGACTGCTATCTCGGTGCCCACCGGCGCTGATGGTCCGGGGTATGACTTTGCTGAACTTGGCGCTGCCATTTCGGGCACGGTGTTCTACGACGCTGATCGCGATGGTGTGATCGACACAGCCGAGACGGGTCGTCTTTCCATGACGATCACGTTGTTGGCCGCCGACGGTGTCACTGTTGTCGCCACCACCACCAGCGATCCGACAACGGGTGCATATTCGTTCAACGATCTGCCTGCTGGCGACTACACACTGGTCGAGACACAGCCGACTAGTTATGGTTCGTCGGCGACAACGCCCGACAGCCATCCGGTCACCTTGCCACTGGTAGGACTGGCCGGAGTGAACTTCGGTGACACGCTCTCGACCCTGTCGGGTCGCACGTACATCGACACGAACAACAGCGGCATCTACGACGGAACCGATGTCGCCCTCAGCGGCGTGACCGTGACGCTCACCAAGCCTGACGGCTCCAGGGTCACCACGCTCTCGACCGCCGACGGCACCTATTCCTTTGTCGCTCTGCCGTCGGGTACCTATGGGCTCGCCGAGACACAGCCGCTCGGATATATCGACAGCACCGACTATGCGGGCACGTTCGCCGGCACGGTGGCAAACGACGCGGTCACGGCGATCGCCGTGACCGCCGGTGCCGACGGTACAGGGTACGACTTCACCGAGAAGGGCGCGCCGATCAGCGGCACCGTGTACGTCGATCTCAACCGCGACGGCACGATCGACGACGAGGACCATGTCATCGGCGTTCCAGTCACGATCGAGCTGGTCGATCCGGTGACCAACGGGGTTGTCGCAACCATGACGACGGTGAACGGCGCCTATGCCTTCTCCGATCTGCCGCCCGGCGATTACGTAATCCGTGAGGTTCAACCGCTCGGCTACGGCTCGTCGACGCCGAACACCATTGCCATCACCCTCGCACCAGCGGGGTCGGCCAACAACAACTTTGGCGATACCACCTCAACGGTCGCTGGCAAGGTGTTCAACGACCTCGATGGCGACGGAACGCTCGATGCCGGCGAACCCGGTATCGGTGGCGTGTCGGTGCAGCTTACGGGTACTGATGCGGCCAACGCACCGGTTGAACTCACGGTGGTCACCGCCACTGACGGCACCTACCTCTTCCCCGATGTCGTTGCCGGAACCTACTCGGTGGTCGAGGCTCAGCCGTCGGTGTACAGCGACGGCACCGAGACCATCGGCACCGCCGGGGGAACCCTGGCTCCGCCCGACACAGTTTCGGGTCTGGCCGTCGGCGTCTCAACCGACTACACGGCTCACAACTTCGCTGAACTCGGCACAACCATCGCGGGCACGGTCTGGTACGACGTGGATCGCGACGGCGTGATCGACCCGAACGAAACACGCGGCCTGGCCACCACGGTCACGCTGTACGCAGCCGATGGCACGACCCTGATCGGTACCACGACGACCGACCCGGTCACGGGTGCCTATTCGTTCCCCGACCTTGCGGCCGGTAACTATGTGGTCGTCGAGACGCAACCTGCGGGCTACGCCTCGTCGGTGGCCACACCGAACACCCACCCCGTCACCTTGCCGCTGGCAGGGGTGACTGGTGTGAACTTCGGTGACACTCTCGGCAACCTCGCTGGAGCGGTCTATAACGACCTCGACGGCGACGGAACGCAGGACGCGGGTGAACCGGGCATCGCTGGTGTCACACTCACGCTGACCAGCGTCGGATCGTCCACGCCACGGACGGCCACTACGTCAAACGACGGCACGTACGTCTTCACCGACTTGCTCGCCGATTCGTACACCATCACCGAGACCCAGCCGACCGCCTATAACGACGGGCAGGACCTCGTCGGCACACTCGCCGGATCGGTGACCGCCGATGCGTTCATAGCGGTTGTGGTTCCCGCCGGAACCGACGGATCGGGATACCTGTTCGGCGAACTCGGCGCGACCATTTCCGGCACGGTCTGGTACGACGCAGATAGGGACGGCGTGATCGACACGAGCGAGACGTCGCATCTGGCCACAACAGTGACGCTGTATGCCGCCGACGGTACGACGCTGATCGCCACGACGACGAGCAATCCGACTACAGGCGCCTACCACTTCGACGACCTGCCCGCCGGCAACTTCGTGGTGGTCGAGACACAGCCGGCGGGCTACGGCTCGTCGACATCGACGCCCGACACGCATCCGGTCTTGATGCCGCTTGCCGGTCTCACTGATGTGAACTTCGGTGACACCTTGGCCACCGTCAACGGCGTGGTGTTCCGCGACGCCGATGGTGACGGTGTGCAAGATCCGGGTGAGACCGGTATCGCCGGTGTCTCGGTACGGCTGCTCGACTCGACTGGAGAACCGACGACCCTCACGGCGACGACCGACTCGACCGGCCGCTACGTGATTGTCGACGTTCCGGCCAGCTCGTACACGGTGTCGGAGGGTCAGCCGCTTGGATACGGTTCGTCCACACCGAACACCGTTGCCATCGCCATTCCAGCCGGTGGCGACGTCACCACACCGTTCGGCGAGACGACCTCGTCATTGTCCGGAGTCGTGTACATCGACACCGATCGCAACGGCCTGAAGGATCCCACCGAAAAGGGCATGCCGGGTGTAACCATTGCGGTCACCGGCACCGATGAAGTTGCGAACCTCGTGTCGGTCACGGTGATCACAAGGCCGGACGGCACCTGGACGGTCGATGGTTTGCTCGCCGGTGATTACAAGATCACCGAGAGCCAGCCTCCGCTGTTCGCCAATGGGAGCGATACCGTCGGAACCGCCGGAGGTACGCTGTGCCCGATCACTGAGGTCGGCTGCGTCAGTGTCATCGATGCCATCGGCCTCGATCGCGGCGAAACGGCGACCGGTTATGCCTTCGGCGAGCACGGCAGCTCGATTGGTAACCGGGTGTGGCACGACGACAACGACAACGGCGTGCAGGATCTCGGTGAGCAGGGGCTCGGCGGCATGACGGTACGGCTGCTCGATTCCAGCGGCAACCTGCTGGCAACCAAAGTGACAACATCGGGCTCGTCGGGCTCGTCATTGTCGGCAAACCTTCTCGCCGACGAAGGCCCCGGGTACTACCTGTTCAAGGACCTGGCCGCCGGTTCGTACATCATCGAGATCCGCACCAGCGACGGCTTCGTGCCATCGTCGGCCTACCAGGGCCGCAACGATAACGATAGCGACGTCGACAGAATCACCGGTCGGACCCCTGTAATCGTCCTCGGCCTTGACCAGCACCGACTCGACATCGATGCCGGTGTGGTTCCTCCGGGCTCAATCACCGGTCAGGTGTTCGTCGACACGAACCGCAACGCAGTACGCGACGGGGCCGAGGAACCGATTGCCGGCATCGTGCTGCACCTCGTGGATGTCAACGGCAAGGTAGTCGCAACCACGACGACCGACGCCGGTGGCAACTTCCGGTTCGACAACGTGCCGGTCGGGCAGTACACCATTGCGCAGGAGCAACCAGCTCGATACAGCTCGACCACTCCCGACTCCTTGACAGTGTCGGTCAAGGCGGGCGAGGTGAATGGTTCCTCGGTCTTCGGTGAGGTCGCTGTCAAGCTGCCGAGTACCGGAGGGTCGGTTCTCACCCTCCTGAACCTTGCGTTCGGAGCTATCGTCATCGGCGGTTTGCTTGTCCTCGGCCATCGGCGCCGCCGGCCAGCCCGATGAATACCGGACCGGGCGTAGCATTGGAACCGTGAGCGACACGTCGGCTTCGGCATGCCACCGGCCACCCACGGGCGGGCCGCGGAGGACTTGATTGTTGATCTTGTCGATGGCGTCGAACGCGCCGCCGTTGGTAAGGCGTTCGACGACTCGGCAGCCTTCGCCGCGAAGGTCGGGGTCGACCTCGGCCAGTACAAAGCCATCGGTACTAGCTATGAGTGCATCGACCCGAGGGTTGGTGAGGCCTTCCCCGTTTGGTTTCTTCACGAGCCAACACGTCGAACGCGCAGCTGGTGGAGCTGAGCAAACCGAACCGATCGGCATCGAGAAGCACCATCACGGTGGCATTGGGAACATCGACACCCACTTCGATCACCGTCGTAGCCACCAACACATCGGGGTGGCCGGACCGGAACCGTTCCATGTCTGCTCCTTGTCGGCGGGACTGGGGCAGCCGCGTAACAGTCCTATTCGCAGTCCGGGCAGCGACGTGTTGGTCAACAGCTCGAAGGTCTCGTACCTAAAGGTCGTAGGCGGACACTCGGGCCGCCCCTGAAGCGCGCGGGTGGTCCAGCACAAACACAGTCGAACCCGTTGCCGCAACGGGTGGCGCTTCGGTCAGGTCACCAGGCTGCGCGTCGATGAACACTGGCGGGCCGCTCGCACCGGCCGCGTTCAAACGAATAGCTACCATCGTTCCAGGCCGAAAATCGTTAAGGACGGCCACCGCTATCGTGTCATCTGCCGAAACGGCAAACGCCCCCGTGATGTTTCGAAGAGCGCCAGTCAGTCGCCACATAGTCGGTTGGGGGCCGAGACGAGCGAGTTCTTTTTGGCTAACCCTAAAGTAGTCGTGCTCGGGTTCG
>JANOSH010000043.1:0-51395 GCA_031415695.1 Actinomycetes bacterium
ACTACTTCACCAAAAACACCAACACCAACCACCAACGCGACCGAGCCATCAAACAACTCCACGAACTCGGCTACCAAGTCACACTCACCCAAACCGCCGCCTAACCACCCGACGCGACCAAGGCTATTCTCCTTACAGTCGATTAGGTCGGGTCGGGTCGGGTCGGGCTAGCGGGCTAGCCAGCCGCCGTCGACCACGATGGTCGTGCCGGTCATGAAGCTGCCGGCGTCGGACGCTAGGAGCAACAGTGGGCCATCGAGCTCATGCAGTTCGCCAAGCCGTGGCATCGGGCTGTTTTGTTGCACCCACGCAAGCCCACCCTCGGTCGTTTCCATCCCCGCTGTCATCTCCGATGGGAACCAACCGGGGCACAAGGCGTTGACCCTCACACCTTTACGAGCCCATTGCAACCCAAGTTCGCGGGTCAGATTCACTACGGCGCCCTTCGACGCAACGTAGTGAGCCTGTTTGATGGGCGTGGATCCGACAAACCCGAGCACCGATGCGATGTTGACGATGACTCCCGACCGTTGGGCCACCATGTGGACCCCACACAGCTTGGACAGGTGCCACAGCGACGTGACGTTGACCTCCATGGCCCCGCGGAACGTTTCGAGGTTCTCGTCCTCGATCGATACCTTGTGGCCAATACCTGCGTTGTTCACCAAGATGTCGACCTTTCCGAAATGATCGACCGTTCGGCCAACAAGCTCGTCGCGATCGGTGGCGTCCGATACGTCGCAACGAACCGCCAACGCACCAGGCAAATCGGCGACGAGTGCTTCAAGTCGATCGAGCCGACGGGCCGCGACGACAACTTTTGCCCCGGCGGCATGAAGCACTTTGGCGAACCGTTCGCCGAGTCCACTAGAGGCACCGGTCACGATGGCTACTCGTCCATCGAGGCGGAATGGAGAAAATGGGTCCAGGGACATGATCCGGACAGACTACTTACACCGTTGTGTGATTCCAGTTGCGTGACAGTTCCAGAATCGACATGAAATCACAACATCTGCGTCGTCTTATAACCATGATGAACAAGACGGACGCCCCCCGTCATACCAACGAAGAACTCAACTATGGCTGGCACCTTGCGGTTCGCACCGCGTTGGTGTCCAGTCTCTTGATGGCTGCGATCGGTGTGACCCTTCACACGTTCCTGCATGTCAACGCCACAATCATCGTGGCTGTGTGCACCTCGATTGGGTTCGTTATAGGAAGACAGTTACCGGCAGCGCGTATCCCTACGCCTCGTTTGCTTCAGGCCACCCACACTGCGCCGGTGCATCCCGGCTGAGACTTCCCGTGCCGAGCATGGGAACATGCCGGTATGAAGGTGCGAATCGGCTACGGCCTTGGAACCAGCACATCGCTGAACGACGAACGTTTTGGTCTCGTTGTCGACGCGTTGGAAGCCGGTGGATGGGACAGCTTGTGGGTGTCGGAACGGATCTCTGGTGCCGCGCCTGATCCTACTGTCGCCTTGGCGTATGCGGCAGGACGCACGTCGAAGATCAAGTTTGGTATGAGCGTCATGGTGTTGCCAGGGCGCAACCCGGTCATTGTCGCCACCCAGTTGGCATCCCTCGACCGGCTCTCGGGGGGCCGCCTGTTGCCCGCGTTTGGTTTGGGGATCGCCAACCATCACGAACAGCAAGCCTTTGGTGTAACCCGAGAGGACCGTGCTGGTTGGTTCAACGAAGCGCTGCCGCTGCTGCGTCGCATGTGGACCGAAGACGTCGTGGAACATCGCGGCCAACGCTTCAACTACGACGGCGTGCGGGTACAACCCAAACCCAAGCAGCAGCCGATGGAGGTGTGGCTGGGAGGCATTGCGCCCTCGGAACTGCGACGTGTCGGTCGCCACGCCGATGGCTGGCTGCCCAGCTTCATCACGCCTGACGAGGCTGCCGCCGGCCGCATCGTAATTGAGCAGGCCGCAGCCGAGCATGATCGGCTAATCGACCCCGAGCATTTCGGTGTACTTCTCCCGTATGCAATGGGTCCCATCCCTGAGGCGACTGCCGCTGCGCTTCAGGCTCGTCGCCCAACCATCAACCTCGACGAAATCATTGCCGATGGTTTCGAATCGTTGGACAACATGATCAACCGGTACGTCGAACTCGGCTTTTCGAAGTTCGTGGTCATTCCTCTGAGCGAACCAACCGATTTCGTTACCCACCTCGACGAAGCCGCACAAGCGCTGCTTCCCCTGCAGGTATCGCTGTCTACGTAACGTCCCGATGCTGTCAGGGAGCCGGGGAGGCGATCAAGATCATGGTGGGGCCTTGTAGCTGAAGTTTGGCCGTGATTGGTACGAGGACCGGGGAACCTTGAGCGAGCGCCGATGTCTGAAGGCATTCACCACGAGCACCCGCCGAGCACCTTCGATGGTTTTGGTGTACGCGACCCCGGTAGAATTGGTTGTCTTTGTCCAACCCGCGGCCTCGATGGCTACAGCCAATGCGGCGCCGCTGTCAGCCGGGTTCCCCCTAACCAAAACGAGTTTGCCGACCAACCCGGCATCCTCAAGTCCGATCAGGGGGGCTAGTTCATCAATATTCACGCCAGTCCTTTTCGGTACCAGGGACTCAATGTTTGCCAGCCAGGTTGGTAGAGCACTCGATGCCGCTGGGTCGGGTGCACATTCTCGGCCGTTCGGAGCCTGCTTCACGTCGACAAGAACCTCGTGAATCATGTCGTCGACACAAGCCGATTCCATCCAGGCCGAATGTCCTTCGCCCGTAAAGGCAACGAGCGACGACGCGCTGCCGAGGCTCTTGGTCATTCGTTCAGCCCAAACGAATGGCGTAGCCGGATCGTTTTTACCGCCAATAACCAGGATGGGTGCCAGACCGCTATATGCGAATGGCTTCGGGCTTGGGCCCTCGGGGAAGTCGCAACCTTCGAAGTCGTCGACATTAGATTCAAACGCGAAGTGGGGTGACAACTTGCGAAGCTCAACCGCGGCGGCAGCCTTGTCCTTTGGTGGAGCCAACGACAGGCCCGATGCGCAGTTGATGACCGAGCCGGCTATGTCGGACGTGTCGTACGTTCCGTCGTTGCGGCGACCGTTGTACTGGTCGGATAATAGAAGCAGCAATGACCCGTCGCCTGTATCGGCCGCCTGCAATGCCGCGCCAAGCGCAGGCCATCCCTGATCACGGTTATACAGCGATGCGATGGTGGCGAGAAAGAGCGGACCCTGGTTGGCCGACCGGCCATCATTTCCAGGCGCGGCTTTCTCGTCGAGCTTCTTGGACAGGTCGAACCAACGAGTGTCGATATCGGTGTCCCCCGAGAAGGCGCAGATTGGACTGGACGCGCACCAGGCCCGCCATTTCCTAAACGAATCCTCGAAGCCGCCAAGCTGGATGCGGGTTCGCTCCATCTGATCTTGACCCGCCGGGTCATACGCGCCATCGAGCACCATGGCTCGAACACGATCCGGAAACATCGACGCGTAGGTCGCTCCCAGAAACGTGCCGTAGGAAATCCCGAGATACGTGAGCTTGTCATCCTTGACAGAGCGGCGAATCTCGTCCATGTCGCGTGCGGTGTTCTCGGTCGACATACTCGCCAGCATTGCGTTGCCATACTTCGTTTTACAGGCATCGACGACTTCATCATTCAGCGCCGCAGACGCGGCAACCTCGTCTGGAGTGTCGGGCGTTGCGTCGAGGGTGAACTGTTTGTCGAGCGTCGCCGCCGATACACACGCCAGCCCGTTAGATCCGCCTACACCACGGGGATCAAAACCGATGATATCGAAGGACTCGGACAGCTTTTCCAGCTTGTGAGCTTTGGCCGCGATCAAGTTGATGAGTAGCTCACGGCCGGACCCGCCCGGTCCGCCCGGATTGAGGAGCAGCGATCCGATCCTCTTGCTTGGGTTTGTGCCACGCACCCGAGTCAACGCGATTGGAAGGGTCTTTCCACCCGCGACGGTGTAGTCAATTGGCACGTTGATCGAGCCACATTCGAGCTGATCGAAAACACTGTCCTCAAGTTCGTCGGTAAGTGCAACCATTTCATCATCGACGCCGTCACATGTGTCCCATTTCAGATCGGCAACTGGACGATCAATCACCTTCGCCAACGTCGACTCAGTTGCAGTGGGCTCAGCACTCACTACACTGGTCACAACAGCTGCCGCGGTCGAGGGTGGCTGCGACGCCGAATCCTCGGTAGAACACGACGCCAACAAAAAGCACGCCGCCAGGCCAAGAACTCGCACGCGAATCATTCGGAAAGGCTATGGCTATAGACGCTCGCTGAACATTCAGGCGCTGGCCTCTACGATTCCTGCGTATGAGTAGTGATTGGCTTGTCGGGCTGTTGACCTCGGCAGCGAACCCTGTTTGGCAAAACCCCGAAGTCGTGTCGATTGGCCGTCTGCCAATGCGGCCGCCGCACACACCCCAAGACACCCGCGACGTGTTGTCACTCGACGGCGTTTGGCAGTTCACGTTGCTCGCTGCACCCGGGGCACTGACGACCTGGCATGTGGCATCCGATGGTCTGATGGCCAGTTGGAGCCACGTCAGCGTTCCTCATTGTTGGACACGTGAGCCAAAAGCCACCGACCTGCCGCACTACACCAATGTGCAGTTGCCCTTTGTCGCCAACTCACCCCATGTTCCAACTGCCAACCCCACCGGGGTGTATCGCCGAATGGTCGACATTCCGGCATCGTGGACGAATCGTCGCATCGTCTTGCAGGTCGGCGGCGCCGAGAGTGTTGCTGCCATCTGGGTGAACGGCCAACCTGTCGGCTTGGCGAAAGACTCATGCCTCGCGTCCGAGTTCGACATCACGCCATATGTGCAGGCTGGTTCGGCGGCCCTGGTGGCGATAGCCGTCGTGAAGTGGTCCGATTCCACCTATGTCGAGGATCAAGATCAGTGGTGGCACGGCGGGCTGCACCGGTCAATATCGATGCGTTCAAGCGGTCATGTCTGGATCGAGTCAGCTGCGGTCACCACATCGCTCACCGCCTATGACGTAGTCGTCACATTGGGAAGCACCCAATGGTACGAAGGAGGTTTGCGTGCCGAAGCAACCCTTGTCGATGACGACGGCTGGCCCGTAGCCGGAGGTCAAGGCGAACGAGAACTGCCAGCGCGCACGCAGCCCTACCAGTCCCGTGTGGGCGAGGCCAGAATCTCGGCTAGTAGCCTCACCGTGAAATCGTGGCATCACGAACGACCCGCCCTGTACAGCTTGGTTATCAAGCTGCTCGCTGCCGACGGAACAGTTGTCGATGCTGTCGTTGAACGAATCGGGTTTCGTAGCGTCGAGGTTGTAGGCAATGAACTGCTCATCAACGGGCAGCCGGTACTGATCCGCGGTGTGAACCGGCACGACTTCCACCCCGACACCGGGCGGGTCGTCACTGTCGACGACATGCGGCGCGACCTCACGACCATGCTCGAATTCGGCTTCAACGCCGTGCGCTGTTCCCATTCTCCCAAGTCTCCGGCGTTCTACGACCTATGCGATGAAATGGGGCTCTACGTCATCGACGAAGCCAACGTCGAGAGCCACGCCACCTGGGGAACCCAAGCATCGGACCCTCGCTACCGTTCTCAGTTCGTAGAACGCGTCACCCGAATGGTGGAACGCGACCGCAACCATGCCTGCATCATTTTGTGGTCGCTGGGCAACGAGGCGGGGCACGGTCCGAACCATCTGGCCGGCGCCGCTGCCGTACGTGCTCTCGATCCGTCTCGGCCGTTGCACTATGAGGGCAGCATCATGTTCGACTGGGGCACGATGCCCGACACGACCGATGTGATGTGCCCGATGTACCCGCCGATTAGCCGCATTGTTGGTTACGCAACCGGCAAGGGCGAGGCTCCTTGGATACCTGCACATCTGGGCAAGGCCGCCCCACTGATCATGTGCGAGTACTCACATGCGATGGGCAACTCAAACGGATCGCTCTCGGACTACTGGAACGCCATCGAAGCCACCCCCGGGTTGCAGGGCGGGTTCATCTGGGAGTGGTGGGATCACGGGCTACGCCAAGATGTACCCGACGGACGCATCCGATGGGCCTACGGCGGCGACTTTGGCGACGAACCCAACGACTCAAACTTCTGCCTCGACGGCGTGGTGTGGCCTGATGGAAAACCCAAGCCCGCGCTTTGGGAGCACCGGTGGCTTGCTCGACCGATTCGTGTAGCGCTTGAACGCAGCCAATTGGCCATGTTTAATACCCAATGGTTCACCGACATCAGCGAGTTTGCGGCCGATTGGGAGGTCATCGTCAACGGGAAACCGGTGGCGGCGGGCTCGCTCGACTTGCCTGCCATCGAGCCGCGGTCCACCGAATATCTGCCAGTTCCCGACTTCGGCGATTTGCCGTTCGGCGAGGCTTTTCTCAACATTGCCATGACCAATGCCGACGGCCTCGAGGTCGGCTGGGAACAGTTGGCACTAGGCGGTACGACGCCTCTACGAGTGCGGCCCGAAACCTTGACGGCCGTGACCGGCGTTAGCGATGTCATTAAGGCCCTGGTCGAAGAACCTCGTCTGAGCTTGTGGAGAGCCCCGCTCGATAACGACGGCACACAACAGCAACGTGCCGCCTGGCCGTTGCTTGTGCGTTGGCGGTGGAACGAATGGGGCCTCATCGACGCAGCCGAACGACTCGACCATCAGCGTCGTCTGGGCGCTGCGAGCGATGGAACCATCTGGGTGGGCGAACGTGTTGCTATTCCCGACGACTGGGACGATTTGGCGCGCGTCGGTGTGCTACTCACCTTGCCGGGCGACCTCGATCACGTCACGTGGTATGGGCGCGGACCCCACGAGTGTTACCCCGATCGCAAAGCCAGTGCCCCGATGCACGAGCACACGTCCACCGTCGACGATCTGTTTGTCAATTACGCGTTCCCGCAAGAGTCGGGCGGACGCACCGATGCCGCGTGGATTGCGCTTCGGCGCGGCACCAACGGGCCCGGCGTCATAGTCGGAGCCGATCGACCAGCCCAGTGGTCGGCTCTGCGATACACCCCGAACGATCTGACGGTGGCGAGACACGCCGACGAACTCGTCGAACGAGACACCATCACCCTTACCCTCGATGTCGCCCACCGCGGCTTGGGTACGGCGAGTTGCGGTCCCGATATCTTGCCCCAATATCGCGTACCCGGAGGCGTCTGGCGGTGGCGATGGTGGATAGCCCCACTCGCAGCCCTGCCGTAGCTAGCGACGTTGCCGGCATCGTGCTTGCTGCTGGTAACGGCAGGCGTTTCGGCGGCCCGAAGCAGTTCGAGACCGTAGGTGGCATGCGCATGGTCGATCGAGCTGTTGAGCTCCTGCGGCCGTTCTGTGACCACATCACCGTTGTGTTGACACCAGGCCGCTTGTGGGACGGCCCAGCGGTCGATGCGGTGGTGCCGGGCGGGTTGGTACGCACCGAGTCGGTGAGGCGCGGATTCGCCGCCGTACCTTCGTCAGCAGCCCTTGTCGTCGTCCACGATTCGGCCCGGCCGCTTGCCACTGCTGGCACCGTCATGGATGTAATCGCTGCAATTCGAGGGGGTGCCGATGCAGCTGTCCCGATGTGGCTGCCACCCGACACAGTGAAACGGCAACTTCCCAACGGTGTGTTCGAGCACGTCGGGCGCGACGACCTTCGCATCACCCAGGTGCCGATGGCATTTGGCTCAAACGTGCTGCGGCGACTGTTTGTCGAGTTCGCCGAGGTTCTCATCGAGGAGACCATCGGCATCGAGGCATTTGGCGGGCGAGTCGTGGCCGTGGCGGGCGATCCTTGGTCACATCATGTGGTAACCCCACGAGATATTCGGCTTGCCGACGCCCTGCTAGCTCTGCGCGAGTGATAGACCCACCCGTGGGGAACCCGCCCAAGGCAGGGTGGGTCACGAGACGGGAGGCATTCGGTGGTCAACATCGACGACGTTCTTGCCATTATGCAAGCACAGTTCAACAAGCCATACCAGTTCAACACTCCACTCGACATCCACGATCCCGATCCGGTGTCATTCGACTGTTCGGGGCTCATCATGTGGGCAAGTGCCCGGGCGGGTGCCACGCCGCATTTACCCCATAACTCGTCCGCAATTCATCAGGTCTGCCTGAACAACAACGTGATGATCGGTGACATCCGAACTGACCCACAAGCAGTCGTGAAAGCGGCTGGTATCCGTGGGGCGCTGCTGATTCGTTCACGTCTGAACGGTCAGCCCTGTGATCCCGGCGACGTCTTGCCCGGCGATGGTCACATCGTCATCAGCATGGGTGATGGCAACGTCATCGAGGCACGGGGAACCAATATGCCCGTTGGGTTGTATCCGGCAAATATCGCTTTTCGAAAGTGGACCGCTGGTGCGCTCATTCCCGGCGTGGCCTATTCAGTTTCGCCTCCGCCTCCCGGGCTTCCGGGCAATGCGAATCCACGCAATCGGCCATACCTTATGCACGACCACCAAGCCGTGCCTCGCAACTATCGAGGTGCCGACCGCACCACATGGGTACGGTCGATGCAAACCATGCTCATGGAGCAGGGGTTGCTCAACATCCCAGCAACAACCGGTAACTTTCGAGACATGACCCTGGCCGCAGTCGTCTCATTTCAGCAAAAGGTTGCGTCGCATTATCAGGCAGGCTTCGCTGTCGATGGCGAATGCGGCAAGATGACCTGGGGCTGGCTCATGTACCTCACAGGTCGTGGCAACGAGCAGTGACGCTGGATGTAAGCGTGGCGTTTGCCACGGGTTATGCGACACCCGACCACGTTGTACTGGCCGAACAGTTGGGGTTCAAACGGGCTTGGCTCTACGACTCGCCGGCCTTGTATCCAGATGTCTGGATCACGTTGGCCGAATGCGCCCGGCGCACGAGCCGTATCGGCCTTGGGCCTGGCGTGTTGGTGCCTAGCCTTCGTCACCCGATGGTGAATGCCGCCGCCATCGCCCATCTCGAACACCTCGCTCCGGGGCGGGTCAATGTCGCCATCGGTTCAGGTTTCACCGGCCGATTGACCCTCGGGCAACGACCACTGGCGTGGTCGTGGGTTCGCGAGTACATCATTTGCGTGCAAGGACTGTTGGCCGGTCGGACAATGCAATGGGAGGGTGCCTCGATTGCCATGATGCATCCGGATGGTTTCGCACCGCAGCGTCCCATCGTCGTCCCGTTCATTGTTGGAGCCGGCGGGCCGAAAGGGATGGCAGTGGCACGAGAACTAGCCGACGGGATCTTTTCCACCCAACCCGAATCCGGTTGCGATTGGTGCAACATTTTGGCCTTTGGCACAGTCCTCGACGACGGGGAGGCTGCCGACAGCGAGCGCGCTATTGCGGCTGCCGGGCATGGTGCTGCGGTTGCGTTGCACGCCATGTACGACCGCGGTTACGACCTGAGTGGGTGGCCGGGTGGTCCCCATTGGTTGGCATCGTTGGCCGACATCGACCCGACCGAACGTCATCTTGCGTTGCATGACCTGCATCTCATCGGTGTCAACAACCGGGACCGCCCGATGATTACCGCCGAACTTATGACACGAGCCGGTGGCGCCCGAAATCGCGAACAGTGGCATACCCACTTCACAGCGTTAGAAGCCGCCGGAGCGACCGAGATTTCGTATCAACCCGCAGGGCCCGATATCGAAGAAGAACTCAGCAGATTCGCTCAAATGTTGAGCGTTTCCACACAAAGCAGGCCTTTTATACCACCTTCGACCTGACTACGGTGGACGCCGTGCCGCAGAGCAGTTCAAGACAATCGTTATGAACGCGACCAAAATTCGGGTTCTCAACGTCGATATCGACAACATCACCATGGACACTCTTCTCGAACGCAAAGAGGGGGTGATCATGACCGTGCATCCCGACATGCTCATGCGTCTCCAAAAAGACCGTGAGTTTTACGACGTCGCCAACAAAGCCGACCTCATCACGTGTGACAGCCAGATACTCATGTTCATCTCCAAACTCATGGGAACACCCTTCGTCCAACGCGTCTCTGGTTCGGACTACTTTCCACTGTTCTACAAAAAATTCGCCGACGACCCCAGCGTCACCATCTTCCTACTCGGAGCAATGGAAGGCGTCGGAGCAACCGCCCGCGACAAAATCAACGCCAAAGTCGGCCGCGACATCGTCGTCGGCGTCTACTCACCACCGATCGGATTTTCGGGTAATCCTGACGAGCTCGACAAGGTGATCGACCAGGTCAACGCTTCGGGTGCAACGGTAGTTGTCACAGGCTTCACAGCGTCGATTTCCGAGAAGCTCTACACAGTGCACCGAGATCGCTTCATGACCGCCAAGCTGTTCCTATCGCTGGGCGGCACCATTGACTACGAAGCCGGACAGGTAAGACGCCCGGCACCGTGGGTCACGAACATCGGCCTCGAATGGGCGTGGCGAGTCTTGCTCGAACCACGAAAACGCTGGAAGAGGTACTTCATCGAGCAGCCACCGGTGCTGGTGTTACTCGCCAAACAACGCTTTGGTCGCTACCACAACCCGTTCGCCTGAAGGCCGGTTGTCGGATTTTTTGACGATAGCTTGAAGTTGTCTACACAGAGCGGCCTTTTCTCGCAGCAAGTGGCCAGGTACGCTTGGCGGCGTGCGGAGCAATCTTTCGGCGGTTGCCAGTAGACCGGACAAAATTCGGGTCCTCAATGTCGATGTCGACAACATCACGATGGATACCCTTCTCGAACGTAAAGAGGGGGTGATCATCACGGTGCATCCCGACATGCTGATGCGTCTACAAAAAGACCGCGAGTTCTACGACGTTGCCCACAAAGCAGACCTCATCACATGCGACAGCCAAATACTGATGTTCATTTCCAAACTCATGGGAACACCCTTTGTACAACGCGTCTCGGGCTCGGACTACTTCCCACTGTTCTACAAAAAGTTTGCCGATGATCCCACCGTCACCATCTTCCTACTAGGAGCAATGGAAGGCGTCGGAGCAACCGCCCGCGACAAAATCAACGCCAAAGTCGGCCGCGACATCGTTGTCGGCGTCTACTCACCACCGATCGGATTCGCCAACGATCCACTAGAACTCGACAAGGCTATTGCTCGGGTAAACGAGTCCCAGGCAACGGTGGTGGTCGCCGGTATCTCGAATCCGATTTCAGAGAAGCTGTACTCCCAGCATCGCGGGAAGTTCACCCACGCCAAGCTATTCCTATCGCTGGGCGGCACCATTGACTACGAAGCCGGCCATGTAAAACGCCCGGCACCATGGGTCACCAACATCGGCCTCGAATGGGCGTGGCGAGTCATGCTCGAACCACGCAAACGCTGGAAGAGATACCTTATTGACCAGCCGCCGGTACTGGCCCTACTCGCCAAACAACGCTTTGGCCGCTACCACGATCCATTCAGGTAGTGTCAGGCAATGATCAGCCAACTCGTGGCGGCCGTGCGCGCCCGCAAGGTCAGCCCGCTCGAACTGGTCGATGAAGCGCTACGGCGTATCTCAACGTACGACCCGGCGCTCGGTGCCGTAGTTGCAATAAACGCGGAACAGGCACGCCGTGAGGCTCGAGCTGCCACCTCGTTCGACGGCGCACTCGCGGGTATACCTGTGCTGATCAAGGACCTGACCAAGGCCATAGGTATGCCAACTCGCTACGGTTGCCACCTGTATGCCGACGCGTTACCCGACACGCACGATGATGTCGTCGCCGCTCGGTATCGCACCGCAGGCGCCATCATCGTCGGAAAAACCAACACGCCAGCGTTCGGCCACCAGGCCCTCACGACCAACCTCTTGCACGGCCCAACCCGCAACCCATGGAACCTGGCCCAATCACCTGGCGGTTCGTCGGGCGGATCCGCCGCAGCGCTCGCCGCTGCACTCGCACCACTCGCCAGCACTACCGACGGAGGCGGATCCGTACGCCTACCGGCATCACTGTGTGGGCTTGTCGGCTACAAACCCACCAACGGTGCCATCGGACGAACGCCGTCACCGCGCTGGATGTGGTATTCCACCCCTGGCGCTACAGGGCGCACGGTTGCCGACGTGATCGTCGAGGCGAACGTGCTGTTTGGTCCGGTTCCCGGAGACCTCAGCGCCTTCCCACCCCATGCCCTAGACATGCGCCTTACTGCTCCGAGACATGTGGTCGCTATTCGAGGTTTGCGGGGCGCAGTCGAGCCCATCGTCGGCGAGGCATTCGACGCCATGGTCACGGCCATCGAGGCATTGGGTATTTCCGTCGATGTGGCCGACTCGTACACGTCCGAAGATGTGATTTGGGCGTGGGTTCGCTCGGCCGCCACCGAGCTGGCGCAAAGTCTCGAGGGCATAGACTGGTCCGGTTTCGAAGACACACTGCTCCCCCAGTTGCATCTTGGCGCGAAGACCACCGCCAGCGAATACATCAGCGATCAACGAACACGGTTTCGAGCGTTGGCCGACCTCGAAAACCTTATTGGCGACGACGGGGTCTTGGTGTGCCCGACCATCAACGTGTCGTCGTACCCGGCCGTCGGGCCAGTCACACTCACGGTGGGTCAATCCCGGGTGATGGGCTCGGCGTTCAACACCCCGGACTTCAATGCCACCGGCAGCCCGGGTGTCAGCATTCCCATGGGCCTCGACGAACATGGCGTACCGATGGGCTTTCAGATCATCGCACCACGATTCCGTGACGGCCTCGCCCTTGGTCTGGCCGCTCGGTTGGAACAGGTTCGGCCCTGGCCGCTCGTGGCACGAGGCTACGAGGCATGGCCGACCTTCGATTAGGCTCGTCCAAATGATCGAGGTTCTCAACGACATCGAACGATGGCGTAATGCCGGACGCCGCGTAGCAATTGCTCGGGTTGTCGGCACTGAAGGATCTGGCCCTCGTGATCCAGGCGCCACCATGGTTGTCAGCGAAGACGGCGAGGTTGCCGGGTCGGTGTCGGGCGGTTGTGTCGAAGGTGCCGTTGTTAATGAGGCGCTCGCAGTTTTAGCTGGGGAACGATCGCCTGGCATCGTGTCGTTCGGATACTCTGACGACGATGCGTTCGCTGTTGGCCTCACGTGCGGCGGAACCATTCGTTTGTATGTAGAACAACTCGACTGGTGAGCCATCTGTTCAACACCCTGCGCGATGCTTTGCGTTCAAGCGAGCCGGTCGGCCTAGCGACCATCGTCGACGGTCCCGGCATTGGCAACAAGTTGCTCGTGCGCCCCGGTCTCGATGCCATGGGCACCCTGGGAGACGCCGAACTGAACCGGGTAGTCGCCCGAGATGCGCTCGCCGAACTCGACGCCGGGCGCACCGGTACGCGTCGGTATGGCGCTCAGGGGCAGATCATTGCCGAAGCCGGAGCCGGTAAAGGCGACGACACACCAGCCGAACTTCTGGTGTTTATCGAGAGTTTCGCACCACCTCCACAGATGATCATCTTTGGCGCAGTCGACTTCACCGGTGCGCTCGGTCGCGTCGCGAAGGTGCTCGGATACCGGGTTGTCATCTGCGATGCCCGCAAGGTATTTGCCACGCGCCAGCGGTTCCCCATGGCCGATGACATCTTGGTCGAGTGGCCTGATCGCGTATTTGAACAATTAGGCGCCGACCTCAGCGTGCGCGACGTGGTCTGCATTCTCACCCACGACCCAAAGTTCGATGTGCCCGCCATACAGGGTGCCCTTCGTACGGGAGCTGGCTATATCGGCGTCATGGGTAGCAGGGCTACGCACGAGCGACGCATGGCTCGCCTGACCGACGTTGGCATCACGGACCCAGCCGATCTGGCCCGAGTGCACGCTCCCATCGGCCTCGATATCGGCGCCCGCAGTCCCGAGGAGACCGCCATCTCGATTTGCGCCGAGATCATCGCCACGCGCAGCGGACGCCCGGTGCGGTCGCTTCGCGACACCGCGGGGCCGATTCACTAGCCTCGCTGTGGCTCGTCGCTCACGACAACCCCGTACGACACCGCACGACGGGTCACAACCGTTACATTCACAGGTTCACCCGGCGTCGATGCGTGAACGGCGAGTCCGTGCACGCCGAGCGACATCAAGATGTGACCGGGCCAATGGATCAAGTCGCCCGCCTCCGGCTGTTGAACGCGCCGCGCCGCGCCAATCTGAGCTTCGGACTGATGGGCTAGCTCGATACCAGCAAAGCGGAACGCGAACCGGGTCAAGCCAGAACAGTCAAAGCCGATAGCTGGGTCCTCGCCATTGCGAACATAGGGAACCCCGACCTGCGCAAGCGCGGCGGCCATCACGATGCGGCGCTGGGATGATATAGCCGACCACACCGTGGCAAGTTCGCCTGCATCGACACCCGAACGCGACCCAACCAGTTCGGCTAAAAGTCGCCACGAGACGGCTGCGGCCAGCGGGCGCTGCTCGACCTCGGCTCGCAAGGCACCATGGGCAACCGTGGCAATCTCATCGGCCGTTCGGTCCGCCAAAACTGTTCGAAGCGGAGCTACAGCCAGCCGAGGAGCCGCCCACGCCTGCGTCGCTGGGACGGTTATGGCGAGACTGAGCATAGAGAGTGTTGCAGCGGTGACTATTCGACATTGGGACAATCGGAGACTCCTAGGGCGGACCCACCAATGAGCGCGACTGCCCAAGCCGGTGACCCGACTGGGTAGATCGATGATCATTGCCCCAACGACAAGATTACGAACTGATGACAATCGTAATTACATCGTTGCAATATGTCAATCAGGTTACGGTCAAGTCTGCTCGTTCGAACCGCAAGAACCGGTGCGAAACTGTCGACATGACTACCGCAGCTGTTGTACTTGCCGCCGGGCTAGGTCAACGATTCGCGGGCGACACCCACAAACTGCTGGCAGTGCTACGGGGCCGCCGTCTCCACGAATGGGCGATCGACAATGCCGTCGACGCCGGTCTCGACGAGACCCTCGTCATCACCGGACCTGCAGCCTTAGCCCCTCGCTCCGATGTAACCGCTCTTGCCAACCCAAACTTCGCTCTCGGACAAGCCACATCGCTCCACGTCGCCATCAACTACGCCCGTTCGGTCGGCCACTCCGCAATCGTTGTCGGGCTCGCCGACCAGCCGTTCATCCCCCCCACGGCGTGGCGGGCAGTTAGTCAGGAATCCCGTACCCCCATCGTTGTCGCCACCTATGGGCTACGCCGTGCACAGCCGGTTAAGCTGGCCGAAATGGTCTGGACACTGCTGCCGACCAGTGGTGACGAAGGCGCACGCACGCTCATTCGTTTCCAGCCCGAACTCGTGACAGAGGTAGCCTGCGTGGGTAACCCTGTCGATATCGACACGCTGGAGGACCTTGACCAATGGAATTGCTAAACGAGTTCACCGTGGCTGTGCCAATCGACGAGGCATGGGAAACGCTCACCGATCTTGAACGCATCGCTCCATGCATGCCAGGTGCCCAACTCGAAGAAGTTGAAGGCGACACCTATCGGGGCTTCATCAAGATCAAAGTTGGCCCTATCTTGGCCCACTTCAAGGGCGAGGCAAGCTTCCTCGAACGAGACGCGGTAAACCACAAGGCTGTCCTTAAGGGCAAGGGCCGCGACACGGGGGGCAAGGGCAACGCCGACGCCCACATAGTCGCCCAGCTCACAGCCCAAAGCCCTGCGTCCACCAAGGTGGTCGTGACCACTGACCTTAACATCACGGGCAAAGTCGCACAGTTCGGCCGTGGTGCAATGGCCGACATCAGCAACAAACTGTTGGCCCAGTTCGTTACCAACCTGGAGACAACGGTGCTCAACCAACCCCGTCCAGTAGCCGAGGTGACAACTCCAGTTGCCCCCGCCGTCCGAAAGATCGAAGCCGCCGCACCTGTCGAAGCGCTTGATCTCATGAGCGTCGCTCGTGGGGCAATGTTCAAGCGTCTCGCTCCCGTTGGCGGGGTCGTCGTCGCCTTAGCCCTCGTGCTCTGGCGGTGTGCGGGTTAGTCGGCTGTCGTAGTGGCGACGGCACAAGATATTTCTGACGTCACCGCGCTCCTGGGTCGTACTCCTCAAGGACGATTCGAGGTAGTGGTGCGCGACCAAGAGGGGCACCCGGTCGTGGTTCGAAACGACCCCATCCTCGACGACGGCACCCCAATGCCTACCCGGTTTTGGCTGGTCGGAGCCGACGCCTATCGGGCGGTCAGCCGCCTCGAAGCCCAGGGTGGTGTGCGCCAAGCCGAGGCCGCCATCGACCCCGACAGCATTACTCGTGCCCATATGTTCGCGGCAACCGAACGAGACGCTGCAATTCCGAGCGATCACCACGGCCCACGACCCAGTGGCGGCGTTGCCGGAACGCGCAACGGTGTCAAATGCCTTCATGCTCACTACGCCGCATTCTTGGTCGATGGGGTCGACCCCGTCGGTGCGTGGGTTGCTGAACGCCTAGGCGACTACAGCTAATGCCAGCGTACGCTGCCGTCGACATCGGCTCGAACTCGACCAATTTGCTTATTGTCGGACACGACGGTCAGCGACAGTGGCACGGTCGGGTCACCCGGTTAGGGTCCGATGGTCCATCGGCAACGTCAGAGGCGCTCGCACACTACCGTCACCTCATTGACGACGCCTCGGTCACCGCATGTCGGGCAGTTGCCACCGAGGCGGTTCGAACCGCCGACGACCCCGACGCATTGTTGGCGGCCTGCTCCGACGCACTTGGATGGCCGGTGCAGGTTATTAGCGGCCAGCACGAGGGCAGGCTGTCATTTGCCGGGGCAACTAGGGGGCTGCTCCTCACCGCCGACGACGTGCTCGTAATAGATATCGGCGGCAACTCCACCGAGTTGGCAATCGCCAACCTAGCGGTATCCATGCCTGTTGGCGCGGCCAAGATCACGCGGCATCACCTTGCGTCGGACCCACCTGCGCCCGAGGAACTCCTCAATGCCATTGGTGTTGTTCACGACCATCTCGACGAGGCGTTGTTGTTGCATCCCGCCCTCACCTGCGCGTCGTCGGTCATCGGTGTAGCGGGAACCATGCTCGTGACCGCTGCGGTCGAAATTGGCCGATTCGATATCGACGAATTGCACGGTTTCACGCTTACCCGCGAGGCCGTCGAGGATGTCTTTCGTACGCTTGCGACCGAGCCGCTTCGAGACCGTATCCACAATCCGGGGTTACCTGCGGACCGCGCCGAGGTAATCGTCGGTGGTTGCTGTGTACTCGTAGCCATCATGCGTCGCATGCAACTGCGTGAGATCACGATGTCGACCACAGGGCTGCTCGATGGCCTTATCGCCGAACTGGGTGCAGCGTGAACCGCCTCTACGGTCGACGGGTCATGCTGCGACCGCTTATCAACAGCGACTTTGCGGCCTGGGGCGAGGTACGGCGCCGCAATTCTGGCTGGCTGCTGAAATGGGAACCAATTGGTCCAATGGGCCAAGGCGACCCGACTGTCGACCGCCACGCCTTCGAAACCCGTACCGGACACCGCGAACGTGAGCGCCAACTTGGCGTTGGGTATGGCTTTGGCATCTTCGTCGATGGGGCATTCGCTGGCGAAATCAATCTCAACAACGTGGCCCGCGGCGCATTGCAAAGCGGCCATGTTGGCTACTGGATCGATGAAGCCCGGGCAGGGCAGGGCTATATGCCTGAAAGCGTGATCGTCATCGCCCGACATGCGTTCGAGCACTTGCTACTGCACCGGATCGAGATAGACATCGTGCCCCGCAACGGGCCTAGCCGCCGAGTAATGATCAAGCTGCAGATCCGAGAGGAAGGGGTGGCGCAGCGCTTCCTCGAGATCAACGGCGTGTGGGAAGACCATGTACGTTACGGCATGACGTCGGAGGAATGGCTCGCACGCCGGGTCGAGCTGGCTGCTACCTGGCTCTAACCAGTCGAACCCTGTCACACCCGCGGACGAGGATGAACGAATGCCTCGCATCTACCACCGGTCTACACTCCGACTCGATCAGGCCAAGCGCCGCCGATTCATCGAAACGTTCCGGCGACAAGCCCTCCTTGAGGACTGGATTCCCCGCCCGCCACGTGGTTGGCTCGCCGAGATTCGTACAGTAAGCGGCGTTAGCACTCGAGACCTCGCTACCCGTCTCAAGATCGATCAGTCCGTCGTCGTACGTGCCGAAGCGTCCGAGCGCAAGCGAACACTGACCCTGGCCGCTCTTGAGCGTTACGCCGATGCCCTCGATGCCGACGTTCACTATTTCCTCGTTCCGAGAGCAGGTCTGCAGGCGCAACTCGACTCCAAAGGTCGCCGACGACAACAGCAGTTACGGGTGCGAGCCTCGCCAAAGCGAGCAATGGCAGCTAGCCCATCGGCACTCGACATATTGGCCCTTCGGACCAACGATGCGCGTTGATGCATCAGTCTCCGTTCGCAACGATGCAGCTGAATGCATCGTTCGTCCGAAGCGCGACCGAGATGGGTGGGAGAGTGAGGTGGGTGGCCCGTCAGGCTTTTGAGCTGATTTTGCGCTGTAGTGCTTCGAGGCGTTCTTTGAACCACGGCTGTCTTGTGCTCCACAACTGCGGGTCGAGTTCACGGTTCACAGCGTCGTCATGCAACGCAATCTCCGCCATGTCGGCCAGTGTCACTTTCGTGACCTTCAGCAGCTCTAGGGGCACCTGAGCCGCCCGAGCCGCCATGGTTTGGGCAGCAGCCAGAAGGTCGGCGTCCTCGACGCAGCGATGAGCAAGACCGATGCGCTCGGCCTCGGTACCGTTGACGATTTCCCCGAACAACACAAGCGCCGAGGCCGCTTGCGGACCCACAATTCGACGCAGCATCCACGTGTGCCCACCGCCGGGATGAATGCCAAGCTGCAAGAACCGCGTATCGAACTTGGCCGACCGGCCTGCAAGACGAACGTCGCAGCCGAGCGCCATGTTCATACCCGCGCCGACTGCAGCGCCGTTAACGGCGGCGATGGTGGGCAGAGGGCTACCGGCCACTCGCAGGAACCCTTCGTAGATCTTGCGCAAACCAGGTCCTTCGGCTTCGGCCAGGTTGCCGAGGTTGGCGCCCGCACAGAACGCGGGTGCTGCGCCGGTAACGACAACTGCACCGACATGAGGGTTTGCCTCAACCTCATTCATGGCCTCAACAATTTCATCGACCAGCGGCTGGGTCAGCGAATTGCGTTCGGTCGGATTGTTGAGGGTGAGCGTGGCCACACCATCGGTGATATCTACCAGGAGCAAAGACATCCCCTGATCGTAGCGAGCTAGGAGCCGGTTTCTATCTCCGAGATCGCATCGACGGCGCTTACCGATTCGGACACGACTTTAACCAGCCCCGGGTAGTACCGATCTACCGTTTGCACCGCCGGATAGATAGCGGTTCGAATCTGGGAATGGTTGAGCCCAACCCCCTCGAAGTCGACACTGGCCTTGTATCGAATCTCACCGTCTCGAAGATCGCATTCGAAGTTCCCAATACGTAAGCCGTAGTTAGCCCGGGTAATGAACTCAGCCACCTCGGCCAACCGCTCCGGTGGTGCGGTGACTGGAGGAATCGCATAGCAATACAACTGCTCGAGTTCGACGTTGACGTGAGCCACGACCCGGATCTCGGTGTTGTGCCCAATATACCGGGCGGAGAACGCCGTTAGGCCATCGATTGGGTCTGGGCTCCAACCGTCGACGTCGAGAAACTGAGCAATGTTTTCGAAAGCGGCCCAACCGTCAGGATGTTCGAGGCTGACCTCATCGTGGTTCATGGAGCCATAGTCTGCCGTGCAAATCGGCTGTACCCAACCTTGACGCTCTCGCCTGGTGGAGTGTCAGCTGGCAAGCGCTCGGGTTTGCTGGAGCCCGAGTTCTGATCGTGCGCCCTGGATGTATTCAACCCAGTCGAGAGAATCGACAAATACTCGGTACACGAGCGACGAACGCGTTGTGAGTTCGATAGCTGCCTGACGGGTTCGCTGGCTTGCCTGCACCCACGCCAGATCGGCGAGCGCAATCACGAACGACGTTCGCCGGGCAGAGAACCGCAGTTCCGTTGAAGTCAAGGTCATCCGACCGAGTTCGCTACGAAGAAGCCCGGCCGAGGAAACCGCCCGCCCCTCGCACCACACCTCGCCGTCGATCTCGGATCGTCTCATTGTCGCCATTGCTTGCATGTAGACCATCTCCTGTCCGCCTGGTGACAGTTTCGGACAGCTTCTTGAAGAATGCCAGTGTTTCGGTTCGAAATGAACCACATGACTCAACCACTCGCAGAGAAAAGTCACGGGGCGTGGGCAGGTGGGCCTACCTGGTCGCAGAACCACGTGCGAAACTAGCGAATGCCCGAACCTGACGTCGTCCTTGCGGTGAGCGCCCACGAGCTAGAGATTACCGCCCCGATCGCGGACGTCGTCGGCAACCTTGGCAAAGATGGCGCGTGCGAGTCGGTTCGACCCCGTGATACTCAAGTGGAAACCATCGTTTTGCCGCATGAGTTTTGTCTCGCCGTCGTCATCAGCAATGTATTCGCCATACCCGCCGTCGGCACCGGCAAACAACTGCCACGCATCCACAAACACCACGCCCGCCGTTGTTGCCGCCTCGCGGTAGATGCGGTTCAACACATCCTGATTGGCGAAGTCGCGCGCGTCGCGAGGCATAGGCGTACCCACCCAGATCACCGCTCGTTTGTCCTGTCGTAGATACGCCATGGTCGCCGCCACGCGGGTAGCGTACTCGGCCTGCCACACTGCGTCGCTCGGGCCATAGGGCTTGGAATTGATGATGAGTGCTTGCGCGTCGTTGCCACCGAAGCCTACGACGACAACATCAGGCTTACGTACCTTCACCTGGGCCTGCAACCGACCCGGCCAGTCGTACACATCGGGTCGAGCAAGCCCTGTAGCAGCCTTGTAGTCAACGACCGGGGCATCGATGATCCCGGTGGCCCCAAGCTGACGTTGCAGGCTCTGACCCCAGCCCTGCACCAGCGAATCGCCGGCAATGTACACACGCAACTTGTTCGTGGCGCTTGGCGTGCGAGATCGAGTCGTCGTCACGACAACCGTTGTGGTCGTAGCGATGCTTGTGTCGGTAGGCACCAGCGAGCTCGGAGTTCCCTCAGCCGGCAACTCATCGGGCGCCGGGGCCAGGTCCTCGAAGCCGAAATCCTTCGCTCCTTCGGCGCTGCGACCGCGCCAAGCATCGAGCCGCTCGACGGGCACCGTGAATCCGAACAAATCGGCCACTGACTGAGTCGTCTCGGCAGCCGAAACGGCCACACCACGAATACCCGAATCCTCTGGAAGTGCACGCGCCTGTTTGACCAAGCTCGACGAATTGAGCAATGCCGCAAGTGCGTAGCAAATGACCCCAGCCTTGACGACGTCGCCAGCCGATTCTACTTTGGCCATCAGAATTGAAAGTAGATGAAGGGTTGCACCCCAGTAGGGGCGAACGAATTGATAAGGAAAAAGCACACGCCAAGCCCAACACCTTGGGCAACGAGGGGAAGCCTCGCGGCATTGTCCTGCACCCGCAGCATGAACCCTTCAGGCACCAACTGGCAAACCATCATGCCAGCAAGCACTACAACGAGAAGCGGCGTCACCAACGTTGCGCCCCCACCCCAACCGGTCGCGAACTGGCTGATCATCACCCACGCCGCGCTTATGGTCGGTGCACGGAAGAACACCCACGCAAGGCATACTACGTGGAACGTCACCAACCAACCAACCATCCGTACCGGCAGAAAGCCGCGATCGGGCAGTGCATCGGGACTCGTGGCCGCTCGTCGATCACCAATGAACCGTTCGATCGCTAGCCCCAGGCCATGGATGCCCCCCCAAATGAGAAATCGGGTTGCTGCGCCGTGCCACAGGCCGCCCAGCAGCATCACCAAAGCCAGGTTGATGTACGTACGCGCCGTGCCTTTGCGGTTACCGCCCAGCGGGAAGTACAGGTAGTCACGCAGCCATCGAGACAGGCTCATGTGCCACCGACGCCAGAACTCTTGCAGGCTCGTCGAAATGTACGGAGAATCGAAGTTCTTCGGGAACCGGATGCCGAGTAACAGCGCTAGGCCGATGGCGATGTCGGTATAGCCGGAGAAATCGGCATAGATCTGCATCGCATAGGCGTACACCGCGAACAGGACTTCCAATGACCCATAGTTGCGAGGCGAACCAAAGACTGGGTCCACAATGGCGGACGCCAAGTACGACGACAACACGACCTTCTTGAACATGCCAGCCACAATCAGCCGAAACGCTCGGGTCGCATACAAATGGCGCGGGTCAGGTCGTTCCTTGAGTTGCGGCAGGAACTCTTTGGCCCGCACGATTGGGCCTGCAACGAGGTGGGGAAAGAACGCCAAATACGTGGCGAAGTCGATCAGCCGGGTCGGCTTCACCTTGCCCCGGTAGGCATCGATGACATAGCTCAAGGCCTGGAAAATGTAGAACGATATAGCCACCGGCAAGAACACCTGATGTTGCGGCAGTAGCTTGAACACGAAACCGATGTCGTCGCGCAAGAAGTTGGTGTACTTGAAGTACCCCAACAGACCCAGGTTGGCGGCAACCGCTATGGTCACCCAGATTTTCGCAGTGTCCTTGCTGGCTGCTCGAAAGACTCCGACCACAAAGATCTGATTGAAAACGGTAACGAGCGCCAGAATGGCCGGGTACTTCCACCGCTCCCACGACAACCACCCACCCGTAAAAGCGAACGCGTAAAAGACGTAGCTCGACGCGATCATGAACAGCTTCCAGTGGCGAGGCTGAGGGCGCAGCAGCCAGGAACCTATGAACACGATCGGAAAGAAGATTCCGAATTGGATCGTAGGGAACAGCACTACCAAGAGGATACGGGGCGGTAGGCGGTGGGTCGGGGATGTCTGTAGTAGACACTGCTCGTGGATCTCGGCTGGTCATTGGCACCCGACACCCCCTCGGTCGCGGACGTGTTACGCCTCGACGGCGCTGTCGCACTCGTTACCGGCGCGACCAAGGGCATCGGCGCCGCAATCGCCGACCGTCTTCGAGAAGCAGGGGCCACGGTCGTCGCCCATGAGCGGGCCATGGCCGACCTACGTGACGAGAACGCTCTGGTAGCACTCGTTCACTCGGTTCACGAGACGCATGGGCGGCTCGACGCGCTCGTCAACAATGCCGCTGACCAGGCGTTAGGTGCCGTCTCGACCCTCGACGCCAGCCAATGGCGCGACCTGCTCGACACGAACCTGGTGGCTCCATCGCTGCTCATGCGCGAGTTCGCTGCACTGTGCACCCGCGGCGGGCATGGCGGCTCAATCGTCAATGTGTCGTCGATTGAAGCATTCGCCATGGGCCAGGGACACGTGCACTACGGGGCGTCGAAGGCTGCGTTGCTGCACCTCACGAGGGGCGCGGCCCGAGAGTTTGCCTCGTTGGGGATCCGTGTCAACGCAGTGTGCCCCGGCCTGATCTGGTCGCCAGGCATCGACGAAGGATTCCCGCAAGGCGTCGCCCGTTGGATCGAGCACGCACCCATCAAGCGACTTGGTCAGGCCGCCGATATCGCCGATGCTGTGTTGTTTTTGGCGTCGCGAGCGTCACGATGGATAACCGGTGCCCACCTCACCGTCGACGGAGGCCTCACCGGCGGCTGGGAGTGGTAGTTGAGCGGTACAGCGGTCCTAGATGACGCGGTCGTTGCCGCCATCGATGGGGATTTGCGCGCCGGTCGTGGCGCTAAACGTGTCGCTGCACAACTCGGCCACAACCCGAGCAACACCTGCCGAAGTGACTTCTGTGGCCAACAGGTTTCGTTTCTTGTAGTCGTCCACCGTCATGTCGTACTTTGCCGCACGTTGCGCCAACAGCTCAGGCGTCCACAAGCTGGTGTCGAATACCGCGTCGGGATGCACGACGTTGATGCGGATACCATCCGACGCCCATTCGAGCGCGGCGACACGCGCCAGTTGTGTCAGGGCGGCCTTCGACGCTGAATACGCGGCAGCACCTTTGCCGGGAGCAGCAACGTTCTTGGAACCGATAATGACCACACGGCCCCCAACTGGCGACCGGGCCAACAACGGATGAACTACGTGGAGCAGGTTGGCGACTGAGTCAAGGTTTACGGCGAGAACGTTGCGCCACTCGGCATCGGTCATGTCTGCAATGGGTACCGTCGCCCCGAAGATTCCGGCGGCAATGACCACGATGTCGAGGCCGCCGAACTGTTCCACCGTGGTTCGCACAGCTGCTAGTTGCGCTGCCGAATCGGTGACATCGGCAATGACGTTCAGCGTCGCGGCCCCCGCCGGCGCAGCGCCTCGGTCGACACCAACAACCGCCGCACCCCGCTTGGACAACTCGGCCGCGCAGGCTCGGCCAATTCCCGACGCCGCACCTGTAACCAGGCCAACGAACCCAGCGAACAGGGGCGGCGGACCAGCGAGCCGCAACTTGGCTTGCTCCAAATCCCAGTATTCACAGTCGAACAGGTCCCCCTCGCCAAGGGCTTCATAACCACCCAGATGATCCTCGGACCCTGCGAGTACTGGCATGGTGTGCAGATAGATGTCGGCTGCAATCGCCGCGTCCTTGGCGGTACGGCCCGCCGTGATCATCCCGAGTTGGGGATCGAGGACAACGCGCGGTGCTGGATCGAGCATCGTGAGAGCGACCCGCCCGCGATGCCGGTTGCGTTCGTAGTACGCGGCGTATTCGCTCACATACCCCTCGACGTCTCGGCCCAGCATGGGCACCCGTTTGGTACGGATGACATGGTCAGGCGTGAGCGGACCCCGCTGGCTAATCGACGCCAGATCGGGCCGCGTCACAAACCGGCGCACCGCCGGGCCAGTGTGTTGTCGTGTGATAAGCGGGAAGCCGGCGACCTTCGACATCTGTCGACGCAGCTCAGCCAAGTCGGTAAGTAGCGTCTCAGGAAGTTCGCCCGGTTCCTCATGACGCGTCGGTCCGAGTTGGTCGTCCAACCAGCCCTCGGCGGCCGATATCAGCTCGACATGGCGCTCATAGGCTTGCAGTGACGTATCGCCAAAGGTGAACAAGCCGTGGTTCAACAGCACCATGCCCACGGTGTTGGCGTCGGCCTGATCGGGCCACGCGTGGCGCACCGCCCGGGCCAGATCGAATCCAGGCATCACGTACGGCACGACTACGATGCGGTCACCAAACACCCGACGTACTGTCGACTCGCCGTCGGCCAGGTTGGTGAGCTGCACAATGACGTCGGCATGGCTGTGCTGCACCGCCCGGTGGGGTAGGTACGCATGGAGCAAACTTTCAACACTCGGCTGGGGAGCACCCGGATCAAGCCGAGCGGCCGACAACTCGCGCATCATGTCGGGGTCACTCAGTTCGTTCAGCGACAACAAGTCGCGCAAACGATCAAGTGGCAGCGGCGTGAATCCCGGCGCTTCGATGGACCCCATATCCCAACCCGAGCCCTTGACCCGCAGAGCTGGAATGACTCGACCCGTGATGTCGTGCCAGTCGGCCTTCACCGACGAGTTGCCACCACCATGCAACACCAGGTTCGGATCGGAACCGATCAGCCGGGTGCAGTACACGCACTCGGCGAGAGGATCTTGTGCCGGTGCAACTGCGTGATTCCATCGATTTTCCATGATGGCCAACGCTAGCCACTTGGGGTATCACGGGCACTCAACGGCCGTAGAGGCGTGCGAGGTCGATGAGTTCGACGTCGGCGCGAGTGGACGATTCCCGCACGAGGTTTCGCTCGAATCCTGTGGCGGAAAAGAGCAGTAGGCGGCACCCGCGTTCTTGAGGTGTGGCCAAGAGCGAACGAACGTGGTCAAGCCTTTCCAAGTCGGAAGTACCGCGTCGCGCCGTCGTGTGCTTCGCTTCGCCGATCGCCGAGATCGAACCCGTCGCGAGGGTTGCCACGACATCAACTTCGTGGCTCGAACGTGCCTTGGCGTCGGCGATAGTCGTGCTTCCAACGCCTGCGACCGCTGCGAGGCCGAACTCGTGTCCAGAGGAAAGTGTGGCCTCTCGGCATAGCCGTTCGAAGCTGGGGCCGACGATTTGGCTTCGCCAAGTGGATTCACTCTCGGCCCAAACTGCGTCTTGTTGACGTCGACGAATACGTGTTCGATTCGGCCGAATGATTGCGTCGTGAAACGTGATGAATGGATCGGCAAGTTCGTATCGCGATCGTCGCGACCTCACTGGATCGGGAATCCTGATCAGAAGGCCGGCCTCGGTCAGTCGCTCGATCGGTCTCGCAAGTGCCGTTGCTGGCCGCCCAGTACGCAACGAGATTCCCGTAGGTGTTCGATCGCCACGAGCGACTGCCGTAAGTATCGAACGATACACGTTCGCAGATAACGCCGACGACTCCAGAACGAGCGTGTCTTCCTCTAGCAGCGGTGACGCCGGAGTTAGAACCCGACTCGTTATCCAGTTGTCGAAATCGGCGAGCGAACTGGGTCCTTCGGTCACGACATCGCGGTAGCCCGGCAGCCCACCTAGGGCAGCATGGACGAGAACTGCCAAACGGGGATCACCACCAACTCCCCAGTAGCGCGCCGACGTTCGAAAGTCGAACGCGTTGATCACTTGTGCAAGCTGAGCGCGCCCAAAGAGCGGTTGATCGCGGTCGAGGAGATGCGATATTTGGGCGACCGCAGAACCGCACAGGATGAGACGGTTCGGTGGCACGTTGTTTCGTCGACTCGCATCGATCGCTCGTTGGATCACCGATGGAAGCTCCGGGCTCGCCTCGCACAGATAGCCGAACTCGTCGAGTACGACCACCGGGCAGTGCGGCAGGCGCAGCAGGCCGTCGATCGCTTCTGACCAGGTGCGGTACCGCACGTTGCCGATCCCGGCATGAGTTCCCACAGCTCTACCCAGGTCGTCGAGGTTGAGCGCGGCGTCTTGGCGCACTGCCTCGATGTACAGCCCGTTCGCAGTCTCAGCCAGCGCCGCGAGCAGGACCGACTTTCCGGCACGACGCGGACCCCACACCACACCGAGGCGGCTTGGATCGGTCATGAACGTCAAGAGATCGCCCCATTCGGCGCCTCGGTCGAATATTCCAGCTGGGCGTTCCAATGTCATATGCTGCATAGCATATCAACTTGAAGCATATAACTTTGCGGAGCGCCGACCTAGCGACACCGGGTTCGCAAACGCGTAGTCGAACTAGTGTCGCGTGTGATGGCTGCTGAACGAACCACCGTGGAATGGAACTCGGATTGCGTGGAGCTCATCGACCAGACGCTTCTGCCCGATCGCTACGAGATCATCCAGGTTCGTGACGTGCCAACCATGATCAATGCCATTCAACGACTCGCCGTTCGAGGCGCCCCGGCCATTGGTGTCGCCGGTGGATACGGAGTCGCGTTGGCGGCCCGCACACTCACGGGCGACGCGCTAGACGCCGCGATAGTAGCCCTACGCACTGCCCGGCCAACCGCGGTCAACCTCGCCCGCATGGTCGACCGTGCCGCAAGCCGCCTCCCATACGGTGCACCAGCCGTACTCGATGAAGCCCACGCTATCCGGCTCGAAGAACTCAATGCATCGGTCGAACAAGGCCGGCGAGGGGCCGACCTCATCGCCGAACTGTGCGGCGATCGGCCCGTGCGGGCCATGACCATCTGCAATACCGGTGGCCTCGCAACCGTGGCTCGCGGCACTGCCCTTGCGGTCGTCCACGAACTGTTCGATCGCGATCGACTGGTCGAAGCGATTGCGCTCGAAACTCGCCCGTTGCTCCAGGGGGCGCGCCTCACCGCTTGGGAGTTAGGGCGAATGGGGGCACCGTACCGATTGATCGTCGATTCGGCCGGCCCATTCTTGTTGTCACGCGGAGCCGCCGACGTGGTGCTCATTGGCGCCGACCGCATCGCTGCCAACGGTGACACTGCCAACAAGGTCGGCAGCTTCAGCTTGGCGCTTGGGGCGCAGTTCGCGGGCGTTCCGTTCATCGTGGTTGCCCCCGAATCCACCGTGGATCCCGATACCGCAACAGGAGCCGATATCGAGATCGAGGACCGAGGGGCCGACGAGGTGGTCAGCTTCCGAGGCCAACGCAGCGCACCGCCAGGCACCCGGGCCATCAACCCGGCGTTCGATGTCACACCGGTGGAACTCATCACCGCCCTCGTCACCGACCAACGCGTGGTGCGATACCGCTAGCCAGCGGCTGCGACGGAGCCGGCCATGAGCAGGCCGACGCGCTCGCGTGTTGCTTCCTCTATCGGCAATACGGCCACGATTCGCCCATCGCACATGACTGCGACCCGGTCGGCCAGACCAAGCACCTCGTCGAGTTCGGCCGACACCAACAACACACCGGCGCCACGGTCACGCGCCGAAACGAGTTGTCGGTGGATGAACTCGATGGAGCCAACATCGACCCCGCGCGTCGGTTGTGCGGCAACCACAACTTTCAAGTCCTGCGACAATTCACGGGCCACGATGAGCTTTTGCTTGTTGCCGCCTGACAGCGACGAGGCGTGGGTGTCGATGGACGGCGTGCGAATGTCGTACCGCTTAACGAGTTCGAGAGCCGTTGTCGCCACCGCCGCTGGACGCCGAATGCCATGCTCGGCCCACGGCGCATCGTCGAAACGGTTGAGGACCAGATTGTCGGCAATGGAATACGAGCTGACCAAACCGTGCTTCTCGCGATCCTCGGGGATATGGGATACGCCAAGCGCATTCACCTCGAATGCGCTCATCGCCGTGGATTCGGTGCCCACAACGTGAATGTGGCCGTGTTCAACAGGCCTCATGCCGCAGATTGCCTCGACCAGTTCGCGTTGCCCGTTGCCCTGTACGCCGGCCACGCCCACGATCTCACCCGATCGAACGTCGAGCGTTACGCCCTTGACAGCGAGGTGGCGTCGGTCGTCACGGACCTGCACGTCGGCCAGGCTGAGCACAATTTCCCCAGGTGCAGCCGGAGTCTTTTCCACATCGAGAAGGACCGCACGCCCAACCATCATCTCGGCAAGCCCGGCTTCAGATGTCTCGCTCGGACAAGTAGTGCCAACCACCTTGCCGCCACGCAGGACAACCACACGATCGGCGACCGCCATCACCTCGTGCAGCTTGTGGGTGATGAACACAATGCCGGTGCCGCTCGCAGCGAGGCCTCGCATGATGTCGAGCAGTTCGTCGGTCTCTTGCGGGGTGAGCACCGCCGACGGTTCGTCGAGAATCAGCACCTTGGCCGAGCGGTACAACGCCTTGATGATCTCGACTCGCTGCTGGATACCAACGGGCAGGTCCTCGACTTCCGCCGTGGGGTCGACTTCAAGGCCATAGCGCTCGGACAGTTCGCGCACGCTTACCTCGGCCGCACGCATATCGATAAAGCGACCCTTCACCGGCTCGATCCCCAGCACCACGTTTTCGGCAACCGTCATAACCGGCACTAGTTGGAAGTGCTGGTGCACCATGCCGATACCCCGCGAAATTGCGTCACGCGGGCTTTTCATATCGACGGTTTCGCCGTTGATGATGATCTCACCATCGTCGGGGTGATACAGGCCGAACAACATCTTTACGAGCGTTGACTTACCGGCGCCATTTTCGCCAAGCAACGCCAAGATCTCGCCCGGGTACACGGCCAGACTCACGTTGTCGTTGGCGATAACTCCGGGAAACCGCTTCGAGATACCGCGGGCTTCAAGCAGCGGTTGGGTGGAAGGAACGTCGCTCATGGTCTATTCCTTCACATATGCCGTGCCGGCAGCAGCAGGCGGACGGACTCGGCCAGCAAACACAGCCAGCACAACAATGGTGAGAATGTACGGGGTCATGCTGACGAACTGAGCCGGAATGTCGACCACTTTGTCGAACTGCAACTGGTTGGTGATTCCCGACATCAGGCCAAAGAACAGGGCCGACGCCGCCGCAAAGAGTGGACGCCAGCGCCCCATAATCATGATGGCTAGTGCCAAGAACCCACGCCCCGATGTCATGGATCGCTGGAAGGTTCCGGCTGACTCGATGGCAATGAACGCTCCAGCGAGCCCGGCAAACAGCCCGGCCAATGACGTGTTGATGTAGCGCAACCTTTCGACGCTGACACCGACGGTGTCGGCAGCACTGGGGTGCTCGCCCACAGCCCGGGTGCGCAGCCCCCAACGAGTACGGAACAGCGCAACATGCATAACGAAAACCGCAAGCATGGCGGTGTACGCAATTGGGCCACGCTGAAACAACACCGGCCCAATGAGAGGAATCTTGTTGAGAAGCGGAATGTGCCACTCGGGCAGGCCGCCCTTGAGCGTTTTGCCCTGCTGATAAAAGAACGAGGTAAACCCGAACGCCAACGTATTGATGACGGTACCGGCAATGATTTGGTCGATACGCCAACGCACCGCGCACAATGCCAGAAACATCCCGGTGAGAACGCCCGTGATGAGCGCGGCGGCGATACCGATCCACACCCCCAACGCACTAGCGACAAAGAACCCTGAGAAGGCCGAGGCAAGCATTTGGCCCTCGATACCGATGTTCACGATCCCGGATCGCTCACAAACGATGGCGCACAAGGCCGCCAGCATCAGTGGAATGGAGTATCGAACGGCGAAACCGAGCACTGCCCTGGTCTTGAGCGGGTCCCACAGGTTGTACATGGCAAAGGCCACCAGCAAGATGACAGCAATGGCCACAACAACACGCAGCGATGATCGACTGAGTTTCATTACGACCCCCAACCCGTTGTCAGCTGCACCTGTTCGCCTGGTTCCGCGTTGCGACGACGCAAAACCCAGCGGATAATGACCGGCGCGGCCACGAACAGCAAGATGATGCCAAGAACACCGTCGATGATCTCGGGTGACAGCCCGGCGTCGGCCTGCAGCTTGGTATTGGAGGCCCGCAGCGCGCCGATCAACATCGCTGATGGAATCGCTGCTCTCGGGCTCACCCGGGCCAGCAGCGCAATGGTGATGCCGTCGAACCCCAGGTTGCCACCCGACAACGGTTCGAAATGGCCGACGACGCCCTGGGTTTCGATGGCGCCGCCGAGGCCTGCGAGCCCACCGCTGATGCCCATGGCCAGCACCGTGGTCTTGGCAACCGACATTCCGGCGTAATGAGCCGCGTGTTTGTTAGCACCCACGGTGTTCATTCGGAACCCGACAGTCGTGCGGCTGATAAGAAACCAAACCGCGAATGCAATAGCTACAGCAAGTGGGAAGCCGAGCGGGAAGTCAAAGATTCTCCCGATGCGAGCCGTGGGCTGGATTGGTGGCGTTCGAGAAACGGCTTGACCCTTCATCTGCCAGGCTTCACCCGCCAACCAGTCGGTCAGATTGGCGATAATGGTGTTGAGCATGATGGTCGAAATGACCTCGTGAACGTTGCGGGTGGCCTTCAAGAACCCGGCCAGGGCGCCAACCCCAGCACCGGTTACCGCACCGACCAGCAACGTGAACGGGATGTGGATTGCCGTCGGCAACTTGAGTCGATAGCCGACATAGGCCGCCGTAATTGAACCGAACACCAGTTGACCTTGGGCACCAATGTTGAACAAGCCGGCTTTGAGCCCAACAATCACCGCTACACCCGCCAGAATTAGCGGGGTGGCCTTTTCCAACGTGCGACCAAATGCCTCGCTGCCGTTGAACGCCCCGTTGTAGATGGCCTTGGCCGCCAAGCCAGGGTTCTTGCCCTGAATGACGATTAGTACGGCACCAACCACAAACGCCAAAAGCACCGACGCGACCGGCAGCAACGACCGCTCCAAACGCCTTCGATCAACCAACACTGTCCCCCATTACGAAATTCGACGACGACATCAGGACGTGAGCAATCAGCTCAAATGCCCTCTTGTGACTGTAGTTCACCACTGGTGCGAAAACGAGACAACCGGGTGGCAATCGCCACCCGGTTGTCTTACAACACGTCGTTCTGGATCGAAGCCCAGATCAGCCAGGCTTGTAGCCCGTGGGGATCTTGCCTGAGCGCACATCGGTGATGAGCGCCTCCATCTTGGTCTTCACGTCGGCCGGAACGGCCGAGGCAAAGTCGTGGTAGGGAGCAAGGCCAACATCGCCGAGGAAGTTACCGGCCGGCGGTGCACCCTTCTTGTACGCAGCAACGATGTCGATAACGCCCTTAGCAAGCAGCTTCATCGACGAGGTCACGAGGCAAGGATGCGCCTCGGGAACAGTGTCCCACTGGTCGACGTCGACACCGACGCAGTACGCGCCCTTCTTCTTGGCTACTTCGGCCAACGCGCCGTTTCCGGTTGCGCCACCAGCACCGAACACAATGTCAGCACCCTGGTCGAGTGCCTGCTTGGCGGTGGTTGCGCCCCATTCAGGGTCGCCGAATGCCTTCTCGATAGCTCCCGGATGGAACGTCGAGATGTTCTTTACCTTCGGGTTCGTGTGCTTCGCACCGTTCTCCCAGCCGACCTTGAACGCCACGACTGGTGGCACTTTGTCGGTGCCGAGTACGGCAGCAACGGTGTTGGTCTTGGTGAGGTAACCAGCGAGTGCGCCAGCCATAAAGCCAGCCTTATCTTCGTTGAATATCAGGCCGCTCACGTTGGGCATAGCTGCACCCTTGAACTGGTCGACACCGATGAAGTGGATCTTCGGGTTGTCCTTGGCAAACGTGTCGGTAGCCTCGCCCAGGGCAAAACCAACGGTCACGATGACGTCGTACTTCTTGTCGATGAAGTTCTTGATGTTGGCGCCGTAATCCTTCGTGTCGATGGTTTCGACGTAATCGGCACGGCCCTTGTGCTGCGAAGCAGCTTCGAGCGAACCTTCCCAGGTGCTTTGGTTGAAGGACTTGTCGTCGACTTTACCGACGTCGGTTACGACTCCGATGCACAAGAAGTCGGTGGCACAATCGCCCTTGGGCTGAGCGGCGGCATCGATTTTCTTGGCAACAGCGCCAGCAGCGCTCGAAGCGGTGTTCTTGGCGGTGTCTACAGCCTTCTTGGCATCGCTGCCACAAGCCGCCAGCAGAAGCGTTACCGCAGCTGCTCCGGCGAGAAGTCGGTTGGATTTCATGTTTCTCCCCTTGCTTATTTGGATTTTTTGGGTCATCTATGAGCGTAGCCCATACGCGCTACAGCCCCTCAGGCATGCGCTGATTCGGCTCACCTGGTCGAACGAGCTGACCGATGCGTACGGCGGCCCGCCGATACCTTGAGGCCAGCTCGTCAAGCTGGCCTCCTTCGTAGTCGTCGCTCGAAAATCCGGGGGCCATCGTGCAGGCAAAGACACAGAACCGACCGCCGGCAACCAGTGAGGCCCCCATCCAAACACCCGCCGGAACCACCAGCGTGAGAAGGTGACCGCCAAGAACATCGGGACCGACAATCGGTTCGGTCACCGTGAGGTCAGGCCACAGCAACAACAGCTGCATCGGGTCGCCGAGCTGGAAATGCCACACCTCGTCACTCGACAGGCGGTGCAGAGCGGAAAACGAATCATCGTCATCGGTGAGCATCGCGGTGATAGCCGTGCCACATGGCTTACCCGTGGCATCAGAAACACCGCGCCACGTTTGACGAAACAGTCCGCCCTCGACGGGAAGCGGCTCAAGGCCAAGCGCCGCTATGAGATCTGCCTGATTCACGACCAGCTCCTGACCAACTTGTCGATCTCGGCTAGTACTGCCCCGACGTCGACAGTAAGCACTCGGCCGTTACGGACTACCTGGACGCCGTCGACGACGACATCACGCACTTCGGCTCGGCTCGCACAATACGCAATCGCTGAATAGGGATCTGCCCGCGGGTGCATCGACGGGGCGTCGGCATCGAGCACCACCAAGTCGGCCCTCTTCCCCACCTCGAGCGAGCCCACAAGCTGATCGATCCCGAGAGCACGGGCACCGTTGATGGTGGCCATACGAACAAGCTCGGCGGCGGGCAAGAGTGTTGCATCATGGCGCGTTCCCTTCTGAACGTACCCTGCGAGACGCATTGCGACGAACAAATCGAGATCGTTGCCCGACGCAGCACCGTCGGTTCCGAGCGCAACGTTGATCCCGGCGTGCTGCAGTTCGGGTACACGGGCAATACCGCTGCCCAACTTCATGTTCGACGCCGGACAGTGAACCGCCGACGCGCCCGCCACAGCCATCAGCTCCATGTCGGAATCGGTGACGTGGACGCTGTGGGCACAGACCGTCCGCGATGTAAGTAGGCCCGCGGCCGCCAGACTGGCCGTTGGCGTCAAGGCATGCCGTTGAGCGACCTGTTCCATCTCGGCCAGCGTTTCGGACGAATGCACGTTGACCCCGACAAAGAACTCGGCCGCAAGCTCGCCAATGGCGCGCATCTGATCGAGATCGAGCAGATAGCTCGAATGCGGCTGCAGCCACGCTGGACTGTCTCGCACTACATCTCGAGCCCAGGCAAGTCGTTCAGGGAACGGACGGTTGTCGGGCCCAGGAAACTCGATAAAGACCGGCCCGTTAAACAACCGCATACCACCGTCGGCTGCGGCGCGGGTTGTCGCCTCGGGAAAGAAGTACATATCAAGCACGGATGTGATGCCGGCTTGCAAACACTCGGCCACTGCAAGCTGCGAACCAAGCAGCACCGAGTCGTAGGACAGGACGCGTCCTTCGATGGGGAGCAGCGTGCCGAGAAACCCTTCGAGGTCCATGTCGTCGGCCAACCCGCGAAACATCGTCATCGCCAAATGCGCATGAGCGTTGACCATGCCCGGCATCACAACTCCTCCGCCTGCGTCGATGACGGTGGCATCGCCACGGTAGGGCGGCGCAGCATGACTTGACCCGACGTAGGTGAGTACGCCGTCGTCACTGACGATGGTGCCGTTCGTAACGACGCTGTTCGTCGCATCGACGGTGGCGATCAGCGCGTTGGTCACCACCAACTGGGTCACATGGCCTCCAGCACTCGGCGCAAAAGGGCACCCAGCCGGGGGGCAGCCTCGCGAGCAGCCGCGAAAACGTCTGCGCCCGACAACGGTTGATCGGACACGCCAGCGGCCAGGTTCGACACCAAAGCGACGCCAAGGACTTCCATGCCCGCGTTGCGGCCCGAGATGGCCTCGACCACCGTGGACATACCAACTAGGTCGGCGCCGAGCACGCGACCCATTCGAATTTCGGCCGGGGTCTCGAAATGCGGACCGCGGAACCCCATGTACACACCTTCGTCAAGGGTGGCATCGACGGTGCGGGCAAGGGCGCGAAGACGAGCCGAGTACAAATCGGTGAGGTCGGTGAAGTCGGGGCCGACCAGCGGCGACGCCCCGGTGTAATTGATGTGATCACTGATAAGGATGGGCGAGCCGACGGCCCAATCAGGCCGGATAGAGCCCGACGCATTGGTCAGCACGAGCGTCGAGCAACCCGCTGCCGCCGCCGTACGGACCCCATGAGCGACAACGGTGGGGTCGTGCCCCTCATACAGGTGTACCCGTCCGCGAAACACCAGCACCCGTTGACTGCCGACGTGCACCGAGCGGATACCACCCGCGTGCCCGGGCACCGTGGGGGCCGGGAATCCCGGCAGAATATCCATCGGAACCTCGACGCCGGTTCCGATTGCATCGGCCGCAGGACCCCAGCCGGATCCCAAGATCACCGCCACGTCGTGACGTTCGCAGCCGGTACGTTGGGCGATGATGGCGGCGGCGGTGAGTGCCATTTCAGTCATTGGTAGTCAGGGGCGCAGTGCCGTTGCCGGTCTGTTTCCCCATTCTCCTTTCAATCCGTGCGTGCGGTTTTCCCGCACACGGCTTACGTTCGGTCTTCCTGGCATAGTTACACAGCCTTCGGATACGCAAGGGTGCCGAGCAATTTGTGCAAGTGCAACGTCTCACCGCACTCATCGACGTCCAGCAGGACCGCTTCGACAACCAACCGGCCCCGACGTCAACGCCTGGGTCACCGGCCGACTTATCCCACTCCTCGAACGCCAACCAGGCGGACAGATGCGATGGTGCCAATCATGGTGGGCGCACCCCGAAGTCCTCTCACGATTCGAAGCGTGCGGGCGAGCATGGGAAACCCTCCGCCTCGAACCGGGCACCGGCATGAGTGTCTGGTACCGCGACCATTTGGACCCGATGCTCACCACCGTCATGTCCGGCACCGGCCCATTCGCCGCATGCACCGTCGACAGGCACGCGCCACCAGTCCCGCTACCGACCACCACCACCGATTAAGGACGCATCATGACCAACGCGCACCAGACGCTCTCCGACACCCAGTCGGGTCACGTTGCTCACGCCGGAACCACACCAGAGCCTGCACGAAACCCGACCGTGGACGAACACCGCCGGGCTCACCACCGCCGCCCGTGCGCAAGGACACCCAGCGACGCTTGCATCTCTCGACTACCCCACCCCAATCACTGATGCGCGACCCGGAGTCGTCCCGCCGGCCGTCTCACTGACCCGCACGTCGGCATACCAGGCGGCCCGGCACCTCTGACCCGGCTGATCCAATGGAGTGCGCGTCGTTGGCCAGACGCCACGCCCCTCTATCTGACCCGCACCTATTGGACCCTTTCCGACGATGGTCACGACCAACGCAGAGTCGCTCTTGCATCGGACTTTGACTACCTCGCCTGTATGGCTCGGAACCCCGACGGCCGCGAGCAAGGCCTAACGCTTACCGAACGCGCGCTCACGGAAATGCGAGCAAACCCGGACCCGGCCCAGGTGACGGCCGTGGGTCTCGCCCGTTCCGAAGTTCTTCGGCTAGCGAGCGCTACCCCGCAAGGAGCGACCGCGGTTCTCGCTCTCATAGGCGACTGGCCGATGGTGTTCGGGCTCATCATCGGATCAGCGACTGGTCAAGAAATTTCCGGGCGGATCTGCGAGGCAGCCACACATGCCGACCACGCTCATCTCAGGCGACTAACCGACATCGCCAACACCATCGAACACGCCTGGGCCAAGAGCGAAGCACTGGTAGCAATCGCGACCGCGGTCGCCAACCACCACCCAGCCGACGGATGGCGGACACTGGTGGACCTCGCCATCCGCCCAGGCTTTGGAGCCGACCCGGTAGTGCTGTCCACCCTTATTGGAATGGGGGACTCCGAAGTCGTGGCCTTCGTGGTCAACTGGCTGAGGTTGCGCAGCAGCCGGCTCTAGATGGGGGATGGACCCTGCCCCGGCGATGGGCTGCGTTACAGGCCGAGGTAGCCAGAGGCGGGGTCGGTGAAGAGTTCGGCGTCTTCGATGTAGCCGCGCATTGTTGCTAACGATTTTTGGCCGGTGGTGCGCATGATGGTGTGTTCGGGTGCGCCGTTGCGGCTGGCGGTGGTTATGTTGCCGCGTCGCAGGCTGTGGCCGGCGAAGTCGTTGACGTTGTGCCCGAGTGCGTTCATGTGTCGTTTCACGATGATCGCTACGGCTTGGGGCGTGAGACCGGCCGCGCCGATGTTGCCGTGCCGGTCGATGCGTCGCAGCACCGGGCCGTCGGTGTGGGGTGAGGTGCGTTGCCAGGCGCGGTAGGCGGTGACGGGGCAGGTGGTTTCGTCGTTGCCGTACACGATCTCAACGCGCCGACCGCGTGCTTCCTGATCGGTCTTCGATCGTCGCAGGTGGATGAGGAGTCCTTCGGGCGCGCTGGCGACGTCGCCGGTCTGCAGGCCGGCGAGTTCTGAGCGCCGCATCCCGGACGCGAACCCGAGCAACAACACCAAGCGGTCGCGGATATCGATCGGCCTGTCACCGGTCCTTGTGACCGCGGCCCGGATGTCGGCGAGCGTGATTGCCTTTTTCTGGGTTGGTGCGGTACCGAGGAGCCGGCGGATGCCTTTCATGGTTTCGGCAACGATCGGGTCACGACACGGGTTGGTTTCGTTGGCGAGCTGGTGGGCGACCGAGATCGCTGCGATCCGCCGCTCGATCGTCGACACAGCGAGAGGCGCGCGGTCATCGGAAGGCTGTGCGAGGTCGGTCAGATAGGTAGCGACCGTTGCCGGCGACGCCGGCAACGAAACGAGTTGCAGATGTCGACACCACTGGCTGAAATCGGCGAAGTCGCTGCGGTACGCGGTGAGCGTCGCGGGTGCCCGCGCTGCCGTGGCCATCTGCGCGGCCTTCGACTGCAACTCAACAATCCGGTCCGGGTGTTCACCGGGCCGGTACAGCTCGACCGGACCGTCTGCAGCCATGGTAACGGCCGGGTCTCGATCGCCGATCTGGGGCGATCGTGGAGGACGTTTCTTGGTCACCATCACGACTGGTCGGGGTGAGCGGCGTCGAATTCATGGACTGCGGCTTCGACCAGTTCGACAAGCTCGGTTTCACCCGGCAACACCTGCCGCTCCGTTTCGGGGAGTTCGGTATACCGATAGCCGGACACAGCCATCGGCGATGTCGACCGGCCCAGCGCGTACCTTACGATCCGTTCGTTCTTCGCCGTGCATAACAGCAACCCGACCGTTTCGTTGTGCCCGGGCAGTCGCAACATGTCGTCGACCGCCGCGACATACAGGTTCAGTTGGCCGATATCACCACCGGTAAGCTTCGTTGTCTTCAACTCGATCACCACATAGCGGACCGTCGGGATATGAAACATGAGCAGATCGATGAACAGCTCGTCACCGTCGACATCGAGCCGGTACTGACGGCCAACGAACGCGAACCCGTGCCCAAGTTCCAACAAGAATTGCTGCACATGCGCAACCAACGCTGCTTCCAGCGTGCGTTCCGCCGCGTCGCGTTCCAACATCAAGAACTCGAGGTTGTACGGGTCTTTCGTGATCTGCTGCACCAACTCGGACTCACCCGCCGGGAACAACCGTGCGAAGTTCGATGGTGCAGTACCGACACGCCGATGCAAACCCGACATGATCTGGTGTTCCAACACCGCCCTCGACCAACCGAACTCGATCGCCTGACCGGCATACCATGCCCGGAGTTCAGCGTCGTCGAGTTTGTCGAGCAGCGTCTGGTTGTGGCCCCACGGCATCTTGCCTACGACTCGTAGGCAAGAGTCCCGGTCGGGCCACGCGGCAGCAAAACGGCGCATGTAGTTCAAGTTCCCCGGCGACAGTCCACTCATCGAAGAGAACTCCCGGCGCAGGTCTGACGACAGCCGGTCCACGACTTTCGTGCGTGGGCCCTCGGCGCTCTGGCGGTCCAGAATCAACCGCCCCAAATCCCAGTACAGCCCAATCAACTCGGCGTTCACTGCCAACACCGCCCGAGTCCGCGCCGACTGGATCGCCGCTTTCGCGGCCGCTAACACCGATCCGTAATCGGCATCCATGCCGCCCGGTGACTGCTGGACGTTACGTTTCGGCACGGCCGGTTTCTTTGGACTCACCCCCAAATCCTACCCCGTTCATCTGGGTCACGATAAGGGATACTTATCGTGATCCAGATCGACGGCGGTACGAGCGCTCTTTTCCACATCCCATCCGCTGCGCGTCTGACCGCTCATGTAAAGGTGGACTGGACCAGCTTTCAGGACGCACCATGCCGACATCGTAATGTTGTAGACAGTGTTCATGATCGACTGGCCCGGCCTGCGTGCAGCGGCTATTCACGCCGCCACCCACAGCTATAGCCCGTATTCCAAGTTCCCCGTGGGTGCCGCCGGCCTTGTTGACGACGGCCGCATTGTCCAAGGGTGCAATGTCGAAAATGCCAGCTACGGGCTTGGTCTGTGCGCCGAGTGTTCCATGGTGTCGGCCTTAGCGATGAGCGGCGGCGGTCGGCTTGTGGCCGTCGCTACTCGTCTCGCTAACGGTACGGCCGTGATGCCGTGCGGACGTTGTCGACAGCTCATTTGGGAACACGGTGGAGGCGCGTGCCTCGTCGACGGCAACGGCACGCCGACGCCTATGGCCGAGATTCTTCCCGGAGCATTCGACGCCAGCGAACTCACGTGACTTACGTACGAGCGGTGCGGCCCATAGGGTAGAACTCGTCATTCGGGCGCAGCGCCATCAGGTGCGCCATGCGGTTCGACAGCGCGAAGAACGACGTAATGGCACCAATGTCCCACACGTCGTCGTCGGTGAACGCGTGACGTTTGAGCTCGTCGAGATCATCGTCGTCGAGCAGTTCGGGTGTGCGAGCCAGCTTCACAGCAAACGCCAGCATCGCCGATTGTCGCGTCGTTATCGACGCCGATCGCCAATGGGTCGCCACCTCGTCGGCCAGCGTGGGTGACTTGGCTCGTATTCGCAGGATGGCGCCGTGAGCGACTACGCAGTACATGCAATCGTTCTGCGCCGATGTAGCAACAACGATCATTTCGCGTTCGGCTTTGCTGAGCCCGCCGGACCGTTCCATCAAGGCATCGTGGTAAGCGAAGAAGGCCCGCCACTCGTCGGGGCGATGGGCCAGTGCCAGAAAGATATTGGGCACAAAGCCCGACTTGTCTTGAACCTCAACGATTCGGTCACGAATGTCGTCGGGTAGGTCGGCAAGTTCGGGAATGGGGAATCGGTTGGGAACGGACATGTTCGACAGTCTCGCCTATACCCTTGATACATCATGACGCTGAGCAACCAAGTCCTCCAGTCGGCACCCAAGGCGTTACTTCACGACCACCTCGATGGCGGTCTGCGTCCTGGAACCGTTGTTGAGTTGGCAAGCGAGTACGGCTACACCTCGCTGCCAACGACCGACGTCGACGACCTGTCACGGTGGTTTCATCGCGGCGCCAAACGCAACGACCTTGTGTTGTATCTCGAAACCTTCGCTCATACGTGCGGAGTGATGCAGCATCGCGACGCCATCGAACGTGTGGCCTACGAATGCGCGGTCGACCTCGCGGCTGACGGGGTGGTCTACGCCGAAGTCCGATTCGCACCCGAGTTGTCGACCGAGGCCGGGTTGTCGCTCGACGAAGTGGTGCAGGCCATTCTTGACGGTTTCGCCCGCGGTTCTGCCGGTACTCCCCTCACCATTTACGCCATCTGCTGTGCCATGAGAACCGCAGCGCGCAGCCTGGAGATTGCCGAGTTGGCCGTCAGGTTCCGTGATCGTGGCGTCGTTGGTTTCGACATTGCCGGGGCCGAAGCTGGCCACCCGCCCACCCGGCATCTCGACGCCTTCAACTATGTAAAACAACAGAACTTCCATGCGACCATTCATGCCGGCGAAGCGTTCGGGTTACCGTCGATCTGGGAAGCGGTGCAGTTCTGCGGCGCCGAACGCCTAGGCCACGGCGTTCGTATTGTCGACGACATCACGCAGGCGTCCGATGGCACCTGGGAACTTGGCCAACTCGCCAACTATGTCCGCGATCGGCGAATTCCGTTGGAGCTGTGCCCGACCTCGAATGTGAATACCGGAGTCTGCGCGTCGATCGCCGAGCACCCCATCAAGTTGCTGCGGCAACTTCGTTTCCGGGTCACGCTCAACACCGACAATCGCTTGATGAGCGACACATCCATGACCAACGAGTTCGTACAATTGCGCGACGCGTTCAACTACACGCTTACCGATTTTCAATGGCTCACGGTCAACGCCATGAAAAGCGCGTTCGCGCCCTTTACCGAACGGCTCGCCATCATCGATGGCATCATCAAACCGCAGTACGCCTTACTCAGCGCCGCCGCTCTGTAGTCATGGTTCCGGTTGTCGACATAAGCAATCCCAAAGCTGCTGTCACTTCGATCGACGCTGCATGCCGAGACGTGGGCTTCTTCAGCGTGGTCGGTCACGGTGTATCCCCATCCGTAATGGCCAATGCCTGGATGAACGCTCGAGACTTTTTTGACCTATCGATCGCCGACAAGGTCGAGGTTGCCATGCCGTGGTCGGGCTATCCCTATGGATACTCGCCACTTGCGGGCGAGACACTCACGCGTTCGCTCGGTCTAGTCGGTTCTCCCGATCTCAAAGAGAGTTTCGCAATTGGACCTGTTGATCGCCCGACCCACGACATTGTCGATCCCGATGAATCCTTCGCGTGGTCCGCCAATCTGTGGCCCGCGGCACTGACAACCTTTCGTGCATCGTGGGAGGAGTACTTCCGGGCAATGGCCGACCTGTCGGCACGGCTACTGCGCATCATGGCCCAAGCGCTACAGATGCCCAGCACCTGGTTCGATCCCCTGATAGATCGACACACCAGTGCCATGCGAGCATTGAACTACCCGGTGCCCGACCACATACTTCCTGGCCAAATGGGCGCGGGCGCTCACACCGACTACGGAACTCTCACCGTACTTTTCGCTGACCCGGTCGAAGGTGGCCTGCAGGTACAAGGCATCGATGACGTTTGGCACGACGTTCAACCCATGGCGGGCGCGTTCGTGGTGAACCTGGGAGACGCAATGGCTCGGTGGACGAACGACCGTTGGCGTAGCACCATGCATCGCGTCGTCGTGCCCCAACGGCGGCGACAGTCGATTGCGTTCTTCCACAACGCCAACTGGGACGCGCGCATCGAATGCCTGCCATCGTGTCTGACTGCGGGCGACTCGCCCCGGTATTCGCCCATCGAGGCTGGCCCTCACCTGATGGCGAAATTTCGTTCAACGGTCAATCCAAGCTGACTCCGCGGCACCGACGAGCAAGCGTAAGTGCTTGATCAAATGACACATCGCGGGCAACGGCTTGAGCCAGCACCAGGTCGAGGGCAACCGTCGCCAACCCGGACCGACGCTGGAACGGCGATTGCGTGATCGAGGTGCTCTGAATCTTTGAAACCGGTACGAGCCGGCGCGATCGCCCCAACCAGCCGCGCCGGATATCGATGACGTCGCGCGTCGAGCCATGCCACATTGCCAAATAGGACAGTCGACCAACCACCGCCGACACACCCATAGCGGCCGGCACGCACAGCACCAACCAGCGCGATGTCGGCCAGAATAGCCAGGCGGCGAAGATCGCTGGCGGCACAAACCATCGGCCTACCCGCAGGATCGCACGCCACAGCGCCGCGCTAGGCGCCCGGTCGAGGTTGGGCCATTCGCCGACGGTTGGCAACAGTACGGCCACCAGGCGATCGAGGTCGACCGCTCGGGCGACTGGCACCGAGTTGTCGGACGAGCCGACGCCCTGACGGTCCTTGGCATCGAGTGTGGCGGTCGTACGAATATCTAGAGAGCCGAGCCCGAGAGCCCGGCGCAACGGATTGGCGGTAACGGTGAGCATCTGAATGCGACTCACCGGGACGAGCGAAGTGCGCAACTCGGTGAGGCCGCGAGTAACGCGGATCTCGCCGCGGGTTTCGGTCATTGTCCAACCGTGGTGTCGTCTCAACGCGGTGAACACGGTGATGCCGACAATGAACCCGGCTGCGACGATTCCGAGCGCCATCTTCGCGAGGATTCCGAGCACGGGTAGGTCGGGTACGTTGATACCAAAGTCATCGACGAGCGAGAAAGCCACAGCGATACCGGCCGGAGCTGCGAGTAGGCCACCCCCCGTCAGCGAGCCCCGTATGAGGTCGCCAGACGTCAATGCCAAAAGCGTCCGTTCCGGTGGCGGCAATGCTGCAGTTCCTACGGCTTGCAGGCGAGCTGCGTCGAGCTTCGAGCGGATGTGTTGGGCTTCGGCGGCCGACACGACCGACAAGCGCACATCTCCCTCGTCGGCTGACGCACCGACGAGCTCGATGCGCACAGCGGCAACCCGCGCGATTCGGTGCAACAGGCTCTGGACAACCTCGATCTGTTGCACCCGTTCGGCCGGCACGACACGGGTTCGGCGATTAAGAATCCCGGTATGCATTGTGATGTGCGTTTCGTCGACCGCATATGTCGTGGTCCACCAGGCGGCCAGGCGCCACACCAACAACCCAGTTGCAGCGAGGGCCAATGTTGCCGGGAGTCCCGGTCCCAACCGCCGAATGACAAGAACGGCTGGCAACGCAAACTGGACGAGATTTCGAGCGGCTCGAACCGACGAGAACATCGAGAAAATAGGGCTGAGCGGGTGCAGTCGCCGTAGGCCAGGTGCCCCGCTGGCAGCGTCAGGCTCCATCGTCTTGGCCAGCAAGTTGAAGCAGTCGTGACCGCAACTCGGTGGCAACATCGGTGTCGATTCCAGGAATGGTGGAACCCGATGACGCCGACGCTGTACGCAACGTGAGGCTGACGAGGCCAAAACGACGCTGCAATGGACCCTGTTCCACATCGACTTGTTGAATTCGATGGTACGGAACGCCGACAATAAACCGCCATATTTTGCCATGACGCAGCTCGAGTGCAGTACCGGTAAACCGATAACCCCAGCTAGCAAACCGTCGGCTGGTTAGGGGCCAACCAATTGCTCCGGCCAGCACTGTCACCGCTATCCCAGCAAGAGCGACGGCGGTGACGGGACCGTCGGCCATGCGGACCACCAAGGCAGCGATGGCCGTGGCGACCCCCAGTACCGCAAGAGTGACGGCCAGGCTGGCGCGCCACAACGTGAGCACTCGTGGATGCAGCGGTAGAAATTCGTCCATTTGGGCAAGAGCGTAACCCGATCTGCGAAACTGCCACCGTGCAGATCACCGTCGTCGATCATCCCCTGGCAGCCGAGCGACTCGCTATCTTGCGTGACGCCACTACTCCCAATGCCGAGTTCCGCCAAGCACTCGATGGTCTTGGAGGCATGCTGGTCTACGAGGCCACACGTCATCTGCCAACAGTCGACATCACGATTCAGACCCCGCTGGCTGCCGCCGCGTCGCGAAAGCTTGCCGACGTTCCCATGCTGGTGCCAATCTTGCGTGCCGGTGTCGGCTTAGTAAACCCGGCACTTCGTCTGATTCCCCAAGCCGAGGTTGGCTTCATCGGCCTGGCTCGCAATGAAGAAACGCTGCAACCCGACCCGTATCTCGCCAAACTGCCCGAGCGACTCGATGGCCGACACGTCTTTGTGCTCGACCCTATGCTCGCCACCGGTGGTTCACTTGAGTACACGTGTCGGCTACTCGTGGCCCGAGGCGCGCCACAGCCATTGACTGTTGTTTGCGTTCTGGCCGCACCCGAGGGCATTGAGCGCATTCGTCACTGCGGTATCGACGTCAACATCGTTACCGCCGCTATCGACAGCCATCTCAACGATGTCGCCTATATTGTGCCTGGCCTAGGCGATGCGGGCGATCGCCAGTTCGGGCTCTGGTAGGCCTCGACTCGGCTTAGACGTACCAGCCCATCAAGTCGACAATGACGTGGGTTCTACCCCCGTAATTGAACAAGTTGATGGCACCGCCAGTCCCGACTGCGGCGATTACTTGGTTCGGGACTGTTTGGCCGGCAACGAAGTTGAGGTTGCTGGCAGTGGGCCGCGCCACGCCATTCGGGAACACGGTGAGGTACCCACCGCCCGTGGGTTGTGTGACTGTGACGTTGAGCACGACCGCTTTCGCTGTTGGGGGAACGGATCCGACGGTCACGACAAGCGGACGGACTTCGGTACTGGCCAGCGGGCCGCCTGTGTTGCGCGTGTCGAGCAGTCGTACTGGGTTGGCCACAACCACCTGACCGGACGCGCCGTCGGGGACAAAGTAGCCCATCACATCGACGATAATGTGGGTGTTGCCCGACGAGTTGAAAATGCTGACGCGACCATTTGCGCCCACCTTGGCCAACACCAGGTTCGGCACGGTATTGCCCGGCTGGAAGTTCAATAACGATGTTCCGGGACGGCCGGCACCGGTGGGCCATACCGTTACAAATCCACCAGCTGTTGGTTGCGTGACCGTGACGTTGAGAACAACGGCCGACGGGCCGAACACTGGAACGCCGCCGACGCCTGTTACCGGCAGGTCGTACACGCCGTTGGGGCCAAGAGGTACCCCGCCGATACGGGTGTCGAGTAGGCGTGATGGCGGCAGCGGCACGAGCGCGGCGCCACCCTTCGTGCTGTAATAGCCGACGACGTCGGCGATAAGGCTTACCGGACCACCTTCGGAATAAATGTTGACCCGACCACCCGCTCCCATCTTGGAAAGCACCAGGTTCGGCACGGTTTGTCCCGCCTCGTAGTTGAGGTGCGATGCCCATGGTCGCGGTTCACCCGTGGGCCATACGGTGATGAAACCTGATGAGGCGGGGTCGGTAACAGTGACGTTCAGAACGACGGAGGTGACGTCATTGGGTGGCACCGACCCCACACCACCAACGGCGAGGCTGATCGCCTGTTGCGCCCCCACCTTTGCTCGGATGGCACCGGTTCCATCGCGGGTGTCGAGTCGACGTTCGGGAACAATGCCGATGAATCGGCCGGGGCTGGTGGGCGGAAGGTCCGGAGGCGTCGCTGTCGAGGGCGCAGAATTGAACAGACTGAGCCCGCCAAACGTTCCACCGAGCAACTGCTTACTGTCACCCGCCAACCACTGGTCGAACACGGCTGCGTACACAGCCCGAAAGTCCATGGTGGGTTTCGTGCGTCGATCGCTGTCTAGGTCGCCGAACGATGGGAGGGTGCCGTGTAGGCCGCCTTTTACCCGAGTGCCCAACAACAAAACGTTGTTCGCAGTGCCATGATCGGTCCCGTTGCCTGCGTTTCCTTTCGGGGTGCGTCCGAACTCGGACACGACCAGCACAGTGGTGCGGTTGGCGTTGGCCGGCGACAACCCGGCGAAAAACGCGCGCAAACCCTGGTCGAGTTGTTGCAGCAATGTGGCGTGGGCGGCGGGTTGGCTGGCGTGATGATCGAAGTCGCCTTCGATGACGCTGATAACCCGTGTTCCCACGTTTAGTTCGATGAGTCGCGCCGCAAGGGTGAGTTCCTTGATGAATTTCCCGTTCGGCAACGCTGTACCGAAAATAGGTGTCACGTCTCTGCCGACATCGAGCGCGCTGGTCTGTACTGCCGCTGCCATGTTTGCCCACGGTCCAAGCCCGGTCGGTGCCGCGCCCATGCTGCGAACGGCGTCGTAGAGTTGCGTTTCCCACAGGTCGGTCTGGGCGCCAAAGTTGGCGGGGAACGTCGAGATTGCGCTGCCGCTCTTACTCGTGCCCACGAGCGACAGTGGAACGTTGTGGCCGATGTTCACGGCTGTGAGCGGCTGAGAGGTCGTTGCGTCGAGCCATCGACCCAGCCATCCGCTTGGCACACCGTTGACACCGGGCACACCCCTCATCCACATCGCAGTCGAGTCAAAATGACTCAGCGAGTTCTCCCTGATACCGAGCCCTTCGACTACGGCGACCTGGCCGTTGTCGAACATCGACTTGACGAACCCTAACGATGGGTGCAGGCCGTACCCGTCAGTAATCGGCAGGGTTTGCTCGGCCCGGATTGCGAGGCCCTGGCGATTGTCGTAGTAGGCACCGTTCGACGCGGGAACGACGGTGTTGAGTCCGTCGTTTCCGCCGCCGAGGGTGATAACGACAAGAATGCCGTCCGTTGGGCTGATAGCCGTGCCTGCGTACGCATCAGCCAAGGGCCACGAGGTCGTGACGGCAAGGCCAGCACCAGTAGCACCGATTGCCTGAAGGAACCGCCGGCGTGAGAGAAGGCTGAGCGTTTCTGCGGTTGAAATGTCTTGATCAATCATCGTGCACTCCTTTAGGCCAACTGCATTTCGGGAAGCATCAGAGCCAACGCCAGCATTTGGCGGCCCTCGGCCCATCCTTGATACAAGGTGGCTCGTTGTGTCACCAACCACGCGGTGAGCACGGCACGGCTTCGGTCGCTGGGGGCGACAACACCGAGCTGATCGAAAACTCGGGCGACGGCAGCATCGACCGACAACGACGTTATTGGTTCAAGCGGTGTCGCACGATTGGCCTGTTCGAGACGCCACGTAATCGCGTTGGCAAACTCGTGCTTCATGCTGGCAGCAGCGGTCGAGAGCCAGTAGCCGTTGGGTCGCCATCCCGAAACGTTGGGTGGTGAGAACAGGTTTTGACCCATGCTTTCGACCATCCAGGTGACCTGCATGAACGTTGCCGATAGCCCTACTTGTTGCAGCACGTTTACGACGTACTCAACCGGCGACCGAACGAGCCCCTGTCGCGCAGTCACGCTCCAAAACTCGTCGCGAAGCAACAGGGCTCGCAGTACCGGGCGCACTTCGAATCCTCCGGCAACCATCACGTTGGCCAGACCAGCGATCACGGCTTCCGGAGGGTTGGGATAGGCAAAGAATGTCCACAACTTTGTCGCAAAATGCCGAGCGACTTGTACCCGATGGACCGGATGGTCGAACAGAAAGTTGATGATGTCGGGCCCGTTCCAGGCTCGCGTTTCGCCGAGGAATGTCGACGGTGTTGCATCGTGGTACTTCGCACGAAACTCATAGAGCTTGGTGATGCGGTTGAGATGGTGACCGGTCCAGGCTCGGGTGCAAGCCACGACGTCAGGTTCGGTGTATTTGCCCACCCCGAGCAGGAAGAGCTCAAGGAGTTCGCGACCAAAGTTTTGGTTAGGACTCTCGGCGTAGTTCTCCTCGTTGTCGAGGTACCAGAGCATGGCGGGCTGCACCGCCATGTCTTGGGCCATTGTGCGTATGTTGCCCAGCGCGTACACGCGATGGGCGAGATGCATGCGCCACAAGTATTCGGCGTCGTGAACCTTGTCGAGCGACGCGGTGAAATGGCCATGCCAGAAAAGGGTCATCTTTTCCACGATAGGTACCGGAGCGGTGACCATCCGCTCCAGCCACCAGTAGCGCATCGAGTCGACCTTTTCCCATTGGGACAGGTTCGAAAACAGGGCCGTTGGCGTTTCGGGCCAGCCGACCGAGCTGTTGTCGAGAATCGAGTCGACGATCTGTTCCCGCGTGTACGGGGCGTATTGCGCCACTCGCGCCGATGTGGCACCAAAACCCGCCCGTCTCAACAGATGTGCAATATCTTCAGCCGCTGTGGGCATCGGTTTACCTCCGCGTGTACCCGACGTGTTCTTGCGACCGCCCAGAAGGAGGTTCGTCAAGAACCTTGTGATTCGTGTGACACGCCGATGCGCTCTCTGTGCCAATACATAACAGAATGAGACAATTCGTCGGGTGACAGACGTGCATCGGGGGTCACTGCCGGCCGACGTCGCTCACTCATAGGTTCAATCAATGCGTCGAGTGCTGCTATTTGTCATGTTTCTGGCTCCAACGCTCGGAGTACCGGTAGCGGCGAGCGCCGGAGCCACTGACATTTCGCCGGCAACGACGGAATCGTCGACCCAAGCAACGACGGAAACGTCGGCTCCAAGCGTTACTCTCGATGGCGATCATCAGCGTGCCCAAGTCGCCGATCTTGAACCCTTCTCGATGTTGGGAGTGTCATTTAACGGTAGCGGCGAACCCCAGGTTCGAGCCACGCTGGCCGATGGCACGGTTTCGACCTGGAGAACTCTTGAGGTCAAGACTGACGAGAACGCCGACGACACCGCTCCAACGTCCGTCGTCACGACCGACCCGACCTGGTTCGGTTCGGCAACCGGTTACGAACTCTGGCTGGTGCCTGCCGCAACCAACGTCAAGGTCCACCTCATCCGTTCGGCACCGTCGACCACCATCCACACGGCCAGCGTCGTGACCGACACGGCGGCTCCCCTGCCGGGCGGCATTCACCTTCGAAGTGAGTGGGGCGCGAAGCCAGCCAAGATTCACCCGGGTATGGCGGATCCGGCTACCGGTGTTCAGATGGCCATCGTGCACCACACGGCCACACCCGGCAACGATTACACCCGAGCCGACGTTGCCGAAATCGTCAGGGGTTTTCAAGCCTACGACATGACCGTTCGTCACTACGACGATCTTGGTTACAACATCATGATCGATCAGTTCGGGGGTATCTGGGAAGGTCGCACTGGCGGACTTTCCGAGGGCGTCATCGGCGCTCATGCCGCCGGTTTCAACTCAGTTTCGGTGGGCATTTCGGTAATCGGGAACTTCGTTGATCGCGAACCACCCGATGCTGTCATCGACTCGATTGCCCGGGTGGCCGGGTGGAAACTCAGCCTCGATGGCTACGACCCCGCTAGTCGAATCGTGTTAGGCGCCGGTGATGTGATTGGACATCCGGCCCACCCGTTTCCGCTCGACCTACCTCGCATTGTCGGGCACAAAGATGTCGGGCAAACCCAGTGTCCCGGAAAGATCTGGAATGCGTTGCCCGAGATTCGAAGGCGAGCGGCGCTCGTGTTCACCGAGGCAGTCGGTGATCTAACAACGACGGATAACGGCAACCGAACGGCGACCGTGTCGGGTCGCCTTACCCCATCGTCGCCGACCGCCCCGACCGTCACGGTGCACATCGACCGCAAGCCCATAGCCACACCTACCGCGCTCACTCCGGCCTCGGACCCAACCGAGGATGTGGTGTTCTCACACGTGGCCAACCTGCTTCCCGGTCGGCATCGTGTCTGCGCGTTCACCGACGCCGACGCGGCCCACCCATACGGCGTGCTCATTGGCTGTAGTCCCGTCACCGTGACCGATCCAGGCCTAAACGCCATCCGTCCCCAACGACTGTTGGATACACGGTCGGACCCAGCGGGAATCTTGAAAGCCGGCGAGATACGACAGCTTCAAGTCACCAAGAAGAACAGTATGTTACCGCTGACGGCGACGACCGCGATCATTAACCTCACAGTTACGGGCTCGACAGCTGCGGGTTGGCTGGCCGTGATTCCATGCGTGGGTGCCCAGCCAGGGGGCTCATCAACCGTGAACTTTGCGAAGGGTCAAACCATCGCCGGTGCCGCTATCAGCAAGCTCGACGCCACCGGCACGGTGTGCTTTACGGCCAGTACTACTACCCATGTCGTTGTCGATGCAACCGGATGGTTCCCCTCGAACGACGCGTACGAGTCGCTCACACCAGTGCGGCTGCTCGACACCCGCCTCACCAAATTGCAGCTCAAAGCAAACATGCCCATGACCGTTGCCGTAACCGGCCGCTCTGGGGTTGCAGCTACCGCCACGGCTGCTGCGCTCAACGTGGCGAGTGTGCGTTCGACCGCGCCGGGTTGGTTGGCGGTATTTCCGTGCGACGCGCCGTGGGGAGGAACCTCGAACCTGAACTTCGAAACGGGGCAGAACATTGCCAACCTAGTCGTGAGCAAACTCTCGGCAAGTGGCACGGTGTGTCTTTTGTCCAATGTCACTACCGATGTTTTGGTAGATCTGTCGGGTTGGTTCCCACCCGGACAGTTCCATCCGATTGCTCCGCAACGCCTGATGGACACACGATCTAAGTTCGGAGGCGTACGTCTCGACGATGACGACACCATGGAAGTGCCGATTCGAGGGAAGGCAAACGTTCCCCAGACTGCTACAGCCGTCATTGTGAATGTCACGGCAACTGGCTCAAAGGCGTCGGGTTGGATCACCACCTACCCCTGCGCTCAGGTGGTTCCCGAAACCTCCAGCGTCAACTACGCACCGAAAGAATCGATCCCGAATCTCACCATCACCCAAATCGGCACAAATGGTTGCCTGCGAATCTCGTCATCAACCGAAACGGACGTGGTGGCCGACGTTGTGGGTTGGTTTAGCTAGCTACTTGCCCCTGAAATAGTCGGTAGGGGCTGTTGGGGCGGGGGTGCTCGCGTTTGTTGTTGGGGTTTGGGATGATGGCTTCGAGACCTGAGTTTGAGACCTGAGTATCGGAGCCATCATCCCGTGTTGACAACA
>JANOSH010000044.1:0-250098 GCA_031415695.1 Actinomycetes bacterium
ACGAAACAGGAAAAGCGCAAGGAGCGACCGAATGACAACCAAACCGAAAATCACCGAACAAGAAGCCCTTGAACTCGCCGCATTTCTGGAGAGCGACGACTACGAGTTCAGCGAACCGATTCCCCGCGACCGATGGCCGACTATCCGCGGTCGACCATCGCTAACAGGCCCAGGTACCCGCTCGCCACAAAGTCACCTTCCGTCTCGATGAACGATCACGGCAACTTGCCGCCGAACGCGCCGCCCGTGAAGGCACAACAGTCTCAGCGTTGGCGCGTGAAGCACTACAACGGTACCTTGCCTCTTGAGCTGCTTGGCCACACAAGCGCCGTACGTCGCACGCCGAGAGGACCTTTCTGACCGCGCATCGTTCAACCCGTTGTCGAACACATGGCGCTCACTACCGAATGCCCCGATTCAAGGCGGCCCCGCTAGAGGGGCCCTGATTGGCCGACGGGTCGCCGTGATGAACGCGCGAGGCGACAGCGCACTTCTTGCCGAGGACCTGCAGAGCTGGTCGCAACTGCCAACAGTTTCACCCAAACCAATCTTTGATCTCCAGCCGTCGCTAGGAGCACACGGCGACCTCCTTGTCGCGTTTTCGCAGACCGCTACGTACGTGCTCGAACCTGGCCAGAACAATTGGCGTGCGTGCGCGGCTCCGCCGAGTGGCGGTGTCGTTGTCGGCGCCATCGACGCTGCCACCATCGGCGACGCCTTCGTCGTGGCGGTTGGACGGGGCAGCACGAATGAAGTACACGTGTTTACCTTCGACACAAGAAACTGCACATGGTCGGCCGGTCAACGCTTGTGCTGCGGGCAAACTACTCGTCGCCTCGTACCCTAATGACTCGTCAAATCCAGCGGGCGGAGAATCGAGAACGTAGCGGCGAACACGCCGGCGATCAGTACTGGGGTGAAGGTCCACGAAACCGCCCCATCGCTTCGGACCGTTGCAGTTTCTGGTGACAAAGGTTCACCATCGGCATCTGCGATCTCAGGCGCAATCGCAATAGTTGGAGCCGACTTGGAGGGCTGCTCCGTAACTTGCGAGGCAACCGTAGGGACCGCTACCGACCTCGTCGGAGCATCCCGAGCGGTGTCGTTGGCCGCGGAACACCCGATGAGAAGGCAAGCGAACATTGCGTGTTCGATCACCCGCCATCTCATGCCCGAAGTGTATGGCGAATCGAACACACACGGTCGAGTGTCGCGCAGTTCTGACCAAGGTCGGCTTAGTAGATTTCGATCACGCGGCCACACACCTCACATTCGTTAAAGGTTCCTGTTATTTCGCGCTTGAGCACGGGTACACCAAAGAGGGCGAACCACCGGCGTCGCTCGACCCGGCGGTATACCCGCTCAACCCCGCAGGACCCACAAAGCGCTGTCCCCGCACCAACGACCGTCGAACGTACAGTGAAGCCGAACACGAAGAACAGGACGAACACCTCCGAAATGCTATGACCGACCGCCCACAACCCGGGAGTCAAACCATCGTGGCATCAAGGAATCGAAAGACGCAAACGTCGACTACCGACGTTCTACGCTGTGGCAATAGGCCACCTGTTCCCACCCGCGCAACCGTGCCACATGATAGAACAGATGTTCGCCAACCTGTCCTGGCCTAGACCGCGGAAACTATGACTGTCACCACGTACAACGCCGATTCCATTCAAGCGCTGTCAGGCCTGGCGCACGTGCGCCATCGCCCCCTCATGTACCTGGGTTCAGCCGGCATGGGAGTCGCTGGTCTACATCACCTGATCTGGGAAATTGTGGACAACTCAGTCGATGAAGCAATGGCCGGGCATGGCGATCGCATCATCATCACCCTGGCCAAAGACGGGTCGGTGTCGGTACAGGACTTCGGTCGTGGCATACCGGTTGATGCCATCAAGGACGGCACCCACAAAGGCCGCTCAGCGCTCGAAGTAGTGCTCACCGAAACGAACGCCGGGGGCAAGTTCGATACCGACTCCTACAAGGTGTCGGGCGGGCTACATGGTGTTGGTGCGTCGGTGGTCACGGGTCTGTCATCGCGACTCGACGCCGAGGTGTGGCGTGATGGCTGCAAGCATCAGCTGTCGCTGCGGCTAGTCAAGGACCGAAAGGGCGAACTGGTAGCAGGCGTGCCGGTCGAGCCAATCCGCCAGGTCGGTTCGCTGGCGCGCAGTACGACTGGAACCACCATTACGTTCTGGCCCGACCTGTCGCTATTTCGCGACGAACACGGCGAACCGCTCACAAAACCCCAGTGGTCAACGCGCATGATCGCCGAACGTCTGCGCCACAAATCGTTCGTGCACCCGGGCCTCACCTTCGAGCTGCGAGACAGACGCGACCCAAGAAACGAGACCGTCACTGAATGGTGTTCTCAGGGCGGCGTGGCCGACCTGGTGGCCGAGCTCACCGCCGACACCGACCTCATCTCGTCGGTGTTGGCGTTCGCTGGGGTTGCCGAAGACGGTACGAAGCTCGAAACCAGTGTGCATGCCGCCGTGGTGTGGACCGTCGATCGACGCGACACCACGCTCGGATATGCCAACGGTGTCGCCAACCCCGAAGGTGGCACGCACGTCAACGGGTTCCGCGCTGCAGTCACCGAAGCATTGCAAGCCTTTATCGCGTCACGTTCGTTGTTAAAGGACAAAGAGGTGGCACCGACCACCAAAGACATCTTCGCCGGTGCCACGTCTGTCATCTCGATCATGATCCCCGAGCCCACGTTTGCCGGGAACTCCAAGGGCAAGCTCATGAACCCCGAGGCATCGGGCCGCACCCGCTCCGTGGTCCTGCCGCAAATGTCGAAGTGGCTCGAAGAGAACCCGGTCGAGGCCAAACGAGTGGCCGACGGTGCCATTGCCGTAATGCGGGCCCGCACGAAATCGAATGCCGATCAGTTGGCGGCCAAAGCCCTGTTGGCCAAGGGATCGAAGTCTCGGGGTGGACTGCCCGCGAAGCTCCGTGACTGCACCCGTAAAACCGACCGTCCGACCGAGCTGCTGCTGGTCGAGGGCGACTCGGCCGGTGGTACTGCCATTGATGCGCGCGATCCGTCCTTTCAGGCCATCTTGCCGCTGCGGGGTAAGCCCCTTAACTCCTACGACGAAACACTCGAACGGGTCGTGAAATCGGGAACCCTCGCCGACCTAATCCTCACACTCGGCTGCGGCGTCGGCGAGGAGTATGACATCGACAAACTCCGCTATCAGCATGTCATGATCGTGGCCGACGCCGACAAGGACGGTCAACACATTCGCACGCTGCTCACCGTGTTCTTTTACCGCTGGATGCCCGGCCTTATCGAGTCGGGTCGCGTGCTGTATGCCATGCCACCGTTGTGGTCCACTCTGGTGCGGGGCGAGCGTATCTACCTGGCCGACGACGCTGCGCTCACGCAGTTCAAAGTCGACAATCCCGGCCACAAGGGCCATGTCGGAAGAATGAAGGGGTTGGGCGAAATGGACCACCAAGAGCTGCGTCTCGTCATTGGGTCGGGTCGCACAATTGGCCGGGTCACGGTTCCCGACCCGATCACCTTGGCTCGCTTGGCCGACCGCCTGTTTGGGTCACGGTCCGACGCTCGAAAGGAATGGTTCCTGCAACGCACCGGGCACACCCTCGACATCGACGAGAACGCACACGAGAATATGAACGGAGTTGACTAATGGCCAAGAAGGCCAAATCGTCAGCGGGCCCCATTGGCAGGGTCGGCTTCGTTGAAACCATCGTAGAGCTCGACGCCACCGAAGCGCTCGACGCCGACTACGGCGACTATGCGCGTGAGGTAATAAACGACCGTGCCGTGCCACGCGCCGCCGACGGGTTGAAGCCCGTCCATCGCCGCATCCTGTGGGACATGTACACCCAGCGGCTGTTCCCCGACCGACCCTTTGTAAAAACGGCTCGCGTTGTCGGCGACACCATGGCGCTCTTCCATCCCCACGGCGACGCTTCGATCTCGGATGCTCTGGCCCGGCTCGCTCAGCCGTTTTCTAACCTTGTACCGCTTTTGGATTTTCACGGTAACTATGGGTCACCCGACTTTGCCCCGGCCGCCGCCCGTTACACCGAAACCCGTTTGGGTTGGGCCGGCATGCTTTTGTTGGGCGATATCGACCAAGGCACAGTGCCCATGGTCGAGAACTACGAGGGTTCGTCGGTCGAGCCGCTGGTGCTGCCGGCCGAGTTCCCGAACACGCTGGTCAACGGCTCAAACGGCATTGCGGTCGGGTTGTCGTCGTACCTACCGCCACACCACCCGCCCGAGGTGTTCGCGGCTGTGCAGCATCTGCTCGCACGCCCCGACGCGTCGGTCGACGATCTCATGACGTATGTCATCGGGCCATCATTCCCGTCGCCATGCACGGTGGTGAACGGTGCTGATCTTGTCGACATTTACCGGGCTGGCGTGGGCCGCGTGGTGGTACGTGGTGCCTGGGAAGTTGAAGACCTTGGTCGCGGTCGTCTACAGCTCGTGGTCACATCGTTGCCGTATGACGACACACGAACCGGGTCGGCCGAGACCTTTATGGAGAAGCTGCTCGATGCTGTCGACGCTGGCGATATTGGTGGAATCGCTACCGCCAACGACGAGTCTTCCGACGGCCGAACCCGCATCACCATTGCGTTGTCCAGCGGTATTCACGCCGAGGCCGTGATCCCTGCGCTACTCAAATACACCAACTTGCAGGTCACCAACAAAGTGCAGATGCACTTCCTCGATGCCGATGGTCGAGTGCGGCTCTACAACTTGCGAACATTGCTCACCGAGTGGATCCGCCACCGTATTGCGGTCATCACCCAACGATCGCTCAACCGGCTCGACAAGATCGAACAGCGTCTGCACCGACTTCGTGGCTTCCTCGCCGTACTGCTCGACATCGACCGAGCCATCGCTATCGTGCGAGGTTCCAAGACTCGCACGGTCGCCCGGGCCGGTTTGTGCGAGGCATTCGGAATCGACGACGAGCAGGCCACTGCCGTGCTCGATTTGAACCTCGGCCAGCTTACCGAGGACGCCATTATCGAGTTCCAACAAGAGACCGAAGCGCTCATCGCCGAAGCCGCCACGTTGAGCACGTTGCTTGCCTCCGACTCACTGCTACGACAACGAGTCGGCATTGAACTCGCCGCTGTCACCGAGCAGTTCGACCATGTCGAGCGGGTTACCGTCATCACCACACTCGACACGCCGAAGCCATCCAAATCGGCGCTGGTCCTCGAAGAACCCATTTCTGTCACGATCACGGGCGACGGTTACGTGCAGGGTTTCAAAGCGTCGTCGAAAGCCAAGCCGAGGGGCACAGTTGTTCGTCGGTTCGATACTGTCACCACACGCAACCTCGTTGCCATAACCGCTAGCGGCAAGCTGTTCCGGGCCTTGGCAGCATCCATCCCCGGCGACAAACCCACGGCAGCAGTCAACGTGTTCCAGGGCCTCGAATCAACTGACCGAGTGGTGGCGTGGTGGACCGACGAAACGCTACCTGGCGACCTGCTTCTCGTCACCACCGACGGGTCAATCAAACGAATCGGCAGCGACGATCTCGCTGGCGGCGATCGGCGTGGCGGCATCGTCATTATCAAACTCGACACCGGAACGTCTGTCGTGGGCGTTCTCGGCTTGGCTGACGCAGCGGCCGCTGGCCCCGCTTCCGACACGTTGTTCGATACTGGCGACACCGGTGGAGGCCCGCCGATTCTGCTCGTTACCCGGTTGGGGTACTCGATCCGGTTCGCCCTCGACCTTCGGCCGATGGGGCGCAGCGCCGCAGGGGTGCGCGGCATCAAGCTGAGCACTAACGACCGGGTAGTTTCGGCTGTGGTAGCCGACGACCGCGCCGACCTAGTGATCATGCACGCCAGCGGATCGGCCAAGCGTATTGAGGGCGACCAGTTCCCCATTCAACGCCGAGCCGGGGTGGGAGTCCGCTGCACTGTCACGGCTGGGCGTCACGGGCTCGTTGAACTCGTGGCTCCCGCCGGGCAGGCGTGGGTGCGTGTCGGCGATGAATGGACCGAGACCGCATTCGGGACCGGTGTTGCCACCGGCGGTCGAGAGCAAACACCGGCCAAGATCCGAGGCTTCGAGGGCATAATCACCGACGTCGTTGCCTCGGGCTGACACAAAATTTTACGAAGGCCGCCCGGCAGTCTGCCGGGCGGGCCTTCTACTCTGGCGTCAGAGCGTCACCTGATCAATCCACCCGGCATCGGCACCGGTGGTAACGCTTCCATCCTTGCTGTAGGTCCAACGAACGGTGTGAACACCGGCTGGAACCGCCACAACCTTGCGGGCCCAAGCGACATTGCCCGAGACAGCCCCGGGGAGGGCGACTCCGTCGAGCGCAACGGTAAGGAAATCAAAGTTCGCTTCCGACTCGATCTTCCACCAGAAAGCCACGTTGGCGGGTCCGGTGACCGACGTTTCGATCCAGCTGCTTTGGTTGTCGTTGACACGTCCACTCTGGGCAGCATCCTGCCCGTCGTGATTCACGGCTCGTTGCCCAGACCATCGGGCATCACCTCCCGACGCCCATTGCAAGGTGGGGGCGTTGACCGCCGCCGACAGGGTGAGCGCCGGCTGGGGTTGACGGATTTCGACTTGGTCGACCCACGCCGTATCGGCACCGGTGGCAACGCTGCCATCCTTGGAATACCCCCAACGAAGCACGTGATTTCCTGTGGGCACATCGACGGTTTTTGCTTCCCAGTTCACGGCACCCGAGATGCGGTGTTGGACGACACCGTCAAGTTCAACCCGCAAGAAGTCGAAGTTCAGTTCTGTTTCAACACGCCACCAGAACGCCACGGTGGCAGGGCCCGTAACGGTTGTCTCCATGCGGCTATCTTGATTGTGATCAAGGCGACCGCTTTGAGCAGCGTCGACGTTGTCGTGGGTTACTGCGGTTTGGGGTGCCCACGGGGCGTCGCCCGTAGTGGTCCAAACGAGCCCGACACCATCGAGCGCCGACTGCAGCGAGGCGGCCGGGACCACAGGAGGTACAACCGGGGGTACAACCGGGGGAACAACGACACCGGTCGACACTCGCTTTGCCAGGCCCCATTCGCCCGGGTACAAGCCGAAGAATCGAGGCCGCACGTCGAACTCGAACACTGCTGTTTGCGTCGGCGTGACGATGAAGCTCGGTGCTGTTGCGACTGGTGCAACAACGGGCACGGCGGCTTGTTCAATGTTCGTGAATGTGATGTCGTCGATAAACCACGAGTGATTAAACACCGTGCCACCGAGGTACTCCATGGCGAACCGCAACTGCAGTCGCTGACCGGCGAACGCGCTCAGCGACACCACCCTGTCCACGTAGTTCGGCTCCTGCGCGTTTTCGCCCGTCTGAGTGAACACCGAAGTCCACGTAGCCCCTTCGTCGGCCGACACCTCCATGCGTGCGGCCAGCGACTGAGCGAACACCAGCCTGCTCTTGAACGACACCTGGCTACCGGCTTGCACTTTCAACGTTCGGTTGAATGTCAACGTGGTCGGGTCAAAAAACCGTCCACCATCCTTGGTCAGACGGAAGGCCGATGCGCCCGATGCTGGCCCGCTCGTGTCGATTGGGTTGCGATCACCGGCAGCAACGTTGAAGTTCACGACACCGGTCTCGGCCCCATCCGTTAGGTTCAACGGTGTGAGTGTGGTTGAACGCCACTCATAGCTGGTTGCGTTGGGTACGGTTGTGAACGTGTACGTCGAGGCTTCATTGAGTGGTGGAGCGGCCAATCCCGATATCACTGGCGGCGTGTAGTCCGCTCCTGGAACAGCCGGATCGAAGACGGTCACCGGGTACGTGAACGTGCGGGCCACACCGCCGAAAAGCACGTTGGTCAAGGTCACGGTGAAGGTGTCGTCGGCGGCTGGACGGGGCCAACTTCCCTGCGCGTTGTTCACAAGCCACACCAACGCTGGCTCACCAAAACCTCCGTTGCGGGCCTTGACCTCAACGGGTACCTGCGCATCGTTACGTTGCATTGTCACCCCAGCGTTGGCGAAATCGGCCCCGGCAAGCCCGAACGACCAGAGCGGGTACACCGTCTGGTATGGCACGAAACCCTTCGGGGGCCAGGCGACGAACTCGTCACGCACTGCGGGCCGCTGGGGTGATTGATCCCCCATGATCAGGTTCGCTTCCGACGCTGGGTGGTTCCCGGTCGGAGTGGTTGTCCCGGGAACCGATCCGCTGCCCATGGTGAGTTGGTTGGGGTGGATGATCCATCGGCGATGCCCCACTTCGCCACCGTCGAACATCAAGGCGTCGATGGAGGTAGCTCCCGAACTCCCCAGGCTCAGGTTCGACGTTGCTGCACCATCGCGTGCGAGCTGAGTCCAGCACTTCCAGGTGTTCGGGGGATTGTGGTCAAGTCGACTGTTAGCGCTCATGATGAGAGCGGTGGACTGTGCCTTGGTGTTGTTGGCGTCCGTGAATCGCGTGTCGGAGGGAACCCCCGCCATCGCACGGAAGTACTTGATTCTCAACAGCGTGGCCTCGTGATAGTCGTTCGACACCGTTCCCGGGTTGCAGGTGTCGACGTTTCCGGTCCAATTGATCGCCACACCCTGGGACGCTTTGTGCACAGTGTTGAAGAACACCCTTGAAGCCTCACGGCTCGCAACGTCGACCGACAGCGGTCCAGGCGGTATTGCTGCGCTCGCGCTTAGCGACGTCGTGCTGATTCCTGCGATCAGTACGACGAGTGCTGTTGCTCCCCTCGCGACGACAGTTCTGGCTCTCATGGTCTGCTCCCCACCGGAGGCAGCCCGGATGGCTGCGCCGCCCGGTTAGGAGGAGTGTGCGGCGATTCGCTCACGACGTCTGTGCTTTGGATCACACAGCATCGAAATTTCGAGAGGATTCTTACGGCGGCCTCGTCGGGGTCGTTGAATGCTATTGAGCAGGCCCACCGCTCATCGGTTGAGCAGCGCAACGTTGAGCGATCGCATCTCCGCCCACGAGGCAGCGATCGGATCGACGGTGACAAATTGGTCGACACCGATTCGATCAGCAGCCGCGACGTGTAACGCCACGATCGGCGGCGCACCAAGCCACGCCAAATCAACAGCGAGCGCTGTCATTTCCTCGTCGGGCACCATCACGGTCAAGGAGTTGAGCGCCCAGATCCAGGCCATCCGGATGACCTCCCGACCCACGAGTGACGGCACCTCGATGTGGGCGAACTCGTGCACGCAGGCTGCGTCCAACGCCCCCCAAATCGAGGCCACCCGACGACCTTGGTCTCCCGGGAGCACGCTTGCGCCAGCGCAGAGCCGTCGAGATAGCCAATGCTCACTCGTCGGTTAATCCCATGAGCTCCAAGCTCTTCGCCCGAATCTCTTGAGGGGTGTGCCGTTCGATCGGCGGACGGAGCACACCCGAGGCGACGAGCTCGTCGTAGCGGGACGTCGTTCCAACGGGAACCATGCGGCAGAGCGGCACGCCTGCTTCGGTGATGACGACTTCTTCGCCGGCACGCACATGGTCAAGACAGGATTATTGGATCCCGTTAATCTGTTCGCCTATGGCCAGACTCTCGCTCGCCCACATCGAATGCCTCGCGGCCGACGCGCTCGGCCGGTGTGGCGCCAACTCGGTGCAGGCGGGGCCGACGGCACGCTCGATTAGCGACGCCGATGCCGAAGGAATCCGCAACGTTGGGCTCGACTATTTGCCAACCTATTGCCATCACCTGTTGTGCGGCAAGGTTGTCGGCTCGGCCGAACCTGTTGTGCGCCTCGCCCATGGAGCCACCGTCACGGTCGATGCCAATTCGGGATTTTGTCATCCCGCATTCGAGGCGGCGCTCGAACCGTTTGCTGAACTCACGCGATCACATGGCATTGCATTGTTGACTATCTCGCGATCGTATTCCGCTGGAGTTTTGGGCTGGATGGTCGAACGCCTTGCACAGCGGGGATTCGTCGCTCTCGGATTCGCCAACTCGTCGGCGTTGGTGGCTCCCTGGTGCGGAACGCGGCCGATGCTTGGCACCAATCCGTTGGCGTTTGCTGCGCCGCGCCAAAGCCAACGACCGCTGGTCATCGACATGGCCACGAGTGCCACCGCCTATGTCAACGTGCGCCAAGCCGCGGTTGAGGGTCGAGACATCCCACTGGGTTGGGCCCACGACGCGCAGGGCAAGCCCACCAGTAACGCTAACGACGCACTAGCCGGGACCATTGCCCCACTCGGTGGTGCCAAGGGTTTTGCGCTCGGGCTGATGGTCGAAATTCTTGCGGCCGGTGTCAGCGGCGGAAGCTGGGCGGCCGACGCGTCGTCATTCCTCGATGATCGGGGTGGTCCGCCCCTGGTCGGTCAGGTCTTCATTGCAATTGATCCCGGTAGAAACAACGAAGGTTTCGAGTTACGACTGGAAACGATGCTGCGCGCTCTGGCGTCCGAGAGCGGCGTGCGACTGCCAGGCGATAGACGCAATGATGCCCGAGCCGGGGCCGAACGCGACGGGGTGGATGTGCCAGACGAGCTGGTGTCACGTATCGAAGTGCTCGGCAAGGCGAAATAAAATGCCGCACCCGGTGTTGGACTCGGTGTCCTCTACGGAGAGGTTCACATGGCGAAGTTTGTGTTCGGCGTCGTTCTGACGATTGGCGCCATCATCGTTTTTCTTGTCGCTCGCAATACCGCAAGCGTCGGCAAGCGTCCAGCGCTGGGCAAAGCAGCCAAGCAAATCAGCGCGCTTGGCAGCCTTGCGCTGGCAATCCTTGGCGTTTTCATTATCGGCTCGTCGTTCCTACGCGTCGTACCCGCCAACACCATTGGCATACCCACCACCCTTGGGAAAGTCGGTACGCCACTCTCGAGCGGATTTCACTTCACGGCTCCGTGGACCACAATCACCGGTTTCTCCACCCGAGTCCAGGAACTCTCGATGCTTCGCGCCGCCGACGAAGGCGACAAGGCCAAAGACGACAGCGTCGCCGTAATCTCATCGGGTGGCGGTTCCATGGCCGTCGATGTGACGGTGCGCTTTGCACTCGCGCCCGACAAGGCGTCGGAATTGTTCAAGCAGGCCGGGTCAGTTGAATTGGTGAAGGATCGATTTGTGCGTCCCGATGCCCGCGAGGTCGTGCGTAACGTGTTCGGTCAGTTCACCGCCGAGGAGGGCTACAGCACCAAACGCGCCACTATCGCTGTGAGGATTGCCGATGAACTCGCGCCTCGCTTGGCCGGGCGCGGGGTGTTGCTCGACTCGGTTAACATCCGCGACCTCGCACCCGACAACCAGCAACTTGCGGCCATCAACGCCATCTTGCAGTCTCGTAACGAGGCGGCCAAAGCCCTCGAAGATCAGAAGAAGCAAACCACAGAAGCCGAGACACGCAAGCAGGTTGCATCGCTCGACAAAGAAGCAACGGTCACCAAGGCCGAGGCCGATGCTCGTTCGGTGACCATCGCCGCGGAGGCGCAGGCCAGTGCGAACGCCAAGATCGCAGCGTCACTAACGCCGACGCTGGTTGACCTTGAAAAGACCAAGGCGTGCGCCGCTGCTATTGCGGCCACCAAGGCTCAGGTGGTCAATGTGTGTGCCGGAAACGGTGCCGACGGATCAACGGCGGCCGGCAACACGTCGGTCATTGTCGACAGTCGTGCAACTACAAAGCCGTAGCTACTGGGTCGAACTACTGGACTTGCGTTCGCGGGCTGCTCGCACATCGTCGAGCAGCCTGCCGAACTCTTCGCCGCATCGAACGTCAAGACATGTGGCATGCCCATGGCGCTGCGCGTTTTCGCCGAGGCTCTTGCCGAGAGTCGGGTCGTCAATCAGGCTCTGCAGGGCAGCCCGCATCGCTCGGACATCCAAGGGTGGAACAAGCAACGCTGTCTCACCGTTTTCAAGATATTCGCGAACGCCGCTGGTGTCGGAAACCACCATCGTCGAGCCGAGCATGAGGCCTTCGACATAGGTGACGCCGCCAGCGGGCAACTCCGACTCGGTCGTCAGCGGGATGACATTGGCAACTGCGTACTTGGCCAGCGCCCGTATTTCGGGAAGGGTGATTTCGAACCGAACGTCGACATTCGACGGCCAAGTGAGCCCCTTGACGGCTGACCGGCCGGGCGCAACGATCACCCGAATGGGAAGGTCGGTAACGGCTGCAAAGAACGTTGCGTAGTCCCGGTATCCCGTTCCGGTTGCGAACACGTACGGCTCGAGCGGTGCTAAGGCTCGGTCGGCACTCATTGGTGGCTTCGGGAAGTACGCGAACCGAAACTTCTCCTTCGGTGCACCGAACCAGCCGGCGTACAGGTCGGCCTCACGACGGTAGTGAACAACGAACTGGTCAACCGATTGCAGTCCAAACCGGGTGACCGTGTTGCGCAGACCTTCGGTGTGCCCAGTATTGAACCAATAGGCGACGAGCGGTGTCTTAAGTCGGAAAACTCGCTTGATAATGCCAGCGACCACGGCAAACTGGGGTAGCACGGTAACAAGCACATCGGGGCGTTTCGTGAAAGCAACGATGGTCGACCGAAGATAGTGCCACCATTCGATGGCGCCACTGCGGGGCCGCGACTTCAGGTGCCAGTTCCCCAAGGGACGTTTGAGACCAACGGTGACGAGAGTCTTGTCGGTGTCGTGAACAAACGCTTCGAGCCATGTGTCGGACGTGTCGTCCGAGTACATGGGTGACAAAATCACGAACTTCCACGGTTTTCTGATCACGTTTCTTGCCGCCTTCCGCACTCGGGCATCCGCCAAGCCGCCATGTTGACCACTGTATTCGCAGCCGGTGAAACGATCCTACGTTTGGGCTCAAGACACCGTTAGGAAAGGTCGTCTATCGATCGTAGTACCTCTCGTAAGTGATGAGCCATCGCCCGCCGATCGTGTTCCGAGAGCCGTTTGGTTACCAACGCCTCGTGCTGATTAAAAATCGGGAACAGACGTCGAATGGTGGCGAGCCCTTTAGGCGAGAGAGCCACGATTACCATCCGACCGTCATCGGGGTTAGGCCGTCGAGTTACAAACTCTCGCGATTCGAGGGTGGAGACAATGCCGGTGAGCGTCGCTTTGGTGACGCTGCATTGCTCGGCCAGATGTCGTGACTCCTGATCACCCCACACCCACAAGACAAACAACGCTGTGAAACCAGTCCACGACAACTGATCCGGGCCCAGAACCTCGCGCTCCATGTGATTGCGCACCGCTGACGCCACCCGAAACACGTTGGCGACAGCTTCCATCGCAGCAAAGTCGACGTCGTGTAGCTCACCCACACGACGTTCAACGTCGGCTTCGGCGGGCGTCAGGTCGTCGATTGGGTCGGTCGTCATTAGTGGAATGGTAGGTAATAGCTGAGTTCCCAATCGGTCACGGCTTCGGCGAACTTTTGCCATTCGTCGCGTTTGACGGCCAGGAAAATGTCGACAATTTCAGGCCCTAACGCCTCGCGAAACGCGGGGGCGGCTTCCAACGCATCGAGAGCCGCCGACAAGTTGAGGGGCGTACGAGTTTGCGTGCTAGCTGTTTCTAGGCCGTCGCCCTCCTCAAGCGCCGGGGGCTCAACGGTTTCTGCGATACCTAGCAGCGAAGCCTGCAGCACCGCTGCGACCGACAAGTAGGGGTTCGCTGCGCCGTCGGGAAGCCGGTACTCGATGCGGGTGGCTGCGTCACGTTCTTTGGGTACGCGGACGGTGACGCTGCGATGATCAAGGCCCCAATTGGCAAAAACGCCAGCCAGGTTGCCTGGCTTCAGCCGTTTGTAGGCGTTAACCGTCGGGGCACAGATTGCCGACAGTGGTTCGTGTTGGCGCAGGAGCCCACCAATCGAATACCTGGCGACGTCGGAAAGACCGTGGCGTCCGGCAGCATCATTGAACGCGTTGACTCCCGTCGCGGTGTTCGCCGAAAAGTTGATATGCAGTCCGCTGCCCGACAGCGCTGCGAACGGCTTACCGAGGAAGGTGAGCAGAAGGCCCTTCTTGCGGGCGACCTCTTGAGCCATTTGTTTGAACACAAAGATGTTGTCGACAGCGTCGAGCGCGTCGCTGTAGTGCAGCGTGAACTCGAACTGGGGCGCGTCGTACTCGCTGTTGACGCTCTCGACGGGGAACCCGCACAGGTCGGCCATGGCCATGATGTCGTCGAGAAGCCCGTGCGGGTCGACCATGGGGCCCACGGTGTAGGTCATTGCACCCGGCGTCTCGATGGCCTTCCAACCACCGCTACCGTTTGGTTCCAAGATGTAACACTCAAGTTCAATGCCGACCATTGGTGTAAGGCCCAGTGCCGTCCAGCCCGCGATCGCGCGGCGCAGCACAGTTCGCGGCGCCCACGGCACCAGGTCGCCCTCGTACATCAGGTCGGCCACCACAACGCCTACCCCCGGCTCCCAACCGGGCCGCGCCGTCGTTACGTCGAACACGGCTTCAAGATCGGGCATACCGGTAAAGAACCCGGTGTGAGGGGTGGTCGCCGTCATCTGCTTGTCGTAGTGCTGCGAGAACAGGGTCATGCAGTGTTTCGTGCCATGACCCGCAAAGGCCACAGGCAAGTACTTGCCCCGTGCGAGGCCCAGATGGTCGCAAAATAGCGGGCGAATTCTCTGGAACTCAGCCATTCGTAACGCTCCTTGATTCCTGATTGTTGGGAGCCAGTTCGCTAACCGGCGGGTTGGCGCGTTGCGTAGCTTGTTCGATCAGCCAGACCAGGCTGGGGTCGAGCACCGTGAGCATCTCGGGATGCCATTGCACCCCGAGCACGGGTCGGCCGCGAAGCTCGATGGCTTCGATTACGCCATCCGGCGCGACACCCGAAACAACTACGCCAGCTGGCGGGTCGCTGATGGTTTGGTGATGCAGGCTGTTGACAATCGCCTCGTGGCCGTACAGCTCATAGGCGAGAGTTCCCTCGACGAAACGTACGAGATGACATGGCACGTCACGCGGTTCACTAAAGCGAGGATGCCCAACCCCTTCGTCTCGTCCGACATGTTGAACAAGTGTGCCGCCGAGATGAACGTTGATGAGTTGCGCCCCACGGCAAATGCCCAGGAGCGGCACGTTGAGGCGAATGGCATGTGCGATGACCTCAAGCTCCCAGAGGTCACGTTCGGGTTCGAGGTAGCCAAGGTTCTCGTCGGGCGTTGCTCCATACAACGACGGATCAACATCGGCGCCGCCCGACACCACAACGCCGTCGAGACGTTCAAGTAGTTCGGCTACCGGAGCGTCTCGCGCAAGTTCAACGGGCAAACCGCCAGCCCGGGCGACCGCAGCGGGGTACTCGGTGAAATGGAGATCAAACTCAGCGTCATGCATAGCCGGAACAAGGTGATCGGCGAGGCGGCTAGTGGGCCATCGGCGACCGGTAATGCCAATGAGGGGACGCCGCGACACCGACCGAATATACGACCGAATCAAAGCGCTGGTGCGAGCTGGGGCAGCCGCATTGTTCGCATCGCATTGTGCCAACAGTTCCGGCGCGGTTATGCCAACACCGGGCAGATACGCGTGGCCGCCCTGTTCCAACCATCGGGCCACGGTGTCCCGGCTGATCTCGGGGTGGAACTGAACGCCGAGCGATCGCCCGATACGAAACGCCTGGACGCAGGACGTTGTGGCCAATACGTCGGCACCGTCGGGTACGACGATCTCGTCAAGATGAAACTGGAACCACGGCCCGGCAGATACGGCGTCGTTAGTTGAGTCGATGGAGACCCAACCAATCTCGGGCGTGGCGCTTCGTCGCACGGAGCCGCCGAGCGAGGCCGCCAACTGTTGCGCACCAAAACACACGCCGAAAATGGGGACACCGTGGTTGTGGGCGGCGCGCAGCAGCACCTGCTCAGCGGCAACAGCCTGTGCGTGATCGAGAGGCACCGACCAGGCCGACCCGAACGGCACGATGAGATCGAAGGTGCGTGGGTCGGGGTACACACCGTCCTCGCGGGCCACCATGGTCAGCTCGTAGCCGAGTTCGTTGAGTGCGTCGCCCACAAGGCCCGGGTCGTAGTCGCCGTGATGAGCAATGGCAAGAGCTCTTTTGGTCACGAGGTCCAACCTTGCTTTGGCCGCTCGAACCAGATGTGCATCTGCGCCGTGCCAACTGCATTCTCGTAGTCGCTGTAAGCCATGCCTTTGGCCGTGCACTCTCGGGCGCCGAGGGCACCAATCATCATCAGATAGTGCCCGAACCTGGCCTCGGGTTTCACATCAAGGTAGTTCGCCATGTCATCGATCACGGCGGCATGATCGCCACGCCAAAACGCTTCGAGCACCTTCGCGTCGGCTCGGCGGGCGTGATCGTTGAACACGTGGATGGGGTCGCTCGCTTCGTGGGCTCGCAGTTGCTGCAACGGCCAAAAGCTATGGCTCAACGCTCCCGACGCCAGCACGACTACCCGCCTATCGAGCCGACGGATTGCGCGACCTAACAGCTCACCAACCAGCAGTGAGTCGTGCGGTTCAGCCGTTTGGCAACAACTGATACTCACCCAGCGTTCGGCGCCTTGTAGATAGCTCAGCAGGTTCACCGTCGGGTAATGGATCGGCAGATGCGCATTGTCGATTGCGGTGATCCACATATCGTCGCGACCCTCGGCCTCTGCGGCCAGTGCATGGGCCAATTCAGGGTCACCGGGCAGGTCGTATGGGATGCTCGACATACCCCTGGGCAATTCGTCGCTGGTATACAAACCGCGGCGGCGGTCGTGGGAGGCAACGACGAACTCGACCGTGGTTGTCCAGTGAGCGTCAAGCACGACAACTGTGTCGGGACGGAGTCGATCAAGCACCTCGGTACGCAAGCGGCGAAGTCCTGGCACCAGGCTGATCTCGTTCCCCTCGTTCAGCTCACGTCGCGTGAGTTCGGGCAGCATGATTGTCGGGACGTGGGCCACGATTCCAGCTCCGACTATTTCACCCATGCCCACCCTATCGTTCGGAACCTAACGATAGTTGTGGGCTTCGTTGGCGTCAACGCGAAACCCATCCAACAGTTGGCGGTGCCACGGAAACATAGGCATGATCTGGGAACACATGACAAACATCGTCCCGCTGAGCGCATTTGGTTACGAACCGGCCACCATTCAGTTGCCCGAGCGCTTCGACCGCATCGAGGTCGACACGATCCCGGGCGGCGACACGCACCTCCTCGTACACAACCTTTCCAGCCATCTCGTGCCAGGCGGGGAACTCGCAATGAGCTGCGACGTCCCCGATATTCCGTGGCCAGCATTTGGGCTACTTCCCGGCGACCCAGCCTCGGAAACGTCGGTCTTCGTACGCACAACCCGCACCACTATCCACGACATCGTCGCCGAGGCTCGACAGGTCATTACGCGTCTCACACCTCAACAGGTGGCCGACGGCGATTGGCTCGTGCTCGATACTCGAACGCCGACTGACCGAGCCGCGAACGGCATCGTGAACCGATCCATCCACACCCCTCGCACCCAGCTCGAATGGTTGTGCGATCCAACCTCTGGGTATACGAATCCCGCTATCACCAGCTTCGATCAGCGCATTGTCGTGGTGTGCAACGAGGGCTACTCGTCAAGCTTGGCGGCAGCCAGCCTGCATCGGTTGGGTTTCGTAAACGCAGCCGACATGATTGGTGGCATCGCAGCATGGCAACGCGCTGGCCTTCCACTCATGGACGTGGATAGATAACAACCGCGTCGGCTCGGGTGTATTCCTGCACATGGGCAAAGAGGGTCGAAAGCCACCACCGACCTCGTCGCTTCACGTACTGGTCACGGTAGAAGCCAACGATTCGGAACCGTGAACCGTCGGGCCCCGTGTACATCATCAACATGCTCCAGGTACCTGACGCCTCGTTGCCCGAGACGTCGATAACGGGATTCGTGACCAGGTGCGACGAGTGAAGTAGTCGACCACTGGCGCGAATGGTGTCGAAGTGACCACGGATTTCCTCGCGTCCTCGGAACACGTCGTCGTGCATGGAATTTGTCCACGTACCACCCTCGATAAACAATGCCGACACGGCTTCGCCATCGTGATCGTTGTCGCACGCTGCGCAGTACGCCGCTTTAAGCCTGTGAATTGCTTCGATGTCTTCAAGTCGACCCAGTCGTTCGGCAACAGGGTCAGGCGCGGGTAAACCAAATTGTCCCGCGACTTCGTACAGCTCGATGATGTTGCCAAACGGGTCACGCCCGTAGATCGCCGATGACGACCCGAGTTGCACCGGGGGTCCGTGAAAGGTCATACCATGTGCCGAGAGGCGATCGTATTCGGCCTGGATGTTTGTGACCTGCAAACACAGATGGCTGAGGCCATGGTCGGCCGGCGAGTAGGTGGGGTCCTTAGGCGCGGGGGTTGGCGACGCGTACTGCCACAGCTCGAGATACGCATTCTTTGCCCGGACCATTTTGACGGTGGCCGCCGTGCCGTCGATTCCGATTACACGGTCATTGTCGACTTTGTTATCCCACGTGCTCTCGAACGCTTCTTCAAAACCGAGTACATCGCAGTAGAACCGGGTGGCCTTGACGATGTCCGAGACGGAAATTGCAACGTGGTGAAGACCAACAATCATGACTCGAGCGGCTGACCGCGGTTGCCCCTGATGAGATCGGTGACACCGTCCCACTCGTCATGGGCTTTCTTCCAACCAGCGAACACCGCCCGAATCTCGGGGTTGTCGCCGTGGCATTCCAGGAAACATCCAATGGCTTCGCGAGCGTCGATGTAGATAACGTTGGCAACAGCCCACAACGACGAAGCGACCGGGAAGCCGGCCGCTTCATACTCGGCGGCTACCTGTTCGATGTCGTCGTCGGGCACGAGCATGCCAATGTGGTGAAAGCCTTCTTCACCAGCACCGTACATGTCGCGATAGATCGATGGACCCTCGTGGTTTTGTTGGATGAATTGCACATGCGTGTCGCCGTGGTAACCGAACCCGTAATCGAGAGGAACGGTCATCTCGTTGCCATGGTGCATATGGCGATCGCCCCAGTGTCCTCGGGTGACGAAGAACGGCCCGGCGCCGGTGACCCGGTTCCACTTGTGGCACGCCTCCTCGATGTCGTTCACGAACCAGGCGTGCTGCAAGATTGGGTAACGCAACAACGGCTTCAAAGTTAGCTCCTAACAAGTCGGCCGGGACGGCTCCCGGTATCGGAATCGTTTCGACGGGTCACAACGCCGTGGCACAACGTGGCCAGGTAGCCCTGCACTGGTTGCATCAAGCGGGTGCCGCCCGCGGGAAGGTCGTGATGGGCGACCGGAGCCGAAACCTGCAAGTTCTCGTGGTCGATCACGTTGATGTCGGCCCGCATGCCAGGAACAAGGGTCCCTCGGTCATTCAAGCCGTACAGCGCAGCATTGCGGGCTGACTGTTTGTTCACGATGAACTCGAGGGGCAGTTGTTCGCCCTTGCGTCGATCACGCGCCCAGTAGGTGAGCTGCGTGGTGGGCATTGTGCCGTCGCAAATCAACGTGACGTGGGCGCCAGCGTCGCTGAGACCAGTGACAGTGTTCGGATCGGTGAGCATCTCGCGCAGTACGTCCATTCGAGCCGGAATGTCGGCAGTGCTCAAGGATGCAAAGCGAGTGCCGCCATCTTCGAGCAAGAAGTCGTACAAATGGTCGAGGGGGTCTTTGCCGAGTGCCCGAGCCTGCGCACCGAGCGTCTCTGAGGCGTCGGGCTCGTAGTTCACCGGGTTCGACAACGGGTACAACAGCGCGGCCGCTCGGGTGAACAGGCCGTACACATTCTCCATCGAGCCGGGGGCGTCGGGCCGAATACCTTTTTCCGACATGATCGCAGCGCGAATCTCGGGCCGCGACATTTCTCGGACCCGTTCGGCGAGTGGTAGATGAGCGATCTGCAGATACGTGGGCCGTCGCATGAAGGCGTGGTAGGCACTGAGCCCGGTGAGGAAACCAATCGGTCGAGACGAGACCTGCGGAAACATCTGCGCACCGGCAGCGTTTGCCTCGGCAGTCATGCGCAAGATGTCGCGCCACAGGTTCGGGTCGTAGTCGGGCGACTGGACAAGCGTGAACGTGACTGGACGACCGCTCTCCATCGAGAATCGGCGCATCAACTCGTGTTCTTCTTCCTGAGTCGTCTTTTCGCCCCCGAGCGATTCCATCTTGCCGACCGTGCCGGCTGGAATCATCTCGAAAACACCTTTGCCCACTGCGCCCATGGACCGCGCGATTGCGAGCAGTTCCTCGGCCGGGGCGAACGTTCCCGGCACGGGTTTGCCCCAGAGCGAGCGATGGCCAACGGTACGCGACGTGCTGAAGCCTAACGCGCCTGCTTGAACCGCTTCACCGACCAAGCTCGCCATGGCTTCGATGTCGGCAGCGGTGGCGTCCTCGTTGCGCGACCCGCGCTCGCCCATCACGTAAAAGCGCACCGAGCCGTGAGGAACCTGCGTACCAATGTCGAGTGAGTACGTACGGCTGGCGATGTAGTCGAGGTATTCGGGGAACGTCTCCCAACGACCCCATTCGATGCCTTCATAGAGGGCGGAGCCGGGGATGTCTTCCACCCCTTCCATGAGCTCGATGAGTTCTCGTTCTTGTCCGGGCGGCACCGGCGCAAAACCGACGCCGCAGTTGCCCATGACGACGGTGGTGACGCCATTGGACGACGACGGGTCCATCACGTCGTCCCATGACACCTGACCGTCGTAATGGGTATGCACGTCGACCCAGCCGGGGGTCACAAGGGCACCATCGGCGTCGATGACCTGTTGCGACGACGTGCTGATACGCCCGCCGACCTGGGTGATGACCCCGTCTTGTACCCCGACGTCGCCAACGTGCCGGGGGGAGCCGGTTCCGTCAACAATGGTGCCACCGCGAATCACTATGTCGAGCATGGGTTGATGCTACCGATGATCGAACGCCAGACCGGAGGCGGAGCAACAACGCTTGAAGTGGTCGCCGGTGCGCGCTACGGAGCAGACGAATTTTGCGTTCGATCAACACTCAGTTCATCCGCTTCAGTGTTGAGCAAGAGTCAACTTCAGCGCTATGCAGCGGAACCAAAACCGCTCACAGTGTTGACATGGCCCTTTGCTCCATAGTCGCTGCTACGAAATCTCTCCTCGCCGCCATTCCTGCCACTGCGGCGGTAGTCACGTTGGGCGTTCTCGCCACCGCTGGGCTCGCCGCCGGCATCGCTGTCCCGTCAGCCCCGGCGGCGGGCTCCGCACAGCCGACAGTCACGGCCACGATCGGTGATGGCCAGTGCAGCAACGGATTGCTTACGAACTGGAGCTTCGAAGACGGGCTCGCAGGATGGAGCTTCGATGCCAAAACGACCGCCAGCGCCGGACCGGCCAAACCTACGGGCTCAAGGCCTCTGATGGAGAGAACTTGATGTTTCTACGACCTACTGGGCAGATCGCCGGCGCGGTGTGGCAAGACCACCTTGCGGTGCCCGGCGGCAATTACTTGCTCACCCTGGCCGGTGGCACGCACAACACCACGTTCGGTCATGAGGCGGCGATGCAGTTCCTCGATGCGAACGGAGCAGTGCTTACAAGCGACTCGGTCGAACTCGATTATGACGTGGACACAAGAGGTGACCTGGCCGACTACGCCATCGGGCCAAACAAGGCTCCCGCGGGCTCGGTGACCGTGCGAGTGGTCTTCCGAAATCTGAACGGCGACTGGGTGAAGGCCGACGCCGCTTGCCTGCTCGCTTCCGTTCCAGCAAACCCCGACACACCGGTCACCCCCGACACACCAGCAACCCCCGAAACACCGGTCACCCCCAACACACCAGCAACTCCCGACACACCAGTCACCCCCGAAACACCTGTCACCCCCAACACACCGGTCACCCCCGAAACACCTGTTCAGCCGGAAGCTGCGAACACCCTGCCGCCGACCTGACAGTCGAATAGCGTGGGTCTGTGACGATTGATCGAGGCGACGACGGAGACCCGGCGCGACAGTCCGTGGCGCTTGCAACGTGGGGCCTGTTCGTTGGCTTGGCGTTGCTACTGATCGGCTCGGGATTGTTCGGCACGCTCGTAACGGTGCGAGCCGAACTCGAAGGTTTCAACACGGTCGTGATCGGTGTAGTTGTTGCTGCATACTACGCCGGATTTCTTGCGGGTTCGCGCCTGACCCTCGTTGCGCTCACCAGAGTCGGCCATGTCCGTGTGTATGCCGCTCTGGCGTCGCTGCTCTCGGCCACGATGCTGGCGACAGGCGTAGCGCCCAACCCCATCACCTGGGTTGCCCTGCGGTTCATCACTGGGCTGTGCCTCGCTGGGCAGTATGTCGTAGCTGAATCGTGGTTGAACGCCCTAGCCGACAACTCAAACCGCGGTCGCCTCATGGCGGTGTACATGCTGGTCACAACCGGCGCCTTTGGAATCGGCCAACTGCTCATCTCGGTGAGCGACCCCGCTGCCATCGGCGGCTTCGTCCTGGCCAGCGCCCTCACATCCTTAGCGGTGGCCCCGGTTGCATTGTCGGAAGGCAATGTGCCTCTCGAGGAAATTGAGCAGCGGCACATCAGTCTGCGCGAACTGGCGCGCATCGTGCCCACCGGAGTTGGCACCTGTCTGTTGGTCGGCGTGGCCCACGGGGCGCTTACCGGTATGGCCGGTGTGTACGCCACGCGTTCGGGTCTCGCCAGCGCTGCCATCGGTTTGTTCGTTGCCGCTCCTACCATTGGGGGTGTGGTCCTGCAGTGGCCGATTTCGTCGGCGTCGGACGATGTCGACCGTCGCGCTGTCGGGGTTGTGGCGGCATTCGGTGCCGCGCTTGCTGCCGCCGCGCTAGCCCTCACCGGCCCGCAGGGTTGGTCTGGGGTCCTCCTGATGGCTCTCATCGGTGGAGCCAGCTATCCGCTCTATTCCATTGCGGTGGCGTACACGAACGATTGGACGCCACCGGAGCAAACCTTGGCCGCGGCATCGCAACTCATCACCTTGTACGGGGCAGGTGCATTTGTCGGCCCACTCATCGTCGCCGGGTTGATGGGCGTGGTCGGCGTATCGGGCTTCACGTGGAGCATCGTTGTCATGCAGAGCCTCATCGGCATATTCCTCACCTACCGGATGCGAGCGTGGCGTGCGCCGCTGACCAAGCTTGCATTTAGCGAAGCGTCGTATCCGGCGCGAATTTTCTTCGTTCCCGGTACCGTCATCGCCGCTAGTCGACGCCTGAGAAGGTCGCACCTCGACAACTGACGGTCGGCTGCTATCATGCGTCCACCAAGGGAGTACCCCTCGAGGCCTGTCGTCAATACGGTGCAGTGTTTTGTACCCGGTGAGGCCAGTCGCATCAACTGGTGCGACGGAGAGACTTGGGAACACGCATACTCGCGTACCCAAGGAGAATTCTGTGCTTGTTGCATCCCCGTCTGCATCCGACTTTGTCGATCTAAACGTCCCCGTGTGGGGGTGGATCGGTCTGCTCGCCATCATCGCCATGATGCTGGCGATCGACCTATTTCGTCACCGAGACGACCACGAGCCTACGCCGCGTGAAGCCCTGAAGGAGTCGGCAACCTGGGTTGCCTGCGGGCTGGCATTCGGCGGGGTTGTCTGGGCGACGCTCGGTAGCCAGGCGTTCGGCGAATACATCTCGGGGTACCTCATCGAAAAGTCGTTGTCAGTCGACAACGTGTTTGTGTGGTCAATGCTATTCACCGCACTTGCAATACCGTTGAAGTATCAGCACCGAGTCCTGTTCTGGGGGATCTTTGGTGCCCTTGTTTTGCGAGCAATCTTCATCGGGCTCGGCTCGGCGCTGATAACGCAATTCTGGTGGGTACTGCTGATCTTCGGAGTTTTCTTGATCTTCACCGGTGCCAAAATGATTCGACACACCGCCGACGAAGGAACCGAGACCAAGACGGCGGGTCTCAGGATGCTTCGCAAGATCATGCCGGTAACCAACAACATTGATGGACATAAGTTCTTCACCAAGCTCAACGGCAAACGTGCCGCCACACCGCTTTTTGCGGCGCTCGTCGTCGTCGAAGCGACCGACATCATCTTTGCGGTCGATTCGGTTCCAGCCATCCTCGCTGTATCGCGAGAGCCGTTCTTGGTGTTCGCGTCGAACGCCTTCGCCATCTTGGGCCTGCGAGCTATGTACTTCCTACTCGCCAATGCGAAAGACCAGTTCCACTACTTGTCGCATGCACTTGGTGGCATCCTGATTTTTGTTGGTCTGAAGATGGCCGTGTCGCATTGGTTTCATCTCAATACCTACGTGTCGCTGGGCATCATCATGTTTCTGCTGGTTGCGGCAATCATTGCCAGCATTAGGCACGAAACGATCAGCCAGTGATGGGTGCTAGCGCGTGTAGAAGCGCCTGGCGAATTTCACCCACATCGTCGGGGTCGGTGATCTTTGCACCTGTGGCATCACGCACGTAGAAGGCATCGACCACGTCGCCGCCCATTGTGACAGCCTTCGCCCGACCGATATCTATCTCGAGGTCGGCGAGGGCTCGAGTGAGGCGATACAACAGTCCAATGCTGTCGGGACCCGTAACCTCAACCACGGTGGCATCGTCGGATGCCTCATTGAGAACCCGAACCTTCGGTCGAAGATGATGCGCTTGAATTGGCGCCTTGGCATACACACGGGCCCGCTCGGCCAGACGCGAGTCAATCGACATTCGTCCGGTAAGCGCCTTGACCAATGCGAGTTCCACCTTCGCCCAGGCAATGTCGCCACCCAAGTCAGACGTGACCCGAAATCTATCGATGACAAATCCGCGCTCACCGTTAGCCGACGCCTCAGAGACATCGAGTCCGCAGGTAGCCAGGACTCCTGCTATTCGGCTGAATAGGCCGGGTCGGTCGGCACAAACCACAGTGACCTGATCACCATCAACCCGGATGATCGGCTCACTACTTGCGATGGCCTGGTCGATCAGCGTGTCGAGTTCGGCCTGGCGTTCGGGCGAATCCGTGAGCTCACCGACGTCGCCGCCGTTCAGTACATGCTGGGTGCGTTCCACCAGGGTTGCTACGAGGCCCGCCTTCCATGACCCCCACGCCGACGGACCCGTGGCGATCGAATCGGCTTCAGTGAGCGCGTGCAGCAGATGCAAACGCTCGACAGTTCCTGCGCACGCAGCAACCCAGCGCAACGTAGCCGGATCGTCGAGGTCTCGCCGCGTGGCGATGTCTGGGAGCAAGAGATGGTGTTCAACAAGCAGTACGAGCGTCTCGACGTCATTGGCGTCGAACCCCATGCGTCGAGCGATAGTATGGGCAAGAACCATGCCCACCTCGGTATGGTCGCCTGGGTAGCCCTTGCCAATGTCGTGCAGCAACGCACCAACCACAAGGAGATCACTACGTTCGACTCGTTGTTGCAGATCGGCGGCACGAGCGGTCGCTTCGAGCAAATGACGATCGACAGTAAACCGGTGATACACGTTGCGTTGCGGCTTGCAACGGTTCGGAGTCCACTCGGGGAGTAACAAACACCACAAGCCAGCTTCGTCGAGGGTTTCGATGACGGGCACGGCGTCGTCGCCGAGTGCCAACAAACTGATAAGCAATGCCAGCGCCTCGGCGGGCCAAGGGTCGCTCAGGAGCGGGGCATCGGCCAACGCACGCAGCGTCGCTCGGCTGATGCGTGCCCCATTGCTCGCAGCAGCCACGCCGACACGCAGAACCGAGAGCTCAGACAGGTCGGAGTCGGGGCCGAGCTCAATCCGGCCGCCGATCAGTTCAATGCCGTGGTCAAGATTTTTCGGGCGGTCGCGGCGCGACCACCGTCCAGTTCCGAGTTGTCGACGAGCCTCGAACCAACACTCGTCCGATGCCCAACCAATCGCACGAGCAGCACTAGCAACTCGTGACATCAAGACATCGGCATTCGGGTCGTCGAGTCGAGTGGCAACCTCGTCCTGGTACTGAAGGAGCAGACGATCGCCGGGCCGACCCGCCACCCGATGAAGCTCGACACGTACGCCCAGCAGAGTCTGGTACGAGTCGGTCAACCCTCGAAGTTCATCGACCGCCAAAAGTCCGGTCGCCTGCGCCCAGCGGAGCGCGTGAACGTCACGCAAGCCACCGCGTCCCTCTTTCAGGTCGGGTTCAAGTGCGTACGCAACATCCGGAACTCGGCCGTGCCGTTCGTCGACACTGTCGGCTAGCACGACGAGCGACGGCTTAGCCCGTTTTCGCCATTGCGCTGTCGCCTGATCGGCAAGACGACGAGCAATGTCTGTGTCACCAGCTAACCAGCGGACCGACAGCAGAGACGTGGCGGTGGCAAGGTCGTCGCTGGCCAACGCTAACGCCTCGGGGATGGAACGGACCGAATGACCAAGCTTGAAGCCAGCATCCCAAACCGGGTACCAGAAGTTCTGTGCTAGCCCCGGATCGATCAAACCAGCGTGCACGAGTGCCAGGTCAAGATCGCTGTGCGGCGACAGTTCCGCTAGCCCTTGGCCACCGGTGGCGACGAGCGCTACGCCACCAGTGGTACCAAAGACGTCATGGAACAGGCCCGACAGCCACTCATCGACAAGGTGAGAATACTCGACAACGAACGCGGCTCCCCGTGGAGCCAGTTCGCTGAGAAGACCAGACCGATCGAACGGTTGATTAGATGGCGTCGCTGTCACGTTCGCCGGTGCGGATTCGCACGACACTGTCGACCGTCGTAACCCAGACCTTGCCGTCACCGATCTTTCCGGTTCGAGCAGCGCTCACGATCGCCTCGACAACCCTGGCAACATCGTCACTGGCGACTACTGCTTCGATCTTGATCTTGGGAATGAAGTCGACTTTGTACTCCGCGCCGCGATACACCTCGGTGTGGCCGGCTTGGCGACCGAAGCCCTGCACCTCGGTGACGGTCATGCCCTCGACGTTGATGCCCTTGAGGGCCGCCTTGACGTCATCGAGCTTGAACGGCTTGATGATGGCTGTGATGAGTTTCATGACATCCTCCCCATGGAGCGCTCGTTGTAGTGGTACGCCGTCTCGACATGCTGAGTTATGTCGAGACCCTCACTTTCTTCATCGGAAGTAACCCGAATACCCATCGTCATGTGCATGGCCTTGGCCAGAAGGTAGGTAACGACGAACGAGAAGACAATCGTGACACCGTTAGCAAGGAGCTGCTCACCAAGTAGCCCAAAGCCTCCACCCGTGAACAAGCCCGATTTGAAATCCAGGTTGAATGCAGTTGGATCGGCGAAAAGCCCAAGGAGTAGTGACCCGACGAGACCACCGACAAGGTGCACACCAATCACGTCGAGGGCGTCGTCGAAGCCGAACTTCACCTTGAGACTCAGCGCGAACTGGCACACCACACCGGCCACGATGCCGATAGCGATAGCCGACATCGACGTCACGAAGCCGCAGGCTGGCGTAATGGCAACAAGCCCGGCAACGACACCCGATGCAACACCAAGGTTGGTGAAATGACCGTTGCGCAAACGTTCGACAAGTGCCCACACCAAACCAGCAGCAGATGCGGCCAGGAAGGTGTTGATGAACGCCTGGATGGCACGACCATCGGCGGCAAGCGCCGAGCCGGCGTTGAAACCAAACCATCCGAACCACAATATGCCCGTGCCAAGCATGACGAGCGGCATCGAATGCGGAGGCGACCCTTCCCCCGGCCAACCTTTTCGTTTACCGAGAACAAGTACGACCGCAAGAGCAGCGATACCAGCATTGACGTGAATAGCCGTTCCACCGGCGAAATCGAGCGATCCTCGTTTGAGTAGCCAACCATTCGGCGAGAAGACCCAATACGTGACGGGAACATACACCAGCAGGCTCCACAAGGGGACGAATACAGCCCACGCCGAGAACTTCATACGGTCAGCGACTGCGCCCGAGATCAATGCAGGGGTGATCGCTGCGAACGTCGCCAAGAAGATCATGACGGCAGGCTCCATACCCCCGATGGCTAGTCCACGGCCGAAGGCCTTGTCGAAGTTGCCGATAATCGAGCCGCCGCCGCTGAAGGCCAGCGAGTACCCAACCACGGCCCAGAGGATCGGCACGACTAGGACGCACCAGAAATTCATCATGAGCATATTGAGCATGTTCTTCGAGCGAACCATGCCGCCATAGAAGAACGCCAACCCCGGCGTCATGAACAGAACTAGGGCGCCGCTAACCAATAACCAAGCGACATTTCCGGAATCCACGGCGTCTCCGATCTGCCGTTCACGCCAGTCGCGAACGAACACAACAATCACCGTACGGAAACAGTGTTTCCGGCTTGTTTCGTGAGGAAGGCGCTTGGGTTACCTATACCAACGAAGCTGGGGCCCACGAAGGGCCCCAGTTTCACAGCGGATGAGTGTGCCTAGGGGCGTTGGCTCTAGGAAACTTCGACCGATCGACGACTGTTCATGTGGAGCAGAACGCCCATGCCCATCAGGACAAACGCGACGGCTATTAGACCTTCGCTGGACGCAGGGGTCCCCGTTTCTGGGAGCTTCGGCAACACCGTGGCCGTCGTGGTGCATGTCGTTGGTACCGTGTCATCCGTGCCCGGCTGCGGGCAACCTGCCGGCACCGGTGTGTCGTCGACAAGTGGGCACGGCGGGCAAGTGATGGTCGTGGGAACCGCTGTGGTCTCGAGCACCGTTGGTGGAGCGGTGGGCGGAACCGTCGTAGGCGGCACCGTCGTAGGCGTCGTGGTCGTAGTCGGAACCGTCGTAGGCGGCACCGTGGTAGGCGTCGTGGTGGTAGTCGGATCAGTCTCGTTGCAGACGGTCAGCACCAAGTTCTTCGGGATGACCGAGTTCGGAGTACCCGCTGTCACGCCATCAACGAGTCTTCGATGGATGATTTTCAGCCGTCCACCCGGGGATGTGAACGTTCCAAGCGACCCGGCGGTTGTTGCTTCGACCACACCATCAGGGATATCGGTAGTAAACAGCGGCGTTACATTGACACCTCCGATGCTGATGGTCCATTGCTCGTTCAACTGCGCGGGGGTTGATGCCCTGCCCGGGTACGTATCAAGCGAAACATACGGCGAGGCCGTTACCGAGCCGGACGGCACGTCGATGCCCGTGTCGATAACATTCTGTGGTGCGAAGTCGAGCATGGAGTGATTCGTGGTGTTTGACCAGGAAACGTCGGAACACACAACAGCGGCGTTCGCTCCGAATCCCGACATGGCGATTGCACCGACAATGGCACCGGATGCGACCAGTGCTCGGGAAAGCTTCTTACCGAACATATATTTCACCTTTCGTGACCATTTTTTGTGGTTTTGCATAAACGTAGCGGTCATCGACCACGCAGGTCCATGATGCGGCGCACTATGAGTCATAGAGTCCATGTGGACCGCACGGTGTGTCCAAGGTTCGTCCACGAATCCCACTAACGTTCACCTAACGTGCTACGTACCGAAGGTTGAGAGACGTTCCGTGGCACCGTCTAGCCGATATTTGGCTCGGTACTCAAAGGCGAGTCCCTCGGACAGCCCGAGATCTTGGGCGTGACGGTACATGTCCTTATAGGCCACTTGTGCGGAGCCGTTGTTGGCGAGCACCTCAGCGACCAACTGGTCCGTACGAACATCGAGCTCGGCGAGTGGCACGGAAAGTGACGCCATACCCCACACGAACGCGTCGGCCCCAGTGAACGTAGCGGCCGTGTACGACAGGTAACGCGCCCGGGTAACCCCAACAGCGTGAACAAGGCGCTGGCTCATACCCCAGGTGGGCCGCAAACCCCACTTTGTGTGCGTGTCACCCATCCTGGCCTCGTTCGCAACGATCATGAGATCGCAGGCAAGCGCTAGTTCCAACGCCCCGGTGAAACAGAAGCCGTTGACTTTGGCAATCGTGATCTTGGGCATACTGGCCAATAGTTCGGTTACCTGTCTGGCCGGTCCATTCAGTACGTCAGCGACGTTACCGCCGGTGACTGGCATCGCCGACAGAGCTTTGAGGTCTACCCCGGCCGAGAACGCACGGCCTGCACCGGTAAGCACCACAACTCGCACACCGTCAGCCTTGGCGGCCTCGTCGAGCGCAGCTTCAAGCATCCCGAGAAGGTCGGGCGTCAGGGCATTGAGGGCCTCGGTCCGGTTGAGAGTTACCGTGCGAACAGGGCCTGCATCGTGGACAAGCAACATCCCAAGATGCTTGCACGTTGGTGTGCGCGACGCTCGCTCGTGGCCGATCGTCTCCGACAACTCTATTATGGCTACATAGAAACAACTGCCGATCACGCCGGCTCATCTCGGAGCGGTGGAATTCTTGCCGTTGCTGCACATACCAATCTCATAGGCTACGTACATGGCGCAGGTTTCCGATTCGTTCACCTGTCCGAGTTGCGGTCAACTCATGACCTTGCACCAATGTTCGTCGTGTGGGCTTCGCACGGACACCCCGTCGTACGGGGCGCTCTGGCACGCAAGCGAACAGCTTCGACAGCTGCAAACCCGGCGTGACGATATGGTGCGTCGGGTACTGGCCGAGTCTCGATCTACCAGTAGGGCCGAACCGAGTGCAGCTAGCAGTCAACCAACGAGTTGGCCAGCGCCAAAACCCCTAGTCCACACCGCTCCAAAGCCATCGTGGTGGACCGTTCAGAACCTGCTTCTCAGCCTTGGCGCGTTCTCGATAGTCATCGCCGTGAGCGTCTTCTTGGCCGTCACATGGCGACATCTAAACCTCGCGGCAAAGGGTGCCGTTTTGCTCGCAATTACTGCCTTGGTGTTGGCGCTCGCCACCGTTCTGCATCGACGACGCCTGGACGCGACGGCCGAGGCCCTTGGCGTCATCGGGGTTGCCATGATGCTCGTCGACATCCGAGCGGTTCAGCTCTCGTACAACGGGACCATTTCGGACACCTCGGTTTTGGCACTTGGCCTAGCCCTCTCCGCACCACTATTGGCGTACGTCGGTTCGACCACCGCGTTGCGATCATTGCGGTGGGCCGCCACAAGTTTCGTCTTTCTACTGGTTCCCGTTGCGTTGGTGGCGAACCACTCGTCGGCACCCCTCGCCGCTATCGCGCTTGCGCTTCAGTGCCTCGCTGCGCAGTACGCCATCACCAGGATTGACGCCGCTGGGTGGACCAATTGGGGCCGCGGCCTGGCCCGGGCTGGGGTTGCTGTGTCGCTTGGTTCCGCCACGCTACTGGCGCTAGCCGCGCTCGACAGCCCTCGATGGCCGCTGACGCCCGGCGCGTTGATCGTCGTAGCAGCCGTCGCGGGCGTGCTGACGTGGTGGCATCGGTCGGTCAACGTCGTGGTTCACACTGGAAGCTTTACCGCCGCGGGTTTGCTCACCGTGGCTGTCTTGCATGGCACCTCGTTCCAGTTGTCGTCGGATGGCGTTCTCACAACAGCCGCATTCATGGCTCCGTTCGTGCTCGCGATCGGATTTGTCGCTGGTCGTATCTACCGACGGGGTATTGCAGCCGTCGGCGTACTCGTCGCCATCGTTGGTGCATCGCCGGTAGCGACTCACACCGCCGGGGGTGTGCTAGGCCCATTGCTTCCACTGTCGATGTGGACCCATCGGTTGTCCGCCCGCGTTCAGGAAGTGAGTTCGTTCGAGTTCGAACGATTCGACGCCGGTCGAATATGGATCCATGTAGTACTCGTTGGGTTCGCGGTTGGCACCGCTTGGTGGCTCAGGCCAGCCGTGCGCAATGTCGTCTGGGTCGTCGGCGCGCTCGGCATTCTCGCCACAGTCCCGGTTGTCGCCAGGCTCCCGGTTGCGGGCGCAGCTTGGGGCTTGTTACTGGTCGGGCTTACCACCACGTTTGGACTCCGGCGACAGCGTGCACCGTGGATGGTTGGCGCTACTGCACCCCTGTTGGTGTGGGCGCTCGGGTGGTCCGCCGCGAATCGCTGGCTAACGATCACCGTACTGGTTGCGCTGACTGTCGCCGCCGTAGCCGTAGCATGGCTTGAACGGACATCACGGCCCACACGATGCACGGTTGCATACGCCATATCGTTCGTTGGAGCCGTCACAACAACAGGGTTCACGGCACACGCGCTTAGGGCATCGCCACCCACCGTCTGGCTGACAGTTCTTGGTGCCGCTGTTCTGGTGTCGTTCATTGCCTTCGGTACCGACAGCACCTCGGGTATCGGACCGGTCGGGCGTCCGGCCGAACTGGTCGGCTCGGTCGGAGCCGCCGTAGCCATGCTCGGCCTTATCGATCTGTCTGACGACCACCGAGCGTCGGTCGACCAGATGACCATCGCCCTCCTCGTGCTCGGGCTCGGCCTCGGCGTTCACGCCCTACGGCCGATACGTCGATGGGCCGCAGGCGGAGCCGCGTTGTGCTTGTTGGTACTGATTTGGTTGCGCTTGTGGGACGCCAACATCGAACTCGTAGAGGCATATTCGCTACCGGCTAGTGCACTCGCATTTGCCATTGGTTGGTGGTCTACGAGAGACCGGACACCATTCAGCTCGTGGGTGACAGTGGGGTCGGGGTTGCTTGTGGCACTGGTTCCGTCGGTGGTGATGTCGGTTCGAGATGCCGAAATAGCCCGGCTTGTGCTGATCGTCGTTGTTGCCGGTGGGCTGGTCGTCGCGGGTGCGGTCCGCAAACTGCAAGCTCCGCTCGCTGTCGGGGGACTCAGTCTGGTTGTGGTTGGCGTCGACCAGTTGTGGCCCGTTGCTAGCCAAGCGCCGCGGTGGATCGTGTTCGGGTTAGTTGGAGCCGGTCTTTTGTTCCTCGGCGCCACGTTTGAACGTCGACGACGCGATGTGGTCGATCTGGCCCAACGGTACGGTGAGCTGCGCTAAAACATTGCGATGCCTATCGACGTAGATGCTGTTCAGCGCGCCACCCCCGGCAGTGAGGGAGTTGCGCATCTCAACAACGCGGGCGCGTCGCTTGCCACAAATGCCACGCTAGATACCATCACCGGGCACCTCAAGCTCGAAGCGGCACTCGGCGGGTACGAGGCTGCCGCCATGGTGACGCGCTCGATCGAGAGCGGCAGAAGCGCGGTGGCCCAACTCGTCAACGCCTCGCCAGACGAGATCGCCTACACAACCTCCGATGGGCATGCGTTTACGAAAGCTTTCTGGGGCCTCGTGGTCGGCGGATGGTTCCGGCGAGGCGATGTCGTCGCGGTTGATCAGCTGTCGTACTCGAGTCATCATCTGGCACTGTTGCAAGCCAAGAAGTTCGTCGGCATCGACATCGTTGTCGTGCCTGCCCATACTGACATTCCGGCAAATGCACGGGCGGTGGCCTACACGCTGATCGGCACACATTCGGGAGCGGTCAACGACCTCGATGGCGTGGCGGAACTCACCAGAGCACGAAGCATCCCGTTCTTTGTCGACGCCTGCCAGGCAGTCGGGCAACGTCGCGTCGATGTCGAACAAATTGGCTGCGATGTACTGACCACGACCGGTCGAAAGTGGCTGCGCGGACCGAGAGGCACCGGGTTTTTGTATGTTCGCAAGGATTGGATCGATCATTTCGAGCCAGTTGGCATAGATGGTGATTCCGCAAACTGGCTGTCGGCCGACGAATACGAACTCAGTACAACGGCGCTACGGTTCGAGGAGTTTGAAACATCGTTGGCTACGCGCCTCGGTCTCTGTTCAGCCGTCGAGCAACTCCTGGCGCTCGGCATCGACGACATCGAGACACGAGTTGTCGAGTTGAGCAACCGACTTCGGCGCGACCTCGACCGAATCGGCGGCGTGATCTTGCACGATGGCGATGGTGAAAAATGCGGGATTGTCACGTTTAATGTCCTGGGGGTGGACCCACTTGCCATCGTCGAATCGGCTGCGTCTCGTGGCGTCAACATCAATACCTCGACCGCGCAGTTTGCTCGGCTCGACATGGACCCCAAGGGCCTGAGTCGCGTGATTCGTGCCTCCCCGCACTACTACAACGACGAGGACGAGATCGACCTGTTGGTCGATGCGGTGCGACGAGGCCGCGACGCTCCAAGTCGCTAATCAAGGAAGGTGATCGCTGCCGGATCGAGTTCGTCGGGCAGTCGAAGGTCGCCTCGAGGCGACACACTGACCGAGCCGACTTTGGGTCCTGGGGGCAGGGTAGTGCGCTTGAACTGCTGGCGGTGATAGCGATCGAGGAAAACGCGGAGCCAACGGTCGATGTCCTCGGGCTGGTAGGTCGAGGCGAATGCACGGGTAGCTAACGCCCGAACCTTGGCGGCCGGAAAACTATTTCGTTGCCAGTGATACAAGAAGAAATCGTGCAACTCGTAGGGCCCGATGAGCTCCTCGGTTTCTTGCACAATGTTGCCTTCGGTGTCTGGTGGCAAGAGTTCGGGCGATACCGGGGTATCGAGAATTGACCGAAGCGTGATCGCCAATTCCGGCGTGGCGCGTTCAGCCGCATACCAACCAACGAGGTGACGCACAAGGGTCTTGGGCACCGAGGCGTTGACGCCGTAGTTCGACATGTGGTCGGCGTTGAACGTGCACCAACCTAGTGCCAGTTCCGACAGATCGCCTGTGCCAACCACGATGCCGTGAACCTGGTTGGCAAGGTCGAACAGGATTTGGGTGCGTTCCCGGGCCTGAGCGTTCTCGAACGTGACGTCGTGCCGATCGGCTCGATGGCCAATGTCGGCAAGGTGCTGGGTTACCGCAGGACCAATAGGTATCGTTCGGGTCTCGACCCCCAGTTGCTTCATCAGGTCGTCGGCGGCACCGCGCGTGCGGTGGGTGGTACCAGGGCCTGGCATCGTCACACCAAGAATTGAACTACTCGGTCGTCCTAAACGGCTCGCTGCTTCCACGGCAACAATCAACGCAAGCGTCGAGTCGAGCCCGCCTGAAATCCCGATCACCATCCGCTCGGACCGCGCCGCAAGTACTCGTCGCGCAAGACCAGTCGACTGGATATCGAGGATCTCGGTTGCTCGTTCATGCACGGTGGCGGGGTGGTCAGGCACGAAAGGGTTGCGGGCGTAATTTCGCCGCAGTTCGACCAATACGCGGGTATCGATGTGGATCTGCACGGTACGAATGTCGTTGGGCGATTCGCTCGTCGACCAGGTGACGTTTCGAGCACGTTCGCTACGAAGCCGTTCGACATCGATATCGGCCACCGCATTCGAGCCGGAAAGAAGAAAACGTTGGCTCTCGCTCAGCGTTGTTCCGTCTTCGGCGACAAGGCAGTGCCCGCCGAATACGAGGTCTTTTGTCGACTCCGTCGGGCCCGAACCAGCATACGCGTAAGCCGTGTGGGTTCGGGCTGATTGTTGGCGAATGAGGTCGCGCCGGTAGTCGGCCTTTGCGACCAGTTCGTTCGAAGCGCTCGGGTTGACGATGAGGACCGCACCGGCCAGTGCCAACCGTGCGCTCGGGGGTTCGGGCGCCCAGAGGTCTTCGCAGATCTCGATGCCGAACGTCAGAGTTCCAAGCTGAAAGATCTGACGGCGACAAAGCCGGGATGTACCGAGCGTTCCGAGATCGATTGGGGAATCAACCGAACCGCCGGGCGTGAACCAGCGACGTTCGTAGAATTCGCCAGAGTTCGGCAGGTGGGTCTTGGGTACAACACCGTGTACACGGCCACCGTGAACCACAACCGCCGTGTTGTAGCGACGTCCATCACTGGTCTGTAGCGGTGCGCCGACAACAATCGCTATACGTAGATCGGCTGTCGCCGCCGCTACGTCACCGAGTGCTCGGTTCGTTCGCCGCTGAAGGTCGGCCGAAAGAAACAGGTCTTCGCAGCTATAGCCCGTGAGGCTGAGCTCGGGAAATACCACAAGCGAGACATGGTCGGCGTCTTGCATGCGAGCGGCCTGCGCGATCTCTCGGGCATTCGCCAACGGGTCACCAAGATGAACCGGCGGGGCTTGCGCTGCTACCCGGACAAACCCGAATTGCTCCCACCCCGACGGCACCAAAGGACGTGTCACATGGACAACGGTATCTGGCCGACCACCCAAACTGTTCTCTCGCCGGGTTGGAGCTAGTCGTTGAACTTGGCAGGCTTGTGGGCGTGACGGACAACGACCTAGTGGTAATTGGTGGCGGGCCGGCCGGCGCAGCAGCAGCAATACGGGCGGCGCGAGCGGGGCTACGGGTCACAGTTTTCGAAAAAGGGTCCCATGGACGGGACAAGGTTTGCGGAGATGGTCTGACGCCACGTGCCATCGCAGCCCTCCAAGAATTGCGGGTCGATCTCGGCCTCGCACACCGAATTGACGGCCTGCGCATGATCGCCGGTTCGACGACGCGCGAGCTTTTGTGGCCAAGCACCGGGCGATTCCCGGCTCACGGCGCAGTGTGGCCACGTCAGCGATTCGACGCCCACCTTATCGACATGGCCGCCGACGCGGGCGCCACAATTCGCTTCGATACCGAGGTGCTACCCGAACTCGATGGTGACCGAGTCGTAGGCGTTCGCTCAGCCGACGGAGAGCGGGTGGGTGCCGCTCTGACCATTCTTGCGTCGGGGGCACCCGGGGCTGCAGCCCGTGTCGTCGGTGCCGAGCGCGTGCCATCGGAAACGTTCGGGCTGGCCATCCGCGCGTATGCGCAGACCCCCCGTCACGCCGAGCGGCACCTCGAAGCATGCCTCAGCCTTCGAGATGACCGAGGCACGGCCATCCCTGGCTACGGGTGGATGTTTCCTGCGGGCGATGGCACAGTCAACATTGGTGCCGGAGCGTTGTCCACCATGAAGGGTTTCAAGAAACTCAACCTGAATACGTTGATAGACAGCTACGCCAACCAGGTTCGTGAGGCGTGGTCGCTTGGCCCGTTCATCGACAAACCACGGGCGTGGCGGCTTCCGATGTCGGCAATCAAGCGGTCGGGACCGGGTTGGTTGGCCATTGGCGATGCGGCTGGGCTCGTCAATCCCATGAACGGCGAGGGGATTGACTACGGGTTGGAATCAGGCATGTTGGCGGTGGATAGGTTCGTCGCCGATCCGTCGACCGCGTCGGCATCCTACGACCAGCTTGTCGGCGAACGATTCGACGCTTTCTTACGGACCGGCCGCCGGTTCAGCTTTCTGATTGGGCACCCGTGGATCTTGCGGTCGGGGCTGCGGCTAGCGGTTGGGACCCAGACTGCGGCCGAGTTGACGCTGCAGGTGATGGGTAACCTGGTCGACGGTGATACTCCGGGTGCGGCTGGTCGCGTAATGCGCTTGGCCGACCGAGCACTGGGTTTGGCCGATCCGGTTTTACGCCGGACACGAGCCAAGGCCTAGACATTAGGCGCTACTTGCCGACGGTTTCCCACACGATGCGTGCGCCTTCGTGACCGGTGCGAACCATCCACACGGTATTGAGCACAGCTGCGACGACCATGATCCCAGCAACAACAGTTTGAGCAACGTTCAGCCCCGACCCCGTCGAGGCACGTGAGCCGCCTGCGCGCCGGCCAAGAAACACCAACACGGCGACGGCGACGAGCAGCACGAAAGCGAACAGTCGGGTCGTTTCGCCCAATTCGGCGTGGTTCTTAGAGACCTCACGGAATTCCTCGTCCAACGCAATGAGTCCTTCGCCAGACTGGGTAGCCAGAAACGTGGCTATGAACGACACCAAAGCGCCACCAAGTACGAACAGACCAAACCGATTTCGCCACGCTGGCCGGACGGCAATGGCCAGGGCCGCGAGACACACTACCGGAGTGAGCACAACTGGCAGATGAACCAACAGCGGATGTGCAGGGATTCCGAAGAGACGTTCCATTCTTGAAAGTGTAGTTGACGGGGCGACGATACTTTCCGGGGAAGAGATGCCAGAATCCCACCTGGTATCTGTGCCGACACACCAAACGGGAGAACAAAATGCGTAAGTACCTCATCTCTGCCGCCCTCATGACCACGACATTGCTCGCGGCGTGCGGGAGCTCATCCGACGAGGCAAAGCCGGCAGCAACAACGGCTGCGGCCGCCGTTACTACCACAGCGGTAACAACGGCGGCGCCGACAACTGCGGCGACTACGGCCGCGCCAACAACGACCGCAGCACCTACAACGACTAAGGCCGCGGCCACGACGGCAGCACCGGGAACCACCGCGGCACCGGCCGCCGGGGGAACCAAAGTCGACGTAGTTCTGACCGAATGGAAACTCGAAGCACCAACCAGCATCAAGGCCGGAACCATCGAGTTCAATGTGAAGAACGGCGGTAACTTCCCGCACGAGTTCGCCATCATCAAGGGTGATAGCTACGCATCGCTGACCAAAGAGACCGGCGGAAAGGTAACCGAGGCAGCAGGCAGTGTCGTTGGTCGAATCGACCGATTTGCGCCAGGTGTGAAGGCCCAGAGTTTCACGCTCGCCGCCGGTAAGTACGTGTTCATTTGCAACCTTGGTGCCGGCCCGGCAAGCCACGCTGGCCAGGGCCAGGTTCTCGACGTAACGGTCACCGCCTAACCCGTCGCTGACAACCAATAACGTGGTGGGATGGACACTCCCACCACGTTTCTGCATTTCAAACCCAAGCGGTGTTACAGCCGTGTGGTGAGAGCAACTAAGTGCGGCCTGCACGCCCGATCGGCCCTCCGGTGCCCTAACCTGACTCACCGAACCCTATGAGCAATGCCGAACACCCCATTTTCAATGATCGCTACGAGGTCAGCAGCCGCATTGGCCGCGGCGGCATGGCCGATGTCTTCTTGGCCCGTGACCGGCTGCTCGATCGCCCCGTTGCCGTCAAGGTGCTGTTTCCCGAGTACGCCTCCGACCCGAACTTTGTCGAACGATTCCGGCGCGAGGCCCAGTCCGCCGCCAACCTCACCCATCCCAATATTGTCGGCGTCTACGACTGGGGTCGTCAGGGCTCCACCTACTTCATTGTCATGGAGTACGTGAATGGCCGATCCCTCGCCGAGATCCTGCGCTCCGACGGGGCGCTTCATCCTCAGCGCGCCGCCGAGATTGCCAACGAGGTAGCAGCCGCACTCAGCCTGGCGCACTCGGCGGGCATGGTGCATCGAGACATCAAGCCCGGCAACATTTTGGTGTCGCCCTCCGGCTCGGTGAAGGTAGCCGACTTTGGCATTGCTAGAGCGGTCAACGCTCCGGCCGAACACGAACTTACCCAGGCCGGCGCGGTTATGGGCACTGCCACGTACTTCTCACCCGAGCAGGCCCAGGGCGCCACGCCCGACCCTCGCAGCGATCTCTACAGCCTCGGCATTGTCATGTACGAACTGGTTGCCGGGCACCCTCCGTTCGCCGGCGAGAACCCGGTCGCCATCGCCTATAAGCAGGTACACGAAACGCCGCGGCCCTTGTCCGATGTTGCGCCGGGCGTTACCCCGTCGTACGAGGCGATCACCATGCGGTTGTTGGCCAAGCAGCCCGCGAACCGATACTCCACAGCCGAGGAACTTCGTCTCGATCTTCGGCGCTTTCGTGAGGGCGCACCCCTCAAAGTGATCGACCCGTGGGCCGAAGCCGCACCCGCTCGCAGTTTCGAAGCCAGTCAACCCATTACCCCGGCGGCAGGAACCCAGATGGTTCCAAGCTCACCGTCCACTCAAATTCAGCCCCGCCAATCGGCCCCCTCACCAGCGCCTAGGCTTGCGACCACTCAGGCTGGCCCAACGCCCGCCCGCACAGTGCCGACGTACCCTGTCGAACCCGCGCCCCGCCGAACAGGGTGGTATGTGGCCGCTGCGCTCCTCACCGTTGTGCTGTTGGGCATTGCCGGCCTGGCGGTCTCCAAAATACTTGGGCGTGAATCTGCACAGGTCGAGGTTCGCCAGGTCGCTGTTCCTTCGGTGTTGACGCTCACAAAGGAGCAAGCCGAACAGGAGATCAAGGCCCGCGTCTTGGTGGCCGAAGGCACCCCGGAACTCAACGAGAAGGTCGCCGTTGGTCAGGTGTGGGATCAGTCGCCGAAGGCCGATACACCGGTCGACGAGAACACAACCGTGAAGTTCAAGTACAACCCAGGCAAGTCCACTAAGAACCTGCCGAAACTGGCTGACAAAACGTTGGACGAAGCCAAGAAGGAACTTGCCGCCGCTGGTATCGCGCTCGACAGTGTGCGCGAGCAGGCGTCTGACGACAAGCCGGTCGGAACCGTCATCGGCACCGAACCGCCCGCGGGCGAAATTTCACCCACTGCCAAGGTCATTATCATCGTGTCGACCGGCAAGGCCAAGGTCAAGCTCCCGAACGTAGCCACGTTCGATCAGGCTCGGGCAACTACCGATCTCAGCGCGCTTGGCCTGAAGATCAAGGTCGAGGAACGGCCAAGCGACACCATCGAAAAGGGCAAGGTTGTTGGTACCGAGCCTCCCGCGGGTTCAGAAGTCACCACTGACGAAGTGGTGAAGCTGATCATCTCTGCGGGCAATACGCCCGGCGACGTGCCGAACGTGGTCGGTAAGACTGAGGCCGAGGCAACGAATGCGTTGTTCGCCGCCGACTTCCAGCGCGTTGTGGTCTTGGTCGATGTCGCCAATGGTTCGCCACAAGACGGCAAGGTCATTGCCCAGAGTCCCGTTGCGGGTAAACAACCCAAGAAGTCGGTTGTCACTATCACGGTTGGTAAGGCGTTACCTGCCACTACAACGACAACGTCGTCTACGACCACCACTACCACCACAACGACAACTACGGTGCCCCCGGCTCCTACTGGCTCCATTTCAGGACCCGCCGTCATGTTCATCGGCGAAAAGAAGCCATTTACGGCATCGGTAACCGGAAGCGGCATCCTTGGCGTTCAGTTCAAGCTCAACGGGCCCACCGGGACCAACCTCGGGGCCGAGGTCACCAGCGCTCCCTATACCGTGGAATGGACCGCTGCGGCCCCACTCGGCACCAGAACTATCGTGGCCATAGTGCGAACAGCGAGTGGTACAACCACCCTGCCGCCGTTTACCACAACGGTTATTCCGTAAGCACTGGGCCGGCGAGGAAGTTACGTAATAGGTCATGACCCCCCGTGGTCAAGATCGACTCGGGATGGAACTGAACGCCTTCGATTGCGTATTCGCGGTGGCGGATTCCCATAATGACTCCGTCGGTCTCGGCAGTAACGTCGAGCACGCTTGGACACGTCGATGGATCAATGACTAAAGAGTGATAGCGCGTGGCCTCAAACGGTTCTGGCAGCCCGGCGAACACACCAACGTTTCGATGATGCACTAATGATGTTTTGCCATGCATCAGTTGAGGTGCTCTCACCACGTCTCCACCGAACACCTGGCCAATTGCCTGGTGACCGAGGCAGACGCCAAGCATTGGAACCACGCCGGCAGCGGCTTGAACCAGGTCGCACAGAATTCCTGCGTCCTCGGGGCGCCCTGGGCCAGGTGACAGCAGAATGCTGTCGGGCTCAAGCTCAAGCGCTTCACGGACCGTGAGTTGGTCGTTTCGATAGACGAGCGGCTCGGCACCAAGCTCGCCGAGATATTGCACCAAGTTGTAGACAAAGCTGTCGTAGTTGTCGATGACGAGGACGCGATGGGCCATACCGTCAGCCTGCCTTGTAGGAACGTCACTGTCGAGCGAGTTAGCGCACTACACTCCTTTGCCTTATGGCTCCCCCGAAACGAAAAACTGGCGGCCGCGTTACCCCTAAGGGAACCACGCCCCACGGCCCCCCGCGTGCCGATATAGCTGCAAGCGACCAGCTTCGCGATGGTCCGGCCAGTTCAACCCGGTATACGCCCCCTAAATCTGCTGTCTACGCCAAGCCACCGTCGCGAGTTATTCCATTCATCATGTTCGGGGCGTGGATCCTCGGCGGCCTCATGATCATCGCCAATTACATTGGGATTTTGCCCGGTGATCAGAATAATTGGTATCTCGTCGGGGGTCTCGGCCTCATCCTTGTTGGACTCTTCGCGGCTACAAAATTCAGATAGCCACAGCCGCCTAGCCGCGAGACATACGGCGGGAGGTTAGATGACCACGTAACGTACGTTTTTGGTCAAGAAACCGCTGAGTGTCAACAGATCTATCCACAGCGTGTGCAAAACCTGCGTGTTTCTACTCAACCGGCAGGAGCGCATCCATGTCTTCCATACAATGGCGCGGCGCCTCGGGAACTTCATTGGCGGCAAGCGTCATCTTTAGCTCAACTCCGCACAAAGAACAGCGATAGCGCAAATTGACCCGCCGTAACTCGCCCGATGGCGGCGGACCGGGCAACGCCGTACCCAACGAGCGCAACATGTTGAGTCCGAATCGGAAAATGAGCCAGCCAAGAACGAGCCCCAACCCAACCCAGACCACGGCTCCGAACGAAGGCATACCTAAATCGTACTCGGCGTCGATCATCATGCACCCAGCGGTTCGAGAACCGCGACTACGTTGGCGAGATGAGTTCGATGACTGAACCTAAGGAAACCCTGTTTCGCACGGTGCCGCGCCAAGAGCGGTCAGGCAAGCGAATTGGACTCATCCTCGACACTGCCGCTGTCCTCTTCGAGGAAATGGGCTATGACGCTACGACGACCAAACATGTCGCAGAGCGGGCCGGAATTGCCGTCGGCAGCGTCTATCACTGGTTCCCCGACAAAGCCACCCTGGCCAATGCCCTCGCCGAGCGATACCTCGAACAACTCCTGAAGGTCTACGCCGCGGAACTTATCGACGACCCCGACGAGCACACCTACCAGTTGGTGCAACGCTTCGTCAGGGTTTTGGCCGAGTTTGCACTCGACCACCCCACATTTGCCACACTCTTCGTTTCCTCCTTCGACCCGCGTGTTCCCGACAGCCCAGGCGGGCGGCTTCGAGATGGCCTGCATCGCCAGGTTGCTACCTTGGTCGAGCTTCGAGCCGAGGGTACCGACCCCATCATGGCCGAGGTCGTAACCACCACGGTGGTGACAATCTTCCACGCCCTCCTCGCGAGTGCTAGCCGATCGCAAGGGCCGCAGCGAACGCTGCATATCGAGGAATTGACCCATGTGCTCGTGGCCTATCTGGCTGCTCGTTTCCCGTCATCGAGCGATCCGATTTGGAACGAAATAGATCCCGTCATTCCCCCTTTGGCTAGAGCGCGCACGACCGCCGATGGGCACGTGGTGTTCTCGGCGTCGCCCAAACACGCTGATTAGGCTGTTTGTGCGGTTACTCTTTCGGATATGTCGGACTTTGGAACCAGCACCGAGACTGCCAACCAGCTCAAGACGCGACTCGCCAGCGGCGACCTGCAATGGGTCCGCGAGCGATTCGCCTCAGGTGAACTGAACTTTCTTCGCGACCGGATTCCGGCCGACGATCGCACTCACTTCGCTCGTCGTCTAGCCGAGAACGATTTGCCGTGGATTCGTGAGGTGCTCGGCAAGGTCGATGTTCCGGGGGTTGGTCCGCTTGTCTCCAACGACTGGTCTAGTTCGGGTGCACACGTACCGCCACTTGTAACCCCGATTACTCCGCCCGCCCCGTCGACGAACGGCGGGTACAACTACACCATCAGCGAGCCGGTGGTACCCACCATCCCCACGTACTCGGCTCAATCCACCTCGACCGAGTTCAGCGAGGTGACCCAAACGGTTGTCGAAACGACCAAGAAGCGGCCCACGTGGCTGTGGATCGTCGGTGCTGTCGTCGTTGCGTTCCTAATCGGCATTTTGCTGAAGAGCTGCGGCAGCGATGATCCCAAGGCAACGACCACAACGGTTGCTGGGGGAACTGCAACAACAAAAGCCGGAGCTGCAACAACGGTGGCTGGAGGAACTGCAACAACAGTCGCCGGTGGAACCCCAACAACGGTCGCCGGTGGAACCGCAACAACCAAGGCCGCGACCGCTTCCACGGTCGCGCCGGTGACAACCACGGTTAAGCCGGCAACCACGGTTGCTCCAACCACCACAGTTAAGCCCGCCACAACCGTGGCACCGACTGTCGCTCCTACAGCGGCACCAACAACCGCAAGGCCGCCGGTTGCGGGTACCGACTACACGGTCTACTTCGCCACGGGAGGCGAGGCCCCATCGGCTGACGGCAAGGCCAAGCTGGCCGAAGCGGCAGCCAAGATCAAGGCCCTCGGCACAACAGCGAAGGTCAAGATCACCGGCTATACCGACTACCGCGGCACCGTGGCATCTAACACTGCGCTCTCCAAGGCTCGGGCCGAGACCGTTCGAAAAGAACTCGAGGCGCTCGGTGCAAAGGCCGAGTACACGACCATTGGTGGCGGCGAGTTGTTGGCCGAGACCAACTTGGATCTGGCTCGCAGGGTCGAAATCGACCTGCCGTAGTTAGTCGGCGCTTCCGCTTAGTTTCCCAAGCGCCCGACGAAGGCTCTGGGCATCGGTAGCGGTCAACGTTCGGGCGATGTTGCGTTGCAGCGAGCGGCGGTATGCCGGCAGTACCCGCCGGTACTCTTGTCGCCCGAAACTGGTGATCGCTGCAATCTGGCCCCGACCGTCGGCTTCAACGACTCGGCGGTCGACTAATTCTGCGTCAACGAGACGATCGACTAGGCGGCTGAGCGTGCTCTTGGGCACCTTGAGCGCCCCGGCGAACTCGTTCATGCGAACTCTCCCACCAGCTTGTTGCAGCACCATGAGCGCCTCGAACCAGTCGAGACTAAATCCACGGGTGGCGTCAAGGTCGGCGGTGAGCGCGCCTGATACCGCTGCGTGGCCGTCACGCAGTGCCAGCCACAGTTCGAGAACTTCAGAATCGTCGAGCGTCATGCGAGACGTTGCAGGTTGGCGTACGTGTCGTCGAAGCTGGCCTGTTCGAGCAGAAATCGGCGACAACTCATCGTCAGTTTCGGCTGATTCATTCCCAGCACAGCGGTAAGTCGACCGTTGCGTTGGTACAACGCTACGAACGATCGGTCGGCTACTGACCCTTGCACGACATCCACTTGATCGGTGGCATGTGCTCGGCCTAGGAACTGGATGCGCCGGTCGTATTGCTCACTCCAAAAGAACGGCAGCGCCGCGTATGGCTCGGGGTCGAGACCAGCCCATGACGACATCATGTTCTTTGCCGCCAACGCACCCTGCTCGGCTGCATTAGTCCAGTGTTCGATGCGAACTTCCTCGCCCAACAACGAGTTCGGCCACCGAGCTATGTCACCGGCGGCGTAGACACCAGCCAGAGACGTGGCCAGGAACTCGTCGCAGACCACGCCGTCGCGAATGGTGATACCGCTCGATTCAAGCCACCCGGTCGACGGCGACACGCCTACGCCGACGACCACGACGTCGGCAGGTACTTGTGTGCCGTCAGCCAGTCGGACGGCCTCCACCCGTTTGGTCCCGTCGAACCCGGCGACACCGACGCCGAGGTGAAGGATCACACCATGGTCGCCGTGGATATCAGCACAGGCCATTCCCATTTGCGGACCCAGGCCTCGCACCAGCGGAACCTCGAGGGCCTCGACAATCGTGACATCGCAACCCAGCATGCGTGCAGTCGCGGCCACCTCTGCCCCGATAAAGCCCGCACCAATCACGCACACGCGAGGTGACCCAGTCCTCAACGCGGAGCGAAGGGCGAGGGCCTCGTCGAGCGTTCGTAGTTGATAGATACCTTCGAGCCCCGGTTGGTTCGGCAGCACGCGACACGCCGCGCCAGTGGCGATTACACAACCGTCGAAACCAACACGTTCGCCGGTATCGAGAACCACCTCACGCGCATCACCATCGAGTTCTACCGCCTTTGTAGCCAAGCGCAGGTCGAGCCCGAGATCGCTTATCGCGTCGGGTTTGCGAAGGAAGATACGATCAGGTTCCCATTCGCCCGACAACAACTTTTTCGATAGCGGCGGCCGATCGTAGGGGAGATGGGGCTCGGCACCGATGACCACGATGCGGCCGTCGAAACCTTCCTGGCGCAGCGACTCGGCGCCACGCAGACCTGCCAAGGAGGCGCCGACAACTACAACGGTTCGTTCGTGCGACATCCCGTCACATTGCCACAAAAATGCGAAGGCGCTCACTTGCGTGAGCGCCTTCACTGTCAATCAGGTGCACCACCACCCTTGGGGTTGCCGGAGTGCAAGCACCCGGACTAGCAGACCTCAGCTCTCGCCGAGCACAGCAACCAGGGTTGCTGCGAAGAGCATCAGCATGACGACTGACATGAGAGCTGCAAGAGCTTGAAACATCATGGTCATGAGGTACTCCTTTCCGTTGGTCCGGATGCCGTAACACCCGAACCCCACGGACTACTGTGATGACATTCAGTAGCGACTCGGTTGCGCAATTGTGACGATTGCGCGCGATTTCTCGCCGACCCAGCCGGGTGAACAGCGCGAGGGTCGACACGTTGGCCAGACCTGAACACAATGCTGATTCTTGGGCCGGCACGAGCAACTTTCGGGACCGTATGTTGCCACTGCTCTTGACATCGCCCACCCATGACGAGGAGATCGCCATGACCGAGCAAATAGGCGTGAGAGGGCCCGCCGCCGAGGGGGCGAAGAAGAAACGGACGAGCCGCCCCCACGCTGACTGTTGCGACGACCGGCTCGGCCGGTTGGCCCGCCACCCGGTCACCATGCCATGCCACGCTGTCGTGGCCATCGCGATAGAAGTTGCAGCCGACGCTGGTGAGGTCGATGCCGTACAACGCCGACAAGTTACGGCGCATCTGTTCCAGAAGCGGCGACGGCAGCGAGACACCCGAGATGGCATGCCAACCCCACACGAGCCGGGGTTCACGAACCATGCGGTCGTACATGGGCACGGTGCGATGTTGCCAAGACAGACCTGTGGCTAGCTGACCAAAGAACAGGTCGGACCCGTGCAGCCATCCCGCAGCAGTGTCGACCCAGCAGTCGTCGTCGAGGTGGCGCCGAGTTACATCGGCCGGGGTCGGCTGAAGGAACGGCTCCCCGCCGGCGAACAGCGAACCTTGGAGTATCGAGGCGAGATCGGGCATGCCAAGGATCTTCGCGAACCGAACAGGTGTTCGTCAAGCGCGATCGGCAAGACTGTCGAGGTGGGAGACGTGTACCAACTCGACGATCCCGACGACCATCGGTTGGCACCCTATCGTGCGCTCAACGATGTCGAACTTCGCCGCCTCACCGAACCACGCGACGGTGTCTTCATCGTTGAAGGTCCTGTCGCTGTCGACCGATTGATGACGTCGAGTTATCACGCGCTATCGGTGCTGGTGACACCAAAAAAGCTCGACCGGCTGTCACCTAGCGTCACGCAGTCGCCTACCCCCGTTCTGGTTGTTGCGCTCGACCTTATGGCCACGATCGTTGGTTTCGATCTCCACCGAGGCGTGCTGGCCGCCGGACGACGGCCGCCTTCACGAAGCCCGTCCGAGGTGCTGAACCATGCTCACACAGCGGCGTTCCTTGAAGGCATCAACGATCTCGAGAACCTTGGCACAATCGCGCGGTCGGCCCGCGCTCTCGGAGTCGACGCGCTTGTACTCGACCCAACCTGCGCCGACCCGTTGTACCGCCGCTGTATCCGCGTGTCGATGGGCGAGATCCTGCATCTGCCGATCGCTCGAAGCACCGATTGGGCCGTTACCCTGGCCGAGGCGGCCGCGTCTGGTTGGCAGGTGCTAGCGCTAACGCCGTCGCCCGATGCCATCGATATCCGCGACGTGCGACGACAGCCCGGCAATCGGCTAGCTCTGCTGCTCGGGGCCGAAGGCCCAGGCCTAACGCCCTTGAGCCTGGCTGCAGCTCACGAGCGAGTGCGCATTCCGCTCGCAGAGGGTGCCGACTCCATCAACGTCGGCCATGCCGCCGCCATAGCGTTTCACCGTCTGGCACCGAGACCGAAGTAAGTCAGCACCCGATGGCTTCCTTGACGGCCCGGCAGACTTCGGCCATTCGATCGTCGCCAAGCATGCCAAGCCGAACGCTGAGAACCCCGCTGGGTATCAGTTGCAACAGTTGAGCGTTGAGAACCGACAAGTCGTCCACCCCCTCCAAACGTCCAATAAGTACTTCGCTGGGTAGGCCGAGCCGGCGCGTCGTTGCGGGGATGATCTGCACCTCGTTGAGCCCGGTGAAGGTCGACAAGATGACCACTCGAAAGGGCTGGATGCGGACTGACCGCGAAATAGCGATACTAGACGTCGCGTAAAAACGCTAGTATGAGGCGCGCTAGCACGCTAGCTTAACTGGTCAAATGGCCGCCGCGAACTACGTCCCCAGGCTTATCGACCGGCACCTCGACGACATCTTGAATGAGGTCGGTGCAGTGTTGTATTCGTTTCTACGTCGACGCTGCGCTCCGTAGCGGATTTCCCGAGGCCGCCCGAATCGGCTCGGACCGTGTCCGCAAAGCATGGATGGCCTCCTACGTCGACCAACTTGTTCTGCGCGATACAAGGGACGCCGGCGAGGACCGGGATCCACTACGATTGCGGCGATATCTGCGCGCTGTTGCGGCGAACACTGCCGGAACAGATCCCCGCCTGGACCACCTCACGCTTGTCGCAGCTGAATCAAACGCCGAAGCGATACGTCGTGGAACCGGCGCTTCTCGGACCTCTTTGGCAGCTAGACGCTCGCGCTATCCTCCGAGACGGCGACCTCCTGGGACGTATCATCGATTCGTTTGTCGCCGCGCAGATTCGAGCGGAATGCACGTCCTGCGATAGCTCCCCCACCATCTCCGACGGACAGACGGCCGCCACGATTTCACACCGGCCCGTTCACATATCGGATGGACGACAGAATTTGGGCACTTCCGATCTCATCTCTGTGGGCCTCGCGCTCCGAATAGACTGCAAGCCGTCTGTGTAGATGGTCTGCCAGCCACGTCCCAACGATTCCTCGGTGTGGGCCTATACGCTCTCGGGGTGAACGAAGCATGGATGACCCGGGCGCGCGTGCTCGTCGTTGCTGGCAAAGGTGGTGTCGGTTCGAGCACCGTGGCTGCCGCGCTCTCGCTCGCCATGGCCCGCAGGGGGGCCGATGTCCTGCTGATTTCCGTCGACGGGCGCCCCGGCTTGGGGCCGTTGCTCGGCGGCGAGCCCCTTGATGATCGTGATCAGCTCCTCAAGAAGGTCGGACGCAAAGGTCGTATCCGGGGTCGGACGATCCCTCCTCGACAAGCGTTTGCCGACTATCTGGACATGAAGGGCATCGGCGGCGTGCTGCGAAGGACCGCAGCCGCCGCCTCGCTCGACACCATCGCTGCGTCAACGCCAGGGCTTGAGCACCTTCTCGTGCTCGGCAAGATCAAAGAACTCGTGCGAGAGGGCGCCGCAGACGTCATCGTCGTCGACACCCCACCGGCAGGTCACGCGGCCGCTTTTCTCCGGTCGGCTACGGCATTGCAAGAGATCGTTTCGAGTGGCCCCGTTCGAACGCAAGCCGATGAGGTCGCCGCGATGCTGGGCGACCGAACGCAATGTCAGGCGACACTGGTCACGTTGCCCGAAGAGACGCCGGTCAGTGAGGTGATCGAACTGGCCTACGACATCGAACATCATGTGGGCATCACCTTGACGCCACTGATCGTCAATGGCTGCTGGCCCGAGCGCTCTGGGCTGGCCGTATCGCCTCGAATCGCCGCCCGCGATGCCGACATTAAGCTAACGGCTTCGCAGCTCCGGGCCCTCGATGTGTCGGCACGATTTGGGCGGTCTCGCCAACGTCTCACGGCGACGCAACTCGAACGGCTGGCCAGGGAGCTTCCCCTACCCATAATCACCCTGCCTCGTTTGACCACGGCACGCGTTGGGCCGCTCGAACTGGCCGAGTTGGCCGACGCTCTGGTCGACGAACGATCGTCGATGGCATCGTGACCGCCGAATCCCTGTCTGATCTTGGGCTTCGCTTGCTTGCTCCCGCTCGCTTTACCGCTCAGTCCTTAGCCGACATCCTCGATCGGTCGGGTCTGGTGATCACGTGCGGACCTGGAGGTGTCGGCAAGACCACAACCGCCGCCGCTCTCGGGATTGCGGCCGCCAACCGGGGACGCAAGGTCCTGGTCATCACCGTCGACCCTGCCCGTCGGCTCGCCGATGCCCTCGGCATCAAGGACGGCGGGAAGTCGTACGAGCCTCATCGGGTGAGAGGCATTGGCGAGAACGGCGGATCGTTCTCGGCCGTGATGCTCGACGCCGAAGCGACGTTCGACCGCATGATCATCGAACGGACCGATGACCCGGCCAAGTCGGCCCGAATCCTTTCCAATCGTGTGTACCGGAGTATTGCCGGGTCGCTCGCTGGGGCGCAGGATTACATGGCGATCGAGCGGCTTCACCAGTTGCACTCGTCTAACCGATACGACCTCCTGGTCGTCGACACGCCACCGTCGCGCGATGCCATCGATCTTCTCGAGGCACCGGACCGGCTTGTGCGCTTTCTCGGCCACCCGATCTACCGAGCTCTCACCATGTCGCAGCGCTCGTTCGCACGCGTCACGAACGCCGGCACCTCGGCGTTCTTGTGGATCGTGCGCAAGTTGGCCGGCCCTGCACTGGTCGAAGATACGGTCGAGTTCTTCCGGTCCCTCGCCGGCATCGAAGACGGCATGCGCCAACGCGCAAGCGAGGTAGCTGCGCTCTTTCGCCAGACCGACACCGCACTCGTGATGGTGTCGAGCCCGCGCGCCGAAGCGGTTTCCGAGTCGGCGTTCCTGGCCAATGCGGTCGTTGAGCGGGGCTTGTGTCTGCGCGCCATCGTCGTGAACATGATCCATCCGTTGCCTCCGGAACTCGATGGCCTCGACGAAGTTGTCGCCGGGTCGTTGGCCGATCACGTCGACTTCCACCGGCAACTACGCGAACTTGCCCTGTCCGAACGCCACGAGATGATCGCTCTCACGACGATCGCCGGCGACGCCATGACCGTGATCGAGATTCCCCTCCTTGAGGTCGACGTACACGACCTCGATCAGCTGACCAACATCGCCGTCCGGCTGATCACTCTTGGGTCGAGCTAGCCGGCGGCCGTCGACCCGCGGCTAGTACCAAGCGCCGACTACATATCTTCCCCAACGCCGAACGCCGACTGCAGGGCCTGCCTAGCGAAGTAATACACAATCCACTATGGATTTCGGACTGTACATTCCCGCACGCGCCATGCGCCCTCACTCGAAGCCCTCGAGTGGTGTCACCGCTGGGCCCGATGACACCGTTGCGGGCATCAACTCCATCCCACAACCGCGTCGTGGCCGAACTCGTAAACGCGCGTAGTTGAGAGTGTTCAGGCGACTTCCAGATAGCGGCGCAACGCCTCACGGATCACGTTACTCAACGTCGTGTCATCGGCACCCGCACGGGCATCGATCGCGGCCTTCAACTCTGGATCGATCCTTACCGGCACCACCTCCGCCCGAGCAGAACCCATTGCAGGTCGGCCCCGACTGCCACGCTTCAATTCCTCGATGTCATAGTCGCGGTGCTCGACCTCCTCAGCGATCGCGTCAAGATCGGCATCGGTCAACACCTCCCAGTCGCGGGGTAACAACCTTGACGAACGGCCGCCAGGCCTGAGCTGTCGCCGTAGAATTCGCTTCCATGGACCCGAGGCTCGCCGATCTGTTTCAGCCGGGCGACCCTGCGTTTATTGCCGACCCGTACCCGGCGTTGGTGGCACTGCGAGAATCGACGCCGCTGTTTTGGAACGAGTCGTCCAGCCAATGGGTGCTTACCCGTTTCGCAGACGTGCACCTAGCGTTACGAGATCGCCGCCTCGGCCGCAGCTACGAGCACCGCCACTCGCACGCTGAGCTTGGCAAACCCGAACCCGACCCACGGTGGGCTCGGTTCCGTGAACATGAACGCTGGTCGCTGCTGTCGTTGGAGCCGCCCGACCACACCCGCATCCGCCAGCTCATAGCCAAGGTCTTCACCGTCAAGTCCATCAACAACCTTCGACCGGCCATCGAAGCGTTGGCGACCGAGTACGTCACGCCCTGCGTCGAACGTGACCAGTTCGACCTGATCAGCAACCTCGCCCAGCCCTACTCGGTGGCTGTGATATGCCACGTGCTCGGGGTACCAGCCTCGGACGCAGCCCAGCTTCTCGATTGGTCGCATGCCATCGTCAAGATGTACGAGTTGTCGGCCAGCGACGCCCAAAAGACCACTGCCGACGAAGCGGCCGAAGCGTTCATGACCTACATCGGTCGCCTCATCGTCGACAAACGCCATACCCCCGACACCGGGCTTCTCAGCCAGCTCGTACAGGTTGAACAAGCCGGCGAACGCCTCACCGAACACGAGATTGTTTGCACCACCATCGTGTTGTTGAACGCCGGCCACGAAGCAACCGTCAACACGCTCGGCAACGGTATGCGCGCATTCATGCGCCATCCCGACCAGTGGAATCGCTTACGCACCGGCGAGGTCGACGCCAAAACAGCTATCGAAGAAATGTTGCGTTTCGACCCGCCGCTACAACTGTTCGAGCGATGGGTACTCGACGACGGTATCGAGATTGCCGGCCACAGTTTCTCGGTGGGCGACGAGATCGCCATGCTGTTCGGTTCGGCCAATCGCGACCCACGTCGGTTCGACCACCCCGATCGGTTCGATGCCGGCCGAGGCGACTCCACCCACATCGGGTTCGGTGGCGGCATCCATTTCTGCGTCGGCGCGCCACTCGCCCGCTTGGAACTCGAGGTCGCCGTGGCGGCTCTTGTGGCTCACGCACCAAACCTCAATCTGGTGCGTGAGCCGAGCTACAACCCGACGTTCGTGATTCGTGGTTTACGCGAGCTGCAGCTCACCAACCGTTAGACGGCTCTACGTCGGCAATAAGCACAACAGCGTGGCTGGGTCGCCACCTGCGGGTTCGTACAAGCCGGCATCGATGTTGCGAATCATCTTGGTCGCACGTGTGACCAAGATGTCGGCCGCCGTTACCGCCGATGCCGAACTGTTCAAGACGATCACGTCGGTGGTTCCCGTTGTGGGGTCAGGATCCGAGTCGGTATCGGCCGTTGTGGACGCCGAGTTCTTCACCGACCATGTACCAACACTCGACAAGCCGCTGAATCGAACCTTGTACGACCCTTCGGCTAGAGCGTCGAAGGCGTACTTTCCGCTGGCATTGGTAGTCGTAGAAGCAAGCACAACATTGTCGCTCGCTCGCAACAACTGCACGGTGATTCCCGACGAGCCGAATTCGGCGGCAGAACTGTAGATACCGTCGTTGTTGTCGTCTTCCCACACCGTGTCGCCAATGGCGTACAGCGGTGCCGCACCCGAACCGCCGACGGTGAACCCGAAATCAATGGCATGGTTGTTCTCGCCGTTCTCGGTCAGCGTAAAGCGTGACGTGCCGCCATCACCGAGCGCGTCACTGTCGAGCGACCCGCTACTTCCCGCCGTTGTTGGCGACAACACGAGCGGCGTACCTGCCTGCTTTATGACGACGTTGCCGACGATGGCCGCCGAGCTACCAACACGAGGCGACACACCGCTCACCTCGATATCAGTCGGTACCTTCACCCACAGATTGGCCTGACCAAACGCAAGCGTTGTCACGTCGTACTTCTGGCTTGTGCTCGTCGTAGCTGGTGTGGGGTCAGACCCCGAGGTGAAGAAGAACGTGCCGTCATCTGCGGTGATAGCCGACGACTTCGCCGCTGGATCAGTGCCCTGCATCAGCTGAACTGTCAGGCCACCAATGCCAACCTCGTCGGCGTCTTGGACGCCGTCGCCGTCGGCGTCGAGCCATACCCGATTGCCAATAGTGATCGGTGCGCCGCCGCACAACACTTCGAGGTCACCGAGGCCATTGGCCTTGCCGAAGTGCGGATGCGTGACCGACAGGTCAGTGCCGTTGTACAGGGCATAGGACCCGTTAGATGGGAGAACACCAAACTGCGCTGAATACTGCCTCACACCATTGCTCCAGCTGGCGGCCACGTCGGGCGTTGTAACGACAAGTCGCCCACCGCCATTGCCTGACCAGATATTGCCCGGGGCCGGAAGGCTGAGCGGATTCGACTGTGTTCCTTGTAGCAGAACCATGCCACCGTTGGTCAGGTTCTGATTGTTGTGGTAGAGATTCTCGCCCGTCGGACCGTAGTTGCCGGAGTGGAAATCGAGCGAACCGCACGCGTACCCAGAGCCCGTGCCTGCCTCCATCGTCCAACCGCCGCTGCTGTTCGCACACGCTCGGTAGATGCCGCCTCGGGCTCTCCAGAACGGGTTCGCACGGGTGCCGGATCCCTCAATGAGGTCGCCCGTTCCCTCGCCAATCTGATCCATGAAGCGATTGCGGAAGCCAAAGATCATGTCGTTGTTATCAAACGCAATCGAGGCAAAGCTCAACGATGTCCAGGCGCTGTGGAACGCACTGTCGATCGTGGGCGGCAGGTCAGAACGCCACCAGCTATACCGCAACGACTCATAGGCCGGGTCCGACGGCTGAGCGTATGAGCTAACCATGGTGCCAAGGTTCATCTGCGACACGGGGGTTGGATTGAATACCATTGTCACCGGATCGAACTGGAACACGTATGCACCCAGGTTGGTGCGGGTCTGCGTGCTCTGCCCGGTGCACATCACACCGACATAGCCCTTACCGTCGTGCAATGTCACGGCCATTGGTCGCGAATCCGACAGCGGGTTGGGGCAGTTCGCAGCATCCGGAATAGCGACGTTGGCCACCTGGCTGGCACTTGTCGGCGCGTTGACCGCCGACATTCGATAGAGCTTCTTGTCGGCCAAGTTCACGACGAACAAGTTCGCATTGTCCTCAGAAATATCCATGTCGCCAAGCGACACCTTCCCGACCAGATCGAACGACTCTACGTCGTAGTACCACTTCGATTCGCCCACAGTTGGGTTGTGCGCCGCGAGGTACGGGCGATCACCCGACGCCCCGAAACTTGGGTCGGGGTGCTTGTCGACACCAGCGGTGCCGCTACCGAACAGGTCGTTCAAGTCCGCCCAGACCGACACCGTCTTTGATCCGGTACCTGGCTGGGTGATCTTGTATACCGCTCCCGTGCCCGCCGGTCCAAGACCAGCATGACGGCGGTAGTACGCAGCCGCGAAAAGGTTCTGACGAGCTGGGTCGAAGGCCAAGCCGTACGTGGTGCCTATCTGGTTCTCGGATGCCTCCGAGACGTTGGAGGTAGGTGTCGGTGAAGACGCGTTGTACGGGAACGAATCCAACACCGACTTTGCGGTACCGAACTTCTGGTCACCGTACTTCCAGCACGACGTCACGAGTCGCAATGTGGCCGAGTTCTTGCAGTACTCGGCCGGATTCGACACTGCGAAGTTCACACCGGCGTCGTTGACCTTCATGAAACGCACGTCACCGTCACTGTTGCCGTCGAGAGCGACGCCGGGCTGTAAGAACGCCTTCAACGACGGGATCGTCATCTCGACTCGCAGTTTCTCTGACGAGGCGTTCGTGATGCTGAGCGAGTAGCTGCCATCTGCCGATGACGTCGACGTCCACTGCGCTCCCGCCGAATCAGTAGCCGTGATTGTGATAGCCGCCTCACCCGGCTCGAGACCAGCGGCGATGCGGGCCGCGGGCTGATCGGCAGCAAGGTTGCCGCGGTTGTCACGGGTTCCGTTGTAGTTGTAGTCGCGGAACACAGTCCCAGTCACCGCACCGTTGAACACCGACGCCGACGTAAGCGTGACATTGTCGGCTGCGCTCGTCGCGGTTACGAAGGCCGCCGACACGGTGTTGCCCGAACCAACCGTTCCGGATGTCGCAGCATTGCCCTGATAAGTACCAAGTGCGGTTCCCGACGCAATAGCAGCCCGATACGTGACCGTGGCGGTGCTACCACCAGGCATACTGAACGAACCCCACGATGGCGACGTCGCTCCAACGGTTGGCTCGACAGTTGTCGAGCGAGTGGCCCCACCCGTGAACGACACGAGCGTTGTGGACCCGAACACAAACCCGGCTGGCAGTGCGTCTTGAACCGATACTGCGCTCAAGGCAACGGTTGACGTGTTGGTGACTGTCAGGCTGTACACAGCCTCGCCGTTCGTCCCCGACGCCATGACCACCGACGATGTCGAGGTGATCTTGTTCAACGACAGCCCCGCCGCGGCACTAACCGTGACGTCCTCAGCCGACGACGAACCCGACGCGTACGGATTGATCGACCCTGGGCTCGTTGACGTTGCCGTAGCCGAGTTCTGATAAACGGCTGGCGTGGTGCCCGAAGCGATCGATGCAACGAAGACGATAGTGACGCTGGAGCCCGCTGCCACCGAGAACACACCCCACGAGGGAACAGTGCTACCAACGGTCGGGTTGGCTGTCGTGCCTCGGCTTGAACCGGCACCCAGTGTCACCTGCGTCGTCGATAGATACGTGAAACCAGACGGCAGTGTGTCCGTCAAGGAAACGTTCGCGAAGGCCGACGTGGCTGAGTTTGTTGCCGTGATCGAGTAAACCGCCTCACTTGGCGAACTCGTCGACAAGGTCACTGCGGGCGTCGAGGTCGATTTGGCCACGTTCAACACCGGCAAGTACGCAACCGAGACGTTCTCCGCGTTGCTCGACGCTCCGTCGTAGTTGACGATTCGTCCGGCCGCCGCCGACGAAGCCGAGGCGCTGTTTTGGTAGGTTGCTTCGACCGTTCCACCTGGAACGAACGCCTTGAACACAACCGTCACCGAACTGCCAGCACCAACCGTGAAGCTTCCCCACGACGGAGTTGTGGAGCCGGCGGTGGGGTTGACCGTTGTGTCTCGCGACGAGCCGACAGCCGTGGTTACAGACGTCGTCGAGGCATACGTGAATCCCGCCGGCAGTGCGTCAGCGATCGAAACTCCCGAGTACGACACCGAGGCAGTATTGGAAGCGACGATTCGATACGTCGCTTCCGTACCGGTCGTTGCACTGACGCTCACGGTCGGCGTCGTGGTGTCCTTGGCGACTGTGAGTACCGGTCGTGCGACAAGGGTGACGTCGTCGGTGGTGGAGCTTGATCCGACGAATCCAACGATGAGACCCGTGCTACCCGAGGTAGCTGTAGCCGAGTTGTTGTGTACCCCGAATGGTGTTGCGACGCCGACGCGAGCCGTGAAGACAATGACAACACTACTGCCGGCTCCGACACTGAAGGTTCCCCACGCCGGCGTGGTGGAGGCCGCTGTCGGATCGGTAGCCGACGTGCGAGTCGACCCAGCCGCCGGGGACACCGACGTCGTCGACAGATACGTGAAACCGGCGGGCAAGGTGTCGGTGATTGTGACACCGCCATAGGCAACCGTGGACGGGTTCGACGCCGTTACCGTGTACGTGGCGTCGTAGGTTTCGTTCGGGTAGGCGTCGATAGACGGCGTCGACGTCACTTTCGTGATGACCAACTTCGGTCGAGCAACCAACGTGACGTCCTCAGCCGTTGATGACGAGCCAACGTAGTTCGTAACCGTTGCACCCGACCCACCGCCGCTACCGGTCGTATACGTCATGGAACCACTGCCTGCGTCGACAGAGCGAGCGCCAGTCGATGCACCAAACCACGTGAACGCCGCTGTTGACGTCGACAGATCTACAAACTCAATACCGCCAACGTCGTACCCATAGGTCGACCCGCCGATGTTTTGAATTTGGACGAACTCGATGTTCGCAAACGAACCGGCGGTCCACGCCGAGATCGGCATGTCAACCGTGAACCAGCCCGACGGCGTGCCCGATACATAGGTTCCTATGGTCACGTAGTTCGCGTCTTTCGTGCCCAGCTTCAAGTTGTTCCACACGACCGTGCCCGACGCTCGCAATGTGAGCCGCACGTGAGTGCGACCGGTCGACGGCGTCACGACTGCTGGCGGCCAGTTACCTGCGGCAACATTCCAATACTTCTGATTGACATACCCGCCCGGCTCGGAGTGGACGTACCACTGGGCTGGGTCACTCGACGTCACAACGGCCGAAGCCGAGTTGTTGTAGGTAGCAACAGTCGTACCAGCTGCAATCTTCACCCGGAAGGTCACCGATACCGAACCACTCGCGGCGACAGTGAAGGTTCCCCATGATGGCGTGGCCGAACCAACAACAGGGTCGACAACCGACGAACGCGTACCGGTAGTGCTGGTCGTCGACAGATATGTGAAACCAGCCGGCAAGGCGTCGCTGATCGACAGGCCCGAATAGGCGACTGCCACCGCGTTGGTCACGGTGATGGTGTACGTCGCCTCAGCATCAACGCCCGGGTACACATCGACCGACGGCGTGGATGTGGCCTTGGCAACGGTCAATGATGTGCCGACGGTGAGGACAACATCGTCTGAGGTGGACGACGAACCAACGTAACCAGTTATCTGACCTGTCGACGCCGACGACGCTGTGGCCGAGTTGTTGTACGTGCCAGCGGCTGTGCCGGCAACGATCTTGGCCTTGAACGTGACCGCAACGACGCTATTGGCTCCAACCGTGAACGTGCCCCACGACGGGGTCGTCGAGCCGACGGTCGGGTCCGACGTTGCGGTTCGCGTCGACGTGCCGCCGAGCGAAACGTTGGTTGTCGACAGGTAGGTGAAGCCAGCTGGCAACGCGTCACTCAAGGACACGCCGGTGAATGGAACCCCCGACGTGTTCGACGCGGTGATCGTGTACGTGGCCTCGGCATCGGCGCCCGAGTAGATCGTCACCAACGGCGTGGTCGCCGCCTTCGTAACCAACATGGTTGGGCGCGCTACAAGGGTTACGTCGTCGGTAGTTGATGCTGTGCCGACGTAGTTGTTGATGGTGGCCGCCGACGCCGTCGATGCCGACGCAGAGTTGTTGTACGTACCGGCAGCGGTAGCGCTGGCAATCTTGGCGGTGAACACGATGACGACGTTCGAGTTGCCACCAATAGTGAACGTGCCCCACGACGGCGACGTGGCGCCGACAGTCGGATCCACCGTGGAAGTGCGAGTCGACGTGCCGCTCGGTGTCACCGACGAGGTCGACAGATACGTGAATCCGGCTGGCAAAGCATCGGAGATAGACACGCCCGACAACGGTGTCGCCGTGGAGTTCGACGCCGTGATCGTGTACGTGGCCTGGCTGTCGACACCTGGGTACATATCAACCGAGGAGGTCGACGTCGACTTGGCCACCGTAATGACCGGTCGAGGACCAACCAACACGTCCTCGTTTGTGGTCGATGCCGAGGCGTAGTTCGTGATTAAACCGGTTGATGCCGACGTGGCCGATGCCGGGTTCTGATACGTGCCGGTCGCAGTTGCAACCGGCACCAAGGCGGTGAACACGATGGTCACCGAAGAACCAGCACCGACGGTAAACGTGCCCCAGGTCGGGACACCGGTGCCAACGGTCGGGTCGACCACGGCTGGACGAGACGAGCCGCCGACTGGCGTGATAGATGTCGTCGAGGCGTAGGTGAGGCTGGCCGGGAGCGTGTCGGCTATGGATACACCGGTGAAGGCAACCGTCGACGAGTTCGTCGCAGTAATCGTGTAGGTCGCGGTCGCACCCTGCAATACCGAGGCGGTCGATGTCGACTTGGCCAGGGTCAGGGTCGGGCGCGCAACGTAGGTGACGTCATCGGCCGATGAGCCACTTCCCACAAACCCTGTGATCAGACCGGTGGAAGCAGACGTCGCCGAGGCCGAGTTGTTGTAGACCCCGAACGCCGTACCTGCGGCAATCTTGGCCTTGAAGGTGATGGCGACATTGCTGTTGGCGCCAATGGTGAACGTTCCCCACACCGGGGTCGTCGCGCCCACAGTTGGATTACTGACGGCAGTGCGAGTTGACCCCGCTGCCGGAGTCACACTCGTCACTTCCAGGAATGTGAACCCGCTCGGCAACGTGTCCGAAATCGACACGCCAGTGAACGCAATGCCAGTCGGGTTCGATGCCGTGATCGTGTAAATGGCTTGGGCGTCAACGCCCGCGTACCCATCGACCGATGGCGTAGTGGTCGCCTTGGTAACGGTCAGGGTTGGGCGAGCAACGAGCGTAACGTCTTCAGCGGCAGACGAGGAGCCCACGTAGCCGATGATCGTTCCTGCTGAACCCGACGAGGCCGTGGCCGAGTTGTTGTACGTACCCGCAGCGGTGCCGGCTGTGATCTTGGCCTTGAAGACGATTACTACGTTGGAGTTCCCGCCGACGGTGAACGTACCCCATGCTGGAGACGCAGCGCCGACGGTCGGGTTAACAACAGCCGTACGAGACGATGTACCGCCCAGGGCAACTGAGGTCGTTGACAGGTAAGTGAAACCGCTCGGCAAGGTGTCCGAGATTGATACAGAGGTGAACGAGGTTCCGGCCGAATTCGTGGCCGTCAGTGTGTAGATGGCCTCGGAGTCGACCCCCGGGTAGGTGTCCACCGATGGTGTCGACGTCGACTTGGTAACAGTCAGCGATGGGAGTGCGACAACGCTGACATCTTCGTTTGTCGTCGAACCCGAGGCATACGGTGTGATCAAACCGGTCGATGCCGACGATGCACTGGCCGGGTTCTGGTATGTACCGACGGCAGTGCTTACTGGCACAAGCGCCTTGAATACGATCGTCACCGACGAGCCGGCACCAACCGTGAACGTTCCCCACGATGGGGTTCCCGATCCAACGGTCGGGTCGACAACAGCCGTGCGGCTCGAGCCGGCCGCCGGGGTTACCGAGGTGGTCGAGGCGTACGTGAAGCTGGCTGGCAACGTGTCGGAAATGGACACGCCGGTGTATGCCACCGTCGATGAGTTGGTTGCGGTGATCGTGTAGGTCGCCTCGGCACCTTGGAACACCGACGCGGTGGAGGTCGACTTCACAAGTGTCAGGGTCGGTCCGGCGACGTACGCAACGTCGTCGGAGGTGGACGATGTGCCGACGTAGTTCGTGATAGTTGGCGCACTACCGCCTCCACCTCCGGTTGTATAGGTCATCGAACCGCCGCCGGCGTCGATCGAGCGGGCGCCTGTCCCGTTACCGAACCAGGTGAACGCAGCTGTCGACGTCGAGAGGTCGACGAATTGGATGAGACCGACATCGAACCCGTAGGTGGTACCAATGTTCTGAATCTGCATGCGGTCCACGTTTGTGAACGCACCACCGGGCCACGCCGAGATGGGCATGTCGATCGTGAACCAACCCGTTGGCGAACCCGAAACGTAGGTCCCGATATTCACGTAATTCGTGTCGTTCGGCGCAAGGTTCAAGTTGGTCCACACCACGGTGCCACTCGCCCGCAACGTGAGACGTACGTGGGTGCGGCCCGTCGACGGCGTTACGACAACCGGCGGCCATGAGCCGTTGGCAACGTTCCAGTACTTCTGGTTCGAGTAGGCGCCATTGGCGGAATGGACGTACCACTCGGTTGGTCCGCTCGACGGCGCAGGTGCCGTTGCCGACGCCGAGTTGTTGTACGTGGCGAACGCTGTGCCAGCCGCAATCTTCGCTTTGAAGGTCACCGAGACGGTGCTACCAATACCGACCGTGAACACTCCCCATTCAGGGGTCGACGTGCCCGCAGTTGGATTTTCGGTGCCGGTGCGCGAACCCAAACCCAGGGCAACCGACGTCGTCGAAAGATAGGTGAAACCGGAGGGCAGGGTGTCTTGGAGCCGCACACTTGTCTGGGCGATCGCCGAGTTATTGGTGACGGTGATCGTATACGTCGCTTCGCCGTCAACGCTGGCGTAGCCGAGCACCGACGCGGTTGATGTGGTCTTGGTGACGACCAGATCCACTACGGCTGTTTGGCTGAGCGTAACGTTGTCGGTCGAACTCGCCGTGCCGACGAACGCGACAATCGTTCCGGCCGTGCCCGACGACGCCGTAACCGAGTTGTTGTACGTGCCGACCGCAACCGACGACGGGATATTGGCGACGAACACGATGGTAACGGTGCTGTTCGCACCAACCGAGAATGTTCCCCACGCAGGTGTTGTCGCGCCGACGCTCGGGTCGACCGTCGTTGTCCGAGCCGACGTGCCACCAAGGGCCACAGAGGACGTCGACAGATACGTGAAGCCTGACGGCAATGTGTCAGTGATCGTTACACCCGGGTACGCCACTGCGGTGTCGTTCGTAGCAACCACGGTATAAGTCGCTTGGGTTGCCGCGCCCGGGGAACGGCTGACGTTCGCAGTCGAGGTTGTCTTGGTCATCGTCACGCGGGCTCGTGGCACCACGGTGACGTCGTCGTTCGTGGTCGAACCTGACGAGTAGTTCGTGATGTTTCCGGGCGAAGACGACGTTGCCGACGCAGGGTTTTGCAGCGTGCTCGCAGCCGTTCCGGCCGGAATGTTTGCGGTAAAGACGATGGTTACCGAGCTTCCAGCACCAACGCTAAAGATGCCCCATGACGGTGTGCCGGTGCCCGCAGTCGGGTCGACAGTGCTGGTCCGCGATGAGCCTGCCGCGGGCGTGACGCTCGTGGTCGCCAAGTATGTGAGTGAGCCGGGCAGTGTGTCGGCGATCGTGACGTTGGGGAACGTCGCCGCAGATGCGTTGGTGGCGGTAATCGTGTAGGTGGCCGTTCCGGCCGCGCCGGCTAGCAGGTCGACCGACGAGGTCGAGGTCGACTTGGAAAGGGACAACGTTGCCCCGGCTTGCAGGATGACCTCATCGCCCGTGCTTGAGGCACCGGCGTAGTTGGTGATCAGCCCGGTTGTCGCCGACGTAGCCGAAGCCGAGTTCTGATACGTGCCCAGAGCCGTTGCCGCCGGGACCTTGGCCGTGAACACGATAGTTACTGAACTGCCAGCGCCAATCGTGAACGACCCCCACGTCGGTATGGCAGCACCGACAGTCGGGTTGGCCACGGTGCTTCGATACGAGCCGGACGCCGGGGTGACGCTGGTCGCGGCCAGGTAGGTGAACCCTGTTGGCAATGTGTCGGCAATCGACACTCCGGAGTACACAAGGGCAGAGGCGTTGGAAACGGTGACGGTGTAGGTGGCCGTGGCGTCAACACCGCTGTACATCGGTAGTGGTGTGGCTGAGTGTGTGGTGATGACGGCGAGCTGCGGCGCATCGGTGTAGGCAACGTCGTCGCCCCGGTTCGTCGATGCGTACGCAATCACGGTTCCCGATGACGCCGTACCGGAGGCAGGGTTCTGGAACACGGATTGCGCCGAGGCGGCGGGAATCTTGGCCCTGAACGTGATCTCGACTGATCCCGCGGCTGGAATAGTGAAGCTGCTCCACGCCGGAACTCCCGCGCCGACGGTGGGGTCAGTCGTGGTGGGACGTGTCGATCCACCCAGTAGCGTGACGCTCGTCGTAGAGAGGTAGGTGAGCGACCCAGGCAACGTGTCGTTGATGGTGACACCACTGATACTTGCCCCCGACGGATTCTTCGCAGTGATCTTGAAGGTGGCTTCGGCATCAACACCGACATAACGCGAAACGGTTGCAGTCGTAGTGGCCTTTGTCAGCCGCAAAGTGGGGTTCGCCGCAACTAACGTCAGGTCATCGGTGTTGGAATCGCCGCTGCCGTAGGCGATGATCTGGACGCCTGTTGCGGTTGCGCTCGCAGCGTTCTGGTACGTGCCGGTTGCCGTTGCCGCCAGAACGTTTGCCGTGAACGGGATGGTGACCGTGCCACCGGCCGGAATCGTGAAGCTGGACCATGTCAGGGTTCCCGTTGCGTTGGCGGCAGGGTTCGTGGTCGACGGACGCGTCGCTCCTCCACCGAGTGTCACCGTGCCAGTTGAGGCATGGTTGAAGCCGACGTCGAGTGTGCTCGTAACACCGACTCCGGTGACGGTACCGGGGCCCGGGTTCGTCGCGACTATTTGGTACTGCGCGGTAGTAGCAGTGGAAGCAACCTTCACCACTGTGGACGACAGCGAGGTGCTCTTGACCGACAGGGCGCTCCTAGGCACCGTGAGTACAGCCGACACAGCGAGGATCGTGTCGGTAGTAGTGGTGTAGCCCAGCGTCATCGACGTGCCAGTTGAATGCGTGCCAGAGATGGTGTCGATGTCGAGTCCAGGAGCAGTTGAACCGTCGGCATAGCTGGCGGCGAAATCGGGAAGACCCGAGCCGTCGCCTGTTGCCAGTGTCTCGCCGGTCGCAGCGTCGCCTTGCCAAACGACCGAGGTGAGCTTCCCAGCAGCGGCGGCTGGAGAGGCGGTGTAGGTAACAGTCGCTGTATAGGGGGCGGCACTGCTGACGGTCTTGAGGCCATCGAAGATCGACACGGTGTTGGCGGTGCTGAGGGCTGTGTCGGTGTAGACCACGGTCAGGTGCCAGTTGCGGGCACCACCTTCCGAGCCAGCGCATCGGCTGACTTGGCCGCCCGTCAGGTTGACGGTGTAGCGCTGCGTTGAACCCTTGGCATGGTTGGCTGGGGTGTTGACAAACGTCGTGATGTCGTCGCGACGAAGTTTGTAATCACGGTTGGGTGTTCCGCTGTTGTCGGTGTAGACCGTGCTGCCCGAGCCGGTGAGCGCCTGAGCGGTGCCCGAACCAATCTTGTAGGTGACACCGGTGAAGTCTGCGAGCGGCAAACCAGCCGACGTATCGGTGACAAGCCCGCCCCAGTAGAGGAAGGCCTTCACGACGTTGGCGCCGGCTGGCAGGTTCAGGTTGGCCGACGACTCATCAATGATGCCGCAGTTGTTCGACCCGCCTGTTTCGACCAGTTCTGAGTTGCCGATCGTGACTGCGGTAAGGCCCTGGCCCGACACGTTGTATGAGCCTGTAGTCGGTGCAGGAATAATCTCGGCCGAAGCGGGCGTCGAGCCAGGCAGAACGAGCATCGTGCCAATCAACGCAACGAGCGTGACGAGGCACAGCATCCGGTACCGAACCCAACCCGAAGAGCGTTGAGTACATCGGTGTGACGCTGTAGTTGGTGAACCCAGTACTGGCATAGGAGAAACGTCGGCAGGCAACAGCAGCCGTATCAGGGCATTCGAACGTTCTTGACGTTGACTTGCGCCGACGTTGGCGTCGCCTTGCCGAAGTTCTTTGCAGGGCCAACTATCCGCCACGATTCCAACCGGAACTCTTACCTTCAAGTTGAAGGTGATGGTTGTAATCAGGTCGGGGGCAGGTCGCCGTCGAGCCGTGTGATGGCGGCGTCGATGTTGGTCACTTGTCGCAGGCCGGTGGCAGCCACGAGGGGAACCGAATCGTCGAGGACGAGAAAGTTCGTAAGTCCGACACTGGTCGTTATAGAGCAGGCGTCGCTGTCGATTGCCCGATTGGTTCCGACACATCCGGGGCTGAACACGTCGGTTGCAGTCTGGATCGTGAACCGAACCCGATAGATGCCGGCTGAAAGTTCGGTGAACGTGTATTCGTCAGTGACGCCGGCCGAACTGACCAGCACGCCCGCCTGAGTCACAAGGTCGATCCTCAAAGTCGCAGGGGTCTCGCCGGCATCGCCTCGAACGCCATTAGCTACCGCTTCTCGCCAGGCCGAACCCGAGATCGAGAATTTCGGCGACGGTACAAGCGGTGTGGAACCGAAACCAAGATCGATGTCGTGGCGGGTAACGCCCGGCTCGTCCAGGATGATGTCGCCGGTCGTGAACCATGTTGCAGCCGCGTTGGCATCGGTGAAGTTCGAATCAGCTCGGGTCCCCGCCGACGCAAAGGTCATCTTTGGTCCAGTGTTCAGTGGGAGCGTCGGCTGACCTGGGCGCACCGTGACTTTCACGGCCCGGACATCGGATCCCCATGCAGAGTTGTCAAGGCGCAGGAACGGCACTGCGTAGGTGCGCCCGACAGAGCTATCAGCAGACGACCTTGCCGATGAGAACAGGTAACCCCCGTCGGCATCGGTGGTTACGTCAGCCGTTTGTCCGTTCGGACCAACGAGACGCACAGAAACGCCAGCGATTCCGGCTTCGTCGGGATCTTGAATGCCGTTGTCGTTGGTGTCATGCCAGACGCGGTTGCCTACTTCGATAGGGGCCATATCGCAGAGGGCTTCGAGGTCACCCAGACCGTTCGATTTGCCGAAAAGGTGTGAACGGTTGTTCTCTGCACCGGTCGAGGTGAAGTCCTTCTCAATCGTGAAAGGATCGAACTCGCCACCGACGGACCCGGTTGGTCCCATCCAGAACTTGGAGGTTCCGCCTTGGAACTCGCCATTCGGGTCCATCATCGTGGTGTCAACGCGCTGCCATGAGCGAACGCGGGTCAGGCCACCCATCGTCTCGTCCGAGCGACGTTCGAAGAAACGCTTTCCACCGGGACCGTCGAGGTCATTACCGTGGTGCTCGATTTGTGTGTTGCACCTACCTGCCGATTCGAGTTTCCAAACGCCGCCGGTTCGACAGCCCAACAAGATGGAGCCACGCAGGCCATATTCCTGCTTGTACACCTCAGACTTGTTGTTTGGTGTCGGGTAGGGATGTCCTTCATCGGCGCCAAGTCGGTCACCAATGCGGTTCCGAAGCCCCAAGACCATTTCATTGTCTACGATAGAAATGGCACTGAGAAGCGGCTCCTGGCTGATCACTTGATTGCCCATCAACATCGGCTCGAACTCGTCGCTCCATGGCACCCATTGATCACTTGGTCGAGCCGATGTACCCACAGCGGCACGCTTGTAGGAGAGGTCGACGTTGAGTACTTCGGTGAACGAGTCAAGGGCTTCAGGGTCAAACGAGTAGACAAATGCCCGCAGATCCGACCCCTTTTGGCTGGTTTCGGCGGTGCAGGTAACGCCCAGGTAGCCGACGCCATCGCTAAAGGCCAATGCAAACGGTCGGGAATCCACCGCGCATCCCGCAATGAGCGGAGTGGCGATTCGGGCGACGTCGCCAGCGGATGCTGGCTTGTTCCATGCTGACATTCGGTTGACGTGACGATCAGCCAGACTCACGACGAACAGGTACTTGCTGTCCTCGGTGACTTCCACGTCGCCAAGGCCGATCTTGTTGACCGATGTCCACGTGTCGACGTCATAGAACCATTGAAGGTACGACGCCAACAGCGTCGGGTCATTGGTATCGGCCCCCGGGTAGCCACCAAACGCAGGTGACGGGCCATCTGGATGAGTGTCTCGACCCGCCGGGAGTGTCGAGGGGAACAGCGCATTCAGGTCGACCCATGGTGCCGGATTGACCGAACCTTGGGCACCGGACACGGGCAGATGTTGGGCGTACACAACGCCGACGCCCCGAGTTCTGTCGGTGGAATCTCGCAGCACGCCGGCGTGGCGACGAACGTATGCCCCCGAGAACAGCATCCGGTTTCCCCGGTTCAAACCGAGGCCGTACGTTGTGCCAATTTCTGTCTCGGTTGCTTCAAGTCGGACCTCGGTCGAGACCTTGGACGTCGGGTCAATGCTGATGCCCTTTTTGTTGGCGAGAAACGAGCCAAGGGCAATGCGCCCACGCGACTGGTCGCCGAACTTCCAGCAGTTCGTCACCAAACGGGTTTCTGCGACCGAGCCGCAATAGTCGTTCGGATTCTGGACGGCCCAGTCAATGGTCTCGCCCGGGGCCGGAGGAATCGACACGAACTGCACGTCGGTTTGTCCGCCAGCAGGCATCACACCGGGACGCAGGTGCTTGAGCGCCGGGGTCGACGGCAGGCTGAATTCCACCCGAACCGAACCACCGACCGGCACTGCACCAGCTGGTATCGCCAGGGCGTACGCACCGGTGGAGCCGCTGACGCTCGATGCGACCTGTGACGAGGCAACCTGTGCCGACGTCGGCCCAATCGCCGGGTCGGCTGGCGCACCTACCCCGATGAAGCCCTGAACCGAGACGCCGCCAACGCCGGGTTCACCCGCATCTTGAACACCGTCGGCGTCGTAGTCACGAAAGACCAACCCGGTGACTGTTTGGCCGGCTCCCGAGGCCGAGCCCGGAGTCAGCACCGTGAGCACACCGGAGGCCACCACCAGGCAGGTGAGTCCCAGCCGAGTCGCACAAATTGCTTGATTCATAAGGGTAGGTCCGTCTCTTTGTCGAAGGTAAGGCGCTGTGGGCGTTTGCCCTGCCACCTATTGAGACCTATGCCGGCCACCTTTTGTACCGACTGGGACGGTTCTTGCCGGTTACTTGCTCAGAGGAAAGGACCGCCTTGCCAGAATTGAGCGCGCCTTGAGCGATCGGCGACGCGATGAGTCGTCGGGCCCATCACAACCGGAGTTTTCAAAATATTGTGCCCAGCGGGCCGGAAGCTGGCAGAATAGACATTCCCGTGTTGAGGGGACGTAGCTCAGTTGGCAGAGCACCTGCTTTGCAAGCAGGGGGTCGTGGGTTCGATTCCCATCGTCTCCACCACCAGGAAACCCAATGAAATAGGGGGTTTAGCGAAGTTTTAGCTCGGCGGCCGAACTCTAAAAACGGTTCCTTCCCGCTGCGGGTCGCGAGCGCGCCGTTTCCACACGTGACGGTGCCGATTGGCGCCTGGCGCGGCACGGCGTCGCGGACGTCGTTGCAAAGATCGGGCAGGAACGTGACCGGTTCGAGGTTCCTGACGGCTGGGTCGTGCATTACCTGATTTGGGAAGACGAGGCCTGCCTGACTTCCGGGCCCCTACAACGCGACTGCCATCTTCGCCAGAGTCTTCGGCCGTAGCTCATCGTGTCGCAAGTCTGCCATCGGCACGTTCTTGCGACCCGTGAAGTCAACGGAACGACCCAACGCTGCGGCTGCGATCTGACGAAGGCGCTACAGGATCCGGCCGAGATCGGGCTCGCTCGCGAGTACGAGCCGAATGATCCGTGCCGGCCCGACGTAATCGACGTCAATGGCGATCGCGTGGTCGGCTCTCCGATGGAGGATTTGAGCGTCGGGTGGTAGTACTTCGACGATGAACGCCGTCAGGCCCGCTTGAATCTGGTCTGCGGTGAAATTGGTTCGAACACACTTATCGGCCGGATGTCCGACGAAAAGGAACAGAAGAGCCTTCGTGCGGCGCGTGGGTGGCCACGTCAGCGGGCGTGCCGTTTGCAGCGCTGCTCGAAGGTGCACCGAACCGTCGGATCTGGTGATCGCTGGCACGTTCTTGCCGGTTGCCAGGTGGACGAACGGCCCCGAAATCTGCGTTCGGGGCCGAGTCCAGGCGAGGCCCCGAATCGCGATCCATATCGAGATCACACCGAGTGACGCGAGGCAAGCGAACGGGATAGCCCAAGGCCCGACAAGCGGGAAGAGCACCACCAGCACCAAGGCTTCGATACTGATCGCGAACAGTGCGTAGGTGAAGGTTTGCCGGAAGAACTGAGCTGGTCGCCGCCCAGCGGACACGTGAGGCGGCCTGCTATTTCGTCTTGCGGTAGGTACGGCCGTTGAACTCGACCGAGTCCGGCGTGAATGTCAGCGGTTTCCACGTGGGCAGGACCGAGATCTTCTGATCGTCGTCGTGTTTCGGCTGCTGAGTTGGTGGGAACAGATGGCTGAGCGTGTTGATGACGATCGGGAGATCGGCACGCCGGTACACCGTGCCTTCGACGGTGATTTCGTCGGGTGCGAAGTTGGCAGAGTCTTCACATCGAAATTGTGCCATCGCGGTACCCTCGCGCCGCGTCCACCACTAGCGCAAGGGAATTCCCAATCAGGCGATCACACCGACCCAGCCCGGCAATCTCGCCGCGAGGATTTGGGATGACCTCCGCCCTCGAAGCGTTGACGCGGCGCCGTGCTTTGACGCATGGGTCTGGTCGTAGGCCCTCCGCACACTTTGCCGCGACGATGATGGGCGAGTGCACGGGTCCGCGGAGGAGTTGGCCGACTGCGTCCTGCTCGACGCGTCCTCCGCACGACCGACGCGTCTCGTCGTTGCTCGCCGCCACCCTAACAACCTCTGGACGCCTGTATCCGTTTGTAATACAGTCTTGTTGTGAGCGAGTTGTTCGACCTCGATCGTCAAGCGGCTCACTTGTTCAAGCATGATCCCTACGGCATTGCTGACATCTACGAGATCTGGAACTCCGACCCCCTCTTCTACCCGGCAAACCAAGTGTCGTCCGATCGGCTGCTACGTCGCCGCCAAACACCTCGCTGACCGATACAAGGACGACCGATGACCACCAAGAGAATGACCCGACAGCAGGAACACGACTTCTACGCCGACCCCGACAACCAGACACCGCAGGGGCAACCGCGTCGGCGGAGTTCGAGGCTGTCCGAACCCATCCCGGTACGGTTTCCAACCGAGACGCTTGCGAAGATCCGCGATGCAGCCGACGCCGACGACCGATCAGTGTCGTCATGGATCCGACGGGCCGTCGATCACGAACTCGAACACAGAACCAAGTCCGCCTGAGCACCCGGCTTCGCTCCGTCGGCGTCGAGCGCGCACTGGCTCGCGGCGCCCTGCTGTGGCGAGAGTCGATTGATCGGAGAAGCCATTCCATCCCGCGGTCTTTCCGCGGTTGCCTCCGTACGTCGGTGTTCGCCACCATCCGGCCAGATCACCTTTCCCCTGCTCAACGGCACTTTTCGGACTTCGGCGGACAGTGGCGAAACGGCCTGGGAACTCTTTGCAAGCAGGGGGTCGTGGGTTCGATTCCCATCGTGTAACCCAACCATGAACCCAACGAAATATGGGCTTTCGTGCGGTTTCGGCTGGAGTAAGAAACCATTCCATCCGCCGGGATGGCGAGCCGGTGCTTCTCGGCCAACGCGCGCCGAAGCCGCTAGCGATATAAGCGGGCTAAAGCTAGGCGCTGGCGAAAAGCGCCCACAGCGTCGGCTGGAAGTCCTTGGCTGCCTCGATAAGCGCCTCGGGGGCATTGCCCAGAATGTTGACGTCGACGGGGCCGCCTGATCCGAACATCGGCCCCAACAGGTGTCCGACGTTTCCCATGTGGGCCATGAAGGCGTCCGGGCTCGCGTATTTCTCGATCAGCAAGCATTTCGTCTCGTCACCAGTGAGGAAATAGGAGTATTCGAGCGTCCCCTCCTCCGAAGCCGTGAGCTTGGTTGCCTCCGAAACCGTGGCCTTGAACTGCTCCAGATTCTCTGGTGCTATCGCCGTGAACGTCGCAATGATTTGAATGGTCTCCATGATTTCCTCCGGCTGGTTGTTGGTGGGCTACATGCTGTCGATAACCTCGTACCTTGCCGGAAGCGTAGCGCTGCTTAGAGGTGACTCGTGACGGGCCGTATGGCGCGACGCCCGACAATCCGGAGGTGGATTTGGAACGCAGCAAAGCCGAGCCAGCTGGCGCCAAGGAGGAACGGGATAGCCGTTTCGCCCCCGAGTACGTCGGCTACCAACCCAGCCGCGAATAGCGCGGCCGGGACCCCGAAACCCACACGGTTGATCCACTTCGCTCGCTTCGCTTCGGTCTTGGCGTCGGCGATCGCCCCTGGGTCGTCGATCGTCGCATGGTGGGCGGCAAGCCAGCGGTCGGGGTCGGTGGTCATTTCGACACCGGCCCGTCTGAGCGTTGCGACGGCCCCGGAAACGTTGTGCGCCTTGAGCATCACGCCATCAAGGTGGGCTCCGGCGGGTGACATCGAGTCGCGACGGGTGAATGGGAGTTCGAGGTTCTTGTCCCACGCGGCAAATCGCCGAAGCGGCAGGACCCGCTGGGGTTGTCGAAAAAGCAGTGCCAGGTTCGGTGCACCAAGGGCGCTGGCGGTGTAGAGGTACGGGATGCTCGGTGGTCGTTCGAAGAACAGTTCATGCGCACCGTCGCCGGCCGGCTTGTCGGCCGGTTCGGCAAGTGCGGCCGACACGAGGTCGGCAACGACGATCTGCTCCGTCGGGATAGTCCACGGTTGCCTGCCGAAGTAGCGAGGAAGGACGAGGTGTACCTCGTCGCACGCGGTCTCAAGCGAGGGCGGCCGCCAGTTAAGGGTGAACCGTTGCAACCCAATCGTGGTTGACCCGAGGCGAGTCGAAAGCCTGCGGTTGGTCCGCCGCCCAATCCAGTCGGGCGCACCGCAGGCGATGGCGACCCCTATCACCAAGGCCAACCCCCACATTGCGATGTTGATCAACGCGGCAGTTCGGCAGTCGGATGCTGTCAGCACGTCGGTGTTACGTGACGGTCCGTTGACGAGCACCCTTAGCGAATTCGGACCGCAGTTGGTGGGGCCGTTGGCGGCATCGGTGTCGACGTTTTCAAAAAGCCCAAGCCACAGGGCGCCGCCGACGATGAGCAGCCCGACCGCTTGGTACACCCGCAGCGGCGAGGAGATTGCCCGACGCGGGGTCATCGCTCCTTCGCCACCACCTCAGTGTATTCCGGGTTCGGGGAGTCGCGCTGACCCGATCGGTCACGAGGCGCTCCGGTCGGCAACCCGTCAATCGGTACAAATCGTGGTGCGAGCACGTTGGATTGCGCGAACGTGTCACGTCGTGTGCGTTCAGTAGGTCGTGGGCCTACGCATCGCACGCTACCTGTGCGGCGCGATGAACTGTCGAAGTGCGCGATGGGCAGACCCGGTAGGTTGGCGGGGTGGCGTTCACGATTCCACCGGCGGTCGATGTGGCGGCCGGGCGAGCCGTTGGCCTCGAGAGCTTCACCCCGGCGCTCCGAGCGGTTGACGCTGAAATCGAGCTCGTTCCTGTCGGCGCGAAGGCAACGCTGCCGATGCACACACATCCCAATGGTGCCCACTCGGCGAGTAGCCGAATGTTGACGGCATGTCGGGCCCTTCAGCCTGGGGCCTGTTTGGCGCGACGCCCGAGTATCCAGACGTAGATCTGGAACCCGACAAATCCGAGCGAGCCTGCGCCACCAAGGAACGGGAAAGCACCTGCCCCGATCCTTCCACCAAGTCTGTCGGCCGCGAACGCCGCGCCGAACAGGGCCATCGGGCCACCGATACCGACACGGTTGATCCACTTCGCTCGCTCGAGTTCGGTCTTGGCGTCGGCGATCGCGACGGGGTCGCCGGTTGTCGCATGGTGAGCGACAAGCCAGCGGTCGGGTTCGATGGTCATCTCGACGCCGGAGCGCGCGAGGGTTTCGACGGCCTCAGAAGCGTTATGTGCCTTCAGAAGCACGCCATCAAGGTGGGCGCCCCCAGGTGACATCGAGTCACGACGGGAGAAGGGAAGGTCGACGTTCTTATCCCATGCAGCGAGCCGCCGAATCGGCCTCACCTGTTGTGGCTGTCGAAAGAGCAGGACAAGGTTCGGCACCCCGAGCGCGCTGGCGGTATAGAGGTAAGGAATGCTCGGCGGTCGATCGAACAGCAGCTCGACCGGACTGTCACCGTCGAGGTGATCGTTCGGTTCGACTTCCGCGGTCAACGAGAGGTCGGCGACGACGATCTGGCTCGTTGCGATTGTCCACCGCTGCTTGCCGAAGTAGCGGGGGAGCACGAGGCTCACTTCGCCGAATCCGGTCTCAAGATGGGGCGGCCGCCAATTGAGCGTGAACCTCTGCAATGCGATGGTGGTCGCCCCGTAGCGTGACGAAATCCTTCGGTCGCCCCACCGTCGTATCCTCTTGAATAGGCCGCAAGCGATGGCGATACCCAGAGCGAACAGCAATCCCCAGATGATGACGCCGATCAGGGCTGTTGTGCGGCAGTCCGTCGCTGTAAGGACGTCGGTGTTGCGTGACGGGCCATTGAGCAGGACGCGAAGCGAGTTCGGACCGCAGTTGGTAGGGCCGTTGGCTGCCTCGGTGTCGACGTTTTCGAACCAAGCGAGCCAAAACGCGCCGCCTGCAATCAAGAGCCCCACCGCTTGATGCATCCGCCGTTCCGCCACGACCACAGTTTGGTCGACCCACTGGCTGCAAGCGCCGACCCAGGTCTTAGGTCCGGTCGGTTCCTGCCGATGTAGGCGGTGTGGATGACTTGGTCGAGACGCGTTGGACTCGGTATGGCAAGGACCGCGTCTATGTCGCCGCTGGCGGCTCGAAGGTTGGGTACGTCGACTTGGTTGCCGGGACGGCCGAGACCCTCGCCCCGGGTTTCGACGACGTGATGCACGACTGCCTCCTTCGATGGCTGCAACCGACCGCCGACACACCACAGACCTGCGGACTAAAAACGTGGCCGTCACCATCCGTTCCCGTCGAACGAGATGTCGCCGAGATCCGTGAACCGCCGAGGGATCTTGCTACCAATGTGGCTGGTGCTGCGGTTCGAGCAAAGCGTGATGAGGTGAACGCCAAGGCGCCAATCATGAATCTGGTCGCCCGGGCGTTTGGTATGAAGACCGAGGAACGAGCGTGGCGTGTCGGCGCGAAAGGCGAGGAGAAGGTCGCTCACGAACTCGACAAACTCGGCGCATCGTGGCATGTGTTGCACGCCATCGAGGTCGGTGATCGTGGCAGCGATATCGATCATGTGTTGATCGGCCCGCCGGGTGTGATCACGGTGAACACGAAACGTCATCCCGATGGCAAAGCATGGATCGGCGAGCACTCGATCATGGTGAACGGTCATCGAACCGACTATCTGCGGAACTCCCGGCACGAAGCCTCGCGAGCGTCACGACTGCTGACGGCGGCGTGCGGCCAGACCATCACAGTGGCACCAGCGATTGTATTCGTCGACCTCGTTGATTTCGTTGTGAAACAGACGCCCGCCGACGTCCACGTCTTTACGAGGCGTCAGTTGGTTCGCTCCCTAGCACTGCTGCCGACAACCTTGACCGCAGCGCATATCGAATCGATATTCGCAATCGCCCGCCTAGGCACAACCTGGCAGTCGCCATCAGCCTGACGGCTACAGCGAAGCCAACACCGTAGGCAACACAGTGGGCAAAGCCGACCGGTCAGGCGGCCGACATACCAGCGACATGTTCGCGGTGCCACGCGACGTACGGTTGGCCGGGGCGAATAGGTCCAGGCGTGAGAAGTCTCGCACGTAACGGCGGTGACCCGAAGTAGGTCGCAACACCCGGGTCGCGTTCGATACTTGCATCGAGCAGCGCCGTGCGGTGGATGTTGAGGTCGTTGTCGACGGTGATGAGTCCCTGGTCGAACGCAACGTCGTGCACCGGGCATGCGGCGACACCGTTCGCAGTGTCGAGCCTTTCACGGTCTGTTGCTCTGCTCCATGGCTTTATGTGGGACGCGATGAGCAGCTTGCGTTTCGGGAGGTGGGTCGGTTCGAAACCGCAGAATGCGCATCGTCGTTCATAGTTGATGAGTACATCGTTCGCAAACCGGCGTTGCCCGAGCCGTATCGCTACCTCGAGTCTACGGCCCGTCTCCAACGCGTCGCTGGCCGGGGTTAACTCGATGAGTTCCAGCACTCGTCGTGCGATGATCTTGTCGAGATCAACGTCGAGGAGTTCGTCGTAGCCCAGCAGATCGCGGTCCTCGTCGGAAAGGTCTAGGAAATCGGGGAGTCGGTTGGGCCCAATGCCAAGTTCTCGTGCGGTGTCGATGATGACGTTGTACAGAATCCGCATGAGCGCCGGTTGCGCAGTGAGTCGTTGCGAAAGCTCTGGTTCGGCTTTCGCTCCGTGCGATCGGGTGCCGTCAAGGTTCGCCAGTTTCGCGAGAATCGATGCCGGTGTGCGACGAAACAGCCCTGCCAGTTCTTGCACCGGGGTTGGCGCCCGATGCGAACTGCTCCCACCGAACGAACGGTGATTCACGACGAGCGACGCGCCGAAACAGAGCAACGTTTCAAGCGGCAGAAAGTCGGGCCCTCGTTGGCCGTCAGATGGAAGGCGCGTGGCGATCGATAACCACTGCTGGCGTGCGTCGGCCATCGACAATTCGAGATAGTCGCCCACCGTCAAGCCCGCCATGCCGCCAAGGGTATCTCGACGGCGCATACACGCGAGCGGCAAACTGCTCAGTCGTGCCAATCGGCCGAGTCGTGGAACGACTCGCCTACCGGGCTACGACAAAGGCCAGGACGCCGAGGAACGACGACCTTGTCACATTCCTCGGTCTGGAGTTAGCCACTCGGTTCCCCGCTGCCTGACCCCGCAACCGACACAGCAACGGCAAATGCCATCTCGTATGCCACATATTGTACAACTGTTATGCTACTAACTATGCGCACCCGAATATCGACCACCGTCGACCATGAGCGGCTGATGATCGCCCGTGCACAGACCGGGCTGCCCGATGCCGATTTGATCGATCTCGCTCTCGGCGCGCTCCTCGAACAAGCCGAACGTGACGCCGAGGACCGAGCGTTGAACGAGCACCCATACATGGCCGATGCCGATATGAACACCCTTCCCACCGGCCTACCAGCGGGGTCTCCGCCGCTGGACCACTACGACGATTCGGTCCCAGAAGATGTCGTGGCGCTCTTCGCGTCCCGCCGCTTGAAATGAGCCTCGGCCACGGCGAGATCTGGTGGGCCGAGATTCCTGGCGACAAGATTCGACCGGTAGTGATCCTTACTCGCGCTCGGGTTGCCTCGCGCCTCCACACCGTTGTCGTAGCGCCAGTTACGTCGGTTGCCCGAGGACTGCCGACCGAGGTAAACCTCGGCTCGTCCGAAGGTGTTCGTGATGGAAGCGTTGCGAATCTCGATAACACCATGCTCCTTCACCGCGCATCGCTCGGCCGAAAATGTGGAACTGTCGACCCGACTCGCTGGCCCGAATTCTGCCGAGCGATGCAAAAAATGATGGCCTGCCCGTAACCCACTTGCGCGTCGATCGGCGCGCGCTTCACCAGTGAGGCCCGAGATTGGTCGGCTGCTGCCGATGCATATGGCAGTGGATGACTTTGTCGAGCGCAGGCACCGATCAGGTCGTTACGCACTCATAGGCGCATGCACGTTGCTCCAGCATCATGCTGACGAGCCCTGACCTGACCCGGGGAGCTTGGCGGGCCGACCGGGCCACATCGACCCACGGTCGTCGAACGCCTCGCCGTACCCCGCCTATCACTGATTAGACCGCGACGATCCCGCGAATCACCGTCAATGCGAAGCGGATGGGCGGCGTGTCATGTATCAGTGGCTTGTGGATTACCGCACTAAGGTTCAGAATTTGCAGCGGCCCAGCGTGCCAATCGAACTAAACACAGAGCGATTGCAACGGCTTGCCTGCCTTCGTCGGCAGTTGTGTCCGGAAGATCGCCCGGGTAACGACCCATCGACAGCCCACAACTGCAGGGCCAAGAGGTCGATCTCGCCGAGTGTTGCGTGACGCGTCGCTCATCAACGCGGCGAGAACGAGAAGGTCATGCGTCCGACGGAACACTGTCTTCTCGATGACCAGGACAGTTTTGATGGCCTTCTCGGCTGCTTGCTGAGCATGGAAGCAGGCGATTCGGATCGGCACAGTTGCGTCGGCCAGCAGCAACTTCGCGGCGTTTAAGTCGGCCTCGGCGAACGCGAGCCATTCGGCGGGGTCAGGCGACACGCGTTCCCGCACGTTGGTAGACGGAGCGACCTTCGCGAACCGGCCAGTACATCGGCGAGCCGACCTCATCACGTCGATCGAAGTCGGTCCGATCTGCAACTAAGATGTCGACAGGCACGAACGTCTTGATAGCTCCACGGATCTCTCGCATACGGCCGCGGCGATCGGCCCGGTCCAGGCGGTCGAACACGACCAAGAGATCGATGTCCGAGTCGGGCCCCTCATCTCCGCGAGCCACGGAGCCGAACAGAATGATCTCGACGGGGTCGCACGCCTCGACCACCTCCGCCACCACGCTCGGCAGGGCCTCGCGCAGGGTCATACCGTCGTAGCGGCCCTCTTCGTCCACGACATGCTGGATCGACATGCAGTAAGCGTAGCGTCCAGTCCACCTTTCCAAGCGCAAACATTTGGGACCATGCTCCCTCAGGTAACCCATCTCAATCTTTGGATAATGGCGAGCTACGGCAAGGTACGACGGCCGAGGGGAGGGGGCACCCCTCGGCCCTCGTGTCAACCTTTTCCAACCAGCTGTATTCCCTTGCCGAGAGCATCGCGCATGGTCACAAGACCTTTGGCAGTCGACACCATGTTGCGTAGCGACAGGTCGACGAGTACGAACTCGGCCGGGGTGGTCCACCCAGGCTGCTTCCACCATGGGATGAATTCTTCGACCACCCCTACTTGTCCGAGGTTGTCGAAGAGTTTGATGAGCTGCTGGGCGGAGCCGGTCAGTTTGGTGATGTCGTGTTCGTTGTGCATTGTCGTGTCCTTTGCGTGTGGGGGGTTGTAACCACACAGAGAACGTTCGGGCACCCTCGAATACATCGATAACGAAAAAAACCGGAGGACCAGGCCGAAGCCATGGTCCCCCGGTTCAGAGCAACGATGGATCAGGCTTCGACGATCTCGGCCTTCGGGCGGGCAACCATTGTGGCGCCGGCACCAACAACGACCAGAGCCATAGCGGTCCACAAGATGTTCGTTGAATTCGAACCCGTTGACGGAAGCGCACTACCTGCGCTCACCTTCGCTGCGGCGACAGCGGCGTCGGCAGCGGCTTTATCGGCAGCGAGCTTGGCCGCAGCTGCATCAGCAGCCGCGTCGGCAGCAACCTTGGCGGCGGCATCGACCGCGGCTGCGTCGGCAGAATCGGCCGCAGCTTTGTCAGCAGCAGCCTTCGCCGCAGCTGCGTCAGCGGCAGCTTTGTCAGCTGCTTCTTTCTCGGCCACCAGAGCAGCGCTGCACGGATTGGTTGCTTCGACCGAATACGTGCGGCCACCGACACCGGTGGCGACCACTACCGTGAACGCCGACGATGTAAGACTGCCGGTGTAGATACCCTCGGCCCAGAGCTGTGAGGTGCCGGTCTCACTCACAATCGAACCGACCGAAACCGGCAGGCCGCTCACCGCTGTGCCGCTTAGACCGGTTGTGGCGATCGACGCCGTGAACGCTGCGTTCTCGATGGCCCAGGTCTGGATGGTGAAACGACCACCGACGCAGGCAAGAACGTCGACGCCGCCGACAGGTTCGATCTCCATCGCCGACGAAGCCTGGCCGAAGCCAGCAACACCAACGGTGAGTACGGATAGGGCAGCTGCTGTTCGGGCAATTCGGTTGAGGACTGGCATGTTGTTGAATCTCCTAGGTGAGGGGTCGGAGACACTGTGTCGTGAGGCCGGCCGTTGTTCTGGTACGCCTCAAAGCCTGCTCCCACCGTCAGTGACTTTCTCTGTGTAAGCGCGCTAGGTATGGGCAAGAGAGCCTCAAACCACGAACCTCGTTCACAACAGGCGCAGGCACCATCACTCCATGCGCTCGTCTGACCAATCTGGGAGCAATAGGCAGCCGCCAGGCCACGCTACGCGCGTGAGTCGCTAGGACTAGTCGGCGTTACCCGAGGACGGCATCGACAAGTGGACGAAGATCGACGGTGTCTAACTCCGGGAGATAGTTCATGACAGCCTCACGTTGGAACCGACGCCAGAAGTCGACCCGGAAGAAATGGCCGCCCGACCGAATCACATAGTTCAAGATGAAGAACCGGTAACTCTCCTTCAAGAACAGAACCTCATTTTCGGATAGCGCGAATACCGCATGGTACGACCGGAGGAAGTGGACGAATCGAGGTTCGAGCAGTGTGTGCGATCCGTACGTAAACGCCGTTCGGTCGCCAGTCTGGCTACTCACGCGCGACAAGAAGTAAAAGTCCAACATCCGTGTATCGATGCGGAACCAGTCGTAGTCCCAGCGAGAGAACAGGCTGAATCGACCCGACACCGGGTCGGTGTCAACCGAGAAGTTGCCGAGGTTCCAGTCAAGCAGCACCGGGATCTTGGCCATGTCGTCGTAATCGAGCTCGCCGAGTTGAACGAGAAAATGATGGACATGTCGTCGTAGCACCGCAATGTCGGTCGGCTCAAGCTCAAATTGTTCAGGAGCGTGCACATGGTTCAACTGGTCATAGAGAGCTATTGCGTCGCTCTTGATGGAGGTCGACGTCGTCGGGATGTTGGGGGCCAGCTCGGCACACTGGCGATGAAAACCAGCAATTTCCTCGGCGAGGTTGGCCACCTGGCCATCGTTGAGTACACGAGGTAAACGATCACGACGTTCGACCTCGTCGTAGAAGACAGCCCACACTTCACCGTTGTAGTACGTGTACAGCTTGTCGTGGCCCGGCACCGACATCGTGTCGGCCAGCAGGTGTTCGAAACGTGTCCCTCGCAGAAGCAGGTTCAAACGATGCAGCCTGTCGTGGTCCTCAGTAAACAAAAAATAGGAGCCGTAACTCGACACCTTAGCGATGACCGCGGTGTGATCGTCGAGTTCCAACCGGTAAACGTGATTGGTCGACACCATGGCACTCAGCTCGGCGATTCCGACGATTCGGCGAGCGTCTCCAAGACCAGACCAGGCCTCTCGTATGTACCCTTCAAACCTGTGCAGTTCGTCGCTACTGCCAACGGCGCTCATCTTGGACTAACCGTGCTAGCTGATCTCGATCACTCGCAAAAGGTCGGTGGCGCTGTGAGGTGACTCGGGTGTCCCGGCCAGAACAACAGCGATTTCACCACTGAGCGCGAGGCCGGCCTTTACCGCTGCTTCTACGGAGAACCACACCATGTCGTCGACCGTGGAATGCACGTCGATGACCAACGGCGTCACTCCCCACGACACACACAATGAGCGAGCGGTACCGCTGTCGGGGCTGACGCCAGCCAGCTTGGCGATCGGGCGAAATCGAGCCACGGCCCGAGCAGTATTTCCCGACCGGGTGCAACATACGATCAATTGTGCACCGACGTCTTCAGCTGCTTGCCACGCAGCATGGGTGACTGCGCCGGTGACACGTTCGCCACGACCTGACGTGTAACGGCGTTGTTCTCGTCCGAGCCTGGTTGCCCATTGGCGATAGCTGGCCTCACTCTCGGCTCGCTTGCAGATCGCAGCCATGGTGGACACAACCAGTGACGGGTCGACACCAATGGCAGTCTCACCCGACAGCATGACGGCGTCCGTGCCGTCGAAGACAGCGTTGGCAACGTCGCTGACTTCGGCTCGAGTCGGGGTCGGAGCAGTGATCATGCTTTCGAGCATTTGGGTGGCCGTGATGACAGGGGTACCAACTTCGACGCACGTTCGAATGATGCGCTTTTGGAGATGGGGGACATCGGCCAGTTCGCAGTCGATGCCGAGATCGCCTCGAGCAACCATGATCACGTCGCTGTTGCTCACGATGTCACGCAAGTTATCGACCGCCTCGCGGGTTTCGATCTTAGCGACGAGTCGAGGGCCCTTGACGCCGACACGGTCGCGTACCTGTCGCATGTCACCTCCGGAACGAACAAAGGACACGGCGATAAAGTCGGCTCCGGCAGCAGCCATAGCCTCGGCAAGAACAAGGTCTTCGGGCGTAGGGGTGTCGAGGGGACAGTTCGTGGTAGGTAGGTGAATACCTGGACGGCCTTGCACCTTGCCACCGGTTACCACCGTGGCAATCGCTGCGGTGCTGGTCATCTCGGTGACGCGCATGCTAATGGCGCCATCGCCAACAACGAGGCGATCGCCGCTGCGCAGGTCGGCCAAAAGTGCCGAGTAGTCGACACCGATAACGTCGGCTGTGCTGATGGCCACATCCGGAACTAGTCGCACCAATGAACCGGTCGGCAGCAAGACTCCACCGTCGGGGAACTGTCCGGCGCGAACTTTGGGACCTGGTAGATCTGCGAGTACGGCAATGGGGCGCCCGGCTCGCTTCTCGGCCGCACGGATCGATGTCAGGCGCTCGATGTGAGAGGCGAGCGAACCATGGCTCAGGTTCAGCCGAAAGACATCGACACCGGCCTCGATCAGGGCATCGAGCTCGTCGGGGGTTTCACTAGCGGGTCCAACAGTTGCGACAATTTTGGTTCTACGAGATTGCACTCGGCCAGGCTAGGCGTTTCGTGTCGCATATTCTGGCGGTGTGACGACGGCCTCATATTTTACCGACGTACACGCCGCCTTCTCCTTGCAGGCCGATGCTGAGCGGGCGGTCGCCCAGGCGGCGTACATGCGGAACCAGTTTTCCTTTTGGGGTACGGGCGTGCCCGCTGCACGACGAATTGGTCGCGAGATCAGCAGGCGATATCCGCTGGGATCATTGAATGAACTCACGGTGCGCTGCGCGGGTTTGTGGCAGCTCGATCAGCGAGAATTTCAGTATGTAGCGTGCGACGAACTTCGACGTCATTCTGGATTGTTGACACCGGAAGCACTCGTTGACCTGTCGGCGTTGATCACCGCGAAAAGCTGGTGGGATACCGTCGACGAACTCGGTCGACACAGTGTTGGAGACATCGTGCGCCACTTCCCCGACACGCGTTGCGTGATGGACGACTGGCTGGCGAGCGACGAATTGTGGCTAGTGCGCTCGGCCATCTTGCATCAGGAGCGCTGGCGGGCCGACACCGACTTCGACTGGCTGCGAGCGGCTTGCCTCAGGCATGGCACCCATCCCGATTTCTTCATCCGTAAAGCCATTGGTTGGTCGCTGCGCAGCTATGCCCACAGCAGCGCGGTAAACGCCGCCAAGGTGCGACAGTTCATTGCCGAGCACGACTCAGAGTTGTCGGGGCTGTCCAAACGAGAGGCTCTTAAACGGGTTATCGGTTAGATCGCAAGCTCGACGCGCCCAATGAACTCGGCCAAGGCTTCGGGGTTGGCCATCGCCTCGGTGTTGCGTACGGGTCGCCCATTCACGACGTCTGCCACGGCAAGCTCGGTAATCTTGCCGCTGCGTGTTCGCGGCACATCGTTAACCGCAACAATTCGCGCCGGAACGTGCCGTGGTGAACAGTTGATACGTAAGCGGCCACGGATCTCGGCTTGCAGGTTGTCGGTGAGCTCAATGCCGTTTGCCAACCGGACGAAAAGCACAATTCGTGTGTCGTTATCCCACTCCTGTCCTACGGCGATGGCTTCAAGAACCTGCGGGAACTGTTCAACCTGTTCGTAGATCTCGGCAGTGCCGATTCGTACTCCGCTGGCGTTTAGCGTGGCGTCACTTCGCCCATGAATCACCATGCCACCATTGGGTGTCCAAGCCGCGAAATCACCGTGATTCCAGATACCCGGGAAACGATCGAAATAGGCGTTGTGGAAGCGGACACCGTCGGCATCGCCCAAGAAATACAGCGGCACCGAAGGGAACGGTTGCGTGCAGACAAGCTCCCCCTTGTGGTCAGCTGGCAGCGAACGTCCCTCGTCATCGAAAACGTCAACAGCCAAGCCCAGACTCGGCCCTTGGATCTCGCCCGCATACACCGGTTGGGTCGGATCTCCCCCAACGAAACAGCCGCACAAGTCCGTGCCGCCCGACATCGATTGCAAGTGCACGTCGCTTGCGATCGCATCGTACACGTACACAAAACCGTCTGGTACCAACGAACTTCCGGTAGAACAGATGGTTCGTAGCGCCGCAAGCGAATGCGTATCGCGTGGCCGTAGACCCTCCTTGCGGCACGAATCGATGTACTTGGCCGACACGCCAAGCAGCGTGACGTTGTACCGCTGCGCAACGTCGAACAATCGGCTTGAACCCGGATGAAAGAGGCTGCCTTCGTACAGGATGATCGTTGCTTTGGAGGCCAACACCGTGGTGAGCCAGTTCCACATCATCCAACCACACGTTGTCACGTACAGCACACGGTCGCCCTCACGAATATCGGTGGCGAGCTGCTGTTCCTTAACGTGCATAAGCAACACACCACCGGCGCGATGCACAATGCATTTGGGCTTGCCGGTGGTGCCCGACGAATACAAAATGTAGAGCGGATGGTCGAAGTCGAATCGCTCGAAGTCGAGCTCGCTCGTGAGCTTGCTGGTAGCTGTGGCCCACGAGACAACATTGCCAATGGCCGGCAGTTTTGGATGATCCGAGAGGTTCCCAACGACAATCACCTCGCGCAGGTCAGCCAGGCTGGCATGTATTTCACCAAGCCGATCCAAACAGTCGAACCGTTTGCCGCCGTAGCTGTATCCGTCAGCGGCAACGAGCACGACAGGTCTCACCTGTCCAAATCGGTCGACGACGCCAGCGACCCCGAAGTCGGCTGACGTCGAAGTAAACGTCGCACCGATCGTTGCCGCAGCGAGCATCGTGATCACCGTCTCGGGAAGGTTAGGCATCCATGCCGCGACAGTGTCGCCGGGACCAACACCGAGCTCGCGAAAGTGGGCGACCAGCGAGGCAACGTTCCAACGAAGCTGTTCCCACGAGAACTGGCGACGCTGACCGTCTTCACGTTCAAAGACGATGGCCGGTTCGCTTTGATCAGCGGGGCCTACGAGCAAGTTCTCGGCGAAGTTGAGTTTGGCCTGCGGAAAAAACCGACTGGTGCGAAGCGGGTCCGACACGTCACCAGAAACCAGAGCGACGACGCCCTTGTTGCCCACGACGCCGCAGTTGTCCCAGATCGCGCTCCAGAATGCGTCGGGCTGCTCGAGACTCCAGCGATGGAGCGCACGTGAGTCGACAAGCCTGAGGTCATTTGGCGCATTGACGGAATGACGAAAACCGTCGAGTCGACTGCTTGCCACACGACTTGGGCTCGGGGTCCACAACGGCTCGTTCATCGCCCTACTCTCTCGCTCAATGTTGTTATGCGAAACGCTTCACAGCGACCAGAGCCCAGCTGACCACATGGCCAATCAGCACCGCGAAAAGTACCGTGCCCACGCCGATCTGACCGCCGAGTAAAAACCCGACGGTCAACACGGCGACCTCGATTCCGAGCCGTACCCGGGCCAAGGGAAGGCCAAAACGTTTGGCTAGTCCGGTCATCCAGCCGTCGCGCGGTCCGGGACCAAGCTGCGTTGACAGGTACAGCGCGCCGCCGATTCCGGTAACGACAATGCCTAACACGGTGCAGCTGAAACGCCCAACAAGGCTCAATGGCTCGGGCATCACAGGAGTTGCCAGCTTGATCGTGAGGCCGATAATGAGCGCGTTTGCGAGCGTGCCAATGCCCGGCCGCTCACGTAGTGGGATCCACGCCAACAGCACCAGCACCGAGATGAGAATAGTTGTCTCGCCAACGTCCAGCGGCGTGCGTTTCGCAATACCCGTGGCAAGAGTGGTCCACGGCGCAGCCCCAAGTCGAGCGTTGAGCATGAATGCGTCGCCAATGCCGAACACCACGAGACCAATGACCAACACCAACATGCTGATCGGCCGCGGCGACCATCGACTTGGTGCACTCCAACGCACCGTGGGAACGATTCGTACCCCCGTCACGGTTCGACCATGCCGCGCGACAAACGTCGGGCAAGTTTGTCGTCTGGCATCATCAGCGCAACAAGCTTCCAGCCGCCCACGCCGCGCAAACAAACCCGATGGCCGCCATGGTAAGACTGCGGCGTAGCGGGGCCCGAGGGGAATCCGTCTCCGATTCGAGCATCTGAGGAGGCCGCACGATGGCAAGTATGTTGCCGACGAAGAGTGCCCCACCCAACGCCAGGAGCAATAGCGGCAGAAGATTTTTCCCGAGAAACATGGTGCTAGTAACCGTATCGTCCCCGACCTACTGGCGTCCTTTCTTTAGAGGCCACGCCTTGAGCGTACCGAGGCGACTCGTGCGACAAATGACGATAACTCCGAGGTTCACCGACTGTTTCGCCACGTCGGCCAACATCTCGGCTACCCCTTGATCGAGAGCGTCGGCGTATTCAAACGCCAGGACCGGTGTGTCGACATCGCCGAGTGCATCACTCAAGGCATCCCAGTTGCGACCAAACCATTTCGGCAGTGCAAGTTGCACAGCGATCGCTTCCATGAGGTCGGCCTTGCTGACAACGCCACGAAGGTCGACAACACATAGCCCGGCGGCGGTCGACCGCTTCGCATCGTCTGGAAGCTCGCTCCCCCGGTACTGGTACGACCCTGACTTCATGTCTCGACGATCTGTTTGAAGGACGCATAGTGGTCGCTGGTGTAGTACTTGTCGCCCTTCTTCCCAGTGATGATCCGGCGGGCTCCACGGTCGGGTGACCCAGGCGTCTTGACGGTGTACTCGCGGTAGTAACCAGTTGATTGCTTGGGTAAACGCTTCTCACGGTTCTGAAACACGCCACCGTCTTGGCGATATGGGAACGGTCCGCCGGCGGCAATGAGGGCGAGCGTCGAGCGGCCTTCTGCGGGGAGTTGGATTTCCCGGATAGAACGCATTCCCGACGCGCCTGCCGAGGTCTCAACGGCCGAGGTCTCAATGGGACTGGTGGCATCGGGACTCGATCTGTTCGGACCCGAGTTGGCTGAACCGGCAACGAGAAACAGGCCCACACCGATGCCAATGGCGAGGACCGCCACCACCAGCGCCAGGAGGCGGTTGCGCACGGTCAGCCGCGAGCCATGTTGTCAAACCGTGTGTATTGACCCAAGAACGCCAGCCGTCTCGTTCCTATGGGGCCACTTCGGTGTTTGGCAACAATCACTTCGGCCGAGCCTCTATCGGTGGATTCGGGGTGGTACACCTCGTCGCGATAAATGAACATCACCACGTCGGCGTCCTGCTCGATGGCTCCGGACTCACGAAGGTCGGCAAGCATCGGTCGTTTGTCGGCTCGCTGCTCAAGACCGCGAGACAGCTGCGACAAGGCCACGACTGGAATGGCGAGTTCGCGAGCCAGAATCTTGAGTCCACGACTAATCTCGGAGATCTCGACCTGGCGGTTCTCGGACTGGCTGCTGCCGCTCATCAGCTGCAGGTAATCGATAACGATGAGGCCAAGTTCTCCGTAGCGCGCAGTCATGCGACGCGCCTTGGCTCGAATTTCCATCACGGTTACGTTCGGGTTGTCATCGATGAACAGTGGCGCCTCAAGCCGGCCGACGGCTCTACCGATCTTGGTCCAGTCCTGCGCCGACAATTGGCCCTTGCGAAGCTTGGTAGAGTCGACGCGAGCTTCCGACGACAACACGCGTTGTGTGAGTTCTTTGTGACCCATTTCCAGGGAGAAGAACAGCACCGGCTTGTTCGCCTCGATAGCAACGTTGGCGGCCATGCCCAGGGCGAATGCAGTCTTGCCCATTGACGGGCGGGCGCCCACAACGTTGAGCGTTGACGGTTGCAGCCCCGACAGCAACTCGTCGAGATCGGTGTAACCGGTGGGAACGCCCGTGAGCGCGTGTCCTTGTTCTTGTATCCGTTCAATGTCATCGACCACCGCGCCCAAGAGATCGGTGATTTGCTTGGTTGAGTCGGTAACCCGGTGTTCGGCAATCTCGAACACCTTCGACTCTGCTTGATCGAGAGCCTTAGCCACGTCGTCAGGCTCATCGTAAGCAAGTTCTGCAATCTCGCCCGCCGTGGCAATGAGCCGCCGGAGCAGCGCGGTGTCTTGGACGATGCGGGCATACCGGGTTGCATTGGAAATGGCGGGTGTTGCCGCCGCCAGTTCGAGCAGCGTTGTTGGGCCACCGACGTCGTCGAGTAATCCCCCACGGCGGAGTTCTTCAGCAACCGTTACCGGGTCGACGGGGTCGCCGGCCGCGAGGAGCACGCGAATGGCCTCGTAGAGATGCTGGTGCGCGGGCTTATAAAAGTCACCCGATCTGACACCCATTTCGGCCACAGATGACATGGCATCTCGAGAGAGAAGAAGGGCGCCGAGCAAAGACTCCTCGGCCGCAAGGTTGTGAGGAGGCACGCGGCCAGAGCCACCTGCTGGCCTCTCGTTTCGGCTGTCGCGGCCATCTCGCTTATTCACCATGACACCGTCGCACCTTTGACCTGTGTAGAGCCAGTGGACAACCTTCGCGAAACTGGGGATAACTTAAGGTCGCAGGTGCCCAAAATGACACACCACTTGTGGACAACTGTCCGAATAGGCTGTCAACGTGTTCGTAGTTGCACGATTTTGCCGGATTCGGCCACGTTTGGAAACTACTTAGCCACAACCTCCACTTGTAGTGGGAAGCTGACGTCGGCATGCAGTCGGACATTCACCGAATGCAGGCCAAGCGACTTAATGGCGTCGAGGTGGAAGTGGCGCTTGTCGAGGTTTGCTCCGGTCTGTGAAGCAACAGCAGCCGCGATGTCGCCAGCGGTAACCGACCCGAACAGACGCCCCTCGGTGCCAGCCTTCGCCGAAATCGAGATGACCTTCGAAACCAATGACGAGGCAACCGTTTCGGCCGACGAACGGTCGGCGGCATCACGAAGATCCCGAGCACGACGCATGGATTGTGCTTGGGAAACTGTGCCGTCGGTGGCCTTGAGAGCCAAACCCTTGGGGAACAAATAGTTGCGGGCGTAACCGAGCGTCACTTCGCAGATGTCGCCACGCTTACCAATATTGGCAATGTCAGAACGCAGAACGACCTTCATCAGCCCTCATCCTCCATGCCGTCTTCGGCACCTTCCAACTCGATGTCGTCAATCTCCGTCGTTTCGACCGACTCGGTGTCGGCGTCACGACGTGGACCGCGCTCGCCACGTTCACCACGATCGGGACGACCACTGCGGGTGGTAGAGACACGCTTGGCGTACGGCAAGAGTGCAAGTTCGCGAGCGTTCTTGATGGCGAGCGCAATGTCGCGCTGCTGCTGCACATCGTTGCCGCTAACGCGACGGGTGCGGATCTTAGATCGATCGGACACGAAACGCTGAAGCAGGTTGACATCCTTGTAGTCGACGTACTCGACCTTTTCCTGGACGATAAGGCTGACCTTCTTGCGTATGCGCTTGTTCGTTTCGCGAACCTTGGGTCCACGCTTGGTTGGCTGCTTCATTAGAATGGCTCCTCGTCGCCGTAGGAAGGTTCGTTCGATGTATTTCGGCCGGATTGACCGCCACCACTGGGTTGACTGCCACCACCGGATTGACCACCACCACCGCTAAAGCCGCCGCCGTCAGGCCCACGGCGATCGTTGCGATCAACTGACGCTGTTGCCCAACGCAGGCTGGGTCCGATTTCGTCGGCGACGATCTCGACGACGTTCTTCTTGTCGCCATCTTGGGTTTCGTAGCTTCGCTGTTCTAATCGCCCGGTCACAATGACTCGGGTTCCCTTGGTGAGCGATGCTGCCGCGTTTTCGCCGAGTTGGGCCCAGCAGACGACGTTGAAAAACGACGTTTGCTCTTGCCACTCGTTGTTGACCTGATAGCGACGCGACACGGCGATGCCGAGCGTCGCAATTGCTCGCCCAGCAGCCGTAAAGCGAAGCTCTGGGTCGCGGGTGAGATTTCCTACAACGGTTACTGTTGAATCTGCCATGAGTGATACTCCCTTTGGGAGAAGGACCGAAGGCCTGGTCAGCTAGCCGGCGCGGTCATACCGCGTCGGGCAGCTTCGGCGTCAGGCAAACGGAGCAATTTGTGGCGGACGACATCGTCCGCGATACGAAAGCTGCGCTCGACTTCATCGAGTGCAGCACCCGGGGCCAAGACGTTGAAAAACACGTAGTAGCCGTCGGTCTTTTTGTTGATCTCGTAGGCAAACCGCCGACGACCCCACCAGTCGGGCGAACCGACAACGGTTCCGCCATGGGCCACGATGGACTTAGAGATGGTGGCCGACCACGCTTGAGCCGCTGGCTCTTCGAGGCTGCCATCGAGAATCACTGCTAATTCGTATGCACGCATGAGTTAAAAACTCCCTTCGGACCCAGTGGGACCACTGGGGCCCCGTTGCGAGGGGCAGGGTGGAATATGAGAACGGGAAGTGTACCCAGAAACCCTGCACAACGCCATTGTGCACGAGGGGTACGCGAAAGTTAACGCAGTGGCCACGCAGCAAGGTGTAGAAGCCGCCGGAAAAATCGCTCTCGGTCCACCTCCCAAACAACTTTGGTGTTCGCAGGCCCCGCACTCAACAGCCGATTTGCGAAGGTCATACCGCGTGCAGGTCCGTCGAGCACAACATCGAGTGTTAGTGCTTCACGACGAACCACCATGTCGTGATCAAGAGCTACAGCCATGGTCACCGGATCAGGCAGGTCGTAACCCGGCAGATTCGTCACCTCCCGACAGAACCGATCGACCGAAGCATTGATGTCACAGATGAGTTCACCCATCGGCCCGGCCGCCCGAAGTCGATCGGCATCATCGGGCTCGATCACGGCGAACGATCGAGAAACATTCCATCCAATCATCGTCTTGTCTCCCGGGGCACGCAACACGATTGCCGCCGCCTCGGGGTCGGCCCACACGTTGTACTCGGCCACCGGATTCACATTGCCGACCGCGTCTGGAGCCCCAGCCATCATGAACACCTGCTTGAAGCGAGTGAGAAGCCAGGGATCGAGGGTGAGTGCCGCCGCGATGTTGGTGAGCGGGCCAAGCGTCACCAAGCTGTGTTGGCCCGGCTCGTCGAGCGAAATTCGACGAAGCGCATCGACGGCATGTTCAATTTCCGTGCCACGCAATCGTTGAGGCAGCGACACGCCACCCATTCCGTCGAGCCCATGAACGTCTTGTGCGGTCTCCAGTTGACGAACCAACGGTGCAGCGCAGCCCGCGTAGACGGCTACATCGTGACCGCGGCCGAGGGCCAGGGTGGACAGCGCGTTACGAATTGCCAGCTGCAACGGCACGTTGCCGGCCACCACGGTGACAGCCCGAATGGTCGTCAGCGGATCGTGAAGCGCCATGAGCAGCGCGACTGCGTCGTCGGACGCTGTGTCGGTATCGATTATGAAACTGTGCATGGGCCTTCCAGCGCTACCTTCGATCCAGGTGTTAGGCCAAGCGTGGTGGCCTCACCGACCTTGACCTCAATCGCCGATACGTACGGCGCCTTGGGCCGGTACAAGAAGCACTCTCTTGGCTCGGCAGAGGTGCATGGCTCCATATCGAGAACCTCATTCACGGTACCCACCGTGTCGATGAACGCAATCGACAAAGCCATTTTGGTCTTGTACATATAGAACGCCGACTGCGTGGTCTCGCCGAATCGGAACACCATCCCGTCACGTCCACCGAGGCTGGTGGCTTCCATAAGCCCCAGCGATCGTTGAGCTACCGACTCGGCCAAGTACATGCACGACGTGTGCCCGCCCGCCGACACAGCAATGTCGGCAAAACCAACAGGAGCAACGCCAGACGCTGCGGGGTCGGTGCCGCCGTTGCTCGAACATCCACCACCGAGAAGCATCAGACTCGCAAGACCACCGGCAACGGTGCTGAACCGTTTCACGTTGCGGTCGATGCTCTCAGTTTTCGGCCTCCGACGGGAATTACGCGTAAGAGGTGATGCCACGAGCAACCCGGGCACACCTCGACAATGTACGCCCGCAAGTCGTCGGATCGTTTGTTGAGTTCGCTGAGTTCACCAGCCCGACTTATGCATCGTCCGTACGCCGGTAGCCGTGACCCGAACACGTAGGTGACCAGCACTAGCTTGGCCTGCTCACAGATGGGACAATCGACTCGGGTTTCGTCTCCGAGTGAACGGGCAGCTCGGACAAGCTCGGGATGAGCATCACAAACCTGATGCTGCGCAAGCCGACCCCGGTGATACTCGTTGATGAGATGACGCCGCTCAAGACGATGATCGACCACACCAACGGTGCCGCCCCTCAGGGAGTGGTGTCCAAAACCGGTCGCCATACACACGACAGGCTACCGACAGTTGGCCTCGTTGTGGGATGCGCAAGCGATACGAGGGGAGCCATCCACCCGACCAACCAACGAACCGGCGACACTAGAAGCGTGGATACTGCGATGACAATCAGTTATGGCGACACCCTTCCAACCGAGGCCGACCTTCGTCTCTGCGGCGATCTCAGCACAAAACGCGTCCTTGAATTGGGTGTCTTTGCTAACAACTCCATATCGTTTGCCCAACGCGGCGCTAAGGCCATCGTGGTCGAATCTGACCCGGCAAGGATCTCGGAGGTACGGCGACGAGCCGACCTCGCCGAGGTGCGGGTTGAATGCCACGAGGGCGGCCCCGCCGACTTGGGGTTTGCCACAAGCGCATCGATCGATCTCGTGGTCAGCGTTGGTTCATACAGCGGTGTCGATGACATCAGTCGAGTGTTTCGCCAGGTCCACCGAGTGCTGCGTCCCGACGCCACATTCGTCCTCTCGATGCCACACCCAGTCGCTCGAATGTTTCAGCCCGACGGTTCGGTACAAGGGAGATATGGCCACTCGGGTAGCCAAGATTCAACGGTCAGCGGACTCTTCGGTGCTCTGCAACGAGCAAACTTCATGGTCGACGTGTTACTCGAACCTTGGCCGTCGAGCGGACGGGGAACAGCGCCGGGGGCCATCATTATGCGGTCCAGGAAACTCGGTCTCTAACACGGCCCTAGCGAAGCGGCACGTCGGGGTCGGTGTTCTCGGACACGACCACGCATCCCTTGCCCTGGCGCTTGGCTGCATAGAGCGCTGCATCAGCTCGAGCCAGGAGGCGGCCCGCTGATTCACCATCGATGCGACCGGCTATACCCACACTGACACCCGTTAGGACTCGATGGCCATCGGCCACAATTGGTTGGGCCACAGCGTCGATGGCTCGAACGGCGGCAAGACGGGCGGTTTCCGTCGTCGTGTCGATAGCGAGAATGGCAAACTCGTCTCCACCTAGTCGAGCAACAACATCACCCGAGCGAAACGACTGACGAAAACACTGCGCAACATGTTGCAGAACGCGATCGCCCATGGGATGGCCGTATGTATCGTTCACCGATTTGAAATCATCGAGGTCAATGAACGCCAAGGTCACGGGGCGCGCTCGACGAATGAGTTCTTCGAGCGTCGACAGGAACAACATCCGATTCGCTAAACCGGTCAACGAATCCTGACTCGCTCGAATTGCCAGTTCGTTTCGTTGACGAGCCAACTCGTCGACAGCCTGACCCAACATGGTGGAAGCAAGCCGTGTGCCAAGTTGCCCAGCAAGCACGGCCTCAAGCGGGCTCGAATGCGTAGATAAGCGACGAGTGGGCTGTCGATGACCCACCAGCAGGAAACCCATCACAAGTTCGTTGTGCCGAAGCGTTTGGAACTCACCTTCGACGAGCCCATGCGAGGCCACGAGTTGCTGCAACGGGACCGGAAGTACGTCGCCTCGCCTGCCGGGTTTAACCTGTAATCGGGACACACCCGCAAGTTCGTCGCGCTCCAAACCGTGGAGGTTCGCCAGCGCAGTACCGCCGATACCCGCCAGCCGCCTCCATTCCTGCGACTCCTGCTCAGCCATCCAGATCTCGGCAACCTCGGCACCCTTCATTGATGCGAGACGGCGCAACACCACCTCGAGTCCACCAACGAGCTCGGATCCGGGGACGGACACTGCCTGGGCAGCTTCGTACAGGAACGACAAGTCGGCCTGGTTGAGCCGATCTCTTGCAAGGGCTCGATATGCGAGCGCGCACCCAGCCATCGGCGCCAAGAAAAGCACTAGAGCTGCCGGGTGCTCGCTCAACACGATGGCGGTTAGGACCCCTAGCGAGGAGTTCATTAGCGCTGCCCATAACGCTACCGCGAGCGTCGCGATGGACAGCCTCGAATCTGGCCGGCCCTCGCTTGTCCAGATGGCTAAGAGCACCAGGAACATCGACAGGATAGACGAGACGACCGCACCAAGCGACGCTGCGATCCAGGCTCGCGGCGTCGCAATTCCGGCGTCCCCGGTAATCGAGGTAATGACGAGCGCCGCCAGCGAACCCGTTAGGAGGTACTGCGCGACATTGAACGCAACGCGCTCGGGTCGTTCGCGTTCCTTGCTGATCAGCCAATAGATCGCAGGACCAATCACGCTCGCCAGCACGGTCTGCACCGGATGGCCCGCCATGAGTCCAAGCACCAGGGGGACTTCGCGAAGTGTGATCACCTCGGAACTTCGACCAAAGTCCACGGCGGCGTATACCGGTTCAAGTACAGCGAACACCACGACCATCACGGCGAATGACACGAGATAGTCGCGTTGCTGCCAGCCAACTTGGTTAACGAGCAACAGCGTAAACGCACCGAGAACGGCAAGCCCGCTGGTCAGTATCCACACCCGTACCCGGGCCGCACGGGATCTACTCATTAAACCCGGACGCGTCACGGCATGAGAGGGGGAGACGCACACATAGCGCCATTCTCAACATACCGATTCTCCTGGTTACGTTCCGCGAGACAGCTGCGGGTAATCAATCAGTTCGGTATGTGGTGCGTGAACTTGAGCGAATCGGCGGGACTTGCCGAAGCTCTGGACATCAACAGACCTATTCCAGATCTTTACGGCTGATTAGCCACCAGTCAGACAATCGTTGCGTTGCCAACGACAGTCCGAGCTGACCCTCGTTGAGCCGCAACTCGTCCAGAAACCGCACTGCTTGGCCGACGTGAGGACCGGGCCGAATGCCGAGAGCCGCCATCACCTGGTCACCGGACAACTCGCTGCGCAGTGCCGTGACGTCTTCGGTCTTGGACAAGGTGGTGATGCGGGCATCGAGGGCATCCGCCGCCGCAATTCCGGCCCTCGCCAGAGCTACGGCATGAACCTCTGGTTGCAACGAGCCAGTACTTAGCAGGTGACGACGAACTTGCGGGTCGGTCCATTCGCCCACGTGATCGCACACGCAGGAGGCCTGAGCGGCAATCGTCGACACCGCGTTGACGTCATCGCCAGAGAATTTCAGCGCGCGCAACCGACGCCTGGCTGCACCGCTGTCATCAAACAGCGCGGCTAGTCGCGCGCGCACAACATCAACGCCCGGTTCAGCGAAGCGCGCCGCCGTTGCGACCACTGTGAGGCGATCTGCGGCGATCTCCGCCAGCTCGGGTAGAAACCGCTCGGCCAAGCCGGACTCGATCAGAAACACGAGCCCCGCTATCGGTTCCTCGAGAGCAATGAGCTTCACAAACTCATCGCGGATTCGTTCATTCGAGACAATGTCGAGTCGCGAGGCCAGGCGACGGGCCGACTGGGACAGGTCACTCGTCGGACTACAGCCAAACCCCGCAATGAACCGGGCTGCTCGCAACATTCGAAGTGGGTCGTCCGTGAAGCTGATATCCGCAGCCAGAGGAGTACGAAGTATTCGGTCTGCCAAATCCCGTCGACCACCAAACGGGTCGATGATGTCACCGTCTAGGCCCAGCCGAAACGCCATTGCGTTGATCGTGAAATCTCGGCGGGCAAGATCGTCGTGCAGCGAGTCACCGAATGCAACGATCGGTTTCCTGCTGCCAGGCTCGTATGAGTCCGCTCGGTGGGTTGTTATCTCAATGGCCCGCCCGTCGTGGCGCAGGCCGACAGTGCCGAAACGTTCCCCTTGGGTCCAGACATCGTCGGCCCAGTTCTGCACAATGAGCTTGATGGTGTCGGGTCGTGCTGGGGTTGTGAGATCGAGATCGCGATCAGGGCCATCAACGCGGCCAAGCAACATGTCTCGGACCGCTCCGCCGACGAGGTACAGCGGCTGATTGAAGTGCTCAAAGCGCCGTTCTAGTTCGTGGAGTTCACGGCGAACATCCGAGAAGTGCTGAGACGTCATTGCCAGCCACGATACGTGCAACGGCTAGACGCTGTCGTGCGTATTGGCGGTTTCGAGGAACCAAACGGACCGTTTTGGCCGGCGCTGATGTGATGATGGAGCTGACGATCGAGGCAAACGATTTGGAATGACCGTGGTGACCAACGATGACGTTCGTACACCTCAAGAAGTGCTCTGGCCGCCAGGTCAGCGGACGGCACGATCAACCGGTCGTCGTGGGGGGACTACTGCCGGTGAGCTTGGCGAGAACGTCGGGTATCTCGGACGACTGGACGACTTCGTCCTGCAGCGGTCCCGTGATTTCGACCGGTCCATGACTCATGAAATCGACCACAGTAACGCCTTGCGCAACCGCCAGTTGGGCCTCGATTTTTGTCAACACATTGTTGTCACGACGAACGAAGTACGTCGTTCGAGTGCCAAAGCGATAGACGTCGACGGGTTGTCCATCTACGGTGTCCTGGCGAAGGAACCGTGCATCGCCCTGCTGAATCAATTGCGGGTTTTCCCGCTGCTCAGACGAGGTCGCGAGAATGAAGCCCAAAACTACGTCCTGCGGAGAGGTTTTCGTCAGCGGCCGGGCCAGATACTTCACACCGCTGCGCCCCTTAGCCGCCATGGCGGCGGGCAAGCCATCCATTTCCTCGACGACATCTTGTGGAGTCCAGAAAAGTCGCGACGAAGAATTCTCGATCTTGTCGGCCGACGTCGTCGTGCCGAGAAGGTTGGCTTCGCCGATGTGGCGCGTGAAGTCGATCCTTCCGTCAAGAACGAACGTCGCCGCCGGACCGTACGGCACCGTCACTTTGAAGGTTGCTCCTCCGGCCTCGAAGTTCTTGAACAGAATGCCCGATAGGACCTCGGCTTGCTCAAGGGTGAGTGCTGTACTGAGGTTGACGGTGGAGTCCGATGGTGCCGACGAACCGGACGAGCAACTCGCCGTAATAACAACCATGGCGCCAACAGCCAGGATCCGGCGAGATGCGTTCATGACTAGACGTTCTATGCGATTGGGATGTGATCGCGCCATGATCGTCTGACCCGCTACCGTGTTCTCTCGGTGAGATTGGCGCGAACAGGCCCCCAGCACAGTGTCAGGGACCGCATGCCGGTCTCGTCGCTGGACGCACCCACCCTCAAGATCGTGGGACCTACCAGCACGGGCCCGTGCACTCTCGCTGTGGCGTATGCCGACGCGAACCCAACTTGTGACGACGTTCTGGTCGCTCTCACCCAGATCCGACAGACCGGCAGTCGTCACGTCGTGACTCAAGCGATGACGTCTGAGCAAGCACGGCCGTTTATGCAAGCCGGTGCCTATCGACGCCTCGAGTTGGCGGTACTCGAATTGGGTGACGTACATGGTGCCTCCTGCGACAACGCCTGGCGTCCGAGGCACCTGCGTCCTTCGATGCCCTGGGAACTCAAGGTGGCCGAGCAGATCGACATCGACGCATTCGGTGATCCCGACTCATTCGACCGACGGGCGCTACGTGACGCCTGTCTAGTCACCCCTCGCCATCGTTTGGTGATTGCTCGTCGAGACCGAACGCCAGTCGGATTTGCGATCTGTGGTGCGGCGCAACAACGGTCAATGCTTCAGCGGCTTGCAGTGAGTCCCCACTATCAACGACACGGTGTTGGCGCCGACCTCGTTCGACACTGCATTCACTGGGCAAGTCGACAAGGTGCTGCGACCATGGTGGTCAACACAGGTATCGACAATCATCAGGCCCTAGGGCTCTACGAGCGACACGGTTTTGTCCGCACCACTCAGTCGTTGTGCGTCCTCGGGTTCACGCTCTGATGGCTCGTTATCGACGCGGCCTCGCGACGATCGCCGTCTCCGCGTTGGGGTTAACATGGGGTGTCCCAGCGACGGCAGCAGAACCCAACCTGGTTCTGGTATCGCCGAGTGATCCGGTGCCCGATAATGGGACTGTCCATTTGGTGTTCGACGCGTCCGGGTTTTCGCCCCAAGCAATCGTCAAAGTCGCAGTGCATCCAAAGCTGGGCTCCGACGACAGCGATGTCACTCGCTCTCTCGCGGGAACATTCGTCGGCACGCCATTTCGACCAGTCTTCGAAGCGCCGATCGCAGCGGTACGTGATGTCGATGGCCGGACCGAACTGTTCTTGCCTACCTCGGTCGTTCCGCAGCCGGGTTCGCTACAGCTTGTATCGGCGGGCATATATCCGATTCGGGTCGCAATCGAATCGGCCGGCCGAGTCGTCGACGAGTTGACGACTTTCGTCACCCGCTTCAGTAGCGCGACCAACCGACCCCTCGATGTCGCGGTCGTATTCTCTGTCGACAGTCCCGTAACCTTGAGTTCGACCGGTGCAATTGCGCTGCGACCCGAGACCCTGGTCAGGATCCGAGTTGTCGTCGAATGGGCACAACGATGGCCCCAACTACCAATCACCGTCGTGGTTCGTCCCGACATACTGCGGGCACTGCGGTCGTCGGCTGACATCGAAACACGCAGCCTTGTGGATCGGATAATCGACATCGGCGCACGAGGCGAGTTCTTGGCCGACACAGAGGTTCGCATCGACCCTACCGTTGCAGCCGCTAGCAACCTGTCCGACGAGTACCGCCGTCAATTCGTGCTGGGAAAAACCTATCTCGACTCAGTGATTTCAGGTCGAGTAGCCAACGATTCGATTCGTTTCATCGACAACGCACTCGACGACGCAGGACTCGACCTCGTAACTTCGACCGGTGCAAAGAGAATCGTCTCACGCAACCGACATCTCACCAGTCCAGGCCCGGGAGTGCGCGTAGTGCCAGGAACAACCAACACTCAAATCGTTACGGTCGACGACCTCGAGTTGGCGCAACCTGACTTCCACGCTTCGTCGGAGTTCACCACGCGGTTATCACAACGCGCCTTCGCTGCGCCGTCGCGAGGAGTGGTGCTTGGCATTACCGACTCAACTGTCGTCGACCCCGCCTTTCTCGATGATGTTGCCTCTCAACTGGTTGTACTTGGCCGAGGCGGAGCCGGCATCATCGAACTCAGTTCGATCAGCCAATGGTTCACACAGGTGGAGCCCACCGGGGAGTCAGCGACGTTTGCGTCACGAAGCACGCCTGTGCAATCCGATGTCGGCACGCAGTTAGCGCTCGTACGTCTCGACATCGAGCAGCTCTCCGGTATAGCCGGGCGCGACCCCGGCGCCACCGAGGCCTTCTTGACGGCAGCCGCTTCCACCGACCTTTCGCCGCTTGAGCGTGATGCGTTCCTGACCTCAGCCAAAGCGCCGTGGGCTCCGCTTCGCGACGTTATCGATCCCATAACACCTGCTCGAATCACGTTGACAAATGGCCGCACCGATATCCCAATGACGGTGCGGGCGTCGACCAATGAAACGCTGAAAGTCCGGCTGCGTGTGTCGAGTGACCGGGCGAAATTCCCCATGAACGAACAGCAGATCACTATTGCCGACGGGGTATGGCAAGGGGTGATCGCCATCGACGCTCGCGAAGGTCGCTACCCCATCAAGATCGAAGTGTTACCCCCGATTGGCGAGAATGCATTACGAAGCGGACAACTCGACATACGCGTCTTTGCCTTGTCGGGCCTCGGACCTCTGTTGAGTGGATTTTTCATCGCATTGCTCGTCACGTGGTGGGTCGCCCACGTTCGGCGAGTTCGGCGCAGCCGCCATACCGCCATGGTCCATCCAGTCGAGGCCATGGAGGCGGTCGGCGAACCACTAACGTCTGAGGCGTGACCGTAAAAATCGTTACTGACTCGGCTTGTGATCTGCCCCAAGAGCTTGCCGACGAACTCAATATCTCGATCGTTCCACTGAGCATTCGCTTCGGCGACGACGAATTTGTCGACCGCCAAGATCTCACCGTTCAAGAGTTCTGGCGTCGTTGCAGCGCTTCGGCAGTACTTCCCTCGACCGCCGCTCCCGCCCCCGGCGCGTTCGAGGAAACATTTCGTCGACTCGCCGCGCAAGGTGCAGCAAGCATTGTGGTGATCGCCTTGTCAGCCGAGCTCTCAGCCACAATCCAGTCGGCCCAGCTCGCAGCTCGGTCAGTCGCCGACGTCATCAAGGTGGACGTGGTCGACTCTCGGGCTGTCACTATGGGTCAAGGCATGATCGCAGTAGCCGCCGCTCGCATGGCTGCTGCCGGATCCTCGCAGCTCGACATCGTCACCGCCGCACATTCCCTCGCCGAGCGAACGCATACTTGGGCCGCGTTCGACTCACTCGACAACCTGAAAAAAGGGGGCCGCATCGGTGGCGCCAAAGCGCTCATGGCTTCGGTTTTGTCGATCAAACCAGTGATCGAGGTTCGCAACGGTCGGGTCGAGGAAGGCGGAAGACAACGTACGCGGTCAAAGTCCATGGCGTTCCTCGTCGACGTTGTACGCCAAGCCAAACACAAGCACGGCTCGGTCGAGAACCTAGCAGTCATGCACGCCGACGCAACCGACATCGAACAGTTTCTGGCGCTGCTTGACACGGTCGATTCTGGACCGCGAATTGTTGGGCAGATTGGTGCCGTCATTGGTTCGCACGCTGGTGCCGGCACCATCGGCGTCGTCTTCCAGGTACCACAGGGCTGATACAGCCCACCCATGACCACCAATGCCGGGCCGCGGCTTCTAGCCGGCCGGTACCGTCTCGAACGCCCGTTGGCGTTCGGAGGTTTGGCCGAAGTGTGGACCGCAACCGATGACGTTCTCGATCGTCGTGTCGCTATCAAGATGCTTCGTGCTGTACCCGCATCAGACCCGCTTATTGTCGAACGATTTCGACGCGAGGCAACGGCCGCCGCGCGACTCAATCATCCCAATATCGTCAGCGTGTTCGATACCGTCAGCGAGCCCGGGGTCGAGGCCGTTGTCATGGAACTTGTGCCCGGGCGAACCTTGCGCCAGCAACTCGACGACGAGGGGCGCTTGTCGCTGGCCGAGACCGTGCACGTAGGCGTCTGCATCGCTGATGCTTTGGACACCGCTCACCGGGCCGATCTGGTTCATCGCGATGTAAAGCCTGCCAATATTTTGCTCACCCCGGCTGGTCGAGTCCTTCTCGCCGACTTCGGATTGGTCACGGCACAAGCTTCAGCGCGCGACCTTACCGGTGAAGACGCCGTCATTGGCACGCCCAAGTACCTGTCACCCGAACAGGTACTTGGTGTGCCCGTCGATGGGCGCGCCGACATCTATTCACTGGGTGTCGTTCTCTACGAATGTCTCGGCGGTCGCGCCCCGTATGTCGAGGCAACCGATGCCGACACTGCGCTGGCGCGGTTACATCGAGACGCAACGCCGATATCGAGCGTTCGTCCCGGCGTGCCGCGGCCGCTCGCCACGCTCATCACGCAATGCATGGCGCGAAGCCCCGAAGCACGACCGGCCAGCGCGGCCGAGGTGCGCGACCAACTTGTTCGATTGCACGGAACGATCACCGACGACGGGCTCTTACTAGTCGACCCGACACCGTCAGGGGCACTGCGACCTCTGCCGACTACCGACGCTGTTCGTGAGGCTGCACCCCCCCGGTTGGCGTGGTTCGTGGCGTGTATCGCAGCCATTGGCATTATTGCCGTTGCCGTTGCCGTAACCGGCGTTATCGTCGACCGCCGCGCCGAGACCCAAGCATCTCGGTCAGCGCGCCCAGGCTCAGGCGAAGGACCTCGCGCCGCGCCAACTACATCGCCTGCTACCACCATGCCCACGACAGTTCCCCTTGCTCCGCCAACCATTATCTCGGTGACCGAGTTCGATCCGGCTCCCGGGGATGGTGCCGAGAACCCAGAGATGTTGACGGCCATCACCGACGGCGTCTCTGAAACGTTTTGGTCAACGCTGTGCTACGACGACCGATTGCTCGGTCCCAAAGATGGCGTTGGTCTCGTCTTTCAGTTCAATAGCCCAGTTGCTAACGCCACGCTCGAAGTGTCATCGCCGACCGCAGGATGGTCGGCGTCGGTGTACGGCGGTGTTGGTCCCGCACCGGTGTTGCTCGCCCCCTGGGGGCCGCCAGTTGCGGTCGGCAAGAACCTCGCGGCTGGCCGCGTGCTGTTTGCATTGGGCAACAACCCGACCAGCCGGGTGTTGCTGTGGATAACTCAGCTAGCGACTGCTACCAGCTGCAAGCTTCCTTACGCGGTAGCGGTTTCTGAGGTGCAGATCACCACCGGTAGCTCATGACTATCGATACTCTTCTTGCACCGTGACCGATGACGAGCTCCTCGCTGCAGCCCAACGGGGCGATCGACACGCCGTCGATCAGTTGCTACGCGCCCATCACCACAAAATTCGAGCAGTTTGTCGTCGGTTGGCAGGTAACGATTCTGACGCCGACGATGCGACGCAAGAAGCCCTCCTCGCCGTCGTTCGTGGTCTCCCCCGTTTCGACGGCCGATCCAGCTTGTCGACCTGGTTGTACCGAGTCGCCACAAATGCCTGCCTGGACGAATTGAGACGACGCCAGCGACGCCCGAGTCCTGGCCTACCTGCAGGTGAAATCGTCGCGTACGGCGCTGATCCTGCTGGCCTGGTCAGTGCGCAGGTCACCTTGGATGCGGCGCTCACTCGTGTTCCCGAAGATTTTCGAGTGCCTCTGGTCCTTCGCGATGTCTGCGAGCTCGACTACGCCGAGATTTCCGAAGTGCTCGGTATACCTCCCGGAACCGTACGATCTCGGATTGCCCGAGGTCGCTTGGTTCTGCACGAACAACTCGGGAACCAGAATCCCGTTAGCGAACGTCGAAATACTGATCATGCCTGAACTACCTCTGTCCGACACCGCCTGGGAATTGGCAGGAGCGTACGCCGACAACGAGGCGACGCCTGCCGAACGCGCCCAGGTTGAAGCCGACCCGGCGCTGCTCTCCCTCGTCAGTCAGATTCGGGTGATGGCAGGCCAGGTGGCCTGGGTCGAGCCGGCACCGGCATCGATAGCCGACGCGCAGATCTCCGCAGCGGTCGCGGCGAGTGCGCCCACAGTTGTGGCGCTTACTCCGCGGCCGGTCCCAAAGAACGCACATCCGCGTCGCGGTGCTTGGTTTGGCGCTCTCGCCGCAGCATCGCTACTCGCTGTCGGTATTGCCGGACTTCGGTCCGTTGCCGGATCCAACGATTCTAGGTTGGCGAGTGCCCCAGCGGCCGAAGTCGCAGGCCCATCAGCTACTACGGCTGCAGTGGCCGCGGCGAGTCCCGCGGTTGAGGGCTCCAACGACAACGCTGACCACTCCAACAAGGCTGTTGGAACCGTTGCATCGCCAGCGACCACCGCAGCAGCCGCGGCAACGACCGCTTTGACCACAGCACCAACAACCCGCCCAGCAGCTTTGGTCACCGCGCCGCGCCGCTCTCTGGCAACGGCGGCCCAACTGGCCGAATTGGTCGCAACTACCGAGGTCGAACTGCTGGCATCGGGACGTTCGTGTGCACCGACGGCAGCTCCCCTCTCGGTTGCCGAGATTCTGTGGCGTGGCGTTGAGGCCACGGTGTTCACTGACTCAACCCGCAGTGTCGTTCGAGTCGTATCGCTTGAGCGTTGTGACGAGTTGTCCATCGGTTGATGGGCCGAAGTTAGCAACCGGACCTTCGGCGGCGCTTGCTCGCTAACCGCTCGCTTTATCGCGCCCACCACTAGCCTCTAGCCCATGACGGAACAACCCAAAGACGGCGACTGGGTCTCGCAGGCAGTCGGCTACCTCGAATCGGCCGTAAACCTAGTACGCGATCGCGCAGTGTCGCCCATCATTGCGGCGGTTCGGTGGATTGTTTTTGGCATTCTAGCTGGAATTGTCGTCGTGGCCGTCATGATTCTTGTGGCCATCACGATCGTCCGTTTGCTGTTTCTGCTTCCTGGTCATCGAGCGTGGCTCGCCCATCTCATAACATCGCTACTCTTTCTCGGCGCTGGCGCCATCGCCATGCGTCGCCGTCACACGAAAGTCACTGCCTCATGACTCATCACCAGGTAATCATCATCGGGTCTGGGCCTGCAGGGCTCACAGCGGCGATTTACGCCGCCCGAGCCAACCTCGAGCCGCTGATCCTGGAGGGCGAGCCATCGTCTACGTCCGATCAGCCGGGCGGCCAACTCATGCTCACCACCGAGGTGGAGAACTTCCCCGGCTTCCCTGAGGGCATTATGGGCCCCGAGCTTATGGGCCGGATGAAAGAACAGGCGCAACGCTTTGGAGCGACGTTCGTTATGACGAAGGCAACCAAGATTGATAGAACGGTGGGCTCCTTCACGGTATCAGCGTACGCCGACACGTATACGGCCGACTCGGTCATTTTGGCCGCCGGCGCTCAGTCCATCATGCTCGGCCTTGAAGCCGAGAACCGTCTGATGGGCCACGGTCTGTCGACGTGTGCGACGTGCGACGGATTCTTCTTTCGCGGTGACGAGATTGCCGTCGTCGGTGGAGGCGATTCCGCCCTTGAAGAGGCCATGTTTTTGACCAAGTTCGCCACCAAGGTAACCGTTATTCATCGTCGCGATTCGCTACGGGCCTCCCGAATCATGCAAGACCGAGCCTTCGCGAACCCCAAGATTGAGTTTTTGTGGAATTCAACGGTTGTCGACCTTCTCGGCGATAAGAAGTTGGCCGGTGCAAAGATTCGCAACACTGTCACTGGCGTCGACAGCGTGCTCGCTGTGGCCGCTGTATTCGTGGCGATTGGTCATACGCCCAACACCGGCCCGTTCAAGGGTGTGGTCGACCTTGAAGACTCCGGTTATGTCATTACGCGACCAGGTTCTACATACACAAACATCGACGGGCTTTTCGCTTGCGGCGACGTGCAGGACCATACATACCGCCAGGCCATCACGGCAGCCGGATCGGGTTGCATGGCAGCCATCGACTGCGAACGCTGGTTAGAAGCGCGGCACTAGCTCACCTTCGGCGTCGCTTGTGGGAATCTTTGTGACGTCCCGTATGTTCACCTCGGTACTACGCTACGAAAGCGCTCGCAGTTGATCGGAAAGGATCACATCATGGCCGAAGGCATCATAAACCTCACGTCAGCAACATTCGACGAGACGGTCGGGTCGTCCGACATGCCTATTCTCGTGGATTTCTGGGCCGAGTGGTGCGGACCTTGCAAGATGATCGCCCCAATTTTGGGCGAAATCGCCACTGAACAAAAAGGTAAGTTGACCGTTGCGAAATTAAACGTCGACGATCACGGCGATCTGGCCATGAAATACGGTGTCCAGAGCATTCCAACGCTGCTCGTCTTCAAAGATGGCAAGGAAGCGAAACGAATTGTCGGTGCCAAAGGTAAGGGTCAGTTGATGCAGGAGTTGTCAGCATTCTTGGGCAACTCCCACTAACGCCGGGCACCACCGGCCCCGCAGTTCGCGAACTGCAGCGACGACTTAGGTCGCTCGGGTTTGAAGCCTCCGGAGTAGCTGGCGAGTACGGACCGGCTACCGAGGGGGCCGTGCGGGCTTTTCAGGAGGGTAGAGGGCTACTTGGCTCCGGTGTCTGCGATCTCGCTACCTGGACAGTCCTCTTAGAGAGCGGCTGGCGTCTCGGTGCCCGACATCTGTATCTGCGCAGTCCACATCTTCGTGGCGACGATGTCGCCGACCTCCAAGTGGTACTTGGAAGCCTTGGTTTCGATGCCGGAAGGGTTGACGGCATCTTCGGTCCCGACACCGTACGCGCCCTGGCCGAGTTCCAACGAAACGTTGGTGTTCCACCGAGCGGAGTGTTCGGTCATGAGACGTGCACTGCGGTGCTTCGCCTCGGCCATCGCGCACCATCCACCACCGTCGCGGCAGTGCGCGAGGCGGAGACGGGGTCCTCCATCTTGGGCCAGGGCCTGAACCGACGCGTCCTTGTCGCGGTATTTCCGGAACTCGGTGCGCTCGGACGGGATCTTCGAGACCACCTGGAACATGTCGGATACCACGTAACAATGTCGGAGGAAGGCGACGAGTCGGCACATGTGCGCCGTGCCAACGATCTCGGTGCCGGGGTCGTCGTCGGGCTCGCCGCTGGCGGTAGGAACAGCGTGTGTTACTACTCGACACCCGGCTTCGAATCGGTCGCGGGGCGCGCCCTCGGCGCGCTTCTGAGCGCGCGGCTAGATCCGTTGGAGCTGAAAGGCATGCGCCTTGCGTTGCTTCGCGAAACCCGCATGCCGACAGTGCTCCTGACATTCGGCGCATTGTATCCGCAGCTATTTCCCCACCTGGCCGCATCAATTGCGGAAACCATCGACGCGTGGAACACAAACCGCTGATGGCAAGGTTGACCACTTATCCACAGGGTTTCGCACAGGGTGTGTGAAACCCTCAACTTTGACATCAACCTCGTGTCAGCGTCGAGGGTTCGGTCATGATGCGATAAATACGCTCCAAATCTTCCAAATCAGCGAATTCGATCGATATCTTTCCTCTGTTGGATCCCATCGCGACCCCAACTCGAGTGTTGAGAAACTCCCCCAACAGTTCTTCCAGCTCCAAAAGGCCGGGCGCGCGCAGTCGTCGCAGTACCGGACTGCCCGGAGCGTTGGCGGCTTCGCTGTCGGGAGAGGTGGAAGGGGCCGTCATCGATCGTACGCGTTCCTCGACGGCACGAACACTCAATCCTTCATCGAGGGTCTCGCGTGCCAATCGTTCCTGTTGCGAGCGGTCGCTTAGCCCCAGTAACGCTCGGGCGTGCCCGGCACTGAGGCGTCCAGTAGCAAGGAGGTTCTGCACAGCAGGAGGAAGCTGCAAAAGCCTAATTGTATTGGTAACGGCCGCCCTGCTTCGACTGACACGCCTCGCAACGTCATCGTGAGTGAGACCAAAATCTTCGATCAATTGCTGATAGGCAGCTGCTTCCTCAAGTGCAGACAGGTCCTGACGGTGAATGTTCTCCACCAGAGCCTGTTCGACCGCGGCTAGGTCGTCCGTTTCTCGAACCAAAGCAGGAATCGTATCGAGGCCGGCGCGTTTCGAGGCCCGCCAGCGTCGTTCACCTGCAATAAGCTGGTAGCGACCATCGCCCACCGGGCGGACAAGTACCGGCTGGAGCAGACCAATTTCACGAATCGACGACGACAGTTCAACGAGCGACTCCTCGTCGAAGTGGGCGCGAGGTTGGAACGGATTCGGCTCAATAGACGAAACTAGGAGCTCTTGGAGTGCCGAGCTTGTGTCTCGAGTGCGCTCTGGGTCGGTCGGTAGTAACGCAGACAAACCCCTACCTAATCCGCTGCGGCGTTCCACCGGAGACCTCCTTAGCAAGTTCGCGATACGCGATCGCTCCACGCGATGTTGGATCAAAGATGATTATCGGCTGACCAAATGAGGGCGCCTCGGAAAGCCGGACGTTTCTCGGAACCACGTGGCGGCACACCTTGTTGCCAAAGTGAGCCCGAACTTCTTGAACAACCTGATCGGAGAGCTTCGTTCGAGCGTCGTACATCACCATGATGATGGTAGTGAGTTCCAGCCCAGGATTGAGGTTTTTGCGCACCAACTCCACGTTGTGGACCAGTTGTCCCAAACCTTCCAACGCGTAATACTCACACTGAATCGGCACGAGCACTTCCGAGGCAGCAGTGAGTGCGTTAACGGTAAGCAGGCCGAGTGATGGTGGACAGTCGATCAATATGAAGTCATAGTCGTCTCGAATCGCATCGATTGCCCGTTTTAGGCGGGATTCACGGCTAAACGCCGACACCAGTTCAATCTCAGCACCTGCTAGATCGAGACTTGCTGGCGCTACGAACAGGTTCTGTGTCGACGTCGGCTCCGTGGCGTCCTCCAGGGGGAGATCGTTGATAATAACGTCGTATATAGACGTAGCCATCAGTCGTACGTCCAAGCCAAGTCCTGTGGTCGCGTTTCCCTGCGGGTCGAGGTCTATCACTAGGGTTCGATAGCCAGCCACGGCCAGACATGCCCCGAGGTTGATGGTAGTGGTGGTCTTACCAACGCCACCCTTCTGATTGGCAACAGCGAATACCCGGGGAATGGGTCGATTCGCTGCGTACTGCCCGGGTCGGTCCACCGCGAGCGCGTCACTCATACAGCTGTCCTTAGGTGAGAGAACGGTGGTGATCGACGGATCAACCGCTGCGACCATTCTCAATTGACATCATGCTCTGAATGGGAGGTCCAGTCAAGCATGTTGCGTGTTTCACGTGGAACGTTGCGCCTCTAGTACCGGGTTAAGGTTCCACGTGAAACACTCAATATGACTAGAAAAGTGGTGACTTGACGCTCTTTCGGGGGAATTCCGGGCCACACTTGCGGAGAGATACGAGCTGATCAATGCCATCCGTCATTCCAGACCAGGCGAGCCCAAGTTGCTCCAATCCCCCGGATGGCCATCGTTCGCCCGCCGACTCAGGCGATGCCGAAACGAGCAGGTCGCCAGCCAGGCGGAGCAGAGCGGCTGCGCATTCAGCCACCACTGCCGGGGGTCCGAACGACCGGGCGACCACGACATCGAATGCATGTCGGTACCGGACATGGTGACCAATAGCTTCGGCACGGTCGTGCAGGACGCCGACGCGGTCTGTCAGTTCCAGTTTTCCAACGAGGCGAGTCAGGTGATCACATCGACGTTCGCGAGAGTCAATGAGTACGACGTTGAGGTCGGTCCGGGTGTACGCCAGTACGAGTCCTGGCACTCCCCCGCCTGATCCGAGGTCGGCCACACGGGCACCTTCGGGAATCAACGGCAGGAATGACCGTGAACGCGATACGGCTTCCTGAGCAGTTGTGCCCAGGAAGCCGTATCGAACGCTCTCGTTGAGGGCCTCAAGCAATGCTTCGCCCATGCGCTGCGCTATCTCGCCGGTTCGATCACCACACAACGATGGGGATCCTCACCCTGTGAACGGGTCGTCACACCGTCGATTTCTTGGGCAGCGCCATGAACAACCTTGCGGTCAGGGGCGCTCATAGCCTCGAGTACCCTCATGTCACCGCTAGCGATAACTTGCTGAGCCAGGTCGTGAGTGAACCTGACCAGCGCAGCGTTTCGGCGTTGTCGATAACCACCGATATCGATGTGCAGACGGCCTTGCCCGTGACGCCCGTGACGTTGCACTGACGCGCGAGTGAGGTCTTGGACGGCCAGCAAGGTGTCGCCACGAGGTCCGATGAGGAATCCGAGACCTTCGCCGTCGAGTCTGACCTCAATATCACCCTCGTTACCATCGTGCGTCGAAGCAGTAGCCGCGATACCAAACGAGTTGGCGAGGCCGACAAGGAATTCCTCGGCCTTCGGGCCATCCTCCACAATCGGATACGTCTCCCGCTCATCGCTGCCGTCTGTTGGTCGCGGGGCACGCGGGGGGCGAGCGGGCCGCTCGGCTCGAGCAGGCCGTGCCTCGGGTTGCGGTCCCTCAGTCGATGCGTCACTCGTGTCACTGGCCGTCTTGCCAGGCTTAGTTTTGTCTCGCCTGGGCCGTTCGGCTTTGGCTCGCGGGGTCATTGGACGGACACGAGCACGTACACGGGCTTCACCACGCATACGTCCGAATAATCCGGGCTTGGGCTCGTCCAGAATCTGGAACTCGGTGTCCTGTACGTCGACGCCAAGTTGGTCAAGCGCTCGTTCCTTTGCCTCATCGACCGTTTTTCCGGTCGTTTCCACCCATTCCATGTCTCTCCTAGGGCTTTTTCTTAGGTTGGGGCCGTCCGTCTGACGACCGCTTCGAAGGTGGCTGTGGGCGAACGGGGCGCTGCGAGGCTGACCCCGATGCCGCGCCGCCTACTTCGGTGGTTTTCTTGCCATTGCCAGCGCTCACTCCGTTCGACTTCGGCTTCGGCGGATTCGGCGGATTCGGCTTCGGCGGATTCGGCTTCGATGGCGGCGGCTTCGGCTTCGATGGCGACGGCTTCGATGGCGACGGCTTCGCAGGCAATGGCTTTGAAGGCAAGGGTTTGGCCGGCACAACCTTGTCGATGCCTGCCGGAAGCAATGCCGCAGGAGCCGCATCGCCATAGAACCGGTGCGTTATGTAGTAGTTCTGCACGATCCGCACCAGGTTCGACACAAGAAGATAGACGATCAAACCTGAGGCGAACGTCAGGGAGATGAATCCAAAAAAGATTGGCATCAGGTTCATGATCATTTGCTGCTGTTTGTTGGACTGTGCCCCCGTGTTTCGGGACATGATCTGACGATTTTGGTAGTAGCTCATCAACCCGACCAACAGAACGAGAACCAGGTAGGGGAGTCCCTTGAGCACGTTCTCGCCAATAACTTGCACGGCTGGCTTAGACAAGTCGAGGCCAAACGACAGCATCTCTTTCTGGCCGACGAGGTTTTGGTAGAGCTCGGACGACTTACTGATGTAGTCCGGCATGAACGTGTCGAGCGCCTCAGCCGTGCACTTGCCTTCCAGGACCTTCTTGGTCGTGCACTTGAGAGTCAGATGGCTCAACACACGCCAAAGAATCATGAAAACGGGCGCTTGCAGGAGCATGGGAAGACATCCACCCACAGGATTGATCTTGTGCTCTTTGTACAAGGCCATCATGGCCTCGTTGCGACCCTGCGGATCGTTCTTGAAATCTTGTTGGATCTGCTTGACCAGAGGCTGGACCTTTTGGGTCTCGAGCATCGATTTAGTTCCCTTGAGGGTCAAGGGCAGCACAATCACCATAATGGTGAGGGTGAGCAGGGCAATGGCACCCGCGTAGCTGTGGACAAGTGAGTAGTACTTCGCTAACAGCCACGCAATTGATTCAAAAATGGAACTCATACGACATTTTTCCTTTGAGGGACCGGATCTAAGCCGTGGCCGCCCCATGGGTGGCACCGACATAATCGTTTGAGCGCAAGCCACCCACCGCGGGAGGCACCATGCTCGGCGAAAGCGTCAAGCGCATAGGTGGAACAACTGGGAACAAAGCGACAAGGAGAAGGCCGCCCAGAGGCGAGGTGCTGATACAGCCGCACCGACGCCGAGAACGAACGACTAGTCCACCCAGCACTCATGGCAAGGATGCCAAGAAGTCATCGACTCCGCCGAATAGGTCGCCCGACGAGGCCGTTGCGGCTCGGGCACGCACGATGACAAGATAGGCACCTGACGGAGGTGGAGAGGCGCGAAAAGCCTCTCGGATCCGCCGACGGATCCGATTGCGTTGAACGGCACACCCGACCTGTTTGCTAATCGCCATTGCTACTCTTGGTGGTGTTGGTTGGCTTTCTGCCACCCAACGTACTGAAAATAGCGGCGAGTGCCAGGTGCAGCTATGCCGAAAACGATCGAAGGTTTCCCGATCACGGACAGACCAGATCAGGCCGACAGCTTGAACCGGCCCTTAGCACGACGAGCCTTCAGGATTGCCCGACCAGCTCGTGTAGACATTCGCTCACGAAAACCATGCTTCTTTGAACGTCGACGGTTATTAGGTTGGAACGTGCGTTTCACGCAAGCCTCCTCGCCCGGCTTCCTACCGGTGCGTCAAGCCACACCACCTTGAGCTTTTAAACAGCTGCTCACGATAGTGCGACGCCTTGGCGTACCCGGGGAACCGGGCACGGAACCATGTAAGGCTAGAGGCAACAGGCACCAAGGGGCAACCCGCCCCCCTCCTCGCTCGGTACGTGTTGTCCGCCTTGCGCGTAATCCACAGGGGCTCTACGGTATCCGTCCCCTGGGGATTACGCGAGCGACCTAGGTTTGGGGGCTGTCCACAAGTTGTGGACAGACATGTGGAAGCCGCAGGATAAGTAGGCCAGGAGGCCCGGTGAATGAGGCAGAAACCCTGTGGACAGCGGCGGCAGAGTTGTTGCGCGCCCAGGTGTCCGAGGCAGTGTGGCTATCGACGTTCCAGGATGTGCAAGCCCTACTTCTCGACGAAGGCATTTTGTTGCTCAAGGTACCAAGCACCCACGTTCGGGATCGGATCGAGGGGCGGTATCTACCGCTTGTGCGCGATTCGCTCGACGAGGTTGGTGGCGACGACCTCGACCTGCGGTTCTTGGTAGCGGCCCAACCCGACACCACCGTTCCTGAACTTCCCATCGAACAAGGTACATTCTTCGACGACAACGGTCGATCGTCACGCCCGAGATCCGATTCGGGTCTCAGTCAGAAGTACACCTTCGAAACCTTTGTGAAGGGGCAGTCAAACCAATTCGCCCTCGCCGCAGCGTTGCGAGTCGCCGAAACCCCGGCTCGCTCCTACAATCCGTTGTTCATCTACGGGGCGGCTGGCCTTGGAAAGACCCACCTACTCCAGGCTATAGGGCACTACGTGGGCCAAAACTACGTTCACCATGGCGTCCGATACGTCTCGACCGAAACGTTTCTGAATGAGTACGTCGACGCCATCCGAGGCAACACCACCGCCGAATTCAAACGTCGCTATCGCGAGGTCGATGTGCTGCTCATCGACGATATCCAGTTCATGGAAGGCAAGGAAGGTCTCCAAGAGGAGTTCTTCCACACGTTCAACTCCCTGCACGGCGCGAACAAGCAGATCGTCATCAGTTCAGACCGCCCGCCTGACGCCATCCCCACGCTCGAGGATCGACTCCGTGGTCGCTTCAAATGGGGTCTTATAACCGACATCCAGCCGCCTGACCTAGAAACACGCTTGGCGATTCTACGAAATAAGTCGGAGCAAGACGCCGCTCCAATGCAGTCCGACGTGCTCGAGTTCATCGCCACGCACGTCACGAACAACATCCGAGAACTTGAGGGCGCACTGATCCGGGTAACGGCTTACGCCAGCCTCAACCGAGTTCCAGTCACTGTTGGTCTGGCCGAGCGGCTACTGGGAGACATTGTCGCTGGGCACAAACCGCGGTCGGCAACACCTGAGGCCATGCTCGACATCATTGCCGATCAATTTGGCTTCACCGTCGAAGCGATTTGCGGAAAGAGTCGACAACGCCCCCTGGTCACCGCACGCCAAATCGGAATGTACGTTTTCCGCGAACTCACCGACTTGTCGTACCCGGCCATAGCGCGCATCTTCGGGGGACGAGACCACACCACCGTGATCCATGCGGTCGACAAGGTCCAAAAGCTGATGAAAGAACGGCACAGCGTTTATGACCAGGTCACAGAACTGACTGCGGCCATCAAGGGACCAGCGTGAGCCTGCGGACAACCCAGTGGATGACGCTGTGGACGCTTGTGGACCGAACCATGGAGAACTCGCGCTTATCCACGGGCTACGTTGCGAGGGCGATGAACCTGTGGACCACTGTGGACGAAGGCGCGCGAGCCCGCAGGCAGTCTGAGCAGGCATGATGACACGTCATCCACAATCCACAGCACTTATTACCATTATCAGTTTGATACAGAACCAACAAGGAAGGGTCGGGCCGTGAAGTTCCGATGTGAACGAGATGTACTTGCCGAAGCAATCGGCACAGCTGCAAGAGCCGCAACTGGTCGCACCGGAGCGCTACCTGTTCTTTCCGGCGTGCGCCTTGCGCTAATCGGCGACGAGCTCACCGCTACCGGGACCGACCTCGAAATGACCATTCGTGTCAGTGAAACAGTCGCTGGTGAAAGCGACGGAGTCTGTGTGCTCCCCGGTCGGCTTTCCGGAGACATTGTTCGCAGCCTTGAGTCGGGGGCGGTGTCGTTCGAGATCCAGGGCGACGAAGCGCAGATCTCTGCCGGCCGTTCCACTTTTTCGGTGCGTACGCTTGGTGCCGACGACTTCCCCAAACTTCCCGAGGCCGCGTCCAATGCGGTAATTCTGCCTGCGTCTTTGCTTGGCGACGCGTTGAAGCAGGTTGTTCGGGCCGCGAGCAACGATGAGAGCCGACCCATCCTCACCGGCGTTCTCATGGCAGCCGAGGCATCAGGAGTCCGTCTCGTGGCAACTGACTCGTACCGCTTGGCGGTTCGAGATTTGGCTGAAGCCCCGGTGCTTGGTAGCGAACAGAAGGTTCTGGTGCCATCGCGTGCTCTTTCGGAACTAACCCGGTTGTTGTCGGCGGGTTCCGAGGTCACGCTGCGACTTGGTGATCGCGACGCCACGTTCGAAGCCGGCCGCGTCCGGCTTTCAACCCGGCTGATCGAGGGGGAGTTCCCTAACTATCGCCAGCTCATACCGACCAATCAGCCCAATCGGCTCACGGTCCGGCGAGACGCGTTACTCGACGCCATCAAGCGAGTAAAGCTTTTGGCCCGCGACACCACGCCTATTCGACTTACCATGAGCGCCGACCGACTCGACCTCACGGCGATCACTCAAGACATCGGCCAGGCAACCGAATCTCTCGATGCCCAATACGACGGTGCCGACCTTACGGTGGCGTTCAATGCCGAGTATCTCTCGGCAGGCGTCGATGCAGTTATCGGCGATGAGGTCGTTCTCGAGACACTTGACGCGTTGAAGCCAGCCTTGGTGAAGAGCGCTACAGCCGACGGCTTCTTGTATCTGCTCATGCCCGTTCGCGTTCCGTAACCACGTGCGCGTACGTCGTCTTTGGCTGACCGACTTTCGAAACTATCGAGAACTCGACCTGGCGTTCGACGAGGGCCTAACGGCTGTCGTCGGGGCCAACGGCCAAGGCAAGACGAACCTGGTAGAGGCCTTGGCGTACCTGTCGAGACTCGGTTCGTTTCGAGGCACTCCAACCGACATGATGATCCGTAGCGGCACTCCACATGCGGTTGTTCGTGCCGAGGTTCTGCATGACGACGGCCGCGAACTGCTGATCGAGGCCGAGCTTCCTCGGAACGGGCGCCAGAGGGTGCAGGTCAATCGTCAACGCATAACCCGCAACCGTGATCTGCTCGGTGTTTTTCGGGTGACGGTCTTTTCCCCCGACGATCTCGAACTCGTCAAGGACGGTCCGGGTGCCCGCCGAACCTTCATTGACGAAACGCTGGTGAATCTCAACCCTCGACTCGATGGATTACTCACCGACCTCGACCGGATTCTGAAGCAGCGCGCTGCGCTACTGAAACAGCTGGGAGGCCGACTGACGGCCGAAACGGAAATGACGCTCGATGTGTGGGACACCAAACTTGTGGAAGTTGGCGAGCAGCTAGGGGCCGAACGGGCTCGAGTGATGGCGCTACTCGAACCGTTGGTGATGGCTTCATACGCAGCGTTGGCCACCCGTCCAGCAACGATTGTCTTGACCTATGCACCAGAATGGCGCGCTGAAGGCTTGGCCGCGGCGTTGCGCGCCGCCCGAGATGGCGATCTACGACGCCAGATCACATCGGTTGGACCTCACCGTGACGACATTGGGTTGTGGCTCAACGACCTTCCGGCAAGAGCGACCGCATCCCAGGGTGAGAGCCGCACCCTGGCTCTCGCACTTCGACTTGCTGCGCATGAGCTCTTGCGGCTGGAACATCGCGAGTCACCGGTGCTTATCCTGGACGACGTGTTCAGTGAACTCGATCCTCACCGCAGTCGCGCGCTCGTCGACAATTTACCGCTTGGGCAGGTTCTGCTTACATCGGCATCGGGGCTTCCTCCCGGAGTCCAGCCAGCCAAAGTTGTCGCAGTGGACGGTGGCGTACTGCGATGAATCGTGACGAGGTCACATCGCTCAACCAGAGTCTCGAGGCTGTTCTTCGCTCACTGAAAGGACCCTCGGCGCAGTCGATGTCGGGACTCTTCGGTGTTTGGGACGACGTTGTGGGTGCTCACATTGCTGCCCACTCTCGACCCATTCTTTTCGATCGAGGCAAACTGGTCATCGAGGTGGATCAACCGGGCTGGGCGACACAACTGCGTTATCTCGAGGCCGACCTTCTTGAACGCCTCCGACCCCATGCTGGCTCGTCGCCGTTGACAGGTATCGAGGTGCGCGTGGCCCGACCGAAGTAACTCGGGTTCCGGGGGTGACGCTGGTAGGATTGTTCGGCTACCAACTACGAGGAGTCACACGATTTGTCCATTGATACCACCTCCGGAAGCGCCGATTACAGCGCCAAGGACATCGAGGTACTCGAAGGCCTTGCGCACGTTCGCAAGCGTCCCGGCATGTACATCGGGTCCACCGGCCTTAACGGACTGCACCACTGCATCTGGGAGGTGGTCGACAACTCAGTCGACGAGGCCATGGCTGGGTTTTGCAACTTGATTGTCATCAGGTTGTTGGCCGATGGTGGCTGCCGGGTCGAGGACAACGGTCGTGGAATTCCGGTCGATCCGTACGGTTCAGGTCAACACAAGGGCAAGAGCGCCGCCGAGGTAGTTCTCACCGTTCTCGGGGCCGGAGGAAAGTTTGGCGGCGGCGAGGGATACAAGGTTTCGGGTGGCCTCCACGGTGTGGGTGTCTCGGTTGTGAATGCTTTGTCGTCGCGTCTGTTGCTCGAAGTCGACAAAAACGGTGAGCATTACGTTCACGAGTATCTCGATGGCGGAAAGCCGCAAGGAAAGCTGGCGGCAGTCGGTACGGCTCCCGACAACCGCACTGGTACCACCATCACGTTCTGGCCCGATGCGACCATCTTCAATTCGGAAGGCACAGAGTTTCATTCGCGCACGGTCACCGAACGTCTTCAGATCATGGCCTTTCTGAACAAGAGCCTCGAGATTGCTTTTGTCGACGAACGACCCGGTCACGTGCAAGAGGTCACGTTCAAATACGACGGTGGCATCATCGACTACGTCAGGCATTTGAACTCGTCCAAGGAGGCGTTGTTCAAGAAGGTTGCGCATTACGAGTCGCATGAAGAAGAGATGGCGGTCGAGATTGCGATGCAGTGGAATACGGGCTACTACGAAGGGATTCACGGGTACGCCAACGGCATCTCGACCGTCGAAGGTGGTATGCATATCGAGGGCTTCCGCACCGCCCTCACAACCGTCGTAAATAAGTACGCACGCTCTCGAAATCTTCTCAAAGAAAAAGACGAAAACCTGCTCGGCGAAGACATCCGAGAAGGTCTCACGGCCATTATTACCGTCAAACTTCGTGACCCGCAGTTTGAGGGCCAGACCAAAGGCAAGCTTGGCAACGTGCCGGTGCGATCACTGGTCCAAAAGGTTACAAACGACAAGCTCGCCGAGTGGTTGGAGGAAAACCCAACCGAAGCCAATGCCCTCGTCAAGAAGGGAATCGCTGCGTCCAAGGCTCGGCTGGCGGCCAAGGAGGCGCGTAACCTCATTCGGCGCAAGTCGTCACTTGAGGGAGCGGGCATGCCCGACAAACTCAAGGACTGCAACTCGCGTGATCCGCGTGAATGCGAACTGTTCATCGTCGAGGGTGACTCGGCCGGCGGTTCTGCTGTCAAGGCCCGCAATCCGCTCAATCAGGCAATCCTTCCCATCCGGGGCAAGATCCTCAACGTCGAGCGAGCCCGGCTCGATAAGATGTTGCAGAACACCGAGGTGCAGGCGCTCATCACCGCCATTGGTGGGGGAGTGGGCGAAGAGTTCGATGTGTCTAAGGCTCGCTATCACAAGGTCGTTGCGTTGTGCGACGCTGACGTCGACGGCAGCCATATCCGCACGCTGCTTCTAACGTTTTTCTTCCGCCAGATGAGACCGCTCGTCGAGGCCGGTTTTTGTTACATCGCACAGCCACCGTTGTATTCCACCGAGATTGGTAAGGAGAAGACCTATCTCAAAGACGACCTGGCCAAACAGCAGTTCCTTGACGCTCACCCGAATCACAAGAAGGAATTCCAACGGTTGAAAGGTTTGGGCGAAATGGATTGGGATGAGCTTCGCGAAACAACCATGGAGGCCAGCAAGCGAACACTGCTTCAGATCACCGTCGAGCAGGCTGCCTTGGCGGATCAGACCACGTCTGTGCTCATGGGCGACGACGTCGAATTGCGCAAGAACTTCATCATTACCAACGCCAAAGATGTCCGTTTCCTCGACATCTAGAATACATGGCATGAGCCCGCGCCTTGTTCGTCTCGACCACGTGCAGTTGGCCATGCCACCGGGCGAGGAAGCCACGGCCGAAGCGTTCTACGTTGGTGTCCTCGGCTTGCGCATATTCGTCAAACCTCCGATTCTGGCGGCCCGCGGTGGGCGATGGTTTGGCAACGACCAGTTGCAGGTTCACCTCGGCAGCGAGGCCAATTTCATTGCGGCTCGCAAGGCTCATCCGGCACTCGCTGCCGACGATCTTGACGCGTTGGCCAACGTCTTGGACGCGGCTGGTTACCCAGTCCGGTGGAGTGACGAGATTCCCGAGATCCGCCGGTTCTACGCCGACGATCCCTTCGGTAACAGAATTGAGTTCGTCGAGGCGTAGCGCCGGCTTTCATCCCGGCGGCTAGGGGCCAAAACAGCTAGACTGCAAGCCGCTCGCGGACCCCAATCTGCCATCTAGGCGGGTCGACGCGGACCGCACTTGTCGACGCCGAAAGAGACCCATTGAGCAACGTCACCACACCGCCTCCTGAGGAACCAAGTTTCGGATCAATCGAGCCGATTGAAATCCAAGAGGAAATGGAGCGCTCGTTCCTCGAGTACTCCATGTCGGTCATCATGTCGCGGGCGTTGCCCGATATTCGTGACGGCCTCAAACCGGTGCATCGTCGGATTTTGTGGGACATGGAGCAGCAGAACTTCCGTCCTGACCGTCCGTTCGTGAAGTGCGCCCGAGTGAGCGGCGACACAGTCGCCAAGTATCACCCACACGGTGATAGTTCGGTGTACGACGCCCTTGTGCGTATGGCCCAGCCGTTCTCGCTACGTCATGTGCTTGTCGATTTTCACGGCAACTACGGGTCACCCGACTTCGGCCCTGCAGCCAGCCGCTATACCGAGTGTCGCCTCAGCCCGCTCGCCATGCAGATGCTTGACTCAATCGACGAAAACACTGTCGACATGGTGCCCAACTACGACGGCTCCAACGAGGAACCAACCGTCCTGCCAGCCCGATTCCCGAACCTGTTGGTCAACGGCAGCCAGGGCATTGCCGTGGGCATGGCCACCAACATCCCGCCTCACAACCTAGGCGAAGTAATCGACGCCACGCTGCACATCATCGACAACCCCGATGCATCACCCGACGACCTTATGGAGTTCGTTAAAGGACCTGACTTCCCAACGGGCGGCTACATCCTAGGCCGGGCCGGCGTGATGGACGCGTACCGAACAGGCCGTGGCAGCGTCAAGATGCGCGCCGTTGCCGAGATCGAAGAAACCAAGAAAGGCGGCCTGCAGATCGTTGTCAGTGAACTGCCATACCAAACGTCGGTCTCGTCAATTGCCAGCCGCATCAAACAACTCAGCGACACCAAGGACCTTGACGGCATTCGCGACATCAACGATGAGTCGGCCGGAAACGATACCCGGCTTGTCATCTCGCTCAAGCGCGACGCCAACGCCAACGTTATCTTGAACAACCTCTACAAGATGACCCCGATGCAGACAAGCTTCGGCGTCAACATGGTTGCCATCGTCGACGGCGTGCCGCGGCAGGTCAACCTTCGTGACTGCCTGCATCACTACGTGGTGCATCAGATCGAAGTAATCACCCGCCGCAGCCAATTCCGCCTCGACAAGGCAGCAAGGCGCGCTCACATCATCGAGGGTCTGGTTAAAGCTCTCAACGTCATCGATGAAGTCATCGCACTTATCCGGGCCAGCGAGGACAAGAACGCCGCTCGAGAAGTCCTACAGGCAACGTTTGGCTTCTCGGCCGAACAAGCAGAACACATTTTGGATATGACCCTGGCGCGTCTTACCCGGCTAGCGCGAATTGACCTGGAAACCGAACTTGGCGAACTACGAACCGAGATTGCGGGCCTCGAAGCAATCTTGGCCGACGACACCATGAAGCGCTCGGTCATCAAACAAGAACTGCTCTACATCCGCGAGAAATACGCCACGCCTCGATTGGCCCGCGTCACCCACGATCCGGGCGACATGTCGACCGAAGACCTCATCGACGACAAAGAAATCGTCGTCGTCATGTCCCAGGCCGGTTACATCAAGACGGTTGAGGCGTCGGTGTTTCGTACCCAGAGCCGCGGCGGACGCGGCAAGAGCGGAGGCTCACTCAAGCAAGACGACCTCGTCCGGCACATCGTGTATACGAGCGCCCATGCGTTCTTGTTGTTCTTTTCGAACCGTGGGCGTGTGTACCGACTCAAGGCGCACGAGCTTCCCGAGCGCGACCGTACAGCCAAGGGAATCCCAATCGTCAACCTGCTGCCTCTCCAGCCAAACGAAACCATCAAGGCGGTCATCGATACACGCTCGTACGACGGTGAGCAGTACCTGTTCTTCATCACGGTGAAGGGCCGCGTGAAAAAGACCGAGTTCACTGCGTACGACTCCAGTCGACGCGACGGTCTTATCGCCCTCAATCTCAACGACGACGACGAACTCGTCAAGGTCATGGTCACCGATGGTCACAGCGACGTGTTCATGGTGAGCTCCTTGGGCATGACTATCCGTTTCAGCGAAGACGACGTTCGACCCATGGGCCGAGCCGCAGCGGGCGTGCGAGGCATGAAGTTGCGAGTTGGCGACAGCGTTGTGTCGTGCGATATCGCCAAGGACGACACATCGATTCTGATGGTGACCGAAAACGGCTATGGCAAGCGCACGCAACTCGATCGGTTCACCCAGCAGAACCGTGGCGGCCAAGGGGTGCGTGGCATCAAACTCACTGGCAAGAAGGGCGAAGTAGTTGCGTCGTTCATGGTCGGTGAAGACGACGAGATTGTTGCTATTTCATCTGGGGGAGTCACGATGCGAACCGGCGTGCGTGACATCAGTTCGCAGGGTCGCGATGCAACCGGCGTGCGCATCATGAACCTCGACGCAGGACAGACCGTTGCATCGGTAGCTCCAATCATCTCGAGTGAAGACGACGGCGAGGCCGAGACCGACTAGCTGAGCGGTAAAGCGACCGCAGAATCGACATGCTTGTGGCGGTGGCTACGGTGCCGACATGGAAACACGTGATTGTGGAAGTGCTTTGCTGGGCCTTGTCGGCGTTGTGGTGTTCGCAGGGCTCATCACGACTGGCGTGGTTCGAGTAGGCGTCGCGGTAGTCGAGGCCGGTCATGCTCGCGCCGCGGCCGACGCTGCGGCGCTAGCTGCGACCCACGGTGGTTTGTCTGCCGCCGAACGAGTCGCGCATCTGAACGCTGCGACGATCATTGACTACGACGACTCGGACGGGCGGGTTCGACTGGTGGTTCGGGTTGGGTCAACTGCGGCGGGATCAACAGCCGAGCTGTATGTACCCCAGATCTAGCCTGATCGACACTACAGTTGTGGGCTGTGAGCACGATCGATCCGTTCGAACAGAACCCGTCACAGCGCGCTAACAGCGATGCCAAGGGGTTGTTCAACGACTCAATCGATGCAGCATCTCAAGTCAGTCGTCCGCCGGGCCGAACCCCTGACTCCGGCGAGTCCTGGTCGGCAAGCCGAGACGGGCTCTTGAGCGAGCCGGTTTCGGCTGCTGCCAGCCGAGTTGGCACCGACGGATGGCCGGTCGATACCGTCACCTTCGCGGCCGCCCCAGTGTCCGAGTCGTACGCGCCTGTGTCTGTCGAGACCGCGTCACCGACCACGTTCGAGGGTCGAACCGTCGACGTTGTGCCCGCTCCGGTGGTGCTACGAGCCGATCCAGTGCGTCCGGTGCGAGCTGCGCCCCCATCAGCGCTGGCCGATCCGGTTGTCGTAGCACGTAGCGAGCGCCGGGTTACCGTGGCGCCCCGCTCGGGCCGTCGCTACCGACCCCGTGTTCGCAAAGTCACTAGGGTTCTGCGGCGAATTGATCCTTGGAGCGTGTTCAAGATCTCGTTGATCATGTACTCACTCTTGTACCTAGTCATCGTTATTGCTGGCGTCCTGCTGTGGAGGTTGGCCTTCACCACAGGAACCATCGAGAATATTCAGGGCTTCATTCGCGAGGCAGTCGGACTCAAAAAATTCGAGCTCAATGGCACTAAGTTGTTCCGCTCCTCGTGGATCTTGGGCATCATTCTCACCATCGGCGGCACAGGGTTACACGTCACTCTGGCAATTATGTTTAACCTCATCACGGATCTTGTTGGCGGTGTCCGACTGACGGTTCTGGAAGAAGAGGTTCTGCTGCAAGAGCCAGCCTCATAGATTCTCGGTTGAGAATCACGTCGGCGAGGCGGTAGCCTCTGGCAGTCCACCCGGGGCTATAGCTCAGTTGGTTAGAGCGTCACACTGATAATGTGAAGGTCGCTGGTTCGATTCCAGCTAGCCCCACTCGATGAAATTATTCCGTCGAGTACTCCTGTCCTTGATCTTGGCGGCTATCGGTGCCGCCGGACTCCGCTTCCGCGGGAAGGGTGGACTCCCGCCACAAACAGGCGGATGGCGCGAACTCCGCATTGACGAACCAACGTGAGCATCGCTGTTATCGGACTTGGCGCTACCGGTTCGCGAGCGGCTCGGCAGCTTCGTTCGCTGGTAGACACCCAACTTGTGGTGTGCGACGAACAGCCAGGTTTGGCGGCGAGGGTGGCATCTTCGCTCGGTGGCGACGTCGAAGTTGTCGACTCGGTTCGGCCGTCGGCCGAGCTCGCCGCAGTACTCATCGTGACGCCTGTTCCCCAGGCCGGAATTGCACGGCCCTTTATCGAGGTCGGAATTCCTGTGGTAACGGTTTCCAACGCCCGGCGCGATCTTGACGACTTGTTCGAACTCGGGGACTTGGCCGTCGAACGAGGAGTTCCGTTGGTACTAGGAGCCTCGTTCTCACCAGGATTTTCATGCCTACTTGCCCGATTTGCAGCGCGGAGCTTCGACGAGGTGCAAGAAGTACACGTCGCCAAACACGGCACCGGTGGGCCCGCATGCGCTCGCGAGCATCATCACGCGTTGGCCTCCAACGGGCAGGTGTGGCGCGACAACCGGTGGGAGGAGCGCTTCGGTGGCTCTGGGCGTGAGCTGTGCTGGTTTCCCGACCCGATCGGTGCCCGCGACTGTTACAACGCTGATCTGCCCGATAGCCGCTTGCTATTGGCAGCGTTTCCCGAGAGCGGCCGCCTGTCGGCTCGACTGAGCGCCACTCGTCGTGATCGGCTGACCTCGCGGTTACCAATGCTGAGCCCGCCCCACGCCGAGGGCGGTTTGGGAGCCATCCGGGTTGAGGTGCGTGGCACCCGTAACGGCGTGCGCGAATCCATGATTCTTGGTGCAGTCGATCGCCCTGCTATCGCTGCCGGTGCCGTTGCTGCGGCATCCGTTCTACGCATAGCGCTACCTCGTGAACTAGTCGGCCCGGTCGTCCTGGGCGATGCTCGCATTGATACCGTAGGAATGCTTCACGACCTCGCCGGCCGCGGGGTCAAAGCCGCCGAGTTCATTGGATTGGGGAGTGTATGATTCTGTCAGCTTTAGTGACCGACGCCGGTACATTTACCGCCCGCACTGGGTGGAAATCGAAACCCGAGGGATTTTGCCTCGGCGACATGTGCGTACCCGCACCTCAGGCCAAACTCGCCGACGGGCGGCTCGACGTCACGGTGCTGGCCGACAAGCTCGGGTTGGTGAGGTTGCCGCCTCAGTCTGCCCGGGTGGCAGGCGCTTCATAACGAGATAGCTCCTCTTGGCGGCCAGGTGGTCACCATCGCCCTCGACTCCAAGGTCGAGTTCGCGCTGCCGTTCATTGCTGCGGCGGCTCCAACCCATCCCAGTCTCATCGACACAGCTCATCTAACCAACGAACGACTTGGGTTCACGAACGTGCCCATGGCGGTGTGGGTCGATGAGAACGGCACCATTGTTCGACCATCCGAGCAGGCAAGCATCGAGACGTCACCGTCACGTCAGGGCCCTATCCCTGAAGGTCTACCCGAACGGCTACGCATGATGATGGCCGAGGTCAGAACTATTCCCGATAACTCTGTGGCCTATCGAGCTGCAGTTATCGACTGGGTCACCAACGGTGCCAAGAGTCGCTACGCGCTCACGCCCGACGAGGTGATTGCACGAAGCCAGCCCTACGTGTACGCCGGTAACTGGCTCGACGATGTGCTGGCCGCTGGCGGCGGTAAGGCCTACTACCCGCCACTCGACCTGGACTAGCCAGATCTAGTAGGCGCTCGCCATACGCTCGGCTTTTTGCTTGGCCGAGTCGGCGGCAATACGGTCGATCTCGTGGGTCTCGAAACCTGCCATCTCGCGGAACTTTCGAGCCAGCCGAATCGACGCCTCGCGGTCGTCGCCGCGCGTGCCGCGGAAGCTGAACAATCCGTCGACGGTTCGTTGGAATTCCAATGCCCGCTTCTGGCGCTCGGGGTCGTCTTTGGTGACTTCTCGTAACCAGGTTGAACCCATTTTTACGTGGGTGACCTCGTCGGCGAGCATCCAATCTTCGGCAAACCACAACACGTCGTCACCCATTTCGGCGGCGAAATCGCGCATGGTCGTGAACACGTCGATGGCCAGCCCTTCAAGCGCACGGTTGACTCCGCACAGACGAAACACCGGATCGGGATGGCAGGCTGCTTCGAACAGGGTTGTGGCCTCGCTGTACTCGCCAATATCGGTACCCATGTGTTCACCCAGTTTGATGGAAATCTCGACATGGCGAGCTTCGTCCCAGCACTGGCGAGCCATGTCGACCTTGAGTGCGAACGGCGTTTCTTCGACCGTGTAATCGAACGCCGTTCGCCCTGCGCCTTCGAGCGCTTGGATCTCACCCACAAAGATGCCATGCATCTGGCGGCGGGCCCGGTCCGACATCTCGTCGGAGTCGGCGTCGAGTCGCCGGGCTTGATCGATGCCGGTTATGCGTTGATCGTCGAATCGCTCGGCTGTGGAGATTCGGAAGAATCGATCGTCACGAGCCAGGGCATCGGGAGCAATTTGAGTGCGCATAGCGAAAGTGTACGCCTGCTGTCTAGAGTGCTCAGCGTCCAGCCCGAATGCCCCGAGGTGCCAACAGCCAACTCACTGCGTACAACGCCGACGTTGTGAGCACGATACTAGCGCCCGCGGCCAGATCGGCGCGTTGCGAAACGGCGAGCCCAACGAGCCCACTGGAGACCGCGCACAGGATTGACGCCACGAACGTGTCACCAAGACGATCGGTCCACAAACGGGCGGTCATAGCGGGAACGACAAGGAGCGCGACCGACAAGATGGTCCCGACGGCCGGGACGCACGTAACAACAGTCACCGTAACTGCAGCCAACAACATTGCATCACCCAACTGGCCGAAGCCGGCCGCCTGGGCGGCCTCGGAATCGAACGCCCCAAAGATCAAAGGCCGGTGAGCGCCTACTAGGAATGCGAGGACCACTACGCCCACGGCGGCCGTGGTGAAAATGTCGAGCGTTGTGACGCCCAGGACCTGTCCGACAAGCGCTGCACCCAATGAGATTCTCGGAGATGGTTGCAACCCGTGCACGAGTGCACCCAGGCCGAAGGATCCAGACAAAACGACCCCCACCACGCTCGACTCTTGCAGGCCGCGCACCGACGTCGTCAACAGTATGACGCCCAAGAAAATAAGAGCGAAGCCGAGCGACCCAAGCAGCAGCGGCAACCCCAACAATGCCGCGAGTGCCACGCCGGGGAACGTGGCATGTGAGGTTGCCATAGCGAAAAACGGCAACCGTCTGAGCACGACGTGCACACCAACTGCACCAGCGAGCACACCGATGAGTACCATCTCAACGACGGCGCGCTGCATCAAGCTCATACCGGCCGACGCCTTCGCGCCATGGTGGTTGCAAAGGCAGTAATGGCGAAGACGACGACAAGTATCGACGTGATTGCTGCGCCTGCCTCCACGCGAAGGCTATGACGCACGCTGGCGCTGTACGAAACAGCAAGGCCGGCAGCCGCGCCTACCGCTGTGAGCACAATCGATAGTACGGCGATACGCCCGACGCGATCAGAGACAAGCCTGCTCGTCGCGGCGGGCACGATAAGCAATGGCACAACGAGTGCGGTGCCCACCGCCTGAGCGGCGCTGACAACAACAAGGGCCACCAAGCTGTTGAGAATACTGTCGAGTACGGGAACCTTGTACCCCATGGCCGATGCCGCTTCGACGTCGAACGCCCGTAAATACAGTTCCTTGCCTGCAGCGACAAGAACCACAATGACGATGACGGTAATGGCGGCTGTCTGAACAATGACGTTACGGTCGACGGTGAGGACGCTACCGAAAAGGAATGTGCCCAAATCGGATTGGAAGCTTGGGCGTCGACTCACCACGATGATCCCGAATGCGAAAAACGACGAGATCAGGAGCGCAAGAACGCTGTCATCGTCAGCACGGCGGACACGGGTGAGAACCGCCAACAAAACAGCCGAGATCACCGCAGCGACCAACGCCCCGAGGAAAAGATGGTTCCCGGCTGCGTAGCCGACAGCGACACCGGGAAAGACGGTGTGGCTGAGCGCATCGGTGACGAAGGCGTGTCGACGAATGAGTACCACCGTGCCCACAAGACCACACAACAATGAGAGCAACGCCATCTCGACAAAGGCCCGTTGCATGAACGGTTCAGCAAACATCAGTGTGTGTGGGCGGTGATGACCGTTGTCCCTGCGCCTAAGCCATGGACGGCTGGTCCGTAGGCCTCGGCGAGGTGAGCCGAAGACAACACATGTGAGGTTGGCCCGTGAGCAAGCACGTGGCCGTTCAAGAGACAAGTTTCACTGCACGCGAGATGGGCGAGTGCGAGATCGTGAGTCGACAACACAACAGCCACTCCGTCGGCGCGCATGCGCTCAATGACAGCGACCAGTAGTGCTTGACTGGCTGCGTCGACGCCGTTAAAGGGTTCGTCAAGTAACAGCAACCGGGCCTTCTGGGCAATGGCCCGAGCGAGGAGCACTCGCTGACGCTGGCCGCCCGATAACGTGCCGAAGCGGCTTGTGGCCCGGTCGCTCAATCCAACCTCGTCGAGCGCGGCGAGAGCGGCACGTTTGTCGGCGGCCGACGGGCGTCGCCACCACCCAATCTCGCGGTAGCGACCCATCAGTACCACCTGGGCGGCGGTTACCGGAAACTCGGGGTCGAGGGTCTCGGCCTGAGGTACATAGGCGACGTGTCGACGAGCAGCAACAGGTGACAACCCAAGCACTGAAACATCGCCCTGAGTGATGGGAACGATGCCGAGAACTGCTCGGAGCAACGTAGATTTACCGGCACCGTTGGGGCCTACAAGTGCCAACGACTCGCCTGGGCGCACCGTTAGGGATACTGCATTGAGTACTGGCTTGCGGTCGAACGCAACGACAAGATCGTCGATACAGAGCGACAACGAATCAGTCATCTCAGCGACTTTGAGATGATGTCGGCGTTGCGTCGCATCATGGTGAAATAGGTGCCTGCGGGACCATCAACTGAACCAAGGCCATCGCCGAACAGCCCATCGTCTCCGGCAACGATGGTTACCCCGGCCTCCTGGGCGACAGCGGTGGCGGTCTTGGGTGGCAGGTTGGCTTCCGAGAAGATGGCCGTGACCCGATGTTGTTTCACGTTTGCCACCAGTTCAGTGATATCTCTCGCCGATAACTCGGCCTGGGTGTCGAAGCTTGGAATAACCGAGCCTACAAACTCGAAACCATAGCGGTCGACGAGATAGCCGAATGCGTCGTGGTTGGTGACGAGTTTCTTGTTCACAAGGGCTGCGAACTGTTTGTCCAGGGTGGCGTCGAGTTCGGCGGCCTGACGGGTGAATGCAGCGAGGTTCGATTCGTAGATGGCCTGATTTTGCGGGTCGGCCCGGACAAAACCCTTGGCTATGTTGCCGGCCATGATCGTGGCGTTGATCGGATCGTGCCAGATGTGGGGGTCGGGCTCACCAGGGTCGCCATCGTGGCCGATACGCAACTGGACGCCGGTGCTGGAAACTACGACGACTCCTTTGGGTTGGGTTGCTTTGGCTGCCTTGTCGAACCAGGCTTCTAGACCGGCGCCGTTGAGAACGACAACGTCGGCCGAACCGAGCCGGCGTAGATCGCCGGCGGTCGGTTCGAAATCGTGCGGATCAGCGCTCGGCTTGAGTAGTGACCTGACCTGCACCAAGTCTCCGCCGATGATGGAAGCAATGTCGGTGACGACGCTGGCTGAAGTGACGACCTGTAGCAGAGCCGCCGTGTCCGAGGGTGACGTCGAGCAAGCAACAGGCAGTAGGCAGAGGAGAAAAGCTGTGGCGTGGCGCACGAATCCCATGGTACCCACTTTTGAGTACGGTTCTCAATACCAAAGTCATTCTCAATAGTTCTCACTGCGGCTAGGCTTCGTCCATGACAGCTCCCGTTGAACTCGACACCGTCGCCGCGGCACGATTGAGGCGAGATGGTCAGCGTTACACCGAGAATCGACGCGAATTGGTCCGGTTGCTTGATAGCGCACAGCATCCGGTCACCATCCCCGACATTTTGTTGTTGCGTCCCGATCTGGCCCAAAGCTCGGTCTATCGGAATCTCTCGGTTCTTGAACGCGCTGGTGTGGTGCAGCGAATCATCACTGCCGACGAGTGGGCGCGCTACGAGCTTGCCGAGGAGTTCACCGAGCATCATCACCACCTCATCTGTTCACACTGCGGGCTTGTTCGCGATTTCACTGTCTCTGAGCGCCTCGAAGAACTCGTGGAAGAAGCACTTGCCGACGTGGCCCGCGAGATGGCGTTCACTCTCGGCCACCATAAACTCGACCTCATTGGGATCTGCGCTTCGTGCAGTTAAGGCCTGCATCCCTGGCATACCTGGGCGTCTACTCACCAAACGTCAACGAGTGGCGGACATTTGCTCCATCAATCCTGGGATTCGAAGAACAACCCGACGGGCCACTTGCATCGGCGTCGTTTCGATGGGACGACCGTCACCATCGCCTCACCATTCATGACGGACCATCGAATCGACTTGCTTACCTCGGCTGGGAATACGTGACGCAGTCACTCTGGGGCGAAGCGATTGAAGCGTTGCGACACCGCGGATACATCGTCGACGTGCGTACCGACCTAGCCGACACACGGCACGTGCTTGGGTTAGCCCAAGTTGCCGACACCACTGGCACGACCCACGAACTCACCTACGGGCAGCGCCACGCCGGCCCGTTCGTACCCGGCCGACCGCTGCTGGGCGGAGGATTCGTTGCCGGATCGTTAGGCCTCGGCAATGTCCAGCTCGTTGTCGACAACCTGGATGGCGCCACCGAGTTCTACACGAACGACTTAGGTCTGACGATTACCGACGAGGTGCGTGTTCGGACACGTACGGTGTTCCTGGGGACCAACGATCGCCATCACAGTCTTGGCCTGGCCGGGGTGCCTGGAGCCGACGGCTTGCATCACCTTGCCGTCGAGGTGCGTAGCCTCGACGACGTCGGCACCGCGTTTGACCTGTGTGGGTCTCACAAGGTGCCGGTGACGCTGTCCCTCGGCAAGAACGTCGGCGATGGAATCACCAGCTTTCATCTACGAACGCCAGCGGGCTTTGACATAGCGTACGGCTGGGGATCCGCAGTCGAAGCAGGCAACCGCCCCTGGCCGCATCTCGTGCATGATCGAATGAGCGTCTGGGGCCATCAACCCGATCCAGACGTACCAGCCATCTCGACCATCGTCCGGGCGCAATGACAGCAATCGTCGAAGGAACAAACTGATTGGCGGCCCGTTGCCATTACGGCGGCTCTTGCCGCGCCCGTTGCTGACCTTCGATACACGGTAAGAGCGGGCAGCGTTGAACGGAATGATGACGATTGCAGTAGAATGATTGTGTGTTTACTAGAAGCGAAACCGGTGTTGAAGTCGCCCTTCATCTCACCGATTTCGGCATGCAAATGGTCGGGGCAAAATACCTTCGGCAGCATCCCGCTGCAACCGATGCCGAGGTCGCGGTGCGAATTCAGGAGTGGCTGCTCGAGCGTCCTGGTGCACCCGATGGTGACTGTCCGGGTCGACCATGGAAGTGGCGTAACGGGCAGTGAACCCGCTTGAGCGGTCACTGCGCTCGGCTGCTTCAGAGCTAACCCAGATGGGTCGACGATTTGCTGTCGTCGGTGGACTTGCAGTGTCGACATGGGCAGAGCCCCGGCTCACGCGTGACGCCGATCTCGCCGTCGCTGTCGCCGACGACACAAGGCGTCGTTACCGATTTGCTGTTTGCCTCAAGCGGCATCGAGCCTGAAATTGTCGAGCAAGCCGTCGCGACGACGGTGATCGTTGGCCTTGTACTTCCGGTCGCTTGCGTCGGCCACCTCATTGCAATGAAACTGCTGGCCCGCGATGACCGCCGCCGACCCGCAGATGCTGATGATCTCGTTGCGCTCTCAGAGGTTGCGACTGACCAGGACTGGAGCATTGCCCACACGGCAGTAGGACTTATCGTCGATCGTGGTTTCGATCGTGGCCGTGATCTCGTGGCGGCGTTTCGTGAACTGCACGGCAACCGACCCATCAGCTAGATGGTCGTGGGCCCATACCTAGTGCGGCGACGAGGCGTCGGCTGGCATAGTGGGCCTCAGCGGATCTCGACCGGTGTTGAGAACCGCACCTGTTCGGAACCGAACCGGGCCAAAATCTCGAGCTGCCACGTTCCTTTCTTGGTCAAAGAGATATCGGCAAACGTGGCGTGGTTCGACAACGAATGGGTCGGCGGCGAACTCACAGGGCCGAGGGTGTCGTCGGGTGGCGTGAGCCGAACGGTGAGCGAACTCGGCTGAGAGAGTCCGCCCCCGGCGTTGGTGATGGTGACGTGAACGGTGTTCGGGCCAACAGCGGCCGGTTCCAAGATGACGTCGGCCAACCGATTGGCCGACGTCAAGGTGACATTCACGGCGACAGGCGCTCGGCTAGGCACTGGTGGCAAGCTCACCAGCGAACTTGTCAACGCCAGGACTCCCGCCGACAAGATGACTTCCATACCCATTACGTCACGCACCCGAACCGACGTGTCACCCTGGCGTCGCACTAGCACTCGCGAGAGTGCACCCGCGCCGATGAGTACCGCCACCACAAGGGTTTTCGTAATGAGGGTTCGGCCATAGTCACCCTCGCGCAAGTCGGCGATGGTCGGAACCTGCCGCCAGCCCTGGGCTAAACCTGTGAGCACAACGACGACAACGCTAACAAGGGCGATACTGCTAAATCGCCGAACGGCTGCCATCGAATCAGGTCGACGTAACGCCGCGAGCGTGAGCACGATGAGGCCGCCAACCCACACCGAGATGGCGGCAAGGTGAACCATCGTGAGGGCGATGCCGAGTGCTATCCATCGGCCCGACGAACCGTGCCCACTGCGGGCCATAGTGAAAAAGGTCAGTGCCGCCCCGGCAACCGCCAGTAGCCGCCACTGCCGTGTGCCGGAAGAACGACGCGTTGCGACCAGTGCACCTCCGAACAGCCCAATGGCTAGTGCTCGCGCGGTCCACCATTTCCCGATGCCTGTCTGCAAGAGCGCCTTCCATCCAGCGCCACTGACCAGGCCGTCAACGCCTTCGCCCGCAATGTTCGCTGCGGAGCATGCCATCTGGACGACGGCCCCCAGAACACCAAACGACGCGGCGCCGATCAGCAGATTGTGGGTTCGCCGATCGTTACGCCCATCGGGCCAGATGCTGCTGACCATAACCAGTACACCGGCCGTCACGGCGATGCCCGCAAACAGCGCAAGGCGAGCAGCGCTTGCCAGGAGACGAACCGTGGACTCGCCTTCGGGGCCGGCGGACAACTTGTTGAGCAGTTCACTTGATGGAGCACCGGCGCTGGTGCCCACCTGGAAGCTGTAGGCACCGCGAATGGTGTGGCCGTCGACCGATACCACTTGATACGAGACCAGGTATCCGCCGTCACTGAGCGGTGTACGTACCGCGGCTGCAACGGCGGCCGCTTCCCCGCTTGGCCGTTCGGGTGCACCGAGTTCAAACAATGCGCCTTGAGCATCGTAAAGACGTAACGAACCCAACGTTATTTCGATTGGACCGCTGAACCGCACAAGGATTCGATTGGGAGAAACGGTTAGCGCGGCGCCGAATGCCGGTTCACTGCCAACTACCTGCGCGTGAGCTGATGCGGTTCGGGCGCCAACAATCATGAGCATCAGGCTGCAGATGACAACAGCCAAAGCCCCACCCGCACGAGCCAGAACGACGTGGATGTGTCGGCGACGCATCCCAATAGGTTCTCATGTGTAGGTGCCTATGTGCTGGACGTCTCGTCGGTGGTCCAACGGTCGGTCTGGGGGCGACTAGATGCGCCAACGGCACACATCAGTGCGGCCACCGAGAAGCCGAGCATGACGCCAACGAGTAGTACAAGTAGGTAGGAAACCACAGAGCGTCAACAATAGCCGATGATGGGGCTGGGTCAAAAGACCTATTCTTGAGAATCGAACCGTTCGTTCAGTCGCTCGATAGAACGAGTGAGCGTGGCGAGGTCATCCGAGGTCACCACGTCACCCAAAAGAATTCGGATACTCGCTAGCTCGCGTGCCAAGAACTCGGTGTCATCTTTGGTTCGCTCATTGACCTCCCGATCACGCGCTCCTTGAGCTCGCTCTCGTTCCTCCTGGCGATTCTGTGCGAGCAAGATCAACGGAGCGGCGTAGCTTGCCTGGAGCGACAAGACCAACGTGAGCAGTACCAAGCCTCGTTCCCACGTGTCGAACTTCAAGCTGTCAGGAGCCAACACGAGGTTCCAAATCAGCCACACGGCAATAAAGCCGGTTTGCCAAACCAGAAATCGAGCAGTGCCCAGCGTACGGGCGATTGTCTCACCAAAGCGACCAAAAGCTTCCGGGTCGTAATGGACACCGAACCGACGCCCCACGCGGCGCGGCGTTGTGAGCTCCTCGCGCCGTCTCATGACGGAGCCTTGTTCGCCGAGCGTCGCCGTTGGCGCCAACCAGCCGGCAGTACATGGTCGAGAACGTCGTCAACCGTGATGGCACCGAGGAGCCTTCTTTGATCATCGCAAACGGCGATAGACAACAAGTTGTATGCAGCGAGTCGTTCTGCGACGTCACGATCCGGGGTGTCAGGACCAATTGTCGGCTCATCTTGCAAACACTTCCCAAGGGTCATTGACGGTGGTTCGCGAAGCAGTCGCTGAAAATGAACGACACCGAGATAGCTCCCGGTGGGCGGCCGCCAGGGAGCTTGCGTAATGAAGACTTGGGTGGCTAACGACACCTGCCATTCAGGATCGCGGATGTGCGCGAGCGCCTCGGCCACCGTTGACAGGGGCCCAAGAATAATGACCTCGGGGGTCATAAGACCACCCGCCGTGCCCTCCTCGTAGGAGAGCAGTCGTCGCATCACGTCGGCCTCTTCAGGCTCCATAGCGTCGAGAATGCGACTGCGTTGTTCGCCGGGCATTTCGGCCAAGAGGTCGGCGAGGTCGTCATATTCCATCTCGTCGAGAACCGACAAAAGCCGTTCGATGTCGAGTCCCTCGATGATGCGTAACTGCTCGGACTCGGGCAATTCCTCTAGCAGGTCGGCCAGACGTTCGTCGTCGAGCATCGCTGCCAGTTGCCGGCGCCGTTCGAGGGGCATCGACCGCAACGTATGGGCCACGTCGGATGGGTGCATGTCACGAAGCTGGGCTGCTTCGGCGGCTTCCTCGGTCGTGGAAAACAGACTTGCTACCTCTGACCATTCGACGACACGTTCGTTGGACCGGCGTCGTATTGGGTTTCGGCGGCGCAACCGCACGGCCGCCACCTCGTAGGCACCCGGTCGGTTCTCTACGGCGTGCAGGGCTACGTCGCTGACCGTGTCGACGCCCACCCGACGATCGATTAGGTCACGCTTGATCAGAAGTTCTCCCGACCGAACCCGAAACGGATTCAAGTCGACGTCCCAACTCCGTAATCGAATACCGTCGTTACCGATACCCGATACGCGATTTCCGTTGACGAATATGCGGCGTTTTTGCACCACAGCGACGAACCCGAGGACTCGCGGTGCGCCCCCGCGTGGCTCGGGAGCAATGACAACGTCGTCGATTCGACCAATAACAACGCCGTCGGTATCGAGCAACGGCAGGCGCATCACCCGGAATGCGTAGATGAGATCGCCTGCCATATATGAAGGGTATCGCCCCCGACCTCATTGGGAGCCGGACGTTAACACCGAGAGCGTCGTTCTCGCCGTAGCATTTGGCCTCATGACGGTCATTCCTGCAGCGGAGCTCAAACTACATAGCCTCGATTTGTCCAGCCGCGAGATGTCTCGCGACGAGTGGGCGACGGCCGTTGCTGCCGGTCGTAAACACCATCCTTTCCTTATCCGGAACCCACTTGGCTACGTAGTCACCAGCTACGAGGACTCGGTTGCGCTGCTGAGGGAACGTCGATTCCATTCGGCCATTTCGTTTCTTGCTCAAATGGGTGGGCTTACACCCGAGCAACAGGCCAACTTCAGTGGCCGCCGCTCGATTCTGGCTATGGAGGGTGACGAGCATTCACGGGTACGTCGTCTCGTGGCCCCGGCGTTCACTCCCAAAGCGGCCGATCGTTTGCGGCCGTATATGCGCGAAGTGGTAAGCGGACTGGTCGACGCGTTCGTCGACACTGGCCGCGCAGAGTTTGTCGAGGCGGTGTGCGAACCGTATCCCATTCCTATCATTTGTGAATTGCTCGGTGCCCCCAAAGAGGATTGGAAGCTCTTTTCGCAGCTCGCCACCGACCTCTTGCGGATATTCAACGGCAACCTGATGGCCGACCTGCCTCTCATCAGTGCCGCTCGTGTCGGCCTCGACGAGTACATGACCGCGCTCATTGCCGATCGTCGCAAACATCCGCGTGCCGACCTCATCTCGGACCTCATCGCGGCAGAGGAACAAGGCGACCGATTGTCTAGCGATGAACTCATCTCGCTCAGTGAGGCAGTTCTGGTTGCAGGCACCGATACCACCCGCAATCAGTTGGCATGTGCGGTAGCGGTGTTTACCCAACACCCGCAGCAGTGGGCGCTGCTGGCCGAGCAACCAGAACTAGCACCTCGCGCGGTTGAAGAAGCAATGCGATACCTGGGCACGGTGCGAGGTTCGGCCCGATTCGCCAGTACCGACATCGAGTACAAGGGCGTCCTTTTCCCGCAGGGCACCTTCATCTTCCCGAACTTCGTTGCTGGAAACACCGACGAGCGAGTGTGGGAACGCCCCGACGAATTCGATATCACCAAGGCCGCCGCCGGGTCTGCGCACCTGACGTTTGGGTCGGGTATCCACTACTGCCTTGGCGCTTGGTTGGCGCGGGCCGAACTGCAAGAAGCGCTGCCGTTGTTGGCTCGCCGCCTGCCCAACCTTCACACCGACGGCGAGATCACCTGGAAGCCGGGCAGCTTCGGTATTTGGGGACCCGAGCGGTTACCAATTCGCTTCGGGTCGGCCGGGGGTTAGTCGACGCCCAAATACGTGCGCACGATCCGCACGATGTCGGAGCCGTAGCGTTCGGCCTTTACCGGGCCGATGCCCGAGATCTTCGTCAACTGGTCGAGCGCTATCGGTGAGGTCGCGGCGAGTTCGTCGAGTGTGACGTTCGAGAACACGACGAAGGATGGAACGTCGTCGGCCTTTGCCCGTTCGACCCGCCACTGCCGCAAAGCCTCGCGTAACCCGGGATCACCGCTTGGTCCCGACGCTCGTGCCGCTGAACCCTTCGGCCGGGGGGTTACGAGCGGTTCTTCTATCCGTCGCAGCGGCGCCGGTTGTCCAGGTTCGGCGAACTCTTTCAGGAACGGCGACGGAGACTGCTTGTCGGTCAACACCACAACAGCGACCGAAGCGCGGGTGATGGCGACGTGAAAGACGCGACGCTCCTCTTCGCGATCGTCGGCGAGTCGATGGGGGAGCACGCCGTCGCGAACGTCGTGGACAATGACGTGAGGCCATTCGCGGCCTTTTACTTTATGGATGCTGGCCAGCATCACTCCGTTGGCGTCGCCGGGCACCTTGAGTTGATCGGCGAGCCAGCCAGCAAACTTGTCGGGTTCGGGCTGTAACCGCGCCAAACCAACAAGGGCATCGAGGTCGTCGAGGTGTGTGGATTGGCTATCGGCTCGACTGAGGTCGAGTTTTGCCAAGGCCTCGTCGAGGCCGACACGGTCTCGCACCATCGTGATCAACTCCAACGTTGTTGCCCCTCGGCTGGCTTTACCGGCCAACGTGACGATGTCGTTCAAATAGCCCGACACCTTGTCGCTATCGCGGTCGGTGTTGAGGCGTCCGGCCAGCCGAGCTATTGCGGCACGATCACGGCATTCGCACAACCAGTCGATGACCTTGGGTGACAGGCCACGTGGCGGACGTCGAATCGTATTGCTGAGATCGGACGCTTTGAGACGGTCGGGCTGCAGAGCAAGTTGCAGCCAGGACAGCACCGCCCGTACGCCGGTTCGATCGAGGTACCGCTCATCGATTGGCGCGTTAGTGGCTATACCGGCGTGATGAAGCGCAACTTGCACCGGCGCCAACGAGGCTGTCACTCGGCTCAACACGGCAATGTCGGCCGGGGCCGTTCCGGCGTTGATGAGCTGCTTGATTTCACTGACCGCAGCGCCAACCGAATCGTCGCTGGCAACCACACGCAACGCAGCCGGGTCATCGGCGCGCCCTTCGGCAGCCCGAATGACCTTGGGTACCCGGCGTCGGTTGCGAGTAAGCAGGTTCGACGCGGCATGCACGATGGCGGGTGGACAGCGATAGTTGACCTCGAGCGGATGGCTGATGGCACCGGGAAAGAGTTGATCGAATCCGATCAACCACTCGGGGGTTGCGCCTGCATATCCATAGATCGTTTGGTCGTCGTCGCCAACGCCGTACACGCAGAGCGCCGGCGATGCCAAGAGTCGCACCAACAGCAGATGGGCGGGAGCGAGGTCTTGAAACTCGTCGACGAGGAGCAGCCGGTTCTCTCGTTGGCACGCGGCTCGCACATCGGGCTTGGTGAGCAGTGTGACAAGTGCTGCAACGATCTGCTCGTCGAAGTCGACTGCCGCACGATCGGCGAGCGCTTCACGGAACGCGGGAAACATGTCGGCTAGCCCAGGAACATCGCCGCCAAATGCCGCCTCGACGTCCGAGGGCTTCTTGAGCCCGAGTCGAATCTGTGACAGGGCTTCGATCCATACCGCGGCAGGGTCGGTCGATGCTTTGCGCGGAAACGTCACAAGGCCGTCGAGTATGCGACGAACATCGCGTTCGTCGATGGTGGTGAGGCGACGGGGAGCGCCTCGCTGCGCTATCGACAATGCCAACGCGTTCAGGGTGCGTATCTGAAGATCGGGGAGATCGGTCGTGCGTTCTCGAAGCTCGGCGGCAGCTCGGACGTTGAAGGCAACAAGGGTCACGGCGCTGGCAGGAATTCCCCAGTCACGCAGAAGATGTCGGGCGCGTTCGGTCAACACGCGAGTCTTTCCGCTACCGGCCGGAGCAATGATTCGGGCAACGCCAGAGATGTTGCTCACGGCCGCCAGTTGGTCGGGGGCAAGGTTGGCAGTGGGGGCACCCAGGCCGATGGGGTTGAGTCGGCCGCGCTCGTACGCAAACTGATGGCGCACCGTGACGTTGGCGTGGCGGGTGAATGGTCCACCATCGGCCCACACGCCGTCGGTGTCGGGTCCGGGGCCAACCGGCGTGTCGGCGCGGGCATCGACCGAGTTTGACCACAGGAGGTGCCACAGCCGTTCGCCGGGAAACGTGAACGTGGCCGACAACTCCCATGGCAGCCGGGATTCGCGTTCGGCCGGCGCGGTGCTGGTTGATACCGCCCACTCGATGACCGTGCGTTGGCGTGCCATCCAACGAGGTTCCAAGGTTGCCAGCAGCGCCGACGGATTGGCCAACCCGGGATCATCGACAACAACACGCAGTGCCTCGTGCCACGGAGCCGGCGCAGTCGCCCCTGGCCCGACGATCAGCCATCGGGCTAGGGGCTCAGGTCCCGCGAGTTCGACCAGAGTGCCGGCATGAGCCGGTTGATCCGCGCTTGTGACCGGCTCAATCCATGAGTCGACCAACGCCTCGCTCGGGCCGTTGGTGTGGCACGAACGGACGTCGGCAACCGTGGCATGTTGGCCGCCGCAGTTCCCACATGTGATCGAGGCCATTGCCTATCAGTCTGCCGCCTCTGGCGACTTGTTACACCTTGACGATGCCGAACACTGCTCCGCCCGGCGCAGCGAGGATGGCGGAGCGGCCCCACTCGGTGTCGAATGGCGCCGTGAAGACCGAGCCGCCGAGGTCGCAGACGCGACCAGCCATGGCGTCGACGTCGGCAACAGCGAACCACACCGACCACGCCGGAAACTCGCCGTCACGCAGTGCATGCGCGCCGCACACCACGTTGCCGCCGACGTAGAAACCAACCGAACCGTCGTCGATTCGGCGCGAGTCGATCGCCATGCCAAACACACGCGAATAGAACTCGGCCGAGCCACGCAAGTTCGACGTGGCCAACTCGTTCCAGACAAACGAGTTTGGTGTGTTGACGAGTTCGCACCCCGGGTGTGAGCCGGCTTGCCACATCGTAACGAAGGTGTCCTGCGTGTCTTGGATAACAGCCATAACGCCGAGGTCGCCAACCGGCATTGCTCCATATATGACCCGCCCGCCTGCACGTTCGACTTTGGCGACCGTTGCTTCGGTATCGTCGACCGCTATTGAGACGCCCCAGTAGTCGGGCATGTTGGCGGTATTGGGATCGTTTGGATCGCCCTTCGGGCTGATGCCGGCGACCCGCTTGCCCTGTTGGGTCATGACGGTGTATCCCCCGAACTCGGGGTTTGGCTCGCTTTCACGCGCCCAACCGAAGAGTGCTTCGTAGAACGCAATCGCTTGAGGGATGTCGGCGACGCCTACGTCGACCCAACTCGGGATGCCAGCTGCATAGGAAACTCGGGTGTCCATTTCCGAAAGCATAGTGAGTGCAAAACGTGGTCTGTTCACGACCGACCGAGGGGTGAGTTATGGAATTTGAGGCAGCAGTTCAGCTAACGCGTCGGTCACGGTCCGGGTGGCTATTGCGCATGTCTGGAGGGCCTGGAGGTGCTCGGTGAAACGCCCGGGCGTGGTCGAAAAGAAGCCGGGGTTGGCCGACAGTTCGTGGTAAACAAGCACCAGCCAAGCGCCCTGTTGCACTGCTTGTTGGCACCATCCGGCGACATCGGCTGCGGTGGTTGTCGAGTAGATCGCTGTACGTTTGATCTGATAGCGGTCGAGGCCCGTTCGTAGGTTGAGACCGTCGTTGGTGGTTCGGTGCGATGCGTACAGTCCCTGGATGCGTATGAGGCTGTCGGTGTCGTAGCTGCCGAACGGCGACGCAAACGCGGTAATTTGTCGCCCGGTCACGGTGGCCAACGTCGACTTGCTGTTTTCCAACTCGGCCAACTCGGCAGCGGGGCTCAGGGTCACGAGATCGCTGTGGGTCACCGTATGTGAACCAATCTCAACGGTCGTTGAGGCCAAGGCGGTGACCTGAGCGTTGGTGAGATAACCGGGTGCGTTGAAGAGGCCCGGGGCGAGATAAAAAGTGCCGGTCATGGCGTAGTTCTGCAACGCCGGTTGAGCAATGGTCAGATTCGTGGCAAACCCATCGTCAAAGGTGATCGACGCCAACGGTCGGCTGAAGGCGGTGCCATTGTCGAGCACGAGCGAGTGATCATCGGTGTCGAGAAAGCCGACCCCCCGCAGCGCATGCCAGAAGCTCATGGCTATGGCGTTGGCAGGAGCCGTGACGGCCTGGGTGTGTTTGCTCCAGTTGTCCGGTGATGGTGTTACCTGCCCGCGATACGTGTAGGTCGACGTGCCGTTTGCGAAACGGAACTCGACCATTATTTCGCTAGCGCCGTTGGAGCGATGCCAACTGTTGAAGCGATAGGTCTGGCCGGCGGTGACGGGCACGGGTGCGAAGTACCACTTGGCGTCACCCGACGTGTACTGGGTGGTCTCGGCGCGAACATACCGACCCCCGTTGCGTCCACCCGTTGTTGGAAAGGCCAGGGTCGATGTATTCAGCCCGCTGTTGATTGGAATCCAGCTGGTCGGTTGGGTAGCGCGGCCGACCTCGAACGAACCGTTTGGCACTAAACCGCTAGGCGGCGGTGGTGGGGGTGGCGGCGCGTCGAGGGTCATGGAATAGTCGTCGTTGTCGACGAAGCCCGCCCCGGTCAGGCCCTGCCAGAAGGCCATGGCGGTAGCGGCGGCTGGGGGCGTAACGAGACGTGTGATCTGGGTCCAGTCGACCGCTGGGGCTACAGTCCCCAACCACGTGTAGGTGGAGGTACCTGCCGACGATCGAAACTCGACAAGGATCTCCGACGTAGTGTTCGACCGGTACCAGGTCGAGAGTCGATACGGTTGACCGGGGGTAACGCCGACCGGTGCCGAGTACCACTTTGCGGTGCCGCTCGTGTACTGGGTTGCTGAGGCGCTCACGTAGCGAGAATCAGTTCGCCCTCCCGCTTGGGGGTATGTCAAGATCGCGTTGTTCGTGCCGGACTTGGTTGGCACCCAACCAAGTGGGACACTGCCCGCCGCCTGCTCGAGCGAGCGGTTCACCATCAATTCACCGGGCGGTGGTGGGGGTGGTGGGGGTGGTGGGGGTGGCGCAATCACGAGTCCGACATCATCGATGAGCAACCATCCAACGCCGGGCAGAATGTGAAAGAACGACACTGTCACGGCGGTAGGCGGGATCGTCGATCTAGCGGTGTGCAGGGTCCAGGTGGTGGGCTTGGCGAGTACCGTCGACAAGGTCTGATAGGTGGCGGTTCCGGTGGGGGTTCGATATTCGGCCATGATTTGCGCGTTGGTGTCGGACTGGTACCAGTGGCTGTAGTCATAGGCCGCGCCGGATGTGACCGCGATCGGGTCGGACCACCATTTGGCATCGCCCACCGTTCGGGCAGTCATATCGATCCGCAGGCTCCGATCGCCGGTGCGTGCCGTCGGCGACCAAGTGAACGACGTGGTCGTTTGTGGCCAGGCGTATGACGACCAGTTGGTGGGACGCCCGTTAGCTCCCGATTCCATCGACGCGTTGACGATGACGCCATCGGCAGCCGCCGGCTGCGAGAAACCAGCCGACATGGCCATCGTGACGATGACAACCAGTACCCCAAATCGCTGCCGCCGTGATCCCACCAACGCGAATCTAGAGCAGCACTCAAGACAAATACAGAAGTCTTGACGATCACTCAGTTGCTGCATCGCGTCGCACCAGTGAAGGAGCTGTCACGAACTGGCGGCGACGTCCTTGACTAGCAGCATCATCGTGAGCTCATCGATCGGGGAGGGTTCGAAGCCGAATCTTGCAGAGAACGCCGCAGCAGCAGAGTCCTTCGCGTGCACAAGCATCACACGAACACCGATTAGCTCGGCAACCTCGATCGACTTCACGATGAAGTGCTTCAACAGCGCAGCACCGAGTCCATGACCTTGATATTGGCGGTCGACGGCAAGTCGGCCGAGCAGCACTGCCGGCAGCGGATCCGGCTGGTTCCTCGCAGCCCGCTTCGTCGCCTCGACACGGAGCACGACCGCCGCACTCGAGGCGTAGTACGCAACAACTCGTCCGCCAGTCGACACCACCCACGTTCGGCTGGACCGATCGGTCTGGTTCCGGAGCGCCCGTTTGATCAACCAGGCGTCGAGCGCCTCGTCGCCACACTCAAAGCTCTCGAGCACATGATCGACCCCAAGCAGTTCCGGGCCGACGAACTCGCTCAACGGCGACCGGCTTCCAGCACCGATGGATGGCCAAGCAACCGAGCCAGGTCTGGTTTGCGCACCGCCGGACGATCCAGGATCTCCTGCAGCGCGGTCCATGCATCGCCGTCGACTGCGAACACTCGTCGATCAGCGAGACCGATGTGCGCCGCCTCGACGGCATGCCGGACCACGTACTCGTTCAACGACTCGCCCGTCGATTCCAAGACTCGGCGCACCGCAGCTCAGTTCGGCGCTCCGCCGGTAGGCTCGCCGACGATGACTGAGCTCACGCTGGAACGTCCGATCATCGATCTGCTTGACCCGGATCTGTATCGACGCAACCCTCACGACGTTTGGGCATGGATGCGCCAGCACGAACCTGTGTACCGAGACCATCGAAACGGGCTGTGGGGAATCACCCGCCATGCCGACATCATGGACGTCGAGCGACGCTCGTCGGTCTTTTCGTCCTCGGGGTCGTACCGGGCAATTCCGTCATTCAACGAAAGCAACATGATCGCCCAGGACGACCCACGCCATCGTCAACAGCGCAGTCTGGTGCAGCACAAGTTCACGCGGGGAGCGGTCGCAACCTACGAGGACGAATTTCGCCAGCTCATCACCGAGTTGCTCGACGCCGTCGCCGACCGCGGTGTTATAGAAGTTGTCGACGCTCTTGCGGCACAGCTTCCGGCCCGGATGACTGCTCGGTTAATCGGGTTCCCCGAAGACAACTGGCGTGACGTTCAGAGTTGGAGCGAGAGGCTCATGCGCACCGATATGCGCGACCGGAGTGGCGAGATCTTTTGTGAGTTTGTCGCCGCCAACCAGGAGTTCGTTGCTGCCATGCAGGCTGCTGTGCCCGAACGGCTTGGATGCCCGAAAGACGACCTGTTGTCTGTCTGGCTTGGTGCGCGCATCGATGACAAGCCGCTGCCACCTGAATCGTTGGTACACGAAGTAGGCCTGTTTATCGCCGGTGGTGCCGAAACGACGCGCACGGCCATAACGCACGGCCTACGGGTATTCGCTGATCACCCCGAGCAATGGGAGCTCATGGCTCGCAATCCCGAGATTGTCCCCCAGGCTGTCGAGGAGGTGTTGCGCTGGGTGACGCCACTCAACAATTTTTTTCGGCGTGCCGTGGCACTGGCCGAGGTTGGCGGCCAAGCCATACGTCAAGGCGACCGGTTGATCTTGTTGTACCCGTCGGCGAATCGTGACGAAGCAGTGTTCGATCGACCCTATGAGTTCGATATTACCCGGAACCCAAACCCGCACCTGTCGTTCGGCTTCGGCACACACCTGTGCCTAGGTGCAAATTTTGCCCGCACCGAGTTGAGGGTGCTGTTCACGGAAATGACCCGGCGGTTCACTGGACTCACGCCATTGACCGAACCTGATGTTGAAGCCAACATTTTCGCTCGAGCGGTGCGGTCATTCGAACTGGGTTTCACCAACCGCTAGAGACAGGGTCGAGTCATGAGACAGAAAGACGCGGCGGGGACGCAACGCTCGTAGCCGCCCAACGCTCTCGAGGGCCGCCAGTCGCCAAGTGGGGTCATGCAGGTTGTTGGCTTCGACCCCGGTCGACCATTCAGTCGCTCGAAAGATGCACTGCGCCGCTATCACGACGGTCTCGTTGCAGGCGGTGATCACAATCGCTTGATGCCCGGGGGTGTGGCCGGGTGTGAGCATGGCTGTGATGCCGGGAGCGACTTCGACGTCGCCATCGATGACGCGAGAGCGAGAGGGCTCGACGACTGCCCATTCGGGCACCGTATAGAACGGAGCCTGGGCTGCTTCGAGTTCAGCGCGTTGCACGGTAATCGGCGCATCGAGCGAGTGGTTCTGCCCGCAATGATCAAAGTGTAAGTGGCTGTTTACGATCAGCTGCACGTCTCGTTCATCGACAGCGAAGCGGTGCAGCTCGGCGATCAGGTCGACCGATTCATGGCCGTACAAAGCGTCGATGCCAGCGTGTCGGCCGATCCCGGTGTCCACAACGATTGGTCCGTCGGGATGATGGATGACAAAGCCGTACACAGGGAACGGCGCAAAGGTGCCGTGTTCGGGATGAAATTCGGGCACAGCCGTTATGCGAGACAGATGAAGAATATCGACGCGAGGGATCTTGGCGAGGTTCGACACATCGTCCATGCTGCCAGATCACCCAGCCTCATGGCCTCACCAACTACATCCCGCGTTTCACGAAGAGGCCGACCAAGCCGACTCCCAGGAGGGCTGCTTTTTCGGGCGATACCCCCACTCGCTCGGCAAATTGTACAGGTTGAATCACGCAAAACGTCGGTCACATGGGCTGCAGAATGCCGGTTCGACCGGTGGCGGTTAGGGGGCGAGGGTTATGACCTGGTCGGCGCGGGCCAGGGCAATAGGGCGATTCGAAGCTGCTATGACCGTGAACCCTGCCGCTGCCAGTCGGTCCCACAACGCCAGTTCGGTTTCGACATCTAGAGCGCTGGTCAGGTCGTCTAGTACGAGCAGTTCGGGTTGGTGGGTCAACGCTCGCGCTGCGGCAGCGCGTTGTGCCTGACCTCCCGAAAGTCTGACCCCGCGAGCACCCACCATCGTGTCGAGACCGTCGGGTAGATCGGCTAAGTCGGCGTCGAATGCCGCCAGCCGGATAGCCGTGTCGACTACGGAGTCAGAGACCGAGTAGCCAAGCCGCAGATTGTCGACCAGCGACTCGGCGAAGAGCCGAGGTACTTGGGACACGTAGGCGCTCTGAGGGGGGACAAAAAAGGCTGCTCGGTCGAGGATCAGTTCACCATTCCACCGCACCTCCCCGGCATCAATGTCCAGTAACCCGAGTAGGCCGCGCAGCAACGAGGTCTTGCCTGAACCGACCGGACCGGCAATGACCGTCAATGAGCCGCGAGGAACTACGAATTCGATGTCGTGCACCCCTCGACTCTCGATCGACAGGCCGCTGATCATCAGCTGCTCCAGTGGGCGCCGCGCCTGACGGGTTGGAGATACCGGGCGGGGGCCGCCAAGTATTGGCAGTGCACGATGATGGGTGAGCGGATCGAATTCGGCGCTCGATGGGGCCACCAAAGCGTCGAGCCGCTCGATGGAGACGTCGTACCGGCGGCGGCCTACAATCACGCCACCAATTCGCATCGGCAGCCACACAAGGGCCAAGAGGTAACCGGCGAACAGTGTGATTTCGCCCGTCGATAAAGGACGACGTGCGGCTACCACAAGGGCCACACCGACAAAGACGTCGGCCAACGACCCGTTAAGCGTCCACAAGAGTTCGCTGGCAACCGAGTCGCGAACCGTTGCGTGGGCACGGCGGCGGTTGAGCGCGTCGAGATGACGCAGCACGTGGGGCTGGGCACCCGCAACCTTCACGGTGAGCGATGCCTCGAATGCCGCAGTGAGAAAGTCTCCAACGGCGCTTGACGCTGATCGTGATCGCTCGCGGAATCGGCGAGCGAAGTTCCCGGCTCGCATATTGGCAAACCCGACAAACAGCAACGGCACCACACCAAACACGGTGGCCCAGACGTCGATGCGAGCCAACACGTAGATGGCACCCGCGCTGTAGAGAAGCGAGCCAGCGAGATCGACCCAGTTGTCGACCAGGAACAACGTGTCGAACGGATCGTCTCGAAGCCGGCTCAGAACGTCACCGATCGGAACGGCGCGCGGAGCAGCTTCACGCCCGCCGCTAGCCAACTGTCCGCCGAGCACATTTACCCGCATGAGCATCTTGCCCGCTTCGACACCCTGGACATACACCCAATGTGCCCACCAAATGAACAACGCGCTCAGCACCTCGGCAGCGGCAAGTGCAACGACAAGAACCCAGAAGTACCGAGTGGTTCCGTTTCGTTGTAGCTCGCTGAACAACGCGCCGACAAGCCATCCGGGAAGCAATGGTGAGATGAACCACAGGATCCAACCGACCGTGCCGCTCCAATACCAGCGGCCGCGATAATTGGCCAGCTTCGCCATCCGAGACTCCCGATCGATTCGGCTGGTTGTCATGCCAGCTCCTCGCTCTCGGCACCCAATGCTCGTAGTTGCGAATAGATACTTGACGGGTCCTGAGCCAGAGCCTGGCGGGTACCATGTTCCACGAGGCGGCCGTCGCGAAGTACTGCGATGTCGTCGCAGTGATCCAATGTTTCGAGCCGGTGAGCAATGACTAAGGCGGTCCTACCGCGGGTAAGCCGTTCGGTCGCGGCGGCGATGGCGAGTTGGGTGACGGGATCGACTCGTGAGGTTGCTTCGTCCAAGATGATCACGTCTGGTTGTCGAAGTAATGCCCGAGCGAGAGCCAACAATTGCGCCTCGCCCGAAGACAGGCCAACGCGAGAGCCGTCGTTGCGCGAATCGGCTGCGAGTTTGGTGGCCAACCCATCTGGAAGTGCTTCCAGCCACGGGCCGAGTCCAACATCGACGAGGGCCTGGCTGACGTCGGCCTCATGTGCTGGGGCGAACATTGCGACGTTGTCGAAGACGGTGCCTGGGAACAACTGGACGTCTTGGGGAATGGCCGTGACGTGTCGTCGAAGGCTCGGTTCGGTGACGTGGGCAAGGTCGGTTCCACCGACGAGCACGCGCCCGTGCGTCGGGGCAACCAGTCGTAGAGCCAGCCGGGCGAGCGAGGTCTTTCCTGAGCCTGACCGTCCAACGACACCGAGCACCCGGCCGGCCTCAATGTGTAAGTCGATGTTGTCGACGGCGGCGTCGAGCCCGTCTCCGTCGTCATAGACGAGACTGACCCCGTCGAAGCGCAACGCTGCTGGGCCACCCTGTAGGTCGTCGTCCCCGGATTCGACGAGGCGCTGTTCGGCCAGAAGTTCCATGACGCGGCGGGCGGCACCCGAGGCACCCTGCGCGTCCTGCATGCGCCATGTGAGGTGTTCGAGTGGCTGACGAACCGCAGCGACGAATCGAAAGCCAAGCACGACCGCGGCGATATCGACCCACCCGCGGCCGAGGGCGAAAGCGCCCCATGCCACGACGAGAGCAGCCGCAAGCCCAAGGGCGATTCTGATCCAGCTTTGGACCCGCATCTGTGCCTGAACACGACTGCGCGACGCCGCGACGCCCGCAGCGGCCCGGTCGCCTGCTTGGGCGACACCGTGCGAACCAGCGCCGAGGGACGCTATGTCTTCAGCGCCGGCAAGGTATTGCTCGGTCACGCTCATCAGTTCAGCTTCGGCGGCGCGCTCGGCAATGGTTTCGTCGCCGGCTGCGTTGCGTTGCCGCCACGTAACGAGGCCGACACCTGCGAGCCCAACCGCCAGAGCGGGTGCCAATGTGGGTTCGACAACGGCAAGCGTGACGACAGCGGCAACGCCAATAGCAATGATGGCGATGACGCGTGAAACAACTGTGGCTAGGAACTCGGTCATTGATGTGACATCGGCGTCCACCCGCGTGACGAGTTCGCCTGGCGTACGGTCTCGATGGAACGACAAGTCGGCGTACAGCACATAGCTGGCCAGGTCGGATCGCAAGCTGTTGGTGATCTGCCATGCCAGAAGCGTCGAGCGCCACGTCACCAGAATCGTGACGAGCGATGCGGCAAGGCCGACCGATGCGTAACCGACTCCGTACGGCACGAGTCGATGCATTGGTTCACCCTTTGCCGCGAGACGAACGAACGTTGCGAGACACAGCGAACCGACGATGGGGAGAGCGGTTGCGAGCGTGAGAGAACCGCTGAAAGCGACCATCGATCGCCGATGAGGCCGAATGAGGGACGCGATGAGTCGCCACTGTGGTTCGGCCATGGCAGCAAAGTACCTGTTCGACCCAGCGTGATGCGGGTGAGTACTTTCGGAGCTGGGTACCGCGGCACACGATGGGGGGTGACACGATGCCGAGATGCGTGGTGTTCTGCTTGTGATGTCCGAACCGGTCGATGGTCAAGAGGATGTCTACAACGATTGGTACGACAGAATTCATCTGCCCGAAGTGCTCGAGGTGCCGGGCTTCACTGCGGCACGGCGTTACGTGGCCGAACCATCTATTGGCGGTGCGTTGCCCCCGCTCAAGTATCTGGCGATCTACGAGATTGAAGGCGATGATTTCGCTGATGTGCAAGCCGGATTGACTGCCGCGGCAAGGCAGATGAACATTTCGGCGTCGTTGAATCGGGCGACGGCGGTCACCTACACGTATCAGATCATCAGCGAGCTGCAGAGGTAAACGATGGCCGATCCAGGTACAGATGTCGATGTGTTGGTCATCGGCTCTGGTGCAGCTGGACTGGCAGCGGCTCTCACGGCCCGGCAGGCCGGTGCGACGGTTCTCGTTGCCGAGTCCGAGCATGTTGTCGGCGGCTCCTCAAGGTTGTCGGGTGGCGTGGTGATGGGTGCTGGAAGCCGGGTACAAGAAGCGGCGGGAATTGTCGATGACGCCGACGCGATGTTCCGCGAGTACATGGCGCTGAACCAGTGGCAGGTCGTACCCGGAGCGGTTCGGCGTCTCGCCGACGAGAGCGGCCCGACTCTCGACTGGCTTGCCGACCAGGGGGTCGGTTTTCACGATCGTCTGATCTATGGCGGCGACGAATCACAACCCCGCTCGCATGTTGTCATCGGAGCCGGCCAAGCGTTAGTAGATGCCCTGTACACGCGTTGTCGTGAACACGACATCGACATTGCGTTGGGATTACGGATCGATCGCCTTCTCGTCGATAACGGGCGGGTGATCGGCGCAGCCGTGGGTGACGACGAGCTTCGGGCCGGTTCAGCGGTGTTGGCGACGGGTGGATTCGGTGCCAACCCCGACCGCATCAAGGCACTGTTCCCAAGCGCCTGGTTCGACGACTGGACCTGGTACATCGGAGCCGACGGGTCACGCGGTGACGCGCTCGACCTTACCGAGCCGCTCGGTGCCGTTGTCGTCGGCCACGACCGGGGGCTACGAACGCTTGATCCGCATTTCATCCAACGTAACGAAGCGGTGCTCCCCGGTTGGCTGATGATCGTTGACACCAGTGGCCAGCGGTTTATGGACGAATCGGCACCGTACGGTCTGGTCGACTCGATGATCCGCCGAGCCGGCAACGTCGCCTATGTCATCTTCGACGATGCCGCCATTCATCCATTGCCGGAACGGGCCGATTTCTACAAGAGCCGGTATAAGCAAGCTTGGCCCGGCATGGCGCCGTTCTCGCCGCGAAATTGGACTGCTGATGTCGTCGACCAGATGGTGGCCGAAGGTCGCATGACGTGCAGCGCGACCGTCGACGAATTGGCCGATGAGCTGTCGTTGGACCCCGCGTCACTCGCCGGATCGATTTTGCGTTACAACCGATTTGCAGCCGACGGACGAGACGCTGATTTTGCCAAGAATGGCTCGTTTCTCGCCACCATTGGTACGCCACCGTTCTACGGAGCGGTCGTACGACCAACGGTCGTGAACGTTACGGCAACGGGGCTACGCATCGACGGCGAGGCCCGCGTCGTCAACATCGACGGCGGAGAAATACCTGGGCTGTTTGCTGCCGGTGAATGTACGGGCGGGGTTATTGGATCGGTCTATATGGGCAGCGGAAACGCACTCGGCAACGCAACCATCATGGGTCGCGTTGCTGGTCGTTCTGCGGCCCTATACGCAGAAGGGTGCCGAGCATGAGAGCAGTTGTTACCGGTGCAGCGTCGGGCTTGGGCCACGCCATTGTCGTTGCCCTCGTCGCCAAAGGCGCACAGGTGGTGGGTGTCGATCTGGCGGGCGAGCGACGATCCGCCGCCGTCCAGGGTGCAGGTGCCACTTTTGTTGCTTGCGATGTAACGGTTCAAGGCGACTGGGACGCGGCGGCTGAAACTATCCGACGCACGCTTGGCATTGTGGACATGATTGCACTGAACGCCGGTGTCATGACGCGTTCGCCTGTCGACGCAATCGACGACGACCCGCTCAGCCTCGCCGGGTCCGTCGGTTATCGGCGAGTGTTCGCGGTGAACGTCGACGGCGTGGTGTTCGGACTCGCCGCGCTTCGGCCGTTGCTGACCAACGACGCGGCGGTAGTGATGACAGCGTCGACCGCGGGACTCAGTGGGCTGAACTTCGACCCGTACTACTCGGCATCGAAACATGCCGTTGTTGGGCTGGTTCGCAGCTTGGCGCCGTCATTGGCGTTAGCCGGTATACGGCTGAACGCCTTGTGCCCAGGCGGCATCGATACCGCCATCGTGCCCGATCATCTTCGAGCGGTGGTGCCGGTGACGGCGTTCCGACCCCCAGCCGTCGTCGCTCAAGCGGTACTGGCGATAGCCGCGCAACCCGATGTTGGTGCCACGTGGCTGCTCAGCGACGACGACAACCTAATTCGCCGGTACGACGTACCGCCGCTCGATGGTCGATAAGGCGGCTCGAACAGGTCGACGTCAACTGTGCGACGCACGCTGACAGTCTCAGAGTCGAAAACGTGTCCAAAGACTTGCAGGTTTTCAACTCTGAGACAGTCGGCGGAGAGGTCGACCGGGTTGGTTGCTGTGACATACAGCCCGTTGTTCAGCGCTCGATGAGACCTGCGTACCTGTCCAGCAGTGGAAGGACCACGTCGGCATTCTCCGATGGTAAGGAAAACGACACCCGTTTCACGCCAGCGGCCTCGTACGCGTCGATGATCTCGGGCTTGGGTGGGCAGCCAAAGATACCGATCTCGATGGTGTTCGGGTCTCGCCCGATGGCGTGGGCAGCGGCGTGAAGATCGGCCAGCTGGTTGGTGATCGGGGCCCGGCCGTGAATAGGCATCCAGCCATCGCAGTACTCGGCGATATGGCGATAGGTGATGGGACCGCCGGCTCCACCCATGATGACGGGCGGGTTCGGGCGTTGAACCGGCTTGGGCCAGCTCCAGCTTTCGGCGAACTGCACGAACTCGCCGTCGTACCCGAATGCATCGTTAGCCCACAGGCCCTTCATCGCAAGCACATGCTCGCGTGCGACGCTACGGCGCCGTGATGGGTCGACACCGTGGTGCTCCATCTCGTCGACGTTCCAGCCCACACCGATGCCAAGGTCGAGCCTGCCGCCCGAGACAAGATCGAGCGAGGCTACGGTTTTGGCCAGCGTGATGGGATGATGTTGCGCCACCAACGAGATGCCGGTGCCGACCCGAAGCGTGGTCGTCACCGCGGCCGCGGCGGTGAGCGCTACGAACGGATCGAGTGTGCGTTTGTACATTTCGGGCAGATCGCCGCCACCTGGCCACGGCGTCCGGCGACCGGTAGGGATGTGAGTGTGTTCAGTTACCCAGAGGCCACCGAACCCGCGCTCCTCGACCGCCGGGGCGAGTGTGAGCATGTCGATTGACTGATCGGTAGGAAAGATAAGGACATCTAGTTGCATGGTTAGACCTCTCGTTTGTAGTCGGAAAGTGGTGCGCCGAGTTCCGTGGCGATCCCCTTGGCGAATGTCGATGGCGCTACGGCCTGGCCTGACAGTCCGACAAGGAACGCAGTGGAGTAGTGATTCATAACCCGCTCGGCGGCTACGGGATCCACACGATCTGGCGTGCAACCGTCCTGAGCAAGATCGACGAGTCGGCCAATGAGCGGGCGAAGCTGTTCGATACCGCCGCGATCGCGAATGGCCGGGCAGGTATCGGTGAAGCTGTTGTGCCCGGCGTTGGTGATGGCCACAAGTGTTCGGGGTGACCTGAGGCTGTCGTACACGGCGACGCTTCTCGCCGGCGGAACAACAATGTCCTTTTCGCCGAGAAGAACCAGGCCAGGTTTGGCCGGCCCGGCGGTGGTAGTGGTGCCATCGGCGCCAGCCAATGGCCCGCCCGAAATGCTCACAAACCCGGTCACGGCCGGCAACTCGTTAGCGGCACGAATTGCGGTACCGGCCCCGGCGGAGTGTCCGGAGATGGCGAACTTCGCGGTATCGATAGTGCCGGCGAGGGGGCCAGTGGCATTCATCTCTGCGAGCATTGCTATCGCGGCGTTGATGTCGGCTATGTCCTTACCTGGTGACGCAACGATCTGGTTTGTGGCCTGCGCAATGAGCCCACGTTCGACGTGATCGACTGCGGCGACGACGAAGCCCCATGACGCGAGGTGGGACGTGTGGAACGTGGCGACCTGCCGATAGCCGCCGAACCCGTGACTGTAAATAACAAGCGGCCATTTCTTGGCCGTGTTCGCTGGGGCGTCGCGATAGGACTTCGTGTCGATGAGAGCCACGAGTTCTTTCGGAATGATGGCTCTAAGGTTTTCCGGAAACAGGGTCAGCGTGTCAAGTTTCTCGGTGGACTGTCCGGCCACTGTGGCCATAGATGTGGGATACCACACCTCCATCGCCCGGTCGCCCAGTTGCACCGTCGTAACCCCGGCGGCGTAGGGGCCGGGCTTGTCATACCGAACGGTGGGCAGCGGTGCCACGGTTGTAGTCGGCGCGGTGGTGGGAGCGGCTGTGGAGGTTGAACTAAGCGTCGTCAGCGCAAGCGCTGGCACAGTCGTGGCTGGCGAGGTAGAGGCAGGAGTCACCGTCTTGTCGCCACCACAACTCGTAACCAGTGCTAGCGACACAACAACAGTGAATGAACGAACCGACAACGCCATAGACCCATCGTACGGTCCGCACCCACGCCACCCCGCCTCGTAGCCACTCGTCATTTCTACTGTAGGTTCGATCCATGGACGTTGGGACGCAATCGTTGTTCGCGAGTCACGGCTGGGACGCAATCTCCGATGGGCAGGTCTACGACGAAGAAACCAAGCTTGCACTGCTCGCCGAGGACCTTGGATTCGATTGCGTGTGGGCGGTCGAACACCACTTTTACGACTACTCCTTCTGCCCCGACAACACCCAATGGTTGTCGTACATTGCTGGGCGTACCACCCGCATCGACGTCGGAACGGCCGCAGTCATCATGCCGTGGAACGAGCCGCTGCGTGTCGCTGAAAAGATTGCCATGCTCGACCACATGGCCGGGGGTCGCCTGCGCTTCGGCATGGGCCGCGGGCTCTCCAAGCGTGAGTATAGCCATTTCCGTGGTGTCGAAATGGATGAGTCGCGCGGCCGATTCGATGAAGGTTCGCTTATGGTGCAGCGGGCTCTTGAAACCGGGTTCATCGAAGGCGATGGTCCGTTCTATCCGCAAGCACGCACGCCTATTCGCCCAGCACCGCAACGCAGTTTCGCGGGGCGAACGTACGCCGTTGCGACCTCCGATGATTCCCTAGAGGCGGCAGCTCGTCTCAAAGCTGCCATGGTGATGTTCGCCGACAGAAGCTGGAAGGGTCGCCTGCCCCAGATCGAAACGTGGCGACGGTTGTATCGCGAGTTCCACAACGAAGAACCGCCACGGCCTCTCATTTGCGACTTCACCTATTGCACTAACGACCCCGACGCTGTTCTTGAACGCGGCCACGCATATCTGGCGTCGTATCTCGAAAGTGTGCTCGAGCACTACGAGATCATGGGCTCTCATTTCGACGGGATGAAAGGTTACGAAGCATACGCGTCGGCGGCGGGTGCGCTTCAACGCATGGGTATGTCGGGTTTCATGGACGGTTTCCTCTCGGCAACAACCGTTGGTAGCCCCGCCGAGATCATCGAGAAGTGCCGGGCTCGAATCGAACTCATCGGCCCGTTCGAGGCAGCGCCTGCGTTCCGCTTTGGCGGCATCCCGTTCGACGAAGCTGAAGCCAGTATGCGGCTGTTTGCAGCCGAGGTGCTTCCAGTCCTTCAGAGCTGGTCCTAGGCGACGAGCAGGTCTCACGAACCCGGTGGAACCGATCTACGACACCCTAGTAACCGAGTATCGAGTTCACGGCAGCGTGTACGTCGACGAACGGGTCTATGCCAATGAGATGGATCGCATTTTCACCCGGGGTTGGGTGTTCGTCGGTCACGAGTCAGAAGTGGCGTCGGCCGGCGATTGGGTGACACGTCGACTGGGGAACGAACCGGTGATTATGGTGCGCACCCGGGCCGGCGATGTCCAGGTCCTCGCGAACCGATGCTCGCATCGGGGCACAACGCTGTGCTGGCAATCGAGCGGGCACACGTCATCGTTCCAGTGCACGTATCACGCGTGGACCTTCGGCCTCGATGGCCAACTCAAAGGCGTGCCGTACCCAGGCGGTTTCGATCAAGACAAGTCGTTGCTCGGTCTCGATCGACCTGGTCAGGTCGACCGATATCGTGGTTTCGTCTTCGCCAATATGTCCGGTAATGGCGGCACGCTGGCATCACATCTTGGTGACGGCGGTGTGGAGCTTCTCGACCGATTGTGTGACCTGTCTCCAACCGGCAACATCGTGCTTGGCGGCGGTTGGATTGGTCATCGGGTGCAATCGAATTGGAAGATGTGGCCAGAAAGCGACAACGACGGCTATCACCTCAATTGGGTGCACGCGTCGATGGTGCGCTCGGCCCCCGACACGTATTATGAGCAGACGGTGCTTGGTGGTGAGGACGGCAACAAGTCTCTCGCCGTCGACCTCGGTAACGGTCACTTCGAACTCGATTTCCGCCCGAGTTACCAAACTGAATTGGCGTGGCTCGGGGTCACGCGTGCCAAGGTCGAGTTGTATTGCGAGGCGTTGGAACAGGCCCGTGGTGTCGAGCAGGCCAACAGGCTGTTACTGGATGGCCCGCCCCATGCCATGATCTTCCCCAACTTGTTCCTGGGCGAACTCAGTATGGCGATCATCGAGCCTGTCGGACCCGGCGAAACGGTGCATCGACACACATCGGTTCTGTTCGACGGTGTCGATGAAGCGTTCAACCGACGTCTGATGCGCCAGTCCGAAGCGGCGATGGGTCCGGCTGGCTTTATCGTGCCCGATGACGCTGTGGTCGCCGAACGGATGCAGGCGGCGTTCGCGGCGGGACGAGGCTGGATCGACCTGTCGCGAGGCGCCAACCGCGAGCGGATCGATGCTTCAGGCCGGCGCGTGTCGCACGTGAGCGACGAGACCACGAACCGGGCGTTCTGGCGCCAGTACCGACACGTGATGTCGACGTCATGACGAGCCTCGAACCAGGCACCGGCTTGCTTCGTGAGGTCGAGGCTTTCATCTACCGAGAAGCTCGACTTGCCGACCAGTCTCGGTATGCCGAGTGGGAAGCGCTTGTCGCCGACGACATGCACTACTGGGTTCCCAACGGACGAGCCGACTACGACCCCGCTGCCCGCCTGTCGTACATCAACGACAATCGGGCCCGGCTCGCCACCCGCATCCGTCAACTGGAAACCGGGCTTCGCCATGCCCAAACGCCACCATCGCCGATGTGTCGGTTTGTGACCAACATCGAGGTGCTGTCGGTCGACTCGGCAGCCGTCGAGGTTGTCGCGGTAGCGAACCAACTCGTGTACGAACTGAACGCTCAGTCCACGGGCCAGATCCGCACATGGCCGGGACGGGTCACGTACCGCCTCCGGAGGGTTGGTGACGAATGGCGAATGGCGGGCAAAACCGTCGAGCTGCTGATTTCCGGCGACGCCCTCCCGAACCTCGCCTTCCTCGTATGATTACCACTGAGGAACACATCATGACCACAACCGCGATCATGCTCCCTATCCATCCAGGTGAGGTACTCCAGGAGGAATACCTCGATCCGCTCAAAGTCAGCCAGTATCGGCTTGCGAAGGCAATTGGTGTTTCACCTCGGCGCATCAATGAGATCGTGCACGGTAAACGGGGCATCTCGACCGATACAGCATTGAGGCTCGCCCGGTACTTTACGACGAGCGAGCGATTCTGGCTGAACCTCCAGAGCCGATACGACATCGAAGTTGAGCGGGACCACCTCGCGGTAGCCCTATCCGAAATCGAGCCGCTCAAGTCGGCATGAGAACGGAATACGGCTGGTATGCTGAAAGGTATGCCGCGATTGAAGACGACAATTAGTGTCGACGAAGATACCTTGATGTCTGCGTGCGAACTGTTAGGCCTATCGTCGCGATCCGAGGTTGTCGACGTTGCGCTCGATCGTTTGGTTAAGTCTGAACGGCTCCTTCGAGACCTGCGGGCGTATCTCGCGGTCCCTCCGACCGAGTACGAGATCGCACTGGGTCAGCTTGCCGTAGGTTTCGATCTGGGCGACGATGAGTTCGATTACGACGCCCTGTACGGCATCTAATGAAAACGTTTCCCGAGCCTCGTCGTGGTGAGGTGTGGTTTGCTGACGTGCTGGGCGAGAAGCGCCGGCCAGTACTTGTGCTCACCCGCGATCCGATGGGGCGGCATCTCAACTCCGTCGTCTGCGCACCAATCACGTCGAATGTCCGGGGTCTGTCAACCGAGGTGCTACTCGGCACCGGCGAGGGTCTCGCCCATCAATCAGCCGCCAACTTCGACAACACGTTCCTTTTGGCACGATCGCAACTTGTCCGCCGACTCGGTAAGGCCACCGAGGGCCAGATGACCGCAGCGTGCAAATGTATGGCCATTGCCATTGGATGTGCCTGACAGCGTAAGAACCGCCGGCTCGGGGTACCGTGCGTCTCATGATTCTCACGTCGTCTCGACCCGCTGTTGCCGATATCGAAGCCGGTACTGGCTGGGCACTCAAACCTGAAGGCGCGTGCCGGGGCGAGGTATGTGTTCCCCTGCCCGGCAACATCGTCGGGGCCGATGGCACTGTCGACGTCGAACGGTTCGCGGAACGGCTCGGCATGCCGCTCGTGCTCGACGAAACCACGGGCTTGTCGGTGCTTGGGCCATCGTCGATTTCTGGTCGAGCGCTGGTCACCGCCGTTGCTCCCGATCTGACGTTGCCCGACATTGACGGCAACGAGTTTCAGTTGTCATCGCTGCTGGGCCGCAAGGTAGTTATGGTTGCATGGTCGCCCTATTGAGGCTGCCACCGAGACCTGCCCGGGTGGCAGGCACTGCATGAAGAACTATCCCCACTCGGTGTCACCATCGTGACCGTGTGCATGGATACTGACGGTGCGGTTGGCGCCCGTCCTGCGATCGAGGCCGCGAACCCAACACACCCCAGCCTTGTCGATGCAGAACATTCACTCGGAGCCCTGTTCGGGGTTGTGAATATCCCGAACACGGTGTGGATCAACGAGGAGGGCATCATCGTGCGGCCTGTCGAAGCGGCGTGGCCGGCGACACGAGACTCCGCTGCAAAGAGCATGGCGAACAATCCCGACCTGCCCGAGAAGTTCAAGAACTTTGCCAAGAACATGGCCAAAGGAATGCCCGAGCGCGAACGTTCCGCCGCCGCGTACATCGTTGGTTTACGTGACTGGGCCCACAACGGCGCCGACAGCGAGTATGTCTTGTCGCCCGACGAAGTAATCGCCCGGTCGCAACCCCGAGGTATCGAGCAAGCCGCTGCCGCCGCCCACTTCGAACTCGCTCAGCATCTTCATCACAAGGGTGAAACCTCAACCGCTGTCACGCACTTCCGTGAAGCGCACCGATTGCAGCCCGACAACTGGACATATAAACGTCAGGCCTGGGAGCTTGCGAGCCGAATCGGGGGTCCGATGGATCGGTTCTGGCAGGGCCCGGTTCCAGGCCAGGAAGAGGCCTGGCCGTATGACGGCGACTTCATTTCCGATGTCGAAGGCCTTGACGGTGCCGCGTACTACCCGGCGTTTCAGGCCTGAGGCAGCGGCCTGTCAGCTTGCCCGCGGCAATGAAAATCGACGAGATGTTGGGCTTGCGAATGGCAAGCCTGCTCCTCAACGCCCGAACAGCACGAACCCCGGGCCAGGTCGTGGCCTGGTTCGGTGCAATGCAAGCTCAAGATCTTGCCAGCGGCGAGTGGTCCTTTGGTGTTCGGTGCGCTGGGGCGACGCAGGCCGATATCCATCAGGCCACCGTAGATCGAACTATTCTTCGCACCTGGCCCATGCGCGGAACCGTTCATTTCGTACCGCCCCGCGACGCCAAATGGATGCTCAATCTCACGGGTGTGCGCGCGCTGGCCGGCGCGCAGAAACGCCGCGAGTTTCTCGGGCTCACCGAAGGAATCGTTGATCGGGCCGTCGCTGTGCTCGAAGCAGCGCTGCGAGGTGGCACACGGTTGACTCGCGCCGAATGCGTGGCTGTGCTCATCGACGCCGGCGTCCACACCGCATCGGAGCACGGTTACCACCTGCTTTGGTACGCGTCGCAGATCGGCTGCACCTGTATCGGGCCACAAGATGGCAAAGACCAGACCTTCGTCTTGCTCGACGAATGGGTACCCGACCCTCGTACACCGACCCGTGACGCAGCGCTAGCCGAGTTGGCGACGCGGTACTTCCAGAGCCACGGGCCAACTACTCGCCAAGACTTTGCCGGCTGGACTGGCCTCACCGCTGTTGATGCGAAACTCGGTATCGAGTTGGCGGGTGACTCGCTCACAACGGTGGATGTCGAAGGTGCCACCATGATTCTTTCGGCCGCGCTTCGCGACGAGGCATTGTCTCTCGCGGCGATCTGTGGCGACGCCGGTGAACTGTTGATACTCCCGGGATTCGACGAGTACCTGTTGGGCTTCAAAGACCGATCGGCAATGCTGACGGGCGATCACATGAAGCGAGTGATTCCCGGTAACAACGGTGTGTTTATGCCCACCATCGTAGAAGCTGGCCGGGTCATTGGCATTTGGAAGCGCGAGATCAAAAAGTCGAGGGTCGACATTCGAGCCCTACCGTTCGAACCGTTTACCGGAGCCCAAAGCGAAGCCTTTCGCCGGGCGGGCGATACGTACGCCGCCTACCTGCAACTTGACGCGAACTACCTCTCCTAGCGGGCCGGGTTTGCCATCGCCCCACACTTTTCCGACTCAGAGTCGAAACGTTGTGTGCTATCGAGCACCTTTTCGACTCTGAGTCGAAAAAGTGGTGTGCGCTCGGGCGATGTGGATCTGCCCTGCGTCATTCTTGCACCCGCTGCCTTGCGCTCCCGGGCCCGAGCGGTTCTACGATTCGCCCATGGCAGGCCTTCTTCATGAGATCGATCCTCGCGAGTTCGATAGTCCGGGGTTTCAGAAGGATCCGTTCCCGTTGTACCAACGGCTGCGCGATCACCATCCGCTCTTTCGTGACCGCTTCCACAACCGGTGGATGATCAGTCGCTACGAGGATGTCTTTGCGGCCTTTCAGGACAACGACAGCTTCGACCGAGCCCTGTACAAACCAGACGGTCCGTACGAGTTCGGGTCGAGTCACGTGTTCGGGCCGAACATCTTGGAGTACGGCAACAGCGACAGACACCGCTGGCTGCGTAATGTTGTGGCTGGACAATTCGTGGGCCAAGGTTTGGTGTCGTTTGTTCCGATCATCGAGAAGATCGCGGCCGAACTGCTGGAGTCGTGCGTGGCCGACGGCGAGGTCGAGCTAGTCACGCAATTCTCGAACCAGTTCCCGATACGAGTCATCTCGAACATGCTCGGGCTGCCGCGGGCCGACGAGGAAAAGTTCGTCGGGTGGTACCAGTCACTGATAGCGGGACTCGGATTCGGTGGTGAGCACCTGTCACGCGGCCTGGCTGCACGCAATGAGATGTGGGTGTATCTCGAACCGCTGATCGCCGAACGACTCGCGACGCCTGGCGATGATCTGTTGTCAAAGCTGTGCGTTGCCGAACTCGACGGTGTGCGCATGAGCCTCGACGAGGTGAAGGGCTTCATCGCGTTGCTGCTCGCCGCCGGTGGCGACACGACCGACAAGGCGATTGCAAACATGTGGTTCCACATGCTGTACACCCGGCCCGATCAGTTCGAAGACGTGAAGGCCGACCCCTCGCTGTGGGAGAATGTTTTCGCCGAGATGATGCGGTTCGATCCGGTTGTGCACATTCAGAGTCGCTTTACCACCCGTGAAGTGGAGATGTACGGGCGCGTGATTCCCGAACGGGCGCTCGTGCTGTTGTATCTCGGTGCCGGCAATCGCGACGAGCGGGTTTTCAACAACCCCGACACCTTCGACATTCACCGCACCGACATGCACATCGGACGCGAGAACCGGTCGGCCCGCTACAAGTCCAATCTTCGAGGCCACCTTGGGTTTGGAGTCGGACAGCACTTCTGCATGGGCTACGCCATGGCCAGGCAGGAAGCCGTGATTGCTTGCCAACGGATGATGGAGGTCATGAAGAACCCCAGACCCAAGTTCGCCGTGCACGAGGGAATCACGTCACCGTCGATTGACTCTGGTGGGTTCCGGTCACCGCGTGAACTCTGGATCAGCTTCGACAAGGCCTGACGATGAGGATCCGCATCGATCTCGACCGCTGCTCACTGGCCGGCGAGTGCGTGTACAACCACCCGAAGCTGTTCGAGTTCGGCGACGACGACTACCCGCACGTACTGGTCGCTAGCCTTCACACACCACAGCTACAACTCGAAGCCGAGCAGGCCCGATCCGTATGTCCAAGCGGCGCCATCAGCATCGAGCCATAGCTCGGGCGGCCTGACTTTTCGTTGCTGTTCCGCTTTGCGGGATGGACCCGACCACGTTGTGAGGCACGTGTCGTAGTGTTGACGTCGTACCGTTGATCCGCTGGAGGACCTCGAATGTTGACCGCCGAACAGAACGACGAACTGACCCAAATCGGCCCGGGCACGCCGATGGGCGACGTGTTGCGCCATTACTGGTACCCCGTGGCCCTCACCCGCGAACTCGAAGAATTTCCCATCAAGAAGGCCCGCCTGCTCAGCGAAGATTGGGCAGTGTTCAAGACCGGTGACGGTGCGTACGGCATCGTGTCCGAGCGTTGCCCTCACCGTGGCGCGTCGCTCGTTTACGGCATTGTCGACGACAACGGCTTGCGTTGCGGCTACCACGGTTGGAAGTTCAACACCGAGGGTGAATGCGTCGAGATTTTAGCCGAGCCCGATTCGTCACCGACCTTTCGGGCGGGTTCGTGCGTGTTTGCTGGCCAGGCCCAGGAACTTGGCGGGCTCATCTGGGCGTACGTCGGAACCGGGCCGGCTCCCGAACTGCCACGGTACGAGGCGTACATCATGGAGGGCATCCGCGACATCGGCCACGCCATGCTTCCCTGTAACTGGCTACAGATCATGGAGAACGCCGTCGATCCGTATCATGTCGAGGCATTACACGGCCGCTACTTCGAGTTCATCGCCGAGCACCGGGGAATCCCCATGCCCAGCGCTTTTCAGAACAAGCACGAAAAAGTCGGTTTCGACGTTTTCGATCACGGCATCATCAAACGTCGCTTGCTCGTGGGCCAAGACGACACCAGCGACGACTGGACCATTGGTCACCCCATGGTGTTCCCGTACAAGATGTGGGTCGGTGGCAACGGCGTCTACCAAATGCAGATTCGCGTGCCCGTCGACGACACCACAACCTGGATGCTGTTCTATTCGGTGCATGCCCCCGACGGTGGCGTGTTGCCCGCCGTTCTGCCCACGGTTGACTACGAGTACGAATGGATCGACGCGAAGGGCAACCACATCGTCGACTACATCGAAGGTCAAGACGTGATGGTGTGGGTTACGCAGGGCAAAATTGCCGACCGCACGCGTGAGCGCATCACCAAGAGCGATGTTGGCGTCGTGGCTATCCGGCGAATGTTCCGCGAAGCGCTCGACGCCGTTCGTAACGGTCGAGACCCTATTGCAGTCCTGCGCGAACCGCACGACGTGATCAAGTTGCCGCTCGAACGTTCGAAGTTCGGTCGTGGCGCCGAGTTCGCGTCGCAGTGGATTGACAACGGTTCGATGCGCTACAGCCCACAGGCCGAAATGCTTAAAGAACTCCACGTAAGCGCTGCAGCCAACCGGGCCTTATTGGCTGAACAGAGCTAGTCGCGCCACCGGCTACGGTCGAGGTATGAACGACAACCCAACTGCCGCCTCGGTCCGATCATCGTCACCACTACTGTCTTCGGGCCTGTGGAAAGCGGGTGCAATCGCAGCCGTACTGGCCGCCGTAGTCAATGCCATTGTGTGGGCGATTGGCAAAGCTGCCGATGTGCCGTACGACGTTACGCAAAGTGGCACCACCTCAAAGGTCGCCGTGTACCACGCCATCGTCGCCTCGGTTTCCTCGGTTGCGGTAGCCACTATTGGTGCCTGGCTGCTTCGCCGGTTCCCGTGGGGCATGAAGCTGTGGACGGCCCTGTTGGCGGTTGGCGCAGTTGTCACCACGCCTGGCCCCTTCAACGCGGCTGACTCCAATAAGACCGCTTGGACACTGATCGTCATGCACGTTGTCGTACTTGCGGCCATTTGGTTCATCGTGCGCCCAGCGGCCCATCGCAAGCCTCGCTGAGGCTGGGTGCTCTAGTCCGGGATTGATTACGTCGCCCGGCCCCTCGTGTCTTATTGGGCACTATCTATCTAGCGATACCCACGACTGTGGTCACGCTGTGGCGCGGATTGTGGCGCCGAGCTTGGCGTGAAGCTCTATCGTTTAGGGTTAATGATTGTCGACGAATTGGACGACCCGAACGCACACCTCAGTCCCGAGGAGGCGCATCGGCGCCAGCGTTATAGAGCACCCGGAGAGTGCCTCGCTGCCGAACTCGGCGATGACGACGTCGAGCGAATCGTGACCGCCATCGATAACAATGTGCCCAAGAGAAGTCTTGCGGTTATGGCTCGCTGGTGGCAACTAGAGACGTATCTGCGGACCCTCGTCTACATCCAACTGCAAGGACGCTTCGGGCCGTCGTTGGGGTCCGAGTTCCAGAACGAAAAGAAGCGACTGGAACGAGCGACCGAGCATGGTTACATGGCGAGCGCGGATGACGGTTACCTCCCTTCTCAGTTCGATGTCGGAGCGCTTCTCAAGCTTCTCGCGGACAACTGGGATCAGTGTCAGTTCGGCATCGGACTACCGAAAGCGGTCTGGATGGGCAGGGTCGGCGAACTCGTTCCGATTCGTCATCGTCTGGCACATTGCCGTCGCCCGCATGTAGACGATGTGGATCGAATTGATCAGCTTCTCCGCGACCTCGAACCAGCGGCCAACAATGTTCTTCGTTCCTACACCGACTGGTGCGAGGTCGACGGAGGATTGGCGGACCCGGTGGTCGATGACTGGGTGCACCTGCGGCACGAATATTCCCATTGCGCACAGTAGCGTTGCCTGGTGCAACGCTAGGTGGGCCGGCGGTAACCGGTTCTCCGGGCCGGTTCTGGGTGATGCACGCGTACGTGAGGGAGGGCGGCCTCTACATCGACGACTACGTACGAAGTGTTCAAAACCTCATGCCGTTGGCTGCGCATATTGTTCAACCGAGCCAATCCGAAGTCGCAGTCACAATCGCTGCTGTGAGTGACCCGCAAGTGACGTCGGATCTGATTGGCGGTTTCCTGCACGCCGTGTTTTGGGCGCAGGGTCGGGGCGACGACCGGTTCAGCGTCCGCCATCCGTCGCGTCGGGTGCGACACGGTCTCGACCCGCGGGTTGATGCGCAGGGAATCCTTTCGGTTCTCAGTTCGCTGAATCCCGAAGACCGCTGCTCGATTTTCGGTTAGTAACGAATAGGTCAAAGCCTGGCCGCCGACCGCCTTACCGCCGGTGACCATGAATGACCGTCAGGAGCCACGCTGATTTGCGATGAGGTTGGGAGGAACGGTTCGATACGATGTGTTCGGTACGAGCGATTGCGGGAGGGTATGAAGTGGGCCGGTTTGCCGACAACCCAGACTTTGAGCTGCGATGGCCGCGGGATGTACTCGCAAGCGAACTTCGTCGACTGGCCCTTCGCGGTCGGTCGGAGGGCATCACGCATGAGTGGAAAGCCGAGGTCGACCTTCTGCTGCGGCAAGCATTCGGCGTAGGGGTTCCGACAGAGTCCTTTGAACGGGTGGCGTCCGCCCAGTGGGGTCCGGGTGATGACGAAGAGCCGTTCTGATCGCGACCATCCGGCGATCGCTTGGCTTGAAGAACTTCTCGGCGATGTCGACTCGCTTCGCATGGTTGCGAAACCGAGGCCCTATCGGTCGCAACGGGCTGGTGAACCGACGCCGAAGGAGTCTGACCTGCCCGCTATCGTCCGCCGTGTCAGAGCCCTCCTCCGGGAGTTCGAGGCCGAGAACTTCTTTGCCCGAACTCTCGGCTACGACTGTGTTGATTCAAACGGCTCGTCAGATACGTCGCCGGAGGAGGAGCTCGACAAGCGACTCGGCAAACGCGGCCTCTGGGCGGCGAAGGACAACGAATACAGCCTCGACGACTTGTGCGACCTGATCGAGGTGTTTCACGACCTCGCAGCTCGTCCGACAAGGGACTACTACCATTCGTTCAGCGATTGTGGCTACCACCCGCGGGCTTTCAACGTCACGTCCGGACAGGCGCTGTATCGATGGCGCGTGAATAGCCTCCTGGATTTAACAACGTTTGACCTCCGGCTTGCGACGGCCGGCGAGGACATCGGTCGTATGGTGGCCGTGCCCTCGCTCGGGGTCGGCGACCTGATCGAGGACGTGCTTGCGGTCGACGCTTCATCGGCCGACGGCGACGAGGTGCGCCATGCGATAGCGACGTTCCGCGATCGGCAGTCGACTCGCGAATCGCGCCGAGCGGCGGTTGTTGCACTCGCCCGCGTACTTGAGGCGTATCGCCCTATGATGAAGAAGCGGCTGGTCAGCAAGGACGAGGATGCGCTGTTCGAGATCGCGAACCGGTTCGACCTGCGGCACAACAACGCCTCGCAGTACCGTGACTTCCCCGACGAGTACCTCGACTGGATCTTCTACTGGTATCTCGCAACGGCCGAACTCTGTCGAAGACTTTCGGTGGATCCGCAGTGACCAACATTTCTAGCCGTTCGTTAAGTCACCAAGCACGAAGTGCGTGAAGGAGAGGGCGAAAATCGTGCTGGCTGCCTCTAACCGAGCAGTGTGCTGATGACGAGGATGATTCGCCCTGACGGCGCGCCCGACGCGGCATGCCAAGCACTTCGCTGTCCGATATCGATCAGCGGTACGACACCGACCGATGCCAGAAGGTGTCGATCACCGGCCGCCACGCAGGTAGCTCGCGTCGTCAACGCAGTGGCGTTAATGGTCCAAGCCGCCCGTTGTCAACAGGCTGTTGTGAAGTGTAGTGTGAAGTGATGGCGAGTCCGGGAGGGTCGGAAAACCCGTTTGTCACCCACGCACCGATCGGTGAACAACGTCTGACGGGCAATCCCCTTGAGATTACGTTCGTGCAGATTCAGTTCAGTCCGCTCACTGAATTCGAAGGTTTCTCGGATCGCATAGTCCGGGCGCTCCGAGCGGACTACCCGATCCAGGAGAAGGTCGCCGTCCAGACCGTCGTGGTAACGCCCGCCCAGTCAGTCGAGATGACGACCGGCTATGCGTGGTCGCTTCGTCCGGTCGAGCCGACAATGCGACTGACTCTTGCCCCAGACTCGGTTGCCTTTGAATTCCGGAAGTACCCGGGCCGTCGGAAGCTCATGACAATTCTCGAACAGCTAGTCGAGATCACGTCCGCTGACCACGACGGTCCGCGCGCATTCACGAGGCTTGGAGTGCGAAATGTGAACAGATTCGTGAATGTCTCCAGCGAGGATCTCCGGAGAAGGCTTCGGCCTGCTCTCCTCGCCACCTCCACAGTTGCCGAAGGCTTCAAAGATGTCGAAGACGTCGAAACGATCGTTGCCGTCTCGGAACTGCACGTCATCGTCAGACGGGCTACTCGCATCCAGGCACGTTGGGGCTCCTTGCCAGCGAATTCATCACCGGTGCCCGGTCACCTCGCTCCTGAAACTACGCCGAGTTGGTTCCTCGATATCGACGCCTATACAGACACGCCAGCTGAGTATGATCCGACGACTGTCGCGGCGATCGCCACCAGCGTAAGCGAAACGGGCTATCACTTCTTCCGGTGGGCAACGTTGGATGAGTACGTAACGTCGTTGGCCGAAATGGAGGTTCCGCAATGACGGTTATTCCTAGGGCTCCGACTGTGCCTCTTCTCGACTCCGATTGGGTTACGCAGTCCCGTCAACAGCTCGCATCGTTCGTCCGCTTTGTCGTGCCGAGCATTTCCCAGCCGACTTCGATCGGCACCCGACGCCTCACCAGCCTCGGCGACTGGACCAGCCCTGCACGCACCGCCGTCGAGGTCGGCAAAACCCCGCCTGCGATGCTGACAGAGATTCGGAGAGTTTCGGGTCTGACATGGTCGGAAGTCGCCTCGCTCGCTGGCGTGAGCGCTCGAACGCTTCACTATTGGATGAACGGGGGAGCGACCTCCGGCGCTCACCGGGAACGGCTCTCAGTCATAGCGCTCGTAGTTGAGCAGTTGCACGCGTTCGATCGCAGCTACGTCGCCGAAGCGCTCCGTAAGCAGTTCCGGCCCATCGAAGGTCGCAGCGTCACCGAGTACCGTCCTATCGATCTGATGACGTCGCTTGTCGACTCCACCCAACACGGCACCAACGCTGGTGTCGAACCGAACGAGTTCTAACCGGCCTTGTCTGACAATGGGGCGGATGTTGCATTGCTGATCGAGCAGTTGCAGGATTGGCGCCAGGGTGACGCGTTCGCCGGGGTGCAAATGCGTCACCTGGCCAATCGCGCGTTGCCACTTAGTGACGTAACGAGGAGCAAGGCAAGTGCACTCTCGAAAGCGACGTCGAACGAAGTTGTCATCACGGCGGACTTCGAGGCGCTTGTGATCGTCTCGCAGACCTGCGATGTGGTTCGCGATCCCGCTGTCAATCCATTCATCGATGTGAGCCCAGTCGTTCGGCTGGACGCCCAAAGTGCTGGCGAGGCTCGGCGTGGTCGCCGTCCTCGGTATGCGGTATTGCCGGGAGTCGGTCAGGACGCGTTCGCTGACCTCTGGCAGACCATGAGCATCGAAAAAGCGATCCTGCTCGGCAAAGCGCAGGTTCGTGGTTTGGTGACGCTCGACGATCAGCGGAAATTTGCGCGCTCCCTTGCGCGTGTCCGAGCCCGTTTCGCGTTTCCAGATGCGTTCACGCCATCGATCGCTCCGCTACGCGACTACTTCCAGAAGATCGCAAGTAAACAATCACCTGAAGCCGAGATGGAATCCTTGATCTCGTCGGTACGAGCGGAACCTGTCGACGGAACTACATGGGATTCCGAGCGGGTGAAGGTGAAGCTCTTCTTCATCGTTGAGGACCGCGGGCTGCCACTCCTTCTTGGCCACGTTCCAGTTGCGGCACTTCCCATTTCGGCGCACGACTTGTGCACACGTCTCGTCGCCTCTCTTAAGGAGGCTCACAGCGATGAGAGAGCAGCCACGCTGAACGCTGGTTAGCAGAGTCTCGTCGATATGTGGCGATCGAAGACAATGGTTGGATCGACGAAGGCCCCAGCTCAAACTGTGGAGGTTACGGAGGCCGTTGCGCTTTCGGCATCTGAGATGACCGTCGCTCAGTACCTAAACTCCGAACAACTTGACTTCGACCACTTGTCGACGCCGTCGGCCGGTTCAGCGCCGCCTGCAATCTGACCACCGGCGCGTTGCCTTGCTGCCGAGCTACAGAAAGCGCTCGACGATTGGCAGTGCCGACTCGACGGATCGGTCGTCGACCGGAGCATCGATCATGTTGAGCGCAGCAATGAGCGGCCCGGCGACCTCGCCTGACGCAAGCGGCCAAATGTCGTCGGCGACAACAACGCGGAGACGTAGGTTGGCCTCTGCGCCATGTCCCCGTCGATCACAACGAAAGTGTACCTTACGAAACTGCAGTTTCCGTCAGCGCCCTCGGCAGGATTCGAACCTGCGCCTTCGGCTCCGGAGGCCGACGATCTATCCCCTGAGCTACGAGGGCGGGGTGGTGCTACGTTAGCCCGGGTTGTGGGTGAAACCTAGCTCGCGTCCACCGGCATGCAGGGGCTCGATAACGAAGCACACTCGGCCGGGTCCTCGCATCGGGAACGGTTTGCCCGTGTACTTCATGGATATTGGGTCCATGTACCGACAATCGCTGTCGTCACGGATCTCGATTACCCGACCCTGGATTGCAGCCATGTTGTACGGATTGTCGTGCGCTGCGACCGATAAGGCGACACGCGGATCACGTGTCATGTCCTTGGCTTTCCAAGCCCCGTCGCCGGTACACACCAGAATTTGGTCGCGTTCGAGGCCCACCCAGACGACCCAGTTTCGCGGCGAACCGTCGGCGCGCATGGTGGTGAGGTGCACATAGTTGGGAGCATCGAAGAGCGCCCGGATGTTGGGTGGGAGTGTGGCCATGGCTACTTGGTGCTCGCACCGAGGAGCTGGTCTCGTAGGTCTCGCTTGACGAATTTGCCGTTGGCGTTGCGCGGCAAGGGTTCGTCGAGGAACCACACCCTCGCCGGGATTTTGAATTTGGCCATCTTGTCAGCCAGGAAAACTCGTAACTCGCCGTCGGTAAGCAACGCCCCTGGTTGTAGCACGATCGCCGCAGCAACGTCTTCGCCCAACCGTTCATCGGGGATACCGAACACTGCGACCTCGGCAACAGCGTCGTGCTCATAAATGGCAACCTCGACCTCGCTGCAGTACACATTCTCGCCGCCCCGGTTCACCATGTCTTTGGCCCGATCGACGATGTAGACAAACCCATCCTCGTCGATTCGGGCGATGTCGCCGGTATTGAACCAGCCGTTGCGGATGGCATCGGCGGTAGCTTCGGGCCGGTTCAAGTATCCCTTGATGACAACCGCACCTCGCACACAGAGCTGCCCAACGGCCTCGGGCGAGGCAACGACATCGTTGCCTTCGTCGTCGACGAGTTTGACATCGAGCGTGGGAACAACCGGCCCACACGATGCAGGCTTGGCCACGAAGTAGCTGGCGGAGTTTGCGGTGACGATGCCATGTGTTTCGGTCAGGCCGTAGCCGGTTGATGGCACACCATTGGCGAGCGCTTTGTCGATCTTGGCGACGAGATCGGGTTGCAACGCAGCACCGCCGCCACCCATACCCAAAAGCGTCGACGTGTTTCGGGTTGCCCAATCGGGATGCGACAGCAGTTCGCGGCTCATGGTGGGTACGCCGGAGAAATTCGTGACGCCTTCCCGCTCGATGAGCTCCAATGCCCGAGCCGGGTCCCATTTGTAGGTGAGCACCACTCGACCGCCGCCGAGCGTTGCGGGTTGGAGTAAACAGTTGTTGGCCGTGACATGAAATAGCGGTGTCGGCGCCATGAGCACCGGTTGCAGTGGCACGACTGCAACCGGTCCGGCCTCGAGGTCTCCTGCTGCAACGGCCTTGGCGACACCGAGGGTTGAGGCCGCTGTCATGAACGCAAGGTTCATCACGTTGTGGATGGATCCGCGGTGGGTGAGCTGGGCGCCCTTCGGGAACCCGGTAGTGCCCGATGTGTAAAAGATGCAAGCGTCGTCGTCGGGATCGATCGTGGCAACCGGCAGATCGGCCGGGGCGTGTTCGGCGTCAACCACGTCGGCCCATCGCGCTGCGTTGGCTGGCAGGGCCCGGTCGGAGCGAACCGAAATGATGTGGAGCGGCGTGGCGCTTCGAATGCTGTCGAGAACACGTAGGACCCGTTCCAATCGCTCGTCGTCGGCGATAAGCACCTTGGGCGTCGAGTCCTTCAGGCCGTACTCCATCTCGGCCGGCGTCCACCACGCGTTCATGCCTACGACGGCGGCGCCGATCGACACGGTGGCCCAGTACGCGGTGACCCACTCGGGGTAGTTCCGCATGGCAATCGCCACACGGTCGCCCGAACCAACGCCGTGGGTATGTACCAGGAGATGGGCGAGTGAGCGCACTTGAGCGTTGATTTCGGCGTAGGTATACCGCTCGTCTTCGTAGACGAGGTAGGTGCTGTCGGCAAACGGAGCTGTCATCTCCCACAGGCTGCGCAGGTTCGGCGGCGCTACAGCGAAGACCTTGATGGGGTTGCCCCGCACGTCGATCTCGGTGACGGCAAATGGGCTTCCGGGTGCGGTGAGTTCCTGGCGTGCGGCGCGGTAGTGCTGAATCATCGTTGCCATCTCTACCAGCTTGGGTACCATCGGTGCCTATGCCAGCCGGTCCTCTTGCTCGTTATCTGCTTCCCGACTCGTCTTCGGTCGATGCCGATGGGCAATTGCGGGTTGGCGGCGTGCGTCTCGTCGATCTTGCCGCCACCTACGGCACACCGCTGTTCGTGTACGACGAGGCTCACCTTCGGGCGCGCTGTCGTGAGGCCATCGCCGCGTTCGGCGAAGGGCAGGTTGTCTTTGCCAGTAAGGCGTTCCTCTGTAAGGCGATGGCTCGCTTGGCTCACGAGGAGGGAGTACGGCTCGACGTTGCTAGCGGCGGCGAGTTGTCGGTGGCGTTAGCTGCCGGGGTACCCGCCGATCGCATCACGTTCCACGGCAACAACAAGAGCATGGCCGAACTACGCCGAGCCCTGGAACTCGGTGTGCATCATCTGGCCGTCGACAGCTTCGACGAACTCGACCGACTCGATCAGCTTCACCGAGAAGGGCTCCCCGTCCCCAACGTGCTGCTGCGGCTGACCCCGGGCGTCCATGCTCATACCCACGAGTTCGTGTCGACCGGTCAGGACGACTCGAAGTTCGGGTTCACCGTTTCGACGGGTGCGGCTCACGAGGCGATTGAACGTGCCGCACGATCGGCCAGCATCGAACTCGTTGGCCTGCACTGCCACATTGGGTCCAACGTGTTCCGCGCCGAGAGTTTCGGTGAGGCGGTGTCCGTCATGGCCGACGTTGCCCGACCTCTTGATCTACCCGAGTTGGTACTCGGTGGTGGGTTGGGTGTCGCGTATGTTGAAGGCGAGCACGCCCCGTCGATCACCGAGTGGGCCAACCACGTGCTCAAAGCGGTGGCCGAATGCGGGGTTCGGTCCAAGATAAGCGTCGAGCCGGGCAGGGCATTGGTGGCCTCGGCGGCGGTGACGCTGTACGAGGTAGGAACCATGAAAGACATTCCCGGTGTGCGACGGTATGTCTCGGTCGATGGTGGCATGAGCGACAACCCGCGGCCCGTCATGTACGGCAGCGGCTACGAAGCGTTTGCACCTCGCGCTGTCGACGCCGAGCGCCCATTAGAAGCCCGGCTGGTCGGCAAGCACTGCGAGAGCGGCGACGTTTTGATCTTCGACGCGAACCTGCCCGCCGATCTAGTCGTCGGTGACATCGTTGCGACTCCGGTAACGGGGGCGTACGGCTTCACTATGGCATCGAACTACAACCGGCTACCTCGGCCGCCGGTGGTGTTCGTGGCCGACGGCAAAGCCCGAGTGGTTGTTCGCCGCGAGACCGAAGCCGACATGCTCGCAACTGACGTCGGCTAACGGCGGCCGCTACTCGTTCCAGCCGATGAGGCCGGCGGCGGCTTCGAGCATCGTGTGGAGGTGCTCGGCCGATGGTTTGTTTCCGGCGGGAAACTCTGTGGTACCCCCCATCCAATCCCAAGACACCACCAGCATCTCAAGCCACTGGGACGGCACACCGCTCAACCTCGCCTACGCGTCAGCCTGCTTTAGCCCCGGCTAGACCTGCGCCAGCCCCCACCGCTAGGGCGCTTTTGGTCGGGTCGGTACCTGACGGTTGGGTGCTACGAGGTCCGCCGGAAGGACCAGTTCCCATCCGGCGAGCGAATCGGGGAGATACGCCTCAAAATCGCAACCTCGTCGGTCGCGGCGGCTCATCCCCTCGAACGAGGAGGTCCAGTGGCTGGCGATGAGTTCTCCCACAACCGTTACCTCCCAGATCTTTAAGTAACGCTTATAGTCTAACCGTTGGGCAGATACTTCGAAATTCCCTCACCTGGGTACCCCTAGCGCGTTGCTGTCAGACGGTCAGGTCGGTGCGCTACTGCTCGCTTGCCGACTGGGCAAGTATCCACGCACTCGCTTGGACGACAAATGAGCGGAGATCATCGAGCTGCGTCAAAGCCTCTATTACAATGCTGTCGTCTACCTCGGCGTACTGGTGCACGAGTACGTTGCGAAATCCGACTGCCCGGGCGACGCTGGCGGCGATGTCGGGTTGTACCACGCCATGTGCACCGAGCAGCCGAACCGCGTCAGCGTTGGTGTCCGGAGCGCGCCACGCCTCGGACGCCGCAATGTGATGGGCGAGGTCGATGCAACCCTCGATAGACGTGATGAACAGGTACTTGACCCCGTCAAGCCACAAAGATGATGCGGTCAGGTCAGGATGGGCTGCAGCCTCTTCGAGTCGCCTTAACCGATCCGCCACTCCCCGAAGTAGTCGAGCCGCTCGGCCTTCATCGACCATTGGCGGCGTTCTCCAGAAACGTACGATGAGCACGTTCGAAGCGGTACCTCTCGTCGAGCCAAATTTTCCGATTGGTTGCAACCCACCGGACGCGGTCGATCGGGCTGTCATCGAAGAGTATCTGGCCCTCACAGGCGATTCGACCTGCAAGTTCTAGCGGCACACGGCGAACATCGATGAGGTCGACACCTAAAGGCAAGTCGAGTGTCCACGGTAATGGGGCTTGGTTTGGCCACCACGCCGCCACGTCGAGGTCGGAAGTGGCACCAGCCGTGCCCCGAGCGTGGCTTCCAAAGACAAGCGCGAATGCTGCACAGCAGTTGCGTAGGACCTCAATGGTCAACTCGCGCATGTCTGCTGGGTTCTCCACCTCTTGAGCATACGCTTAGCTCCGTACTGAACCGGCCGATATCAATATGATGAGCGCCCTCAGCAAGCTTCCTAGTGGCACGCGCCGGCTTGTTGTGGTGGCCGTGGTTGTAGCGGTGGTGACGCAGGCGCTCGTGATCGTGGCGGGTCTGACGTCGTGGCGCGACCCTGTGGAGCCGGCAACTTCGGCGGTAACGAGCATTGCCAAGGCCGTGACGACGACCACGTCCGCAGCCGTGACTACCTCCGCCGGTCCAGTTGTGGCTGTTCCCGGTACCGAGGCTGTGGTTGCCTCATCGGTCGAACCGGACCCGGAACCAGAACCAGCCCAGCCCACGACAGCTAGCCCGTCTACGACAGCCAGTCCGCCAACGACACCGATCCTGCCGACACCCGCGGTAAAAACCTTGGCCGATCAGATCATCGCCGCAGCCACGAAGACGGCTGCAGCGTCGAACGGGTTCGTCGTAGAGACCGTCGTTCCCGACGGCGCGCAGGAGCCAGCCATCACCAATAGCCTTCGTTTCGACGTCGGCTCGAAGAGTTTGGAGCTTTCCCAGTACCTGTCGTCAACCCAGCAAGAGGTGCCGTACGCGGTGTTCGGCGACGAGCTCTATGTGGACGCCTCCAGTGTCGGTGGCAGCGACGACAAGGTGGCGAAGTTCAGCATTGCGAAAGGCGTGCGGGTCGACAAGATTGGCACTGACCCTACGAACCTTTACAACCGGCTTGGCAGCGAGGCGGGTCATCGAGGTGGCTTGGCCAACGTCTCGGTGGTGGAGAACGCCGTTGGTGAAGCTGGCACGCACTTCACCGCAACGCTGGACCCGAAGGCTGCTCTACTCACCAACGGTGGAACGTCACAAAGTTGCGCGCCTACCGCATCGACGGGGATGGTCAAGCCTCTTGGCCGACTATCGCTGGCCGCTGCGATGGGTGAACTCTGTGCCGCTTACGTCAGTTTGAAAGCCGACTATTGGGTTGACGCGGCGGGTTTGCTGAGACGCGTCACATTGTCGGGAAGGTCACCTGCGGGCGTGGTGCTCACCGACCGCCAGTACTCCGACTTGGGGACGGCTGGAGTTATCGAAAAGCCGCCATCTGAGATTGTCGTGGATGGTGCGTCGCTGCTGAAGTGACGTCAGGCAGTGCGGTCGTACGAGCGGATTCGGCCCTTCGTCATGCGTGCACGATGGCGATCGCCTGCCAGTGAGTGATCGCCAAGTTCGTAGCCCGAATCGCCATGCCACAATAGGTAGGTGTCGTCGCCGTCGACGGCGTGTTTGGTTGCGAATCGTTCGACTCCCCGTCGAGGCCCGCCTGCCAGCTCGTCCACGCCGGTGAAATCGGCTAGCTGGTGAAGTGTCACAAACGTTGGCGGGGCAATGGGCAAGCCTTGTTGGAGTGCAGTGGCAGGCTCAAGCCACACGTGGTCGACGATTTCGTGCTCGTCGATCACAACGGGCTGCCCGGTCCATGTTGCAACAAAGAACCATGTGTTGAACCGTTTGGGTTGCTGAGGCGGCGGGGTCCAATGCGCCCACGTCACCAAGCTGTCGGCGGGCACGACTAGGCCGACTTCCTCGTGAACTTCGCGAGCTGCCGCGTGTTGTGCCTGTTCGAACTCATTGTCGCCGTGGTCGGTGGCATCGACCCGACCGCCGGGAAACACCCACATTCCCGGGAAGGCGCCAACTGCGCTTCGCTTCAACAACAGCACCTCGAGAGCGTCGGTCCCGTCTCGCACGATGATGACGGTCGCAGCCGGAATGGGCGGTGGTAGTTCGGTAGTCATGTCCGTACCAGTGTGAACGATGCGACCACCAGGGTGACGATTCCACCCACAACAAATGGCCATCGGGCGTTGAATGCCGAGATGAGAAAACCAGCCATCAACGCACCCAGCGGTGTTGTTCCAAAGAACCCAATCGAGAAAAGGCTCATCACGCGGCCCATCATCGCTGGGTCGGATTCGCGTTGCAGCACCGTTTGCACGAGCATGGTGAACGATGTGGAAGCGCAGCCCACAACGATGCCAAACAGCGACCACCAAACGAGCGTCGGTACGAATCCCCAGCAGATCATCAAGGCTCCGAATGAGGCTGCAGCGATGGCGACATGACGCACTCGAGGATGGCGGAATCCGGCAATGACGAGGCCGGCGATCACCGCGCCGAGGGCACTGATTGATTGGGCGAAGGCCAAGCCGCCGGCACCTGATTTGAATTCGAATTTCACCATCGCGGGAACCGTGGTCGCGAAGTTGTAGGCAAACAGGCCGGCGACGAACAAGACAATGAGTGTCTTGCGTATAGCCGGAGTATCGCGTGCGTATCGGAGCCCCTCGCGCAACTGTCCGCGGCCCGGTGTTGCTCGACGGCGTGGATGTAACGCCTGGCCGAGTAACCACACCAAGGCAGAAAGAACGAACAGATACGACATGGCGTTAGCCGCAAAGCAGGCCGCCAACCCTACGACGGCAATGAGGATGCCAGCTAGGGCAGCCCCAACCAGGCGTGAGACCGGCAAGAGCAACGCGTTGAGTGCGACGGCGCCTCCGAGGTCATCGGGGCCGCAGAGTTCGTAGAGAATAGCTTGGGCCGCCGGTCGTTCGAACGCTGCGACGACACCCAAGGCGAGCGCGAATAACGCTACCCACACGACGGTCACTCGTGCCGAGGCAACCATCGTCGCGAGCCCGGCCGCTAACAGCATCGACGCTGCCGTCGTGGCCACAAGCAATCGCCGGTTGTCGAAGCGGTCGGCTATCACACCTCCTAGCGGACCCAACACGAGAAGTGGGCTGTACTGCAATGCGGTGACGACGCCGAGAGCGTTGCCGCTGTTGCTGAGTTCGAGCACCAGCCACGCTTGCGCGACGACCTGTACGAAGCTGCCGATGGACGACACGGCCTGACCTATAAAGAAGACCTTGAAGCGAGGGTTTTTTAGCGAACGGAAGCGGTAGGAGAATGCCGCCTCGTCAGTCACGACGGCAGGTTACCCGCGGACTCTTCGCTTGCTCTACGAGCCTGATAAGACGATGGTCGATGAGCACGTGGAGCAACTGGTCGGGCCGTCACAGCTGCGATCTCGACGAGTTACATTTCGCTCGATCCGAAGCCGATGTCGCCGCGGTCGTCGCGGCGTGCACCAGCCAAGGCCGTACGGTGCGCGTTGCCGGAGCGGGGCATAGCCACATGCCACTCGTCCCGAATGACCACACGATCATCGATATGTCAGGTCTGGCTGGGGTTGTGTCGGTCGACAGAGAGCAACATCGTGCTCGGATTCGGGCTGGTACCCCGATCTACGCGCTTGGCCGGGCACTGCATGATGTCGGCTTTGGCCTGTTCAATCAGGGCGATATCGACCGTCAAACTCTCGGTGGTGCGGTGGGAACCGGTACCCACGGAAATGGTGTTTCGCTTACGAACCTGTCGGCGATGGTGGTGGGTGCACGCGTGGTGCTGGCCGACGGCAATGCAGTTGAGTGCAGCGCCGACGACGACCCGAGCCTGTTCCAGGCGGCCAGGCTTGGTTTGGGTGCGGTGGGTATCCTCACCAAGATCGACATGCAGTTACGTCCGGCGTATCGGTTGCGTGAGCAGGCGTGGAACGCCACCTATGCCGAGCTTCGACCACGTATGGTCGAGCTCACCCAGGCCAATCGCCACTTCGAGTTTTTCTATTACCCGCACCGAGACACCGCTGCGGTGAAACTCGTTAACGACACCGACTTGCCCGCCGAGTATCCAGTCGGGCCGGAGGGGTCGCGGGTGGCGTGGAGTTACGAGGTGTTCCCGAATCATCGCCCTCATCTCCACACCGAGATGGAGTTCAGCGTGCCCGTCGCCGCCGGACCGGAATGTCTTGACGCCATCCGCCAATTGATGCTCGACGAATTCACCAACGTTCGATGGCCCATCGAATACCGCACGGTCGCCGCCGACGATGTGTGGTTGTCGACAGCGTATCAACGAGCGGTGGCGACCATCTCGGTGCATCAGGCGATTGATCAGCCCGACGAGCCCTTCTTCCGGGCTTGCGAAATGGTCTTTCGCGAGTTCGACGGTCGGCCGCATTGGGGCAAGGTGAACTACTTCAGCCGTACTGATTTTGCCAGACAGATACCGAGGTGGAACGAGTGGTGGACTGAACGCAATCGTGTCGATCCGACTGGCACATTCCTCAACGATTATCTGGCCGAACTGTCTATCTAAGCGGCGGTGGCCATGTCACGGGCCGAGATGAGTAGTTGACGGGTATGGACCCATGCGGTTAGCCGGCGTAGGCCTGACAGGGGCTTGGTTAGCGTCATGCATTCGAGCCACAAGGCGCCGTCGTGTTCTGCGGGCACGACCGATGCCGAACAAGCCGTGCACTGGGTGTCCTTGCGCATGTTTTCGTCGATGACTTCCAAGATCCAATTGTCGTTCATGACCCTCATTCCCGTAGCTGCTCAGTTGCGGAACGTTTCGTATCGTAATGTACGATATCGCCGTGGACACCCCCAACAGCCGTGCTGTCCGTCACACCAAACCGGCGTCCGCACGGGGTCGACCTCGAAATGCCGCCGTCGATCGAGCGGTACTTGACGCCGCTGAAGCACTCATTGCCGAGAACGGATTCAGCGAACTGCGGCTCGAACACGTGGCCGCGAGGGCCGGCGTCGGCAAGGCTGCGATTTACCGTCGATGGGCATCCAAGGAGGAATTGGCCTACGACCTGCTGATGGATCGGGTGCAGAACGAGGTCGTCGAGGACCTTGGCGACACGAAGGCCGAGCTCTTGTCGGCGGTGATGGGTGCCATCACAGCGGTCACCACCGCGTTTGGCACGGTTCTGAGGGCGTTGCTGTCTGACGTCGTGATTCAAGCCGACCTCGATGATCCCTACCGTGAACCAATCGAGCAGGGGCGTCGAACACTCGTTGCCGCCGTGGTTCATCGAGGAATCTCCCGTGGCGACCTCGACCCAAACCTTGCCATCGAAATGGCGTCCGAGCTTCTCATCGGACCGGTCTATTTTCGCCTTTTGTTCGGCGGTGATCTCGACGAAGCCTTCGCCGAGACGATTGTCGCAGCGTTCCTGCGAGCATGCTCGCCGTCAAGCCTCGATGGTCGTGATGTCGGGGTACACGACGCGCACGATGATCAAGGCCGCCAGTAACCCGGCGAATTGGGCAGCGATGAACCCCGGCGCCGATGCTGGTTGAATCCCGGCGAACGAGTTGCTCATCATGCGGGCGACGGTGACAGCCGGGTTGGCGAAACTGGTAGACGATGTGAAGTAGTAGGCGCCGGCCACGTAACCGGCTACGGCATACGGCGCCGCTGAGCCTTTGCCGGAACGCACTACGCCGAAGATGACCACCAGTAGTCCCAGCGTGGCGATCGCTTCGGCAAACAACAGGTTACCCGTCGAGCGGTCCTTGGTCGACCAGTTGATAGCGGCCTTGTTGAACATCAGATTGGCGGTCATGACCCCACAAATAGCGCCAGCGGTTTGGGCCACGATGTAACTCAACATCGTGCGGGTGTCGAGGTTGCCGAACACCCGGTTTGCAACAGTGACGACGGGATTGAAATGCGCTCCCGATGCGGCACTGAACGCCAGGATGATGGCCACGAGCACGCCCGCCGTAGCGAACGAATTCTGTAACAACTGGAGGCCCACGTCGCTACTCAGTTGCTCGGCCATGATGCCTGACCCCACTACGCCAGCAAGCAGGAACGCTGTGCCGACAAACTCGGCGGTGACTTGTCGGACAAGGGGAGTGGACATCGGCGTCAGTCTGCCCGATGAACCCGGGACCCGCCGGACTTCTAGAGGCCCAGAAGCACCGAGACGATTTCGCGGATTTGCGTCAGGACTACCGTTCCGACGTTTTCAGCCGTTCGTTCAACGACTTGTAACTGGTCGACGGTGGTCACGAGATGACACTGCGCGTGTCCGAGGCTGGTGGTGACATCGCTGGGCCAACGCCGTTGCGTAGCAGTGATCGGTACGACGTGAAAGGTTCGGTCGAACTCATCAAGGGTCGGCTGCGCTGTGATGACGACGGCAGGCCGTATGAGTGCCGGGGTACTTCCGATTGGAACCGCGAAATCGATGATGGCAACCTCACCCGAGCGCATGTGCCACCGCTGTAGTCGAGCTGGCAATCAGCGCTTGCTCAAGCCCAATCTCGTCGGCACTCATTTCCGAACGCCGCTCGACCATGGCTACGTCGGGATCGATCACGCATTGCTCACGTTGACTGATTTCCAGACGTTCCTGGGCCTCGCCCGGGAACTCGAGGAACACGGCTTGTCTCACCAAAAGCTGCTGGCAATACTTCGCTCCGTGCCGTCGGAAATCGACAGCGCAACGGGTCGACCAGTCAATGGATCACTTGTGTTTACACCGCGACTTCAATGCGCAGTTGAACGGGCCCGGACGCATGACGCCCGAATGGGTTTGGGTCTGTCGGAGTACTGCGTACTCTTTGCTCTCTTTGACGAGGTGGCATCGTTGCAGGTCTATAGCGACCCAGCCACCGCTCGTGCTCTTGAGAGCGCAATCGCTCGTTACCAATGATGGTCGAAACCATGCTTCACTAGTTGTTCCGCCATGGCCGACCCGAACCTCCTTCTCTCGCAACTCCTAGCCCCCGTCTTCGCTGGACACGACCCTGTCGTTCGGCCGTCCGAACGCGCCGATTACCAGGCCAACGGCGTCCTAGCCATGGCGAAAGCTGTCAGCCGAAATCCCCGCGATCTTGCCGCCGAACTTCTACCTCTCGCCGCCGAGGCACTCGCCGGTCTCGCAACAGTCGAGGTGGCCGGGCCGGGCTTCTTGAACCTCACTCTGACCGACGAGTTCCTGGCCGCCCAGGTTGCCCAGCTTGTCGGTGATCCGAACGGCGGTGTTCGACAGGCTCAGCATCCCGAGACAGTCGTCGTCGACTATTCGGCGCCCAATGTCGCTAAGGAAATGCACGTTGGTCACCTGCGTTCCACGGTCATTGGCGATGCGCTGGTGCGTGTTCTCACCCATGTTGGCCACCGAGTCGTTCGAGAAAATCATGTCGGGGACTGGGGCACACCGTTCGGGATGCTCATCGAACATCTCGTCGACGTTGGCGAGAGCGACGCGCTCGCGGCGCTGTCGGCCAGTGACCTCACCGCCTTCTACAAGCAGGCTCGGGGCAAGTTCGATGCGAGCGAGGCATTCCAGGAACGCTCACGCGAACGGGTTGTTCGGCTGCAAGCGAGCGACCCCGAAACGCTCCGTTTGTGGAAGGTGCTGATCGATCAATCTGCGTTGGAGTTCCAGGCTGCCTACGATCGCCTTGGGGTGTTGCTGACGCCCTCCGACATCGTGGGCGAGAGCTTCTACAACCCGATGCTCCCAGCCGTCAGGGCCGACCTGGATTCGCTCGGCCTGATCGAGGAAAGCGACGGCGCGCTTGTTGTGTTCCCGCCCGGCTTTGTGGGACGAGAGGGCAGCCCGTTACCGGTCATTGTTCAGAACAGTCAGGGCGGTTCCAACTACGCCACGACCGACCTTGCAACCGTTCGCGATCGGGTCGGACGGGTCGGTGCAACGTGGCTGATCTATGTGGTTGGCGCTCCGCAGGCGCAGCATTTTGCCATGGTGTGGAAGGTGTGCGAGCTGGCTGACTGGCTCGCTCCACCGGCTCGATGCGTGCATGTGCCGTTCGGCAATGTGCTTGGCGAAGACAAGAAGATGTTGCGAACCCGGTCGGGCGAGACGTTCAGACTGAGCGACCTGATCGACGAAGCCATTGAACGAGCCGATCAGGCGGTGGCCGACAAGAACCCTGACATTGTGGGCGACGAACGCCGAGCAGTGGCCGAGGCGATTGGTCTTGGTGCGGTGAAATATGCCGATCTGTCGAATGATCGGGTCAAGGACTATGTCTTTTCGTTCGACCGGATGCTGGCGTTCGAGGGCAACACGGCGCCGTACCTGCAATACGCGCATGCGCGTATCAACTCGATTTTGCGAAAGGCCAATTCGCCTGCGGGGACCATCGTCCTGGGCGAACCGCAAGAACGTGCGTTGGCACTGGCACTTGTCGGATTCGACGGCGCGGTGTGGGACACCATCGACAAGCTCGGCCCGCACCGGCTGTGCACCTACCTGTTCGAGTTGGCTCAGGCATTTACAGCGTTCTATGAAGCGTGCCCGGTCCTGAAGGACGGCGTACCGCCCTCCGTACGGGCCAGCCGATTGGCGTTGTGCTCGCTCACCGCCGACATTCTCAACATTGGTCTAGGGCTACTCGGCATCACCGCACCTGAGCGCATGTAGACCCGGTGTTGTTAATTGCCGTGGTACAGGCGGTTCATATCTACGAGGATGACTTCAGGTCGATCATCGGCGATGCGGCGAAGTTCGTTCGTGAAGCCGCCCCTACTTACCAGGACCCGTCGGATCGTTCCTTGAACCGAGATGCGCGGTGGTGGCTTACGTTGGAGTGATGTTGCTGCCCGGTCGAGTCGATCGAGTAGCGCAGGACCGACACGACCGCGTTGAGCCTTGACTTCACCCAGCGCAAGGAGTCGGCGGCCACCCTGGGGTGTTTGCTCGATTGCAGCCAGATCGATATTCCGAATCTCAGACCCGTCTGCGGCAACCACGGCCTGGGAAAGTGCTGTAGGCCCAACCTGGGACACAACACCTCCAAACGCCTCACGCGAGGCATGCACGAGCGCCCAGTCGTAAGCCAGTTGTTCGAGTTGTGGGCCGTGGATCAGCGATGTGACAGTCGCTTCGACATCGTTCCAAACGCGTTGCGGCGGAACGCCACGCAACAACCGTTGCTCGTTCGGCTCTATGACAAGCCGGTGGAACCGCACCAGTGGTTCGCGGAGTGCGTAGGTCGTGCGCCGATCGCGCAACGGGTCCTCGCGACGCTCTATCCAACCGGCATCGATGGTTGTACGTAAGGCGTGGATGACCGAACCGCGTCTGGCTCCGAGAGCTGCCTCTAGGTCGGTCCACCGTCGGGCACCGTTTGCAACACTGCCCAATAGGCCCCAGTACAACAGTTGGTCCTTCAATACGCCGTCCTCAGCGATGACGATTCTTCCCTCCCGAAACAAAGCGGAGGCAGGGTCGAGCAACCGCCGCAGGACCCACGGTTGGATGTTGCCGTTACGAGGCCGCTCTCCGCTGGCGAATCGTGCGTATGCCGGAGTGCCGCCGACGTAGCAATACATCTCAAACGCTGCATCGGGGTTCCCCAAGAGTCCCCAAAATCCGGCGGCTGTGCGATAGTCGAACGGTTGCACTACGAGTTCCATGCTGGCCCGTCCACGCAGCGGTGCTGTGCCGTCGATGAGCTTGCGCATCTCTCCGAAGGCTGACCCACACAGAATCAGTCGGGAGAGGTTGGCGCTGGCAGCTTGGCCGGTCGGGCCGAGCGCTCGTTGCATCTGAGACGCGACTGCAGGCGATTTGGCGATGACTCGACCGATTTCGTCCAGCACAATCGGGGTCGGTGTAGACCGCCGGGCGGTCAGAGATGCGAACGCCTCGTTCCAATCGTGAAAGCGAACGGGCCCCGGACCCTTCGCCCAGAGCGAATAGGCCTCAGAGAGCGAGGCTAGGTTTTCGCCCGCCTCGGTCTCCTCAGCCTGCCAGTAGAAGCCTCCGTAGGCCTCGCAGAGTCGTTCGAGCAGCATGGTCTTGCCCTGTCGTCGCCGCCCGTACACGAGCCCGAGAAGGCACTGATCGATCGGCGACTCAACGAACTCCACCAGTCGTTGCCACTCGTACTCGCGCGCAAAGATGTCATCAGGCCGAGGTGGTGTTCCTGAATACATATCTCAATAATACATACTCCACTATCATTTCTCTGCTTGGCCCTACCTCGCAGTTGAAGGCCATTCGGCGTCAGCCTGATCCGCCCGACACTTCGATGTTCACACCAGTGAGATACGAGGCCTCGTCCGACATCAAGAACGCCACAACTTTGGCCACTTCGTGCGTGGAGCCGTAGCGGCGTAGGGGCACCATGTTGATCATCTGCTCGGCCACCACGATCGGGTCGCTCGAGTAGTACTGGCTTCCAACCTCGGCTTGCATCGCCACCTGACGGTCCCACATGACACCCGGGCCGATGAAGGCCGGCGACACAGCATTGACGCGGATACCGGCCGGGGCAAGGTCTTTCGCGGCAGACTTGGTCAGCCCAACGACCGCAGCCTTCGATGCCGAATACGCAGGCATATTGGCAGCGCCACCAACGCCAGCCATGGATCCCATGTTGACCACCGCACCGCCCTGTCCTGCCCTTACCATGGCTGCGCCGACGACAGCGAGGACGTTGAATACGCCGAGAACGTTGACGTCGAAAATCTTGCGCGCATCGTCGAGTGGGTAACGGTCGATGGGAGCAAATGTTCCCTGATACCCAGCGTTGTTGAACAAGCCACGTGGCGCGCCGACCGCCGTCACCATGTTGTCAATCGCAGACTGAACCGCTTCGCCGGCGGTGACGTCGAAGGTGGTGGTGTATGTCGTTGCTCCGCCACCTCGGCACAGATCGGCCGTCTCGGCAAGCCGAGCCGATGCCACCTCGTGATCAGCCAGAGCGACCGACCAACCTCGGTCGACCAATGTCAACGCGCACGCCCGGCCAATGTCGCCGGCTGCGCCGGTAATGAGAACCATCGGACGCTCGGTCGGGTCGGCCATGGCGATGCGTTCTCAGCTTAAGCAGGCCGAGACAGAGGCCAGGCGCAGCGCCCCGGTTCCAAAGAGATGGGTGGTTCCAACGAGTTGCAACCCAACATCGTCACCCGGTCGCCCCGCAAACGATGCTGGCATTTTTGACACTAGGGCAAGCGGCGACCCGAGATGATCTATCGATACGTGGACGAACATTTCTGAGCCAAGGTCTTCAACGGTGCGGATGCGGGCCCGCAGTGGGCCGTTGCCAACTTCCAACGCTTCGGGACGGAAACCGATCGTGATCTCGTCGCCAGCCGATCCGGCGCCGATGGCAGCGTCGCCGGCAGAATCTAGCGCGACTGTCGCCGTGCCCAACTGCAGTGGACGACCGGTTCCTAACGCCACCTGGTTCATGGCAGGTGACCCAATAAACCCGGCTACGAACAGGTTGGCGGGCTGGTGATACAACTCTCCCGGGGGCGCACATTGCTGCAATATGCCGTCCTTCAATACCGCCACGCGATGGCCCATGGTCATCGCCTCGACCTGGTCGTGCGTGACGTACACCGTTGTGACTGCTAGTCGGGCCTGAATCTCGGCAAGCTCGGTTCGAGTCTGCACGCGCAGTTTGGCGTCGAGGTTCGAGAGCGGCTCGTCCATCAGGTACACAGCGGGTTGACGAACGATGGCGCGCCCCATAGCAACGCGCTGGCGCTGACCGCCCGAGAGATTCTTGGGCTTACGATCGAGATACGGCGTCAAGTCGAGGATCGCTGCGACCTCGCGAACGCGGGCGATGCGCTGGTCCTTGGGCATGCCTTGCTGCTTAAGCGCGAATCCCATGTTTTCTGCGACGGTCAACTGAGGGTAGAGCGCGTAGTTTTGAAACACCATCGCGATGTCTCGGTCGCGCGGTCGCACGTCGCTGACGTCGCGATCGCCAATGAATATGTGCCCCCTATCGAGTGGCTCGAGGCCGGCAAGCATCCGTAGCGCCGTGGACTTTCCCGAACCCGACGGCCCCACAAGCACCAGTAGTTCGCCGTCACCAATATCGAGGTTGAGGCTATCGACTGCTGGCTTGTCGGTTCCGGCGTAGGTGCGCGTGGCGTTGTCGAATCGTACTGAAGTCATGACGGATCCTTACTTGATGGCGCCCATTGCAAGGCCACGAATCATGCGTTTTTGGGCGATCCATCCGGCTATGACAACCGGGAGGCTCGCCAGTACGGAAGCAGCCGACAGCTTGGCAATGAAATTGCCTCGTGTGCTGATGTTGGTAGTCACCCAGATGGGCACGGTGGCGCCTCGAACCGGGTTGAGCTGAACCGAAAAGAAGTACTCGTTCCATGCGAAGATGATGCACAGCAAGGCCGTAGCTGCGATGCCGGGTGCGGCCGTGGGCAGGATGATCGATTTCAGTTGCCCACCAAGCGAGGCCCCATCGATCTCGGCTGCCTCGATGAGTTCGCGGGGAATCTCTTGGAAGAACGACCGCAGCATCCACACGGCGAGCGGCAGGTTCATACCTGTATAGAGGATGACGAGTACGAGGCGTGTGTTGAGCAAGTTGAGCTCTTTGGCCAGAATCCACAACGGCAGGATCGATGCCACGACGGGTAGGAACTTCGTGGAGATAAAGAAGAACAACACGTCGCGCCATTTGGCGACCGGCCGAATTGCCAGCGCATACGCGGCTGGAATCGCCAACAAGAGCACGAGAAGAGTCGAGATCAACACGACGAAGGCCGAGTTGGAAAACGCCTGCGAGAACGACAGCAAACCCTGGGACGACTTCGTGACCTCTCGGTAGCGATCGAGCGTCGGCGAAAAGAACATCTGTGGGCTTGCGCTTGCGTCCTGCTCGTTCTTGAACGAGCTGAGCACCATCCAAAACACCGGGAAGAAGAACACTATGCCCACAACCCACGCAAGCAGACCGAACACCATGTTTACCCATCGGCGCTCACCAACAGCTAGGTCACGATTCACGCAATGTCCTCCCCTTTGAGTAATCCCGACAGCACGCGAAGCGCAACGGTGGCAACGCCGATTGAAGCAATGACAACCACGATGGAATATGCCGATGCCGAACCGAACCGCCAGCCCCCACCGATCGATTCTTCGAACACGAAGTACGGGACATTGGTGGAGCCGGGCCCGCCCCCGGTCATAACCGCGATGTGGTCGAAAACCTGGATTAGGTAAATGGTGCCGAGGAGTATGCCCAATTCCATATAGGGGCGAAGGTGGGCAAAGGTGAGTTGCCGGAAGATACTGAATGGCGTGGCGCCATCGACTTTCGCGGCTTCGAGGACGTCGGCGGGTTGCCCTTGGAGACCGGCCAACATAATGAGCATCATGAACGGTGTCCACTGCCAAATGAGGGTGGCGACGATGGCCCACGTTGGGTATTTGGAAACAAACTCGATGGGTGTTCCGCCGACGAGTTTGAACACCCAGTTGATAACGCCGTAGAGCGCGTGGAACATCTGGTTCTTCCAGATGAGGCCTGCAACCACGGGCATCATGAGGAAGGGCGTGATGAGCAGCGTGCGAATGAATCCCTGGCCGAAGAACTTGCGGTCGAGGAGCAAGGCGAGCAGTGAGCCAAGAATGAGTGAGCCGAGGACCGCGACAACGGTCATCTTGACGGTAATGAGCGCGGCCTCGCGAAAGAAGCGGTCACCGAAAAGATCTTTGAAGTTGCTGAACCAAACAAACTTGCGAGGGCCGGGCGGAACAACCTTCCAGTTTGTGAGGCTGTAAAAGATGCTGAGCAAAAACGGTATCTGCGTCAGGACTACTGTGAACACCAGAGCCGGGAGTAGAGGCAACCGACGACGCCAAACATCCTTGGCTTGGTGGCCAGATAGCGCTGGACTTCGGGTTCTCATGGCATTTGAGACTCTCTCGAAAGGCGTGGAAATGGTCGACGTCGGTGCGGGGAACTACTTGGGGCGGGAGCTAGCGCTCCCGCCCCAAGGCAAAGCTCGTTTACTTCGTGATTACTTTGATGCCTTCGACGCGATGTCCTGGCAGTTCTTCAGCGCAGCGTCAATGTCGGTCTTGCCAGCGATGAGGCTGGAGAATTCCTGGGTGCACTTATTTCCGACATCTTGGAACTCGGGCACGCCGACGTACTGCACGCCTGGCAGACCCGGACGCTTTGTGGTTCCGGGGTTGTCAATCGGTGCGGCAGCCATTGCGGCGAGTGTAGGAGCAGCAAAGGCAGCAGCGGCAGTCTTGTACTCGGGGATCTCGTACGTGGACTTGCGGGTTCCCGGCGGGATCGAAGCCCAGCCGCCCTTGGTCTTGGTACCGGCAGCCTTGATGTAGTCGGGACCGGTCGCGAACGACAGGAACTTCCATGCATTGTCCGGCTTGGTATTCGACTTCGGGATAGCCAACGCCCAGCTCCACAGCCAGCCAGAAGCCTTGGTCTTCACGACCGGGGCAAGAGCGTAAGCGTTCTTGCCCTTGACCGGGCTGTCATTTGCTTCGAGTAGACCAGCGGCGACGGTGGCGTCGTACCACATGGCAACCTTGCCGTCCTTGTACTGGGTGAGACATTCATTGAAGCTTGAGTTGGCGGCATCTTTCTCGCCGGCGTCCTTCAACAGACCGTTGTAGAACGACAACGCAGCCTTGAACTCGGGCTGGTCAACTTGTGCCTTGCCAATTGAACCGTCGGCATTGGCTGCCCACCAGGTACCGCCGTAGGTGTTGAGCACCGTCGTGAATGCGGCGCCCAAGTCTCCCCAACCAGGCTTACCGCGAAGGCAGATGCCTGCGGTGGTTGGCGTGTTGAGTTTCTTGGCGATGGCAGCGATCTCGTCCCACGTAGGGTTAGCTGGCATCTTCATGCCCGAAGCGTCGACAAGGTCCTTGCGGTACATGACGAATGACGACTCGGCATAGAACGGTGCCGCGAACAGCTTGCCGTCAACAGAGAGCCCGCCTCGCACGGACGGGATGAGGTCGTCGAGCTTGTAAGAAGCGTCGGCGCTTGCCATAGGTGTGAGGTCGTGCAAGAAGTTGCTCTTGCCGAACTGCGGGGCCTCGTACATGCCGATCATGACGGCGTCGAACTGCTTGCCGCCGGCTGCCACGTCACGGGTGGTCACTTGGCGAAGTTCGCCCTCAGGTAACAGCGTGAAGTTGACCTTGATGCCGGTCTTTGCAGTGAACAGTTCTGGGGTGAGCTCGGCGATGTCTTTCATCTGCGGGTTGTCGACAATTGCGACATTGATTTCGCCACCCGCGGCTGGTGCTGCTGCGCCAGCCTTCGCGGTTGTGGCCGCGGGGGTGTCAGCGGCCTTCTTGGTGCTGCTGCCGCATGCCGATGCTACGACGCCAGTTATGGCGACTAGACCGATCAACTGCACGGCACGCTTCCTTGCCCGACTCGGGGCAGTACTCATGGTGTCTCCTCTGGGTCATTAACACCGGAGGTGTATGTTCCCCCCGGACCCGGTCATCATAAGTTGGGAATCTGTGGTTATTCAAGCGCAAAGCAACATTACCCAACAATATGCCGACCCTTGTGCATTGGTATTGCCTTCGTTTAGCGTTCGAATTGTGAGTGACGAGCAACAGTTACGGGTATCGACGAACTCCCTTGCGGCCATCGTCGAACGGGGTGTTCGCGTGCCCACGTACGATCGCTGCGACCTACAGCCCCGCATCGTCCACGTTGGCGTCGGTGGTTTCCACCGCGCCCATCTGGCCCTGTACACCCACGAACTCGCCGAGGCCGGCAGTGACTGGGGCATCGTTGGCGCAGGGCTGCTGCCTCACGACAGCAAGATTGCCAAGATATTGGCCGAACAGGACTATTTGTATGTGCTGACCGAAAAGGGCAACGGACAGCCAAACCCTCAGGTCATCGGTTCGATCATCGGGTTCGTTTTCGCTCCTGACAACGACGCCGAGTTGTGTGACGTGATTGCATCCCGGACCACAGCAATTGTCTCGCTCACCATCACCGAGGCAGGGTATGTCGAGCTCAGCCCCAGCGACCGTGCCGCCGGTCAACGAACCACCCTCGACCGGCTCGCCACCGCACTCGATGCACGTCGCACCCGAACTGGTGCGCCGGTAACGATTCTGAGTTGTGACAACCTGCCCGGAAATGGCAGCGTGGCTCGCGTTGCAACGCTGGCCGCCGCCCGCCTGATCAGTGACGAACTTGCCGAGTGGATCGACTCGGTGTGCAGTTTCCCGAACTCCATGGTCGATCGAATCACTCCCGCAACAACACAGCCCGATCGCGACTGGCTACTTGCTGCAACCGGCATCGTCGACCAATGGCCGGTAGTCGCTGAACCGTTTCGCCAATGGGTGCTAGAAGACAACTTTGTTGCTGGTCGTCCCCCATGGGAGGACGTCGGCGCCCTTTTCACCGCCGACGTTCACGACTGGGAGCTATACAAACTTCGGATGTTGAACGCTTCACATTCGTGCATGGCGTATCTGTGCGCTTTGGCCGGGGTCGTGTATGTCGACGAGGCAATGAGCATCCCGGTGGTTCGTGAATACCTTGAGCAGTTGCTGGAGCGTGAGGCGATACCAACCCTTACGCCTATTGCCGGTCACCGACGCGAGGACTACGCGCGAACCGTGCTTGAACGTTTCACGAACACTGGTGTTCGCGATCAGATCAGCAGATTGTGTATCGATGGAAGCGCCAAGTTCCCAACGTTTCTCTTGCCCACCATCAGTCGGCAATTGGAACTCGACGGACCCATAGAGCGAGCGACGTTGGCGCTCGCCGGATGGGCCCGCTATCTCGGCGTTGTGCCATACGACGAGCAGTCGCATGATTCGAGCATGCATCTCGCTCGACAGTTCGCAGCACAAGCTCTTGACGACCCAACTTCCTTTGTTGAGTATGCCCACGTCTTTCCTCAGCATCTGCGCGACAACCAACGGTTCCGAACCACCTTTACCGAGTCGTATCGCCGGCTGGAAGCTGCAGGTCCATTAGCGGCGATCGCCTCGCTCGTCGAATAGACTGCTTGGCGGAGGGCGTTCGGACATGACGGGCGAAGCGAACGGGGGCGTGCTGCGTCCTCACGATCGGCAGCGCGACATTTATATGCTCGCGTTGAAAAACGGTTCGGTCGACGTCACCGACCTCGCTCGACGTTTCACCGTCACCACCGAGACCATTCGTCGCGACCTGTCCGATCTGCAAGAGCGGCTGTTAGTTCGCCGTGTTCACGGCGGAGCCGTGCTGCTTGAGCGTCTGAATCACGAGCCAATGGTTGAGGCCCGCGACATGCTCAACGCCGCCGAGAAGTTGCGTATAGCCCAAGCTGCTCTTGCCGACGTGCCGGCTCAGGGCTCCGTAATCATCGACTCTGGTTCCACCGGCCAGCGCCTCGCCGAGGTGTTCCCGACCGACCGCAACGTACATGTCGTCACCAACTCGCTGATCTCGGCGCTGACTCTCAGCAGGCGCGGCCACAAAGAAGTAACCGTCCTCGGTGGAGGGGTTCGCACCAACACCTTTGCCATGGTCGATGCTGCTGCGGTCGAAGCTGTCAGAAACATGGCGGTCGACGTACTGTTCATCAGTTGCGACGGCTTTTCGTTTCGACGTGGCCTCACCACCCCGTACCGGGATGAATACCTCATGAAGCGGGCCATGATTGAAAGCGCTCGGCGTGTTGTAGCAATGGTCGATCAAAGCAAATTCGGCAACGGCCAAATGTTCAGCTACGCAACGCTCGACGAAATCGACGTGCTGGTAACCGACCGTCGCGCCGATGACGACACGGTAGAAATCCTTGCCGCACACGACATCGATGTGCGCCGCGCCTGACCATGGAATCTGTCCCCAGTTCGGCCGAACTCGAGCAGATCGCGTGCGAAACCGGGATAGCGGCCGCACGGATTGTTTCCCAGTCCTACGGCTTTGCAGAACGTCTCGGGTCGAAGTCATCGCCAACCGACGTTGTCACAAAAACCGATATCCAATCAGAACAGCGCGTTCGAGAACTGCTTGCAATGGCAACCCCATCGGGTGGGTTCATCGGCGAGGAGGGCGCAAACACGGGCACTCGAAGCCGCCTGCAATGGGTAGTCGATCCCCTCGATGGCACCGTCAACTTTCTGTATGGCGTGCCCATCTTTGCGGTGAGTATCGCCGCTGCTTTCGACGGCGAAGTCGTAGCAGGAGCCGTTGTCGATGTGCTGCGGGGCGAGGTCTTCTCGGCCCATCTCGGCGGCGGTGCCCGACTCGACGGGCAACCAATCAGCGTGTCGGGATGCGCCAACCTGTCTGCTGCACTCGTCGCCACGGGGTTTTCGTACAAAGACACCATTCGAGCTGTCCAGGGTGCAGTGGTCGCTCGGCTGGTGTCGCAGGCCCGCGATGTTCGAGCCTTCGGCTCAGCCGCCATCGAGGCGTGTTGGGTGGCGTGCGCTCGGCTCGACGGGTACTACGAACGTGACATCAAAGTCTGGGACTACTCGGCCGGCGTTCTCATTGCCCGCGAGGCGGGCGCCATAACCGAACTTCCGTGCCCAGAGAACGACAATCTCGTCCTGGTAGCGACGCCTGCTGTGTTCGAGCCCCTCAGGGCCATCGTTCAACCGCCCGTTGGTTGACCCTTCCAATCGCATGTTTGGGCGGCATCGGCGGGTGACGGAACCGCCGCCACGTGCGGACGACGATCGTGCCGGTACCAAACGTTAAGGAGTTGTGGTGGGTCGACTCCCTCGGCCAAGCGGGCGACCGCTTCCACGGCCTGCCATTGCCCGAGAGCCTCGACAGTGATACCGAGACGCTTTTGCATGAACGCAACGTACGCGTCGGCAAGAAGACCAAGTGTGTCGCTGTCGGCACCAGGCAGATGCTGTGGAGCTTGGAGACCGTCGGCTGAGAGTAGTAGCGAGGTCCTGGCAACATCTGCGGCGGAGCTGCCCCGCGAGGCATCGAACCAGTCGACGATGATGGGGCCTTCGGGCGACAGAATGACGTTGCCTGGGTGGAGGTCGCCGTGGCAAAGAAAAGCGCGATCTCCAACCGGGAGCAGCGCTAACGCCCCGCTCAGCGCCGGATCGATGTGGTCGGCCGCCCAACGAATCTTGCTTCGGAGACGGTCGAGCTGATCAGGCAAGCCCATTGGTGGAACGAGGTCGAACAAGTCGGCATGAAGCTCGCCGAGCGTTCGTCCGTACCGAGGTGCTCGGTCGGGATGATCTACGACGTATTGCCACATCGAGGGACCGTGGATCCGTTCGTAGATAACCACCGGCCGACCTTCCACCTGTTCGATCCCAAGCACCTGAGGTGCGGGCGCGCCGGCCTCGCGAACAGCAGCCGTGTACGCCGCTTCAGCGTGAATCCAGCTGTCGGGCGTTGCCGGGTCTGGGAACTTGGCCACGGCACCGCGCCCCCACGCGTACACCGATGAACGGCTGCCGCGACCCACTAATTCCCCGAGTCCGATCGCCACGTTCATGCCCCCTGCGCCAGTGGTGCGGCCCTAACACAGTATCTCGCCGGCCAAGACTCCCCAACTCCAGTGAACACGTTCTCGCCCGGCTGCCGAGTCGATTTCCGTTCCTGTAGCCGAGCGAGATGGTGTTCAGGTTGGGGTGTGGCGGGTTGGGGTTAGCGTGGTGCGAATGAGCCGTCGAAGCCTTCTCACCACCGCTGAAGGTACGACGCAGCAGGCTTTCGGTCCGTCGGAATGGGGGCTTGTCGCAGGGATCTCGTTAATCTGGGGCGGTTCGTTTGTGTTCATTGCCAACGGACTCGAAAGTTTTCCGCCGCCGGTGATTGGCTTGCTGCGCCTCATGCTCGGCTTCACCGCGCTGTCGTTCGTGCCCGCTACCCGAGCCGTGACGTTTGAGGCTGCCGACCGTCGGCGAGCCGCTCTGCTCGGTTTGGTGTGGATGGCTCTGCCGTTCTTGCTGTTCCCAATTGCCGAGCAGTGGATTGCGTCGTCGGTCGCAGGCATGCTCAATGGAGGAATCCCGGTGGTTGCAGCGGGCGTTGCGGCCATTTTGCTGAGGCGTGCACCTGGCACCACCCAAATCATCGGCATCGGCATCGGCGCTGTTGGCATTGTTCTCATTAGCCTTCCGTCGCTGGCGGGTGGGTCGCGAACAGCGCTAGGCGTTGCGCTCGTACTTGTAGCCGTGCTGTGTTACGGCGTCAGTTCCAACGTTGCGGTTCCGCTCACGCAGAAGTACGGCTCAATTGCGACGCAATGGCGCATCCAGGGTGCAGCGGTGGTGTGGTCCCTGCCGTATGCGCTCTCACGCGTCGGCGAAATCCACGACGTGACGGTCAAGAGCGCTGGTTCTGTGTTCGTGCTCGGCTTGTTCGGGACGGGCTTTGCCATGGTGCTCGCCGGTAAGCTGATGGCCCGAGTCGGCGTCACCCGCGGCACAATCTTCAACTACATCGTTCCTGTAGTTGCCATTGTTCTCGGGGTGGTGTTTCGTGACGATGTGATGGAACCGCTGCACCTCGCAGGCATCGCTCTCGTGCTCGTTGGCGCATGGGTTGTTACTCGCAAGGGTCGCTAGCCCAACGATTCAACACCCAGTCGAACGTACGTGACCCGCTGAGACAGGCCACACTGGTGCGGTGAGCATTCTTGATTCGATCATCGACCGATTCTCTGGAACGTCGCACGACCCCGTCCAAGACGAGGCGGTCATTGACCTGATGACGCTCGTATCGCTCGTCGATGGCCGCAGCGGTGTCGAGGAACGTGACCGCATTCGAGCCTTCGTCGACGGTCGAGATTGGCCACCGTCCCACAATGCTCAGAACTACGCCCTGGCGGCAACGTCAATGGTGCGCGCTGCGCTGCACGACGATCGATTGCTCGACGACGTCCTCACCTCGATATTCGAACGGTTGGGCGACGCCCGTCACCGACTTTTTGCCATCGAGGCCATTGAGCAGGTGGCTGCCGCCGACGACAGCACAACCCGTCTCGAACAGGTGCTTATCGACGACATTCGCCTTCGGTTCGAAATGTGACGCCGCCACCCCCTCGCCTTGTCCAGCATCTCGAAACGTGGCTCGGGTCGTGGCCGCCAGACACTGGTCGCATTCACGTTGTCGAGTCAGAGCGTCGCACCGAACCGGGCTGGGACCACAAGGTGCACCCATTACTTGGCGTGCTCACGCCCAATGGTGGGGTCTTGAGCACGGCGCCCGGAACGGGCGATCTGCTGCAAGCCTTCGTCGACCGCTTGGAAGCCAGCGACTTTGCGTTTCCCGCCTTCCCCCTTTCCTTACCAAACGTCGGGCCGGTTACTACCGGTGTTTTTCGGTACAGCACAGCGCCAGCCGCAACACCCGATGCAGGTGAATGGGTAGCCACCAGCGACCCTCGCGTTCCGGAATGGTTGCAACCGTTCAACGGCGACGTGCTAGTCGCATGGGATGCACTTGGCCAATACGGCGCTGGGGTGGGCCTCAAAATGCACGACGTCTGCGGCCACGAGATCTCGGTCGGTACCGAACCTGCGTTGCGCGGCCGAGGCATTGGCCGCCAACTCGTGGCCACTGCGGCGCGGCGGGTTATCGCAGCCGGGGCGATACCGACCTATCTGCATCTGTTCGATAACCATGCGTCGGCCAAGGTGGCAGTTGGTGCTGGCTTCCCCGATCGCGGTTGGCGATTCGTATCCGCGACAACGTGAGCGTGCGCAGAGATGGCATACTAAACGTATGACAGTTCAGGTACCAACCCGCATGCGGGAGGACGAGGTCGAGGTACTGGACCGACTCGTACGAGATGGCCTTGGCGACAGCCGGTCCGACGTTATTCGCCTTGCGCTTGCCCAACTCGCTGAGACCCACCGACGCCGCAAGATCGGCCAACAAATCGTGTCGGCCTACCGTGACCAACCACAATCTGACGATGACGAGGCCTGGGCGTTGGCCAACGCCCTTGCCATGACCGAGGCAGAACCGTGGTAGCACGCGGCGACATCTGGTGGCTCGAAACACCAAACGACAAGCGACGGCCCGTGTTGATTGTCACCCGGACCGAAGCAGTCGGCGTGCTTCGCTCCGTCGTTGTTGCCCCAGTCACCTCGACGATGCGCGACACCCAAACCAATGTCATCGTCGGCGAGGCTGAGGGGCTAGATCATGAGAGCGTTGCGAGCTTTGACAATCTCGCGACCGTCCCGAAGATCTTTCTGACAACGCGGGTTGGGGCTATTGGCGTTGCGCGTGAGAACGAGATATGCCGGGCGCTTGCCGCGCTGGCTGATTGCTAGCCCGGTAACTCCCAATGTCGCCGCACGCGTTGGGGGATAGCGTGAAGCGTGTGACTAGCGACAACGTGGTGCGAATTGGTGTGCTCGGCTTTGGCAACGTGGGCTCGGCGTTGGTGCAACTGGTGCAACGCCAGTCGGCTGCCATAGAACGAAGTACCGGTATCTGCCTCGAAGTAACACGCGTGGCCGTCAGAAACATGTCCAAGACTCGCGACGTTGAACTGCCCGTTGGCATGCTGACCCGTAACGCCGCCGATGTGGTCGACGACCCGAACGTCGACATTATCGTCGAACTGATTGGTGGTATCGAACCGGCTCGCGAACTCATCCTCACTGCGCTCGGCAAGGGTAAACCGGTGGTCACCGGCAACAAGGAACTGCTCGCCACGCTCGGCGCCGAACTGTATGAAGCGGCGGACCGGCACGGTGTCGACTTACTGTTCGAAGCTGCCGTTGCCGGCGGTATTCCCATCATTCGTCCCCTGCGCGAGAGCTTGCGTGGTGAGCCAATTCGGCGGGTCATGGGCATCGTCAATGGCACGACCAACTACATCCTCACGAAAATGACCGAGGACGGCGCCAACTACAACGACGCGTTGGCCGATGCTCAGCGCCTCGGGTTTGCCGAGCGTGACCCAACCGCCGACGTCGAAGGGTACGACGCAGGAGCGAAAGCAGCGATCATCGCGTCAATAGCTTTCGGCACAAAAGTTGTCGCCGGTGATGTGTATCACGAGGGCATCAGCAATATCACGGCGGGCGACATTGCTATGGCCAAGCGGCTCAACCACACAATCAAGCTGCTGGCAATCTGCGAACAAGACGCCGAATCGTACGAGGTGACGGTGCGAGTGCACCCGGCGTTGGTGCCCAACACCCATCCGTTGGCCAGCGTTCGAGATAGTTACAACGCCGTCTTTGTCGAAGGCGACGCGGTCGGGTCACTGATGTTCTACGGACGCGGGGCCGGTGGCTTGCCCACGGCATCGGCGGTTCTGGGCGATCTCATCGACGCTGCTGTCAATCTGCGTAACGGTTCGCACGCGCCCATCGGCACATTCGGTCGTGCACAAACCCGAGGTATCGACGACACCGTTGCCCAGTACCAGCTTGCCCTCGTAGTCGCCGACAGACCCGGAGTGCTTGCCACTGTTGCCGGTGTGCTTGCCAGCCACGGCATCAGCGTACGTACCGCGGAACAAGATGGTTCGGGCCCGAGCGCCACCCTGGTGTTCATCACCCACAGCGCCCGCGAGGCCGACATGCAAGCAACGGTGCGCGAGTTGCGTACGCTCGACGTTGTCACGTCTGTCAGCGGCCTGCTGCGCGTCATTGAAAGCTGAGATATGCGTTACGTATCAACGCGGGGCCGCGCCCCCGAACTTGGTTTTAGCGACGTGTTGCTGGCCGGGTTGGCCGACGACGGCGGCTTGTATGTGCCGGAGTTCTGGCCCTCATTGCCCGAGATTGCACCGGGTTCGTCGTATGCCGAAACGGCCGCTGCCGTTATGGCGCCGTTTGTCGGTGACGAGCTCGGTGCCGGAACGTTGGAGCGCTTGTGTGCGGAGGCCTACGCAACGTTCCGTCATCCAGCGGTGTGTCCGTTAGTACAGCTCGACACCGACACGTGGCTTTTGGAGCTCTTTCACGGGCCAACTCTGGCCTTCAAAGACGTGGCGCTTCAACTCGTTGGGCGAATGTTCGACCACGTGTTGGGACAGCGCAATGAACGGGTCACCATCGTTGGCGCAACCAGTGGCGATACGGGTTCGGCCGCCATCGATGGTGTGAAGGATTGCGCCCATGTCGACATCATCATTTTGTACCCGGCTGGTCGGGTGAGCGATGTGCAGCGCCGGCAGATGACCACGGTCGAATCTGCGAATGTGCACACCGTTGCTATCGATGGAACGTTCGACGACTGCCAGGATCTGGTAAAGGCAATGTTTGCCGATGCACCATTTCGCGATCGACTCGGGTTGTCAGCCGTCAACAGCATCAACTGGGCGCGCGTCATGGCCCAGGTTGTCTACTACGTCACGTCAACTCAGTCCCTGGGCGGACATCCACTGCGGTTCTCGGTGCCAACGGGCAATTTCGGCAACGTGCTAGCGGGGTGGGTGGCTAAGCAGATGGGGTTACCAGTCGAGCATTTCGTCATTGGTTCCAACACCAACGACATCCTTACCCGGTGGCTCGACACCGGCACTATGACCGCCCGTGCGGTGGTACCGACGCTGAGCCCAAGTATGGATATTCAAGTGTCGTCCAACGTCGAACGGCTGCTGTTCGAGTTGAATGATCGCGACGGTGGGCTCACCGACGAACAGCTCAACCGTTTCCGTAAGGTTGGCGAGGTGGGGCTTGAACCCGATCAGACAAAACGACTGCGAGCCGACTTCAGCGGAGCCCAACTCAACGATCACGACACGTTGTCGGTCATGCGCAATGTGTACGAGACAACCGGCTACCTTTTAGACCCTCACACGGCGGTTGGGCTTGGCGCTCAGCGGTGCCAGCTCGCAGAACCCGGCGTCACGAGCGTGGTGCTCGGTACCGCCCACGCGGCCAAGTTCCCCGATGCGGTCGAACGTGCCACGGGTGTGCGGCCAGGATTGCCGGCGCACCTCGCGGATCTGTTCGATCGTGCCGAGCGGTTGAACTCGTTGCCGAACGACCTTGCTGCCGTTGAACACTTTGTCGATTCCGTTGTGACCGCTTGACGTTGCGTCGGTGTCCCCGACATAGCTAGGGTACGGGTCGGCTCGGTTCTCCGGGCGCACCGAGGCGGCTGCTCACCTTCCCAGGCGGGCGCTGATCGTTGCATCATTCCCATCTCAGCCGGGCTGACGCATTACGCCCACAACCGGCAGGAAAAGCAGGTTTGCGCACATGAGCGTGGCCCAATCAGACGGCATCGAGCGGTCCATGCTCGACGGCAAAGACCGTGATCAACTTGTGGCCATTGCCTCGGCCATCGGCGTAAAAACCGCGGCTCGGGCATCCAAAGCCACCATCATCGACAAAATTCTTGAGCAGACAAGCGGTGCTCCGGTGCCAGCCGATGCTCCTAAGCCCAAGAGTCGCGCCAAGGCTGCGCCGGTACCGACCGAAGCGCTTGCGGTCGACTCTGCTCTTGAGGCCGCGGTCGATCCTGCACCCGAGACGCCCGATGCCGTCGATGCGCCAGCCGCTGTGGTTGAGGCATCGTCAGAGGCCCCCCGTGAGCGGGTTGCCATGGTCGTAGCACCTGTGGTTCCACCGGTGGCACCAACGCGTCGGACGTTCAACTCGGAACGTCCGCTGCCGCCTCGCCCGCCGATGACGACGGGTACCCAATCCGCTCGACCTCCACAGCCATCTTCACAGGGTCAGCCCCAAGTCCAGAACGGCGGTCAGAACGGTGTCCCGCGTGATGATGCCGACAGTGAAGGTCGTCGTCGGCGACGCCGTAACCGCGGCCGTAACCGCAACGGCGGGCTCGACGGTGCCCCGGGTGACGAGCGTGACGAGTTTGTCGGCAACGACGAGCCCGCCCAACTCGGAACTGAGGATCCAGTCGATGCCCAGGGGTACCTGGATCTGCGCGACGAAGGTTACGGTTTCTTGCGGGTAAAAGGGTATCTGTCGAGTCGCGACGATGCGTACGTGAGCGTGAAGCAAACACGCCAGTACGGGTTACGGAAGGGCGATTTCGTGACCGGAACGATCCGCCCGGCCGGTCGGAACGAAAAGAACGCTGCGCTCAATACCATCACGTCGATCAACGGCCGCGAACCCGACACGTTGCGCGGCCGTCCCCGGTTTGAAGATCTCACGGCGTTGTTCCCCGACCAGAAGCTCAAGCTTGAGGCGCTGAATGACCCGAACAACGCTACGACTCGAATCATCGACCTCATTGCTCCGATCGGCAAGGGCCAGCGCGGCCTTATCGTCTCGCCCCCCAAGGCTGGCAAGACGGTGATCATGAAGAACATCGTCACGGCCATCGAGCGCAATCACCCCGAGGTCAAGGTCATAGTTTTGCTGATCGATGAACGGCCTGAAGAAGTAACCGACATGCGCCGAACCGTGAAGGGTGAAGTGGTCGCCAGCACGTTCGATCGACCGAGCGAGGAACATACCCAGGTAGCCGAACTCGTTATCGAGCGAGCGAAGCGGCTAGTAGAAATGGGCGACGACGTACTCATCATTCTCGACGGCATTACTCGGCTGGCGCGGGCGTACAACCTGGTGGCCCCGGCGACTGGTCGCATCATGTCGGGTGGTATCGATGCCGGTGCGTTATATCCACCCAAGAAGTTCTTCGGTGCGGCCCGCAATACCGAAGAAGGCGGGTCGCTCACCATTTTGGCTACCGCGTTGGTCGACACCAACAGCCGCATGGACGATGCCATATTCGAGGAGTTTAAAGGCACTGGAAACATGGAGCTTCGTCTCGATCGTCGGTTGGCAGAGCGCCGCATCTATCCGGCTATCGATATCGATGCTTCGTCAACTCGTCGCGAGGATTTACTGTTCGACAAGAAGCAACTCCAGCAGGTTTGGAAACTGCGTCGTGTTGTCAACGCGCTCGAGGGTGGCCAGGGGATCGAACTTCTGGTCGACAGGCTCAAGCAGTTCCGCACCAACGACCAGTTCCTCGACGAGATCGCCAAACAGCCCTGACGAAGTCGCCAAACCGCTACCTAGTCGCTACACTATGTCGTCCCTTCGCAATCGGGAGAACCTCTCATGAAGACCGAAATCCACCCCACATACATCACGACCGAGTTCACTTGCTCGTGCGGCAATGTGTTCACCATTGGTTCCACCAAGGGTGGCAAGGTGCATCTCGATCTGTGCAACGAGTGCCACCCGTTCTTTACCGGCAAGCAAAAGCTCGTCGATACAGGCGGTCGTGTCGACCGGTTCCAGAAGCGTTACGGCACGCGTAAGGTCAAGGACTGAACGTCACCCCGGCCATCGATCCGCAGCGGCGCCAAGCGCTTCTCGGGGTCAAACTTGCGGCTTTGGTGCGCGAGCACGTAGGTGTTGTTCCGCAACTTGGCGACTTCCCGGGCGGTGCCGCTGGGCTTGTCGGTTCTGCTGCATGGCTCCTCGCCGACACTGCCCCCGAACGGTTCCTAGGTCCTGCGGTGCTGTGGGCGCATCGGCGAAACGCTTCGGTGGTCAACATTGTCAGCGACGCGGCTACAGGTGTACTTGCTCGGCGCGCCGCGGCCTTCGCCCCTGTGCCGCTTGTTTGGCGTGTCGACGGCTCTCGCTTGTTTTCGGCGTCGGCAACCCCACATCAGGCGAATATTCCGATTACGGCCGAGCTTGCCGAGTTCGCCACGCTCATGCGGTCGGCGGGTTGTGACCCTGTCGTCGAACGAGGGGTGCTAGTTGGGGAAGTGGCTGGGCTCGAAGTATGTCGAGCACTAATGGATCCGTACACCGGCGAGCATCGTGTTGAAGTTGGTGTTGGCGTGCATGATCGAGATGCGTTCCACCAAATGCACGGCACCTTGCCAATCGATTTGGCCCTCGCGCAAGTGGTTGCCTCGGTCGCCCAACACCGCAGGCCCGGGGCGGCCCCCCACGCGCTCAATCGACTTGCGAGCGAACGGCTACTTCGCAGCCGGTTGATAGCCGAACCTCAACTCCTTGGTCTGCGCTCGTTGGCCCCAGCCGACCCACCGGTCGAACGGACCAACCTCAAAGATCCGGTGCCCTGTGTTGGTGTCGGCTTCGACCACGACGATCAGTTGGTTACTGTTGTGTGTTCCACCGGTGTCGACCTCGACCTGATTCCGTTCGCCGCCGATGCTCGGGCGTTGCATGGTGGACGTCTCATGGTGGTGGTGCCTGAGCGTGACGCCTACCCGGCTACCCGCCAGGTGCTCGGCTTGCTCAAAGTGCCGGCCAGTTTGGTGGCGTTGCCGTGACGCCCGACGAGTTCCGGGCCGCTGGGCATGAGCTCATCGATTGGATTGCCGACCATCGCCTCAAGGTCCCGTCGCTTCCCGTGCGTGCCAACGTTGCGCCCGGTTCGGTCGCTGCGGCGCTGCCAGCTGCCCCGCCGACCGAGACCGACGACATACAGGCTCTTCTTGGTGATCTCGAATCGATTGTTGTTCCGGCGCTCACAATGGTGCAACACCCACGCCACTTCGGCTGGTTCCCGTCGAACGCCAGCCTGGCGTCGGTACTGGGCGACCTGGCCTCGTCGGGAATTGGGGCGTTAGGTCTCTCGTGGCAATCAGCCCCGGCGTTGACCGAAGTGGAGGAGGTGGTCTGCGACTGGATGCGCCAACTCACCGGACTCTCCGACGCTTGGAAAGGCACCATTCACGACACGGCGTCAACGGCGTGTTTGGTTGCCATGCTGGCAGCGCGCGAACGGGTGTCGGAGCACAGCCAGGTGCGGTGTGGGCTCCAGGGTTCGGGTCAACCACTCGTGGTCTACTGCACCGATCAGGCTCACTCATCGGTCAACAAGGCGGCGCTACTCGCCGGTTTCGGACGCGACAACGTCCGCTTGGTGGCTACCAACCCGACCACCTACGCCATGGAGGCAAGCGCCTTGGCCGACGCTATGCGCCTCGACGTCGAGTCAGGTTGTCGGCCGGCAATCGTCGTCGCCGCGGTTGGTTCCACCGGCACGACAGCAATGGACCCGGTTGGCGACATTGTCGACATTGCTGGCCGGTACGGTGCCTGGGTGCATGTCGATGCGGCCATGGCCGGATCCGCCATGCTGCTCCCCGAGTGCCGCCATTTGTGGCACGGGGTTGAGGGTGCCGATTCGATCTCTTGGAACCCCCACAAATGGATGGGCACCATTCTCGACTGCTCGTTGTTCTATGTGCGCGACGTGCAACACCTCGTGCGTGTTATGTCGACCAACCCGAGCTATTTGCAATCGGCCGTCGACGGCGAGGTTACCCAGTATCGCGATTGGGGTATCCCCCTTGGTCGCCGATTCCGAGCAATGAAGCTGTGGTTTCATCTGCGACTCGACGGTGTCGAAGCTATACAGACACGCCTGCGTCGCGACCTCGATAACGCTCGCTGGCTGACCGACCAGGTGATGGCCACCCCCGGCTGGCGTGTCTTGGCTCCAGTGCAGCTGCAGACCGTGTGTGTTCGTCACGAACCGGTCGGTTTTTCAGGCGACCAACTCGATGCTCACACCCTTGCCTGGGTCGAGGCAATCAATGCCAGCGGAGAAGCGTTTCTGACACCCGCACTTCTCGACGGCCGTTGGATGTGTCGTGTTTCGATCGGGGTCGAGGGCACCGAACGTTGCGACGTCGAAGTAGTTTGGTCGGCAATGCAGACCAACGCCACGAGGAGGAACGAGGCACCGTGACAAACACTGAGGGAGACGCTGTCGAACGACCGCTTGTATCGGTAGTGATCCCTACGCTCAACCGACGCGCAAGCCTCACCTCTGCTATTGCGAGCGTTCGTCATCAAGCGGTCGATTTCACGATCGAGATTGTCGTTTGCGACAACTCTTCTACAGACGATACCGAAGCGATCATGCGAGGTAGCGGGTACGACGACATCAGTTATGTTCGCCATCCGTCGAGAATTCCTCGGCTCGACAACTTGATGTTCGCGCTTCGGTCGGGTCACGGTGAGTTCGTCACGATGCTGTACGACGACGAGATTATGTTGCAAGGCAATCTGCAGGCCAAGGCTCAGGCCCTGATCGCAAACCCTGATGCTGCATTTGTGACCTCGTCGGTAACTACCCGAGACGCGGTAACTGGCCGGTTGTCTCCGGGAGTGGCCATTCGACCGGTGGCTACGACTGAGGACCGCGTGACGTACCTCATGAAGTCGTTCAGCTTCACGACGGGCGGATTAGCTCCCGTCATGTTTCGCCGCAACACCGTGGATTCGGTGCAGCTCGAGCAACGCGACGACCCGCTCGATGACAACGCGCTTTTGCTCAACCTGTCACGGCTTGGATCCGTGGTGTTGCTCCCAGAGGGGTATGTAACTGAAACTGCAGGTATTGGCGAAATGACCGGCAATGGACTGCTCGAACAAATGACCTCGCGGGCCGACCCAAGCCTTCAGATAAACGTGCCGGGAGTCTGGTTCGCTTGGTGCCAATATCGCCTGCGGATGGAGCACGTGCTGCGTTCGAAGGAACTATCGAAACGCGATCGCTGGGCGTTGTGCGCCAGCGCACGCCGTAACCTGCGCGAAGGTGTGTGGAAGGCGGCCTACCACCGGGCAATGGCTGGCCAACGACCCGTCCGACATACTGCAGCGTTGTTTGCCGAAGTTGTCACACTGAAGCCGTCGCTGCTAGTTCCACCGGTCTCCAGCTTCCTTCGTCGGAAGGTGGCTGGCGTACCTGCCCCCATACCGGCGTTCGCAACTGCGGTCGAGTAAGCGAACGTTTAGGGCTCGCCGAGTTCGCTCACGCCTGCGTCGGGGAACGTGGCCATGTTGGCAAGAAGAGCTGCTGCCGCCTGCACCATCGGAATCGCAAGGGTGGCTCCGCTTCCTTCGCCGAGCCGAAGTCCCAAATTCAGCAGCGGATCAAGCCCAAGGTGCGCCAACGCAACCGTTGCACCCGGCTCGACGGAACGATGCGACGCAATACAGCGTTCGGCTACGCCGGGACTGATGGCTTCGGCCACAAGCAACCCGGCCAACGTAATGACTCCATCGACTACGACGGGTACACCAAGGGACGCTCCGCCAACAATGAACCCGGCCAGTGCGGCAATTTCCAAGCCTCCCACGTCGGCCAACACATCGAGTGGGTCGCGACCACGGGCCCTAGCGGCCGCCACCGCCACGATGCCGGTCTTATGAATAAGCATGTCGTCGTCGATACCGGTGCCTCGTCCCGTGCACTGGTCGGCTGGCGTCCCTGTCAGCGTGGCGATGATTGCGGCCGCCGCCGTGGTGTTACCAATTCCCATCTCGCCGGTGGCCAAAAGGTCAGCGCCTTCTGCCACCAGTTCGCGGGCAACCTCGATGCCGATGCCGACGGCTTGTTCGGCCTGGGCCCGGGTCATTGCGGGCCCACAGGCCAGATTGGCAGTACCGGCACGTACCGTACGAACCCACACATTCGGATGATCGACTACTGCCCCAACGACACCGACGTCGACCACAACTAGCCGTGCCCCGGCCAGGCGACTCAGCACGCAGACGGCGGCACCGCCAGAGGCAAAATTGGCAACCATCTGGGCGGTAACTTCCTGAGGCCACGGCGTGACGCCAGACGCCACCACACCGTGATCGGCGGCAAAGACGGCAACCGCAGGAGACCCCGACACCGGCGGAGGATTCGTACCGGCAATACCGGCGAGTTGAATGCTCAGCTCTTCAAGTCGACCGAGCGATCCGGCTGGTTTGGTGAGTTGGGATTGTCGCTGCCGAGCAGCCGCCATCGCAGCGGAGTCGAGCGGTGCAATGTACGGGAGACGCACGTTCATTGGGGCCACCAGGCAATGGTTTGGCTGCCGCGATGTACGACAGCTGCGGATACAACTAACGCCGCTTGTTCAGACAGTCGGGCCGTGGCTCCGAGGACGTCGCCGACGACACCGCCGATCTTGACGACGGCGAGATGCCGCACCGCGAGAGCGGTGATAAGCCCGGCTGCGAGCGCCGGACCCGCCCAGCCAGCCATGCCGACAACGGCGATGACAACTGTCGACCCCAGTCCAACCACAACTCCACGCCGGGTGATGGCCTGCAGGTACGCCGACCCCAAGCCGGTGTCGGCCGCCGGTGGGGTCATGCCCATGAGCAGCACAGCGCTGCCTCGCCCGATAGCACCAGCAGCGATCAACGCGCCGAACGCCGCGGCGGGTTTGAGTGATGCAATCAGCGCAACTCGTAGCACTGTGTCGAGCGCCAGTGCGAGCACTCCGAACGTGCCTTGGCGCGAGTCCTTGAGGATCTCGATGCGTCGCTCGGCTGTATATCCACCCCAGAAAGCGTCGGCCATATCACCGAGGCCATCTTCATGAAACGCCCCGGTGAGCATGACCGCTGCCATCACGGCAATCGTTGCGGCGGGGAGAGGTGGCACCAACCAATGCGCTCCCGCGTACATCGCCGCGGTGGCAGCCGAGACAAGCGCTCCCACGAGCGCAAACCACGGCACCGCGCATGCAATGTCGGTTGAGCCCGAGACAGGGACGCGCGTGAGGAACGAGAGCGCGGTACGAAAACCTTTCACCAGTCGGCTCGTTCCAATCGCAACAATCGGCCAGCGACAACAAGGTACGCGGCTTCGGCGGCTTCGGCCCACGTAGCGTTCACACGACCCAGAACGTCGCGGTAGCGGCGGGCCAATGCGTTGTCGGGCACGATGCCGCTGCCAACCTCGTTACTGACAGCTACGACACGGTCGACGCGCTGGCTCGCCCAACTGGCCGCCTGCCTGGCTTCGGCTTCGATCTCATTGTCTGTGACGTCGGCGAGCATGCGGTTCGACACCCATAACGACAGGCAGTCGATGAGGATCACGCCGTTGAGCGGCTCAAGGCTCAACGCCAATTGATGGGTGGCCTCGACCGTGATCCAGCCTGCAGGACGGTCGGCTTGATGCCGGGTAATCCTGGCAGTCATCTCCTCGTCGACTTGACCGTCGAAGAACGCCTCCGCGGTCACCACAGCGGTGACAACACTGCCCGGTCCTACTGACGCAGATGCGAGGCGTTGGCCCAACATCGATTTGCCGCTTCGGGCGCCGCCGACAAGAAACGTGAGCACTAGAAATCGATGCCCTTCTTGGCCAGGATGCCCGACTCGTAGGCGTGTTTCACGTTGACCATCTCGGTGACCGTGTCGGCGATAGCGATCAGCGGGGGAGGAAGGTCCCGGCCGGTGACGATGACATTCACATTCTCTGGCCGGGTTGTGATGGCGTCGACGACATCGGCCACGTCGATCCATCCCCAGTTGATCGGGTAGGAAATCTCGTCGAAGATCACGAGCCGGTGGTCTCCCGCTGCCAATTTTTCTTTACCGAATTGCCACGCTGCTCGAGCAATTGCTTCGGTTTCATCCATGTTGACCGAATCCCACGAGAACCCGTCGCCAAGGCTCCACCACTCCACACCGAGCTTCAGTCCGATGGTTTCTTCACCGGTGTGCCACTTGCCTGATTTGAGGAACTGCACCACGGCAACGGGCCAACCACGAGCTACGGCACGCAACATCGTGCCGAACGCAGCCGATGACTTTCCCTTCCCGTTGCCGGTGTGGGCAAGGACCAGCGACGGCACGCGACGCGGCGGTGCCGGGACGACCGGCGGTTGAACCGGCGGCTCGGTATTCATCGGGGGAACCTCCTGACGGGAACGACGGCGGGGTTGCCATCGACGTCGATGACCCTGACGTCGGCGCCGTATAGGGAACTCACGGCATCGGATGTGAGCACGTTGGTTGGGGCTCCGGTTGCGGCGACTTTGCCGTGATCCATCAAGACAACAGTGTCGGCGTACTGGGCGGCCAGGGTCAGGTCGTGGAGCGCAGCAACGACGGTGAGCGATCGTTCGCACAAAAGTCGTGCAACGAGTTCGAGCACCTGTTGCTGGTGGCCTATGTCGAGGGCAGACGTCGGCTCATCTAGCAGCAAAACGGGGGCTTCTTGAGCGAGCGCACGGGCGAGTACTGCGCGCTGCACCTCGCCACCTGACAACGTGCCCAGCCGACGTCGCTCGAATCCGGCTAGGTCGAGTTGGTCGACAAGTTCACGCACAATGTGGCGATCGTGAGCCGATTCGACGCCGAACGTGGGGATATGGGCGGTTCGTCCGAGCAGCACGTAGTCTTCGACGCTGATGTCGGGCGGCAAGGTTGGCGATTGGGGCACAAGTGCAACCTGGCGGGCCCGCGTGCGTGGCCGCATTCTGGTGATATCGATGCCGCCAATCTGGATTGGCCCATCGTGGGGGACGAGTCCAGCGACAGCGCGAAGAACCGTGGACTTACCGGCCCCGTTCGGTCCGAGTAGACAGGTCCAACCCCCGGGTGGCACTGAGAACGACACGCGATCGACCACTGTTGTTGCGCTGTAAGCAACCGTGAGCGGACCAACATCGAGCGACGCCGCCATCAGTTGACCCCGCGTGCGCGCCACAACACAAGAAGGAAGAACGGCGCACCGAGGAAGGCGGTGATGATGCCAATTGGTAGCTCGGCGGGAGCTTGGACGGTTCGGGCGGCAAGGTCGGCCAGCACCAGGAACGCGGCGCCGAACATCATGGACAACGGGACGATTCGTCGGTAGCTCGAACCCGCCGTGACTCGCACGATGTGAGGCACGATGATGCCGACGAACCCAATAAGCCCCGATACCGACACGGCAGCCGCGACGCCCAAGGTGGCGGCGAAGACCACCACCACCCGGGTAGTGCGCGCAGACACTCCCAGCGACGTTGCCTCGTCCTCACCGACACGCAAAACATCGAGGTGACGACGAGCGAACAACAGCACGACCGACGACACCGTGATGTAGGGGAGCACCAGGCGCACGTCGCTCCAGTTGGCGCTGGTCAGGCGACCAAGTATCCACGAGTACACCTGGCGCAACGTGTCGGACCGCGATTGCTGGACGTAGGTCTGGGCGGCGGTGAACATGGCTGAAACGGCCACGCCGCTCAATATGACCGTTGCCGTGGAGCTCGTACGGTCGATGGCCTGAGAAAGGGCGTAGGAGATTCCTACGGCACTTATCGCCCCGATGAATGCGGCTGGAGGTAACCCAAAACTCGACCACCCATTGACAACTACGAGGGTGGCGCCAAGCCCGGCGCCTGCGGCTGAACCGAGCAGGTACGGGTCGGCGAGAGGGTTACGAAAGACGCCCTGATAGGCGGCGCCGCCGACCGACAACATCCACCCGACCAACGCGCCGAGGACAACTCGCGGTAGCCGAAATTGATGGACGATGTTGTGTTCCAGATCGGGGAGGCGTTCGATGCCCACGAGGTCGCGGATCACCGCACCAAGGGGAATCGAAACAGGCCCGAATGCCACACCAACTGCCATGGCGATCACCAATACAGCGAGCGCGCCAACGGCCCATCGGGCCGTCAGCTTGCTGGTGGAGGTGATCGCCACAGCGAGGTTAAAGCCGGGTTACGCGCCCGCGGTGACCGACGCAGGCGCGGCGGCGAGTTTCTTCGACACAATCTCGACAAAGTCGGCTACGCGTGGCCCCCAGCGTGACGCTATGTCGTCGTCGACGGCCAGAATCTGGCCACCCTTGACTGCTCCCAGATCGGCCCAACCCGGCCGTGCACTGACCGTTGCCGGCGTCTGTGCGCAGCACTTGGAGTCGGCAAGGAAAATGAACGCCGGGTTCGACTTGGCGATGTACTCGACGTTGAGTTGTGGGTACCCGAATCCGTCTTTGTCGGCGGCGTCGGCGATGTTCGTGAGGCCGAACAGGCTGTATACGTTGCCGACGAACGTTTTCGACGTGGCGCTGTACAACGTGTCGTCGAGTTCGTGGTAGTAGGTGGCCTTCGTCTTGGGGGCACGGCCTATCCAGAACTCGATCTTTTCCTTCATCTCGGCGATAACCATGGTGGCCCCTGAAGCGTGCCCGGTGAGTGCACCCAACTCGGTTATCTGCTTGTAGCTATCGTCGAGGCTCACGGCCGACGGCTGGACCACAACGTTGATGTTGAGTTTGCCAAGCGCCTCGGAGAGCTTCGCCGAATCATCGCTGATGATGACAAGGTCGGGCTTCTTGCCAGCAATTGCTTCGACGTTTGGCTTGAAACCCGACAGGTCGGTCTTGGGGGCATCGGCCGGATAGTTCGACTGGTCGTCGACGGCGATGACCTGCTTGCCGGCACCGATTGCAAACAGCATCTCAGTGGCGGTTGGCGACAGCGACACGATGGCCTTGGGTGCGTTGGCGGCGGGAGCGGCTGCTGTAGTGGCCACCTCGGTTGCTGCGCCCTTGTTAGCAGTGGCGTCGGTGGATCCCGATGATCCACATGCCGTGAGCACGGCAAAAGTGAAGGCAGCGGTAAGCCGCCGTGAATAGTTGGACATCTCATCTCCTCGTGAGTGTTATGGCTTCCTTGTCACGTACCGGTCTCCTGGCTCACAGATCACTGCGTGCCCTCACCTTCCCAGACGGATGTCCAGTGGTCTAACGAGGGTTTGCTCCCTGCTTACAGTGGCGGGACCGCGTCGGCTTTATACCGACTTCCCGGAACACGTAACGAAAGAACCTTACACCCGGCGGGTGCTATTGGCCACCAGGCGCGCAATTCAAACGTGGTTGATGGGATCATGAACCATGGTAGAGCCGGTGAGCGTCGATGAGTTGGACGTCTCCACGTTTGGCTGCAGCGCGTTCGAGGTCGCTAGTGAACCCGCTAATACTTACGATAAGCCGCATGACTTTGGGGTCGATCTTGGCCGCTGCTGCATCCAACCGTTCGAGCACCTGGACGCCGGTGCGGGCCGCAGTCGCCTTCACCTCGCCGACGAATACCGGGCGTCGGCCTCCGACGGCGGTTGCCTCAACGCCGACGAGGTCAATCTGTCCGACGCCTGCTACCTCGGATGGACCAACATCATGGACGATGCCGCCCATGGTGGAGTTGTTGGCGTAGCTCAGTATCCACTCGCGTGCGAGGTGCTCGGCATGCGGTCCGTGAATCATTGTCGCAATCTCCGGTCGAGTGTCGGTCCATACCGCCTTCGCTTGGCCACGAAGGAGGCGCGCCTCGTTGCGTTCAACCACAATTCGTTGGAAGCGCACCATCGGCTCCGTCAACTCATAGACGAAGCGATTCTTTCGTAGCGGATCGCCGATCTTCTCCAACCAACCGGCGTCGATCATCACCTGTATTGCGTGCTGGAGAGCGCCGGCGCTGGCTCCGAGTACCTGTTCGAGATCGCTCCACCGCCGTGCACCAGTCGCAACGGCTGCGAGCAGGCCCCAGTACAGGCGCCGGTCACCGAGTTGAGCGTCCTCCTGGAGCACGATCCGGCCTTCACGGAACAAACTGGATTGCTGTGAGAGAAGACGTCGCTGAACCCAGCCGTCGATATCTCCGTCGGTTGGGTAGTCGTGTCCGGCAAGGACGCGATAGGCGGGAGTTCCGCCGACGATCGAGTGAAGCCGGAAGGCTGCGATCGGGTTGGCGGTGAGGCCCCAGTAATCAGCCGCGACTCGAAAGTCGAACGGCCGAACGACGAGGTCAATCATTGCTCGTCCGCGGAGCGGTGCTCGCCCGTCGATCAGCCGCCGCATGTCCCCGAATGCCGAGCCGCAGAGTAGGAGTCGCGTCCGCTCGGTCCGATCGCCGAGCCCTGGCGGGCCAATGATGCGCTGAATGAGGGAGGGGAATGTCGGAAGTCTGCCGATGACCCGTTGGATCTCATCGAGCACAACGAGATGCGATCGACCATCGGCCGCAAGGATTGTCCTGAGAGCGTCGTCCCACGACTCAAACCGACTGAGGCCAGCGGCACCTGTGTACGTCGCCCAGGCGCGACTCAGTTCGGCGAGGTTGTCGGCGGGTTCAGTGTCGATTGCCTCCCAATGAAAGCCGCCGACTGCATCGGCTAGCTCGCTCGTAAGCATCGACTTTCCCTGACGACGCCGACCGTACACGAGGCCGAGCCGAAGCGGCCCGGGCGGGCCATCGGCAGCGAATTCAACGAGAGCGTTCCACTCCTCTGAACGACCGAAGATGTTTGCTGGCTTCTGCATCGGACTCACTCTATTTGAACATACTATGTTCAGATAGAGCAACATTTCGTTGACGATAGGCCGAACGATTCATGCCGGTTGTGATCTATTCGACCCAGTTGGTTGATGAACGGGTTTTCACGAAACGGTACAAGTTGACAACAACTACGATATAAGTACCATACAAGTATGCCGACCGACTGGGATCCTGTTCAGTACAACAAGTTCGTCGAAGCCCGCTCGCGACCGTTCTACGACCTCGTCGCCCTGATTACGCCGTCGAACCTAGGTCGCGCTGTCGACCTTGGCTGCGGCACCGGTTCGCTCACTCGCAATGCGGTGCGGTCCCTCGACATTGCTTCAGCGGTCGGGGTCGACTCCTCGCTGGCGATGCTGGCAGATGCCGCACCGATGGCCATCCCCAGCCGGCTGCGGTTCGAACTCGGCGACATCAGCACCTGGACCAGCGGCAGTGATCACGACTTGGTGTTGGCGAACGCCAGTCTCCAGTGGGTACCCGATCATCCCGGCGTCCTCGAACGATGGACCCTGGCACTCGCCCCGGGCGGCCAGCTAGCGGTCCAGGTGCCGTTCAATCACGACCACGCCGCCCATGTGGTCGCCGACGAACTTCGCCTCAGCGAACCATTCAATGCATTCGATGTGGCCCCCGACCCCGTCGCCGAGAACGTCCTGGCGCCCGAGGCGTATTCTCAACTGTTGTATGACCTTGGCTACGAACACCAGCACGTTCATTTGCGGGTGTACGACCATCTCATGCCGTCGACGCTTTCAGTGGTGGAATGGGTAAAGGGCACGACCCTTACACGATTCCGAACCGCTCTACCCGCTGACCTCTACGACGAATTTGAAGCCCGCTACTCAGATCGGCTCGTCAAGGTTCTTGGCAACCGCGCGCCATACTTCTATCCGTTCAAGCGGATCCTGCTGTGGGGACGCCTGCCGTCAGTTGGTTGATTCGTGCAGCGACCTGCGCCTGGCGGGCCAACAACCCTGTCGAGTGGTACCCCAATCGTTCGAGTTCGGGCAACCAGACCGACGACACGTCGTGGCGCTTGAGAGCCAGGATCTGGTGACGGCGGTGGATAGCTGATCGTTGCTGGTCGTCGCGCAGTAGCTCGTCGAGCCGGGGTGGCACGGAGTCGGCGTTGGCTGACATGTCAATAAACCCGCCGATCGGCTCGATGTGCTCGATGAATTCGGCGCTGTTGTCCGGTCGGGTGCCGATCATGACGCAGCCAGCAGCCAGCCCTTCAATGTGGCGACCACCAAGGAGACGATGCCCTCGACTAACTTCTGGTTGATCGACCCGAGCGAAATTGGCGACGAACACCTTCGACCGAATCAATTGGTTTATCAGCTGATGGCGGTGCTGGGCTTGATCCCAAACATTCGCAAGCGTGCCGGTGTCCGCCGACATGAATCGACTTGTGGCGTCGCAATACGCGGTGAGGGTTTCATGCTGGAGGACAGCTCTACGCCCAATGGTCATCACATCGATAACTCGTTCTGGCTGGTTACGCGTGAAAGCCAGCGCGTCGATTGGAAATGGTGTCGGTCTGACCTCGCAGCCGATCCTGCCGACCAGTGCCGGCACGGCAACGGGGAAACCGGCCAAAACCACATCGAAATACCGAAGAACTTGGGTAAGGCCCTCGCGGTGTTTGATGGCGTCGTGGGGCCACAATTCCCAGTACTGAGCGATTCGTACCGGGGCGAGATCGAGCCAACTCCTGTCGATCCGAAGGATCGCAAGATCAAGTGGTGACTGTGCCAACACGATGAGGAGGTCGTAGCGGTCCGCAGGTAGTGGCGTGAGGTTGACGAACGACGAGGGATGCAGACGACCAAGTCGACCTGACCGAGCCAATTTGGTGCGAAGGGTGCCCGAACGCAGAGCCACAGTAAATACGTCGGCTTCGAGCGCCTCGATCAGTACCCGTTCGACCTCATCGACCGCCGCCCAGAACGGCTCGTTACGTGCCCGCACAAGGCTGAGCACGGCGATCCGAGGCTTGTCTCGTTGCATCATGTGGCTCCCGCACCCCGATGAACATCTGATTTGTGTCGCTCGGAAGCATAGCAAAGATGCCTTGTGTTGGGCAGAGGACCTAGCCTGTCGTGTTGTGCTCGACCGTCTCGCCGGCCTCAAAGACGAATATGCCCAGGTCGAAGCGCGCCTTGGCGACCCCGACGTGATCTCGGACCAGACTCGATTGATCGAGCTGTCCAAGCGCTACAAAGACCTACAACCCCTGGTCCAGTGCATCACCCGTTACGAGGCCCGCCAGGCCGACCTAGAAGCTGCCCGCGAAATGTTCACCGAATCGACCGGCGACGACCGTGAGATGATGCGAGCCGAAGTATCTGGTGCTGAAGCCGATCTCGAATCGTTGGAAGACGAGATTCGAACGTTGCTGCTGCCAAAAGACCCCAACGAAGGCCGGGCAGTAATCATCGAGATTCGTGGCGCCGAGGGCGGCGAGGAAGCCAACCTCTTTGCCCGCAATCTGTACGAGATGTACGTCGCGTACGCGGCAAACTCGGGGTGGAAGCTGGAACTCATGTCGGCCGACACGTCCGACATGGGAGGCTTCACGTCTGTCGTGTTCGAGGTTCGCGGGCCTGACGCCTGGACCCACCTGAAGTTCGAAGGCGGCCCGCATCGGGTGCAGCGTGTGCCGGTCACCGAGAGCCAAGGGCGTGTGCATACCAGTTCGGCCACCGTGACGGTTGTGCCAGAGGCCGACGAGATCGACGTGTCGATCGATCCAGGCGACCTCGATATTGATGTGTATCGCGCGTCGGGAGCGGGTGGCCAGCACGTCAACAAGACCGAGTCGGCGGTGCGTATTACTCACCGCCCTACCGGTCTCGTTGTGGCTATGCAAGACGAACGAAGCCAGCTCCAAAACCGCGAACGCGCCATGAAACTTTTGAGGTCCCGTCTGCTGCAGCTGCAAACCGATCTGGCCGACGCCGCGGCATCGGCTGAGCGGCGGTCCCAAACGGGCGGCGGTGGGCGAAGCGAAAAGATTCGCACCTACAACTACAAAGAGAACCGCGTCACCGATCATCGGATTGGCCTCACGTTGTACAAGTTGCAGGCAATCCTGAGCGGTGACCTTGGCGAAGTGGTAAATCCGCTCATTGCCGACGAACGTGCGACGCAGTTAGCTGTGCAGGGCAGCAACTAGAGGAGTGGATTCGCCAACGGTTAGCTGGCGCGAGCTTCTGCACGAGACGTCCCGGACGTTGGGTGATGAACAGCATGCCCGGTGGATCTGCGAGGAGGTCTCGGGATGCCGGGGGCTCGATTGGGTTGGCGTACTCGACGACCCAGTCGGCACTCGTGCACTGAGTCGGCTCGATGCCATGATTGCGCAACGACTTGTTGGTAGGCCGCTTCAATATGTGTTGGGTTCGTGGTCATTTCGACGAATCGACCTGTTGATCGACGAACGGGTACTTATTCCACGACCCGAAACCGAAGTGGTCACCCAACACGCCATCGACCTGTTGCGTGCGTGTGCGGTGCCGAGACGAGCGGTAGATCTCGGTACCGGCAGCGGTGCAATTGCGCTGTCGTTAGCCGTCGAAATGCCTCTCGACTCTGTCGAGGTGTGGGCGACCGATGTGTCCGACGATGCGTTGAGCGTGTGCCGCGCCAATTTGGCTGGCATCGGGAGACCGGCGAGAAATGTGCGGCTGGCCTTAGGTCCGTGGTTTGAAGCCTTGCCCCAGGCGCTCGTGAGCACGTTCGATCTGGTCGTTTCCAATCCGCCCTACATTGCTCCAGGAGACCCCGACCTCGCACCCGATGTTTCGGACTGGGAGCCCCACGTGGCGCTGTTCGGGGGAGACGATGGGTTGGCCGATCTACGGGCAATTACCGCTGGTGCCACCACATGGTTGCGTCCGGGCGGATGGCTGGTTTGTGAGATTGGAGCTCATCAAGGACTTGCCGTCGCTGGCCTGGCCAGGGGCATCGGATTGGTCGACGTCGAGATTCGGCCCGACCAGTACGGGGCCGACCGGGTGCTCATAGCCCGACGCGCCGACTAGGCGGGTTGTAGGTGAGTTTGCAGGAACTTGAGCTGCAGGAGCAGGAGGTTTTCGGCGACTTCTTCTTGAGGAGTCATGTGGGACACTCCAGAGAGCGGCACGACAGTATGAGGTCGCCCCGACTCGACTAGCGCGCGTGATAATTGCAGTGAGTGAGCGGCGTACACGTTGTCGTCGGCGAGCCCGTGGATGAGCATCAGGGGCCGGCTGAGTGTCTTCGCGTGGTAAATCAGGCTGCTGTTGTCATACTGCGCAGCGAAGATGGCGGGGTCGCCAAGGTATCGCTCGGTGTAGTGAGTGTCGTACAGGCGCCAGTCGGTCACGGGCGCACCTGCGATGGCGCAATGGAAAAGGTCGGGGCGTCGTAGCACCGCCAACGCGGCTAAGTATCCGCCGAAGCTCCAGCCGCGTATGCCGACCCGACCGAGGTCGAGGTCGGCAAACTGCTCGCCGAGATCGATGAGCGCGTCGATTTGATCCTCCAAAACGGGGAAGGCCAGGTCTCGTGAGACCGCCCGTTCCCATGCCGAACCGCGTCCGGGTGTACCTCGGCCGTCGGTGATGATGACGGCGAAACCTTGATCAGCAAACCATTGAGAACTGCAATAGGCGTTTCGCGACGCAACGACGCGCTGTGCGTGTGGGCCACCGTACGGGTCGAGCAGCACAGGAAGCTTGGCGCCCTCAACGTGGTTTCGCGGCAGGAGCAGTGCGGTGAGCAGGCTGCGGTCGCCGGTGTTGATGATTTGTACGTTCGGTTCAGTGAGCGGAGCCTCGGCGTACGACGTGATATTCGGGCCGCCGCCGGACACGCGCGTTACCGAACCGTCTCGATACATCGTTGCCGAGCGGAGTACGACGGTTGGCCCACCCTCGACGGCGCTGTGGACTCCGGGTTCCATCGTGATGCGTTCGAGACGGCCGTGAAGGTGCCATCGCCACACCTGTTGGTGGAGCGGATCAACGAGGAAGTTGGCGATGAACAGCACACCGGTTGGCCCTGTCGACAAGATGGACCGAACCTGCAATGACGCCGGTGTGACCGGCTCGCCGTCGACAAGTAACCGGCGGGCACCATCACGATCGGCACAGGTGACAAGACGACCATCGATCAGCCATTGCGGGCTGCCAGGCACGAGCTCGACCCACTGGGCATCGGTGTCGGCAAGACGACATCGGGTCAGGCCGCTTTCAGGATCGACGCCGCGATATTCAACGTGGCGTTGATCTCGGCTTTGGACCGTAATAATCAGGCCGCCGATTGCAGACCAACTAACCCCGGCGAGATACGGGAACATGTCGCGGTCCCACTCGACCAGGGTCTGGCCGCCATCGAGATCAAGAACGTAGAGACGCACCTCGGCGTTCGCAGTACCGGCGGCAGGGTACGGCACCGACCGTGGCGTTTCTCTCGGTTCAGTCGGATTGCTTAACCACCACCGCTGCACCGGTGACGTGTCGACTCGCGTTGCGGCGATTCGTTCGCCGTTTGGCGACCACCAGTAGCCGCGACTTCGTCCCATTTCTTCGGCGGCGATGAAATCGGCTGTGCCCCAGGCGACGTCGGGATCGTCGTCACCGGCTATTTCCCAGCTTGCGCCGCTGATGTTGGCAATCCGCAGCGACCCCGCCGACACATAGGCGAGTCTGCGGGCGGTGGGGTCGGGACGAGGGTCGAAAACCGGTCCCGGAACGTCAAGTGGTCGAGCTGAGCCACTCAGTAAGCCAACAAGGAACAGTCGACCTGCTAGCGCAAAGCTGGCCACAGTTACTTGAGCGTCGGTAGCGAATCCGACGACACCATCGGCACCCTCACGGGCCCGTTCACGGCGTGCGCGCTCCTCGGAAGGTGCATCACCGTTGCTGAACCCACCATCGAGTTGCTCGAGAAGCACGACCGGATCGACTACCACGCGTTCGACACCCGTGCGCGCATCGGTCACCCACAACCGTTGGATGGGATCGCTGCCACTATACGAGCGCAAGAAAACGATCCGCTGCCCGTCGGGTGAAACTACGACGTTGCGGGGTTCACCAAGGGTGAGTCGTTGGGTGCGAGCGTATTGACGAGGAAATGTGTCGGTCATCGATTGCGCCGAAATCCGCACGACAGTGGCGGAGAAGTGTCGACACGCATCCCTAGATCGTATGCGAACCCAAGCCAGACGTACACGACTCGTCAAGCGTGGAGGACTCCGGCGTGATCGACATGGACGGCACGATGAACCCATTCTCCCCGGGTCATCTCGGCGGTGAGGTCACTGTCATTGGATCGCGCCCAGGCTCGTGTTCCATCGGGTCGTCGTACGGCGGCGAAGCTTGTCTCGGGGTTACCGTCGCGATTGTGCATAACGGTGTACGCCTCGATTGTAGCTGCGCCTTGCGCTGCGTCACCGCTGACGAGGGGCCGCCGAGGCAGTGCGTCGATCTCGTCTTGGGGGGCCTCGTGGCGAAACGGTGACGTCGGGGGTGTAGTGGAGTAGATACCGAAAGCGTGTTTGGTTGCGAAGCCGCCGTTGGCCCACACAAGTCCTTTTTCGCCTGGTCGTTCCCGAAGCTCAGATGCAACCGTCGCGATCGAATGCATCACGTAGTTGTTCCACGGCCCACCTGCAAACGACAAGCCCCCGGTGCGGGTCAGCTGGCGGTCGAGGCCGAGACCAAGCGACGCGGCACCGAGTTGAACCGCGGATGGGAAACAGGAGTACAGATCGACGATGTCGATGTCGTCGATACCGACACCTGCAAGCTCTAGTACACGGCGGCCGCCGAGTCGGATGGCAGGTGTGTCGCTGAACGACCATCGATTCGACACGACGTAGTGCTCGTGGCAATCGGTTCCGGCGTGGGGGAAGATCCATCGGTCGCGGGGAACGCCAAGACTGGTTGCCCGCTGCGCCGAACACATGATGAGTGCTGCGCCTTGATCGACGTCGTTGTTTGAGTTCATGTATTTCGGATACGGGAAACCAATCATTCGGTTCGTTGGGCCTGCGGTACCGATGGTGGCCGCGTCGGGCCCGGATTGCACCCACGCATATGGGTTGTTAGCGGCAACGGCAGCGAAACGAGCCCAGAGGTTCGCGACCTTGTCGTGATGCTCCTCGACTGTCTCGCCGGCCGCGGCGCGCAACGCAGTCTCGAACATGGGATACACCTGGACAGGCATCGTGACACCTGCGTCGACCTCGGCCGGGTCGGTCATGGAAACCTCGGAGCCGATGACAGTGTGAGGCTCGACGTCTTCGGGCACCCGCTCCCACAGTTCTTTGCCTTCGGCTCGGGCCCGTCGACGTGTTCGCCAGGCTTCGCCACCTGTGAGAATGGCGAGATCGAGTTCGCCTCGTTGAATCTGCAGGGCCGTGTAGTTAACCAAGGACTGCGGGCTGTTGCCGCCGTTGGTGCTCATGGCGCGCTCTCGGGGTGATAGGCCCAACGCTGCGGCGACGAACCGAGCAGGGTCTCTGTAGCGCCATGACAGCAGCGCGACTACCCGGATGCTGTCGGGCTGGGGGACCGACGCCAAGCCAGCGTCGGCGGCCGCGCGTCGCACCGCTTCAGCCATTAGTGCCACCGGTGACAGAGCGTCATCTAGTCCAGCAGCGCGGTGAGTGATCTGGCCAACGCCAATGAGCACGGGGGTAGATGGGTCCATTCGTCGATGGTACGGTGTCGTCTGCCGACGGCACCTATCCGAAAGATGAACCAAGTTGTGTGAAGGCGTAACAAATCGGCTGACAGAACTTCAGCCCGTGCCACGCACATAGGACGATTCACAGTGAGCGCTCTCGATGATCTTCACGACCAGGTACATGTGCCGGCGCGCACCGAACGAAGTGTGCCCAACGATATGGTGTGGTCGTTGGCTGCCGAATTTTTGAATATGGTGGCGTCGTTCCTGTCGGTTCGCCTGGTCACTGCGGCGTTCTCAACAGCGGAGTACGGCCAGTTCGCTGGCATCTACGGAGTTGTTGGCCTAGCGGTCGGGGCATGCGCTAGCTGGGTGCAATTAGTTGTTCCCCAGGCCATTATCCGCAATGGCGAGTCTCACACGCGGGTTCTGCGATCAGTGTTCGGTCTGCTGCTCATGTCATGTGGCGTAGGTCTGGTCGTCGTTGTGGCGCTCGGGGGGCTGCTTCTCCCTGGCGTGGGGTTGGCGGCGATTGCAGCGCTTGCCGCCGCAGAACTGGTCGGTCAGGCGGGCAACGGGCTCATTGTTGCGATCGCAGTATCCAGCCTGAGCTTTCGCGCCGCGGTCGTCCTTCGCATTGTCTTGCTTGCCGTGCGGATGTTGGTCTTCGTTGGTTTGGCGGCAACTGAGCGCCTCACGTTGATCAATCTCGGCTTGTTCCTGACCTATGGCTACGTTGCAACAGGGCTGGCGTCGGCTCTTGTGATCGGCCGATGTCTCGGGTTGAGGTTTCGGCCAGGCCGTCCCGAGCGAAACCATGTGCATTCGGCTGTCCTTTTTGCGCCGGCCATCCTGGCTATTGCCTCGTCCGAGGATGCCGACAAGACTTTTCTTGTTCGGTTCGACCACGCTGCCGACGGTGGGTTGTACGCCATTGGCTACCGCGTCGCAAAGCTTGCGATGGTCCCGTACGCCGCGCTTGTTGCTGCAACACATACTCGATTCATTGCTCAGGGCGATGGCCGCAACGAACATCTTCGACGGTCACTGAGGTTCTCGGCTCTGAGCCTTGCGTACAGCGTCGTTGCTGCGACAGCCATGGTTACGATGGCTCCGACCATGGTCGGAATTATCGGCAACGAACGTTTTCGCGATGCGTCCGAGAGTCTTCGCTGGTTGTCGATTCTTGTGGTGCTGCGGGGATTGAAGGTGTTTCCTTACAACTCGCTACTCGGCCTCAACAAACAAAAACTTCGAATGTTCGTCGACATCACGGGTGTTTTTGTCGCCATGTTGCTGTACCTGTTGCTGATACCGCAATACTCGTGGGTGGGCGCATTGATCGCTACGCTTGTCAGTGAGTTCGTGACGGTTGTGATGTCGTGGTGGTTCCTGATTGTGCATCAGCACCGCGAAAACAACACCCTTATGGCTGCTATCGACGAGTAACGAGCGACACGGGAGACTCGGGCGGCCACCACGCTTGTGTCGGCTGCGGGGCCCGAGTGTTTTGGGTTTCGAGTTGGGTAAGCCGTTGCTTGGTGGCGTTGACGTCGACCGAGATGTTGTTGACGCTGCGGTGTAACGATTCGAGGGCGCGGTTGATCTGGTCGAGGGCAGCCATGGTTCCTACATCGGCCGGTACCGGTTGCGCGGCTTGGGGTCGTGTCGCTGCGACCTGGGGCTGGGGAGCGAGCGAGCGATCGAGCTGAGGCTGGACGACCACGGCTGGACGCTGCTGCGCCGGGGAGGGAAACACGGGGGGTGCGGTGGAAGTACCGCGTTCAAGAGACCACTGGGCTATGCCCACTGCGCGCCGGTAGTCGAGGGCTACGTCGTGGAGAAACTGCTCGACCTCCCACTTGGCGTATCCGCGAAATGATGTGAGAAATCGCTTGTTGGCGATCTCTTCGGGCGTGAGCGGCATCTCACCAGCATGGTCGTTTCGGGCTTCTCGTGATGACCTTGGGGATTGCATTGCTACCTACCTCTGTTGCGGCGTATCACTAGCCTTCGTTGAATGGCTCCCCGCCCACAAGGCTGCTGACGATGGCTAGACGTAGTCTTGATCCCCGCGAGTGAAAATTCTCACGACCAGGGTTTTCGTGAGCACTCCACGCAAGAGTGAGTGACATCAGGCGGCTCGCTACAGTGTCACGCGTGCAACGTATTGCGATTGGCTCCGATCACGCTGGCTTCGAACTCAAGCAGCACTTTTGTACACTCCTGCGTCAGCTTGGCTACGACGTGAACGACCTTGGAACCTATAGCCCCGAGAGTGTCGACTACCCCGTGTACTGCGCTGCTGTTGGTCGGGCTGTTCGTGATGGCGTGGCTGACCTTGGCATCGTACTCGGCGGAAGCGGGCAGGGTGAACAGTTAGCGGCGAACAAGGTTCGTGGCGTGCGAGCCGCGCTCTGCAATGACCTCTACACGGCTCGCATGGCCCGCGAACACAACGACGCCAATGTTTTGTCGATGGGTGCTCGGGTTGTTGGTGTCGGCTTGGCTGAGGAGATTGTCGACCTGTTCTTGAATACCCCGTTCGCGGCAGGGCGCCATGCCCGCCGGGTTGCGCAGCTATCGGCATTGGAAGACGACTTTTAGCCACTTGCCACGGTGTGCACGTCGAGCAGGCGTGAGGTCACGTAGGCTCCTTACCCATGCCCGCCGGCTCCGACTACCTCGTAACGGGCGGCGCGGCTGCGGTAGTCACGATGGTTCTGACACCGATTGCGCGGGCGCAAGCGGTACGGCGATCGTGGGTTACCCCACCCGACGATCGCCGGGTTCACACCGTCCCGACGCCATCGATTGGTGGACTGGCGATGTTCGGTGGCTTTGCAGTGGCCTTGGGAATTGCGTCACAGATGAGCGGATTCGCATCGGTGTTCACGACCACGAGCGAGCCGCTAGCTGTCGCCTTGGCGGCGTTGGTCGTAACGCTTGTCGGGTTCGTTGACGAACTGAAAAAGTCTCGCCCCAATCATCGCGCCGTCGCTGGGTTATCAGCGCCCGCGAAACTGACCGGCCTAGTGGCGGCGGGCGTGATCTTGGTGTTTGGTGGCGTGACGCTTTGGCACTTTCGTGTGCCGTTCCTACGAGTCCTCGTGTTGCCCGACGACCTACGACCGCTTGTCACGGTGTTGTGGCTACTTGGCATGGCTAATGCCATCAACCTCATCGATGGTCTCGACGGGCTCGCCGCCGGCATTGTCGCCATCGCCTCGGGGGCGTTCTTCGTCTATAGCTATCGGCTCGACAATGCCGAACTGCTTTTCGGTCCGAGCTTAGGGCCGCTGATCGCGTCAATCGTGCTCGGGATGTGTCTCGGATTTCTGCCGTACAATATTCACCCGGCGCGAATATTCATGGGCGATTGCGGCGCCCTGCTCCTCGGGTTACTGATGGCTGTCTGCACGTCAGTTGTGGGTGGACGTGCCGACCCGGAGCTATTGGAGGGAACGAGCGGGGTGAGTGGGCAGACCTATTTCTTCTTTGCGCCACTCTTCATTCCTCTGGTTATTCTCGGGGTTCCGTTATTCGATATGGCCTTTGCCATCGTGAGACGAGCTATCCGACGTCAAGGTATTGTCGGGGCCGATGCTGGCCATCTGCATCACCGACTCGTTCGACTTGGTCACGGCCATCGTCGCAGTGTCCTTATTCTTTGGTTGTGGACGGCCATTTTGTCGGGTCTTGTGCTGTATCCAAGCGTCACGGGCCGAGGTAACGGGCTGGTGCCGTTCGCTATTGCCGCACTTGCGTTACTTCTGTTTACCGTCCTGCATCCCGAGGCCCGCAAGCGGGTGGATGGCAGGTAGGTCGTTCGACGCTAGTAGGTCGGTGGCCGACAGGATTAGAGTCAGGAACGCTTTGTCGTCATGAAAGGTATCTGTGGAACTCGGTTTTATCTTCTCAGCCATACGTCGTCGATGGTGGTTGGTGCCCGCACTTGCAATCGTCGGATTTCTCCTCGCCTCGGCTGTTCCTGAGGCTGCCGGTAACCAATACGAGGCAAGGTCAGTGCTGCTGATCCAACCTCCCACCAACCAGGCCGGGGCCACCGTCTTCCTCAACGACCCCGATCGGTATGTCATTGGGCAGCTCAGTGTGCTCAAGAATCCGTCGCTTATTGCCGCCATAGCGAGCAATTTCCCCGGTGAGGACGAAGAAAGTTTGGCCAAAGGTATTGAAGTCGGCCACGAACCGCGCACCGATATTGTCACGATTCAAGCAACGTTCGATGAACCGTTACTTGCCGAGAAGGTGGCAAACGCCCTGGCTGATCGATATATACAGGATCTCAAGACCAGGGCTACCGAATCTGCTGCTGCGCCGCTGAAAGACTTCGATGTTCGAATTGCGTCTGTGACGGCCCGACTTTTGGTGCTCGACAAAACCCGGGCTGAGCAGCAATCAATCATCAGTCAATCCAACACGCTTGTAGCTCAGACCAGCGCACTCAACCCTCAGACCGAGGCGCGTCAACGGCTCGAGGCTGCTCAGTTGAGCCTTGCGGCCATCGAGACCGAACGGTCGACGGTCCTGTCCGATTACGTCCAGATTGTTCAGTCTCGTAACGAGCTAACGCTTGCGGCCAACTTCAAGGTCGCGAGCGAGGTCGTTCAACGTGCGGTCGAGCCAACCACCCCTAAAGCAGTCAAGACGCAGATGCTCCGGGCTGCGGGCGTGCTCGCCGGAGCGATCATCGGTGCGATGTCTGCGATCTTTTGGGCTCGCTGGTCTCGAAAGGTTCTCGACGTCAACGATGCTCAAAGCGAAATCGGTGTTCCCATGGTTGGCGCAATTCGTGGTCGTCTCGGCACGGACCTCGAAAAGCTCTTGGTGAATGTACCGAATAAAGAACGAGCGCTCATTGATCAGCTGTGCGTACGGGCTGAAGGCGCGGTTGCGCCCCATGCACCGTTGACTATCGCGGTGGTTGGTTCGGATCGCCCCGCCGACGTAACGGCCGTTGCAGTTGCCATGGCGTGTCGATTTGCTCGCAACGGCTCAAGAGTCACGCTAGTCGACGCCGACCCAAGCGACGCACGTATCACGAAGGCGTTTGGAGCCACGGCGTCGGGTGGAATTCCCGCTCTCGTTGCACGCGTCGACGCGTCATCGACGCCCCTGCGGCGTGGCTCGGGTGTCCTCGATGCCAGTCGTGAGGTGTTCACGACGTCCTCAAACCCGTCCGTGCAAATCCTGGGACTCGGCGCGAAAGCCGAGCAGCAGCCGCTGCGCCGTAACGAGATCCTGGCAGTCATCGAAGCCGCCAAAGACCGTGACGGTAGCATTGTCGTTATCGACGGTGGCGATCTGCTCGAGTCTTCGGCAAGCCTTGCCTTGGTGCGTTCGGTTGACGTCGTCGTGCTTGCTGTACCTGTGGCTCGCCAGGATCGCGACGATCTACGCGTAACCGTCGATCAGCTATCGGACGTGATTCGGGCCAAGCGTTTGCTGCCGTTGGTAACCAACCCGGCCAGGTCTCGGGCGTCGAACCAAACCTCCCGAATGCGCGAGCCAGTAGACGACGAGTCGTAATACCCCGGTACTGTTTCGGTATGACGATCGATGCTGAAAGTACCACGTTTACCCGTATGCAAGACGCCACACGAGAGGACTACTCGATGATCGCGGCGCAAGGAGTGGCGTGGAACAAAGGTCTTGCCGACCGAGTGCTGGGGCACCTCGAACTACTGGCCGGCGAGTCGGGAGGGTACGGAGTGGACCGCCTAACACACTCGCTTCAGTCGGCCACGCGAGCCGAACGCGCCGGTCGCGATCAGGAGTACGTGGTCAGCGCTTTGTTGCACGACATCGGCGACACGCTCGCATCCAACAACCACTCCGAGTTGGCCGCCACCATTCTCGAACCGTTCGTGTCGGAACGAAACCACTGGATTGTGAAACACCATGGCATCTTCCAGGGCTACTACTTCTTCCATCATTGGGGCCTCGACAAGAACATGCGCGAGCGGTACAACGAGTCGCCGTACTACCGTGACACCATTGAGTTCTGCGCAATTTTTGACCAGAACTGTTTCGACCCCGACTACGAGACGTTGCCACTCGATCACTTCGTGCCGATGGTCGCTGACGTCTTCAAGAAGCCGAAGCGTTCCATCTACCAGTCCGAGTAGTGAGTGATGCCACTTGGATGCGATGTGAAAGGGTTCAGTAGATGGAAGCCCATGACGACTATCTGGATGCAGCGTACAAGACGTTCGCGCCACCGAATGAATGGGCAAAGGTGGACCTGCGAGCCGACATAGGTAGACGCTACCTGTCACGCTTGAAGCGACTCCAGGGTTTGCTACCGGAACCCATGGTGCGCGAGTTGACCACAGGAATGCTGCGCGCAGCATCGCTGAACACTGGTGCGCTGGAGGATGTCCACGGTTCGGATCGTGGTCTCACTGTGACGATGATTGAGCGGGCCGCGTGGCAAGACGAACTGGTGCGGGCGGGCGAGGAGGATGCGGTTCCTCACGTGCAAGCATCGCTGGACGCCTATCAGCTCGTTCTGGATGCAGCCACTGGCCAAACGCCGATTTCAGAGGCTTGGATTCGACGGTTGCACGAAGTCGCGTTGGCTGGCCAGCCCACGTATGAGGTTCGGACCGCCGTTGGATTGCAGCAGCATCCGCTCGAACTCGGGGCCTACAAACGGTATCCAAATCACGTTCAGCTAGCCGGTGGCGGGTTTCACAGCTATGCGCCCGTGAGTGACACGCAACCCGAAATGTCGGGCCTCGTCGAAGCCTTACGATCAGAGGAGTTTGAAGGCTTACGGCCGGAGCTTCGCGCCGCTTTTGTTCATCACGCCATCACCGTCATTCATCCGTTTGCGGATGGGAACGGCCGTGTTGCGCGGCTTCTCGCAAGCGTGTACCTGCTGCGTTCTGCATCGGTCCCCTTCATGGTCTGGGCGGACCAAAAGGTCGAGTATCTCGCTGCGCTGCGCGAGGCCGACCGCTCTAACCTGGCCGCATTTGGAATATTCGTGTTCGATCGAAGTCTCGCCAGCATGTCGTATGCGTCGGAGCTAATGGAGAAGCGACTGGACGATGCGAGACGATTTGGGGAACTGCCCGAATGGCAGGACGAAGACTCGGTCGACGAGGTCGAGGAACAGCCCTTAGCGGCCAGGCTCGAGTGGATTTTGAGCCGTGAGGTAGCCGAGGCCGTGCGCCTTGCCCCCCGAGGCTTGGGCAGTCGGCTGACGTTTGAAATTGGCCCTCTCGTGATTCGGGTAAGGCATGGAGCTCCCTGGGATGGTTTTAGGTTTCCGGCTGGTAGTGCATCGGCCCGTGTCACGATCCGGCGTGGCGAACCTAAAGCTCACCGCCCAGACCGGGCTCGACACTTCGAGATCTGGGAGCCGCTCGACTCGTCGGAGTGGGCAGACCTTGTCGTGCGTGTTTTCGACGTCGGCAGCGGGCCAGGCGAGCGTTTCGATGTTCGACAGCGTGATATCGAGCCGGAGGAACAAGCCTTCTTCACCGAGCGCTTTCGAATGTGGGTAAGGCGCCAGGTTCAAGATTCGTAGATGCGCACGTCGTCGGTGGCTTCGATAGCTGCGAACTGATGCGGGCAGACTACGGCTATGAGTGAATTCGACGACGCTACGCGCATAGATGTCCACGGCACCGGAGAGATCCACGCCGGATGGGACATCGGCGGAAATGCCAACGGCGGATACGTACTATCGATTCTGGCTCGTGCAATGACCGCGGCGTCGGGACAACCCGACCCAATCTCTCTGACTGCCAATTTTCTTGCGCCGGGAACCCCGGGCCCCGTGAGAGCCGACGTGTCGGTCGTAAAGTCGGGACGGCGTTTCACCACGGTGACCGGGTCCCTGTTTCAAGGCGGCCGAGAGTTAGTTCGAGCGCTGGGCACGTTTGGTGATGTGAGTTTCGGTGGAACCGACGTTGACTACGACCTCATGGACCCTCCGGAGCTACCACCATTCGATCAGTGTGTCGAGCGGCCGGCGAAGAACGGTGGTGTCTTGGTTCCGTTAACTGATCGGGTGGCGGTTCGCCTCGATCCCGCCCACGCCCAGTACGAGACTGACGACAAAAACGGCACTGCCGAGATGTGCGGATGGTTCGGGTTCCCAGACGAACGGCCAATCGACACGCTGGCTTTGATCCTCGCTTGCGACGCGTTTCCACCTGCCGTTTTCAATATCGACCTGCCGCCGGGCTGGGTACCGACGGTCACGCTTACCGTGCAGATCAGGTCACGTCCATCGGCTGGGGCACTTCGCTGCCGCTTCATGACACGTCATGTGGCAAATGGCCTATTCGAGGAGGACGGCGAGATCTGGGACTCGGCGGGACGCTTAGTGGCACTCAGTCGGCAGCTTGCCCTCATCGCCCGAGCCTGACTCGCTAGGCCGCTAAAGCCTGACGGAAACGCACGATGGTGTCAGCCACATTTGTCTGATCGAACCACACACCAACGATGCCGGCCCGTTCAGCCGCGGCCACGTTGGCTGGTTGGTCATCAATGAACACGATGTCGGCCGGATCAGCATCCATTGCCTCGATGGCAACGGTGTAGGCCTTCGGATTCGGCTTCAGGTAACCGGTCATCGACAGATCGACAAAGGGGTCGAACCGTTTCAGCACGCTGATTGGGTCGCGCCACGCCGGACCGTGGAAGGCCGACAAGTCGTTGGTAAGAAGTCCTGACCGAAAACCTGCTTCTTGCACCTCGACAACAATGTCGGCCATCTCGGTACGAATCAGGTGGTTGCCCGACGGTTCAAAGAACGCGTTCATATAGCCAGGAACATCGAAGCCGAGAGGCGTGGCGCGTTCGGTCCAGTACTGGCGCTCGGTGATGTCGCCTGCCTGCCAGGCTTTCCACCGTGGATCGCCCTCAGGGTCGAACGGCCCGCGAGGGAGCGACCCGGCTGGCACGCCCAACTTGGCCTCGGCAGGAGTACTCAATTCGAACGGGCTGAGGAGCAGAGGGCCGCCAAAATCGAACAGGGCGTGGCGGCGGATAGTCATAGCTGCCGACGCTACCTTGGGCTAGCGGGTGCTGCATGGCATAGCTACGATCAAGGTATGTCAATCAAAGTTGCGAAATTCCGTGATGTGTCGAGCGGTACTCAGGCAGGACAATTCGGTGTTGGAGACCGTGAGGCCCTGGCTAGCCTCGCCGATCTCGAACCATCGTTCAAGAAGCTCATGGACGATCCGGTTACCCAGGTGTTGGGCATCGTTGGTCCCGGAGGTCGCGCGAACCTGACACCAATGTGGTTCGACTATGAAGGCGACAATATCTTGTTGAACTGTGCCGCGCATCGAGTCAAGACTGGCTGGATCCGCAAGAATGGTCAACTAACGAGCATGTTGATGAACCCGGCGAATCCATACCACTGGATGAGTATCAAGCACACCGTCGTCGAAGAAATCTCTGAGGACGATCCGACCCACGGGTCGCGAGTTACCGAGCACGTCGACAAAATTTGGACGAAGTACACGCAGGCCCCCGGCCCGTACGGACTTCGCGACCCATCGATCAACGAGCGACGGGTGTTGTTTGTGTGTCGCGTCGACCAGATCGCCACCTTCGGCCAGCCATAACAATCTGTGGACATTGCCGTCGTCGGCGGGTCGCTCGGCGGCCTGGCCGCAGCGTGTTTCCTGTCCGACGCAGGTCACCGGGTCACGGTCTACGAACGATCGCATACCGAGCTTGAAGAACGTGGCGCAGGCATCGGCTTCTTGCCGGAAACCTATCGGTTCCTGGTTGACAGCGTCGGAATTCAACTCGATTCGATTGCTGTGCCGACACACCACATTCGTCACCTTCGTCGTGACGGAACGGTGCGTCACGATCGGTTGCATTACTACCTGTTCAGTTCGTGGAATACCGTGTACCGCGAACTCCTTGCGGCGCTCGGCCCGACCTTGTACCGACTTGGTCATGAGATGGTGAGCTTTGATCTCGAGCCGTTGACCGTACGGTTCGCCAACGATGCTGTTGTACACGCCGATCTCGTGGTGTTCGCTGACGGGGTCAGTTCGTCGGCCCGCGAGTCGTTGCTCCCCGGCACCCGCCCGCAATATTCCGGCTACGTTGCTTGGCGAGGCGTTGTACCCGAGACAGAACTCAGCGCTGCAACTCGCTCGGCTCTTGACGACGCCATCACGTATTACGTCTATGCGAACAGTCATATCCTTGTGTACCCGATTCCCGGCCGAGACGGTTCGGTTGCGCTGGGCGAACGACTCATCAACATTGTCTGGTACCGCAACTACCTGGCCGGTTGCGACCTCGACGATCTTTTGCTCGATCGCCGTGGGCTACAACGTGAAGTTTCGGTTCCCCCTGGGGCATTGCGTCCCGAGCACATCGCCGAGGCCCGCGCCGAAGCAGCCGCTCGATTGCCGAGCCCGCTGAGCGAGGTGGTCAAAGCCATCGAGGAGTTGTTCGTGCAGGTCGTGTTCGATCTGGAGGTGCCCCGCATGGTGTTCGGTCGATCGTGCCTGCTTGGCGATGCCGCGTTTATCGCTCGACCTCATGCCGCTGCTGGCACAGCGAAGGCGGCCGACGATGCGTTCAGGCTGCGCAACGCCTTGGCTGCCTACCCCAACGATCTGAACCGAGCGTTGGCAACGTGGGAGACGGGACAACTGGAGCTCGGTGAAAGCCTGGTGGCGCGTACCCGACGTATCGGTCAACGCTCGCAGTTCGATGGTACCTGGCACCCCGACGATCCTGAGATCATCTTCGGGCTGTACGGTCCTGGGCTCGGGGTAGAAACATGACGTCCCCTCGTCGGCGGGTAGCCATCAAGATGGCCGAGGAAGCCGAGCGGTTTGTCGGGTCCTTGAGCGATGCGCAGCGCAACAGTGCGTGCTGGTCGTTTCCGTCCAACGACGAACGGCGACGGTGGTTCTATACGCCGACTGACCACGGTGGGCTCACGTTGTCGGCGATGGATTCGACGCAGCATCGGCTCGTGCATCGCCTGCTGTCCAGTGCGTTGTCGACGGCGGGGTACGTCACTGCCTCCACAATTCTTGGACTCGAAAATGTGCTCGACCAGCTGGAAGGTTTCGGTACCTCTTACGGCCGGCCACGCGGGCGTGACCCGCTGCTCTACTTCGTGCGCTTCTTTGGAATGCCGTCAAAGAACGGAACGTGGAGCTGGCGATTCGGCGGTCATCACATCTCGATGAATTTCACGATCATCCACGGTGAACTGAGCGGGCTCACGCCGCTCTTCCTCGGCGCCGACCCGGCTAGCGCACCGCTGCTCGGCCCGCACCCGCTGCGACCCCTCGGCGGCGTCGAAGATCTTGCACGCGAACTGACGCGTTCGTTGCCCGAGCACCAACGCTCTATCGCTGTCGTAACGCCGCGAGCGCCCACCGACCTCGTTGGAGCGAATCGGTCGACTCTGAGCGATGGGGATGAACCCCTGGCGTTGCCTCTCATTTGGCGCGGCCGCTTCGAGCACGAGATCGACACCGTCCTCCAACAGATGCAGACTCGCCTTGAGGCCTCCACTGGCGTGGTTGCGGCCGACCACGTTGCGATGTCGTTTACCTACCGGCCAAAAGGTCTTGCTGCTGCTGCCATGAGTACCAACCATCGAGAGATGCTCGATGCGCTCTTGCGCCTGTATGTCAACCGCCTACCCGACGACCTTGCCGACGCAGAGGCAGCCAAGTTCGCGGCCTCAGCGCTTGACGAGGTGTGTCTGCTGTGGGCTGGAAGCCTCGATCCCGGCAAACCTCACTACTACCGATTGCACGGTCCGACAATTCTGGTCGAGTACGACAACTCGGCCCGCGACGCTAACCATGTTCATACTGTTTGGCGTGATCCATCCGGCGACTTTGCCGACGATCCGTTGGCACGCCATCACGCCGATCAGCACCACCCCTAACTGCTGTTCGGGTCGTAGCGGCCAATGGCCACAAGGCGCAGTGTCGGTGTACCGGCGTCGAGGGCCTCGGCGACATCGACCGTGGCGGTGAATGTCCAATCCCCGTCACCGGCCGGGTCGGCAAGTTGTTGGCGGATCGTCCACAACGTTGGTGTCTCAGTCAGCGTGAAGAACGTAGTGGCCCTCGCGGCTGCGTCAATGCCCATGGCGTCGTGGTCGATCCAATATGACGTCATGGCTGTGCTGAGTTGACTCGTTGACCAGCCGGTTCGGGCGGCAAGCGGTTCGTATGATCGGCGGGCCAGCAGTTCGATCCAACCGAATGCCGCGGTTCTCACCGCAGTACGCCACGCCTTGGGTGCCCCCCACACTGGGTCGACCACGACCCGCGGTTGCGCAGTCGGGCCGCCGGAAAGTTGCAGCCACTCGTCGAGAAGACTGGCATCGGTAGCGCGGATCAACGAGCCGAGCCAGACGACAACGTCTTCGAGCATCTCGTTGTACGCGACGTCGGGTAGTGATCGATCGAGCGTGCGCCATGCATCGGTGAGATATCGAAGCAACAGCCCTTCGGACCGTTCGAGTTTGTACCGGTGGATGAACCCGCCAAAGGTCTCACCACTCTCTAACAACTCAAGGAGAATGCCCTTGGGTGACGGCGCATCTTCAACCCACGGATGATGGCTGCGGTACGTTTCGAAGCAGCCCTCGACGACATCGGCCAGTGGCCGCGGCCACGTGAGGTGATCGAGTTTCAGAATGCGGTCCTCGTACGCGACTCCCTCGGATTTCATGCGGGCGATCTCGGCGGACACGACGGCATCTTTTTGCGCAAACAATATTTGGCGAGGGTCATCGAGGACACTCTCAACAACGCTGACGACGTCGAGGTGGTAACGAGGGTCGTCGGCATCAAGTGTTGTGATGACCTCGATCGCGAACGGCATCAGCGGCGCAGCGAACCGCAGCATGGTGCGGTCGTCAGTGCCTTCGACCAGTGATCCAACGCGCACGCCCAGGCATCGACCGTCGGCGTCTCGCTGACGTTCAGCGACGCCGGCAGCTTCAAGAGAACGGTACACACGGATGGCACGGCGGATATGGCGGCGCTTCTTGACCTCGGTGTCGTGATTGGTGCGCAACAGATCCTTCAGAGCGTCGGCACCGTCGGGCCGGTCCAGCACCGTCGCTACCAAGTCGGCCCCCACACTGAACCGCGAAATGAGCGCCTCGGGTCGTGCCCCGATTAGTCGCTCGAACGACTTGTTGTCGTAGTGAACGAAGTCCTTTGGAGGTGACTTTCTGCTGACCTTCCGGCGTGCCTTCGGGTCGTCGCCGGCGCGGGTAAGGGCGCGTTCGTTCTCGACGACATGGTCGGGTGCTTGGGCCCATACATGCCCGTCGGGGTCGAACCCCGCCCGCCCGGCTCGGCCTGCTAACTGGTGAAATTCCCGTGCGCTGAAGGATCGGACTCGTTGACCGTCGAACTTGGTGAGTGCGGTGAGCAGGACGGTTCGGATTGGGATGTTGACACCCACCCCGAGGGTGTCGGTTCCGCAGATCACGGGTAGCAGTCCTTCGCGAGCAAGGCGTTCCACTAGGCGGCGGTAGCGCGGCAACATACCGGCATGGTGCACGCCCACACCATTGCGTATGAGTCGCGACAGGGTCTGACCAAAACCGGGAGCAAATCGAACGTCGGACAACGCCGCGGTGATGGCATCTCGTTGCGGCCGCGTCGTCAGTGGCAAGCTCACGAGTGCCTGACCGCGTTCGATTGCGCTGGCCTGGGTGGCATGCACGACATAGACCGGGCTGAGCCCCTGGTCGATGGCGTCGGTGATTGATTCGCTCACGGTGGTCTCGCGATATGCGTGATAGAGCGGCGTGGGGCGGGTTGCGGTCGTTATTTCGGTAACGATTCGACCGCTGCGTTTTGCGAGGTCGTCGGCAATGACCGTCATGTCGCCGAGCGTTGCTGACATCAACAAGAACTGGGTGCGATGAGCGGTTAAGAGCGGTACCTGCCAGGCCCAGCCGCGTTCATGATCGCCGTAGTAGTGGAACTCGTCGAGACACGCGAACCCCATGCCTCCAGCGGCTGGTGCCAACGCTCCCTGGGCCAGGGTCATGTTGGCGAAGATTTCGGCGGTGCACACGAGCACAGGTGCGTCGGAGTTGATGCCAGCATCACCGGTTGCGAGGCCCACTCGCTCCGGGCCGAGAAGCGATGCGAGGTCGAAGAACTTCTCGGCCACAAGCGCCTTAATTGGAGCTGTCCACACGGCGCGCTCTCCGCGGTTCAGTGCCAGCAGAACACCGACGATGGCCACGAGACTTTTGCCCGATCCGGTAGGGGTAGCCAAGACGACATGGTCGCCGCTCGCGAGAGCAAGCGCGGCGTCTTCCTGGTGGGCGTAGAGCGACCGATTCCCTTCGGTTGCCCAGGTGGCGAACGCATCGATCACGTCGGCCGGGTCAGAACCAGGCGGTGGCATCCGGTCGATCAAGAGTTCGCGGCGTGCGCTCATGCCGGTCGAAGATGCGTTGTGGCCACGTGAAACGGTACCAGTGCAAGTGCATTGACGGTCGTGTAACGCTGGGAGCATGGGATTCGAAACCATTCATGCTGGAGTGCATCTACCGTTTCCGGCGGAACTGTCCATTCCGCCACTCGTGACCGTCGAGTTGCCAGGCAGCGAGCCGCCACCAATCACCGACATCGCAGGCGCGGCTCGTGACGCCGTTATTGCTCGATTCGGTTCCGTGGTGAAGCCAGGCCGCACCGTGGCCCTCGGTGCTGGTTCTCGGGGCTTGACTGGCCGTGTCGACATGTTGGCTGGTGCAGTGGCTGGGTTCCGGGCACTTGGTGCCGAGCCATTTGTTGTTCCGGCGATGGGTTCTCATGGCGGCGCAACGTCCGAAGGCCAGGTCGAGGTGCTGCACAGCTACGGTATTACCTCGAGCGCGATTGGCTGCGACATTCGTGCCACCATGGAAGTCGAGTTTGTCGGCCGAACGTCGTGCGGCATGCCGGTGTATCACGACAAGGAAGCGGCGGCTGCCGACTGGTTTGTGCCCGTGAACCGCATTAAGCCGCATACGTGCTTCGAAGGGCCGATCGAGAGCGGCCTCGCCAAAATGGCTGTCGTTGGTTTCGGCAAACAGGCCGGAGCGCAGGCACTTCATTCCTATGGGTCGGCGAGGATGGGGGTCAACCTCATCGAGGGTTTCGCCTTGCTCCGGGCGACCGGCCGGGTGCTCGGTGGAGTCTCGACTATCGAAGCGGCCTCGGGATCGGTAGTTCGAATCGAAGCGTTGACGGCCGAAGAAATTGGCGGCGACCACGAGATGGGTCTGTTGCAGTACGCCGAGGGTTTGCTTCCCCAACTGCCCTTTGACGAGATCGATGTGCTCGTCGTTGAAAAGATCGGCAAAGATATCTCCGGGGTCGGCATTGATCCGAATGTCAGCGGTCGATTTTGGGTCAACGGCGTGGCCGATCGGGAGCGCCCACGGGTGACCAACATTGTGGTACTCGGCATTACCGACGTGTCGCACGGCAACGCTCTGGGCATTGGGCTGGCCGACTTCACGACCGTGGCGGTGGTTGAGTCAATCGACTGGCGTAACACGTGGATCAACTGCTTCACCGCTGGTCCAGCCGGGGTGCGCAGGGCAAAAATGCCGATGGCGTTACCGACCGAACGCGACGCGATCATGGCGGCTATCGCAATGTGCGGCCGAGGTGCCACCGAATCGGTTCGGATGGTCCGAATCGAATCAACGTTGCACCTCACGTCGATGCAAGTGAGCGAGAACCTGCTTGCCGAGCTTCCGGTCGGAGCACGAATCGTTAGGTAACAGTGGTTGCAGCGGCTGCGAACTGGGAGTTGTAGAGCGTGAAGTATGCGCCGCCACGGGTCAACAATTCGGTATGGGTTCCTTGTTCGACGATTCGGCCCGCGTCCATGACCAAGATAGTGTCGGCATCGCGAATGGTCGACAAGCGGTGGGCAATAACGAAACTAGTGCGTTGTGAACGCAGAGCGGCCATGGCTCGTTGAATGAGGACCTCGGTACGCGTGTCCACTGAACTGGTCGCTTCGTCGAGTATCAGAATTGCCGGGTCGGCAAGGAACGCTCGGGCGATCGTGATCAGCTGACGCTCCCCTGCGCTCACGTTGCTTCCTGCATCATCCACGATGGTTTCGTAGCCGTCGGGCAAGGTACGAACGAATCGGTCGACGTAGGTTGCCTTTGCCGCCGCCAGCAACGCGTCGGGCGTTGCGGCCAGGTTGCCGTAGGCGATGTTGTCGCGGATGGTCCCTCCGAACAGCCATGCGTCTTGGAGCACCATTCCCATCATGGAGCGTAGCTCGCGTCGAGGCATGGTCGCGATGTCACGACCGTCGACGGTTATGTGTCCGGCGTCGAGTTCATAGAACCGCATCAATAGGTTGACGAGCGTGGTTTTTCCAGCTCCGGTTGGCCCGACTATGGCGATGGTGCGGCCCGGTGCAGCTACCAGCGATAGGTGTTCAATAAGGGGTTTGTCGGGGCGATACGAGAACGAAACGTCATTGAATTCGACTCGCCCGACCACCTCGGTAGGACTGTCGCCGTGATCCACGTCGGCCGACTCCTCGGGAGCGTCGAGTAACTCGAAGACCCGCTCGGCCGATGCGATGCCAGACTGAAGCACGTTGGCCATGGACGCCAATTGGCTCAACGGCATGCTGTACTGGCGGGCGTACTGCACGAAGGCTTGAACGTCGCCGATCGACATCGCGCCCGACGACACCCGGATACCGCCGATGACCGCAATGGCCACGTAGTTCAGGTTGCCGAGGAACGTCATGGCCGGTTGTATTGCACCCGAGATCGATTGGGCACCAAAACTGGCTCGGTACAGCTTTTCGTTCACAGTATCGAAACGTGCCTCGACGTCGGCTTGTCGGCCGAAGGCTTTCACGAGTGCGTGTCCGGTGAACACCTCTTCCACGTGGGCATTGAGCATGCCGGTGTGACGCCACTGGCCCATGAACCGCTGGCGCGACCGCTTGGTGATCAGTTTCACCGTGTACATCGACAACGGAATCATGATTGTGCCCACAATGGCGAGCATCCACGAAATCGTGAACATCATGATCAACACGCCGACCAGCGTGAGCGATGAGGTCAGCAACATACTGAGGGTTTGTTGGAGGCTTTGTGAAACGTTGTCGATGTCGTTGGTCGCTCGACTCAACAAGTCGCCGCGAGGTTGGCTGTCGATGTACTGCAAGGGGAGGCGGTGAATTTTGTCTTCGACGTCGGCCCGCATCCGTTCCATTGCGCGTTGCACGACGCCAGCCAGAAGGTACGACTGCCACCATTGCAGGAGCGCAGACGACACGTATAGCGCTGCCGCTAGCAGCAGAACGCGGTGAAGGCGACCGAAGTCGATGCCGGGGCCTCGCAAACCATCGAAAACAAGGTTCGTGGCGTGACCTAGAACCTTGGGACCGAACAGCGACAAGGTGATCGCGACTACGGCAAGCGTAATGACGGTGACCACACCAACGCGTTCGGGACGCAGCCGGGCAACAAGGCGCCGCGTTGATGCCCTGAAGTTCTCGGATCGTTCGACGGGCATCCCTGCGGTGGCCATGCGGCCGGCCGGGCCTCCGGGTGATGCCGCCCGCGCTTGAGCGGCCTGTTCGCGGACGAGTTTTGCATCGGTGGTCATGCTGCCTGCCGGTCGGTGATTTGGGATTCCACAATCTCGATATACGTCGCACAGTTGGTGAGCAGTTCGTCGTGAGTCCCCAGACCAACGATCTCACCGTTCTCGAGCACCATGATCTGGTCGGCATCAGAAATCGTCGACACCCGCTGGGCAACAATGACCACGACCGCTTCGGTGGTGATGGGCCTCAGCGCGAGTCGAAGGCGGGCGTCGGTTGCCAGATCGAGAGCGGAGAATGAGTCATCGAACAGATAAACGTCGGGTTTGTGCACCAACGCTCGGGCGATGGCTAGTCGTTGTCGTTGCCCACCTGACACGTTGGTTCCGCCCTGATTGATGGTGGCGTCGAGCCCACCATCCATGCCCCGCACGAAGTCGTCGGCCTGTGCAATCTGTAACGCTTCCCACAACTGGTCGTCGGTGGCGTCGGGTTGGCCGAAGCGCAGGTTGCTCGCCACGGTCCCCGAGAACAGGTACGGCCGTTGTGGTACGAGGCCGATGCGGCTCCACAGAACCTCGGGGGCGAGTTCGCGGACGTCGACGCCGCCGAGCATGACGGACCCGGTCGTTGCGTCGAGGAGTCGCGGAATGAGTTGAACGAGCGTCGTCTTGCCTGAACCGGTGCTGCCAATAATCGCCAACGTTTGGCCTGGAAGCACGGTGCACGAGACGTGGGTCAATACGGGAGAAGCGGCCCCCGGGTAATGGAATCCGACGTCGCGCAACTCGACTATTCCCGGTTTCAGCATGTCGACGGGTGCAACGGGCGGCAGGACCGAACTGTCAGTGTCGAGGACCGCGGTGATGCGATCGGCACACACTGATGCTCGTGGGATCATCATTGCGACGAACGTTGCCATCATCACCGAGAACAGGATCTGGGCCAGGTAGCTGAGAAAGGCCACGAGTGCACCGATCTTCATGGCTCCGCTGTTGATGCGACTGGCTCCAATCCACACGGCCGCGACCATTGAGGTGTTGAGTACCAACATGACGGATGGGAACATCCGTGACATCAGCCGGCCGGCGCGCAGCGACGTGTCGGTGAGCGCATCGTTGGCCGCACCGAAACGCTTGACCTCGTCGGGCTCGCGAACGAACGCCCGCACGACGCGAACACCGATGATTTGTTCACGCAGAATGCGATTGACTGAATCGATTCGGTCTTGCATGGCCCGGAACTGGGGCACCATGCGAATGACTACTGAACCCACGATTATAGCAAGCACGGGAACACTGATCAGCAGCATGAGCGAGACACCGACATCTTCGCGGACTGCCATGTAGACCCCGCCGATCATCGAGATGGGCGCGGCGACCAGCATCGTGGTTCCCATGAGGACGAGCATTTGGACCTGCTGCACATCGTTGGTGATACGCGTGATGAGCGATGGCGCGCCGAACTGGTTCATTTCACGCGACGAGTACTGCGTGACCTGATGAAACAGCCCGCGGCGCAGGTCTCGGCCGAACCCCATGGCGATTCGCGATCCGAAATACACGGCTGCAATCGAAAAGGCGACCTGAACCAGCGTGATGCCCAACATCAGTACACCGGTGCGCCAGATGAAGGGTTGGTCGTTGCCGGCAATTCCTTCATCGATGATGCGGGCGTTCAGGCTGGGCAAGTACAACGCGGCCATGGTCTGCACGAGTTGCAGCACTATGACCCATGCAATAGCCGTGCGGTAGCGCCCTAGCTGATTGCGTAGTAGACGAATCAGCATGACTGTTCTCGCTGGGCTGACGAAACAAACAGACGCCCCAGCAGGTCGAGCGCGGCGAGCGCTTCGGTCAGCTTTGATTCGCCGGCGGATCCAAAGCGGTCGAGCAAAAGAGTGCGCACGTGGTCGTCGATGGGGTCCAGCGTGTGGTGCGCGTTGTCGACCTTTGTGATTTCGGCCGCCGACGGCGCGACCAGCGTTCGACGGCCGTCGGTGGGGTCGGCCCATGTCATCAGAATGCCGTTGTCGCGTAACCGGGCCACGGATGCCGAAACGTGGCTTTGTGGGAACCCGGTTCGTTCGACGATCTGACCGATGGTGGTGTCGCGATTCTCGAACACGTCGACGAGCACCATGCGCACACTGGTCGGCAACTCACGAAACTCGGATTCGGGAAGCGCTCGCACGCCCATCTTTGTCAGGCTCCGACCAAGGCGAAACAACTCGATCCCATTCATATCAAAAAAGATACATCTATCCTGATGTAATCCCAAACCTCTCCAACGGTATTGACATACCGAGTTATGGCATAATTGAGTATGCTATAGTCAGGCTGTGGACAAGCCCGTTGACGTCTTTGATAGGAGCTGGGAATGGGAGAGGCTTGTTCGCTTTGTGAACGAGCCGGGTCCCGATGCGCGGCTTGGGCTGGTTTACGGCAGGCGTCGGCAGGGAAAATCCTTGCTGACGAGCCAGTTGGCCTCGGTGTCGAGCGGATTTTACTGGGAGGCGCTAGAAACCGAGTCGACTGCGAATCTTGATGGTTTGAGCGATGCGTACTCTGCACATGTCAGCTCTGCCGGACGTATTCGGTTCGCAACGTGGGCGGAGGCATTGGGGGCGCTCGTTCGCTTCGGGGCGCAGGGTGTCGGCCGCGTAGTTGTGCTGGATGAGATCCAGCGCGTGATTACAAAGGTGCCGGAGTTGCCGTCGGTTCTTCAGGGCCTTCTCGGGCCAGGAGGTATTGGCGCGACCGCCGGTGGGACTCGACTACTGCTGTGTGGATCCGCGTTTGGCGAGATGCGAAAGCTCCTCGACGGGGACGCTCCGCTACGAGGCCGAGCTAGCCTCGAGCTGGTCGTGGAGCCCTTTGCCTATCGGACCGCGGCCCAATTCTGGGGTTTGCGCGGGAATCCGGCGGCGGCTTTTCGCCTTCACGCTCTGGTCGGGGGAACTCCCGCCTATCGCACCTTGGCAGGAGATGATTCACCGGCCGCCGATGGTGATCTGGATGCGTGGGTGATCCGTCGCCTGCTTGATCCATCATCGAGCCTCTTTCGTGAGGGCCGCATTGTGGTGTCCGAGGACAGCCAGCTTCGGGATCGACAGCTCTTCTGGGGATTGCTTTCTGCAATCGCCGACGGGGCAGATCGATGGGGAAGCCTCGAAGAGTCGCTCGGCCTGAGCAGAGGTTCGCTACCGCACGCTTTGAACGTGGCGATCGATGCCGGCTGGGTTCTGAAGCGGGGGGATCCGCTCAAAGCCAACCGGCCCATCTACCAACTGACCGAACCGATGGTGCGGTTCCAGCGCATTGTTGTGGAGCGCAACGAGCGCCGGCTCAACATGCGTCGGGCCGCCGATGTCTGGACCGACGCAATGCCGGCTGTAGCAGCTCGGATATACGCGCCACACCTGGAGTTCCTTGCCGAGCAGTGGATTCTTGGCCATGCGACTGCCTCGACCGTCGGTGGCGCTGTTTCTGACGTCGGTTCATCGGTGGTCGAGCCCGTCGGTCAGGTCGACCTGGTAGCAGTCGAAGCGACATCCAAGGGTGGTCGCACACCAATTCTGGTGGGTGAAGTGAAGGCAACGGCGGACCGTGTCGGGGTTGGCTTACTTGAACGACTCGACGCCGCAGCCGTTGCAGTGGCAGAGGGTAAACGGCCAGTGAAGCGGTTACTCGTCAGCGCCGCGGGGTTCACAAGCGACCTTCAACGTGCGGCGGCAGGGCGACCCGAGGTTGAACTGGTCGACCTGCACCGGATGTACCACGGGTCGTAGCGAATATACGAAAAGTCAACTGGATTTTCTCGCACGTAGGGAGGCATGTCGCGTACGGTTGAGTCGATGCCGATCGCTGTGGTGTGTGCCGATGTGCGCCCGCGAACCGACCCGGCTGCGGCGGGCCTGTTGGCCGCCGCACACCAACTCGGCATCACTATGGCCACGTCGGTGAACCGGTCGCGACTGATCTTTCTTCGCTGTGTCCTAACCGACGATGACCGATCCGTCCTCGCCCGGCGACTACTCGCCGACGAGCTGTGTGACGACGTGTCCTGGGACCGGACTGAAGCAATTCAAGGCGGACATGTCATTGAAGTGGTGCTACGAGCCGGTGTCACCGACCCACTCGCAGCCGCGGTTCGGCGTGGTGCTCTGGGTCTTGGATACGGGCTCGACGACGTGGCCACTGGCTGGCGATTCGAAGTTGGAGGCAACCTTGATAGCGACGACATCGATCGTCTCACCCGTCGTCTTCTCGCTAACGATGTTGTAGAACGCGCGTGTGTCGGGTTGGCCGAACCGCAGTGGACGACCGATGCCGTGCCGGCATCAGGTGAGTGCCAGACCGTGGCCATTGTCGGGCTCGCGCCCGACGAACTGATGGCTGTCGGACGGGAACGACGCCTGTCGCTCGACCCCGCCGAGCTCACGGCCATCCAGAAACACTTCGAGGCTCTTGAACGGGATCCGACCGACGTTGAACTCGAAGCGCTTGCCCAAACATGGAGCGAGCACTGTAACCACAAAACGTTCCGGGCGGCTTTGCGTTGGGACGACGGCCAGACGGTGCCGTCCTTGTTGGCCCAGTTGCGAGCCGTCACCGACACGCTCAATAAGCCCTGGGTGCATTCGGCATTTGTCGACAACGCTGGCATTGTTGCCTTCGACGACTACATCGATGTTGCAATCAAGGCCGAAACCCACAACCACCCGTCGGCAATCGAACCTTTTGGCGGCGCAAACACCGGGGTCGGTGGTGTCATCCGCGATGTGGTTGGCGTGTCAGCCCAACCCATAGCGCTGACCGACATCTTGTGTTTTGGTCCCGGTGATCTGCCGGTCGATGAGCTTCCGGCTGGCGTCTTGCATCCCACCCGCATCCGTGACGGCGTCATCGCCGGTGTGGCCGACTACGGCAACAAAATCGGGGTGCCGACAGTGTCGGGCGCCATCATCCACGACCCAGGGTTTGTGGCGAACCCCCTGGTGTTTTGTGGCGCTATTGGTGTGCTGCCCGTTGGCTCGTACCGGACCGGCGCCAACGTCGGCGATCGTGTCGTGGTCATTGGTGGTCGCACCGGTCGTGACGGCATTCGCGGGGCGACGTTCTCGTCGATGGCCATGGACGCCACGACGGGCGAGGTAGCGGGTGCCAGCGTGCAGATCGGCGACCCGGTTGTTGAACAGGCCGTGATCGAAGTTGTTATCGCTGCTCGTGACGCCGAGTTGTATACAGCTATTACCGATTGTGGCGCCGGCGGCTTGTCGTCGGCGGTTGGCGAAATGGCCGACGGTGTTGGGGCCAGGGTCGAACTCGACTTGGTTCCCTTGAAGTACGCCGGGCTCGAACCGTGGGAAGTGTGGCTGTCCGAAGCCCAAGAGCGCATGGTGCTCGCGGTCCCGGCCGCCAACGTCTCCGAGCTCGAAGGGCTGTGCCAACGTTTCGAAGTCGATATTGCCGACATCGGCGAATTCACCGGCGACGGCCACCTCGTGGTCGACAAATCTGGCACATCGGTGCTCGACCTCGACACAGCGTTCCTTCATGGGGGATGCCCACGGCGAACACTGGTAGCGACCCGGCCGACACCTGCCGCCGCTGTCCCAACCGCGGCCCGGGTGGTCGACGACTCGGCGACGACGTTGCTTGCGTTGCTCGCCCATCCCAGCATGCGATCGAATCTCGACGTGGTTCGCGGATACGACCACGAAATTCTCGGCGGCTCAGTCGTCCGGCCCTACGGCGGCGCGGCCGACGATGGTCCTCGCGATGCGGCAGTCGTGCGCCCTCTTGGAGCCGATCCGTCGAAGAGTCAAGCCATCGCGCTTGGCATCGGTGTCAACGTTCGCTATGGCCGTTTCGATTGTCGTCGGATGGCTGAGGCCGTGGTCGACGAGGCGATCCGCAACGTGGTGGCGGTAGGTGCTGACCCCGACCGTGTTGCGCTCCTCGACAATTTCTCGTGGGGTGATGTTTCCGATCCGGCCATTCTCGGGCAACTCATCGAAGCGGTCGGTGGTTGTAGCGCCGCAGCGTTGGCGCACGGTGCGCCTTACGTCAGTGGCAAGGATTCGCTTAACAACGCTTTCGTCGACAGCAATGGCGTGCGCCAATCCATCCCGCCCACCTTGGTTATCCATGCACTTGGTGTCGTGCCCGATCTCATGCGGTCGTGTACCAGTGACCTCAAGCAGGTGGGTGATGTGGTGGTGTTCGTGGGTTCCACGCAAGACGAGTTAGTGGGCAGCCATCTCGATGCGGTTCTCGGTATAGATGGGCCGGGTGGCGTACCAGGACTCGACCCCGATGCGCCGCATCGTTATCGATCGCTGCATCGGCTCATCAGTCAGGGCTATGTGACGGCATGCCACGACCTGTCCGAAGGTGGCTTAGCGGTTGCCGCGGCCGAGATGGCGATTGCTGGTCGGCTAGGTCTCGAACTTGATGTGGGCAAGGGCGACGAGGTTGTCGAACTGTTCTCGGAGTCGACTGGTCGATTCCTTGTTACCTGTCGGCCCGACGACGCCCATCGGTTCGCCGAAATCGGTCGGCCACTTGGCGTCGTGACGCTCGAACCGCTCGTACGAATTGGCAGCGTGTCGGTCACGATCGACGCTCTGGTGCACGCATGGGCCGGCCACATTTCATGAAACCCGCAGCCGCCATTCTTGCCGCGCCCGGCACGAACCGGCACAACGACGTGGCAGCGGCCTTCCAGTTAGCAGGGGCGACAACGACCGTGGTGCACCTCGCCGAATTGAGGGCGCAACCAGCGATCATTGGCACGGCCCAAATCCTGGTGGTTGCGGGTGGATTTTCGTTCGCCGACGCCACGGGTTCCGGCCGTCTGTTCGCGCTCGAACTTGCCGATATTCTTGGTGACGGCATCAACCACCACGTGGCCGGCGGTCGCCCAGTTATCGGCATCTGCAACGGCTTCCAGGCGCTCATGCGCCTGGGCATCTTGGTCGGTGACGAACCAGCAAACCTTGCCCACAACGCCAGCGGTCAGTTCGTATGTCGGTGGGTTGAACTAGCACCGAACCCCACAAGTGTCTGCGTGTGGACTCGCACGTTGCGTGAGCCGATTGCTTGCCCCGTTGCGCATGGTGAAGGCCGATTCCTGGCCAACGACGTCACGCTGGCGTCGTTGCGAGCGAACGGTCAGATTGCCCTTGCGTACACTGGTGTTAACCCAAATGGTTCGGTCGACAACATCGCTGGTATCTGTGACCCCACCGGTCTTGTGCTTGGTCTTATGCCTCACCCCGAGAACCACATTTTCCCCTATCAGCATCCCCGATTTTCTCGGGGTGAGTCCGGTGGTACCGGGCTCGCCTTGTTCGAAGCCGGGGTCAACTTTGCGCAGGACACATGACCATTCACAGCCCGGTGCCGTGCACCGACATCCATTTGAATCTCCCCGATCGTCGAGTTGGAAAGGTGCGGGTCAGCTATCGGCTGCCCGACAACCGCCGGTTGCTGGTCACCACCGATCGGCTATCGGCGTTCGACAAGGTGGTAGCAGCCGTTGCCCACAAGGGTCAGGTGCTCAACCAGTTGGCGTGGTGGTGGTTCAACGAGACCAGTGACATTGTCGACAATCATGCGTTGTCGCAACCCGACCCGAACGCGCTGGTAGCCATCGAGGCCGACACGTTGCCGGTTGAGGTGGTTGTGCGGGCTCGGCTCACCGGATCAACATCCACCTCGGTGCTCACGCAGTACTTGGCCGGCAACCGCACGCTGTACGGCTATCAGTTGCCCGACGGTCTTAGCCCTCATCAGGAACTTCCCCGTCCCATCATCACACCGACCACTAAAGCTGAGGGCGGCGCGCACGACGAGCCGCTTACGTGCGCCGAAGTAGCGAGCCGCGGTTTGGTCGACGCCAGCTTGTGGGACGAGGTGCAGGCGATTGCGTTGGCGCTGTTCGAACGTGGCCAGCGCGTCGCCGAACGTGCCGGGCTGATCCTTGCCGACACGAAGTATGAGTTTGGTCTCGACTCTGGAGGGGGTCTCATTCTCATCGACGAAATGCATACGCCCGACTCGTCGCGGTGGTGGCGCGCCGACTCGCTCGAAGCACGACTCTCGGCTGGGCTCGAGCCCGAAAGCCTCGACAAGGAACCGGCCCGGCTTGCTCTTAGGGCTACTGGCTACACGGGCGAGGGACCGCCGCCCACGTTGCCCGACGAGGTATGGCAACTCACCCGACAGCGCTACATCTCGGCGTATGAGCAGATGACCGGGCTCGGCTTCGAGCCAGCCGAGACGCCCGTGGGTCCACGGTTGCAACGCAACCTAGAAGCGGCAGGCATCCTGTGAGCCGGGTGGTTGTTCTTATGGGTTCAGTGGCCGACATGCGGGTAGCGGAACGAGTTGCCGAAGCGGCTCGCGAGTATGGGCTCGACGTGGCCATTCGGGTTGGCTCGGCCCACAAGGTTCCCGAGCACGTACTCACGTTGTTACGGGCGTACGAAGCCGACGGTGTACCCACGGTGTACGTCACGCTGGCCGGGCGGTCCAACGCCTTGTCGGCGTTTGCCGACGCCATGGTTACCAGTCCCGTTATTGCCTGCCCGCCGCTCGACGATCCGTTTTCGGCCGACATCTGGTCAAGCCTCCGGTTGCCGTCAGGCGTTGCCAGCATGGTGGTCATCGACCCCGCCAACGCCGCGCTTGCGGCAGCCAAAATTCTCGGTGTTTCCAACCCGGCGGTTCGTGCCGTCGTGGCGGCTAAACAGGCCTCCAACGCCGCTGCGGTCATAGCGAGCGACCCGGGACCCGCGCATGGATGACGCCCACCTCGACCGCCCTCGCCACGAATGCGGGCTCATTGGGGTAATGGCGCCTCCGGGCGGCGATGGCATGGCGACGGCTCGCCTCGCGTATTTCGGGTTGTTTGCGTTGCAGCATCGAGGGCAAGAAGGCGCAGGTTTGGCTGGTTGCGATGGTCGGTCGGTTCGGGTTGAACGTGACGCCGGGCTTGTCGCTGCGGTGTTCAATCCGGAGCGACTTGCCCACCTTGTCGGCTCAACCCATGTGATTGGTCACACCCGATACTCGACAACTGGGGGAGCGAGCGATCGCAACTTGCAGCCGTTCCTTGTCGAGACCCGTCATGGGCCTCTCGGCATTGCTCACAACGGTAATTTGGTCAACGCGGCCGAGCTGCGAACCGAACTGTTGGACCGTGGGTATCCTCTTGCCGCGTCGAGCGATTCCGAAGTGATGTTGCTGATGCTGGCATCAGGTAGCGGTACGACCTGGGAAGACCGAGTCGAGCGCACCATGACCTCGTGGAAAGGCGCGTACTCGCTCGTGGTAATGGCGGCCGACCGGATCATTGGCGTTCGCGATCCGTGGGGATTTCGACCCCTTGCCGTCGGTACGTTGCCTGACGGTGGCTATGCGCTGGCCAGCGAAACGTGTGCATTGCGCACCATGGGTTGTATCGATATTCGCGAGGTCGAACCGGGTGAAATCGTAACCATCACCGGCACCGAAATCTTCAGCCGTCGCACGCACGCCACTGCACGCCAGGCCCGCTGCACATTTGAGTTTGTGTACTTCTCGCGTCCCGATTCGTCGTGGGACGATCGCAGCGTTCACGGGGTGCGCCAACGCCTCGGCCAGGAACTTGCCCGTGAAGCGCACGTCGACGCCGACGTTGTTATCCCTGTCCCCGACTCTTCGACGCCGGCGGCAATCGGTTACGCCGGCGCAGCCGGTATTGCGTTCAATGACGGTTTCATCAAGAACCGCTACATCGGGCGAACCTTCATCGAGCCAACGACTGCGCTTCGTCGTCAGGGTGTGGCCTTGAAGTTCAATGCGCTCACCGAAAACCTCGCCGGCAGGCGCGTCGTGATGATCGACGATTCCATCGTGCGGGGTACGACAGCCGGGCCGTTGGTACAGCTATTGCGCAACGCTGGCGCCACCGAGGTGCATGTGCGGGTCACGTGCCCGCCAATTGTTCATCCGTGTTACATGGGTATCGACATGGGTCACGAAGACGACTTGGTGTCGCGTCGGCATGGCGAGGAGGCGTTAGCTGCACTCATCGGCGCTAACTCGGTGCAGTTCTTGTCGCTCGAAGGAATGCGTCGGGCCATCGGCAGTACCTCGGGGTACTGCGACGCGTGTTTCACGGGTGACTATCCGCTCGATATTGGTACTGCCGCGGGTAAGGCTGCATTCGAAGGGAGGGTGCGATGAAGGTCGTTATCGTCGGCACCGGGGGTCGTGAAAACGCGTTGGCGTGGGCATTACGTCAATCGGCGCACCGACCTGTGGTCACCCTTGTTTCGGCCGAGATCGAGGCTTCGGCAATCGACGCTGACCTTGTTGTCGTCGGACCGGAAACGGCGCTGGAACGCGGCATCGTCGATGAACTCACAGCACTTGGTATCCCTGTGTTCGGGCCGACGCGAGCTGCAGCCGAACTTGAATGGTCAAAGGCCAGCGCCCGAGCGTTCTGTGAACGACACGGCATTCTTGGGGCGAAGTATCGCAGGGTTACCTCCTTTGACGACGGTAGACAGTTCATCGAATCGGCGGCGTTCGACGTCGTCGTCAAAGCCGACGGTTTAGCGGCTGGCAAAGGTGTTGTCGTGCCGTCGAATCGGGCCGAGGCACTCGATGCCCTTCGACAACTTCTTGAACTTGGGCCGGTAGTCATCGAGGAGCGTTTGGTTGGCGACGAGGTGTCGTGCCTAGCACTGACTGACGGCACGACCATCGTGGCATTGCCGCCGGTGCAGGATCACAAACGGCTCCTCGACGGTGACCTTGGTCCGAACACCGGTGGCATGGGTGCGTATGCCCCGGCACCTTTTTGCGACGCCGAGACACACGGTTGGATTGTCGACAACGTGATCCGCCGAGCCGTCGATGGACTGGCAGCCGAGGGCATCGCGTATCGAGGGTGTCTGTATGCCGGCATGATCCTCACCGCCGATGGCCCGCGCGTTATCGAGTTCAACTGTCGGTTTGGTGACCCCGAAACCCAGGTGATCGTTCCCCTTGTCGATACCGACTGGGTCGACGTTTTGTCGGCGTGTGTCACGGGTGGTTTGGCCGAGGTGCCGTTTCGAGTGTTGCCGGGCGCCGCGGTTGGCATCGTCGTTGCTTCAGCCGGATACCCGGGGGTGCCTCAACTGGGCGACACGGTCGAAGGCCTCAACGATGTCGACGAGACGGCGTTGGTGTTTCTCGCTGGCGCCGCCCATAATGCCCACGAGGAACTGGTGACTACCGGCGGGCGCGTGCTGACCGTCGTCGGCTGTAGCCCGAGCTTTGCTGACGCCCGCCGCGCCGCGTACGACGCTGTTGCCCGAATCAGTTTCAGCGGCAGCCAGTATCGACGTGACATCGGCTGGCGCGCTATTGCGCGGTCAGTTGGTAGCTATGGCGCGGCAGGGGTCAATATCGATGCTGGAAACGAGACCGTCAGGCGCATGAAAGCTGCTGTGTCAGCCACGCACACGCCCGACGTGTTGGCCGGTGTCGGCAGTTTCGGTGGAGTCATCGACGCCAAGCGCCTGTTGGCTCTGGGCGAACCGGTTGTCGTGGCCTCCACCGACGGCGTTGGCACCAAGGTTGCGTTGGCGGCCGAAGCGGGTCGGCTCGGCAGCGTTGGCACCGACCTCGTGAACCACTGTGTTGGTGACATCTTGGTGCAGAACGCCCGCCCGTGGTTCTTTATGGACTACGTGGCTGCGGCTCGGTTAGTACCCGCCAACGTTGCGGCCATCGTTACGGCCATGGCCGAAGCGTGCCTGGTCAATGGTTGTGTGTTGCTCGGAGGCGAAACCGCCGAGATGCCGGGTGTGTATCACGATGGTCATGTCGACGTGGCCGGCACCATCGTGGGTGTGGCCGACCGTCGAACGCTGCTCCCCCGCCAGAACATCGAACCGGGTGACGTGCTTGTTGGGCTGGCGTCGTCGGGTCCCCATACCAACGGGTATTCGATGCTGAGAAAAATCTTTGCCGGGCTGCCGCTACATGCCGCGCCCGAGCCGCTCGACCGACCGCTCGTTGATGCGCTGCTCGAACCTCACCGCTCGTATCTGCCGGTACTGGCGCCAATCCTCGACGACGATGCGCACCCAGTGAAAGCGCTCATTCACATCACCGGTGGCGGCCTCATCGACAACCCCGTGCGCATTCTGCCCGACGGATGTGGCGTCTCGATCAACGTCGGTTCGTGGCCCGTCCCGGCGTTGTTCCGACTCGTTCGCGATGTCTCGGGTATTAGCCCGTTCGAACTGCATCGCACGCTCAACATGGGTATTGGCATGGTCGCCGTTGTCGCTCCTGGCGACGTCGCCGCTTTTCAGTCGGCGCTTACCGAGGACAGTTGGGTTATTGGCCGAGTGGAAGCAGGTTCCAGCGAGGTTGTGCTTCAATGACAGGGAGGCACGGTCTGGTGGTTCTGGTGTCGGGCGGTGGGTCCAACCTGCAGGCCCTTGTCGACGCCGGGTTGCCCGTTCGTGCCGTAGTATCGAACCGGCCCGATGCATTTGCGTTGCAGCGGGCCACACATGCCGGAATACCAACCCGCGTCGTTGAACGTCAGCCCGCCGAAGCCCGCAGCGCGTACGACGAGCGGTTGGCCGAGGCGGTTGCTGCCTTTGATCCGGAGTGGGTTGTGCTCGCCGGTTGGATGCGGTTGTTGTCGGTTGCTTTTCTGTCACGGTTTACTGATCGGGTTATCAATCTTCACCCCGCGCTTCCGGGCGAACTGCCGGGGCTGCACGCTATTGAACGTGCTCACGCGCAAGCTGTTGCGGGTGCGCGAACCCACTCGGGAGTGATGGTGCATCTGGTCCCTGATGAAGGAATCGACTCGGGTCCGGTGCTTGCGTACCGAGAGGTCCCGGTCTCGGCCACCGATACGTTCGATGCGTTCGCGGCACGCATGCACGCAGCTGAACACGAACTCTTGGTTTCCACTCTCCAGTCCCTCGACAAGGAGCAACATGTCGCGTAACGACGAACTGTTCAACCGTTTTGAAGCCCTCACCTTCGACGACATCGTGGTCGTGCCGGGCTGGTCAGAAGTGCTGCCCGCCGATGTCGACATCAGTGCACGCTTCGCTCGCGACATCGTGCTCAATGTGCCCATCATGTCCGCGGCGATGGACAAAGTCACCGAGTCCCAAATGGCTATCGCCATGGCCCGCGCCGGAGGCATCGGCGTTATCCATCGCAACCTCACCATTGCCGACCAGGCCGCCCAAGTCGAACGGGTGAAACGCAGTCAGTCGGGGATGATCGCCGAACCAATAACGCTAGGACCCGACGCGTCGTTGGCCAACGCCGACGAGCTCATGGCCCGCTTTCACATTTCTGGCGTTCCCATCACCTCGCCTGATGGGTCGCTGCTCGGCATTCTCACCAATCGCGACACGCGGTTCACAACGGTCGACGATCGTCGACGGTCAGTTACCGATTTCATGACCGCGGCTCCGTTGGTTACTGCACGCCCGGGCACCACTCTCGACGAAGCACGGTCCGTTCTGCAGAAGCACCGAATCGAAAAGCTCCCGATTGTCGACGATGCCGGAAAGCTTGTCGGCTTGTTGACGGTGAAAGACATCATGAAACGGGTGTCGTTTCCGAAGGCCGTGTACGACGCGTCGGGGCGGCTGGTTGTGGCCGCGGCCGTGGGAGTCGGCGACGATGTCGAGGCGCGGGTAGAAGCCTTGTATGCCCGCGGTGTCGACGCCATTGTGATCGATACCGCCCACGGACATTCTGCGGGTGTGGTGCTCACCATCAAGAGGATCAAGGGTGCGTGGCCCACTCTCGCGGTCGTTGCTGGCAATGTCGTGACGGCCGAGGGTGTCGAGACGCTCGCCGCCGCCGGGGCCGACGCAGTAAAGGTGGGCGTGGGTGCAGGGTCAATCTGCACGACGCGTGTAGTGGCTGGCGCCGGGCTTCCTCAGCTGTCGGCGATTCACGACGCATCCATTGCATCACGTCGCCTTGATGTTCCGATTATTGGCGATGGCGGCATCACGTACTCTGGCGACATTGTCAAAGCAATTGCCGTCGGCGCAACCACGGTGATGCTCGGATCCATGCTGGCCGGTACCGATGAATCGCCGGGCGAGATGGAACTGTTCGAGGGCCGTCGCTATAAGACGTACCGGGGCATGGGTTCGCTCGGGGCGTTGTCGGGCTTGGGCGCCGACCGCTATGGCACGGCACAAAAGGGCACCGGTAAGAGTGTGCCCGAGGGAGTTGAAGGTCGGGTTCCCCATGTCGGTCCGGTGCACGACATGTTGGACCAGTTGGTTGGCGGGTTGCGTTCGGGTATGGGGTACGCCGGTGCCGCCGACCTTGAGCAGTTGCGTACCCGGTCGCGGCTTGTGAAGGTCACTCAAGCCGGACGCGCCGAAAGCCACCCGCACGACGTAGAGATCACGCGAGAGGCACCCAACTACCAACGCGGCTAGTGGCGGAGCGCTAAAGCGACCGGGAGCAAGCGACGCCGAAGGTAAGCAGAGTGCCCCGCCGCCGCCCGTCGAACCATTGACCGAACCGACGGAACGTGGCACAATTGTAGCCATGACTTCGACAGAGTCGCTGCGTAACGTGAAGGACCGATTCTCCGATTTCGTCGATCGCGTCGAGCGTGAGCATGAACGGGTCATCGTCACCCGCAATGGTCGTCCGGCCGCCGTGTTGCTCAGCCCGGACGATCTTGACAGTCTCGAGGAGACCCTCGAGATTCTTGGTGACAGCGCAGGAGTGAAAGCCCTCGTGAAGGCCGATGCGGCCATTGCGCGTGGTGATGTTGTGCGCGGCGCGGCGGCTGTTCGTGCATTGCGTCCTCCAACTCTTCGATGACGGCCGAGCCGTTCGAGCTGGTGTTGGCCCGCCCAGCCGCGAGGGCAATCGCCAAGGATTTGTCCGAATCGGTCGCCGCAGCGGTGATCGATGTCGTGACCGGCGCGCTCGTCGAGAATCCTCACCGCGTTGGCCGAGAGCTGCGTCGGGAGCTTGCAGGCATCTACTCGGCACGTCGGGGTACCTATCGTGTGCTGTACCGCATCGACGACGCCCGACACGAGGTAACCGTTCTTCGGATTGATCATCGACGTGATGTATACGGTTCGCGGTAGTCGTTAGCAGCCAGGCTAGCTACTTATAGTGGTCGTGGTGTTACTGGTTGACGCCCGTTTTTTTTTTGTGGGAGGGTTCGGGTTACGCCCGGTGGGGGCTTTGAGATGGGGTTGCGATGCGGCGGTTCGCTCTAGTTCTTAGTTTGTTGTTGTTGGCTGGGACGGTTGTTGCTGATCGTTCGGCGGCGCAGACGACGCCTGATCCGGCGAAGCCTGATCCGTCGGCGCTGGTGGCTGATCCGGGTGGTGGTAGGGGTCCTGGTAGTGGTGTCCCGGTTCCTGGTCGTGTTCCTGATGTGTTGGCGCCGTCTCAGTCGCGGGGGCCGTCGGTGGCCGATGCGCCTCGGTTCGATGAGTTGTTGGCGAAGTCACCCGGGTTTGGCGGTGGCGCCTACGGTTGCCCGGTTTGATGTGTCGACGGATCTGGTGGCGGGGTCTGATGGTCGGATAGTGGCAGGTTCGCCGTTGCGGGTGTCGCGGTCCGATGGGTTGTTGCATGCTGCTGGTAGGCGTGTGGTTGATCCGGGTAGCGGGGTTGGGCCGTCGGTCGAGGTGCCTGGCAAACCTGTGACACCGCCGGGTCTTGCTGTCCGGGTGAAGGTGGGGGGCTTGTCGTCGGATGAGGCTGCGAAGGTCGGTTTTGATGTTGTTGGATTCACGATTGGGGACGCATCACCTCAGGCTTTGGGTGGTTTGGCGCGGGTCAGTGTCGACTACGCCAGTTTTCGTCATGTGTACGGTGCTGATTGGGCTGGTCGGTTGCAGTTGGTGAAGATGCCGGCGTGCGTTTTGACGAACCCTGAATTGGCGTTGTGTCAGGGTCGTGAGGTTGTTCATTCGGCCAACGATGTGGCGTCGGGGTCGTTGTCGGCTGACGTTGAGGTTGATGATGTCGATATCGCGATCGTAGGGGCTGGCGCAGTTGAGGATGGTTCGTTGGGTGGGGCACGGCGGTTCAAACGAATGTCGGGTCAGGGCGGTTCGGTGTATGGGTTGGCGGCGGGGTTTTCGTCGGCGATGG